>JAEUJW010000101.1 GCA_016793465.1 Myxococcales bacterium
GATGCCGACCGTCGAGGAGTTCGCGCCGCTGTGGATCGAGTACAGCAAGGCCCAGCGGCACAAGCCGAGCACGCTGCACAACAAGGCCCTGCTGCTGCGCTGCCACATCCTCCCGCTGATCGGCAAGCTGCGGCTCAACGAAGTCACGGAGGCCGCGCTCGCGCTCGTCGTCAAGAAGCGGGCCGACCTCGAGCCCGGGTCGGTCAACAACCTGCTCAAGTACATCATCGCGTTGCTGCGCTGCGCCAAGGAGAAGCACGGCAAGAAGATCGAGATCCCCAAGGCGCCGTACCTGACGAACGAGACCGAGGCGGCCTGGTACACGGCCGATCAGTTCGAGGCCCTCGTCGAGAGCGCGGCGACCTTCGCGACCGCCGACCTCGTCTTGATCCTGCTCGCGGGCGAGGCGGGGCTGCGGTCGGGGGAGATCAGCGCGCTGCGCTGGACGGACGTCGACCTCGCCAAGCGCGAGGTCACGATCCGGAGCAACCTCGTGCGGGGCCACGAGGGCACGCCCAAGGGCGGGGTGACGCGCTCGGTGCCGATGTCCGGCCGGCTGCACCGCGCCCTCGTCCGGCACCAGGCGGCCGAGGGCGCGACGGGCCGGGTGCTGCGCCGCGAGGACGGCAGCGACATGACCACGGACTCGCAGCGCACGGTCCTGCGGCGGGTCGCGGGCTACGCCGGGGTGCCGGCCTACGGCATGCACGCGCTGCGGCACTGCTTCGGCTCGCGCATGATGAACGGCGGCGCGGGCGGCAAGGTGGTGATGCGCCTGCTCGGGCACAAGAAGCTGTCGACCACGGAGCGCTACGTCCACACGTCGGACGAACACTGCCGCAGCGTGGTCGATCGGCTGCTGCCGGGCTGACGCCCGCTCGGCTCCCGCGGCGACAGGCCGCCTACGGCGCGTCGCGCGGTAGGCGGCCTCGTCGTTCATCACCGCCGGCCGGCTTGTCGCGCCTTGATCCCCTCGGCCATCCGACGCGCAACCTCCTCCATCCACGGTTCGACCACCGGCGGCTCTGGCTCCGCCTTCGGCGACGGTACCGGCCTCGCCGCTCGCGTAGGGTCGAAGACCGGGCCGCCCCGCGAGCCCCGAACCCGCGAGGGCTCCGCGGGCTTCGGGGTCGGGGATGCCTCCGCGGGCTTCGGGCTTGGGGATGCCTCCGCGGGCTTCGGGCTGGGGGATGCCTGCGGGGGCTTCGCGGGCTCTGGACGTGGGGACGCTCGCGAGGGCTCCGCGGGCGGGGGTTCTGCTGGTTGGGACCTTCGGGGGGATGGGCCGGGCCGGGTCCCGGGTGAGGTTGGCCATCCGGGCGAGGGTGGCCATCCGGGCCTCTGCCAGCCGTCGATCGGAGGGTCCGGCCTCGTCGTGCTCGCGGCCTTGGGTCGAGACCGCGGTGGAGGGCCTAGCGCCTTCACCCCGTTGATGATCCCGCGGATGATCAGTCCACCCGCGACGCCGCTGCCTACAGCGATCGCGATCTTGGCGATCGTCTTCTCCACGTCCGAGTTACCGTCCTCCGCCATCAAAACAGATTAGAGGAGACCTGCGCGCTGCTCAAGACGCAGGAGCGCGCGCGGGTCGAGCGGATCGCTGACTGACGTCTAGCTGCGATCAGGCGGCGATCCGAAACACCGGCGCCAGTCTTCGGCGATCGCCACGCTGGCGGCGGCGTTCAGGTCCACGCCGCGGAACTCGGCGAGCTGCCGCAGCTTCGCGTCGAGCTGCGGTGACAGACGGATCACCCGTTGCGCGCGGTCTTCCTTCGGCGGTCGGCCTTGACCGCCCTGTGCACGCGCGCGCGGAGCCCGGCCGCGTGGCTTGGTCTCGTCGGCCTCGCCCGTGCCCTCGTCGGAGCGTGGTTGGGGTGACGTGTTCGAGCGGCGCCTGGCGGCGCGGCGCGGCGGAGCCTCGGGGCCCGCGTCGTCGTCTTCCCCTGCGTCGTCGGGAGATCGACGATCTGGCTGCGTCGGTGTGCTCGGCGGTTTCGGAGCCTCCTGCTTCATCTTCTCGAGCTCTCGCAGCGCCTCCGGGCTGGCGCCCGGTGGTGCGTGGGTTCCGGTGAAGGGCTGCGGGTTGAAGGACGGGCCACGCCCCATTAACGCTTCTCCGCTGGGAAGCCGGCCCGCGCGAGGATCGCGTCGCAGAGCCCGACCATCAAGTGATGCGCGACCGTCCCTTTGCCGTGTGGCACGTCCCACACCGGCCTGTAGTAAGCCTGGGACCGAAACGCTGCCGGGCTGTGTGGCATGATCTCCGGGTGATACTCGACGCCCGGGATCAGCCTTGTGGCCTCCTGCAAGCCGCGTTGGGTGTTTATGCCGCCCGCATCCGTCCCGTAGAAGACGACGTAGCACGGCGCCTTCTCGGTCATCTCCGGCACGATCTCGGCGAGGGACTCGATCGCGGTGCGGTTGTCGACGGGACAGATCCAGAGGTCGGGAGTGACGATGGCCGGGATGCCCGCCTCGGGAGGGGTGTCGATGACCACGAGGGGAAAGCCGCTCGTCGCGCTCGCAGGCGGCTGTTCCATCGGCGAGTAGAGCGCGGTGATGTTCCCGCGCTTGATCGGCCTGCTCGGGTCGAGCTGCCGCTCGTCGCTGAACCAGCGCATCAGGTCGCCCTGGCGGTCGAGCGTGACCAAGAGGCTTGGGATGCCGCGCTGATCGGCGCGGAGCCCGGTGTGTGCGGTGATCGTGGTCTTCCCGATGCCGCCCTTGTGGTTGTGAACTGCGATGATCACGAGAGGTCTCCTTTTCAGATCGCTACCAGCGATCACCTTGATATCTGGAACATGTGGGGCTCACAAGACAACGGATCCGCGCGACGGCCCACCTGACGCGCGGGACCACAGGCTCGTCCGGGTTGCGCGATGGCAGGCCGCGCGTCGAGTGGCGCGGCCGCGCATGCGCGACCTGTCCTTTCAACCATATGACAAGGATCTCGAGTTCTTCTTAGGAAGTCGCAAACAAGCCAGCAAAAGCCTTGCAAAGCTTAATAAAGAAGAAGTGCTTCCCAAACAACCCGCGCATGACCTCCGTGCACGCAAGATACCGCGCGCGCGTCGTAGAGGGCCGGCGCCGCGCGCCTCCCGGCGCCGTCGCGCCTGGCGGCGATGATGCCAGGTCCGCTCGTCCTCCACGGTTCACCCACGCGCGTCACCGCATCGGACCGCGCGGCAGCGAGCCCCGAACGCTGCGCTACGGTGTCGTTCACCAGATATCAGAGTGATCGCTAGTGGCGATCAGTAATGATCGGGCCACGCAGCCCCCTGCGCCGTTCGCCTGATATCAGAGTGATCGCTGGTAGCGATCAGAAATGATCGAGCCACGTAGCCCCTCGCGTCGTCCGCCTGATATCAGAGTGATCGTTGGTAGCGATCAGAAATGATCGAGCCACGTAGCCCCTCGCGTCGTCCGCCTGATATCAGAGTGATCGCTGGTAGCGATCAGAAATGATCGAGCCACGCAGCCCCTCGCGTCATTCGCCTGATATCAGAATGATCGCTGGTAGCTATCAGAAATGATCGGTCTACGCAGCCCCCCGCATCGTTCTGCTGATATCAGAGTGATCGCTGGTAGCTATCAGAAATGGCTGGCTCGCGGCTCAGGCGAACCGCCTGCCGCCCCGCACGCAAAGGGCCTCGTGCCGTGCCAGATGCCACGCGCCGCATCCGTGTCGCATCCGTGTCGCATGCCGCGGCGCCGCGTCCTGTGTCGCGTCCCGTGTCGCATGCCGCAGCGCCGCGTCCGTGTCGCATCCGTGTCGCATGCCGCGGCGCCGCGTCCCGTGTCGCGTGTCGCGTGTCGCGTCCCGTGTCGCATGCCGCGGCGCCGCGTCCGTGTCGCATCCCGTGTCGCGTCCGTGTCGCATGCCGCGCGCGTCGCATGCCGAGGCGTCGCGTCCATGTCGCCACGGCGCCGCGTCTGACGTCACGGCTGCGCCGTGTCGGCGCTGGGCCCAGGCGACGGTGGCGACGCGCGGCGTGCGGAGCTGTTGGTCGGCGACGCCGGGCCCGGTCGAGGATGTGCTTGCCCGTCAGCGACGATCCGGCGTAGGCCACCGGATGTCCCCGCCGACCCGGCCGCGCGGGCACCGTCTACGCGCTCCACCACGCGCTCGGCGGACGCGCCACGCCGACCGACGCGGCGGCGGGCGCTTGGCGACGCGCCGCGGGGCCCGCGCCTGCGCGCCCGCTCTGCTCGACGCCCAGCGCAAGGGCAGCGCGCCGCGTGGCGACCGTTTACGCTACGGCTCCCGGACGCCGTTCCCGCGCACGGCGTTGCGCCAGCCCCGGCGGCCTCCTACTCTCGGCGCGGAGGACAACATGCAACGACGAACTTGGCAGTTCCTGGTGGCGGTGGCCCTGGCCTTCGGATGCGGCAGCAACCCCGAGGCTCCGGAAGATCCAGTTAAGGGAGCGACTTGCAGCAACAAAACCAAGTGTCCCCACGGCTACAAGTGCACGAACGACCCCGGCGACCCGCACAGCACAGGTAAGTGCGAGTACCAAGTGTGCGGCCTAACAGACCTGTGCAAGAAGCCGCACAAGGAGTGCCCGCTGCCGGTAGAGACTGCGATGTGCGACAAGTTCGACAACGACAAGTACTGCGAGTGCGTGCGGCCAAACTCGGAGGAAGTGCCGACCACGCCGACGACCGGGGACCCTCCCCCGACGACCGGGAAGCCGTAGATGTCCTCGCCGAAGATCCTGGCCGCGGCGGCGCTCGTCGCCTGTGCATGCGCGCGGGAGAACGCGGAGCGGCATCAGCTCGACGGCCTCCTCGTCGTCGAGGACTTCGACGAGCCGATCTGCGCGGGTACCTTCGCGTTCCTCGAGCGGCGTCTCGCTGTGTTGGAGCGCGTGACCGGACTGCCCCGTGACCCGCAAGGGCTCGTCTTCCACTGGATCTACCGGCGCGACGAGATCGGCGAGCACTGTGTCGAGATGGCCGGCGCGTGCGCCCCGGGGCGGGACTTCTACGGGCCGCTGATCGCGTACAGTCACGAGCTTGTGCACGCTCACCTGAGCCGGCTCGGACGGCCGCGCGTGTGGCTGGTCGAGGGCATGGCTACGATGCTCGACGACGCCTACCTCGACGCTCCAGATCCGGAGATCACACCGTCGGACATGCTCCGGATCGAGAGCGGGCTCGGGCTCGATTACAGCTCCGCCGGTGCGTTCACGGCCTACCTGCGCGACCGCTACGGCATGGCGAGCTTGCTCGACTACTACGAGGCGACGGCGGGAGCCGATATTGACGACTCGGTGGCGACCTTCCGTGAGGTCTTCGGCGATGACTTCGCGGCGGTCGAGGCCGACTACCTCGCGACCTTCCCGCGCGTCGCCGTGGGGATGCTTGACTGCGACGTGCCAGAGATCGAGCGGGCGGGCGACACGTGGTCGCACACCTTCGATCTGGTCTGCGACGAGGCGACGTCGATCGGCCCGCAGGAGTGGATCGACGACCCGGAGCGGTCGCTGGTCTGGTCGGGCGTCACCTGGAACGCGGCCGCGGGCTGGTACACGTTCAACCTCGCAGCCTCCGCGGAGGCGTACATCACGATCCAGGCGTGCGACGACCCCGAGGCCGTCTACGTGTGGACCGACGAGCCGCAGACGGACGCCTACCTCGCCGGGGGCCGCTACCTCGTTTCGGGAGAGGCGTACATCGACACCAGCCCGACCGCGACGATCGCCGTGCGGCCGCGGAGCGGACCGCCGGACGCCAGTCCAGTCCGTCAGCTCCCGCCACGCGCCCGCCTGCGCCGCCTGGCGGGCGAGCACTGACCCCAGGGCGGGCGTGTCGGCCGCGCCGGGCGCCCGGCGTGACACCGGCCGCGGCGAGGTCTACCCTTGCCGTGTGACGCGCGCACCCATCCTCGCCGCCCTCGCGCTCGCCGCCTGCGGGGACACGGCCACCCCGCCCGGGTTCTCCTCCGGGCCGGCGGTCACGAGCACGGCGGAGACGACGAGCGGCAGCTCGTCCATCGGCGACTCGTCGTCCACTGGCCCCGCCGACGACTCCGCCGGCAGCTCCGGGAGTACGAGCACGAGCGGGGGCACGCTGGACGTCGGGACCGTGATGGACTTCGGGCCTGTCCAGCCGCCGGGCTGCATGGGCAAGGTGGACATCCTGTTCGTGATCTCGCGCCAAGGCACGATGAAGACCGAGCAGACGCAGCTCCTTGCGAGCTTCCCCGGCTTCATCGACACGATCGAGCAGAAGCTCGAGGGCTTCGACGTCCACATCCTGACGGCGAACCCGGACGGTGAGTGGCCGGGCTACTCGTTCTGCGAGGGCGGCGACGGACTGTGTTCCGACTACTACCCGAACTGCGGCCCCCACGCCCTCAACTACGATTGCCAGACGTACGCCGACCTCGTGACCGAGTGCGACAAGGTCCTCGGCGCCGGTCTGACCTTCAACGTGGGCGCGTACGCGACCAACAAGCTGTGCGACCTCCACGGCGGCCGCCGCTACATCGTCGGCGACGAGCCGGACATGACGGGCGCGTTCGAGTGCATCGCCAAGGTGGGCGTGTCCAGCGGCACGGCGGCGATGGGGGACGCGATGATCGCCGCGATCTCGCCTGAGATGAACGAGGCGGGCGGGTGCAACGAGGGGTTCCTGCGCGAGGACGCGTTGCTCGTCGTCGTGTTGATCTCGGACACCGATGACCACGGCTCAACGACCTACGCCAAGAAGCAGTACGAGGCGCTCGTCGCGGCCAAGGGCGACCCTGGCGCCGTCGTCATGCTCGCGGTGACGCCACAGCCGCTCGGAGACGCCGAGCCGGTGCCGGGCTGCACGTACAACGACGGGCCGCTCGGCTTCTCGGAGCTGTTCTCGCGGTTCGCCTACACCGCGTACGGCGACACGTGCGCGCCGAGCTACGCGCCGTTCTTCGACGAGGCCGTAGGAAAAATCAGCGAAGCATGCGCGAGCTTCATCCCGCAGTGACCCGCGTGCGCGGCGTCAGCCCGCGTGAGGGCGTCAGTTGTGGACCTGTGTCACTCGGGCCTGCGTCTCGCCGCTGACGGTGACGTAGCCCGCGGGAAAGAGGCGATCGAAGCTGTCGCGCACGATGCCAAGCGCCTCCGAAGGGCCGACGCCGGGGTACCAGTGATCGAACGCGACGGGGCCGAGCACGTCGACCTTGCGGCCGAACACGTAGCCCCGCAGCGTGCCGTTCTGCATCACGGCACCCGCGACGAGCGCACGGCCCTGGCTGTCGAGCACGACGTCGCTGCCGTACGCGAGTCCGACGGTCGTCTCGTCGTTCTCGAACCACACCCGCTTGCCATCGACGCCGTAGCGCGACGTCATGATCTCGTAGGTCGAGCAGGTCTTGTCACAGCGGTAGCCCGTCGTGACGACGCCCTCGGGATGGATCGCGGCACCAAAGAACGCGCTCTGCGGCCACCCGTTGTCGGCCGGCGCGACGCTGACGGGCCCGACGAGCGCGGCGTTGTGGACGTTCATCGGCACGAGGATGCCGCGGAGCGGCAGGTTCCAGTCCCCGTCGTGCTTTCCCTTGCTCATGCCGACGACCCACGCGACGTCGCCGTTGATCACGACGTCGTTGGCGAGGTCAAAGAAGCTGTGCGGCTGATCGTCGATTGGGTCGGGGATGACGTCGAACGTGTCGCCGAGCGCCTTCATGCCGGCCGTGTCGATCCGCCAGTAGGCGATGTCCCAGTCGCCCATCACCCCGGCGAGGCCCACCGCGAAGCAGGCGCCGTCCACATGGACCGCGAGCCCGCGGACGACCCGGCCGGCGGTGCCCTCAAGCTCGATCCCCGTCGCGTGCCCGTCCGCGTCCAGCAGGACGATCCGCGGCCGCTGATCCTTGCCCGGCGGTCGCACGTTCATCGCGACCCACATGCGCCCGTCCGGCAGGACCGCGACGTCGACGGCGCCGCCCTCGCGCGTGTCGAGCGTGATCGTCTTCTCGGGCCACAGCTCCGCGCCGGTGACGCTCGACCGCTTGCGGATCGTCGGCTGCGGCACGCCGCCGACCTCGGTCTGCCCGACCTCGATCAAGTCCCCCTCGGGCGTGACCGCGATCCGGTTCGTGCGGCTCCCGTCCGGCCCGGCGAGCGACCACGCCTCGGTGCCCGGCGCGGGCGCCTGGACCGTGAAGCCGTCAGGCTGGCTGACCTCGTGCGGGCCTTGCTTGGCGGTCACGATGACGTCGTGCCAGCCGTCGTCCACCGCGCCGAGCACCGGCAGCGCGCCGGTGAAGAGGCCGCCGCCCTCGTCGACCAGCGCGCCCAGATCTGCGCCGTCGAGGCGGACGGACACGGAGCCGGTGTGCTCGGTGTGCACCTTGATCGGCACGGGGCCGGCGGCGTAGACGTGATCGGGTAGCTCGACGTCGGAGATCGCCGGCTTGTCCGGGTCCATCACCGGCGGGCTGTCCGTGTCCGTCGCGTCGCCGGTGTCGGTCGCGGTCGCGGTGTCGGACGATGGCGCGCCGGTGTCGCTCGCGTCCGCGGTGTCGCCTGCCGACGCATCGGCGCCGTCGCTGCCGACCGGGCCTCCGCTCGTCGGCTGCGCGTCGCTCGTCGTCCCCGCGTCGCTGCCTGCGTCGCTGCTGCTGTCGCTGGCGAACTGCTCCTGCTGTTCGAGGAAGATCTCGTACTCGTGCATGCGGCAGCCGAGCGCGAGGGTGAGGGCGGCGAGGGTGATGCGGACCACGCCACGGAGTTTAACGGACCGAACAAAATCGCGCACTTTAAAACCTCCCCTGCAGGACGATCCCGCCGACGCCCCGGCCCCCCCACGGTGCCAGTGCGGCGCGGGGCTGTCGGCGCTTCGTGGCGAGCAGGACGGCCGCGGTTACGACGAGAACCCCGCCAGTCGCGCCGAGCACAGCGGCGGCGGCCGTCGTCGCGGTGTGGCGGTCGTAGAGCGCGGCCGCCTGCCCCATCTCGGCGTCGGTCGCGGGCCGCGTCGCGGTGTCGGCGTTGAGGTCTGCGAGGTCGCGGCGGGCGTCGGCGCGGACTGCCAGGAGGCCGGCCATCGGCGCGAACAGCAAGAGGCCGGGGACAAGCACACCCACGCCAGCCCGGAGACGACGCCGATCGTGCTGATCGACCGGGCGTGGAGGCGGAGGCGGCGGCGTTGGCTCAGGTTGCGGCGTGACCGTATCGGCGGCGCTGCCCGCCGTGTTCTGCGGCGTGCTCTCCGGAGTCGGTGACGCAGGAGGCGCGTCGCCGCAGCCCTCCGCGCCCGCGTCGCGCTCAGCCTCCGCTCGGAAGTCGGACGCGGCGGCAGACAGGCGCGGGCCCGCGGTCCCCTGCGTGAGCACATGATCGGCAGCGGCGACGAGGCGGCACAGGTGTTGCGCGTCGCCCGTGCGGCCGTGCGCCGTTCGACGGCCCTGCGCGACGAGCGTCAGCAGATCCTCGGTGTCGTCCGGGTCGTCCGCCTGGCGGAGCTTCTGCTCCGCAAGCTCCGTGGCGGCGACGAGGCTGTCCAGCGACGTCGGCGACTTCGTGAGCGTCGGATCGGCAGCGACGATCGCCTCGTAGATCGCATCGTTGTCTGCTGTGGGGGACAGCGGCGGCGGGTCGGCGACGGCTCCCGCGAGCGCGAGCGCGAGCACAGTGACGAGGGCGGGCATGGTCTACTTGTACCGCACCCGCGGGGGGGGCCGGAAGCTCTGGGGGAACACTTGGGGACTCCCGCGGCCTCGCCTTGTGGCAGGCTGGCGACGATGGACAGCTCCCCGACCCCGTCAACTCCCGGGCCCGCCGAGGGCACCATGGCCCGACTGCGCAGCGACCCGACGATCGGTGCGGCGCTGCGTACCGACCTCAAGGCCGCAAGCCACCGCACGGCGTACTGGGGAGTTCACAAGGAATTGGGCGCCGACATGGCCGGCGAGCTGCTCGCCGGGCGGCACCGCATCATCCGCCGACTCGCCAGGGGCGGCATGGCGGACGTGTTCTTGGCGAAGGACACGACCCGCAAGTGCCCGGTGGCGATCAAGATCCTGCATTCGCGTCGTCCGGAGGCCCGGCGCCGGTTCAAGGTCGAGGCCGAGATCTTGAGCAACCTCCAGCACGCGAACATCGTGCGTGCGGTCGATCTCGGCGAGACGCTCGACGGCCAGCCGTTCATGGCGCTCGAGTACATCGACGGTGAAGCGCTGTCCGCTCGCCTCGCGCGCGGGCCCCTGCCGTGGCGTGAGGTCGTCAGGCTCGGGATCCAGGCCGCCGGCGCCGTGCATGCGCTGCACGTCGCCGGCATCGTCCACCGCGACCTGAAGCCCGACAACATCATGGTGACGATGATCGACCGAGCGGCGAAGCTCATCGATCTCGGGCTCGCCAGCGTCGGCGCGACGTTCCACGACGCGCAGGACGCCCGCTTCACACCCGACCCACCGGCGCGTCACCAAACACAGCTCGGGCACCCGATCGGGACCCCGCCCTACCTGCCGCCCGAGGCGGGGCAGTGCCCCGCCGAGCCGCGCCTGGACGTCTACTCGCTGGCGGCGACGCTCTACCAGCTCTGCACACAGCTCCTACCGCGAGACGCGGGCGGCCGATCGATCCGCGACGCATGCCCCGGGAGCGACGCGCCGGACGACCTGTCGCGACTGCTCCAGGCCGCGCTCGCGCCCGATCTCAGCGAGCGCCTACCGTCCGCGGATCACCTGCGACGCGGACTCGAGGCGATCCTCGCCGCGCACCCGGAGAACGGCCCGCGACACCTGTACGGCGGCAGCTACGACCTGCTCGAGGTGCTCGGGGTCGGCGCGAGTTCAGTCGTCTACCGCGCGTCGGACCGCGAGCTGTCCCGCGAGGTCGCCGTCAAGATGATGCGCGATCAGGTGCGTGACCAGGCGGCGAGCGACGACGACGTGATCCGCTTCCGCCGCGCGGCCAAGGTGTTGTCGGCTCTGGATCACCCGAACATCCCGCGGATCCTTCACTTCGGCACCCACGCGGGGCAGCGGTTCGCGGTCACGTCGCTGTGCACCGGCTCGCCCGCGACGATCTACGTGCGCCCCCAGAGCCACCTGCGACCGGACGAAGCCGTCGCAATCGGCCTACAACTCGCCGGGACACTCGCCGCCGTGCACGCGGCCGGCATCGTCTACCGCGACTTGCACCCGGGCAACGTCCTGATCGCCCGCGGCGAGAAGCCCCGCGCGTGGATCTTCGACTTCGATCAGGCGCAGGTGTCGCCTGCGTTCTACGTGGCGCTGACCGAGCGGTGGGCGACGCCACCGGAGGCGCGGCTCGAGCCGCGCCAGGAGACGCGCCTGCAAGGCATGGACTACGCCGCGCCCGAAGTGCGCGGCGGGGCGGCCTTCACGACCGCGAGCGACGTCTACGCGCTCGGCCTCCTGCTCTACCGCTTGCTGACAGGGCGGCGTCCGTTCGCTGCGGCAGGCGGCGAGCCGACGCCGCCGCACATGCTGTGCCCTGCATGCCCGAGCGGGCTCGAGGGACTGCTGCTGTCGATGTTGATGCCGAGCCCCGACATGCGCCCGGACCTCGCGGCGGTGCTGCGCACCCTGGAGGACGAGGAGGCCGAGCTCGCCGCGGAACTCGCCCCGGCGCCCGCGTCCAAGCCGATCGCCGTCGCGGCCGACGAGGCTGTCGCGGCGGCCGACAAGCCCGAGGCGGCGCCTGTGGCTGAAGCACCCGCCGCGACCGACACCCCCGCTGCGGCGGCTGACACCGTGACCGCCGAGCCGGATGCACCGTTCGTCAGCGCGACGGACGGCGCGGCGCTCGTGACAACGACCGACGTCGCCACCGTGGCGAGTGAACGACGCGAGACGACGGTGCCGGCGTCGGGCCGGCGACGTGCGCCGGGCTTGTGGGCGCTCGGTCTCACCGCGGCCGTGAGCCTCGCTATTGGGCGTGCGACCGTGTCACGCGAGCCCGACGAGCGCGATGTGTCGACACCGGCAGAGCAGACAGGCGAGGGCGTGACCGGCGAGGGGACGGCGCCCACGCCGGGCGGCCCTCCGCCCGCGGTGCCGTCCCCCGCACCGACGCCCCCGCCGACGCCGGACGCCGACCCGCCCGTCACGCCCTCAAAGCGCGAGGCGGGCCCCCGTGCTCGGCGTGAGGCCGTCTCGCTGGACGAGGCGACGACGGCCGCGGAGCGTGCCCTGCCGAGCCTCCGCGCATGCACCGACGCCCCTCGCCGCCTCACCGTCGATCTGGACATCGCCCGTGGCCGTGGCACCGTGACGGCGCTCAACCTCCGCGCCCCAGCGCCCGGCGATCCGGACTACCCCTGGCATGCGTGCGTGTTGCAAGCCCTCGAGCGCGTCCGCTACCCAGCAAGCGACGCCGCCGGCCCCGTCCGGATCCGCCTGACCCTCCGGTGACGCGCGAGCCTGCCCCATGGGCCAGGCGGCCGGGCGCGGTTCAGCTCTTGACAGGCCGGCCGGCTTGGTACAGACTGGGAACGTACCAACGCCGTAGCCGAGAAACCGACGTGTTCTCAAGCACTTACGCCGCCAGCCCAGAGTCGGGCTTGAAGTCGCGGTGCACGAGGCCCACGCCGTGGGCGGCGGCCAGGCCGCGGCCGGCCGCGACGTAGGCGTCGCGCACCGCCGACCACGACGGCCGCGCCGCGGCGATCCACTCGCGCAGGCTGCCGCCCTGCACGTACTCCATCGCCAGGAACACCCGGCCCTCGTGCTCGTCGACCTCGTAGACGTGGACGACGTTGGGGTGGGCGAGGCGGGCGAGCGCGCGGGCCTCGCGGCGCAGGCGCTCCGCCGGGCGCCCGCGGGCGAAGTGCGCGTGGATCAGCTTGACCGCGACGGCCCGGTCGAGCGCGCCGTCGCGGGCGAGGTAGACCTCGCCCATGGTCCCGGCGCCGAGCCGCCGCTCGAGCCGGTAGCGGCCGATCGTCACGCCCGCGTCGCCGCCGAACAGCCGCCCGTACACCGCCGCGAACAGCCGCCGCTCCTCGATGTCGCCGCTCGGCGGTGTGTCCGGTGCCTGCACCCTGCCCCTCGCAGGGAGTGTCGCAGACGGCGCCGGTGACGACGCTCGCGCGATTTTACTGGCCTGACGACCGGTCAGCCCCGCGGATGGAGGCGGCCCAGCCGTCGAGCCCGCCGAGGGTGCTCTCGATCAGCGCCGGCGACTCGCCGAGCCGCTCGATCGCCCGCTGCAGCAGCTGGCGCGCGCGCTGGATCCGGCTGCGCATGGTCGAGTGGGGCACGCCGAGGATCTCGGCGATCTCGGCCGCGTTCATCTGCTCCCAGTAGACCAGCTCGAGCACGACCTGGGCCTCAAGCGGGATGCGGCGCAGCGCCTGCAGCAGCAGCCGCTGCTCCTCGCGCTCGCCGAGCATGGTGCTGGCCCCGGGGTCGAGGTCGACGATGGCGCTCGCGGCCGGGTCGAACGCGCGTCGGCGGGTCAGGCCGCGCAGGTGGGCCCGCAGCACGTTGTGGGCGATCCCGAAGAGGTAGCTGCGAAAGCTCGACCCGCTGGCCAGCCGCTCGCGCCCCTCGAGCAGGGCCATGAACGTCTGCTGCACGAGGTCGTCGACGCCGCCGCTGAACTTGTTGCGGAAGAACCGGCTGACCCCCGGGAAGTGGCGGCGGAACAGCGCCTCGCCGGCGGACCGGTCCCCGGCGCGCCACGCCTCCACGAGCTGCAGGTCGTCGGCCACGCTCCCCTCTATCACGTCCCGGGCGCGCCGGCCGCCGGTCGAGAACGCCCGCGCAGGCGCGAGCGTCGAGCGCCGGCGGTTGTGCGAACATCGCCGGGTGGCCCCCGGGGACGCGCGCACGGCCGTCGATCGCGTCGGCCTCTACCGCGGCATGCTGCTGATCGTGGCGGTCGCGGTCCCGGCGTTCGCGCTGGCCGCGTGGGACGCCGCGTTCGACCCGTTCGCCGCCCGCGCGGCGTTCTCCGGGCTCGCGCTGGCCGCGCTGGCGGCCTCGTACCGCTGGGCGTGGGCGCGGGCGCGGCTGCGCCTGGCGCTGGTGCTGCTGTGCCACGCGCTGTTCGTGTGGTTCATGGCCCTGTCGGCGCTGCACCGCATGCTGTTCGAGGACATTCTCGGCGTGCTGCCGGTCGTCATCGGCGTGGCCGTGGCGCTGCGGCGCCCGCTCGAGGTCGTGTGGTTCATCGCCTTCGAGATCGCGGTCACCGCGGTCTGCTACCGCTTCATCGACGACCCGGTGGCCGACATCTCGATCCCCATCGCCCTGTTCACCGCGTTCACCGCGGCGCTCGGGTGGATGGGCGTGTGGCGCAACCGCCTCGAGGAGCAGCTCGCGGTCGCCAACGCCACGCTCGAGGCCCGCGTCGCCGAGCGCACCGACCTGCTGATGCGCGAGGCCGCCGAGCGCCGCGCCGCCGAGCTGCGGGCCAACGCCGCCAGCGAGGCCAAGTCGCGCTTCCTCGCCAACATGAGCCACGAGCTGCGCACCCCGCTCAACGCGGTGATCGGCTACGCCGAGCTCGTCGAGGCCGAGCTCGCCGGCTCGGAGCAGGCCCGCCACTGCGCCGACCTCGAGCGGGTCACGCGGGCCGCGGGCCACCTGCTGGCGCTCATCGACAACATCCTCGACCTCTCGCAGGTCGAGGCCGGGGCGGCGGCGCTGCGCCGCGAGGCCGTCGCGGTCGCGCCGGCGGTCGACGAGGCGCTCATGCTGATCGCGCCGACGCTGGCCGGCCGCGGGGTGCCGGTGGTCCGGGCCGTGGCCGCGGACCTCGAGCTGCTCGGCGACCGCCGGGCGGTGATCCGCGTGCTCGTGTCGCTGCTCGACAACGCCGCCAAGTTCACGAGCAACGGCACGATCACCGTCACCGCCGAGCGGGTCGGCGCGGCGGTCGAGCTCACCGTCCGCGACACCGGCGCCGGCATCCCCGCGGCCGCGCTCGGCCGCATCTTCGACCGCTTCACCCAGGCCGACGACAGCGCGACCCGCCTGTTCGGCGGCGCCGGCCTCGGCCTGGCCCTCTGCCGCGAGCTCGTGCACCGCATGGCCGGCAGCATCGTCGTCGACAGCGCGGTCGGCGTCGGCAGCACCTTCACGGTCCGCCTGCCCGCCGCCTGAGGGCGCGCCGTCCGCCACCCTTCGCCCGCACGCGGCGGCGGTCGTTGCGGCGCGCGGCCATGCATGCCAGCGTCGCCGCCATGCCCGCCCCGCGTCTGTCCCGCCTCGTGCTCGCGCTCCTCCCGGCCTGCGGCGACGCCGGTGGCGGCTCCGCCGACGCGGCCGCGTCGAGCGGCGAGGCCGGCTCGCAGGGCCCGACCGCCACCTCCGCGCCCGAGCCCCCGACGTCGAGCGCGACCGGCGACAGCGGCGGCGACGCGACCGCCGCGTCCGTCACCGGCGGCCCGGGCCCGAGCACGGGCGACCCCGCGACCACCGAGCCCGCGACGACGTCGACCACGACCACCGGCACCACCGGCGCCACGACCGACGCGAGCAGCGGCGACGACAGCACCACCGGCGCGCCGGTCGACCCGGGCGGCTGCGTGACGAGCGTCGACGGCTGGTGCTGGACCACGCCGCTGCCCCACGGCAACCGCCTGTACGACATCTGGGACGACGGCCAGGGCAAGGTGTGGGTCGCGGGCGAGGGCGGCACGCTGATGTTCCACGACGGCCAGCAGTGGACGACCACCCCGGCCGCCCACGCCGAGGACTTCCGCGGGATCTGGGGCGCCGCGCCCGACGACATCTGGGCGGTCGGCGGCCGCGGCAAGATCGTGCACTGGGACGGCGCGACCTGGTCGGAGGTCGCGAGCGGCACGACGCGGTGGTTGAAGGCCGTGCACGGGTTCGCCAGCGACGACGTGTACGCCGTCGGCAACCAGAAGACGGTGATCCACTGGGACGGCGAGGCGTGGTCGCCGGTCGCCTGGAACTTCGGCGGCGACCAGCTCTCGATCTGGGGCACCGCCGGCAACGACGTGTGGATCGGCGGCAGCGGCTTCGGCGGGCCGGTCGCCCACTACGACGGCGTCGCCTGGGGCTGGCGCTCGGTCGACGGCCCCGGCGGCGTCGCGGCGATGTGGGGCACGGGCCCGCAGGACGTCTACGCCGCCCGCGACAACGGCAAGCCGTTCCTCAACCACTGGACCGGGGACCCGATTTGGGACGAGGTCGACACCCCGTTCGGCACCCCGCTCTACGCCGTCGTCGGCGACGGCGAGCGCCTCTACGCCGGCGGCCGCGGGGCCCTGCTCGAGCTCGAGAACGGCGCCTACACCGAGAACGACGACTTCCTCTACACCGAGACGCAGGCCCTCGCCGTCGTCGGCGACGAGGTGCTCGCGGTCGGCGAGCGCGGCTCGATCGCCCGCCGCAGCGCCGGCGCGTGGGCGTTCGAACACGGCGACGCCGGCAAGAACCGCCACGGCTTCGACGCCATCGCCGGCAACGGCCCCGACGACATCTGGGCCGCCGCCGCCCAGACCGCCCACTGGGACGGCGAGAAGTGGACGTTCGTCGACATCGGCCAGGGCGCCCAGAGCTTCGTCGACATGTCGGCCGCCGGCGGCGCGATCTGGGGCCTGACCTGGAACGGCGACCACTGGCTGTGGCGCTGCAAGGACGGCGTGTGGACCGAGGAGGCCAAGCTCACCAGCTGGGGCGCGTGGGAGCTGTGGGCCCAGGACGCCGACACCGTGTGGGTCGCGATTCAATACGTCAACGTCAGCATCGCCCGCTGGGACGGCCAGACCATGATGGAGTGGGACCTCGGCGCTGACGCCGGCGACATCCACGGCCTCGCCCCCGACGACATCTGGGCCGTCGGCGACAACGAGACGCTGTGGCACTTCGACGGCCTCGACTGGGCCAAGATCCGCAGCACCCCCAACGGCGAGGACACCGATCAGATCTGGGTCGTCGGCCCCGACGACGTGTGGGCCGCCGGCACCTTCAGCGGCTTCGCGTTCCACTGGGACGGCGTCAACTGGACCGACCACGACGTCTCGAAGTGGGGCGGCTCGACCGACCTGTGGGGCTCCGGCCCCGACGACCTGTTCACCGTCAGCGGCACCGACCAGAGCCCCGGCTTCATCCACCACTGGGACGGCCAGACCTGGTCGCCGATGATCAGCGGCCAGGGCCCCGGCCTCGCCGCGATCTGGGGGATCGATAAAGACGTGTGGATCGTCGGCTTCAAGAGCTCGGCCCTGGTCCTGCGCCGCTGACCGATCAGCCCGCGGCCGGGCCCATGTCCTCCTCGCCGCCGGGGTACACGAACGAGTCGCGCGGCGAGTAGAAGCACGAGCCCGCGACCACCTGCAGCGGCGAGGCCGGGCGCAGCGCGTAGACCGGGTGGTCGGGCGCGAGGAACTCGATCGACTCGACCGCGAAGTCCTCGGCGAGCTCGCCGATGTACGGGTAGTTGCCGCCGACGAGGCGCCCGCCGACCACGGTCACGTACTTCAGGTGGCCGCTCACGGTCACCGCGATGTTCGGGCCCGCGTGCGCGCGCGTGCGGATGATCGGGCGCTCGTCGACGAACGTCGTCGCCGTCACCGTGCGCCCGTGCCGCTCGATCTCCGTGCGACCGGGGCTGGCCGGCACCCCGCGCTCACCCGCGTAGGCCCGCACGACCGCCGACGAATTCAAATAGTGGGTGAAGAACCGGGCCGGCGTGGCGCCGTCCGGCGCGAACGAGTCGAGGTCGAGGCCGAGGTAGGTCAGCGAGTAGGCGCCGAAGCCGGTGGTCTGCTCGGCGCGGTCGACCACGTATTGATTCATGTACACCGCGCCGCTCGCGGCCTGGCGCAGCGCCGGCGGCAACAGCCTGGCCAGTGCCGCCGGGTCGGCGGGGATCCAGCTGGTGTAGAGCATGCGGCTGTCGGTGACTAACTGGGGCGCGGCGAGGGGCTTTTGGCTGGTCATACGGCCGCGCAGCATAAAAAATCGTCGCACCGCCGAGAAGCCGCCACGATCGCGCGCCATGCTCGCCGGCGCCGGCGTCCGCGCGGGGCCTGCGCGTCGCGGTCCGCGGCGCGCCCCGCAACAATCGCGGGCCAGGCGCCCGCCGCCGGCCCGCCCGCGCGGCCCGCCACGACGCGGAGCGCCCGCGCGGCGCGCTGGCCCCGGCGCCGGCCCGCCGCACATTCGCGGCGCATGACCCGAGCCCACGCTCACTCCCCTCAGGCCACGCGGATCGTCACGACCCACAGCGCGCTCGCCGGGCTGTGCCCGCTGATCCCCGTGCCGTTCGTCGACGACATGCTGGCCCGGCGGATCGCCGAGCGCATGCACCGCTCGCTGTTCGCCGCCCACGACCTCGAGCTGAGCCACGAAGGCGCCGAGATCCTGACCTCCGGCCCGTCCGGGTGGCTGCGCGGAGCGGCCACCGCCGTCGCCCTGTTCCCGCTCAAGAAGCTGGTGCGCAAGCTGGTGTTCGTGCTCGCGGTCAAGGACTGCGCCGACGTCGCCGCCGCCGTGTTCCACGACGGCTGGCTGATCGCCGGCCTGCTCGCGCGCCCGCCGGCCGACCTCTCGCTGACCGACCGCGACACCCTGAAGCGCGTGCGCGCGGCCATGCTGAGCACCTATCGCGACATCAACCCCGCGCCGCTGCGCCACGCGCTGGCCGGGGCGCTGCTCGCCGCGCGCACGGGCGTGGTCCGGGCCGCCCGCCGCGTGCGCCACGCCGACGCCGCCCCGCCCGACGAGACCGTGATCGAGGCCATGCGGGCCGCCGCCATGACCCGCTGGCCCTACCTCGAGCGCGTCGAGCGGCGCTTCCGCGAGCACCTGGAGCGGCCCGCCGCCGCCGACGGCGACTCGCGCCGCGCCGGCTGAGGCGCCGCGCTCACGGCAGCGGCCGCATGCGCGCCGACACCACCAGCGTGTCGCCGAAGCGCTCCTTCAATTTGGCCAGCTGCTCGGCGGTCGCGGTCGTGACGGTCACGCGGATCGTGCCGCGCACCACGTCGGTGCCCGAGTCGAGCATCTCCATGCCGAGCTCGCGGATGTTCGCCTCGGCCTGCTCGCGCAGCCCGGCCAGCGCGGCCTCCGAGTGCTTCTGCTGGGCCACGCACAGCGCCCCGCCCCACAGCTTGCGCAGCTCCGCCTCGCGCGCCGCCAGCTCGCCGGTGAAGGTCACGTTGAGCACGAGGTTCTTCGGGTCCTGCTGCTCGCCCTGCGTCGGCTTCAGGTCGTACAGCCACAGGCCCGCGTAGCCCGGCATCTTCTGGGCGGCCTGGTTGGCGCGGTCGAGGTCGGCCTGGCCCGACTTCTTGGGGTCCGGCCGCGGCCACCCGCCGGCCGGCTCGGGGCACGCGGGGTCGAACGTGAAGCTGTCCTGCGGGTACTGCGGCGGACCCGGCGGCTCGCTCGCGGTCATGCGCTTGCCGTCGTAGCTGCCGACCACGCGGTACTCGCCCCACGTGGTGTCGCCCGCGGTCTGCTCGCCCTCGACCTTGGCCCAGTCCCAGCCGTCGAGCGGGATGCCCCCGCACTGCGGCGGCAGCGAGGTGGCCACCGCGCCGAGGCAAAGCTGCGGCCCGACGCCCTTCTTGTCGAGCACGGTGCCGCTCGCCTCGTAGCGGCCGGGGGTCGTGGCCGGCGGCGCGGGCGTGACGTCCGGCTTCGGCGCCGTGGTCTTCGGCGCGTCGGGTCCGGGCGCGACGCCCGACTTGTCGGATCCACAGGCGGTGAGCAACACGGCGAGGAGCGGCGGAACGATTCGATGCATTCGGATACCTCGTATACCCCCAGCAACGCCGGCGCGAGCACGAAACTTACAACGCGCCGCCGTCGTGCGAGGGCCGCGCGCGTGCCGCTACGCCGCGCGCCCGCGGTACGCCGCCTCGAGGCCGGCGACGTCGAGCTTCTTCATCTTCAGCATCGCCTCGGCCACGCGCCTGGCGGCGGCGCGGTCCCTGGCCTTCATGTGCTCGCCGAGCACGCGCGGCACGACCTGCCAGGCCACCCCGTAGCGGTCGCGGACCCAGCCGCACTCCTCGACCTTGCCGCCGTCGCCGAGCGCGTCCCAGTAGCGGTCGAGCTCGGCCTGGTCCTCGCACTCGACCACGAACGAGATCGCGTGGTTGAACTCGTCGAGCGGCCCGGCGCTGATCGCCTGGAACGGCTGGCCCATCAGCGTGAACTCGACGAGCTTGACCGCGCCCTCCGGTCCGCTCGGCGTGTCCGCCGGCACCACCGTGACCGTGTCGACCCGCGAGTCGGGGAAGATCGAGGCGTAGAACGCGGCGGCCTCCTCGGCCTCGCGCGTGTACCAGAGGTGGGGGACGATCCTTGTGTTCGGCATGGGTGTTTCTCCTGGTCCGTAAGTTGGACCGGCGCGCGCCCGCGAACTCATCGGTCGCCCACAAAAAAACCGCGCCGACCCCGCGCACGGCCTGCGCCGCCCGTGTTTGCCGCCGGCCGCCCGCGACATGCGCTGTCGGATGGCCGACGTCGCGTGCTAACGCAGCCTCGAGGCCGCCGCCCATGATCCCCCTCTCCGTGCTCGACCTGTCCCCCATCCGCGAGGGCGGCGACGCCGCCCAGGCGTTCCGCGACACCCTCGACCTCGCCCGCCACGCCGAGCGCTGGGGCTACCGCCGCTACTGGCTGGCCGAGCACCACGGCATGCCCGGCATCGCCAGCTCGGCCACCGCCGTGCTCATCAACCACGTCGCCGCCGGCACCGCCACCATCCGCGTCGGCTCCGGCGGGATCATGCTGCCGAACCACAGCCCGCTGGTCGTCGCCGAGCAGTTCGGCACCCTCGAGTCGCTGCACCCCGGCCGCATCGACCTCGGCCTCGGCCGCGCCCCCGGGTCGGACCAGATCACCGCGCGCGCCATCCGCCGCCACAACCTCGACGCCGCCGAGGTGTTCCCGCAGGACGTCGCCGCCCTCCTCGACTACTTCTCCGACGACCCGCGCCAGCCAGTGCTCGCCGTGCCCGGCCGCGGCCTCGCGGTCCCGATCTGGATCCTCGGCTCGAGCCTGTTTAGCGCCGAGCTCGCGGCCGGCCTCGGCCTCCCCTACGCCTTCGCCTCGCACTTCGCGCCCGGCGACACCATGGCCGCCGTCCGCCTGTACCGCCAGCGGTTCGTCGGCTCGCAGCGGCTCGCCAGGCCGCACGTCATGCTCGGCTTCAACGTGTTCGCCGCCGAGACCGACGCCGAGGCCGAGCTGCTCGCAACCTCGATCATGCGCAGCGTCATCGACCTGCGCACCGGCCGTCCCGGCCGCCTGCAGCCGCCCGACCCCGGCCTGCCCGCCCGCCTCGGCCCGGCCGAGCGCGCCCTCGTCGAGCACTTCCTCACCTACTCGGCGATCGGCTCGCCCGCCACCGTGCGCCGCCAGCTCCACGAGTTCATCACCCGCACCGGCGCCGACGAGCTGATGATCAGCGCCCACATCTTCGACCACGCGGCCCGCCTGCGCTCCTACGAGATCACCGCCGACATCGGGCGCTCGCTCGCCGCCGAGAGCCCCGCGCGCTGACCACGAATGCATCACCCGCACCGGCGCCGACGAGCTGATGATCAGCGCCCACATCTTCGACCACGCGACCCGCCTGCGCTCCTACGAGATCGCCGCCGACATCGGGCGCTCGCTCGCCGCCGAGAGCCCCGCGCGCTGAGCACGAACGACGCGGCGCACGGCGCGGGCGCCCTTGCGAGGGCGCGGGCAGCCCGAGCGCACCCGAGCGCGAGGCCGTGCGAGTCGACGCCGCCGACGCCCTGCGATACCGTCCTGCGATGCCCGCAGGCCCCGACGCGCCCGCCCCTCCGTCCGCGAGCCGCCGCGTCGCCGCCGTCCTGCTGCGCGTCCTCGCGGTCTGCCTGGTCTTCCTGGCCACCGCGCCCCTGCTCTACGCGATCGCCATCACGCTCTACCCGGCCCGCACCCCCGACGGCCACGGCCTGATGCCGATCGGCCAGGTCGCGTTCGCCGTCCTCGGCGCCTTCGTCGCCAGCGTGATCGCCGTCGTGCTCATGCTCCGCCGCCGCTGAGCGCCGCGGCCCGCTTCCCCCGACGACCGCGGCACGCGACGCCGTCGGCTCGCGCTCGATCGGACCCGACACGGCAGGCCGGGCGCACGCCGGAGGGTCGGCGACGGACGCCCTCCGGAGCGCTCGCTGTAGGCGCGGCCGAACTCTCCGAGACAGCCCCGGGACGTGGACGACCCGGGCGACCCTCGTGTGAATGCACCGCCGCCGGTCCGTCCGGTGTCGGCAGGCAGCGGAGTGCCTCGGCGGGGCCTTTGCGGCGGGGCCTTCGCGGCCTACCATCGCGTCATGCCGAGTCACAACGCCACCGTCCGCTGGTCGTCCGACAACCCCGAGGAGTTTGCCAGGGGCCGCTACAGCCGCGCGCACGAGTGGGCGTTCGACGGCGGGCAGGTGGTGCGCGGCTCTTCGAGCCCGAGCGTGGTCCGCGAGCCGCTGTCCGACGCGTTCGGCGTCGACCCGGAGGAGGCGCTCGTCGCCTCGGTGGCGAGCTGCCACATGCTGTGGTTCCTCGACCTCGCGCGCCGCGCCGGGCACGTGCCGACGTCGTACGAGGACGAGGCCGACGGCACGCTGACCCGCTGCGACGACGGCAAGGTGCGTATCACGACGATCACCTTGCGCCCGGCCATCGCCTGGGCGGGCGAGGCGCCGGTCGCGGCGGCGATCGCCGACCTCCATCACCAGGCGCACGACCTCTGCTTCATCGCCAATTCGATCACCGCCGCGGTGGTGGTGGAGGCGCGCTAGCGCGGCGACACCTCGCGATCGGGGGCGGGTGCAGAGGCGGGCGCCGTGCCGTACGCCCGAGGCCGGGCGTCTACGTCCCGCGGCGGACGAGCTCCTCGCGGGCGACGGCGCCTCGCCCGGGTGACGCGCCGCGGCGCCGCGGCGCCGGCGACCGGCGAGCTCGGGCTTTGACATCAGCGTCGAGGATGGATCGGACGCGCTGCTCATCCCTCCGGCTCATGCTCCGCCTCCGTCCGCCCTCCGCCCGATCACGCCGGCGGGGCGGTCGACGGCGGGGCGAGCAGCGCGTCGATCGCGGCGTGCACGCGGTCCGCGTCGAGCACCGCCCAGTACATGCAGGCGGCGGTGACGGAGAAGGTCGAGACCGGCAAGAGCACGTAGAAGGCGGCGTGCAGCAGCAGGCCGGGGACGAGCAGGTAGCGGCGCGCGCGCGGGTGGAGCAGGCCGGGCCCGAGGACGAGCTCGGCGAGCACGGTCAGCCAGGCCCCGGCGAGCGCGGCGAGGTGCAGCCACGGCGCGGCGCGCAGGCCGTGGTCGAAGTAGGTGACGAGCAGGATCGCCTCGAGGCGGTCGCCGGAGAGGAAGCCTGGGGTCAGCTTGTCGACGGCGGACCAGGCGTAGAGGGCCGCGAGCTGGAGGGCGATCAGCCGCATGCCCCACAGGTTGGCGCGCTCGCGCGGGGCCGGCGGCCCGCCCCGCGCGGCCCGTCGCAGCGCCCGCCAGCGGTCGAGGCTCAGCGAGCGGCCGCACGGGGTCGCGGCGAGCAGGAGGCTGACGACCGCGAGGAGGTAGGTGTGGTGGTGCAGCCAGTCGGGGCGCCCGAGCAGCAGGCCGTGGCCGTAGACGAGGACGAGGACGACGGCGGCGACGACCGCGGCGGCGAGGCGGGTCCACAGGCCGACGAGCAGGAGCGCGGTCGCGGCGTAGAAGACGAGGCCGACGAGGGCGAGCGCGGACCCGCCGACGCGGTGCGGCGCGAGCTCGGCGGCCCAGCGCGACCACAGCACCGGGACGAGGCAGATCCGCAGCAGCGCGGCGGTGCGGGTCGAGGCCTCGTGCGCGAGGGCCCAGCGGATCGCGGCGGCGATCATGCGGCCTCCGCGAGGAGGGTCGCGCGCCCACCCGCGGCCGACGCGGGGCGGCCGGTGCGTGCGCACGTCGCCCGGTTCGCGGGGCTCGCGGCGATCACGGGGCGGCTCCGGGGGCGCGGCAGAGGTCGACGTCGGCGTCGCCCGCGGGCACCCAGCCGTCGGCGGTGGCGCGGCGGGCGACCACCCGCACGTCGGCGTCGGGGCCGAGGACGCGGCACAGGCCGCGGGCGACCGCCGCGAGCTGGGCGGGCTGGCGGATCGGTCGGACCGCCGGCGCGCCGGGGCGCTCGCGCGGGAGCAGGCGGGCCGGGTCGAGCTCGACGAGCTCGCCGTCGGCGCGGCGCTGGAGGAAGCGGGCGTCGATGAAGCCGTCGGCGACGTCGCGGTACATCGCCCAGCCGCGCAGCGGGGCGCGCGGGGCGAGCAGGCGGAGGTGGGTCGGGCCGGCGACGACGAGCGCGAGGAGGGCGAAGAACGCGGCGGCGCGGACGCGGGTGCGCCAGCGGGGTTCCGGTGCGGTGGGGCCCACGCGGCGATCTTCGCGGATCCGGCGGCGGAAAAAAACCTTGGATCGGTGGATCTCGCGTGCCACCGTGATGCATGGCCTGCCGCTCCGTCGTCGCCGCGCTCGTCTGCCTCGCCGCGTGCACCGCACGCCCGCTGGACCCCGGGTCGTCGGAGTCGACGGGCGCCGGGTCCGAGGGCTCGACCGCGGACCCGGCGACGTCGTCGCCGCCGCCGCCGACGAGCGGGCCGGACGTGACGAGCGAGCCGCCGCCGCCGATGACGACGACGCTGCCGCCGCCGTCGACGACGACGAGCGGGCCGATGTCGACGACGGACGTGCCGCCGCCGACGCAGACGTCGAGCGGCGACACGGGCACGACCGAGCCGCCGTTCATGGGCTGCGGCGACTTCTTCTGCGTCGACGGCGAGGACTGCGAGAACTGCAGCATCGACTGCGGCAGCTGCCCGCTGCCCGAGGGCATCCAGTTCGACTGCGCGAAGGCGTGGAGCGGGGGCTCGATGGTCGTCGGCGCGGGCGTGCTCGGGCCGCTGACCGGGACGACGGCGTTCTTCGGGTGGACGGGGTTCGGCTCGGCGGACTGGGCGGAGCTCAACCTCGCGGTGTTCGACGCGTCGGTCGACACGGCGGCGGCGATCGACGAGTGGTTCGGCGGGCCGAACCCGGCGTTCACGCCGGTGGCGACGAGCGAGACGGGGCTCCCGTTCGACTGGGTCGGCGCGAGCGGGCCGGTGACGGTGCGGCTGTTCGTCGGCGGGGAGTCCGAGTCGTTCGCGGCGCAGGTGACGGTCGACGCGATGGCGGGGTCGTGGGACGTCGCCGACCCGAACGACCCGGCGCGCCTGCTCGGGACGATCGAGCGGGCGGCGCCCGACGACCCGATCGGCGTCGAGGGCAAGTTCGACGCGGCCTTCTGCGAGCGGTTCAACAACCAGATCATCCCCGAGTAGCGGGCCTCGGCGCCGCGGGCTGCCCTCGCGGCGCTGGCGCGGGGCGGCGTGATCGGCCCCGGGCGCCGCGCGGCGCAGGACCTCGCGCGGCGCGTCCTGACGTGACGGCCGGGCGCGCGCGGCCCGGCGCGCCGGCGGGTTGTCGGCGCGCGGGCGAGGGGCGTAGGATCCGCGGTCGGTGATGTCGTGACTGAGCCCCTCGATCCGCCGCCGTGCGGCGCGTCGGTCCGGGAGCCCGGGGTGTTCCGCGGGACGGATCGCTACGTCGTGCGCGGGCTGCTCGGCGCCGGCGGCATGGGGGCCGTCTACGAGGTCGACGACCGCACGACCGGCGCCCGCGTGGCCCTGAAGGTGATGCTCGACGACGACGCGGGCCGGCTGCTCCGCTTCAAGCGCGAGTTCCGGGTCATGGCGGAGCTGCACCACCCGAACCTCGTGCGCCTGTTCGACCTCGGGCAGCACGCCGGGCGGTGGTTCTTCACGATGGAGCGGATCCACGGCCAGGACCTGCGCGAGCTGCTGCGGGCGGAGGACGGCGCCGGCGGCGACACGGTCAGCGACGTCTCGACGCTGGTCGCGGACGTCGACGCGCCGCGCGAGCCGGGCCGGCCCGCGCGGGCCGCCTGCGACGCGGAGGCGCTGGTGCCGATCCTCGCGCAGATCCTCGACGCGCTCGAGTTCCTGCACGGCCGCGGGATCGTGCACCGCGACCTGAAGCCCTCGAACATCCTCGTCGACGTCGAGGGCACGGTGCGGCTGCTCGACTTCGGGCTCGCCAGCCGCCTCGACGAGCGCGCCGGGATCAGCCACGACGGCGCGCTCGTCGGCACGCCGGCCTACCTCTCGCCCGAGCAGCTGCGCGGCGGCCCGGCCTCGCCGGCCTCGGACCTGTACGCGCTCGGCGTGCTGACCTTTCAACTGTTGACCGGCGAGCCGCCGTTCCGCGGCGCGGCGCTCGCGAGCCGCGTCGAGCGGCCGCCGCCGCTGGCCTCGGAGCGGGCGCCCGGCGTGCCGCCGACGCTGGCGGCGGTCGTGCAGCGGCTGATGGCGGTCGACCCGGCGCAGCGCCCGACGATCGCCGAGGTCCGCGCCGCGCTCGGCCTCGGCGCGCCGCCGACGCGGGCCGAGGGCGCGAGCGCCGAGGTGTTCGTCGGCCGTCAGCGGGAGCTGGCGATCCTCGGCGGCTGCCTCGAGCGGGCGGCCGGCGGGCGCGCGCAGCTCGCCCTGGTGTCGGGGGCCAGCGGGGTCGGCAAGACCGCGCTCGCGTCGACGCTGGTCCGCCGCGCCGAGCAGCTCGGCTTCCTCTGCTTCGAGGGCCGCTGCTACGAACGCGAGCGCGTGCCGTTCGCCGCCTTCGACCGGGTGATCGACGCCATGACGCTGGCCCTCCGGCGCTGGCCCGAGCAGCGCCTCGCGCCGCTGCGGAGCTCGCTGCTGGTGCTCCAGCGCATCTTCCCCGCGCTCGGCGTGGTCACCGGCGCGGCCCGCTCCGCGGCCAGCGGCCTCGACCCCCGCGAGCAGCTGCGCCAGGCCCTCGACGGCTTCCGCCGCCTGTGCGACTGCTGCCAGGACGAGGCCCCGCTGTGCTTCGTGCTCGACGACCTGCAGTGGGCCGACGAGGACACCGTGACGCTGCTCGGCGAGGCGCTCGTCGAGCGGCCCGGCCGCATCATGGTGCTCGGCCTGCTCCGCCCCGACGGCGCCGCGGCCGACCACCCGCTCGCCCCGCTGCGCCGCCGCGTCCACGGCTCCGACGCCGCGGTCTCGCTGACCCTCGCGCCGCTCGAGCAGGCCGACGCCCGCCTGCTCGTCGAGTCCGTGACCGCCGGCCGCGTCGCCCCGCGCACGCTCGACGCGCTGACCGCCCAGGCCGACGGCAACCCGTTCCTGCTGCGCCTGTGCGCCGACCTCGCGCAGCTCGCGGCGCCGGACCCCGCGGCGCCGCTCGACGCCGCCTCGGCCGGCGAGGTGCTGCGCCGCCGCATCGCCCTGCTCAGCCCGCGCGCCGAGCAGGTGCTGGCGCTCGCGGCCGCGGCGGGCCGGGACATCGCCGCGTCGCTGCTGCGCGCGGGCAGCGGGCTCGGCGCGGAGGAGTTCGACCTCGCGATCGCCGAGCTGTCGGCCGCGCGTCTATTGAAGGCCGTGCGCGCCGCGGGCCAGCCGCACGTCGACCTCTACCACGACCGCATCCGCGAGGTCGCCTATCACGGCCTCGAGGCGACGCGCCGCCGCGGGCTGCACCGCCGCCTCGCCGCGGCGATCGAGTCGCAGCCGGCCGGGGACGGGCGCGACGCCGAGGCGCTGGTGCGCCACTGGGGCGAGGTCGGCGACCGCGAGCGTCGGCGCCGCCACGCCCTCGAGGCCGCCGAGCAGGCCGCCGAGAAGCTGGCGTTCCTGCGGGCGGCGCGGCTGTTCCGCGTGGTCCTCGACGACCCCGCGCCGGACGAAGATCCGCTGGCCCTCGCGGCCCGCTGGGAGCGCGTCGGCGACCTCTTCGAGTACGGCGGCCTGCGCCTCGAGGCCGCGCGCGCGTACCTCGAGGCGCTGCGCCGCTGGGACGCGGCGCCCGACGCACACCCCGGGCGCCCCGCGGCCCGCCTGCGCCTGCACGGGCGCGCGGGGGCCAACCTGATGGCGACCGACCGCGTCGCCGAGGGCCGCGAGGTGTTCGCGCGGGGCCTCGCGCTGCTCGGTCGACCGCTCGAGCGCCCGCTGCCCGGGCGCCTCGCGCGGATCGCCGGGCTCGCGGCCCGGGCCGCCCTCGCCGAGCGCCTCGACGGCCTGCGCGGGCCAACGCCGGCCCCGCCCGCGCGCGACGCCGCCGAGCAGCAGCGCCTGGCCGCCGAGGTCCGCTTCCTCGACACGCTGGTGCTCGCCTTCCAGCCGCTGTGGATCTGGCCGGCCGCCGAGGCCGCGCTGCGCTCCGAGCTGCTCGGGCGCCGCCTCGCCGATCCGCGCGTCCGCCTGCGCTCGCTCGCCGCCGGCGCCGCGGTCCCGCTGTTCCTCGGCCGCTGCTCGCCCGCCGAGCTCGCCCGGGCCCACCACCGCCTCGACGCCGCCGACGCCCTCGTCCGCGCCCACGACGTCCGCCTCGGCCGCGAGCTCGTGCAGCTCGGCCGCAGCCTGGTGTGGATGGCGACCGACATGACGCGGGCCCGCAGCACCTGCGAGGCGGCGCTCGCCGGCTTCACCCGCCGCGGCATGATCGACTCGTTCGAGGGGGACGTCGCCCGCGCCTATCACCTGTACATCCTCGTGCTGAAGGGCGACGAGGCCGACGCGCTGGCGACGATCGACCGCGAGCTGTCGGTGCCGCGCCCGAACTTCATCAGCGTGGCGGTGTTGCTCGGCGAGCAGGTCGTGCTGCTGGCCCGGCGCGGCCGGCTGGCGGAGGCCCGCGAGGCCCAGCGCCGCCTCGACGAGCACCTGGCCGGCATCCCCGCGTCGCGGCTGTCGACGCTGGCGCTCCGGGGCCGCGCCAACATCCTGCTGGCCGAGGGCCGCTTCGCCGAGGTGCTCGAGCTCGTGCGCGGCAGCGGGTCCGGGTGGTGGACGATGGGCACGTCGGTGATCGGACTGCCGCGCAGCCTGGCCCTCGACCTCGTGCTGTCCGCGGCGATCGGCGTCGACCGCGAGCGCCGCCTCCCGCCCGCCGAGCGGGCCGCGTGCGTGCGGCAGGCGCGGTGGCTCGCGCGCCACGGGGTCTTCGACTACGTGTGCCTCGGCCACCGCGCGCTCGCCCTGCTCGAGCACGGCGCCGGCCGACCGCGCGCGGCGAGGCGGGCGCTCGCGCGGGCGCTGACGCTGTCGAGCAGCCACACCGCCCCGCGCCACCGCTGGCGGTGCCTCGAGGCCGCCCGCGAGCTCGGAGCGATCACCCTCGATCAGGAAGAAGAGGCCGCCGCCCTGCTCGCCGCGGGCTACGGCTCACCCTCGACGCTCGTTTGACGAACCCACGAACATGCACGCGCTCAGCCGCGGGCCTTTAAATTGGCGAGCGTGACCCGCTTCTTCAGCGCGCTCGGCGACACGCGGAGGACCCGCGCCGCCGCGTCGAGGTCGCCGCCGACCTGCGCGCAGGCCCGCTCGATCGCCGCCGCGTCGAGGTCCGTCGCGCGCGGCAGGCCGAGCTCCTCCATCAGCCGGATCGCCGTCGTCCGCGACGTCCCGAGCGCCGCCGCCACCGCGCTCTGGTTGAAGCCACGCGCCTCGAGCAGCGAGAGCAGCGCCTCGGCCGCGCGGGCCCGCAGGCGCGCCGCCAGGCCGGCCTCGTCGAGCCGCTCGCGCTCCGCCTCGACCGCGAGGGCGAGCAGCGCCCCGGGCGGCAGCAGCTTGCGCACGGTCTTCGGCGCCAGCCCGATCGCCTCGCCCGCGGCGCGCAGGCGGGCCTCGGGCAGCGCGGCGGCCGGCTCGACCGCGGCCGCCGGCGTCGGCGTCGGCTCCGGCTCCGCGACGCGCGTGACGGTCGACGGCGGCGCCTGAAAGCCGTCCGCGTCGACGTTGAGCCGCGCGGTCTGCTCGGCGAGGTTCTTCAGCTCGCGGACGTTGCCGCGGTAGGGCCGGCGCATGAGGTCGACGACGAACCCGATCGGCAGCGTCGGCCGCCACGCGCGTCCGCCGTCCCACAGCCAGCGCAGCCCCGCGTGCTGCTCGGCCAGCCCGCGCAGCAGGTGCACGAACAGCGGCGGCACGTCGAGGCGACGCTCGGCCAGCGACGGCACGCGCACGACGTGGGCGGCCAGGCGATGATAGAGGTCCTCGCGCAGCCGGCCCGCGCGGACCTCGGCCTCGAGGTCGCGGTGGGTCGCGCCGATCACCCGCACGTCGACGCGCCGGCCGGTCGTCGCGCCGACCGGCACGACCTCGCCGTCCTGCAGCACGCGCAGCAGCCGCGGCTGGATCGTCGTCGGCAGCTCGCCGAGCTCGTCGAGGAACAGCGTGCCGCCGTCGGCCGCGTGGAACAGGCCCCCGCGGTCGCCGTCGGCCCCGGTGAACGCGCCCTTGCGGTGGCCGAGGAACACGCTGTCGGCCAGCCCCTCGGGCAGCGCCCCGCAGTTGACCGCCACGAACGGCCCGCCCGCCCGCGGCCCCTCGCCGTGCAGCGCGCGGGCCACCAGCTCCTTGCCCGCGCCGGTCGGGCCGACCACCAGCGCCGACCCGCCGAACTGCGCGACCGAGCGGACCTCGTCGCGCAGGGCCCACACGGCCGCGGTCTCGCCGACGAGGCCGAGGCGGTCGGTCGCCGGCGCGCGCACCGGCGCGAGCTCGAGGCCGAGCAGCACGCGGTCGCCGATCGCCACGCACGAGCCCGGCGCGAGCAGCAGCGGGCCGGAGATCGTCGCGGCCGCCTCGCCGTCGAGCTCGACGAGGTGCAGCGGTCGCCGCGCGCTGGCCACCGGCTCGACCTCGAAGCGCTGACGGTCGGGCAGCCAGCGCACGCGCAGCTGGGCGCGGCTGACGTGCGGGTCGTCGAGCGGCGCCGGCCCGGCGGCGCCCTGCTGGAACGGCGGCTCGTGGCGCCCGACCGTCAGCCACGCCGGCCCGATCGGCCCCGACATCGCCCCCACGCGCGCGAGCTCGCAGTGGTGGAGGATCCGCAGGCGCGGCGCCAGCTCGGCCTCGGAGCGGCCGCGCGCCCCGGTGAACCAGCCGTCCTGGGTCGCCGCATCACGTGTCTCGGTGTCCACCCGCGCCCCCGCGGCGCCAGGCTACCACGAACTCCCGGCCGCCGATCGACCGACTGAACGACATCGTCCACTCGCATCGTCCAGTCGCCCCGCCCGCCTCGACCGGCTGGTCGACGTCCGCGGCGGCATCACAAGCGTCGCCGCCTGGCACGCCGCTTGGATCGCAGCGCCGACCATGACTCGAGACCCACGCGCCGCCCTGGCCCTGACGCTCGCGCTCGCCGGCTGCGGCGACTCCGACGCGACCACCAACGCCGACACCACCGCCGACACCACCGGCGCGACCGCGGAGACCGGCCTCGTCCCGACCACCGGCAAGACCACCGACACCGAGCCCGAGCCGACCACCGGCGGCGCCGCGTGCGTCGAGCTCGCCGACGGCCGCTGCGTCGAGCAGACCTGGCTCGACCCGCAGCTCCTCGAGCCCAACGGCGACGGCGTCTACGAGCTCGAGCTGCGGCCGACCGAGTTCATGGTCGGCGACCAGCGCCACTGCGGACGCGCCTACAACGGCATGTACCCCGCGCCGATGATCGTCACCGGCGCGGCGGAGCCCGGCCAGCCGCGCCAGGTGCGGGTCGACCTGCGCAACGCCTTCACCAGGAGCGACGTCCGCCAGACCAGCGCCGCCGAGTGCGTGTGCGTGGACACCGACACGATGATGAGCTGCGTGCCCGGGGGCGGGCACCACGACTCCGGCACCTGCACGTGCACGACCACGGAGGGCGACCCCTGCAGCTTCTTCGATTTCAACGTCACCAACCTGCACGCCCACGGCTCGCACGTGCGGCCCGACTACGCGGCCGGCGGCGGCTGCGTCGAGGAGGACGGCCTCGGCTGCCGCGCCTGCGACGGCGACCCCGAGGCGGGCCCGCGCGAGTGCTTCCACGCCGACGACGTCATCTCGCGGGTCCTGCCGGGCGAGGGCGTGCGCCACCGCTGGGACATCGACGAGGACGGCACGCACCACGCCGGCCTGTTCTGGTACCACCCGCACATCCACGGCAGCACGGCGATCCAGGTCGCCGCGGGGGCCACGGGCGCGTGGGTCGTGCGCGGCCCGCTCGACGAGATCCCCGGGATCGCCGAGGCCCGCGAGCGCGTCATGGTGTTCACCACGCCGTCGCTCGGCTTCACCCCGCTGGCCGACGGCGAGCCGTGCGACGAGGACCACATCACCGTCAACGACTTCGCGACCCTCGGCGACAGCGCCGAGAAGCAGGCCAACCTGCTCAACGGCGTGCGGACCCCGCGGATCGTCATCCCGCCGGGCCAGGTCGAGCGCTGGCGGCTGCTCCACGGCTCGTACCTCGACGAGGTGTTCCTCGCCGTCGCGCGCGCCAAGGACGGCGACTGCGAGGACCTCGACCTCACGCGGCCGCTCGTGCGCCTGACGCAGATCGCCCGCGACGGCCTGACGCTGCCGAAGCCCCCGGGCGGCGCCGACTGGCCGTACGCGCCCGAGTACGTGTTCATGTCGCCGGGCTACCGCGTCGAGGCGCTGCTCGACGGCGGCGAGCTCGCGCACGGCGACACCCTGTGCCTGATGGCCGGGCGCTTCCTGCAGGACGACCCGTCCGGCGAGACCGACGAGCCGATCGGCATCACCACCCCGCCGAGCCCCGAGGACCTGCTGCAGGCGATCACCAACGGCGACGTGGTGGCGATCGTCAACGTCAGCGAGGCCGCCGGCGCCCCGACCGGCACCGAGATGCCCGACCTCGAGGCCGTCGCCGCCGAGGCGCCGAGCATGATGCTGCAGGACGGCGAGCTCGACGCGCTGGCCCGCTGCGACGCGGCGACGGCGACCACCGACCTCGCGCAGATCGACCAGATCAGCGAGCTGTGGCTGCTGTTCTACAACACCGAGGGCTTCGACCGCTGCGGCTTCCCCGACCACAACATCAACGCCCGCAACTTCGAGCACACCGACCGCGGCGAGTACCCCTACGACCGCGTGTTCACCAAAGGCGCCGTCGACCACTGGCGCGTCACCGCCGGCTTCGACGGCCACCCGTTCCACATCCACATCAACCCGTTCCTCGTGTGCCCGCTGCCGCCCGCCGGCTCGCCCGACCCCGAGGCCCTCGGCCGCATCTTCGAGCCCCCGTTCGCCCACTGGCGCGACACCTACCTCGTCAACCTCAACCGCCGCGCCGACTTCCTGACCGAGTACCGCGGCTTCACCGGCGCGTTCGTCAACCACTGCCACAAGCTGACCCACGAGGACCACGGCATGATGGAGCTCGTCCGCGTCTGCGACCCGCAGACCGAGGACTGCGACACCCTGTGCAACGGCCGCCCGTGCACCTGGCGGACCTGCGCCCCCGGCGACGACGCCTGCCTGCGGGCCCTCGCCGCCACCGAGTGCGTGTTCGACCCCACGCGCTGCGACGACGCCATCCTGCGCTGCACCGCCTGCGCCGCCGACGACCCCTGCCCGCCCGGGGCCCACTGCGACGACGAACCCGGCCCCGACGACGTGCTCCGCTGCCTGCCCGGCTGCGTGACCCCGGACGACTGCATCATCCTCGACACCTGCGACGCCGGCACCTGCGTGCCCGCCCCCTGCCCGATGCCCTGCGGCCCGGGCAAGCTGTGCGCCCACGGCGAGTGCGTGTGACCCCGCGACCGCGACCTCCATAAGCGGCCGCGCGGAGCCCGCCATTGCGGTCATCTCGCTGTGGCATGGTTCCTGTGCACCGTTGAGGTCGTGTCGACGCGGCCGCGCGCGTCGTCCGTCGCCACCGCGATCACCATCGTGCTCATGCTCCGTCGTCGATCGCCGATCGAGTCAAGGCATCGCAGATCTCCGCGATGACGGTCTATGCTTGCAACGACCGCGATGAGACCGCGACATGCGGCGCGAATGTATGAAATACCGGACGCGGGACCCGGCAAGCGAGCGAGGCATTATTGTCAAGGGCGGATGACCGCGGACTGGCTCGACGCTCACTCCGACACCCCCCGAAAGTCGCCGCGATCGCCTCGTTGTATGAGAAAATACGCGCATGCACACCGCCGATCACCTCTGCCCGTTGCTGCTCGCGCTCACCGCGTCCGCGAGCTGCGTAAGCGCCGAGCTACTACCCGAATATTACAAGGCCCGCGACTACGAGCGCGCGGAGAAGGCACTCGATCGAGCCGAGCGGAGAGCCAGGCGCGACGGCGACCTCGAGGGCGTGGTCTACGCCCAGCGCGACGCGATCGACCTGGTCGTCCAGAAAGGCGCCTTCCCTTCGACAGACCGGTTGAAAGAGTTTCACAAGCAATGGGGCTACCTCGAACGTGTAGACCTGCGGCGTATCGGCGAGACCGAATACACGTCGTGGAGCCGGATCGGCGCCAGTGGGGCGCGGTACGATGCGTACGAGCGGATGCCCGAGGGGCTGGCCAGGACGCTGATCGACGCGACGAACGACGTATGTGACCGCTGCGCCGAGCAGATCGCGCAGTGTCTCGGTACGACGTACGACCGCGGCACCGAGGCCTTCTCGTACTCCGACGTGATCTCGGCGTTTCGCCTGGCGCAGCTCGCCCAGTCGCGTGACGCCGCCGCGATCCGCGAGGCAGCCCCGGGCATCCACCCGGACATCGCGGAGGCGACCGGGTTCATCACTTGGCTGCGGGAACGCAGCGGCTTCGACGAGCAGACGGTAAACGCGATCGTCGCGTCTTTCGGCGCCCCGCTCCCCGAGGCGGCATTCCAGGCGGCCGCCGACCTGTTCGTCAAGAACGACTACTCCGTCGACACGATCGGGCTGTGGGATGGCCACGCCATGGGCCCCGTCCATGGCCAGCCGGCGCGCGTGCAGTCGACGAGCAGCGGCTTCGGTACGGCCGACGGGTACTTCTACCTCGACGCCGCGAGCAAGTTCCCGCTCCGCGTGCCCCGCGGCGTGTTCTTCCTGATGCAGCGAGGCAACGCGCCGATCGTGCTCGTCGAGACCAAGTTCATGCTCGAGACCACCGTCCATCGGACGGGCGGCATCTTGATCAATACGGCAACCACGGTCGATTGTCGCCTGAACGACGAGACCGGCGAGCCGATCGACGAATCCACCTCGAAGTGCCCGCGCTACGCCGTCGGCACCTTCTCGCTCGACCTGTCCGACATCGACTTCCACACCAACCGCGCGTACGTCCCGGACGCAGCGTCCGTGACAACCATGGAGGACGGCGTCGAGCGCACGGTGACGTTCTATCTGTTCAGCGTACCGGCCGGTGACTACGCGGCTGTGGTCCTCGACGAGCCGGACATGACGAAGAACGAATCTTTGATGCTTCGGGTCGTTCGTGGCGGCGGTGCCCCCTCGGACTCGCTCGCCAGCGTCGATACGTCGATGGACAACGTGATCGGCCAGCGATTCGTCGGCGCGACGACACGTGCCCTGGCCGACCTGCTGCGAAAGTAGCCTCCCGCACGACGTGCGCCCTCCGCAGATCCATGACGCCGAGGCAGCGTACTCGACCCGCGGGCGACCAGCGGCCCCGCACCGGCGCGGGGCCGCCGCGCGACGGGTCGTACGGTCAGCCCGATCGCGCGTCGTCGAGCGCGAGCAGGACGTTCTCCACCGCGTCCCACTGGTAGAAGTAGCCGAACGTGTTGGAGATGGCGACCACGACGTCGTCGGAGTCGACGCGCAGCCCCATCGCGGACGTGTACCCCGGGAAGAGGCCCCCGTGCCCGACCACGGCCCCCGCGTCCATCGCCGGCGTCTCGACGCCGAGGCCGTAATACGGCGTCTCGGGGTTGCCAGTGGCGACGCCTTCCGTCATCTGCGCCCGCGAGGTGTCCGACAGCAGCGGCCCGCGGAGCACCGCGTCGGTCCACTTCGCGAGGTCACCCACGGTCATGACCATCGCGCCCGCCGCCCAGGCCGCGGAGGGGTGATGGGAGAACGTGAGGTCCTCCCCCGGGATGTAGCCGTGCGCGAGCTCGCCGTCGATCATCTCCTCGCCGTCGAAGTAGGTCTCGTCGAGGCCCACCGGCTCGAGGAGGGTCTCACGGACCGCCTGACCGAACGTCTGACCGGTCACCGCCTCGGCGATCATGCCCGCGATGATGTAGTTGGTGTTCGAGTACTCCCAGCCCTGGCCAGGCTCGAACACCGGGCCGAGGTCGACGCCCATCTGGACCAGCTCCGCGGGCTCCCACACGCGAGCTCCGTCGGCGATGCCGAAGAAGTCGGGATAGTTGAGGTAATTCGCGATCCCCGAGGTGTGGTTGAGCAGCTGACGACCGCTGATCTCGGCGGCGTTCGGGACCGGGGTGTCGACATACTCGGAGATCGACGCGTCGAGATCGACGAGCCCGTCCTCCTGGAGGCGGAGGAGGAGCGCGGCGGTCATCGTCTTCGTCACCGACCCGATCCGGAGCCGGTGCTCGACCGTCAGCGACGCCCCGCTCGCGAGCTCCGCCGCACCGGACGCGACCTCGATGGGGGGACATTGCGGCGTGCGAGCGGCCAACACCAGCCCCACCACGCCGGCCTCGACGTAGGCGTCGGCCACCTCCTGGAGGGCGGCCTGCATCGACCCGCAGTCCGTCGACCCGCCCGTGGTGCCGCCCTCGCTCGCGCCGGACGAGGAGCTGCCGGCGGAGGAGCTGCCAGCGGAGGTCGGCGCGTCGCCTGTCGCCTCGGACACGCCGGTGCTCGTCGAATCGGGCCCGTCCGTCGACGCCTGCGGCCCGGCGCCTCCGCACCCGCCGAGCGAGGCGGCCACGACGATCGCGTGGAGGTGGACAGCGGTGAGCGTTGGGACAGGGAGCCTTCGCATGGGACCTCCAGGGGCGACGGAGTCGGACGCGGCACACGCGACGAGATGAGATTCGAAACGGGGATGATACCAGGGGGCCCGGCGACGGGCGGGCCGTCCCGTATTCGCCGAGATCGCCCGCGGCATGGGTGGCGCCTCCAGATGGCGCAGGGTCGGCTGTCCCGCGGGTCCGTCCTCGGGCTACAGTGACGCGCCCGGCGGGGTCCATCCAGGGAGAGCGCTCCATGGCCGATATGCTCGTGATCGTCAGCAAGAGCGTCTTCGACAGGGCCCGTGATACGAGCGGGCGGACCCTGCGGGTCGGCTCCGTGTTCGCCACCGCGGCCTACGAGTCGGCCAACCCGCTCCTCGCCAGGCACCTCGTGGGCGGCGACCTCTACCTCGTCACGGCGCGGGGGCAGGCGCTCTGGCTCGTCGGCGTGCTCCGCTCGCCGAAGCGCACGAGGGGCGCGTGGCGGTCGTCCGCCAACACGCAGCCGATCGTCGACATCACGAAGCTCGCGCCCAGGCTGGTCTTCGAGAGCGGCAAGGGGATCGCCATGGACAGGCCGGCGATGTCCCTCCAGACCCCCAAGGTGCTCACCGCCGCCGACGTGCGCCTGCTCGGCGGCGTCCTCGGCGGCGGGGGTCCGCCGCCTGCGAAGGCGCCTCCAGATTCAGAGCCGGACCGGGTCGACCGCGCGGTCATCGACGCGGCGGTCGTGCACGTGCTCGCCGAGCTGCTCGGGCGCAGCGAGGCCGACATCCGCGGCGATGGCGGCCGCTACGCCGCGTTCCACCAGGACGACAGCGCCTACGACCTCGAGCCGGGACGGATCGACTGGGAGACCCTCACGCTCACGCAGGGCGACGAGCACGACGACGACGACGACGACGACGACGCCGACTACGACGACGACGACGACGCCGACTACGACGATCAGATCTTCGGGCGCATGGACTTCGACTTCGGGCGCACACGCTTCGAGCACGAGAGCTTTCGGCCCGGGGTGAACACGGACAAGTCGCTGCGCCGCCTGCTCGCGGAGCAGGAGGGAGCGCTCCACGGCGCCCAGATCAGGACGCTCGTCGCGCAGGGGAGGATCGACCCGGACAGACTCGCCGAGCTCACGTTCGACGGACGGATCCAGGCGAAGGGCGAGAGCCTCGTCGACGCGGCCCGGGCGCTGTTCATGCTCGACACGTTCGACGCGGCCCCGCTCGGGCCGGGCGAGTTCTCGGAGACCCACCCGGCGTGGCAAAAGAAGCTCGCGGCGGTCGAGCCCGGGGCGCTCCGCGAGCACCTCGCCGTCTTCTTCCAGACGGCGGAGGCGGCGCGCTGCACCGGCGCCTGCGTCGACCCCCGCAGGCGCGCGGCGAACAGGGCCCAGGAGAGCGGCGCGAAGGGCGACGAGAGGATCGCGTCCTGGTCCATCGGCGAGGGGCAGGGCGCCTGCTACCTCGCCCGCATCCACGACGACGCGATCCCCGAGGTGCCGCCCTTCGAGGGCTACCTCATCGTCCGCAAGCGCAAGCCCTCGCGCGGGGTGGCGGCGCCCAGGGGCAAGGCGGCGCAGACGGGCGCGGACCTCGTCGCGCTGCTCGCCCGCCACCGGAAGGTGCGCATCCCGTACACCGACGGCCTGGCGACGATCGGCGACGTCCACGCGCTCCTCGCGAAAGTCGGACCGAAGCGGTTCTTCGCCCCGCTCGCGGCGAGCAAGCCGGAGGCGCGGTACAGCCGCCTCTGCCTCCTCTTGAACGCCGCGAAGGGGCTGCTCGCCGGCGGACGCCCGGACGCGGCGCTCGCCCTCCTCGCGGCCGCGCGCCCCTGCGTGCCCGACTCGCTCGTCACGCGCGTGCTCTACAACACCGGCGTCGCGCTGACGGCGCTCGGGCGCCCCGCCGAGGCGCTCGAGCTCTACAGGGAGGCCGCGACCCTCGAGCCGCGGAGCGAGTCGTGGGCGAAGCTCGCGCCCTCCCTGCTCCACAACAACATCGCCTGGTGCTCCTACCTCACGGGCGACCTCCGCACCGCGGAGCGCCACGCCGCGGCGGCGATCGCCGCCGATCCCGACAACCTCGCCGCGCACGGCACGGCCGGATCGATCGCGTACGCCCGCGGCGACACGGAGAAGGCCCTCGAGTTCTTCGCGCACGCGCTGGCGAACGGCCACGACCCCGATCCGGGGCTCGAGGTCGCCAGGCTGCCGCGCTACCGCGAGCTCGCCGCCAGGCACGGCGTCGCCGTCGAGCTGTCCGACGAAGAGGCGGCGGCGCTCGGCCCCGAGGCCTGGGTCTACGAAGAAAAAGTCAAGTGACGCTCGCAGGCGCGGCGCGCTCGCGAGGTGCCGCCGCTCGACGCGACTAATCGCAGGTGCCCAGCACCACCCGCGTCGGCGACACCTCCTGCACCACGACACCCTCGCGGCCGATCCGCAGCAGCGATTCGAACGGGTTGTCGAGCCCCGCGAACGCCACGCCCGACCCCGACACGAACCCCTGCGAGCGCAGCGCGTCGAACGTCAGCGCCTCCCCGCAGTCCTCGGCCGCGAATTTTAATAAAGGCGGCGGCTCGGACGAGCGCGAGAACGCGAACATGTCGCGCCCCTTATTTAAATGCGTCGACCACTGGCCGCCGAGCGCCTCGCGGTAGAGCTGCCAGCGCCCGTCGAACGCGCTGCGGATCGGCGTCGCCCGGGCGCACGCGTCGATCGGCAGGGCCCGCCAGACGATCTGCGGGCACGCCCCGCCGCCGAGCGCCGCCCCGCGCGCGAAGGCCTCGCGCACCAGCGCCTCGGCGTTTCGCATCGTCTCGGGCGCGGAGGCCAGGGACACCGCGTCCTCGCGGGACATCGGCCGTTCCAACAGCCGCGCGTCGACGTCGCCGAGGAACTCGGGCTCGATCGCCTCGACGAGCAGCTTCCACGCCCCGGCCCCGCTGGCCACGCGAAACGCCGCCGCCGGCACGCGCTCGAGGTGCCACCAGTCGCCCTCGTCGTGCCGCACCACCACGAACCCGCAGGACCGCTTGCCGTCGCTGCGGTCGGTCCACGTCGCGCGGTAGCCCGGATTTAATAGCGCCTGGACCGCCCGCGCCTTGCCGGCGTGGCCGCCCGGAAAGAAGATGCGGGCGTCGTCCGCGGCCAGGGCGTACAGCTCGTCGTCGCGGGGCACGCGGCCACTGTATCAGCTCGCCCCGCAGCGCCATCCGCGACGTCGGCGCCGCGTCCGGGCGCGTTCGCTCGACGGCGTCGGCGCCGCCTCGACGCGCGTCGTGATCGTTGGTCGGTGATCGCCCGTCGGCGCGTCGCGCTCCCACCTCGTCGCCGCGGATCGCACGTCCCGCGCGGGCACCGGCCCCGACCCGTGAGGCCCCGCCGACCCCGTCGGTCCCGCCGACACCGCCGTGAGCGCGCGTCCCTTCGACCGGCGCCGGCTCAACCTCCGGCGCAGCCGGTGCCGAAGGCGACCCCGAGGTGCCCGCCCGGGCTCTGGCCGAAGCACTCGTAGACCACGTCGACGCGCTCGTCGGCGTCGATGTCGACCACCGCGACCACGCGGTGCTGCAGGCCGTCGAGCGCCCGCACGTCCTTCTCGACAATAAAATTGCCCTTGCCGTCGCCCGCGTGGACCGCGAGCACCCCGCCGCTGGCCTCGTACACATGCGCCTTGAGCCCGCCCGGGATGCGCGGCGTGATCAGATCGAGGTGGCCGTCACCAGTAAAATCGACGAGCGCGCCGGTGTGCAGCACGTCGTCGGGCCCGACCTGCCCTCGGCTCACCAGGCCGCCCTTGCCGTCGCCCGCGAACAGCTCGAGGTGACCCTCGCCGCAGTGCACCACGACGTCGACGCTGCCGTCCTCGTCGACGTCACCGGCCAGCGCGTCCGCCGGCGCGCTGCACGACGCCACCGCGGCCGCGCGGCGCAGGCTGCCGCTCTTGCGCCCGGTCCACACCTCGATCGAGCTCACGTCACCCTTGGGGATCACGAGGTCGAGCAGCTTGTCGCCGGTCAGGTCGACCGCGGCCACGCCCTCGGGCGTCAGCAGCGTGCCCGGGCTGTCCTTCTCCTTCTCGAGCTTCAGCCACGGCGAGGCCTTCCACTTGCCGCCCTTGCCCCCGCGCAGCACCTCGACGTGGAAGTAGTGCGCCACCGCCAGATCGACGAACCCGTCGCCCTCGAGGTCCGCCGCCCAGATCCCCAGCGGGCTGCGATAGGTCGCCAGCGCCGCCCCTTTAATAAATGTGCCGTCGCCCTGACCCATCCACAGGGTGACGGTCGCGTCGTCGTGATCCGCGGTCGCTAGGTCGGGCTTGCCGTCCCGGTCGGCGTCGAGCACCGCGAAGTGCAGCCCGCCGCCCGCGTACGCCTGGGCGTGCGCCGCCGTGAAGCGACCCGCGCCGTCGCCCCGCCACACCCGGATCTCCGCCGACTGCTTCGACTCGATCGCCACCGCGTCGAGCCGCCGGTCGCCGTCGACGTCGACGAGCGTGGTGCCGTACGCCGAGTCCGAGTGATCGTTTTTAATGATGCCGCGAAAGCAGCTGCTCTCGACATTTGCCTCGCGCGGCGTCGACGGCTCCTTCGGCGGATCTTGGGGCGGTATCGCCGGCCTGGCTGGATCCTGGGGCTGCGAGGGCCGCGGCTGCGGCTCGATGTTCGGCTGCACCGGCTTACTCGCGTCGGGCACCTTCACCGGCTCCGGCGTCGTTATCGGCGCAGCGCTCTCCTCGATGTCCGCGGTCTGCGCGAGCGGCCACTTCTTGTACGTCGTCACCGCCTCGACGAGCCCCTGCCGCCACCACACCGCGCTCGCGGCGGCGCCGAGCGCCGCGATCACGATCGCCGCCCGCTGCAGCCCGAGCCGCGGGCTCACGAGGATCAGCAGCGCGAACGGAACCAGCGGGAACACCAGCGCCGCGGCCAGCCAGCGCAGCCCCGTCGACCCGCCCGCGGCCGCCGCCAGACCGCCCGCCAGCCACATGCCCGCGAGCACGAGCGCCGCGTCGACCAGCCGCGCGAGCGGGCCCTTCGGCGGCCGGACGGTCCTCCTCGCCATGACCCGACTCTACCCTCAGGTCACGATCACGTGCGGCGGCTCGCGCGAGAATTCGGCCGAGCGCACCGTCCGCCGCACCCCGTCGACCAGCACGTCGATCTCGAGCATGAACGGCCCCATGAACGCGCTGAAGCCCGGCCCGGCCCTGTCCGGCGAGATGTCGAGCGCGCCCAGCTTGTAGCTGACCTTCAGCTCGCGCCCCGCGACCGTGCGCTCGTCCCACGCGGTGTAGCCGCCCGCGTCGCTCCACAGCGTCGGCCCGCGGAACGTCGACGAGCCCACGACCCTCTGGCTCGCCGGGTCGATCACCCGCACCGCCGTGACCGCGAACTTGCCCGCGACCTCGCTCTGCACCGACAGCTGGACCAGCGACTGAAAGCACGGCGGCTGCCACGGCCGGCCGTCGGCCGTGTCGCCCGCGTACCGCTGGGACATCGCCGCCGGAGCGCCGGCCGCCGCCTTCTCGTTCATCAGCACCGGCTTGGCCTGCGACGCGGCCCCCGGCGCGGGCGTCACCGGCGCGGGCATCGCGGGCGCGGCCGCGGGCGCCGGCTCGGCGCAGTCCTCTTGCAGCAGCACCGACGCGAACGCGACCTTCAGGTCGGCCTGCGGCTGCGGCGGATCCACCGGCGGCAGCGCCCGCGGGTCCCCGGGCGGCGGCGGGGCGTAGTGCGAGGGCGCCGGTCCGTCCGCCGGCGGCGGCGTGTTCGACGGAGCGGCGCTGTCCCACGCGGCGCAGGCGGACAGCAGGAGGACGACGACGGAGATCAGACGCGGTGCAGACATACGGGCCCTTCGTGGATGATGCCACCACCAACGCCCGCCGGTCCGCCCCGCCTACAGTCCCGGCGCCGCTCGCCCGCGCGCGGGCCCGGCCGCCGGCTCAAAACGCCCGCTCGAACGCCGCCAGGGTCGCCCGCTCGCGGCTGCGATCGAGGATCGCGAACACCACCCGCGCGAACACCCCGGCGTACGCCGGCGCGTGCAGCCACTTCTTGAAGGTCGCCGCGACCTCGGCGGGATCGTTGCGGAACACCCCGCAGCCCCACGCCCCCAGCACCAGCACCCGCTCGCCGTGGTGCGCGAGCACGCGGAGCACCCGCTCGGCCCGGCGGTCGAGGGCCTCGGAGATCGCCGTGTGCCCGCGAGGCTCGCGCCGCAGGTGCTCGCCCGCGTTCGGCGCCGGCGCCGTGACGACCGACGCGAGGAACGGCCGCTCGAGCAGATCGAGCCGCTCGTCGCGGAAGAACGGCACGCGCGGCGCGTAGATCACGTGGTCCGTGTACAGCATCGACGGCTCGGCCCGGTTGGCCTCGTAGTAGTCCCGCTGCGTGCGCTGGCAGTGCACCAGCGCCGAGCAGCGGGCCAGGTCCTCCTCCTGCGCCTTGGCCCCGCCCATGAACCCGCCGCCGGGGTTCTTCGCCGACGCGAAGTTGAGGGCCGCGACCGGCCCCTCCGCCGCCAGCCTGCGCGCCGCCCCGGCGGTGCCGTCCGCCCACACCTCGATCGTCGGCGGGCCGCCCACACCCGCCGGCGCCGTCAGATCGGCAAAATCGTCGGGTCGGTGGAGCACCGTGCCCGCGGCCGCCGCGTCGATCGCCGCGCGCAGCGAGACCACATGACCCGAGGGACAGGTGTACTCCCCGCGCTCGACGATCGCCACCGTCTCCTTGGCCACCCCTGCCAGCGACATCGCCGCAGCATACCCGATCCCCCGCGACACCCGCGGCGCCGCGGTGTACCGTGCCGCGACGCCCCGGCATGCCCGCGCGCAAGCCCTCCGACGACCCGGCGACCCGCCTCGCCGCGCAGGCTCCCGCCGCCCTGCGCGCGCTCGTCGACCACGCGCCGCCGTCGCTCGCGGACGAACCACCGGCGCAGATCCACGCCGGCCTCGTCGCCGTCGTCCTCCGCCTCGTCGTCCTCCTCCACGCCGAGTCGCGCGGGCTGCTCCCGCCGGTCGTCACCCCGCTGCACGACCGCCTGCGCGCCGACGCGGCCCTCGCCGCGCCCGGCCGCCGCGAGGCCTGGCCGCGGCTGCTCGCCTGCTTCCGCCGCACCCACGCCCGCCACCGCGGCCGCCTGTTCGACCCCGACGCCCACGCCCTGCTCGAGCGCCACGCCCTGCCCGACGTCGCCGTGCTCGCCGCGCTCGACGCCCTCCGCCGCCTCGACGACGTCGACGTCGACTACGGCGCCGTCGACCTCGAGCATGTCGGCGGCGTGCACGAAGCGCTGCTGGCCCTCCGCCTCGAGCGCGCCGCCGGCCGCTACACGCTGCAGCCCGCCGCCACCCGCCGCGCCACCGGCGCGCACTACACCCCGCGCGGCCTGACCGAGCCCGTCGTCGAGGCCGCCCTGCGACCCCTGCGAGCCGCCGCTCCATCCTCGACGATCAAAATTTGCGACCTGGCGATGGGCAGCGGCGCCTTCCTGCTCGCGGCCTGTCGCCGGCTCGCCGACGGGCTCGCCCGCGCCGCGGGGCTCCCGGTCGCCGAGGCCCGCCGCCGGGTCGCCCGCGAGTGCCTCCACGGCGTCGACCTCGACCCCCTCGCGGTCGAGCTCGCGGGCGCCTCGCTGTGGCTGCTCGTCGGCGCGAGCGACCTGCCGCTCGACTTCCTCGCCGCCCGCCTGCGCGTCGGCGACAGCCTCGTCGACTCGCACGCGTTCGCCTGGCGCCGCGCGTTCCCCTGGGTGTTCGCCGGCGACGACCCCGGGTTCGACTGCGTCGTCGCCAACCCACCCTTCAAGGGCTCCGTCGCGCTCGGCCGGACGTCGCCCGACGAGTACACGAGCGCCCTGCGGCGCCTGTACCCGGGCGCCGGCGGCAAGACCGACCTCGTCGCGTTCTTCCTCCGCCGCGCCTTCGACCTGCTGCGCCGCGGCGGCACGCTGGGCATGATCGCCACCAACACCGTCCGCCAGGGCGACACCCGCGAGTCCGGCCTGCTGCAGGTCGTGCGCCGCGGCGGCACGCTCTACGCGGCCACGCGCGACCTCAAGTGGCCCGGCGCCGCCGCCGTCACGGTCTCCCTCCTCCACATCATCAAGAGCCCCTCTCACCCCGGGACCTGTCGGCTCGACGGGCGCGACGTGCCGCGGATCTCCGCGTTTTTGCTGCCGTTCGGGCCCGACGCCAGCCCGGCCCCGCTGCGCCACGCGTGCGCCGCCCTGCTCGGGGCCAAGCCGGGCGCCCGCGGGTTCGTCGTCGGCGGGCGCTCCGGGCTCTGCGACGCCGAGGTCGACGCCATCCTCGCGGTCGAGCCGGCCGCCCGCGCCCACGTCCGCCCCTACCTCACCGGCGAGGACCTGCTCGTCGGCCCCGACCCGCGCCCGCGGCGGCGCGTCGTCGACTATCACGACCTCGAGCTCGCGGCCGCATCATCAAGGACTCCGCGGCTGCTCGAGCGGCTGCGCGCCGCGATCCGCCCGGCCGCCGACGAGCGGCGCTGGCACCAATTCGCCAGGCCCGCGCGCGAGCTGCGGGCCCACCTCGCCGGCCGCGGCCGGTCCGGCGTCCTCTGCACCCCCGAGACCAGCAAGTGGCACATCGTCGTGCGCCAGTCCGGCGAGCTCGTGCCGTCCAACACCGTCGTCGTGTTCACGTCGGACTCGATGGCGCTGTTCGCCGTCCTACAGTCCACGATCCACGAGCTGTGGTGCCGCGAGTTCTCGTCCACCCTCGAGGACCGCCTGCGCTACGTCGCCTCCGACTGCTTCGACACCTTCGCCTTCCCCGACGACGCGCTCACCCACCCGGCCCTCGCCGCCGCCGGCGCCGCCTACCACGACGCCAGGTCCGCCTTATTAAAGGAGCTCGGGGTCGGCCTCACGGCCCTGTACAACCGCGTGCACGACCCCGCCGAGCGGCGGCCCGGGGTCTTGAACATGCGGCGGCTGCACGCGGACGTCGACCGGGCCGTGCTGCTCGCCTACGGCTGGGGCGACCTCGCCGACGTGCGCGCCGCCCGCGACGAGCTGCTCGCGCGTCTGCTCGACCGCAACCACCGGCGTAGGGCCGGCGCCGACCCGTGGACCGCGGCGCCTCAGCAGCCGCAGCCGAGGTCGGGGAACGCGTAGCGCAGGGCCAGCGGGCTGGCCTCCGCGTGCGACTCGAGGCTGCGCCCGCGGTCGGTGACGGCCTCGAGGCGGCCGTCGCCGTCGATGTCCATGACCGCGAGCGGGTCGAGGAAGCCCGGCTCCGGCCGGGCCACCAGGGCCTCGCCCTCGCGCACGAACAGCACGGCCGCGCGCTCACCGAAGCCGTCGCAGCCCTCGTCGGGGCTGCCGACCTGGGCGGTGACATAGCGGCGGGTCCCGCCGATCTCCTGCCAGGCCGCGACCTCGAGCGTGTCGTCGAGGAAGGCCGCCCACTCGGCCGCCGTGGCCCGCGCGTCGGCGTCGGGCATGTCGGCGTAGTAGTCGGCGCGCTCGGCCCGCAGCTGGACCACCGCGGGCTGGGCGTCGAGCAGGCGGAGCACCTGCGCGCGCTCGTCGGCGTCGACCTTGCGGCGGCCGAACACCGTCGGGGCCGGCAGGTCGGCGCGGCGCGCCCACACGCCGGTGCACGCGCGCGGGCCGCGGAGCGCCGCCTGGACGACGTGCGCCGCCGGGTCCATCGACTCCGCGGTCTCGCGCAGCTCGGCGCGGGACGGGGCCGCCTCGTCGAAGGCGAACACTCCGTCCATCTGGCCGTGGATCGTCAGCTCACCGGCGTCGGCGACGCAGGAGCTGCCGTCGCCGGCGTACAGGCTGAAGCGGGCGCCGGCCTGGGCCTGGAGGTCGGCCGGGGCGGCGTCGCGGGAGATCGCGTAGTCGACGGTGAAGCCGTCGGCCAGGCGCTGCAGCCGGGGCTGGCCCGACGACCAGGTCATGTCCGGAAGGCTGGCGAACACCAGGTGACGCCCGTGCAGCAGCGCCGCCGCGCCCGGCGCCGCGATCGGCGCGGCCGGCGGGGCCTCGACGACGGGCGCGGGCTCGGCGACGGCCGGGGCGTCGTCACAGTCCGGGGGGCTGACGAGCGCCTCGACCCGCGAGACCGGCGCGGACGGACCAGGGAGGGCGTCGATGACCGCGTCGCCGGGCAGCGGCGCGGGCCAGAGGGCAAAAATGCTCAACGAGATCGCCAGCGGCGCGAGCAGAGCCGCGGCGTAAAAACCAGTGGAGCGAGACATCGCGTGTTTGATTAATAATGCGTCCGCCGACCGGACCTGGATTCCGTCGGCGAGGCGTCGTCATCGTGTGAAAGGTCCGCGTGAACCGGCGTACGCGGCCTGACGCGGCGGGGTGCACGGGCTCACCCCGACCGCGGCGGCCGCGCGACGCCTCAGCGGCGGCGGCGACGGATCAGCAGGCCGAGGCCCAGCAGGGCGAGCACACCCGGCCGCGGATCGCCGTCCTCGCGGCAGCCGCAGCCGCCGTCGTCGACCCCGGCGGTGTCGCTGCCCGACGAGCCGCCGTCGGTCGTCGACTCGCCGTCGCCCACGCCCGTCGTCGGGCCGGGCACGGTCCCGGTGGTGGCCGTGTCGCCGCCGGTCGCGCTGTCGCCCCCGCTCGTGCCCGACACCCCGGACGTGGTCGCAGGCTCGCCGCCGGTGGTGACGATCGGCCCGCCCGTGCTCGTGTCCCCGCCCGTGCTCGTGTCACCGCCCGTGCTCGTGTCCCCGCCCGTGCTCGAGCTCTCGCTCATCACCCCCTCGCAGGTGTTGTTGTCGAGGTTGCACGTCTGCTCCATCGCGCAGTCGTCGTCGCTCTTGCAGCAGCCGTCGATCGGCGTGCTGGCGCAGCCGGTGCCCGGCTCGCAGACGTCTTCGGTGCACACGTCGTTGTCGGCGCAGTCGACCGGGCTGCCGCCGCCGCACATGCCGTTGGCGCACACGGTCGCCATGGTGCACATGTCGTCGTCCTCGCAGGGGGCGACGTTGTCGGCGTTGACGCAGCCCGTGGCCATGTCGCAGCTGTCGTCGGTGCACACGTTGTCGTCGTTGCAGTCGAGCGCGGCGCCCTCCATGCACTTGCCGTTCACGCAGGTCTCGGCGCCGTCGCACATGTTGGCGTCGGCGCACTGCGCGTCCATCGTACAGCCCTCGCCGATGACGAGGTCGTCGATGACGAACGAGCCCGAGGTGGTGGTGGCGCCCATGCTCAGGCCGAAGTGGATCTTGCGCACGCGCTCGGGCGCCGACACGCCCCAGTAGCTGGTGTTGGGCGGCAGGGCGATGTTGGCGGTGGTGCCGTCGGCGAAGGTGATGAACGCGAAGTACGGCAGGTTGGCGGCGTTGACGGCGATCTGCACCCCGACCCCGCGCACGCCCTCCGGCGTGCCGATCGTGGTGGTCTGGAACGACAGCTCGAACGACCCGTTGCAGCCGGCGCAGTAGGTGTCGTTGCCCTGCACGATGTTGAGGTTCTGGAAGCCCGTGGTCATGTAGTCGGTCTCGCCGAGGACCGCGCTCATGGCCGCGTTGTTCTGGATGAACACGTAGCTCGGGCTGGCGTAGTCGTCGGTGATCCGCGTCGGGTGATCGGCCGCGAACGCGGCCTTGTCGTTGTAGTAGGTGGGAGTCGCCGCCGCGGCCGCCCCACCGATCAAGAGCACGCCCGCCGCGGCCACGCCCGCGAGCACCCGCCCACCAACCCCATCCATTCGATTCGTCATCGGCGGACCGTATCACGGTCCGCTGTCTGATTCGGCGCCGCGTGACGCCGTCGCGTCCGTCGACGCGCGGGTCCGCGGGCCTCCCACTCGATCCCGCGACGGCGCGCGCGACCCGTCGGTCCGCGATCGAAAACCACGCCGATCGCGGCCAAGTCCGCGCCCTGCCGCCGCGCGGCGCCGGGTGTTACGACCCGGGCATGTCCCACGACATCGTCATCGTCGGCGGCGGACCCGGCGGCCTGTCCGCCGCGCTCGCGCTCGGGCGCGCCCGCAAGCGCGTGCTGCTGTGCGACGCCGGCCCGCGGCGCAACGCGGCCGCCGAGCACATCCACAACTTCGTCACCCGCGACGGCACGCCGCCCGCCGAATTCCGCGCGATCGGCCGCGCCCAGCTCGCCGCGTACCCGAACGTGGAGATCCGCGACAGCGGCGTGCTCGCCGTCGCCGGCGCCCGCGGTGCGTTCCGCGTCGACCTCGGCGGCGAGCTCGTCGAGGCCCGCCGGATCCTCCTGTGCACCGGCATGATAGACGACCCGCCGGCGATCCCCGGGCTGCGCGAGCTGTGGGGTCGCCACGTGTTCCAGTGCCCGTACTGCCACGGCTGGGAGATCCAGGGGCGGCGCTGGGGCTACCTCCCGCGCGCCGCCGACGTCGAGCACGCGCTGCCCTTCGCCCTCCAGCTGCGCGCGTGGACCCGCGACGTCGTCGTGTTCACCGCCGGCGCGTTCGAATTCTCGCCCGAGGCCCGCGAGCGCCTCGCCGCCGGCGGCGTGCGCCTCGAGACGGCCCCGCTGACCCGGCTCGTGGCCGCGGCCGACCGCCTCGTCGGGCTCGAGCTCGACGGGCGCGTCGTGCCCTGCGACGCGCTGTTCGCCCACCCGCCGCAGCGCCAGGTCGAGCTCGTCGCCGGCCTCGGCCTCGCGCTCGACGCCGACGGGTACGTGCAGGTCGACCCGATGCGCCGCGAGACGTCGGTGCCCGGCGTCTACGCGGCCGGCGACCTGACCACGCGCATGCAGGGCGCCGTGTTCGCCGCCGCCGCCGGCGTGCACGCGGCGGCCATGCTCAACCTCGAGCTCACGCTCGAGCTGGCGGCCGCCGGCGCGCTGTGACGGCCCGCGTCAGCGCCCGGGCCGGCGCGCCTGGGCCGCCCGCCAGGCCGCCGGCGTGGCCCCGTGCACGCGCCTGAACATGCGGATGAAGTGGGTCGCGTCGGCGTAGCCGACCCGCTCGGCGATGCCGTCGACCCGCTCGCTCGAGTGCAGCAGCAGCCGCCGCGCCTCGGCCATCCGCCCGCTGACGATCCACTCGCCCGCGCTGCGCCCCGTCGCCTGCGTCAGCGCGCTCGTCACGTACGCCGGGTTGCGCCCGACCGCCGCCGCCACCTCCTCGAGCGTCAGCTGGCGCAGGCAGTTGCGCTCGATGAACCGCAGGCTGTCGGCCACCACGCTGCTGCGGGTCGGCGCGGTCGCCGGCGCCTCGCCGGCCGCGCGCTCGACCTCGTGCAGGACCAGGGTGAGCAGGCTGCGCTGGACCGCGTCGAGCCGGTCGTCCGCCCCGCGCACCTCGCCGCCGACCCGCTCGAGTTCGCGGAGCAGGCCCTCGAGGTACGCGCGGCGCCCCTCCGGCACGCGCACCACCGCCGCGGCCCCGTCGCGCACGCGTTCGAACGGCTCGAGCAGCCGCGCCGCCCCGTCCGCGGCGAAGCACGACACGCAGAACGCGAGCCCCCACATCTCGAGCCCCTGCGCCTCGAGCGTGCGGTGGGGCTCGCCCGCGGGCACCAGCATCACGTCGCCCGGGCCGACCGTCCACTCGCCCTGCTGCTCGACCCGCGAGCGCCCGCCGGTGTAGTACGCCAGCACCGCGTAGCTGTGCGTCACCGGCTCGCCGCACGGCCGCGCGAGGTCCTCGACCACGCGCCGCGTGACCGTGACCGGCCGGGCGTGGCCGACCAGGTCGTCGCGGGCGACGGGCCTTGCGTGCGCCATCACGAGCACGTACCACGCGGCTCGACGGCGGTCGACCGCCGTCGACCGCGGCGCGACAGCCCGCCTCACCCGGCGCTGCGTGTACGTCGAGCCCGGACGTCGCCGCCGACGCCCGCACGTGGCGCTCCGCTCGCGGCCGCGGCGGCGCGCTCGACCGGCTCGACGCGGGACCCGGACCTGGACACCCGGCCGTCGCTCGCGGGCTTGGGCTCGCCGCCCGTGCAGGCGACGCCCCGGGTCGTCGCTCGGCGACCGGCGCGGCGGGCCCGGACCCACCTGCGACGACGCCCGTGACCCGCGACCGGCCGAGGCGCGCACGCGCAGCGGATGCCGCGTCCGGGCCTCGTCCGCGCCGGCGAGGCCCGGACGCCAAAATTTACGGACAGCCGTCCCTGCGTCCGCAACCTCTGCCGCGCCGGGGAATTCACTCCGACCGTCGCCCGGGACGCGACTTCGAGTACGGTCGACGCTCGCGTGTCTCCCCCCGACGATCGCCAGCAGTCCGCGCCGTCCGACCCGGTCGGTCGTGACGCGCACCCGCGGCCCGAGTCGGTCGAGGAGGCGCAGGCGCGGCTGGCCGCGATCGTCGAGTCGTCCGACGACGCGATCGTCAGCAAGTCGCTCGACGGCGTCATCCGCACGTGGAACGCCGGCGCCGAGCGGCTGTTTGGCTACACCGCGGCCGAGGCGGTCGGCCGCGCGATCACCCTCATCATCCCGCCCGAGCGCCTCGCCGAGGAGCAGTCGATCCTCGAGCGGCTGTTCCGCGGCGAGCGCATCACCTCCTTCGAGACCGTGCGCGTGGCCAAGGACGGGCGCCGCCTCGACATCTCGCTCACCGTCTCGCCCGTCCGCGACGCCCGCGGCCACGTCATCGGCGCCTCGAAGGTCGCCCGCGACATCACCGAGCACAAGCGCGTCACCCGGGCCCTCGAGCGCACGCTCGAGCGCGAGCGCGAGCAGGCCCGCACGTTCCGCCAGGTCGCCGACGCCTCGCTCGCCATCCACGCCGCCGGCTCGCTCGAGCGCGTGCTCGCCGTGCTCGCCGAGGAGGCCCGCCGCATCCTCGGCGCCGACCGGGCCTTCGCCAGCCTGACCACCTCCGCCGAGCTGTCGCAGAGCTCCGTCACCGCCGCCCTCGCCGACGGCCTGCCCGGCCGCGAGCGCCCGCCCCCGCCCGCCGAGCTCGTGCGCGAGGTCTGCCGCGCCAACCGGACCGTGCGCCGCGCCGACGTGCCCGGCCTGCGCGGCTGGCTCGCCGCCCCGCTGGTCGGCCGCGGCGGCGACAACCTCGGCATCGTCCACCTGTGCGACAAGCACCACGGCAGCTTCGACGACAACGACGAGGCCGTGCTCAGCCAGCTCGCCCACATCACCTCGATCGCCGTCGAGAACAACAACCTCAACGCCACCCTGCGCGACCAGGACCGCCGCAAGGACGAGTTCCTGGCCCTGCTCGCCCACGAGCTGCGCAACCCGCTGGCGCCGCTGCGCAACGGCCTGCAGGTGCTGCGCCTGTCCGACGACCCCCCGGTCCGCCGGCGCGCCCAGGGCATGATGGACCGCCAGCTCGACCACATGGTCCGCCTCATCGACGACCTCCTCGACATCGCCCGCATCAACCGACAAAAGCTCGAGCTCCGGCGCGCGCGCGTCCTGCTCGCCGACGTCGTGCACGCCGCCGTCGAGACCGCCCGCCCGCTCGTCGACGCCGCCGGCCACCACCTCGAGGTCGTGCTGCCCGGCGAGCCCGTGGTCCTCGACGCCGACCTCACCCGCCTCGCCCAGGTCATCAGCAACCTCCTGACCAACAGCGCCAAGTACACCGACCCCGGCGGCCACATCCGCCTGAGCGCCGAGCTGCAGGGCGACGGCGTGCGCGTGGTCGTCCGCGACGACGGCCTCGGCATCCCGCGCGCCTCGCTGGCCAGCATCTTCGAGATGTTCTCGCAGGTCGACCGCACCCTCGAGCGCGCGCGCGGCGGCCTCGGCATCGGCCTCGCGCTCGTCAAGGGCCTGGTCGAGATGCACGGCGGCAGCATCACCGCCGACAGCCAGGGCGACGACCGCGGCAGCACCTTCACGGTGGTGCTGCCGCTGGCCCCGCGCCCGCCCGACGAGCCCTCGCAGGCCGCGGACCACGGCGCCCGCCCCGTCAGCGGCCGGCGGATCCTCGTCGTCGACGACAACCGCGACGCCGCGCTCACCATGGCCGCCATGCTCGAGCTCAACGGCGACGAGACCCAGGTCGCCTTCGACGGCCTCGAGGCCCTCGCCGCCGCCGAACGCTTCCGACCCCAGGCGATCCTCATGGACATGGGCATGCCCGGCCTCAACGGCTACGACGCCACCCGCCGCATCCGCGAGCAACCGTGGGGCCGCGCCATCGCCATCGTCGCGCTCACCGGGTGGGGCCAGGCCCACGACCGCGCCCGCTCCAGGGCCGCGGGCTGCGACGGCCACCTCGTCAAACCCGCCGGCTTCGACGACCTCGACCGCCTGCTCACCGACCTCCTCGACGCCCGGGCCTGACGCCGCGTCCGCGGACACCCCGTCGACGGCCCGCCCGGACCGCGCACCGGCACCAGCATTTCGCGCCGGGGGCGCATCCACCCGCGTGATGCCTCACGCGGGCGTACGCGGCGCCGCTCTCGCCGCTCTCGTATGTTGCTGGCGCCACGCACGGCCCGTGAACACATGCGCCGTCGGCAGCGTAGAAAGCCCGCCATGATGTCGTTCCGCGCACTCCGCGACACCTCGCTCGCCACCCTGCTGATCTTCAGCAGCGGCTGCTTCATCCACTGCGGCTCGTATCAGACCGCTCCGCCGCAGCACCGGGGACCGTCGCAGGCCAGTCCGCGGCCCAAGCCCGCCGCCAAGCCGCAGCGCCCGCCGAGCAAGCCCAAGCCGCCGGCCAGCAGCCCGCGCCCCCAGCCGAAGCCCCAGCCGAAGCCCCAGCCGCGCCCCCAGCCGCGCCCCCAGCCCCAGCCGCGGCCCGACCCGGCGCCCGGGCAGACCCAGATCGTCGTGCCCGTGCGCGTCGACTTCGCCGAGGCGGTCGAGCGCGTCGACGCGATGATCCAGAAGACCATGACGCAGGACTGGACCACCGTCAGCGCCAAGGGCGCCGCCGTCAAGATCGACGTGCGCTACAAGGTCTGGCGCGACCCGCTGAAGGCCAGCTTCAGCAACGGCACCCTGAAGGTCGAGGCCCGCGTGCGTTACGCCGCGGACGTGCGCGCCTCGGCCCGCAACCCGGTCGGCGGCGGCACCATGTGGATCACCCGGGGCACGACCTGGGGCACCTCGAGCGACCCGCAGGTCCTCACCGCCAAGCTGCACGCCAAGTTCTCGATCCAGGACGACTACAGCGTCAAGGCCGACGTCGGCCTCGACGACATCGACCACGGCCCCGCCCCGACCGGCAAGATCTGTGTCGGCAAGCTCGTGAAGGTCTGCATGAACAAGGAGCAGGCCGCCCCGCAGGTGCGCAAGAACATCGAGGCCCAGGTCATCCCGCGCATCGAGAAGGCCCTCGGCGACGCCGACCAGCAGATCGAGAAGACCCTGCGCCTGAAGAAGCAGGCCGAGACCCTGTGGTCGCTCCTGCAGCAGCCGCAGGCCATCCAGAAGCCCGGCCAGAGCAACTGCCCGAGCGAGGTCGGCTCGCTGTGCAGCACCCCGGCCTGGCTGGTCGCCCGGCCCACCTCGATCGGCGTCGAGGGCCCGCGCATGGACGGCAAGGACCTGCGCGTCGACATCGGCGTCGGCGGCAAGCTGTCGGTCGCGCTCGGCGAGCGCCCGGCCGTGCGCCCCGCCCCGCTGCCGAAGCTGCAGCGCACCACCGCCGACCCCGGCTTCGCCGTGCACGCCGGCGTGCGCGTCCCGCTGGCCACCCTCAGCCAGGAGATCCAGAGCTACCTGCGCGGCCAGACCGTCGGCGCCAAGGGCACCCCGGAGCTCGAGATCACCAAGGTCGCCATCCAGAACTTCCACGACCCCCGCTTCAAGCAGCGCATCCGCATCAAGGTCAGCGTGCGCGGCGGCATGTCGGCCGACCTCGAGGTCCAGGGCGAGCTCGCGTGGGACACCCGCCGCGGCGAGCTCTCGCTGAAGAACCTCGACTACACCGTCGACACCGACAACGAGGCCCTGAAGAAGCAGTCCGCCACCAACCACGACGCCCTGCTCAAACTCATCCAGCAGAAGGCCCGCTGGAAGATCGGCACCCGCACCGCCGCGCTCGGCAAGGCCATCACCCAGGCCCTCGGCCAGGTGTGGCCCGGCCACCTCAGCGTCGACGGCGAGCTGAAGCGCGTCTCGCTCGAGCGCTTCACCGTCGACAAGGACGTGCTCGAGGCCGACGTCGTGCTCGCCGGCCAGCTCGGCGTCAGCTTCAAGCCGTAGCCCCGCGACCGCCGCGACCGAGGGCCGCCGTCTCTCGCGAGCCGGCGGCTCGGCTCGTCGTCAGCGCCGCCGCCGCGGCCGCCGCTCGGCCTTGCCGCGCCGCGCCAGCGCCTCGTCGTACGCCGCCTTCAACGCTCGAAACGCGTCTGCATCCCCCCCGCGGTCGGGGTGCGTCACCAGAGCCCGCGCGCGATAGGCCGCCTTGATCGCCTCGACGGTCGCGTCGTTGGCGACCCCGAGGGTGGCCCAGATCGACGTCCCCTCGTCCCGCCGCGCCCGCGTCGTCCCGCCGCCGCCCGGCTCGCCCGCGACGAACGGCGCCTGTCCCAGCATCACCCGCCCCCACGCCCGCGCCCACGCGCCCTCGACCTCGACGAGCGTGCGCCCCGCCGCCGCCTCGGCCTCGCGCAGCGCCTCCTCGCGCGTGCGCGCCCCCCCGGCCGAGGCGTCCGGCCTGCGAAACGGCGCGCGCGACGGCGCCGCCGTCCACCACGCCGCCCACAGGAACCGCCGCCGCCGGGTCGGCGCGATCGACACCACCGCCGCGAACAGCTCCACGACGATCGAACCTCAGGCGCGCCGGTGCCGGTTCAAGGCCTTGGCCTCGAGCAGCTGCGAGTACCCGTCCCACGCGCGCCGCTCGGCGTCGGTCGCGTCCCACAGGGTGAAGTGGCAGGTCGAGGCGCCCGCCGGGATCGTCGAGTCGAAGCGCACCTGCCAGCCCGCGCCGAGCCCGTGCTCGCGCCCCGCCTCGAGCATGCCGCGCACGAAGTAGCGCTGGATCCGGCAGTCGAACGCCTGGTAGTGGTCCTGGTGCGGGCACCACAGGATGTCGAAGCTGACCTTGCCCTCGTCGTCGATCTTCGGGTCCTCGAGCGACGCGTAGGCGATGCGGTTGATCACCGTGGCGTAGAACGAGAAGAACTCGGCCTGGCTCATGCCCTCCGGCAGCTCCACGCCGGCGAGGATCTGCCGCCCGACGTCGAGCCCGATCTTCGCCACCGCCTCGCCGACCATGCGCTGACCCTCCGCCCCGAACGTCGCCTCCGCGGCCTCGAGCACGCCCACCAGCGCCATCGCCTGCATGGTCCCCCACTGCCACAGCGTGGCCGGATCGAAGTCCGTCCTGGCCAGCACCTCGTCGCGCAGACGGGTCAGCCCCTTCGCGTACGGCTGGTTGAATTTGAAGTCCCGCCAGCGCGGCTCCTCGCGGTGTTCCCAGTGGGCCATCCCCCATGCTTCGCACCGCCCGCGCCGCCCGCACAAATTGTTTTTGAGGATTTTCGGCGCCCCCGCAGCCCGGCGCTCCCCCACGCTCGCGCCGCTCCGCGAGCCCCGGCGCGGCGACCGGTAGCGGCCCCCGCGGCGCCGCCGCGTCGCTCGTCCGCGCGCCGCCCCGGGGCCGACCCGCCCCTGTCAAAATGTCATCAAAAGCCCGCCCACACCCCGCCACGGGCCGTTCTTCGCCCACGCCGTCCATCAAGTTTTCATGAAACTCCCGGCCGCCCGCCTGGCTCCCCGCAGGAAGTGCCACACTCTGCGTCACGACGTGAACAGGCCCCCTCGAGCCGGCGTCGACAACCCCCATGCGCAGCCATCGACTCCGGTTCCTTCACGTCGCTGCCGTCGCGCTCGCCACGTTTCTGGCCAACGCCGGGTGCACTTATTACACCGTCTACTCCCAGCCCCGCGGCACCGTGCGGGCCACCGGCGCCGCCGTCGGCGTGACCGCGAGCAACGCCGGCTGCTGCCAGTGCACCCCCTGCGGCACGCTGAGCCAGGGCCTCGTCGGCCACGAGACCTGGCAGGACCAGCGCCTCGACCTCGTCCAGTACGTGCACACCACGCCGCAGGCGATCCAGTCGTACCCGCTCGTCGCCTGGGGCGGCCGCGACTACTACAACGTCGAGGGCAGCCTCGTCTTCTACAGCCCCGAGTACGGCGCGTGGGTTTATTATTGGCAGCCGCCCGCGCCGCTGATCTACAGCTGGAACGACCGCTACCCCACGAGCCAGTACGTGTGGGGCGACGGTTGTTACGGCAGCGCGTGGTACTGGGGCACCCCGCGTCCGGACGGCTGGCACGGCTACGCCACCGTCGGCTACCGCCCGTCCTTCCCCAGCAACCCGCCGTGGCCCGGCGGCGGCGGCGGCGGCGGTGGCAGCCGTCCGAGCTTCCCCGGCAACCCCGGCACCCCGGGGCTCCCGCCCGACCGCCCGAGCATGCCCGGCAACCCCGGCATCCCGCCCGGCGACCCCACGATCCCGCCGCCGCGCCCCGGCGATCCCGGCCCCGATCCGCGGCCGCCGCCGCCGCGTCGCATCGGCCGCCCCGACACGCCGATCGACCCGCCCGGCCGCCCGCTCCCCCGCCCCGGCATCCCCGACGATCCGGGCCGCCCGCTCCCCCGCCCCGGCATCCCCGACGACCCCGATCGCCCGCGCCCCGACGGCAGCGACCGGCCCCTGCCGCTCCCTCGCCCCGGCATGCCCGATCGCCCGCGCCCCGACGGCAGCGACCGCCCCGAGCCGCGCCCGCTCCCTCGGCCCGGCGTGCCCGATCGCCCGCGCCCCGACGGCGGCGATCGCCCCGACCCGCGCCCGATCCCCCGCCCCGGCGTGCCCGATCGCCCCGATGGCAGCGATCGCCCCGACCCGCGCCCGCAGCCCCGGCCCACGCCGATGCCGCGTCCGCGTCCCGACGGCGACGACAGCCCGCGCCCGATCCCCCGCCCCGAGCCGCGCCCCGAGCAGCCGCGCCCCGAGCGCCCGCGCCCCGAGCCGCGCCCGCAGCCCCGCCCCGACACCCCGCGCCCGCAGCCTCGCCCCGACACCCCGCGCCCGCAGCCTCGCCCCGAGCCCCGCCCGCAGCCTCGCCCGCAGCCCCGCCCCGACAACCCGCGCCCGCCGAGCTCGCACCGCCCGACCACGCCCGCGCCGCGCCCGAGCCGGCCCACGCCGCGCCCGAGCAGCCCGCGCCCCTCCGGCGGATCCCGCGGCAACCGCTGAGCCAGGCCCGAGCGTCGCCGACGGCGAGCACCCCGCGTGCTCGCCGTCGGCGTTCGGCTGTCCGAAGAGACAGCCCGACGCCGGCGATTATCGTCTATGCATGGAGTCGTGAAGCCCGGCGACTACCGCATCGACTCCGAAGACCGCGCCAAGCTCTCGCGCTTCGACCCCGAGGACGACGGCGGCCTCGAGCGCAGCGAGGCCGAGGCCGCGATGCCCGACCTCCTCGCCCGCATGCTCGACCTGCAGGAGCGCCTGTTCGCCGCCCGCAAGCGCAGCCTCCTCATCGTCCTGCAGGGCCGCGACGCCGCCGGCAAGGACGGCACGATCAAGCACGTGATGGGCGGCTTCAACCCGCTCGGCACCCGCGTGATCGCCTTCAAGGCGCCCAGCGAGCTCGAGCGCTCGCACGACTTCCTGTGGCGGGTCCACGCCGTCGTCCCGCCCGCCGGCCACGTCACCATCTTCAACCGCTCGCACTACGAGGACGTGCTGGTCCCCGGCGTCAAGGGCCTGCTAAACCGCAAGCAGCTGGCCTGGCGCCACGAGCACATCCGCAACTTCGAGGCCCTGCTCGGCGACGCCGGCACCGCGATCATCAAGTGCTTCCTGCACATCTCCCGCGACGAGCAGCGGGGGCGCCTGCAGGCCCGCCTCGACGACCCCGAGAAGCGCTGGAAGTTCGACCCCGCCGACCTCCAGGCCCGCGCCGACTGGGACCGCTACACCGAGCTCTACGAGGACATCCTGGCCCGCACCTCGACCGACGAGGCGCCGTGGTACGTCATCCCCGCCGACCGCAAGTGGTTCCGCAACTACCTCGTCGCCACCATCGTCGTGCGCACCCTCGAGGCCATGAAGCTGAGCTACCCCGACCCGCCGCCCGGGCTCGAGGGCACCACCATCGACTGATCCGGGCACGCCGGGCGCGTCGCCAGCGGCGCGCCCGGGGCCAGCACCGCCGCCTCGCCGAACACGTCGACCGTCAGCGCCCGGCTGTCCGCCGCCCCGCCGACGCGGTCGATCGCCTCGACGAAGAATAACTCGCCCTCCTGGCGCACGTGCAGCGGCACATAGCGCACCCCGTGCACGAACGCCTTGCCCCCCGGCGGCCGCGTGAGCCCGAGGTACAGGATCATCGACGAGCGCCGCGGCAGTTCGAGCTGATGGCTGGCGAAGTTGCCGAGCGAGTACATCACGAACGTCTCGCGCCCGTCCGCGGCGCGCACGACCTCCCACGGCTCGAGCACGTGCGGGTGCCCGCCGATCACCGCCGTCGCGCCGGCCTCCGCCAGCCGCCGCGCGAGCGCCCGCTGCTGCGCGTCGGGCTGGGGCTTGTACTCCTTCCCCCAGTGCGGCGTGACGATCACCGCGTCGATCGCCGGATCCGCCGCCAGCGCGCGCACCAGCCGCTCGAGCGGGCCGCGCTTGTCGTAGCAGCGCAGCACCTGCCCGTGCGGGTCGGGGATCTGGTTGGTGTGCTGTGTGCATGCCAGCCAGGCCACGCGCATGCCCCTCGCCTCGGTGATCGCGTGCCACGGCGCGTCGGCCCCGGCCGAGCTCGCCCGCGTGCCCGTGGCCGCGAGCCCGCGCTCTCGCAGCGCCGCCAGCGTCGCGTCGACCCCGGGCGGCTCGCGGTCCATCGCGTGGTTGTTGGCCGTCGACACCACGTCGATCCCCGACCTGATCAGGTCGTCGATCAGCGACGCGTGATAGTTGAAGCGCGGGTAGGTCGTGTACACCACCTTGTCGAACTTCTTGCCCGGGTCGGCGACCGCCACCCCCCTGCGATCGAGCCCCGCCGCCGAGGTGCCCTCGAAGTTCGCGTAGCTGATGTCCGCCTGCGCCAGCAGGTCCGCGACCCCGCCCCACACCGCCAGGAACCCCTCCGGCGCGGCGTAGGCCTGGATCTGCAGCTCGTGGTGCAGCAGCAGATCGCCGACCGCCGCGATCGTCAGCCGCTCGCCCGCCTCGCACGCCCGCGTGAACCTCGGCGCCTTGGCGTCCGGCGCCGGCGCCACCGGCTCGGGCTCCACCACCGCCGGCGGCGCGGGCTCCGGCGCCTGCTCCTGCGCCACCACCGGCGCCTGCGCCTGCGCCACCGCCGGCGCGGTCGCCTTCACCGGCCCCGCCGGCGCCCGCGTGTCCGCCGCGCCGGTACACCCGAGGATCAGCACGAGCGGCGCGAGACGAACCATGGCCCCGCAGGCTAACACCCGCCGCGCCCGCGCACGAAGTTTCCAGCCGCACCGCCGAGCCCTCCGCCCGCGCACGAAGTTCCAGCCGCACCGCCGAGTCCGCCGCCCGCGCGCCGCCCCCACGCCACCGAGCCGCCGCACCGCTGCACCGCCGCCCGCGCCCTCCGCTCGACCACCATCACGCCGGCGAGGCCCCCGCGCCGTCACGCCGGCTCCCGCGGCTCTCACGCCCTCCGCGCGTTCCGGCCGCCGCGACGCCCGCCGCAAATTTCTTGCCGGACCGGCGCCCTGCGCGTCGCCTCGCGCCCGTGCGCCGCGCACGTTCGCCCTGCGCCCGCGTTCGGGACGGGAAATCGCGGTCCATGCGTACACCCCGTACACTGCCAGCGTGCCGCGCCCTCGCCTCATCCTCTCGCTCGCCCCGGGCCTCTGCGCGGCCGTCCTCGCCTGCACCCCGCCCGCGGCCCCCGACGAGCCGCCGCCGCAGCCCGCGGCCGCGCCGCCCGCCGAGCCCGCCCCGGACGTGTGCCCCGCCGAGGGCGTCGCGCCGGTGCCGATGCCGCGGACCCGCCCCGAGCACGAGACCCTCGCCTACTGGCTCGCGCGCACCGCCGAGGTCGCCGACCTCGACCGCCCCGTGCTGACCGCCGCCGAGGTCGCCGCCCTCAACGCCGCCGCCCGCACCAGCCCCGCGCTCGGCTTCGGCGGCCGCGTCGACCTGCGCGCCCCCGTCGACCTCGCCGACCTCGCCGCCGGCCTCGAGAACCGCCTCGGCTACCTGCGCGAGCGCTTCGCCGCCGGCAAGTACGTGCACCTCGACGGCACCCCGCTCGGCCCCGACGAGCAGGCCGCCTACGCCGGCCCGGTCACCGCCGGCGCGCTCGCCCAGGGCTTCCGCGCGCCGGTCCTGCCCGATCGCACAGGAACCACCGGACAGGTCCCGAAGGACAGCCCCGAGTTCCCCGCGGCCCCCGAGCTGCGCGTCGCCCTCGACCTCGTGCCGATCTACTGCGGCCCGCGCAAGGACCCCTACTACACCACCACCCGCGACCCCGCGTTCGACCGCAACCTGTGCTCGATGGCCCGCCCGCAGGAGGTCGTGCAGATCCTCCGCCCGTGGCACGGCGACCTCGTGCTCGCGCGCACCACCTACGTCGCCGGCTGGATCGACGCCAGGGCCGCGGCCCTGTCGCCGCCGCTCGCCGACGCCGAGGCCCGCGCCTTCCTCGACGGCCCGTGGCAGCGCGTCGGCCACGACCTCGAGCTGAAGCTCGAGGACGGCGAGCGCCGCGTCCCGCTCCCGTTCGCCAGCCTCGTCCCGGTCGCCAGGGGCGAGCACCGCGTGATGGTCGCGACCGACGCCGGCGTGCGCGTGGCCCTCGCCGACGACCCCGGCCTGCAACCCGCCCCGCGCCCGCTGACCCGCCGCGCCGTGCTCACCGACGCGTTCGCCTACCTCGGCCAGCGCTACGGCTGGGGCGACCGCGAGGGCGGCCGCGACTGCTCGCGCTACCTGATGGACCTGTTCGCCGGCATCGGCCTCGAGATCCCCCGCCACACCAGCGACCAGGCGATCGCCGGCTCCTACACCGTCGACGTGCCCGCGACCCTGCCCGAGCCCGACCGCCTGGCCCTGCTCGACGAGCACCTGCGCCGCGGCGTGGTCCTCTTGCACTTCCCCGGCCACATCATGATGTACCTCGGCCGCGACGCGGACGGCGTGCCCATGGCGATCCACTCGTTCGCCGAGTACCTCGTCCCGTGCGGCGGCCGCGTCGACGGCGCCCCCGCCGGCGAGCGCGAGACGCTGTTAAAAGTCGACGGCGTGCACGTCAGCGACCTCGAGCTGGGCCGCGGCAGCTCGCGTACCGCCTTCATCCAGCGGATCACCAAGATCACCGTGTTCGGCCCGCGCCCGGCCCCGTGATGGTGGTACAGTCCGCGCCCATGCGCGGCAAACCCCCCGAGGTCGACCCCGTCGAAGACCTGCTCGAGTCCGTCTACGCCAAGGCCGAGGACGACCCCGACGCCGCACTCGCCCTGCTCGACGCCGCCGATCCGGAGCTGGCCGGCGTGCCCGAGGTCCTGGCCTGCCGCGGCGAGCTGGTGTGGACCATCCAGGGCCCCGAGGCCGCGCAGACGTTCTTCGAACAGGCCGTCGCCGCCGACCCCGAGTTCGCCGACGCCCGCTACGAGCTGGCGGAGATCCACGGCCTGCTCGGCGAAGAAGAGGAGATGATCGCCCAGTTCCTCGAGGTCTACCGCCTCGACGCGATCGCCGACCGCCGCGAGCGCGTCGGCACCCCGAGCCAGCAGCGCTTCATCGCCGAGGTCGCCGAGGAGGTGCTCGCCAGCATCCCCGACGAGTTCCGCAGCCGCCTCGAGGCCGTGCCCGTGGTGCTCGAGGCCCGCCCCTCGAAGGCCCTGGTCGAGACCGGCTTCGACCCCCGCGCCCTCGGCGTGTTCGACGGCGACATCGACTACGTGCAGCGCACGCGTGGCACCGAGTCGGTGCCGACGGTCATCGTGCCGGCGCCCACTCGCATCGTCCTGTTCTACGCCAACCTCCTGACCAGCTTCCCCGACGAGGAGGTCCTGCGCGAGGAGATCGAGACGACGATCCTCCACGAGATCGGGCACTTCTTCGGCCTCGACGAGGACGACATGGAGCGCCTCGGGCTCGAGTAGCCGCGCGCTCGGCTACGGCGGCAGCGCCCGCGCCTTGACCACGCGGATGTCGCTGGCCGACAGGTGACAGACGAGCGCGTCGCCGACCGCGAGCGTGTCGGTGCGGCGAAACTTGTGGGTCGGCGGCTCGCCCTTGCGGCGCAGGCCGACCACCGCGGCGTCGAGGTGCTGCTCGGCGTCGAGCAGCGTCTTGCCGACCAGCGGGCTGCCGGCGTCGACGTCGACCTGCACGCTGACCATCACCGTGTCGCCGAGGCGGTAGGCCCCGAGCACGCGCTCGTCGAGCGCCGCGGCCGCGAAGATCGGCGCCGCCAGGGCCGACGTCGAGAACGTCGAGTCGACCGAGAACGCCTTGCCGAGCTTGTGCGCGACCGTCTGGTCGAAGAACCGCATGACCAGGCGGATCTTCGGGTTGATCTGCCGCGCGTCGATCGCGACCTCGAGGTTGGCCAGGTCGTCGTTGGTGCAGGCGATCACGCAGGCCGCGTGCTCGATGCCGAGGTCGCGCAGCAGGCTCTCGCGGCGGGCGTCGCCGATGACCAGCGGGACCCCGCGGGCGCGCGCCTCCTCGACGAACTGCCCGCCGTCCTTGGACTCGACGCAGATGACCTGGCGCCCGCGCGCGAGCAGCTCGTCGAGCACGCGGAAGCCGACGTGGCCGAGCCCGATCAGCACGATGTGGTCGCGGTACGTGTCTGCCATGATGTGCACCCAGGCGGTCCGGTGGTTATTAAAATCCAGCAGCGAGGTCCCGATCTTCAGCACGCCCTCGGCCAGCACCAGCGCGCCGACGAGCGGCACGGTGAAGTACATGACCCGCAGGATCCAGTCGCTCGGCAGCCCGCTCGAGTGCTCGAAGAACAGCTGGGTGTAGACCTGGTAGCAGGCGGCCACGAAGTCGAGGTTCTGGCCGGGGTCGCGCCACTGCAGGCTGAGCCCGCCGATCACCAGCAGCGCCACCAGCACCAGCACGCGCGGGGCCAGCAGCCGCGCCGCGTACAGCATGAACCGCAGGCGCGCGCGCAGCGGCGTCCGGATGCGGTTCGGGGCGGCCATCGCCGCCCGAAGCTACAACGAAACCCGCCCCCCGCAAAGGGGACGGGCCGCTTCACCCCGACGTCACGCGGCCCGGGCGGCCGCGGCGGTCAGCCCGGCATGATCGAGCAGAACCCGCCGATGCACGTGCCCTCGCCGTCGCAGCAGGCCGAGTCGACCTCGCACGAGTCGCCGATGTGCGAGCACTGGTCGGGCATGTCGTTGCACGTCGGCGCCATGTCGGGCGCCGGCGGGTAGCAGAAGCCGTCGCAGCAGTCGAAGCCGGCGTTGCAGCCCTCGCCGATCTGCTTGCACGGCGACAGCGACCACTCGCCGCGCATGTTCGAGTTGCCGAGCTCCTGGCCGGGCAGCCAGAACGGCGGGTGGCTGGGGTCGACGCCGGGCTGCACGTTGGCGTCGATGGCGGTGACCCACAGCTGCTTGCGCCGCGAGCCCGGGTTGGTGTCGGTCAGCGTGTTGCCGTACTTGCGCTCGGTGCCGACGATCAGCCAGAAGTACCCGCCGACCGAGACCGGCAGGAAGGTCGGCTCGTAGGTGGTCTGGTCCTGGCCGGGCTCGATGATGCCGACGCCGTTGGCCTTGTCGAGGCGCATCTGGGCCGAGCCGTCGAGGTTGGTGATCCACACCTCGGTGACCGCGCCGCGCGTGCGGGCCTGGTTGAGCCGGTCGAACGCGATCCACTGCGAGTCCGGCGCGAACGTCGGGTACGTGGTCGTCGTCAGCGGCGCGCCCTGCTTGTCGACGATCATGTGGGTGTTGGCGAACGAGTTGTTCATCAGGTCGACGTCGGTGATCCACAGCTCGCTATTATTAAAGTCGAGCCAGTTGCCGTCGGTGCGCCGGGCGAACGCGATCTTGTTGCCGTCGCCCGACCACGCCGGGTGGACCGGCTTGCCGCCGTCGACGGCGAGCTGGGCCAGCACCGTCGCGTTGTCGTAGGTCGTCAGCTTGAGGATGCCGGTCTCGTCCGACTGGCCCCACAGCACGTGCGAGCCGTTCGGCGAGATGGCCTCGAAGCCCGAGGCGATGTCGGGGAAGTACAGCACGTTGCCGGTCGCGGTGTCGATCGTCGACCACGGGCTGTAGCCGCCGTGGAAGCCGGCGACCAGCCGCTGGCCGTCCTTCGACACGCTGTGGCAGGCCACGCAGCTCACGCCCGGCGGCTTGTTGATGAACGGCGCCGGCGCCGGCGCTCCGATGTTGAGGCGCACGACGTTGCCGTTGTTGACCTCCCAGTAGTAGACCGCGCCGGTCAGGTTGGCCGGGGCGATGGTCCAGGTCTGGGTCTTGGCCAGGTAGTAGTTGGCGCCGTCGAAGCGCTGGATGTCGAGCTTGACCGGGCCCTCGGTCGAGGCGGTCAGCTTCAGCCAGATGTCGACGGGCATCAGCGGGAACGAGAAGCGCGACGGCGGGGGGACGTTGGTGAACGTCTTGAAGTCGAAGAACTCGCTGTACGCGTGGATGTAATAGAGGTCGCCGGCGCCGCCGCCGTCCCACTGGACCACCGGCCCGGTCAGGCCGCGCGGGAACACGGTCTGGTCGTAGGGGTAGAGCAGCGTCATGGCCGGGTCGGGCATGGTCGCGTTGTTGAAGCCGTCCATCGTGGCGGGGTCGCCGGGCTGGCCGGTGTACTGCAGCTTGACCGTCGCCGACGTCGAGGCCTGCATGCCGATCTGCGCGTCGAAGGTCACGGTGCCGACGCCGCCGGCGAACCCGGTGGCGGAGAACTCCCCGTTGCCGCTGCCGATGTTGGCGAGGTCGATCTTGTCGTACGACCACGAGCCGCCGATCGGCACCTTCTGGTTGCTCTCGGTGATGCCGTAGGCCTTGTACTGCAGCGGCGCCGGGATCGCGCCGTCGACGACCGTCACGATCGCGTCGAGCGGGTCGATCTCGATCGACACGATCGCGTCGCCGCCGGTGTCGGTCGTGTCCGCCGTCATGGTCGACGGACCGCTGGTGTCGAGCGTCGTGCCGGTGTCGTCGCCGGTCGGCGGCGTCGTGTCCGACGTCTCCCCCATGGTCGCCGGCGTGCCCGCGCTGGCGCTCGTGTCGGGGTTGCCCGTGTCCACGCTCGTCGTCGGCGGCCCCTCGCTGTCGGTGGCGCTGCCGAGGCTGCCCCCGGTGCCGGTCCCGTTGCCCTGCGTGTTGGTCTCGCGCCCGCCGTCGTCACCGCACGCGACCACCAACCCGAACACACCCGTCAGCCATGCAATGTTTCGCATCGTCCATCACCCCTCGCGAGCCAAAGAAGTCCTCATTACCCGCTTCGCCGCCGAGCCGCCAGCGGGACCCCCCCGATTTGACGCCGATGTCACCCGGGCGCGGCCGTGAGGCCGCGAGGTCGATACGGCGCCCGCGTGCGCTTCGATCGCCGACGATCGCCGGCGTCAGCGCGAACGCGGCAGGCGCCCGGTCACGATCAGCGTCGCGTGGCCGTCGTGGTCGACGTGCACCGAGAACGGCGTGCGACCCGGCGCGGCGAACGCGGCGTGGTGCTCGTCGAGCAGCGCGACCACGCGCGAGCGCGCCGCCTCGAGCTCGGCCAGCGAGATGCCGCCCGGGCCGCGGGTCAGCGTCTCGCAGCACCGCACCAGCGGCCCCGAGATCTCGAACACCTGCGCGCCGGCCTTGGCGTTGGCCGCGTCGACCATACGCTCCAGGTACTCCGGGTCGGCGGACGGGCCCAGCGGGTCGTTGGCCTTGACCGCGATCACGCCCGGCGTCGAGAAGTCGAACGACACGACGTACCCGCCGGCGCCCTCGTTGAGGACCTCGAGCGCGTCGCCCTGCACGCGCGCCTGCGGACGAACCGCGTCCCAGGCCTTCAGCGCCGCCGCGGGGTCATTCACCAGGCCCGGATCCGTCGTCATGGTCTCCCTCGCCGACATCCTACCACCGCCGCGGCCCCGCGAGCGCCGAACCCTCGTCGGACCCGCTATTGTTTTTTCGCCGCGGCGCGCCCCTCGAGGAACGCCATCGCGTGGCTCAGCGTCCCGCGCAGGCAGCCGAGGCAGTCCTGCGCGTTGAACCACCCGCAGCCGCTGCGGCGCACCCGCGACAGCCGCCGCAACGCCGGCAAAGCCCGCGGGTCGCCGTCGGCCTCGATCTTCTCGAGCACGGCGCGCTTGTTGCCGCAGCTGCCGGCCTTCTCCAGCCAGGCGATGTTGAGCGCGAACAGCGGGACATCCGCCTTCGGCTTCCAGGCGATGACCCGCGCCGCGGCGCGCTTGCGGGCCTTGCGGGTGCTGCCGGCGAGGGTCGTGACGGCGTCGGTCAGGGCCGGCGGCACCGGCTTCGCGCCGGGCAGCGCGGCCACCGGCGGGGCCGGCTCGCTCTCGGGCTCGAGCTCCTCGTCGGGCTCGTCCTCGTCCTCGCCCGCGGGCGATCCCTCGCCCGCCTCCGCGCCCACGACCGGCGCCGGCGCCTCCGCGCCCGGGGCCGCGTCCGCGCCCGGGGTCGTGTCCTTCGCCTCCACGGGCCGCGCCTCCGCGGGCTCGACCTTCGCCGCGACCGGCGGCGAGGCCTCGGCCGGCGCCTCCGCGGGCGAGTCCGCCGCGGGCTCGTCGCCCGCGGCCACGAGCTCGTCGCGGTCGCCGGACAGCGCCAGCAGCAGACCGATCGTCACCAGCGCCGCGACGCCGGCGAACACCGGCCAGCGGCGGCCGTGCAGCGCCTTGCCGGCGACGGTGGTCCAGCGGCGCTGACGCGCCGGCATGATCGACAGCGGCAGCGCGGTCGTGCTGGTCGACGCCACCAGCGTGGCGAGCGACGGCGCGGTCGTCCCCGGCGTCGGGCCGCTGAGCAGCCCGCGCAGCGCCTCGTGCACGGCCGCGGCCGACTGCGGGCGCAGGCTCGGCGCGGACGCCAGCAGCTGGGCGACGAGCTCGCTGAGGGCCGCCGGCACCGCCGCGCCGCACTCCTGCGCGAGCGTCGGCGGGACCGAGCCGAGCTGCCGCGCGATCAGGTCGACCAGGTCCTCGCCCGCCCACAGGCGCTTGCCGGCGCAGCACTCCCACAGGATCACGCCGAGCGCGTACAGGTCGCCGCGGGCGTCGACGGCCTCGCCGACGGCCTGCTCGGGCGCCATGTAGCCGGGCGTGCCGATGATCGCGCCCATCCTGGTCAGCGGCTTCAGCGTCCCGTCGACTGACTCTTCGGACAGGCGGGCGATGCCGAAGTCGACGACCTTGACGTGCAGCTTCCCGTCGGCGCGGGACTCGACCAGGATGTTGTCGGGCTTCAGGTCGCGGTGCACGATGCCCGCCGCGTGGGCGGCCGCCAGCGCGTCGGCGATCTGGGCCCCGAGCTCGGCCGCCTCGCGCCAGGGCAAACGACCGGCCTCCATGCGGCGGGCCAGGCCCTGCCCGCGCACCAGCTGGATCACGAGGTAGAGCCCGCCGTCGGGCAGGCTGCCGTAGTCGATCGCGCTGGCCACGTGCGGGTGGTCGAGGCGCGACGTCGCGGTCGCCTCGCGGGCGAAGCGGGCCTCGGCGAGCGAGTTGCTGGCGAACTCCGCGCGGATGATCTTGAGCGCGACCTGCTTGCGCAGCTTCAGGTGCTCCGCCGCGAACACCGCCCCCATGCCGCCCTCGCCGATCAGCTCGACGATCTTGTAGCGGCTGTCGATGACCTGACCGATCCGGTCGGCGGCGGCGTCGGCCATGGCCGCGGAGTATACCCCTCCCGTCGCCGCCCGCCCATGCCCGTCAGAACGGGCAGGGGATCGGCAGGAACGGGTTCATGTCGGGGAAGTTGAGCGCCTCGACGAACCTGTAGTCGTCGCTCGTCTTGACCCACTCGATGCCGATGCTCGCCAGCGGCAGCTGGGCCGCGTCGGTGATCTGCGCCGCGCCGCCGGCCGCGTAGTGGAGGAACAGCCCGCCGCGGCTGCCCTCGGGGAACCCGCTGTCGAAGCCCGACGCGACCTGGCACACCCGCGTGAAGATCGGGTTCGACAGCAGCAGGATCGCCGCCGCCGGGTCGTAGGCGTCGGGCAGCAGGTCGAGCGCCTCGACCGGCACCGCCGGCAGGTACGAGCACTGGTAGTAGCAGCCGTAGTACTCGTAACACACGTAGTCGCAGACCTGCTGGTTGTTGAAGACCTCGAGGTCGTAGTAGTTCGTGCGCGCGGGCGAGTAGTAGTACTCCGGGCGGTAGCCGGCGACGCTCAGGCGGAAGCGCTTGGGGTTGACGAGGTCGACCGGCGCCAGCGCCTCGGTGAACTGCAGGCGGAGGATCTGCGGGTCGAGCAGGTCGACCGCCACCAGCGCGGGCGGCGTGGTGTCCGGCGGCGGCGGAGGCGGCGGCGGCGGGTCGGTCGTGGGCGCCAGCGTGGTCGTGGGCAGCGTGCCCATGGTGTCCTCGGTGTCGCCGCCGGTGTCGGTGTCGGTGTCGGTGTCGGTGTCCGTCTCGGAGTCCTCGTCGCCGTTGCCGGGGCACCCGCCGGAGACGGCGAGGGCGCCACCGGCGAGCGCGGCGTGGACACCAGGACGCAAGCGTAGGCCAATCATGGCGCCATGGTTGCAAAACCGCGACACCGGGTCAATCGCGGGGCCCGTCGCGGCCGTCGCGGCGGTCCTCACGGCGCTCCTGCAGGCGGGGCAGCAGGTTGTCCTTGATCCCGCCGATGCCGAGGATCAGGAGGTCGTCGCCGCTGAGGCCGAGCTGGGCCCCGAGGTCGACGTTCCACGCGCGGGTCGCCCCCTCCCACAGCCCGAGCTGACCGACGTTGGAGGCGCCGCGGAAGTTGTCGCGCGCGAGCTGGACCGTCGAGCGCACGCGGATGTCCGGACCCAGGCGGGTGATCGCCGCGGCGATGCGGCTCGCCGGCATGTTGCGCCCGCCGTCGCCGGGCGGTGCGATCTGGAAGTCGTGCAGGCGCAGCGCGACCTCCAGCGCGACCAGGGTCGGGTCCTGGCTCTCGAGACAGGTGATCGACACGTCGACGTCGCCGCTGCGGATCCAGCGCCCGGCCGGGCCGAGCTTGTGCGCCGCCGGCCCGAGCGGGATGTCGAGCGCCCGCCAGGACCCGCCGCCGGCCGCGAACCCGTAGCCGCGCGCCTGCCCGCGCGCGTCGCTGCGGCACAGCACCCCGAGCATGGCGTCCTCGCTGCGCAGCGGGCCGACGTTGAAGTGCTCGAAGCGGATCGGCAGGCTCTGGAACGGCGCGCCGATCTCGTCCTCGAAGCGCACGTCGATGTCGGTCAGCTCGACGCGGTCGACCGCGAACGCGTGGTAGGGCCGCGGCGCCGGCCCGCCGCCGCGGCGGACGATGTCCCCGCGCACGCCGTCGACCCGCACCAGCTCGAGCGGCACCTCGCGGCGGAAGATCTTCGTCATGTCGACGTCGAGCACCACCTCGCGCACCGCCAGCGAGAACTCCGCCCCCGGGCCGCCGCGCCGCGCCGTCACCCCGGTCAGCTCGAGCCGCCCGGTGAACACGCTGCCGCGGGCGCGCTCGAAGCCGATGTCGATGCCCGAGCGCTGCTCGACCTGGTCGAGCGCCAGCCGCACCCCGGTCTCGAACAGCAGCAGGTCGACCAGCACCAGCCCCGCCAGCACCAGCCCCAGCACCGCCGTCGTCGTCCACACGAAGCGCCGCCACCAGCGGACCAGCAGCGGCCGCGCGCTCGACCGCGGCCGCACCAGCGCCGTGCCCACGCCGAGCACCAGCACGCCCAGCGCCTCCACGCCGAGCGCCAGCGCGGCCAGCAGCGGCACCGTCAACAGCTCGGCCACGACGAGCAGCAGCGACTCCACGGGACCGGCATTGTCGCACCGGCCCCGCGCGCCGGCCAGCGCCGCGCGGGCGCGATTTCACGGCCGCGGTTGGAGCCACCGGCCACTTGCCGCGAGACAGCGCCCCGCGCCCGCGCGTACAGTGGATGCATGGCCGACGCTCCTTCGACCCCCCGCGAGCGGCTGACCCGCGCCGCCGTGCTCGTGTTCTCCGGCAGCATCGCCGCCCTCCTCGTCGTCCAGGCCGGCGTCCCGGGCTGCGGAGGCGCGAGCGCCCCGAACACCACCGCGAGCCCCGAGCCCGCGCGAGGCGCCGCGCCGAACGCCCCCGAGGCCGACCCGCCCGCGCCCGCGGCTCCGTCCGACCTCGCCGAGCCCGCCGCGCCCGCGCCCGCCGCCGACACCGCGCCGAACCCCGCGCCTAACGCCCCGCCGAACCCCGCGCCGAACGCCGCCGGGGTCGCGCCGCCGGCCAAGGCCACCCCGGGCAAGGCCACCCCGGGCAAGGCCGACGTCGCCGAGCCCCCGCCGTTCCTGCCCGCGTCGAAGTCCGGCATGGTGTTCCGCCCGCCGCCGCAGCAGCAGGCCGGCGCGTCGGAGCAGGGGCTGTGATCGCCGCGCTGACGACCGCGGCGCTCTCGCTGCTCGCGCTGGTCCTGGTGTTCGTGCCGCTCGAGCGGGTGTTCCCGGCGCGCCGCGGCCAGCCGATCCTCCGCCCCGAGTGGCTCACCGATCTCGGGTTCTTCCTCGGCCAGTACCTCGTGTTCTCCGGGCTGGCGATCGGCTTCCTCGTGGTCGTCAGCGGCCTCCTCGATCCGCTGCTGCCGCTGTCCGCGAGGTCGTGGTCGCAGGAGCTCCCGCTGGCGGCCCGCGTCGGCCTCGCGCTCGTGCTCGGCGACCTCGTCACCTACTGGTTCCACCGCGCCTGCCACCGCTACGCGCTGCTGTGGCGCTTCCACGCCGTGCACCACAGCTCCGAGCGCCTCGACTTCCTGGCCGCCCACCGCGAGCACCCGCTCGACGGCATGCTCACCCAGCTGTGCGTCAACCTGCCGGGCATCGTGCTCGGCCTGTCGTTCGCCCCGCTCGGCGGCCTCGTGGTGTTCCGCGGGCTGTGGGCCATCTTCATCCACAGCAACGTGCGCCTGCCGCTCGGCCCCCTGCGCCTCGTGCTCGGCGCGCCCGAGCTGCACCACTGGCACCACGCGCGCGTGCCGGTGACGCGCCACAACTTCGCCAACCTCGCGCCGTACCTCGACGTGCTGTTCAACACCTACCACCGCCCGCAGGGCCCCGAGGACTACCCGCTCGGCCTGACGATGGCCTGGCCGCGCCGCTACCTCGCCCAGCTGCTGCGGCCGCTGCGCCCGCGCTGAGGGCGGCTCAGCGCGGCGTGGCGCAGACCCGCAGGCCGATCGCCCCCGCGTGCGCGAGCGCGTCGACGGCCCCGCGGAACTCGAGCGAGCTGCCGAGCATGTCCGAGACGTAGGCCCCGCCGCGGACCAGCCGCTCGTCGCCGCCGCGCCCGGCCGCGACCCACTCGAACAGGTTGCCCGCGGCGTCGCGCAGGTCGAACGGGCTGTCCGACGCCGGGTGCGAGCCGACCTCGTCGGGGCCGCGGCTGGCGACGTCGCGGGCGTGCGGCCCGGCGAAGTTGGCGTCCTCGGGGTCGAGCCGCGCCCCGCCCGGGTAGCTGCGCCCGTCGGCCCCGCGGGCCGCGTACTCCCACTCGAACTCGTTGCACAGGCGCGCCCCGGGCACCCGGCCGCTGCGATCGAGCCACTCCACGTACGCCTCCGCGTCGGCCGGCGTGAGCCCGCCGACCGGCATGCGCGACCAGTCGTGCGAGGCCCGCGTGGCGCGCCCGGGGTAGACGAACGGCTCGCCGCTGCGGGTCACGATCGTCGCCTCGCCGCGCGGCACGTGCAGCTCCCACGCGCCCGGCCCGCGGTCGACCAGCGTCGGCACCCGCGCGCTCGCCGGGTCGGCGAGGTAGCGGGCCCGCTGCTCGGGCGCGAGGTCCTCGAGGAACGCGATCCACTCGCCGTAGGTCGTCTCGTGGCGCGCCACCAGGAACGCCGGCACCGTGACCTCGTGCAGCGGCGCCGCCGCGAGCGAGCCCTTGCGCAGCGACTCGGCCGCGCCCGTGCCGTAGAGGAAGCGCCCGCCCGGCACGTGCACGAAGCCCGCCGGCACCCGGCTCGCCGGCAGCAGCGCCGGGCTCACCGTCGGCCGCTCGCCGCGGCGCACCAGCACCGGCACGTACGCCCGCGCCAGCCCGTCGGCGGTGAACGTGAAGCGGTACGAGCCTGCCGGCAGCTCGAGCTCCTGCAGCGGCGTGACCCCGAGGTCCCGCGCCGACGAGCGTGTCAGCCGCCCGCCCTCGCCCTCGGCGTACGACTCGACGGTGACCCGCGCGCCGAGCGGCTCGCTCGTCACCGTCAGCACCGCCGGGGCCTGCCAGCGCGCCAGGCGGTCGCCGTCGTCGTCGTACAGCGCGGCCCGCTCGATCAGCGCCTCCGCCTCCGCCGCCTGCCCGGCCTGCTCGGCCAGCAGCGCCCGCTCGTAGAGCACGTCGGCCAGCGCCTCGCGCACGTCGGAGCGCTCGCCGTCGATGCCCAGCGCCGCCTCGAGCTCGCGCGCCGCCGCGTCGTGGTGGTGGGCGATCGCCGGCGCCTCGGCCAGCGCCCGCTCCCACGCCGCCTCCCCGCGCGCCGCGTCGCCGGCGTCGAACGCCGCGAACGCCTCGGCCCGCAGCCCCGCGACGTCCCCGGCCAGCGTGCGCGCCGCCGCCAGGTCGTCGGCGGCGGCGGTGCGGTGGGCCGCGATGCGCTCGTCCTGACCTGTCCTCTGGGTCATGTACAGCCCGAACAGCCCGGCGGTGGCCACCAGCGGCACCGCGGCGATCGCCAGCCGGCGCAGCAGCACCCGCCTGCGCGCGCGCGCGCGGCTGGCCGAGAGGAACGTCAGCTCGCGCAGGCGCAGCGAGCCCGCGTCGACGAGGTGGGCCCCGGCCAGCTGCTTGGGCTGCCACAGCAGGTCGCCCGGCCGACCGTCGCGCTCCCACGCCGCCGCCGCGGTCTCGAGCTGGTGCCGCAGCAGCCGGCCCTCGCGCTCCTCCTCGAGCCAGATCTTCAGCGTCACCCACCCGCGGATCAGCGCCTCGTGGGCGATCTCGTGGACGATGCCGCCCGGCACGTCGCGCACGACCAGCAGGTGCGCCGCGATCAGGGCGTCGAGCGCCGCCTGGTCCTCGTCGCAGCTCACCAGCTCGTCGGACGTCAGGCTCGCGCGCGTGTCGTCGACCGTCACCAGCCGCAGCAGCAGGCCGCGAGCCGCCCGCCGCGGCCCGGCGTCGAGGCGGGCCAGCGCCGCGTCCGCGTGGCGGGCCAGCGCCCCCGAGACCCCGCCGATGCGCTCGAGCGCCGCCGCCGTGATGATCGAGCTGTCGGGCTCGCGAGCCTCCCACAGCTCCGCCAGCGCGAACTGCAGCAGCGGCAGGCTGCCCTCGACCCCGGCGGTGACCAGGCGCTCGACCAGCTCCTCCGATTCGAAGTGCACCTGCTGCGCGTTGGCCGGCCCGACGATCGCCTCGCGCACCGCGTCGATGCTGAGCGGCAGCAGGAAGCACAGCGAGCGCGGCAGCTCGGCCCCCAGCCCCGGCAGCTGGGCCAGGCGCGTCAGGAAGTCGCCGCGCACCGTCGCCACCACGCGCACGCCCGGGTGCCCGGCCGCCAGGCGGACCAGCAGCGCCGCGGCCTCGGCCGCCTCGCTCGGCTCGGCCAGCGTGACCAGCTCCTCGAGCTGATCGACGAGCAGCACGAACCCGCGGCGGCCCGCCTGGGCCCGCCGGATCTCCCGCTCGAGCTCCTCGTGCGGGTCCTCGATCGACGCCGAGATCGACGCCGAGCTGGTCCCGAGGTGGCGCGACAGCGCCGCGATGATGCTGGTCAGCGGGTGGCGCCCCGGGGTGATCGTCGCCACGTACCAGTTGCTGGTCGCGTCGAGGATCCCGTCCTGCAGCAGCGGCAGCACGCCCGCGCGGCACAGCGACGACTTGCCGACCCCCGAGTCGCCGGCCACCACCACCAGCGACTGCGCGCGCAGGCGGTCGATCACCGTCTGGATCTCGGTGCCGCGCCCGAAGAACACCTCGCGGTGCTCCGCCTCGAACGCCCGCAGCCCGCGGTACGGGTTGCCCGCGTGGGTCGCCGCCGCGTGGCCGGCGTTGACCGCCGCGCTGAGCGCCTCGAGCGCCAGCCGCAGCTCCTCGCCCGAGGCGTAGCGCTCGCTCGGCCGCCGGCGCACGCAGCGGTCGAGGATCGCCGCGAACCGCGGGTCGACCCCCGCCACCCGCTCGCGCAGCGGCGTCGGCTCGACCATCTGCACCCGCTGCGCCAGCTGCCCCAGCCCGCTCACGTCGGTCGGCGGGTTGCCGCTGCACAGCACGTGCAGCAGCACCCCGAGCGCGTACACGTCGGAGCTGCGCGAGGCCGGCTCGGCCCGCCACAGCTCCGGCGCCATGTAGTTCGGCGTGCCGACCAGCCCCTGCGTCAGCGAGTCCTCCGGCCGCGTCTCGCCGCTGCCGTAGCCCTCGAACCCGCCGCTGCGCTCGCGCGCCCCCGACAGCGGGTTGTCGACCAGCTTGGCCAGGCTGAAGTCGAGCAGCTTGACCCCGCCGTCCTCGCCGACGATCGCGTTGGCCAGCTTGATGTCGCGGTGCAGCACCCCGTGGCGGTGCGCCGCCGCCAGCCCGCGCGCCAGGCCCACGCTGAGCTCGAGCACCTGCCGCCACGGCAGCGGCAGCGCCAGGTCGGCGAGGCTCTTGCCGCGCACGTATTCGGTGACGAGGTACGGGTGCGTGTCGAGCTCGCCGATGCGATGGATCGCCATCACGTTCGGGTGCTGGATGCGGGCCGCCGCCCGCGCCTCGACGATGAAACGATCGCGGGCGCGGACCTCGAGCGTGCGGATGAACTTGATCGCCACGGCCCGGTCGAGCACGCGATCGTGGGCGAGATACACGGCCCCCATCTCGCCCTGACCGAGCGGGCGGATCAGCCGGTAATCATCGAACACCGGCGGCGGGACCCAGGCCTGGATCGCCTGCTTCGAGATCGGCGCCGACACCACGCCACTCTATCCGAACGCTGTAATCGCGGGTGCCGGCCCCGTCGCGGCGCGCGTGATCGAGTTCACCAGCCGCGCGCGACTCGCCGCCCGCACGCGCGCGCCTGCTCGCCGGCGATCTCCGGCCCCGCAGGCGTGAGCTTAGCGGCCGACGCCTCGCCCCGTAAAACCCGCCTCCGGGCCCCTACGCGGCCGCCTGCCGGCTCATGGGCGCTCGCACGCGGGCGTTGACGCGTCTGCGCGAGATCGATATGGAGTTCTCGCCATCATGACTGACGCGCTTCGATTCGACGGAAAGGTCGCCCTCATCACGGGCGCGGGCAACGGGCTCGGCCGCGCCCACGCGCTCCTCTTCGCCAGCCGCGGCGCCAAGGTCGTCGTCAACGACCTCGGCGGCGCAGCCACCGGCGGCGGCAAGAGCTCGGCCGCCGCCGACGCCGTCGTCGCGGAGATCAAGGCCGCCGGCGGCGAGGCCGTCGCCAACTACGACTCGGTCGAGGACGGCGGCAAGCTCGTGCAGTGCGCGCTCGACTCGTTCGGCCGCATCGACATCGTCGTCAACAACGCCGGCATCCTCCGCGACTCGTCGTTCGTCAAGATGAGCGAGTCGGACTGGGACCTGATCATGCGGGTCCACGTCAACGGCGCCTTCAAGGTGACCCACGCCGCCTGGCCGCGGCTGCGCGAGCAGGGCTACGGCCGCGTCATCTTCACCGCCTCGGCCGCCGGCATCTACGGCAACTTCGGCCAGGCCAACTACAGCACCGCCAAGCTCGGCCTCGCCGGCTTCGGCTTCACGCTGGCCGCCGAGGGCCGCAAGTACAACGTCCGCGTCAACACCATCGCCCCGCTGGCCGGCTCGCGCCTGACCGAGACGGTCATGCCCAAGGAGATCACCGACGCGCTGCGACCCGACTACGTCAGCCCGCTCGTCGCCTGGCTGTGCCACGAGCGCTGCGAGGAGACCGGCGGCCTGTTCGAGGTCGGCGGCGGGTTCTTCGCCAAGCTGCGGTGGGAGCGGACCGCGGGCAAGATGTTCCGCGTCGGTCGCGACATCACCCCGGAGACCGTCGAGAAGAACTGGGCCACCATCGTCGACTTCGGCAAGACCACCCACCCGACCGACGTCACCCGCGCCCTCCAGCCGGTGCTCGACAACGTCCAGGCCGGCCCCAGCAAGGGCGGCAACGAGTTCATCGACGTCGACCAGGCCCTCGGCTACGAGTTCCCCAAGCTGTCGACGTCGTACGACGAGCGGGACCTCGCGCTCTACGCCCTCGGCGTCGGCGCGGCCGCCGACCCGCTCGACGACAACGACCTGCGCCTCGTCTACGAGATGCACGGCAAGGGCTTCGTCGCCCTCCCCACGTACGCCGTGATCCCCGCGCTCACCGGCGTGATGAAGGCCTTCCGCGAGGGCCACGTCGCCCCCGGCCTCAACTACGGCCTCGACCGCCTGCTCCACGGCGAGCAGTACACCGAGCTGCGCCGCCCGCTCCCGCCGCACGCCAAGCTGTCGCACCGCACGTGGGTCAAGGACATCTTCGACAAGGGCAAGAACGCCTTCGTGGTGTTCGCCATCGAGACCTCCGACGAGTCCGGCGAGGTGCTCGCCTACAACGAGCTCGGCTCGGTCATCCGCGGCGCCGGCGGCTGGGGCGGCGACCGCGGCCCCGCCAGCGACATCAACACCCCGCCGGACCGCGCCCCCGACTTCGTGCGCAGCGAGAAGATCGGCGACAACCAGGCCCTGCTCTACCGCCTCTCCGGCGACTGGAACCCGCTGCACGTCGACCCCAACTTCGCCTCGGCGTTCGGCTTCTCCAGGCCGATCCTCCACGGCCTATGCACCTACGGCTACGCCGTCCGCCACGTGCTGCGCGCCCTCGACATCGACCCCCGCAAGTTCAAGAGCGTGAAGGTCCGCTTCGCCGACAGCGTGTTCCCCGGCGAGACGCTCGTCACCGAGATCTGGAAGGAGTCGGACACCCGCGCCGTGCTGCGCTGCCGCGTGCAGGAGCGCGACAAGCTGGTCCTGTCCCACGCCGCCGTCGAATTTTACAAAGACATCCCCAACACCGCGCCGAAGGCCAAGGCCGCCCCCGCGGGCGCCGCCGCCGCCGCCGCGCCGGCGCAGCCGAACAGCGGCGACATCTTCACGGCGATCGGCCAGTTCTTACAAAAAAACCCCGACGCCGCCGCCAAGGCCAATACGATCTTCCAGTTCAAACTCAGCGACCCCGCGAGCGTGTGGACGATCGACTGCAAGGCCAACAACGTCGCCCAGGGCGAGACGGCCGCGCCCGAGTGCACGCTCGAGCTCAGCGACGCCGACTTCATGGCCATGTGCACCGGCAAGGCCGACCCGCAGCAGCTCTACATGGGCGGCAAGCTCAAGATCGCCGGCAACGTGATGGCCTCGATGAAGCTGAACTTCCTGAAGAAGCTCGACCCCGAGGCCGTGCTCGCGGTCATGCGCGCGCGCGTCGGCTCGGCCGCCGCCGCCGAGGTCGTGCCCGAGGCCCCCGCCGCCAGGGCCGAGCCGAGCAGCGCCGACATCTTCACCGCCATCGGCCAGTTCCTCACCAAGAACCCCGACGCCGCCGCCAAGGCGAACACCGTGTTCCAGTTCAAGCTCGTCGACCCGGCCAGCGTGTGGACGATCGACTGCAAGGCCAACAAGGTCGCCCCCGGCGAGGGCGCCGCGCCCGAGTGCACGCTCGAGCTCAGCGACGCCGACTTCATGGCCATGTGCACCGGCAAGGCCGACCCGCAGCAGCTCTACATGGGCGGCAAGCTCAAAATCGCCGGCAACGTGATGGCCTCGATGAAGCTCAACTTCCTGAAGAAGATCGAGCCCGAGTCGGTGCTCGCGGCCATGCGCGCGCGCACCAGCGCCGCGCCGTCCGCCGCCGCTCCGTCCGCCGCCGCTGCGGCCCCCGCGGCCCCGAAGACCGCCCAGGCCCCCGCCGTCGCCGACCGCGCCGCCGGCAAGCTGTCCGCCAGCAAGACCGACGCCGCCGCCGTGCAGCTCCGCGTGCGCGAGCCCGAGAGCGCGTGGGTCCTCACCCTCGGCCCGCAGGGCGCCACCCTCGCGGCCGGCGAGGCCGACAAGCCGTCCGCCACCGTCACGCTGTCCGACGACGACCTCGCCGCGCTGGCCCGCGGGCAGGTCACCGCCAGGTCGCTCTACCAGCACGGCAAGCTGCGCGTCGACGGCGACGCCCGGGCCGCCCATCATCTATCGCTCCTCGAGGGCGTCCTTTAGTTAAACTTCACCCGTCCGCCGCCAGTCCACGAAAGGTTTTAAAAGAGCCATGAGCAACGCAGTCCACGTCATCGGGGTCGGCATGGTGAAGTTCGCCAAGCCCGGAGCCAGCGACGACTACCACGTGATGGCCGCCGGCGCCGCGCGCACGGCCCTGAAGGACGCCGGCGTCGACTACCGCGACATCGAGCAGGCCTTCGCCGGCTACGTCTACGGCGACAGCACCTGCGGTCAGCGGGCCGTCTACGAGCTCGGCCTCACCGGCATCCCGGTCGTCAACGTCAACAACAACTGCTCGACCGGGTCCACCGCGCTGTTCGCCGGCCGCCAGGCGATCCTCAGCGGCGAGGCCCAGTGCGTGCTCGTCGTCGGCTTCGAACAGATGGAGAAGGGCGCGCTCGCCTCCAAGTTCAACGACCGCCCGACCCCGCTCGACCCGCAGGCCAACCTGATGAACGAGCTCCAGGGCATCAACAACGCCCCCGGCGCCGCGCAGATGTTCGGCGGCGCCGGCCGCGAGTACCGCTGGAAGTACGGCACCAGGCGCGAGACGTTCGCCAAGATCAGCGAGAAGGCCCGCAAGCACGCCGCCAAGAACCCGTACGCGCTGTTCAAAGACGTGCTGAGCGTCGAGGAGATCCTCGCCTCGCCCGAGGTCTTCGACCCGCTGACCCGCTACCAGTGCTGCCCCCCGACCTGCGGGGCCGCGGCCGCCGTGCTCTGCTCGGCCGAGTTCGCCAGGAAGAAGGGCCTGCAGAACAGCGTCACCATCGCCGCCCAGGTCATGACCACCGACTTCAGGTCGAGCTTCGACGACAAGAGCATGATCAAGATGATCGGCTACGACATGGCCAAGGCCGCCGCCGACAAGCTCTACGAGAAGGCCGGCCTCGGCCCCAGGGACGTCCAGGTCGTCGAGCTCCACGACTGCTTCACCGCCAACGAGCTGCTCACCTACGAGGCCATCGGCCTGTGCCCCGAGGGCGAGGCCGAGAAGTTCATCTGGGACGGCGACAACACCTACGGCGGCAAGTGGGTCACCAACCCGTCCGGCGGCCTGCTCTCGAAGGGCCACCCGCTCGGCGCCACCGGCCTCGCCCAGTGCACCGAGCTCGTGTGGCAGCTGCGCGGCCAGGCCGAGGCCCGCCAGGTCGACGGCGCCCGCGTCGCCCTCCAGCACAACCTCGGCCTCGGCGGCGCCTGCGTGATGACGATGTACCGCAAGGACTGACCCGCGCTCCGCGCTCGCCTCATCCCCGGCGAGCCCCCCCGACGAGCTCGAAGCCTGTCCCGCAGGACAGGCCTCGAGCTCGCCTCATTGACCGGGTTCGGCGCTGCGCCACACCTGCCAGTACACCGCCACCCGCCGCACGAACGCCCGCGGCCGCTCGGCGTAGATCTTCCGCCCGAGGTCCCACGCCTCGCGCCGCAGCCGCTCGCGCCGCCGGGCGATCGACGCCGCCAGCTCGACCTGCCCCGCCGCCGCCGGCTGGGCCGCGAGCACCGCCAGGTCGTGATCGTCGCCCAGCCGCTCGCCGAGCTCGTCGAGCAGCTCCTCGAGCCCGCCGAGCACCGGCTCGCAGGCGTCGCGCACCAGCTGGACCTGATACCACAGGTCCTTGGCCCGCTTGCGCCAGTCGTGGAACGCCTCGTCCTCCGGCGCCGTGAAGGCCGCCCGCATGGCCAGGCGACCCTGGCGATACGCGGTCTCGAGCCCGTCCGCAAGCACGTCCCAGGTCAGCTCCTCGCCCGCGAGCCCGTCGCCGAGCCCCGCCCGCACCCGCTCGAGCGCCGCCGCGGCCGCGACGAGCACGCCGTCCTCCCGCGCCGCCTCGCCCTGCTCCCCGCTCGTGAGCGCCGGCGCGTCGGGCCGCGCCGCCGGCTCGCGCTCCGCCGCGGCCCGCAGCCCGTCGCGCACCGCCGCCAGCGCCGCGTCGGGCAGCGGCACCAGCTCGTCGAAGGTCGCCAGCGCGACCGCGGCGTCACGCGCCGCCGCCAGCCCGCGCGCCGCGTCCCGCAGCCCGTAGTTGGCCGCGCGGAACCGCGGCCCCGGCAGCGCCGCGCGGATCACCCGCAGCAGCGCCCGCACGCGCTTGCTCGCCTTGCGCGCCCCGTGCACCCGCAGCTCCGCGGTGGTCGTGTCGTCTCGCAGCAGCGCGACCGCTGCGGCGAGCTCGGCCTCCGCGAGCCGACGAACCCCGGCGCCGAGCGCCTCCTGACGCGTGAACCGAAACGGCATGTCGCGAGTGTACCGGAGCCCGCGCCCGCCGCGATCGTCTATCCTTGCGCGCGTGAACCCCCCCGAGCTCCGCGGTCTGACGCCCGTCGGCAACACCCTGCACCTGATGCTCGACACCGGCGGCTTCATGCTCCGCACCTTCGACCGCGGCGACGTCGTCCGCGCCCGCTTCGGCGGCGACTGGCCGCTGCTGGTGCGCCAGCCCGAGCTCATCGAGCAGATCCTCGTCACCCGCAACCGCAGCTTCATGAAGGACCGCGTGACCCGCCAGCTCGCCGACCTCGTCGGCAACGGCCTGCTGGTCAGCGACGGCGAGTTCTGGCGCCGCCAGCGCCGCCTGGCCCAGCCCGCCTTCCACCGCGAACGCATCGCCACCTACGCCGACGGCATGGTCGAGGTCGCCAGGCGCTGCGCCGCCTCCTGGCCCGAAGGCCAGGTCCCGGACCTCCACGCCCTGCTCATGCGCCTCACCCGCGAGGTCGTCGCCACCACCCTGTTCTCCAGCGCCGTCGCCCGCGAGGCCGACGACGTCGGCGAGAGCCTCGAGACCCTGATGGCCCGCTTCTCCGACTGGCGCTACGCCATGCTGCCCGCGCTCGCCCGCCTGCCCCTGCCGGCCAACCACCGCTTCGCCGCCGCCCGCGCGCGCATGCACGCCGTCGTCGACAACATCATCGCCGAGCGCCGCCGCTCCGGCGCCGAGCACGGCGACCTGCTCGGCATGCTGATGGCCGCCCGCGACGAGGACGGCACCCAGATGAGCGACGACCAGCTGCGCGCCGAGGTCCTCATCCTGTTCACCGCCGGCCACGAGACCACCGCGCTCGCGCTGTCGTGGGCCATGGTCCTGCTGTCGCAGCGCCCCGGCACCTGGGACCTGCTCGCCCGCGAGGTCGACGCCGTGCTCGGCAAGCGCCCCGCGACCGCCGACGACGCCCCCAGGCTGGCCTACACCGAGCGCGTGATCCTCGAGTCGATGCGCCTGTACCCGCCGGCGTGGAGCATCGGCCGCGAGGCGATCGAGGACCTCGACCTCGACGGCCTGGCGATCCGCCGCGGCGACCAGGTGTGGATGGTCCAGTGGGCCTCGCACCGCGACCCGCGGTTCTTCCCCCGGCCCGAGGCGTTCATGCCCGAGCGCTGGGAGCACGACCTGCTGCGTCGCCTCCCGCGCTACGCCTACTTCCCGTTCGGCGGCGGCCCGCGCCTGTGCATCGGCAACAACTTCGCCATGCTCGAGGCCGTGCTCGTGCTCGCGACCATCACCCAGCGCTGGCGCCCGCAGGTCCTCCCGCGCGACGTGCCCGCGCCCCAGTTCTCGATCACGCTGCGCCCGAACGGCCCGCTGCGCGCGCACCTGCACGCGCGCTGACCAGGGCGCCGCCGCGCCTTTACTCGCCCCCGCCCGATCGACAATCCTCGGCGACAGCGAGGTGATGCGATGTCCGAAGCGGTGAGCCACGAGCGCGATTACGACGGCGTACGGATCCCCGGGGTCCTGATGCTGCTGGTCGGCCTGCCCCTGATCTTCGTGTTCGGGCTCGGCCTGCTGGTGCTCCGCGGGCTCGTGCTGGTCGAGCCCAACCAGAGCCGCGTGGTCCTGCTGTTCGGCCACTACAAGGGCACGATCCGCCGCACCGGCTTCCACTGGATCAACCCCTTCACCGGCCGCCGCGCGGTGTCCCTGCGCGTCCGCAACTTCGACAGCGCCAAGCTGAAGGTCAACGACCTGCGCGGCAACCCGGTCGAGATCGGCGCGGTGGTCGTGTGGCGCGTCAAGGACACCGCCCAGGCGGTGTTCGACGTCGAGAGCTACGAGTCCTACGTGGCCGTCCAGGCCGAGTCCGCCATCCGCACGACCGCCGCCAAGCACCCCTACGACGCCGCCGGCCACGGCCAGGTCTCGCTGCGCGGCGACTCGGCCGAGGTCAACGCCGAGCTGCTCACCCAGCTCGCCGAGCGCCTGGCCCACGCCGGCGTCGAGGTGCTCGAGGTCCGCATCAGCCACCTCGCCTACTCGCCGGAGATCGCCGGGGTCATGCTCCGCCGCCAGCAGGCCGAGGCGATCCTCGACGCCCGCCAGCGCATCGTCGAGGGCGCGGTCGGCATGGTCAAGATGGCCCTCACGCAGATGCACAACGAGCAGGTGGTCGAGCTCGACGCGCAACAGAAGGCCCGCCTCGTCAGCAACCTGCTCGTCGTGCTGTGCTCGGAGACCGAGGCCCACCCGGTCGTCCACGCCGACGCCTGAGCCGCCCTACCCGCGCAGCACGGTGCGAAAGGTGAGCGACAGCCGCCGACCCCGCGGGCCGCGCCCCGGGTCGCCGAGCCGCCCGGCGATCGCGTGCTTCCACGCCGCGCGCGCCTCCCCGGCGAGCACCACCAGGCTGCGCGCCGGCAGCCACACGTCGACCTTCCCGCCCGGCGCCGTGAACGTCATGGTCGCGCCCGACAGCAGGCTCAGCGAGGCGATCGTCGGCCCGAAGCACGGCACGCAGTCGATGTGCCCGGAGATGCCCTGCCCCGGCAGGTACTCGTTGACGATCACCTGGTCGGGCTCGCGCTCGAAGCCCGCCTCGTCGACCATGGCCCGCGCGAGCGGCAGCAGCCACTCCGGCAGCGGCCCGAGCGCCATGCTGGTGTCGACGCGCCGCGCGCTGTAGGCGTAGCGGTAGCCGTAGTGCTGCACCCGCCGCTTCAGGTCCGCGAGCCAGGGCGAGGCGTCGATCGCCGCCACCAGCGCCGCCGCCGTCGCCGCGTCGACGAACTCCTCGCGCAGCCGCAGCCCCGGCACCGTCGTCATCGCGTCAGCCCTGCGCCGCGCGCCGCAGGCGGTCCATGATCGCCGCGCCGAGCCCCGTCTCGGGCAGCGACTCGATGACGATGCGCTCGACGTCCAGCTCGTCGAGCTCGCGCAGCGTGGTGAACAGCGCGCGCGCGAAGCCCTCCGGCGTGTTGGCCAGCTTGCGCACCAGCGCCGGCGAGCTCACCGTCCGCCGCACGATCAGCGCGACCTTCTGGCCCGCCGCGATGGCCCGCGCCGCCGCCGCCTCGCCCTCGCCCTCGGCGACGAGCTCGACCATCGCCTTCGGCGCGTAGTGGCGGTGGCGCAGCCCCGGCGAGCGCAGCACCGCCTTGGGGTCCTGCTCGTCGAGCACGTCGACCGGCCCCAGCACCTGGCGCAGGCGCTCGATCGTCACGCCCCCGCGGCGCAGCAGCAGCGGCCGCGGCCGCGTCATGTCGACCACCGTCGACTCGAGCCCGACCGACGTCGGCCCGCTGTCGAGGATCAGCGCGACCCGACCGTCGAGGTCCGCGAGCACGTGGCTGGCCTGCGTCGGGCTCGGCCGCCCCGACAGGTTGGCCGACGGCGCCGCGATCGGCCGCCCGAACACCCGCAGCAGCACCCACGCCACCGGATGCGCCGGCACCCGCACCGCCACCGTCGGCCCGCCCGCGGCGACGATGTCCGGCACCTTCGGCCCGCGCGGCAGCACCATCGTCAGCGAGCCCGGCCACAGCGCCGCCGCCGCGCGCTCGGCCAGCGGAGGGAACGCCGCCGCCACCGCCCGCGCCCCGGCGATGTCCGCCACGTGCACGATGAGCGGGTTGTCCGGCGGCCGCTCCTTCGCCTCGAAGATCTTCGCCACCGCGGCCGCGTCGAACGCGTTGGCCCCGAGCCCGTAGACCGTCTCGGTCGGGAACGCCACCAACTGACCGGCACGGAGGAGGGCCGCGGCTCTCTCGACCGCCCCCGGTTCGTGGCCCCCCATCACCGGTGTTATCGCCATAGCGAGCGAGTCCCTCTACCCGAACTTCGCCAGCTCGTTGAGGGCCTCCTTCATCTGGGCCGCGTCGGCGAAGCGGTGGTGGGCCGGCTTGGCACAGGCTTTCACGAAGAACTCGTCGATCGCCCGCGCCTTGGCCGAGGGCACCGAGTCCGACAGGTAGTGGCTGACCGGCAGCGGCTCGCGTTCGCGGTGCGCCTGCAGCAGCGAGCGCGGGTGGTGGTCGAACAGGTCCTCGAACGGGTGGCGTCCGCCGGTCACCAGCTCGAAGAACGTCATGCCGAGCGCGTACAGGTCGGCCCGGTGGTCGATGTAGTTGCCGGGGATGGTCTGCTCCGGCGCGATGTACCGCGGGTCGCCCATCACGTGCCCGGTGTTGTGCGAGCTCAGGTCGCTGAGGTCGCGCGCGACCCCGAAGTCGAGCACCTTGACCACGCGCAGCAGCGGGTCGTGCGAGTCCCGCGTCACGAAGATGTTGCTCGGCTTGATGTCGCAGTGGACGATGCGCCGCAGGTGCACGTAGCGCAGCGCGTCGAGCACCTGCGCGAAGATCTCGCAGATCACCGGGATCGACATGGTCGTGCCGCTGTCGACGAACCAGCCGACGTCCTTGCCGCGCAGGTACTCCATCGCGAACCACAGCAGGTCGAACTCCTCGGTGGTCCCGACCTGCATCACGTGCACGAGGTTGTTGTGCATGAAGCTCGCGCACATCCTCGCCTCGCGCCGGAAGTGGCGGTGCGCCCACTCCGGCACGTCGTTCTTCATGACCTTCAGCGCGACGTAGCGGTTCATCAGGCGGTCGAACGCCTTGTAGACCTTGCTCATCCCGCCCTCGCCGAGCCGCTGCACGATCTCGAACTGCGACGCGCACGACACCACCGTCCCGGGCGGCAGCTCGGTACCCTGATAGCCCTCGTACTGCGACTGCGACGTCGGCGTGATGCCCGTCGTGATGTTCGCAGGCCGGTCGCCGGCGGTGTGGTCCTGATTGGGCACGTGGGGGAGAACGGAGGCGGACGAGGACGGGAGACGGCGGAAGCGGACGGGACAGCGGCGCGAGGGCCAGGCCCCGCGTCGTAAAGTCCAGGTCTGGCAAACTACACCACCTGTACCCATCCGTCAGCCTCCCCCGTCCCCGGGGTATTGCCGCCCACGGCCCCCTGGCGGCCTCGAGAGACCGCGCGGGTCGGCCGCCGCGCGGCCCTTAAACCGTGTCCGGTCGGGGCCGCGCGTTTGCGGACACGGCTCAGGTGCCGAGTTCGAGCCCGACCGCGACGCCCATCACGGTCGCGGCGATGCGGATCGCGTCGTTGACCTGCTCGGCGGTCACGCCGGACTCGCGCACGGTCTTCTCGTGGGCCTGGATGCACCGCTCGCAGCCCCCGATCGCGCTGACCGCCAGGCACATCAGCTCGAAGTCGGTCCGGCTGGTCGCCGGCCTGGCGATCCGCGTCATCCGCAGCCTGGCCGGGATCGCGTGGTACTCGTCCTTCCCGACCATGTGCTTGAAGCGGTAATAAACGTTGTTCATCGCCATGAGCGTGGCCGCCGCCCGGGCGTCGTCGATCACCGCCGCGCCCACGTGTTCGCGGGCTTCGTCGAGCAGCGCCTGGCCGAGCGCGGGGCTGCGGACCGCGAGGCCGCAGGCCACCGCCACCCCCCAGCGCTGCTCCGGACCCAGCGTCGAGTCCGCGAGCACCGACTGGAGGTTGACCTTCAGGTCCTTCGCCGGCTCCGGCAGGCCCTCGCGCAGGCTTGCGAGTTTGTCGCTCACAGCGTCGGCTGGCCCTTCTCCCAGTTGCAGGGGCACAGCTCGTCGGTCTGGAGCGCGTCGAGCGTGCGCAGCACCTCACCCACGTTGCGCCCGACCGAGAGGTCGTGGACGCTGACGAAGCGGATGACCCCCTGCGGGTCGACGATGAACGTCGCGCGCAGCGGCACCCCGTCCTTGTGCAGGATCCCCAGCGCCTGCGACAGCTCGCGCTTGGTGTCGGCCAGCATCGGGATCTTCAGGTCCTTCAGGTCGTCGTGGGCGTTGCGCCACGCCAGGTGCACGAAGTGCGTATCGGTGCTGACCCCCAGCACCTGCGCGTCGCGGTCGGCGAAGTCGCCGGACCGCTTCGAGAACTCCGCGATCTCCGTCGGGCACACGAACGTGAAGTCCATCGGCCAGAAGAACACCACCAGCCACTTGCCCGGGTACAGCTCCTGCCGGCTCTGCAGGAACTCCTTGCCCTTCTCGCGGCTCACCACCGCCTGCAGCTCGAACTTCGGGAACGTATCGCCTACTGTCAGCATGTCCTTGTCTCCTGGGCCTGCCCTTTAGCAGCCCCCGCACCACCCGCGTCGAGCAAATAATTCCAGGTAGTTACCTCGGACCGAGGGGAACCTCTCACCGATATTTCGCTGGGTAACGATATTTCGGTGCCGAGACACTGGCATGTCGGTGTCGCGCACCCCAAGCTCCGGCCATGCCCCCCGACCTGCTGCCGCACGCCTCGGACCTGCGCTCGCTGGCCCAGCTCGCCGCCCTCTCGCGCGACGAGGCCCTCGACGACCTGCTGCGCCGCGGCCTCGACTGGGTCGCGCGCCTCGCCCCCTACGACCTCGCCACCGTGTTCACCCTCGAGGGTTCGAACCTCGTCGTCCGCGCCGCCCGCGGCCGCCTCGCCGGCCAGGTCCGCGGCCACCAGCTCGACCTCGCCGCCTTCCCCAGCCTGCGCGAGGCGCTCGAGACCCGCCGCGCCCGCGCGTTCACCGAGGACGACCACCGCCACGGCGACGGCGACCCGTTCGACGGCGTGCTCGACCTCCCGCCCGGCCACAGCTGCATGGTCGTGCCGCTGCACGCCGCCGGCCGCTCGCTCGGCGTCATGACCCTCGACCGCGCGCGCTGCGAGGGCTACGACCAGCCGGTCGTCGACCTCGTCGAGACCTACGGGCAGATCCTCGGCCTCGCCCTCGAGAACGCCGAGCAGCGCCTCGCGCTCGAGCAGCTGCGCCGCCAGGAGCGCCAACACGCCGACGCCCTCGACGAGCAGGCCGAGGCCCACGGCGTGTTCGAGCGCTCGCTGTCCCCGGTCGTGCGCGCCGTCGCGGCCCAGGCCCGCCAGGTCGCGGTCACCGACACGCCCGTCCTGATCCTCGGCGAGACCGGCACCGGCAAGGAGCGCCTCGCCCGCGCGATCCACCGCTGGAGCCCCCGCGCCGAGCGCCCGTTCGTCGCCCTCAACTGCGCCGCCATCCCGCCCCACCTCCTCGAGTCCGAGCTGTTCGGCCACGTCCGCGGCGCCTTCACCGGCGCGTCCCAGGGCCGCGCCGGCCGCTTCCAGATGGCCCACGGCGGCACCCTCCTGCTCGACGAGATCGGCGAGCTCCCGTTCGACACCCAGGCCAAGCTGCTGCGCGTCCTGCAAGAAGGCACGCTCGAGCCCGTCGGCTCCGACCGCACCGTGCACGTCGACGTCCGCGTGCTCGCCGCGACCCACGTCGACCTCGCCCGCGCCATCGCCGAGCGCCGCTTCCGCGAGGACCTGTTCTACCGCCTCCACGTGTTCCCCCTGCGCCTCCCGCCCCTGCGCGAGCGCCTGGAGGACCTCGCCCTGCTGTGCTCCGCCATGCTCGCCGAGCTGTCCCAGAGGACAGGCCGCAGCGGCCTCACCGTCAGCCCCGCCGGCCTCGCCCGCCTGCGCGAGCACGCCTGGCCCGGCAACCTCCGCGAGCTCGCCAACGCGCTCGAGCGCGCCGCCATCGTCACCCGCGGCGACACCCTCGGCCCCGCCGCCTTCGAGTTCGCCGCCCGCCCCACCAGCCCCGGGGGACATGTCCCCGAGGACATGTCCCTCGCGCCACCCCAGCCCGCGACCGCCGCCGCCTTCCCCACCCTCGAGGAGGCCCAGGCCGAGCACATCCAGCGGGCCCTGCGCCGCACCGGCGGGCGCATCTACGGCCCCGGCGGCGCCGCCGAGCTGCTCGACGTCAAGCCGAGCACCCTGCAGTCGCGCATGAAGAAGCTCGGCGTCACCCGCACCTGAGGCGCGCCCGGACGCGGTATCCTCCGCGGCCATGGACGACATCCTGTCGCACTCCGAGCGAGTGCCGAGGGACGAGCTGCGCCGCCTGCAGGCCCGCAGCGACGCGCCCGGCCTCGCCCGCCTGCTGGCCTCGCTCGCCGCCCTGCTCGTCGGCGGCACGGCCGCGTGCATCCTCGCCGCCCACGACGACCCGTGGTGGCCGCTCGCCTCGACCCTGTGCGCCCTGGCGATCCCCGCGCTGTTCGCCGCCCTCCACGAGAGCGCCCACGGCACCGCCTTCCGCACCCCGCTGCTCAACCGCGCGACCGCCTGGATCGGCAGCGCGCTCATGCTGCAGTCCCCGAGCTTCTTCCGCGAGTTCCACTGGGAGCACCACCGCCAGACCCAGTCCAAACAGCGCGACCCGGAGATCCACCTCGGCGCCGGCGTCCTCGGCGAGTGGCCCCGCAGCCCGCTCCTCTACCTCGCGCTCGCCTCGGGCCAGCTGCTCCTCGTCGGCAAGCCGATGTTCACCCTGGCCTGCGCCCTGCTCCCCGTCTCGCTGTGGCGACGGATCTTCCCCTGGGTCCGCGCGTCGCACGCCCGCGCCGTCGCCCGCGAGAGCCGCCTCGTCGTCGCCCTGCTCGTCGCCGCCGTCGCCCTCGGCCTCCACTCCGTGCCCGGCTTCCGCGCCGTCCTGCTCGCCTGGCCGATCGGCCACGTCCTGCTCGGCCTCTACCTCATGGCCGAGCACACCGGCCTGCCCCACGACGGCAGCCAGCTGCACCGCACCCGCACCATGGCCACCACCGCCGCCGTGCGCTGGTGGATGTGGAACATGCCCTACCACGGCGAGCACCACGCCTACCCCTCGGTCCCGTTCCACGCCCTCCCGCAGCTGCACGCCCTCCTCGCCCCCGAGCTCGAGCACGCCGACCAGGGCTACCTCGCCTTCCACCGCGAGGCCCTGCTGCGCTCGCTCGCCCGCCGCCCCTGAGCGCCGCCCCATGACCCGACGCAAACCCGCCCCCGACCCGCTCGCCACGGCCCGGCGCGCCGCCGACGACGACGACGCCGACGGCTTCCTCGCCCTCACCGCCGCGCTCGCCCCCGTCGACCTCCACACCCTCGTCTTCCGCGAGCTCCGCGACGCCTGGCCCCTGTGGATCCTCGCGCCCCGCATCCGCGGGTTCGCCGACGCCGACCTGCGCCTGTTCCTGCGCAGCGCCGTCGCCGTCGCCCCCGACCACAGCGCCGTGCACGAGCTGCTCGCCGAGTGCCTGGCGCGCGCCCACGCGGGCAACGCCCCGCTGTGGGCCAACCACCTCGGCCACATGGCCTACGAGCTCGTCGGCGACCGCAACTTCGACGCCGCCATCACCCTCTACGCCGCCGCCATCACCCTCCCCTGCGAGGTCGACCTCTCGCTCTACTGCAACGCGCTGTGGGTCCTGCAGCACGACAACACCGGCCGCCCCGTCGACCCCGTCCTCAACGACCGCTTCCTCGCCGCCTGCCTGCCCTGGGCCCCCAAGAACCCAGCCATCTTTTATAACGCCGCCTGCCTCACCTACGAGATGGGCGACATCGACGGCACCCTCGCCCACCTCGAAGCCTGCCTCGCCCACGGCTTCAAGAACCCCGCCCAGGTCCAGCGCGAGCCCCTGTTCGCCCCGCTGCGCCACAGCGACCCCCGCTTCGACGCCCTGTTCACCGCCCACGCGGCCAGGAAGAAGCCGCCCCGCAAGACGACCGCCCGCAAGCAGACCACCAGGCGCTCACGCCGCGACTCCGACTGAACGTCGCCACGCTCGCGCCGCGACGCCGACCGAACGTCGCCACGCTCGCGCCGCGACGCCGACCGAACGTCGACACGCTCGCGCCGCGACGCCGACTGAACGTCGACACGCTCGCGCCGCGACGCCGTCGACACGCCCGCCCGGCGCCCTCACGGCGCCAGACGGATGTCGACGCGTCGGTCGTACGGCCACTCCTCGGGCTGCGACGGGTCGGCCCCCCGCTCGCCCTGGGTCTCGACGGCGACGTTCGCGGCCATCACCCCGCGCTCGACCAGGAACGCCTCGACCGACTGCGCCCGCGAGCGCCCGAGCTTCAGGTTGTACTCGTCGGTCCCCCGCGGATCAGCGTGGCCGACCACGGCCACGCGCCGCCCCTGCAGCGGCCCGCTGCTCAGGCAGGTCGCGAGCTGCGCGAGCGCGCCGCTGTCGCCCGGCTCGACCTGGGCCGAGTCGAACTCGAAGAACGCGCCGAGCCCGGTGATCCCGCAGCCCGAGGCCAGCCCCGGCTCGAGGTACACGCCCGACACCGTCAGCGACCGGCCGCCGCCCGCCGGGACATCGCGCGACTCGCCCGCGGGCCGCGCCGTGTCCGTCGAGGACTTGCTGCACCCCGCGCCGAGCGCCACAAACAGCCCGATCGCCAGTAACGTGGGACGTTGCATGTCGGCAAACCTGGCCCACCTCCGGCCCGGCGCCCGCCGTCACTTTTGCGGCCGAGCCCCGCAAATCCGCGGCTTCTTCGCCCCCTTGATCCGCGCCAGCATCCCCGCTACCAGCCCCCTCATGCACCTGCTCGCCAACATCGACGTCGACGACCTCCCCGGCGCGATCGCCTTCTACACCCGGGCCTTCGACCTCACCGTCGCCCGCCGCTTCGGCGCCGACGGCGTCGAGCTCCACGGCGCCGGCACGCCGATCTTCCTGCTGCGCAAGTCCGCCGGCACCCCCGCAGCGACGACCACCACCGCCACCCGCGACTACCACCGCCACCCGCGACTACCACCGCCACTGGACCCCGGTCCACCTCGACTTCGTGGTCGACGACGTCGACGCCGTCACCAGCAGGGCCGTCGAAGCCGGCGCCACCCTCGAGTCCCCGCCCACCTCGCACGCCTGGGGCCGCATCGCCACGCTCGCCGACCCCTTCGGCCACGGCCTCTGCGTCCTGCAATTATTAAATCGCGGCTACGACGAGATCGCCTCCTGACCCCGCGCTCTCCAAAACGCCGCCCCGAACGGTAGGTTGAGGAATCGAACCCCCAGGATCTCCCTGCCACCCTCGCCCTCCAAGCGAGTCGTTACCCCTGTAACGGAACCCACCAACCGTCTCCCAACGGTCCTTTAATTATTTTAATGAATAATTGGATCAAACATCGGCTCCGAACGGTAGGTTGAGGAATCGAACCCCCAGGATCTCCCTGCCACACTTGGCTTCGAGGCAAGCTGTTACCCCTGTAACGGAACCCACCAGATTGTCGCGCACCATTCGCCGCTCGCCCGCCTCCTTCCCCGAGACCCCCCGCGAGGCCCCGTGAGCACGCACTGCTCCACGAAAATAAACGGTAGGTTGAGGAATCGAACCCCCAGGATCTCCCTGCCACGCTTGGCTTCGAAGCAAGCTGTTACCCCTGTAACGGAACCTACCAGTCGTCTCGCCTCATTTTAATAATGACCTCGCGTATGAGCACACCGCCCCCGCGGCGCGCACGGCCTCCTGTCTGCGTCTGTCTGCGTTGCGAGCGGAGGAGAGAGGGATCGAACCTCCAAGGGCATTACACCCACCCATACTCAAGACGGGTGCCGTCGCCGGCCTTCGGCTGCTCCTCCGAATATGTAGATGAGCGGAACGGGCGAGATTCGAACTCGCGATGGCATCACACCACTGCCTGTTCTCCAAACAGGTGCCATGGACCGCTAGGCGACCGTTCCAGACGGAGGGAGCGCGGATCGAACGCGCGCAGGTCGTGAGACCCGTCCACGGGTTAGCACCCCGGAGCCTTACCCCTCGGCCACCCCTCCAGAACTCCGCACGGACGACCCACCCGGGGCCGTGGCGCCGCTCGCAGGCCCTCAGCCCCGCGAACTCGACCACCGCCGCGGACGGCCGTAAAGCGAGCTCACGAACTGGAGCGTGACGAGCCGACGCCCGACGAACTGGACGAGGAGCGGCGCGCCTGGGACAGGCCGACGGTCTCGACTCGAGCAGTGTGGTTGGCGTTCATGATGGGAAGCTTCTTACCACCCACCCGCGCAGCTCGTCAAGCCGATATCCACCGAGTTTGATAATTTTTGTCGCTACCCACTGCGAGCATTCCACGGGTTCGGGCGCGCGCGCGAATGTCTGCACATTGCCGGCGCGCCGGGCCCCGCGGCCGCCCGCCGTTGCGTCCCCGCGGCCGAGGTGCGACGCTCCTCCCTCGATGCGCGTTCTCGTCGTCCTCTCACGGCCGGCCCTCGCCGCGGCCTGCACGCTCGCGCTGCCCGCCTGCCCGCCGACCGCGCCGATCGACGAGACCACCTCCACCGGCACGTCCTCCGCCTCGACCTCTCCGCCCCCCCCGACCTCCTCGACCTCCGCCGCCCCCACGACGACCACCACCGGCACGACCGGCGGCGAGCCCGACACCACCTCGCCCACCACCAACCCCGACGCCCTCCCGCCCGCGCCGACGCTCGTCAGCCCGGCCGACGGCGCCGTCGACGTCCCGCTCGTCACCGACCTGTGCTGGGACCTCGTCATGGACCCCGACGGCGAGCCGCTGCGCTACCGCGTGTTCGTCGACGACCTCGAGCTCACCAAGGGCGTGCTCGACCCGCTGCCCGGCCACGAGGGCCCCTGCGTCGGCCCGCTCGACTTCACCTACGAGCGCACCTACACCTGGCGGGTCGAGGCCTTCGAGCTCGACGACCCCGCCCGCACCTCGCCCCCGAGCCCGACGTGGAGCTTCTCGACCGTCGGCGACGGCATGGCCCGCACCGTGTTCTTCGACGACTTCGACGCCGACCTCGGCTGGCAGATCGCCGGCGACGCCGGCACAGGCGCGTGGGTCCGCGGCGAGCCGGTCCCCGCCGACAAGGACGCCGTGCGCACCCAGCCCGGCGCCTGCCTCGGCGGCGCCTCCTGCTACTTCACCGGCCAGAACCCCGACGGCGTCGCCGCCATGGCCGACGTCAGCGGCGGCGCCACGACCCTCACCTCGCCGCCGTTCGACCTCGGCGGCGCCGGTGCGGCCACCGTCCAGCTCGGCCGCTTCTTCTACAAGTCGGTCGTCGACCCCGGGCCGCGCCTGACGGTCGAGCTGCTGGTGCCGAAGGACGGCGCCACCGACGAGTACGACAGCTTCCAGCTCGAGCAGCTCGCCGCCGCCACCGCCGCCGACCCCGAGAACCTGTGGCTCCCGCGCGAGTACACGATCTGCGACGCCCCCCTGCGCGACGGCTCGCGCCTGCGGATCTCCGCCGCCGATCTGAGCGGGGGGATCCTCGAGGCCGCGATCGACTCGGTCAAGGTCCGCGCCTTCGACGACGTGTCAGTGTGCGGCATCGGACAGGGCAGCGCCTGCGACCCGGACAGCGGTCCGGCCGCCTGTCCCGGCGATCTCCTGTGCTGCTCGCAGGGCACGATCAACGAGGGGATCTACCGCTGCAGCACCCCGGTCCCCGGCCTCGTGTACGGCGACCCGACGCCGGGCCCGGACGCGCCCGGCAACGGACCCATGGGCTGTGACGCCCCGGACCTGATCGTCGACACCAGCCTGCTCTATCCCATCTTCCACACCATCGAGGTCACCAACAACACCTGCGAGTACTACGAGGGCTGCGTCGGCGGCCTCGGCGCCCGCGACCTCATGCTGTTCACCACCGCCGTGCCCAACATCGGCTCGGCCGACCTCGTCATGGGCGTCCCGGCCAACCACCCCGAGCTCTTCCACTACAGCGCCTGCCACGACCACTACCACTTCGACGAGTTCGCCCGCTACGAGCTGCTGTCCGCCGACGACGTGGTGGCCGCCACCGGCCACAAACAGGCCTTCTGCATGCTCGACACCACCAGCTGGGCCTGGCCGAACCCGCTGCCGGTGTTCACGTGCGCCAACCAGGGCATCAGCCGCGGCTTCTCCGACCACTACGAGTCCGGCCTGCCATGCCAGTGGATCGATGTCACGGGGGTATCCCCCGGGGACTACATCCTGCGCATCACGCTCAACCAGCCGCGCCGCGACTCCGCGCTCCCCCTGCTCAACGAGCGCGACTACGCCAACAACACGCTCGACACGCCCGTGACCATCCCGTGAGTCCCCGGGCGTCCGCGCCCTGAGTTTGTGGACCCCCGTGGCCGGGCCCTGTTACATTGCGGTCCGACTAGTTCGGAGGTGCACATGTTGTTCGAAAAGCGTTTTCTTGGCCTCGGTGGCGCGTTCTTCTCCACGGTCCTGCTCGCGTGCGGTGACAGCGGCTCCAGCACGACTGGCACCACCCTGACATCCACCGTCGGGACCACCTCGGCCGGCCCGACCTCCGACCCCAGCTCGGATCCCGCGACCGACACCTCCGCCGCGCCGACCACCGGCGGCGGCATGAGCAACAGCAACAGCAACGCCACCACCGACGCCGAGAGCACCAGCACCGGCGCGGTCGACACCGGCATCGGCGAGGTCAGCACCAGCGAGAGCTCGACCACCCAGGGCGTCGACGACAGCACCTCGACGTCGAGCTCGAGCGAGGACACCGGCGCGATCAAGTTCGACGTCATGCCGGAGACCAGCGGCAGCACCGGCGAGCCGCCCCCGCCGATGGTCGGCTCGTGCCGCCCCTCGGAGATCCACGGCGCCGCCGGCGGCTTCCCCAAGTACACCGACCCGCTCTACGCGCCGTTCCTCGACAAGAAGATCGCGATCGTCACCACCAACTCGCAGGAGTTCCCCAACGACCACGTCCTGCACATCGTCGACATCAGCGGCGACCCGCCGCCGCCGGCCCTCAACTACGCCGCGCCGAAGTACCGCAACCCCAACTGGAAGGCCGGCAACATCGGCAAGGTGTTCGGCCTCACGCTCGACTCGGCCGGCAACATCTACCTCGCCGCCTCCTCGGTGTGGTCGTTTAGCCCGACGCCGGGCAAGATCCGCAAGATCGACGCCGTCACCGGCGCCATCACCGACTTCGCGACCTTGCCGAACAACGGCCCCGCGTTCGGCAACATCAACTACGACTGCGTCAGCGAGACCATCTACGTCAGCTCCCACGAGGACGGCCGCATCTGGCAGCTCGACATGAACGGCCAGGTCGTCAGCACCTACCGCCACAGCGACAAGACCGTCACCATGGGCATGCCGAACGACCCGGGCGAGCCCAACGGCGCGTTCACCCCGCTCGGCGACACCCGCGTGTGGGCCGTGCAGTCGCACGCCGGCCGCCTCTACTACAGCGTGTGGAAGGAGGACACCGGCCGCCAGAACGGCGCCGCGTCCAACGAGATCTGGTCGGTCGCCTACATCGACGAGAAGGGCGTGGTCGACCCGGCCACCGCCAAGAAGGAGTTCGAGCCGCCGAACAACCAGGGCGCCACCTTCTCCAACCCGGTGTCCGACCTCAGCTTCGCCGCCACCGGCTGGATGCTGATCTCCCAGCGCACGATGTACCAGGACAACGGCACGACCGCCCACCAGTCGTACACCTACGAGTATCAGTTCGACATCCCGACCCAGACCTGGGTGCCCAAGGGCATGACCTACGTCGTCGGCGAGCTGCCCGGCAGCGCCGCCGGCGGCGTCGACCACGACTTCGAGGAGAACGGCTACGTGTGGATGACCGGCGACGCCCTCGACTTCTACACGCCGCTGGTGGTCTACGGCCTGCAGGGCACCCCGCACGGCGGCGGCACCTACATGATCAGCACGCTCATCGACATGGACGACGAGCTCAACGACCAGGACAAGACCGAGCAAGGCGACGTCGAGCTGCCGATCCCCGGCGACGCCAACCCGGTGCCCCCGCCGCAGTGAGCCGCCCTCCGGCGCCGCGCCAGGACCCGGCCCCCGCCACGACGTCAGCGTCGGCGGGGGCCGCCTCGTTCGTCCGCCACGCCCCCGTGAGTCCGCCCCCGCGCGCCCCGTGGACCCCCGCGGCCGCGCCCTGATACATTGCAGGGCCAACTATCTTCGGAGGTGCAACATGTTGCTCGTTGACCGGTCCCTCGCTCTCGGCGGCGTCCTCTTCACCACGGCCCTGCTCGCCTGCGGCGACAGCGGCACGGCCACCACGGACGCGTCCACCACCAACGCCACGCCCGCGGGCCCGACCTCCGACCCGAGCTCCGAGCCCGGCACCGACACCGGCGTCGCCCCGACGTCCGGCGGCGGCGGCAGCATGAGCAACAGCAACGGCGACGACAGCACCAGCACCGGCGTCGCCTCGGGCGCCACCGACACCGCCGGCGAGGTCAGCACCGCCGGCGAGGTCAGCACCGTCGGCGTCGACGACACCGGCACCACCGACGTCGACGACACCGGCATCAAGTTCGACGTCATGCCCGACTCGACCAGCACCACCGGCGACCCGCCCCCGCCGATGGACGGCTCGTGCCGCCCCTCGGAGATCTATGGCGCCGCCGGCGGCTTCCCCAAGTACACCGACCCGCTCTACGCGCCGTTCCTCGACAAGAAGATCGCCGTCGTCACCACCAACTCGCAGGAGTTCCCCAACGACCACGTCCTGCACATCGTCGACATCAGCGGCGACCCGCCCCAGCCCTCGCTCAACCACGCCGCGCCGAAGTACCGCAACCCCAACTGGAAGGCCGCGGGCCTCGGCAAGATCTACGGCCTCACGCTCGACTCGGACGGCAACATATACGTCGCCGCCACCACCGTGTACGGCAACGGCCCCACGCCGGGCAAGATCCGCCGCATCGACGCCATGACCGGCGCCATCACCGACTTCGCGACCTTGCCGAACAACGGCCCCGCGTTCGGCAACATCAACTACGACTGCATCAGCCAGACGATCTACGTCAGCTCCCACGAGGACGGCCGCATCTACCAGCTCGACATGATGGGCCAGGTCAAGAGCACCTACCGCCACAGCGACAAGACCGTCACCATGGGCCCCGCCGCCGACCCCGGCGAGCCCAACGGCGCGTTCACCCCGCTCGGCGACACCCGCGTGTGGGCCGTGCAGTCGCACGCCGGCCGCCTCTACTACAGCGTGTGGAAGGAGGACACCGGCCGGCAGAACGGCGGCGCGTCCAACGAGATCTGGTCGGTCGCCTACGTCGACGAGGGCGGCGTGGTCGACCCCGCCACCGCCAAGAAGGAGTTCGACCCGCCTAACAACCAGGGCTCGCAGTTCTCCAACCCGGTGTCGGACCTCAGCTTCGCCGCCACCGGCTGGATGCTGATCTCCCAGCGCACCATGTTCAGCGACAACGGCTCGACCGCCCACCAGTCGTACACCTACGAGTACCAGTTCAACGTCAACAACCAGACCTGGGAGCCCAAGGGCATGACCTACGTCGTCGGCGAGCTGCCCGGCAGCGCCGCCGGCGGCGTCGACCACGACTTCGAGGAGAACGGCTACGTGTGGATGACCGGCGACGCCCTCGACTTCTACACCCCCGACGTCGTCTACGGCCTGCAGGGCACCCCGCACGGCGGCGGCACCTACAAGATCAGCACCGTGATCGACATGGACGACGAGCTGTTCGACCAGGACAAGACCGAGCAAGGCGACGTCGAGCTGCCGATCCCCGGCGACGCCACGCCGGTGCCCCCGCCGCAGTGAGCCCCACGACGAGCGATACACGCGAAGGCCGCCGCGCGACCGAGGTCGCGCGGGGGCCTTCGCGCGTAGCGACTTCAATTATTAAAATCTTCGGACTGCCAGGCCCTCCGGATCCGCCACGACGGCGCGGACCTACCCCCGCGCCGGCGCACCCGCGGACCCGGAGGGCCGTGGCCCGCGGTCACTCGCACGCGAGGTGCACGTCGACGACCTCGCCGACGCGCTCCTGCCCCATGGTCCGGTACACGAAGCCGGCCCGCTCGACCCCGCAGTTGCCGCGCTCGTCGCAGTCGCGCCGCATCTCGTAGCCGAGGTCGATCGAGACGATCTCGAAGCTCGCCAGCGGCAGCATCTCCCACCCGCTCGACCGCCGGTCGGCGTCGTGGTCGGCCCACAGCACCAGCTCGCCCCAGCGCGCGTCGGCCGGCGAGACCTTGCCGTCGCCGTCGCTGTCGAGCTCGGCCAGCGCCTGGAAGCCGTTGTGCGGGGCTGTCCCCGCGGACAGGCGGGTGGCCGAGCCGAACAGCTCGCGCCCGCCGTCGATGCTGCCGTTGCCGTCGCGGTCGAGCGCCAGCCACGGGGTCTGCGCGGTCGGCCAGTCGGCGCGCGTGCACGCCTCGCCGGCCGCGTTGAAGTCCGCCGCCGCCGTCGGCGCCGCCTCGAAGCGCAGCTCGCCGCCGAAGTTCAGCACCAGCGGCGTGTTGCAGTCGTCGTAGTTCCAGGTCGGCCGCCCGTTCTCGTCGCTCGTGCAGTACATGTAGATCCCCGACATGTACTCGTCGCCCGGGAAGCACTCCTCCTTGGCCCCGTCCTCGCACTCGCCGGCCTCGCCGCAGGCGCCCCAGCGCAGCTCCTGGGCGTCGGCCTCGGCCGCGTAGCCTGCACAGTACTGGGTGCCGCCCTCGCACGCCCGCGAGGCCCCGGCCTCGGCGCACGCCTCGACCAGGCACGCCGTCCACACGTAGTCGTAGCCGTCGAGGTCCCACGCGCAGAACTCGAGCCCGTCCACGCCGCCGCTGCGGCAGGCCGCCGACAGCACCGACTGGTCGCAGGCCTGGCCCGCGCGCCCGAAGTCCTCCATCGGCTCGGGCGGCGGCTCCTCGCCGTCGTCGTCCTCGCCCGCGCTCGCCTCGCCCGCGCTCGCGCCCTCCTCCTCGCCGCCGCCGACGCTCGACTTCTCGTCGCACGCGCTCAGGGTCAGGGCCATCAGGACGGACAGGGCAACGAAGCGTTCGGTCAGCATACAGGCCCCATGAGCACGACCCGTGCCAACCGCCGTCCGCCCTCGTCCCGCCGCCGTCGGCCCGCCCCGCGCCGCCCGCGTGACGCCGACCTCGTCACCCGTGTCGCCCCCCGCGGCGGCGCGCCCGGGCATCCCTGTCATGCCGCCGCGAGCCGCCTGCAGCCCCCGTGATACCCTCGCCCGCATGGCCAAGACCTCCGCCCTCGCGGTCCTCGCCGCCCTCTGCGCCTGCGGCGAGCCCGGCGCCGCCGGCGAATCCGCCCCGACCTCCACCCCCGAGACCTGCGCCATGCGTCCGCCCTCGACCCGCCGCGACGACATCGTCGACGTCGTCCACGGCACCCCCGTCGCCGACCCCTACCGCTGGCTCGAGGACATCGCCGACCCCGACGTCCGCGGCTGGCTGCGCGCCCAGGACAGCTTCGCCCGCGAGCAGCTCGCGAGCCTGCCCGGCGTGCCCGCACTTCGCCAGCGCCTCGCCGAGCTCCTCTACGTCGACGCCGTGTCGGCGCCCTACCGCCGCGGCGGCCGCGTGTTCTACACCCGCCGCCACCGCGACCGCGAGAAGCCGATCTACTACGTCAAGGACGGCGACGACGGCGAGGAGCGCGTGCTCATCGACCCCAACACCCTGAGCCCCGACGGCAGCATCTCGGTCCACGGCATCTTCCCCAGCCTCGACGGCCGCCTCGTCGCCTACAAGCTCAGCCGCAACAACGCCGACGCCTCGACCCTGCACATCCGCGACCTCGAGTCCGGCCGCGACCTCGCCGACACCATCGCCAACGCCCGCTACGCCGCCCCCTCGTGGACCCCCGACGGCCGCGGCTTCTACTACGTGTGGCTGCCCCAGGACGAGTCCGTCCCCCCCGCCGACCTGCCCGGCAAGGCCGAGGTCCGCTTCCACCGCGTCGGCGACGCCGGCCAGGCCGACAGCGTGATCGCCGGGGCCACCGGCGACTCCTCGCGGTTCGTCGGCGTGCACCTCTCGCGCGACGGCGCCTGGCTGTTCGTCACCCACCAGCACGGCTGGAACCGCACCGACATTTTTTATAAGGACATGTCCCGGGGGACAGCCGCGCAGCCGGGCGACGTCGTCGCCCCCCCGGGCTTCCGCACGCTCGTCGCCGGCCAGCCCGCGATCTACGACGTGACCGCCTGGCGCGGCGCGTTCTACATCCACACCGACGACGGCGCCCCCCGCTACCGCGTGCTGCGCGTCGACCCGGCCCGCCCGGCCCGCGCCGACTGGCAGCAGATCGTCGCCGAGCAGTCCGCCACCCTCGAGGGCCTGCAGATCGTCGGCGACCGCCTGGTCCTCAGCTACCTGCGCGACGCCCACAGCGAGCTCGCGCTGCACGACCTCGCCGGCGCCCCGCTCGGCCGCATCGACCTGCCCGGCCTCGGCACCACCAGCGGCCTCATCGGCGAGCCCGACGACCCCCGCGCCTACTACCACTACACGTCGTTCACCCAGCCCGACCAGATCTACGAGGCCGACCTCGAGCAGCGCACGACCCGCCTGTGGCGCGAGGTCGAGGTCCCCGTCGACACCTCCCGCTTCACCGTCGAGCAGGTCCGCTACCCCTCGAAGGATGGCACCCCGATCTCGATGTTCATCGTCCGCCGCCGCGACCTCGTCGGCGAGCCGCGCCCGACCCTCCTCTACGGCTACGGCGGCTTCAACGTCAGCCTCACCCCGACCTTCTCCGCCCGCGCGGTCGCCTGGGTCGAGCAGGGCGGCGTCTACGCCGTGCCCAACCTCCGCGGCGGCGGCGAGTACGGCGAGGACTGGCACCGCGCCGGCATGCGCGACAAGAAGCAGAACGCCTTCGACGACTTCGCCGCCGCCGCCGAGTACCTCATCGCCCACCGCTACACCGACGCCGAGCGCCTGGCCGTCTACGGCGGCTCCAACGGCGGCCTGCTGGTCGGCGCCACCCTGACCCAGCGCCCCGAGCTCGTGCGCGCGGTCGTCTGCGCCGTGCCCCTGCTCGACATGGTCCGCTACACCAGGTTCGGCGCCGGCCGCACGTGGATCCCCGAGTACGGCGACCCCGACATCGCCGAGGAGTTCGCCTGGCTGCACGCCTACTCGCCGTACCACCATGTCCCCGAGGACAGGTCGCTGCCGGCCCTGCTCATGCTCGCCGCCGACAGCGACGACCGCGTCGACCCCATGCACGCCCGCAAGTTCACCGCCGCCGTGCAGCACGTCAGCGCCCGCCCGGCCTGGCTGCGCGTCGAGGCCAACGCCGGCCACGGCGGCGCCGACCTGACCCGCCAGACCATCGAGCGCGAGGCCGACGCCCTCGCCTTCCTGCAGCAGGAGCTCGCGCCCTGACCGGCTACAGCCCCATCTGCTTGGCGATGATCACCTTCATGATCTCGTTGGTCCCGGCGTAGATCCGCTGCACGCGGGCGTCCATGTACGCCCGCGTCACCGGGTACTCGAGCATGTAGCCGTACCCGCCGAAGAACTGCAGGCACTCGTCGACCACCCGCCCGAGCATCTCGGTGTGCCACAGCTTGGCCATCGAGCACTCCTTGACCAAGTACTCGCCCGACATGTGCTCGCTGATCAGCTTGTCGAGGAAGGCCCTGCCGACCTCGACCTCGGTCGCGCACTCCGCCAATTTGAACTGCGTGTTCTGGAACCTGGCGATCGGCTTGCCGAACGCCCTGCGCTCCTGCACGTACTTCAGCGTCTCGTTCAAGACCACCTCGGCGCCGACCTGGGCCGCGATCGCAACCACCAGCCGCTCCTGCTGCAGCTTCTGCATCAACATCAAGAACCCCGCGCCGGGCTCGCCGAGGATGTTGGCCGCCGGCACGCGGCAGTCCTCGAACGCCAGCTCGGCCGTGTCCTGCGCGGCCATCCCCATCTTGCGCAGCTTCTTGCCTTTAAGAAATCCGGGCGTGTCGGCCTCGACCACGAACAGCGACAGATTTTGGTGGGGATTGGCGCCCGTCTCGGTGCGCGCCGCGACCACGCACAGGTCGCACAAGATCCCGTTGGTGATGAACGTCTTGGCCCCGCTGAGCACGTAGTGGTCGCCGTCGCGGCGCGCCGTGGTCGCGATCGCCGCCAGGTCCGACCCGGTGCCCGGCTCGGTCATGGCGATCGCCGTCACGTACTCGCCCGACACGCAGCCCGGCAGGTAGCGCGCCTTCAGCTCCGCGCTGCCGAAGCTGTGCAGGTACGGCACCACCACGTCGCTGTGCAGCGACACCGCGAAGCCCGACTCGAACACCTTGCCGAGCTCCTCGATGATCACCACCGAGTGCAAGAGGTCCCCGCCCGGTCCGCCGTCCTCCTCGGGCAGCCACGGGCACAAGAGCCCCGCCTCGCCGGCCTTGCGCCACGCCTCGCGGTCGACCTTGCCGGCCTCCATCCAGCGCTCCTGGTGCGGCGTGACCTCGCGGGCGATGAACTCGCGGACGGTCTTGCGGTAGATGTCGTGCTCGGGGGAAAAAAGCGTGCGCTTCATGGCGATGTCTACACGAATGGTTCGACGACGCGGTCGAGGTCACGCCCGAACACCGCGCCGATCTGGCGATTGACCAGGTCTCCGTCCTTAAAGACTGCGAGCGTCGGGATCGACTGGATCCCCAGCGACCCGGCGAACCCGCGGTGCTCCTGCGTGTTCACTTTTACGACGATGATCCGCCCGGCGTGCCGCACCGCCAGGTCGGCGACGTGCGGCGCCAGCGTGCGGCACGGCCCGCACCACGGCGCCCAGAAGTCGACCAGCACCGGCACCGGCGCCGACGCGATCAGCTTCTGCAGCGCGGCGTCGTCGACGTCGGCCGGCGCCGCCGCGGGCTCGACCTTCGCCCTGCACTGCCCGCACTTCGGCCCGTCGTACAGGCGCTCGCTCGGGATCCGGTTGATCGCGCCGCACTTGGTGCAGCGAAAATGCAGCTTGTCTGCGGTCGTCATCCCGTCTTCATGCGCACCGTACCCTCGGGGCGCCAGCCCCCGCAAGGGGAGCCAGCGCGAGCCCTGGCTCACCAGACCGTCCCCGCGGGCGACGCGTTGCAGACCGCATGCCCCGCCACGCCGCGCTCCTCGGCGCCCTCCTGCTCGGCCTCACCCCGACGGCCAGCGCCGATCCTCCGGCCCACGCCGCGCTCGGCGGCTTCGCCAGGCAGCAGCTTCGCCACCCGCGCGTCGCCGAGGCCGCCCGCGACCGCCTCGCCGCCGTCGAGGCCGACTTCCGCGAGGCCGCCGCCGCCTGGCCGCCGCGCGGCGTGTTCATCCGCGGCTTCAAGACCGAGGGCCAGGTCGAGCTGTGGGCCGCCCCCGCCGCCCGCAGCGCCAGCGAGTGGGTGCTCGTGCGCACCTTCCCGGTCTGCGCCGCCTCCGGCGAGCTCGGACCCAAGCGCCAGGTTGGCGACCTCCAGGTCCCCGAGGGCTTCTATCACGTCAGCGTGTTCAACCCCCGCAGCGACTTCCACCTCTCGCTCGGCGTCAGCTACCCCAACGCCGCCGACCGCTTCCACAGCGCGGGCCGTGCCCCCGGCTACGCCATCATGGTCCACGGCAACTGCGTGACGATCGGCTGCCTCCCCCTGCAGGACGGCCCGATCGAGGACCTCTACCTCGCCGCCGTCATGGCCCGCGACAACGGCCAGACCACCATCCCCATCCACCTGTTCCCCTGCCGCCTCGACGAGCCCGCCTGCGCCGCCACCCTCGCCGCTGCCGGCGCCGAGCGCCCCGACCTCCACGACTTCTGGGCGGGCCTGCGCCCCGGCTACGAGGCCTTCACCGCCACCAAGGTCCCGCCCGTCGTGCGCGCCAACCGCGACGGCACCTACACGCTGATCCCCGACAAGAAGAAGCCGCGCTCCGCGAGCTGACGCGGGACATCCTCCGCCGCGAGGCCGCGGACGCGTCGATCACCACGCGCGAGGCCGCGGCCCCGTCGACGGCGCCGCCGGGCCTATCCGCGCCCGCGCGCCTTCGTTATGCTGCGGCATGGCCCCGCGCCTCGCCCTGTCCGCCTCGCTCGTCGCCCTCCTCACCGCCTGCCCCCACGACAAGCCGATCCCCGACGACGCCGAGACCGGCGACACCGGCGACACCGGCGACACCGGCGGCCTCGTCGACCCGCCCGCCGTCGTCGACTGGCCGACCCTCGAGTGTGACCCGCTCGTGCCCGAGTACTGCGGCTTCCCCTGGCCCTCGAACGTGTTCACCGCCGCCGACCCCGACAGCCCGACCGGCCGCCGCCTCGCCCTCAGCGACGCCCTCGTCCCCGACGGAACGCACGACGCCTCCGGCCCGCCCGACCCGTGGAACCGCGCCGACGGCTTCTCCGCCGGCCACGCGATGATGGCCTTCCTGCCCGGCGCCACCATCACCGGCCTCCCGGATCCGCTGACGATCGAGCGCTCGCTGGCCGACGACTCGCCGACGATCCTGCTCGACGCCGCCACCGGCGAGCGCGTGCCCCACTTCGCCGAGCTCGACATGTCGCACGGCCAGGACGACCGCCGCGCCTTCATGATCCGCCCGGTCGAGCGCCTCGCCGACAACACCCGCTACATCGTCGCCGTCCGCGACGTCGTCGACGCCGCCGGCGCCCCGCTGCCGGCCTCGCCGGCGTTCGCCGCCCTCCGCGACCTCACCCCCTTCCCCGACGACCCCTCGATCGAGGCCCGCCGCCCGCTCTACAGCGACATCTTCGAACAGCTTCGCGCCGCCGGCGTGGCCCGCGAGGGCCTCCAGCTCGCCTGGGACTTCACCACCGCCAGCCGCGAGAACAACACCGCCGGCATGCTGAAGATGCGCGACGAGGCCCTCGCCATGGTCGGCGACGCCGGCCCGACCTACGCCCTCGAAAAAGTCGTCGCCGACTTCGCCCCCGACATCGCGCTCTACGTCGAGGGCAAGATGACGGTGCCGCTCTACCTCGACCAGCCCGGCCCCGGCGGCAAGCTCGTGCTCGGCGCCGACGGCCTGCCCGAGCTGCAGAGCACCGCCGAGTACGACTTCACCGTCGTCGTGCCCTACAACGCCCAGCTCACGCCCGGCATCCCGCTGCAGTACGGCCACGGCCTGCTCGGCGAGGGCCGCGAGGAGATCCTCTACGACTACCGCGTGGCCTTCGCCAACAACTACGGCTACGTGCTGTTCGCCGTCGACTGGATCGGCATGTCGGCCGCGGACGAGCTGACGATCGCCGCCTTCATCGACGCCGGCACCATCGGCGAGTTCCAGACCGTCGCCGACCGCGGCCAGCAGGGCATCCTCAACGCCCTGCTCGCCATGCGCATGATGCGGGGCGCGCTCGCCGACGACCCGGTGTTCCAGTTCAAGGGCAAGCCGATGATCGACAAGTCCGCCGGCTACTACCACGGCAACAGCCAGGGCGGCATCTTCGGCGCGACCTACATGGCCCTCACCACCGACGTGCCGCGCGGCATGCTCGGCGTGCCCGGCCAGCCCTACAACCTGCTGCTCAACCGCAGCGTCGACTTCGACGACTTCTGGCTGATCGTCCAGGGCGCCTTCCCCGACCCGCTCGACGACCAGATGGTGCTCGCCCTGTTCCAGATGCAGTGGGACCGCAGCGAGCCCACCGGCTACAGCGCCTACATCCGCGACGACACCCTGCCGAACACCCCGCCCCACGAGGTCCTCCTGCCCGTCGCCATCGGCGACCACCAGGTCACCACCCTCGGCGCCCACCTCATGGCCCGCGCCATCGGCGGCGTCGTCAACCTCGGCCCTACCAACCGCAGCGTGTGGGGCCTCGAAGAAGTCGAGGGCCCGCACGAGGGCTCGGCGATGATCGAGTACAGCTTCGGCCTCGCCCCCGAGCCGACCACCAACGTGCCCGCCACCGACGGCATGGACCCCCACGGCAAGGTCCGCAAGCTGCCCTCCGCCGAGATGTCCCTCGACCAATTCCTCCGCACCGGCACCGTCGAGTCGTTCTGCGACGGCCCCTGCGACCCCGAATGACCGGTGCCCCGCCCTGAATGCTGTTCCGCAGCAGAGCAGCGAATGGCGCGCGAAAACGTTTGACTGCTGGTCAAAAGACCAGTAGTTATTTCCGCGCATGACCCAACCAACCGGATACTCCGAAGGGGCCCCCTGCTGGGCCGATCTGTCGACCCCCGACCTCCAGGGCGCGATGCGCTTCTACGGCCCGCTGCTCGGCTGGTCCTTCGATGAACCGGTGGCCGAGATGGGCCACTACACCATGGCCCGCGTGCGCGGGAAGATGGTCGCCGGCCTCGCCCCGCTGATGCCCGAGATGGGCTTCCCCCCGGCCTGGTCGCTCTACATGTGGACCGACGACGCCGACGCCACCGCCGCGAGGGTCGCCGACGCCGGCGGCAAGCTGATCATGCCGGTGATGGACATCCCCGGCGCCGGTCGCATGATGTTCGCCTTCGACAGCACCGGCGCCGCCTTCGGCGCGTGGCAGCCCGGCAACCACCGCGGCTCCGAGCTGTACGACGAGCCCGGCGCGCTGTGCTGGGCCGAGGTCAACACCCGCGACGGCGCCGCCACCGACCTGTTCTACAAGCGCGTGTTCGGCTACGCCGAGCAGAAGCAGATCGGCGACGGCAAGACCTTCGACTACACGGTGTGGCAGGCCGGCGGCGAGGACGTATGCGGCCGCATGCTCATGTCCTCGCCCGAGTGGCCGGCCGAGATCCCGCCCCACTGGATGATCTACTTCGACATCGCCGACGTCGACGCCGCCTGCACCCGAGTCGCCGAGCTCGGCGGCAAGGTCTGCCACGGACCGTTCGACTCGCCCCACGGCCGCATCGCCGTGATCAACGACCCCTACGGCGTGACCTTCTCTCTCATCCAGCGCAACGCCGTCGCGGTCTGACCCGCCCCGCCCCGCCGTCGAGGATGCCGCGGCGAACCGCGACATCCTCGACATTTTTTGCCCCACCTTCGACCGCATCTGTCCCTGACGTCAGCGGCCTGCCTGGCCACACGGCCGGCGTTGCAACCCCGACTCCTCACTGGCACGATCGCCATCGTAGTTCGATCGCTGATCAGCAACACGTCGAGGGACGATCGTGCGGTCGTCCGCTCGCTCCACGGAAACTGAGTCTCTCATGAGCGACCCCACCGATAGTCCTTCCACTGTCAATCCGCAGATCACCGACGCCGTCACCCAGGCCAACGCCAAGGTCCTCGGCGACGCGCCCCCGCTCGCGCTGAGCGACCTCTACCAGGCGATCAGCCAATCGATGGCCCTCGCCGCCGGCAACGCCGTCACCGCCCAGCAGCAGGCCAACGTCATCCACCAGGCCGCCACGACCATGGGCGTCACGGCCCTCTACACCCTCGGCAACGCCGGCATCACCGAGGCTGTCGAAAAGCAGGACGAGTAGCTCCGCACGGGACCCCTCCCCCTGCTTGCGAGGCCCGACTCGCCGCGGCCCCGCCTGCTACTCGACGATCACCCGGTCGCCGGCCGAGCGCCCGAACGTCTCCGGCGCGTACATCTCCTCGGCCCTGGCCGGCGGCACCACGAAGCTGCCCGGCGTCGTCGCCCGCGCGATGTACGTGTACGTATAGACCCCGTCCCACAGCAGCGGCGTGAACGCCTCGACCCGCTCGTCGCGCAGGTTCTCGTGCTCGTACCACGGCCGCCACCACCACCAGCCGTAGCCGTATGGCGAGTTGCTGCCCCTGTCGTCGCGGTCGCGCGAGGGGTCGAGCGCCCCCGTGGTCGCCAGCGCCGGGTTGACCGCCTCGAGCCCCGCGGGCAGCGGGTCGACGAGCGCCACGTGATAGCGCCGGTCCTGCGCCGCCATGGTCAGCGTCACCTCGACCCGCGCGCCGGCCTTGATCCGCCAGGTCCCGTCGGCGTCGCGGCGCACGTCCGCCTTGTCGTCGACCGCCGCGTACTTGCGCTCGACCACGAAGCCGTAGTCAGCCGCCGGTACCGTCAGATCTTTCGGCGCGTAGCGCATCCCGAGCCGGTAGTAGAGCCGCCCCGGCCCGTCCTTGCCGATAATCAGATCCTTCGCCCCCTCTTTAATTAGTGTCGCCATCGGCACGTCGACGCGGTGCTGCTCGGTCGTCCTGCCTTTAAATTTGTGCTCCCCCGCCGACTTGTTGCCGAGCCAGGCCCGCGCCACGAAGTCCGGCGTCGCCTTCTCGTAGGTCCCGAAGTAACGGTCGAGCGCCAGCAGGATGAACGCGTTCTCCTGAGTGTTGTTCCACCGCCCCGCCGTGCGCTGCGCAAGCAGCCCGCGCACCAGCTTGGGGATGATGTCCGACTGCGGCTCCGCGCCGATCAGCGCGTCGAGCAGCACCCCGTCGACCCGCCGCTCCGAGTGCAACAGCAGGTGCCCCCCATCGCTGTAGCTGGTCGTGAAGTGGGCCGCCCCCGCCGTCTCGCGCAGCTGGTTGCCGAGGTGCCGCAGGATCTCCCGCGACTCCGGCCCGTCGCCGAGCACCGGCAACAACCACCCCAGCGTCTCGAGCGAATGTTTATTGATTGGCACCTCCGCGTACAGCGACCTGGCGCGCTGCTGGTCGCGCACGCCGAGCCTCTGGCGCACGTACAGCGCATACGCGACGATCGGCCGCCGCGCCTCGACCGGGTACCAATCGTCGAACCGCGACTCGATCTCCTTCAAATAGTCTTGGGCCCGATCCAGCGTCGCGGGCGGCACCTTATTAAAGCCCTTGCTGCGGGCGCGCTCGAGCGCGTGGGCCACGTGCACCGTCAGGTACGGCCACGTGCGCTCGCCCTGCCGCCAGAAGCCCCACCCGCCGTCCGGGTTCTGCAGGCGGGCCAGCCGCTCGATGTCCGCCTCGACGAACGCCGCCAGCGCCTCCGGCTTCGGCAGCTCCGGCGTCTTGAACGCGCCGAGCACGTCCTTCAGCGCCGCGATCGTCAGCAGCCGCGACGCGACCTGCTCCTGGCACTCGAACGGGTAACGCACCAGGTACAGCACCGCGTCCGTCAGCTCCGCCACCGCCGTCGACGACGTCGTCAGTTCGAGCCCGCCGAACTGCGCCACCGCGTCGCCCGGCGGCTTGATCGGCTGCGCCACCGCCCCGCTGTCGATCTGCCCGTAGGTCGCGAACGCCTCGGTCGTCGCCGGCGTCCACACCGGCAGCTCGCCGGTCGCCGCGTCCGCCCACTTGCCCGCCGCCGCTGCCACCTGGAAGCGCGCCGTCCCGGCCCTCACCGCCGCGGCCGGCAGCCGCACCTCGACGCGGTCGTTGGCCGGCACCTGCACCCTGCGACCTGCCCCTTCGACCAGGTCGAGGTTCGTCGTGCGCGCCGCCAGGTCGACCGTCATCGGCGCGTCGGTCTGGTTCTGCACCACGATCGGCAGCTCGAACCTGTCGCCGTAATTTAAAAACCGCGGCGCCGACGGGCGCACCATCAGCGGCAGGCGGGCCGTGATCGCCGACTCCGCCTTGCCGAAGCGGTCGCTGCCCGCCACCGCCACCGCCATCACGCGATAGCGCGTCAGGTTGTCGGGCAGCTTGACCTCCACCCGCGCCCGGCCCTGCGCGTCGGTCGGCAGCGCCGCCGCGAACACGGCCAGCGCGTCGAAGTTCCTGCGCACCGCGATCGCCGGCCCCTGCTTGTCCTTGTCGGCCCCGTTGCCCCTGCGCTTCGCGTCCATCGGCGCCTCGGGCGGCGGCGGCGGTGCCGGTGCCGGTGCCGCCGTCGGCGCCATCTCGACGACCGCCGTGAAGTCGCGGCTCGCCCCGCTGCCCGGTCCGCCGCCCCCGCCGGACTCGCCGACCATCCCACCGGCCACACCCCCGACCACCCCGACGTCCTCCGGATTGGCCAGCACCACCGTCGACCGATTGTGGTGATCGCCGACCCCGGGATCCCGCTGGGGATAGAACGCCGCGATCGGATCCAGCAGGTCGTACCCCGCCAGCGCCAGCACCGCCTCGTCGACCACCACCGCCGCCACCTCGCTGCCGGCCACCGGCCTGTCCGCCGCGTCGTGGACCAGCACCTCGAGCGTCGTCGACCCGCCCGGCTCGAGCTTGTCCGCCCCCGGCTTGAGATAGAGATTCAGCGTCCGACTGCGCGCGGGCACCGACAGCATCAAATTCCCCGACGCGTACGCCGGCCGCCGCTGCAGCTTCGGGTCCGGCTTGCCGTCGTCGCGCGTGCGCATGGCCGCCCCGACCACGTCGACCTGCAGCTGGATCCCCGGCACGAACGCGTCGTCGATCGGCACCTCGAGCGTCGTCGACGTCCCGCTGAGCGACAGCCGCCGCGTCTGCACCACCCCCTCGCGCCGCAGCGTCACCACCCCCTCCGCCGGGGCGAACGGCGCCATAATCAAAAATTTCGCCGTCTCGCCCGCCGCGTACTCCTTCTTGTCGGGGACGATCTGCACCTCCTCGCGCTCCACCCCGCGCGCCGGCGGCTGATCCCCGCCGGCGACCCACAGCGTCAGCTCCGAGCGGTTGGGCCGCCCCTCCGCGTCCTTCACGTGCGCCGAGATCTTGAAGGTGCCGCCCTCCTTCGGCACGAACGAGCAGCGCACCGCCTCCGCCGTCGACGTCTTCTTGCACTCCTGCGGGTCCTTCTCGACCTCCTTGTACTCCCCGTCGACCTGCTCCCACGTCGCGCGCACGGCTCTAATTAAAACCTCGCGGCCGAGCACCGCCTTGCCGTCGAGGTCGACCGCGATCGCGTCGACGTCGAGCGCCTCGCCCTGCTGCACGAACAGCCGCGAGCTCTTCATCCCGACGTACAACTTCGACGGGTGGACCAGCAGGTCGACGCCCGCCGTCCACGCCTGGCGGTTGACGTCCATCACCGTCGCCTCCGCGCGCAGGCTGGTCGGCTCCGGCGGATCTACTTTAATAAAGTCTGCGCGCAGGTGGTGCTCGCCCGCGCCGTCGGTCCGGCTCGAGAACGTCTCCGACTCGCGATATTGCGGCTGCCCGCCCCAGCGCCACATGTCGCCCCACCACGGCGTCCACTTGCCGAACGTGTAGTCGTCGCGCCCCGGCGGCACGAACGAGCCCGGGTTCGCCGACACGTTCCACGTCACCTGCGCGGCGGGCAGCGGCCCGCCCGAGAAGTACTTGGCGGCGACGGTCAGCTCCGCGTGGCCGCCGACCAGGTGCGGCCCCTCGCCCGCGCGCGCCGTGACCTCGTACTCCGGCCGACGAAACTCCTGGATCTGCAGCGTGTGCGCGAAGCTCTGCTCCTTCATCGCGCCCTGCGTGACCGTGAAGGCGACGTGCGCGTGGCCGAGGTTCGGCGTCTTCGGCAGCGGCAGCTCGAGGAAGAACCCGCCGAGCGCGTTGAGGGCCACCTTGCCGTGGGCCAGCTTGTTGCCCTGCGCGTCGTTCAGCGTGTAGCCGAGCTCGCGCGCCGCCTCGCTCGGCAGCACGAGCCCGCCCCTGGGCCCGCCGGTCTGCTTGCGCAGCCAGCCCTTGATCCGCACCGTCTCGCCCGGGCGGTACAGCTGGCGGTCGTCGAACACGTACCACAGCAGCCGGTCCTCGCGCTTGACCGTGCGCCACCCGTGGTCGTCCTGCGGCGCGTACCAGTAGCCGTCGCCGTCGAGCAGGAACGCCGAGTCCTCGCCCACGGTCGCCTGGATCATGCGGCTGCCCTTGCTCGTCAGCGCCAGCGTCGCCAGCCCGTCCGCCGCCGACTTCGCCTCCGAGCCGCCCGGGACGAGCCGCAGCTGCGCGCCCGCCAGCGGCTTGCCGTCACGCAGGTCGGTCGTGAACGCGACCAGCTTCTCGCCGTCGACGTACGCGTCGACGCCGATGCGCGTCGACTGGGCCCACGTCACGATCTCCTCGCGCCCGTACTTCGGCTGCTTCGGCGGCTCCACCACCACGATCGCGTGCCCCACCCCGCCCTTATTGAACGCCGCGCCGAGGTCGATCCGCGTCTCCGTCAGCTCGTCGGGGTCGCCGGCGATCTTCACGCTGTCGACGAACACCGGCTTGCCCGGCGGCGGCGCCGAGAACAGGGTGCTGTCGTTGCGCGCCCGCAGCCACGCCGTGTACGCCTCCCAGTCGCCCGGCGAGACCGCGTGCACCCGCACCTTCACGCTCCTGTGCCCGGTCGTGAACACCGACAGCTTCCCGCCCGCGGCCGGGTCGAGCACCGTCGTCGTGTGCACCTGCGCCGACAGCGAGTCCGGCGCCGGCCCGACCTTGAACCTCTCGCTGACGCCCTTGCCGAGCGTCTGCTTGTACTGGTCGCGCAGCGCCCCGTCGATCGTCACCTTGTAGGTCTCGCGGGCCCTGGTGCTGCCGTGGACCTGGACCACGTTCCCGTAGGTCGTCACCTGCATCCCGGGGATCGCCGGCTCGACCCGCACCCACTCCTTCTTGAAGCGCCTGGCGTCGATGGGGTTGGTGAACTCGAAGCGGAAGGGCATGCCCGGCGGACAGCCCGTGCCCTCCCACCCGCACTCCGCCTTATTTAACTTCAGCGGCCCGAACGTCTGGAACGTGAACGACTCCGCCGTCGTCGTCTTGCGCGGCCCCTCCGCCGAGGCCAGCCCCGCCGCCAGCTCGACGGTGATCGGCGAGTCCGCCGGCAGCGCCTCCGTCGGCCTGACGACCACCCAGCGACCGGGCTCGGCCGACTCGACGAGCGCGCGCAGCTCCGGGTCCTTGACCGCCTCGGCCTGCGTCAGCGCCCGCAGCGGCACCGCCTGGCCGCGCGCCGCCTTGACCGTGATCGACGGCAGCACCGCCGCCGGGTCGACCCGCTGGTCGAAGCTCAGGAAGATCGCCGGCGCGCGCGTCGTCGTCGTCTCGCGCGGGTACGCCGTCACCAGCTTCGGCGGCGGCGTGGCGAACTTAATGTTCGGCACCTCGCCCGCGAGCCTGGCCCCGCTCGCCGACTTCGTGCCCGGCGGCACCGTCACCGTGTACTCGGTCGCCATCGGCAAGCGCCCGGTCGGACGGAACACCAGCGTCTTCGTGCCCACCCACACCCACTGCCCCGGCGGCTGCGGGCTCAGCTTCACCGGCACCTCGCTCGCCGCCAGCTCGCCGCGCGACGTCACCGCCACCATCGGCTGCGAGAACGTAATTGAAAAGTCCGCGGCGATCGGCACCTCGCCGTCGGGCTGGTGGCGCAGCACCTTCAACTCGCCCGCGCTCACGCTCGGCGGCCGCGGCTGCGGCGGCCCCGGGAACGACGCCAGCACCGTCGCACCGGTCTTCGGCGGCGGCTGCGACGCCGGTCGCAGCGCGAACGCCTGCTCGTCGCCCGCCTCCTTGTCGAGCTGCGGCAGCCGGGCCAGCAGCGCCGCGACCTCCTTCGCGCCCAGCGGCGTCGCCGCAGCGACCTGCACGCGCTCGCCGCCCTCGGCCTGCGGGCGCCCCTCCGACAGCGTGAACTCGAGTCCGGGCTCCTTCTCGGCGATCGCCGCGTCGTCGCCGCCGACGTCGGCGTCGCCCGCGTCGGGCCCCTGCACCGGCTCCCGCCTGGCGGGGCAGCTCAGCATGACAAATCCGAGTCCGGAGACGACGAGCGGTCGGTGAGTGCGCATGGACTGGCGATTGGTAGACCCCGCCGGGGATCCGCACAAGCCCCGCGATCTACCGCTGCGCGAGCGCACGCGTGAGCTCGTCGAGCCACGCCACCTGGGCGGGGTTGAGCTTGGCCCGCGCCGCCTGCAGCCCGAAGAACTCCGCGCAGTCGACCTCCGGGAACTCCGCGAACCGCCCCGAGCGCGGCGGCCACTCCATCGTGAACAGGTTGCTCTTCAGCGTGCCCGGGTCGCAGTCGCCCGCGAACGCCCACGCGTGCACCACCTTCCCGCCCTTCTGCCGCACCGGCGTCAGGGCCACGAACGGCCCCGTCGGGGTCATGCCCGTCTCCTCCTGGAACTCGCGGCAGGCCGTCGCCAGCGGGTTCGCGTCGCTGCCCTGGATGATCTCCCCCTTCGGGATGGTCCACGCGCCCTCGTCGCGCCGGGCCCAGAACGGCCCGCCCGGGTGCACCAGCAGCACCTCGAGGGCCTCGCCGCGCCGGCGGTACATCAACAGGCCCGCGCTCTGCTTGCGCTTCATCGCCGCACCGTCGACGCCGCCGGCGAGTGAACGGGCGCGCGCCTCATCGTCACCAGGCTATCGCCGCCGCGATCGACGCGTCAAGCCGTGGTCCGCGCACCTCCGCGTCGCCGCCGGCCCTCCTCGGCCCGGACCACTTCGACAGGCTGTAGCAGCAACATTCTAAATCCCTCGACGAAAATCATCGACGCCCGCGACCGCGACCCCGCGCCCGCGCCCGCGCCGCGTACGTCGTTACCCGCGGCGAATCTCCGCCCTCGCCGATATCCCATGAGCAATTGCGGAGCGACCTCGATCGCCGCCGCCGCCGCTGTACACCCCCCGCGTACACCTGCGCACGCTGGCGATCGACGATATCTACACTATCGAACATGCTGCCCAATATGACGAATCGTCACGCTCACTTTCGCCGTACTTTCGTGCTTGCATTCTTTGGAACGATCATGGCACCCTGCGCAAGGTGGATGCTGCAGGGACGGACGCGGCTGTGCTCTTGATGGGTAATGTCGCCGGGGTGGTCGGGCTGCCGCCGGAGGCCATCGATAACGCGTGCTCGGGCGCCCGCATATCGCGGACCGTGCTGCGCTCCGAGGCCCTGCGGATCCTCCGCGCCGAGCCCATCGATCTGATGATTACCTCCTCGAGCCCGGCGGTCCTGCTGAGCGACGAATTCCTCGCCGCGCTCACCGCCAGCGGCCCGATGACGCTGCTGCTCGCCACCCGCCGCCCCGACGCCGCCGCCCCCGCGCGGTTTCAGCGGGTCGGCGTGCGCGCGGAGTACCTCGAGTTCCCCATCACCGAGGCGACCCTGCGCGAACGAGTGCACGCTGCGCTGCAGCAGAGCGCCCGCTCGCGCGCTGCCAAACCTTCAGCCTCGTCAACACCCACACACAACAGCAATCCAGCACCCGCCCCCGCGCGGCCACGCAGACAATACGGAGAATCGGAAATGGCAAGCATCAACAAATCACTCGAGGAAGCGATGAAGATCGACGGAGCGATCGCAGTCGCGCTGGCAGACTGGGACTCGGGGCTGTGCCTCGGCACCGCGGGCGGCGGCGCCCGGCTCAACGTCGAGGTCGCGGCCGCCGGCAACTGCCAGGTCGTGAAGGCCAAGATGGCGATCATGACCGAGCTCGGCATCAAGGGCGCGATCCAGGACATCCTCATCACCCTCGACGACCAGGTCCACCTGATCCGCCCGCTGCGCCGCGGCGACACCCTGTTCCTCTACCTCGCCATCGACAAGACCAAGGGCAACCTCGGCCTCGCCCGCCACCGCCTGCAGAAGATCGAGTCGGAGCTCAACGTTTGAGCCCCGCCCGCGCGGCCGGGCTGAGCCGGCCGCGGACCTGCTACAGAGCGCCATGGCGACGGACGACGATCGCAAGCACGTCCTGTTCGTCGACGACGAACCGACGATGCACAACATCGTCGCGCGCACCCTGCGCAACCAGGACGTCAGGCTGACCTGCGCCGCCGACGGCGCCGAGGCCCTGCGAGTCCTCGGGAGCGGCCACGTCGACCTCCTCGTCACCACCCTCACCCTGCCGGTCGTCGACGGCGTCGACCTCCTGCGCCACGTCGCCAACCGCGGCATCACGGTCCCCGTGCTCGTCGCCACCGCCGGCGTACCGCCTCCGCCGGCCTCGCGCTCGCCGCTGCGGTTCGTCCGCGAGCCCCTGCGCCCCGCCGACCTCGCCGTGCTGGTCCACGAGCAGCTCACGGCCGCGGCCCCCGACGGCCCCATCGCCCTCGCCGAGCTGGCCCAGATCCTCGCCGTCGACCGCCGCAGCTGCACGCTGCGCGCGGCCGCCGGCGGCCTCGAGGGCGTGCTCCTGTTCTACCGCGGCTCGCTCGTCGACGCCGCCGTCGGCGCCCTCGCCGGCGACGCCGCCGCCCGCCTGCTGCTGTCCTGGCGCCGCGCCACGCTCCGCGTCGAGCCGCTCGACCGCACCCGCAAACAGTCGATCACCGCCGACCTCGCGTCTCTGCTGCCCACGCTGCCCCGGCCGACGGCGAGCCCCGCCCCGACCCACACCCCGGCGCCCGCCCGCTTCGAACCCGCGACGCCCGCGGCCAACGCCCCGGTCTCCCGCCGCCACTCCTCGTCCCACCCCGCCCCGCCCACCAAGCCCGTCTCCGCCGCGCCACCGCCGACCCCCGAGCCCGCCGCACCCGCGACACCCGCCGCACCCGCGACGCTCGTATCCACCGCGCCACCGCCGACCCCCGAGCCCGCCGCACCCGCGACGCCCGCATCCACCGCGCCCGCGGCGTCGACCCCCGCACCCGCGACCTCCGTCGCCGCCCTCGCGCCGTGGGAGCGCCCCGAAGCCGCCGCCCGGATCGCAGCCCTGCTGGGCGACGTCATGCAGATCGACGGCGCTATCGGTGCCGGCCTGGCCGTGTGGGAGCTCGACGAGTGCCTCGACCTCCGCACGGCGCCCGTCGCCCTCGCCGCCGGCCCCATGCGCACGACCCTGTCCGGCCACGCCCGCATGATGCGCGCCGTGCAGGCCACCATGGCCCGCCTGCACCTGTCCGCGGCGGTCCACGACGTGCTCATCACGCTCGACGAGCAGCTGCACGTGCTCGCCACCCTGCCCCACCACGACGGCCTCATGGTCGACCTCGTGCTCGACCGCCCGCGCAGCACCCTCGCCCTCGCCCGCATCCGCCTCGCCGCGCTGCTCGCCGGGTTCGACCTCGGCCCCGCCTGACCGCCCGCCGGGGTCCGCACACCCCGCCGCGCGCCGACCCGACGGCGTGCAACAGCAACCTCCGCGACCCTGATACTGTCGGCCCCGCGATGACCGCGACCGCGGCGACCCCGGCCGCCCCGCACGACCCTCGAAGCCTCGCGCGGGCCCTCGCCCCCGTCTGCCGCCGCCTCCGCGACGCCCTGCCGGCCGGCCCCGACCCCCAGCAGGCCGACGCCGCCGCCCGCACCGTCACCCTCGGCCTGCTCGCCGCCCGCGGCCTCGGCCTCGCGCTCGCCAGCGGCCTCGCGCCCGCCGCCCGCGCGCTCGCCCGCGTCGCCGGCCCCGACGACCCCACCCCGACGATCGCCGCCGCCCTGCAGCGCGTCGCCGACGCGGCCCCGCACCATCCCGCCCTGCAGGCCGCGCTCGCCGACCTCACCCGCCGCCTCGACGCCCTCGACCCCGCCGCCTGCGCCGACCCCGACGCCTGGCTGTACTTCCACGAGCACCTGCTCGCCGCCTGCGACCCCGCGCAGCGCCAGCAGACCGGCACCTACTACACCCCGCCGCCGGTCGTCGACGCCATGGTCCGCCTGACCGACGCCACCCTCCGCGCCCGCCTCGCCCGCCCCGCCGGCCTCGCCGACCCGGCCGTCACCGTCGTCGACCCCGCCGCCGGCACCGGCGCCTTCCTGCTCGCGACCCTGCGCCGCTGCGCCGCCGCCCGCGACGCCGGCCCCCGGCTCGTCGGCCTCGAGATCCAGCAGGCCCCGCTCGCGCTCGCCGAGCTGCGCCTGCTGCTCGAGCGCGCCGCCCTCGCGCTGCCCCGCGCCGCCCTCGACCTCCGCCACGCCGACACCCTGGCCGCCCCGCCCGCGTTCGCCGAGCCCGGCCGCACCCTCGTCGTGCTCGGCAACCCTCCGTACCGCGAGCGGGCCCGCGGCCTCGGCGGCGCCGTCGAGTCCGCCGCGCTCGCCGCCTTCATGCCCCCCGCCGACTGGCGCGTCGGCCCGCACGCCAAGCACCTGCACAACCTCTCGACCTACTTCTGGCGCTGGGCCACGCAGGCGGCCTTCGACGCCCCCGGCGCCGGCGGCCTGGTCTGCTTCATCACCGTCGCCGGCCTGCTGACCGGCCCCGGCTTTCAGCGCATGCGCGCGTATCTCCGCCGCGCCGCCGACGAGATCCTGGTGATCCACTGCTCGCCCGAGGGCCACCGCCCCGACGTCGGCGCCCGCCTGTTCCCCGCGGTCCAGCACGAGCTCTGCATCGTGCTCGCCAGCCGCTCGCCGCGGACCCGCGACGACGCCCCGGCCGACGTCCGGCACTACGCCCTGCCCGCCGGCCCGCGCGCCGACAAGTTCGCCGCCCTCGCCGCCCTCACCCGCGACGACCCCGCCTGGCGGCCCTGCCCCACCGACTGGCGCGCCCCCTTCGTGCCCGACCAGCCCGGCGCCTGGTCGTCGTACCCCGCCCTCGAGCGATTGTTCGACTACCACGGCAGCGGCGTCATGCCGGGCCGCACCTGGCCGATCGCACCCGACCCGGAGTCGCTCCGCCGCCGCTGGCACGCCCTCGTGCACGCCCCCGCGGACGCCAAGGCCCGGCTGTTCCACGACCACCTGCGCAACGACCTGCCCGGCGACAAACATTCCCAAAAAGTCGTGCGCGAGGGCCTGCCCGGCTTCCCCGCCAACCCCGTGCCCGTCGCCGACGACCGCGCCCCCTGCCCCGACCCCGTGCCCTACGCGCTCCGCTCGTTCGACCGCCAATTCATCATCCCCGACAATCGCCTGATCAATCAGCCCAACCCGGGCCTGTGGTCCGCACATTCGCCGCGCCAGATCTATCTCACCACGGTCACGCGCACCGCCCCCGCGTCCGGCCCCGCGATCACGTTCACCGCCCTCGTGCCCGACATGGATCATTACAACGGCCGCGGCGGCCGCGTGTTCCCGCTGTGGGCCGACCGCGACGCGACCCGCCCCAACCTGCCCCCCGCGCTGCTCGAGGCCCTGTCCCGACGCCTGCGCGTCGCCGTCGCCCCCGAGGACGTGTTCGCCTACCTCGCCGCGATCGCGGCCCACCCCGCCTACTGTGAACGCTTCCGCCGCGACCTCGTCCAGCCCGGCCTGCACGTCCCGCTGACCGCCGACCCCGAGCTGTTCGCCCGCGCCGTCGCCCTCGGCCGCGCCGTGCTCCACCTCCACACCTTCGGCGCCCGCCTGCCCGGGCACGCCCCGCCGCCGCGCGCGGCCCCCGTCGCCGTCGCCGTGCCCGCGCTCGTCGACAGCATCTCCCACGACCCCGAGGCCCGCCGCCTCCACCTCGGCGCCGGCCACATCGACGACGTCTCCGCCGAGGTCTGGCGCTACCAGGTCTCCGGCAAGCGCGTGCTCCGGCAGTTCTTCAACTACCGCCGCCGCACCCGCGAGCGCCCGCTGATCGGCACGCGCCGCCCGCCCTCGCCGCTCGCGGCGATCGCCCCCGAGCGCTGGCTGCCCGCCTACACCGCCGAATTGCTGGCCGTGATCCGCGTGCTCGACGCCCTCGTCGCGCTCGAGCCGCAGCAGCGCGACGTCCTGCTCGCGGTCTGCGACGGGCCGCAGATCGCCGCGCGCGAGCTGCCGGCCGCGCGTTGAGCTTTCCTTCCGCGGCGAACTGTGCGATGGCCTGCGCCATGCCTAAGAAGCCGCAAAAGCCCGCCCCGACCCCGCATAAGCTCGACACCCGCGCCATCATGCGTCCGGGCACGCAGCTCGTGTGCGCCATGGCCGACTTCGACGCCGCCGACGGCTACCAGCTCCGCATCGACGAGCTCGCCGACGTCCTGCGCTTCTCCTACGCGTTCGTCGACGAGGACGACGAGGAGGCCTTCGACCTCGACGCCGAGCTCGACGAGACCCAGGCCGTCACCTCGGCCGCGCTCGGCGACGCCGCCGAGCTGCTGTTCCTCTCGCAGGGCAGCGCCAGCGCCGAGGAGGACCCCGAGGGCCCGTACACCACGTGCACCCCGCCGTTCATGGTCAGCCGCCGCGTGCTCGCCGCGATCAAGGCCGGCCAGGCGCCGACGCTGGGGATCCACGGCGACACCGGCCGGCTCGCGCACGACGGCACCGACTCGGTGTCGCTGAAGGTCAACGGCGAGGAGCGCAACGTCACCGCCGTGCGCGCGCGCGACGAGGAGAGCGGCATGACCGTGTGGATCCTCGACGACGACACCTGGCCGCTGCTGCTGTCCGCCGAGTTCCAGGGCGACAACTACGTGCGACTGGTGTCGATCTACACCCGCGGCAAGTGACACGCCCGACCAGCGCGTCGCGCGCGCCCCCGAGCCCGTAAAAAACTTCGCCGACCCGGCGAACGATCCGGCCGCCTCGTGCATACCTGCCCGCGGACATGGACGCGTCCCCCGACAGCGACGAGGAGCTGGTCCGCCGCCTGCGGCGCGGCGAGCTCGTCGCCTTCGACGCCCTCTACGACCGCTACGAGCGCCGCCTCCACGGCTACGTCCGCCGCATGAGCGGGGCAGACCGCGTCGACGACCTGTTCCAGGACATCCTCCTCACCGTCCTGCGCGACCGCACCTACGACCCGGCGAAGGGCCGCTTCGCCGCCTGGCTGTTCATGGTCGCCCGCAACCGCTGCCTCGCCGAGCAGCGCCGCGAGACGTCCCGCGAGGCCCTGCGCGACCAGGCCCGCGTGCACCTCGAGCCCGCCGCCCCGCCGGCGCCCGACGCCGACAGCACGCGGGTGCACGCCGCGATCGCCGCCCTGCCCGAGCCCCAGCGCCAGCTCCTGTTATTAAAACAGGTCGGCGAGCTGACCTACCGCGAGATCGCCGAGCTGCTCGGAGTCGCCGAGGGCACCATCAAGTCGCGGCTGCACGCCGCCACCGTCGCGTTCCGCCGCGCGCTGACCGAGGGATCCGGACCATGAACTGCCAGCAATGTGACGAGCAACTGATCGACTTCGTGTTCGCCGAGCTCGCGCCGGCCGCCCGCGCCGACCTCGTGCGCCACCTCGCCGCGTGCCCGACCTGCGCGCTCGCCTCGTACCGCCTGCGCGCCGACCTCGACGGCCTCTCGCACGCCGGCGAACCCGCCCCGCCGCCGGCCCTGCGCGCCCGCGTGCGCGCCGCCGTGGCCGCCGAGTTCCGTCCGCCGTGGTGGCGACGCACCCTCGCCTCGGGCCTGCGCCCCGTGCCCGCCTACGGGCTCGCAGTCGCCGCCCTCGCGCCGATCCTCGTGTGGGCCGCCGTCCACGCCCTCGCCGTCCGCGCGCCCGCGCCGCCGGCCGCCGACCTGCGCCCGGTGGTCGCCGACTACGACGCGAGCGCCCCGGTCGTGCGCCCGTGGAACCTCCTCTGATTTTTTAACAACGCGAACACCAGCCCCACAAAATTTCTCCGGAGCGACGACGATGCGCAGCCTCTCCCTGATCCTCCTGACCCTCGCGCTGGCCTGCGACCACGACGGCCCCGAGCCCGAAGACCACGACGCCGACGAGCCCGCCGTCGCCCGCGCCGCCGAGCCCGCGCGCCCCGGCGCCCCGCCCGAGCACGACGGCGGCGTCCAGACCATGCCCGCCGCCGAGGCCGCCTTCGCCGAAGTTTTAAAATTGATCGAGGACGGCTACATCGACGCGAAGCTCGACCGCGACGCGCTCTACACCGGCGCCGCCGAGGGCATGCTGGCCCGCCTCTACCAGGTCGGCGACCACCCCGTGAATGCATTATTAAACCCGCGCGAGCTCGAGGAGCTGATGCACGACACGACCGGCTCGATCGTCGGCGTCGGCGTCGAGATCGCCCACACCGCCGGCGTCATCGTCATCAACCGGGTCATCCCCCGCGGTCCGGCCGCGCTCGGCGGCCTCGAGCCCGGCGACAGGATCCTCGGCGTCGACGGCCAGCGCGTGCACGACCTCTCGCTGCCCGAAGTCGTCGACAAGATCCGCGGCGCCGCCGGCAGCAAGGTCGACCTGTTCGTCCAGCGCGACACCGAGGAGTGGAACGCCAGCCTCACCCGCGCCACCGTCACCATGCAGAACGTCGGCCCCGCCGAGCTCGAGGACGGCATCGCCGTGCTGCCCATCCGCGCGTTCGCCGAGAACACCCCCGCCGAGCTCGACGCCGCCGTCGCCGACCTGCGCAGCCGCGGCATGCGGGCCCTCGTGCTCGACGTCCGCGAGTGCCCCGGCGGCATGCTCGACGCCGCCGTCGCCGTCACCGCCCGCTTCCTCGCCAGGGGCCAGACCATCGCCGCCATGCAGGCGCGCGACGGCGCCGCCAGGCCGTTCGTCGCCGAGTCCGACGGCCCCCACCGCGACCTCGCCGTCGCCGTGCTCGTCGGCCCGCACACCGCCTCCGGCGCCGAGGTCCTCGCCGACGCGCTGCAGCACCACGGACGCGCCATCGTCGTCGGCGGCGACACCCTCGGCAAGGACAGCGTCGAGCACATCCACAAGCTCGCCAACGGCTGGGGCCTGAAGCTCACCCAGGGTCGCCTGCTCGGCGCCGACGGCCGCGCCCGCGAGGGCAAGGGCATCCACCCGCGGCTGCCCGTCCCCGGCGACGACGCGGCCGCGCTGTCGGTCGCCCGCGCGTGGCTGCGCGAGCGCCTGCGCTGACGACCGCGGCCGCTGGAGCGAGCCGCCACGCCCGCACTTCCGGCCGTGGAACGACCTGCGGGGATGTGATACTCGCGAGCCATGTCCCGCGCCCACTCCCCGCTCCGCCCGCGCTGGCTGCACGCCGCCGTGTTCGCGGCCTCGCTCGCCGCTCCGTCCGGCTGCGCCTCCACGCCCGACGTGATGGTGCTCGACCTCGGCTACCGCCCGACCAACCAGCCGGACATGGGCAAGCTGGCCGGCGCCCTGCCGATCCCCGCGACCACCGCGATCTGGATCAACCCGGTGCTCGACCAGCACCCCGAGGGCAGCCGCATCGGCGTCTCGCAGGAGGAGGACGACGCCGCCGTGTACTTCGGCCCGAACGGCCTCCCGCCCGCCGACTTCGTGCGCGCCGCCCTCGTCCAGGCCCTGCCGGCCTTCGGCGTGCCCCTGCACAACGACCCCAACACCGCCACCCACGTGCTCGAGGTCCGCATGTCGCGCTTCTGGGCCGTCGAGTCGAACCTCTACCAGACGTGGATCACCGGCACCGTGCTGCTCGCCGACCGGGCCGGCAACGTGCTGTGGCAGGGCGAGGTCACCGGCTTCGGCAAGCGCTGGGGTCGCACCTTCAACGCCGGCAACTACCTCCAGGGCTTCAGCGACTCCGCCCTCGACTTCGCCCAGAACCTCGCCATCACCCCCGCCTTCCGCCAGGCCGCCGCCGGCGTGGCCCCCGAGGCCGCCCCGGCCGCCCCGGCCCCCGAGGCCGCCCCGGCCCCCGCCACCCCCGCCGGCTACACCGCGCCCCCCGCCGGCTGACCGCGCCGCGGCCCGCCGCGTTCACGGCTTCCAGCAGTAGTTGATGCTCGTGCCCTGGTCGCAGTGGTCCATCACGTACGCCGAGTAGGCGCAGCCCGGGCCGCCGCAGTCGTAGGTGACATTGACCTTGTAGTCGTCGTCCTTGGGCGTCGCGCAGAACTCTCCGTCGCCCCAGCCGCTGACGTAGGCCGTGCCGCTCGGGGTGTCGGCCTCGATCGAGCACACGTAGTCGCCGGCCATGCCGCCGAAGATCTGCGCGCACGCCTCCTTGCACGAGTACGTCGGCGGGTCCTCGTACCACGCCGGCCCCGAGTGCACGTCGTACTGCCCGACCTTCAGCACCACCCGCACGCAGTCGTTGCTGCAGCCGTCGTTGTCGATCACGTTGGCGTCGTCGCACTGCTCGACGCCGGCCTGCACGAACCCGTCGCCGCACTCCGCCTGCTTGCAGCCGGCCACGCAGGCGTCGTTGTCGTCGGCGTCGCCGTCGTCGCACTCCTCGACCATGTCCTGGACGATGCCGTCGCCGCAGATCGCCAGCACGCACGAGCTCAGGCACGCGTCGGTGTTGATGGCGTTGGCGTCGTCGCACTGCTCCGGCTCCACCACCATCATGTCGCCGCAGCCCGGCATGGCGCACGCGTTGGAGCAGCCGTCCGCGTTGTTGTTGTTGCCGTCGTCGCAGGCCTCGCCCGGCCCGATGTTGCCGTCGCCGCACACCCGCGGCGTGCAGTCGGCCCGGCACGCCCCCGTCGGCGAGTTCTGGGCGCCCGCGTCGCACGTCTCCACGCCGACGTGCACGAACCCGTCGCCGCAGCTGGCCGCCACGCAGCCCGGCAGGCACTCGTCGCTGACGTCGACGTCGCCGTCGTCGCAGTCCTCGCCCGGCTCGACCACCCCGTTGCCGCAGGCGTACGTCTGGCACAGCCCGCCCACGCACGACAGCTCGCCCTCGCAGCCGGACCCGCACGGGCACAGCAGCGTGCCCGCCGGGCACTCGCCCGAGCCCGCGGTCTCGGGCGTGGCCGTGGTCTCCCCGCCCGGCAGCCCGGTCGACGAGCTCTCCCCGGTCGTCGACCCGGTGGAGTCGGGGGCCCCCGTGGTGGTGGTCTCCATCATCGGGGCCGTCGTCATGGGGACCGGGCCCCGGCTGTCACCGGTGAGCTCCTCCCCCCGCGCACACGCGGACATCAGCAAGACCCACGCGAGCAAACGCGGGCGCACCGGCGAACCTGCCATACAGGCCACGTTGCCCGGCGAACGCCGGTCTGGCAAGCCGTCGCGGCCGCCGCTCGCCTCGCCGTCACGCGCGCCGAACGCCCGCAATCGCGACGTAGACCGCCAGCAATTCCGTGGATTCTGCGCGAACCGAGACATGCGCACATGTGCACGCATTACACCTCACTATGCGTCCCATAGCGCGCGTTTGTTGGCCACGAGCCCCCCGCGGTCTACTGTTGGCCGGATGAGCTACAGAACCCACCTGACCTACCGTGACTCGCGCGCGCTCGGCCTCCGGACCCTCGGCCTCGGTGTGTGCATGTCGGTCGTGATCGCCTGCGGCGACAGCGGCGGCGACGAGTCCACCGATCCCGCGACCGATCCCTCCACCGACCCCGCGACCGATCCCGGCACCTCGACGGTCGACCCCTCGACCGACCCGCCGACCACCGACCCCGAGACCACCGCCCCGACGACGACCGCGCCGACCACCGACCCGACGACGACCGCGCCGACCACCGACCCGACCACCGGCGATCCGACGACCACCACCACCGATCCGACCGACACCGACACCAGCACCGGCGACCCGCCGGTCACCGTCGCCGGCGGCCCCAGCAAGGGCGGCCCGATCGCCGTGAACGCCGCCGGCGACACCCTCGCGGTCGCCAACAAGGGCACCGACGACGTCACGCTGTTCGAGCTCAACGGCAACTTCAACCCGGTCGAGCGCGCCCGCGTCAGCGTCGGCGACGAGCCCGTGTCGGTCAGCTGGAGCCCCGACGGCCACACGCTCTACGTGGTCAACCGCGCCTCCGCCGAGGTCATGAAGATCGCCGACGCCGACACCGACGCGCCCGCGGTCGCCGGCACCGTCGCCGTCGGCAGCGAGCCGATCCACGGCGCGCTCTCGCCGGTCGGCGGCCGCCTCTACGTGTCGAGCTGGGTCGACGGCACCCTGCAGGTCGTCGACACCGCCGGCATGACCGTCAGCCAGACCGTCGACCTCGGCGGCAACCCCTACGCGGTGTGCGTGACCAACAACGGCGACGAGAACGAGGACGACGAGACGATCTACGTCACCGACTTCTACGCCCGGCCGATCGCCGGCGAGAAGGAGTCGACCGACGGCGCCAGCCAGGGCCGCGTGTGGTTCCTCGACAGCGGCGACTACAGCGTCGGCGAGGCGACCCTCTCGCCGCTCGCCGACGCCGGCATCCCCCAGACCCCGGGCCCCGGCGTGTACCCCAACCAGCTGTACGCGTGCGTCGTCAACGAGAACCACGTGTCGGTCACCGCGGTCGGCGCCTCGCCGGCCTCGTTCATGAACGGCACCGACTTCCACCAGAACGTCCAGGGCATGATCTACGCGATCAGCCTGATCACCAACACCGAGATCCCCGAGCGCACGGTCAACATCAACGCGCTCGTCGACAAGCAGGCCGCGCCCAAGCGGTTCGTCGCGATCCCCACCGACATCGCCTTCGAGCCCGGCACCGAGCTGGCCTACGTGACCTCGCTGGCCTCCGACACCCTGCAGCGCGTCGACTTCGGCGCCGACCCGATCGTCGCCGGCACCCCCGAGGTCAACTTCCTGCAGGCCGCCAAGTCGCCGACCGGCGTGGCGATCGCGGGCCCGTTCGCCTACGTGATCAACGAGGTCAGCCGCGCGGTCACCGTGGTCGAGCTCGCCGACCAGTCGATCAAGATCCCCGAGCTCGAGTCGGCGCCGCAGCCCGTCGACCCCGCCGAGCAGGAGCTCCTGCTCGGCCAGCGGTTCTTCGAGACCGGCCTCGGCCGCTGGTCGGCCAACGGCTGGGTCTCGTGCGCCGCCTGCCACCCCAGCGGCACCACCGACAACGTCTCGTGGTCGTTCCCCGCCGGCCCGCGCCAGACCAGCGACACCTCCGCGACCTTCGACAAGTCCGGCGCCGTCCAGCGCGTGCTCAACTGGACCGCGATCTTCGACGAGGTCCACGACTTCGAGCTCAACACCCGCAACGTCGCCAACGGCACCGGCGCGATCGTCAACAGCACCATGCTCAACATGGACGGCACGCCCAACCTCGCCGCCCGCATCGACATCACCGGCCCCGGCGGCGTCGCCGACCCGCAGAACGCCTTCAATAAGGGCTCCGCCGCCGCGGTCGCGGCGACCGGCGCGACCCCCGAGGACTGGGACCACGTCGAGGCCTACATCCGCTCGCTCCGCTCGCCCCGCGGCCGCACCAACCTCGCCGGCGACCCCGACGCCGGCAAGGCCGTGTTCATGGCCGGCGGCTGCCAGAACTGCCACGGCGGCCCGCTGTGGACGTCGTCCGAGCGCTACTACACCCCGCTGCTCGACACCGACGCCAGCCTCACCACCCTGGCCCAGGCCGGCGTCGCCAACATCGGCATGGTCCGCCCCGAGCAGGTCTCCAGCACCAACACCAGCATGCTCTCGGTCATCAAGACCGACGGCAACGGCGCGCCCCACCGCCACACCTGCGTGGTCCGCAAGGTCGGCACGTTCGACGCCGACGGCCCCGGCATGCGCGGCTCCGCGGAGATCCGCCAGAACGGCATGCCCGCCCAGGGCGTCGACGGCTACAACATCCCGTCGCTGCTCGGCATGGCCACCGGCGCGCCCTACCTCCACAACGGCGCGGCCGTCACCCTCGACGAGCTGCTCTCCGACGCGTTCGCCACCCACCTGACCGCCGGCACCATGGGCTTCGACCCGTCCGACCAGGAGAAGGCCGACCTCATCGCCTTCATCCTCTCGATCGACGACAGCACCCCGCCCATCCCCGTGCCCGCCGGCCAGCGCTTCTGCCCCCAGGGCTTCGTGCCCCAGCCGGGCTGACGAACGAGCGCCCGGGCCGGCCGCGCGCCGGCCCGGACGCACCTGTCCCCAGGGACAGCCTTGTTCTCCCCGCGAACGCCGGGCCGGCCGCGCCGGCCCGGTCGCACCTGTCCCCGGGGACAGCCTTGTTCTCCCCGCGCACGCACGCCGGGCCGGCCGCGCGCCGGCCCGGACGCACCTGTCCCCAGGGACAGCCCCGTCATCCTCGCCGGCGCCGCCGGGCGAGCGCGAGCAGCGGCACCATCATCGCCGCCCCGCCGGCGTCGTCCCCGCGGCAGCCGCAGCCGCCGTCGTCCGCGCCGGCCGTCTCGCCGCCGCTCGACGAGCCGCCGCTCGCCTGCGTGGTCCCGCCCTCGTCGCCGCCGGACGTCGGCGCCTCGCCGCCGGTCGGCCCCGCCCCGGTGTCGCTGCCGCCCTCGGCCGAGCCCCCGCCGGTGCCGGTGGCGGTGATCGTCGACGCGCCGGTCGAATCGGTGCCGACGCCGCTCGGGTCGCTCGCCGTCTCGCCCGCGCTCGCGTCGCTCGATCCGTCCGCCCCCGTGCCGCCCCCGGTCGCGGCGCTCGTCGTGCCCTCGTCGGTCTCGCCGCCGGTCGACTCGCCGGCCTCGCAGGCGTCGCCGACCCCGTTCATGTCGTCGTCCTCCTGCCCGGGGTTGGCCAGCTCGGGGCAGTTGTCCTCGCTGTCGAAGCTGCCGTCGCCGTCGCCGTCGCGGCGCACCACCAGCACCGGGGCCTGCAGCGCCACCTCGCCGCCGTCGCCCGTCAGCACCGCCGTGTTGTTGACCGGCGTCATGTCCGGCACGTCGGCCAGCACGACCTCGATCACCACCGACGTGTCCGTCATCGGCGCCAGCGTCAGGTCGGTGATCGTCACCGTGTCGCCCACGCTCATGTCGACGCCGCCGCCGTCGTCGACCAGCACGAACGACGCCGCCTCCGCCGCGATCTCGTCGGTCAGCGTGACGGTGCCCGGCGCCGTGCCCGAGTTCTCGAGGTGGACCGTGTACGTCACGGTGTCGCCGGGCGACGGCTCGCCGTTGCCGTCGGCGTCGGCGGTCAGCGCCCAGGTCTTGTCCGACGTGGCCGAGAACACCGGCTCGAACACGTCGACGCCGACGATGTTGAAGGCGATCCAGTACTTGTCGATGCCCGCGCTGTAGGTGATCTCGAGCGTGCTGTCCTCGTCCTTGACGATGCCCGCCAGCGAGAAGCGGTCGATGTCCACGCCGGTCACCCCGGTCTGCGCCGGGTTGGTGGTGTTGATCGTGCGGTTGAACGGGTTGCCCGCCGGGTTGACGGGGTCGCTGAGCTTGGCCAGCCCGCCGCCCGGCAGCGCCTTGACCTCGACGAACTCGTTCTGGTTGGGCGCCACGTCGCCCTCGAGCGCGTACCAGGTCAGGTCGCCCTGCGGCGGCGAGGTGATGTTGAGGTCGTCGAACACCAGCTTGGCCGTCTGCGTCCCGCCCATGACCAGCCCGAGCAGCCCGTCGTACAGCCCGATGCGCCGCTGCGGCAGCGCCGGCGCGCGGTAGACCAGCACCACCGCGAACGACGCGTTGGCCGTGTCGGTGTTGCCGAGCAGCGCCTCGAGGTCCTCGACCGCGTACTGCCCGCTGATCTGCGTGACCAGCTCGGTCACGTCGGCGCGGCACAGCTGCATGTCGTACGACGGCGAGGCCGAGCAGTAGCAGACATCGGCCGCCACCGGCGCGGACGCCCCGCCCGGCGGCGTGAACGTGACCTGCTTGTCGAGGTGCGCGTCGCCCTGGCAATTGTTGGTCGTCCTGGTCGCCCCCCAGTAGAGGAACGCGTCGAGCAGGAACGCCCCGTTCGGCACGTCGCCCCCGGCGATCGACACGATCGCCGGCTGCGCCGCCATGTCGACCTTGCCGTCGTTGTTGCCGTCCTTCGCCAGCGGCGCGCCGGTGCTGAGGAAGTCCACGTTCCCGGCCCACGACTCGCGCAGCACCAGCGGCTCGTCCGCCCGCGCCTCGCCCGCGACGGTCATCACCACACAACCGACCAATGAGAGCCCAATCCGCACGTTCATGGCCCGCGAATGTATCAGCCCGCGGGCGGGCCGGGCGCGTCGGGACCGCGGTGCCGGCGTGTCGACCCGGTCACGCCGCAGCTTCATGATCGACGGGCGAGCCCGCCCGAACGCGCGATACACTGCCCGCGTGCAGCGCAGCAAGCCCGAGCAGGATCACACCAGCCGCCACGCCGACGCGTACCTGCGCAGCTTCGCGGTCCAGCCGATCGGCGTGGTCCGCTCGCCCTACACCGAGCGGTTCGGCACCCCCCGCCAGCCCGGCGTCACCGACCAGGTCAAGGGCGACGCCCGCCTGCCCGGCCGCATCGAGCTGCGCCCCGAATACGCGGAGGGGCTCGCGGGCCTCGAGCGCTTCGACCGCATCTGGTGCCTGTTCCTGTTCCACCTCAACCGCGGCCACGGCCTCACCGTCCGCTCGCCGCGCGACGCCCGAGGGGCCGGCGCCGACGAACACCACGGCCTGTTCTCCACCCGCTCGCCGCACCGCCCCTGCCCCATCGGACTGTCGTGCCTGCACCTCACCGGCATCGAGGGCCACGTGCTCCACGTGCTCGGCCTCGACATCCTCGACCACACGCCCGTCCTCGACATCAAGCCCTACCTCCCCTATGCGGACGCCTTCCCCGACGCACGCGTCGGCTGGCTCGAGGGTCGCGTGCCCGACGAGGCCGACCACTTCACGCCCGACCGCGAATGAACGCCCCGCTCCGCGATTTGCGCGGACGAAAGCGTGTGATTTTCTGCGGCCTGGTCTATCCTGCCGCCCGGAGTCCCCAAAATGCACAGATTCTCCATTCCGCTACTGACTTTGGTGCTCGCGGCGCCGGCGCTCGCCTCCGCCGCCGAGCCCACGGCCGGCGCGTCCGCCACCGCGAGCGCGAGCGTCACGGCCAACGTGAAGGTCACCGATCAGGAGGCCCTCAACGACGACATCCTGGCCACCATCGACCTCCCGCTGGCCGCCGCCGAGGCGCGCGACGCCGGCGTCGACGAGACCGAGCTGCGCGAGGCGCTCGACAGCACCCGCGAGATCGGCCTGCCCGCCAGCGAGGCCACCGAGGTCGTCACCGTCGAGGCCGAGCAGACCCGCACCCGCGGCGCCAAGAAGGGCTTCGGCCGCTGGGTCCGCCTGCAGGTCGCCGCCGGCCTGCGCGGCAAGCAGCTCGCCAGCAAGATCAAGGCCCGCAAGGAGGACCTGAAGGAGCTCGACGACAAGCAGCGCGCCGAGCTCGAGGCCAAGATCGCCAAGCAGAAGCAGCTCAACCAGGCCTGGCGGCAGAAGCGGCTCGAGAAGCGCAAGGAGCTGCTCGCCAGCGGCAAGGTCCGCGTGTTCGCCGACAAGGACCGCCACGACAAGTTCAAGGCCCGCATCGACGCCGCCGAGGCCGCCAACGACGCCCGCCAGGACCGCGTCGACGCCAGGCAGGGCGACTCCGCCGCCCGCCTGCGCGAGGTCGACGCCAAGCTCGCGACCGCCACCGGCGACGAGAAGACCGCGCTCGAGGCCGAGAAGAAGCGCCTCGAGCAGCAGATCAAGCGCCTCGACAAGGTCGAGGACCGCCTCGAGAAGCGCGACGAGAAGCTCGACAAGATCGAGGACCGCGTCGACAGCAAGACCGGCAAGCCGATCCCCCGCCCCGGCATCCCCGGCGCCAAGGGCGAGGCCAAGGGCGACCTCAAGGCCGCCGACGGCAAGCCCGGCAAGGGGCACAAGGGACCCGCCGACAAGAAGGGCGCCGAAGCGGCCCAGTGATCCGGAGAAAGGAGACCACCACCATGCACCTCAAAAATTTCACGAGCCTCCTCTCCGCCGTCGCCCTCACCCTCACGCTGTCCGCCTGCGACAGCGGCGAGACCAAGAAGACGGAGACCAAGGTCACCAAGAAGACGGAGACCAAGGTCGAGACCAAGGTCGAGACCAAGGGGACCGACACCAAGACCGACGTCGCCGTCGCCCCGCAGCCCAAGCCCGACGACAAGCCGGCCGCCGACTCGCCCGAGGCCAAGGTCCAGCTCGCCGCGAGCATCGCCCGCGAGATCTCGGCCGCCCCCGAGCAGGCCGACGACATCCTCGGCAAGCACAACCTCGACCGCGACAAGTTCGACGCGATGATCTTCGAGATCGCCGGTGACCCCGCGCTGACCAAGGCCTACATGGCCGCCCGCAAGACCAGCTGAGACGAACAAGCCGAGACGCCGAAGAGGCGCCCCCGCGGGCGCCTCTTTCGCGTCTTTACGATTACTAAAAATTCACTGCAACAGCGCGAGCAGGTCGTCGCGGGTCAGCGTCGCGGCCGCGTCGGCGCCCGCGAGCGCCGCCTCCGCGAGCGCCCGCTTGTGCTGCTGCAACTCGAGAATCCGCGTCTCGACGGTGTCCTCCGCCACCAGCTTGTGCACCAGCACCGACCGCGTCTGGCCGATGCGGTGCGCGCGGTCGGCCGCCTGGTCCTCGACGGCCGGGTTCCACCACGGGTCGAGCAGGAACACGTGGTCCGCCGCTGTCAGGTTCAGACCGGTGCCGCCGGCCTTCAACGACACCAGCATCACCGGCGGCCCGTCCGCGGCCTGGAAGCGGTCGACCACCGCCCCGCGGTCGCGCGTCGAGCCGTCGAGCCGCACGAACCCGAGGTCCGCCTCGCGCAGCAGCGGCTCGACCCGGTCGAGCAGCCCCGTCCACTGCGAGAACACCAGCGCGCGGTGCCCGGCCGCCGCCGCCTCGTCGAGCGTCTCGAGCAGCAGCTCGAGCTTCGCGGACCGCTCGAGGACCTGCCCCGGCACCAGGCCCGCGTGGCACGCCGCCTGGCGCAGCCGCAGCAGCGCCTCGAGGGCCGCGAGCACCCCGCCGCCGGACTCGAGCGCGGCGACGACCTCCTTCTCGGTGGCGGCCTTGACGGCGTCGTAGATCGCCCGCTCGGCCGGCGAGAGCGTGCAGCGCAGCACCACCTCGGTCCGCGGCGGCAGCTCGCGCGCGACCTCCTGCTTGCGCCGCCGCAGCAAGAACGGGCGGATGAGCCCGCGCAGCGCCGCCGCGGCGCCCGCGCGCCCCTCGGCGATCGGCCGCGCGTGCCGCTCCACGAAGTCCTGGCGCCCGCCCAGCAGCCCCGGGTTGATGAAGTGGAACTGGCTCCACAGCTCCTCGAGGCGGTTCTCCACCGGGGTGCCGGTCAGCGTCACCCGCCAGCGCGCCCGCAGGCGATAGGCCGCCCGCGCGACCTGGCTGTCGGCGTTTTTGATGTTTTGCGCCTCGTCGAGCACGGCGACGTCCCATGTCTCTTCGGACAGGCGGTCGGCGTCGAGCCGCAGGATCGCGTAGCTCGTCAGCGTCAGGTCGGCGTCCGGGTCGAGCGCCCGCCGCGGCCCGTGGTAGGTGCAGACATTTAATGACGGCCTGAACCTGCGCGCCTCGGCGGCCCAGTTGTGCAGCACGCTCGTCGGCGCGACGATCAGGCAGCGCCCGCGCAGCGCCGCCAGCGTCTGCAGCGTCTTGCCGAGGCCCATGTCGTCGGCCAGCATCGCCCCCAGGCCCGCGTCGCGCAGGCAGCTCAGCCAGTCGACGCCCTGGCGCTGGTAGTCGCGCAGGTCGGCCCGCAGGTCGCGCGGCAGCTCGGCCGGGCGGATGCCCGCGAAGTCCCGCGACAGCGCCACCAGCCCCGCGAGGTCCGCCGGCGGCGGGGTCTCGAGCGCCGCGTACAGGTCGGCCAGCGCCGGCTTGGCGTGCGCCGCCAGCTCGCCCCGGTCGTCGCGCGCCGCCAGCAGCAGCGCCACCTGCGAGCCGTAGCGCGCCATCCAGTCGTGCGGCAGCGGGGCGTACCCCCCGCCGAGCAGCGGCACCAGCGGCTCGCCCGCCTGCCAGGCCGCGAGCACCGCCCGCGCGTCGGCCTCGCGCGATCCGCCGCCCTCGCCGCCTGTCCCGAAGGACAGCACGCCGCCGCCGCCGATGCGAGGCGTCAGCGCCGGCAGTTCGCGGAACGCGTGGTGGGCCTCGCCGCGCAGCTCGAGGCGCTCGCCGGCCTGCCGCCGCAGCCGCTCCGCCAGCGCGATCGCCTCGCCCGCGACCCGCACCGTGCGCTGCCCGAACTGCAGCCCGAGCCCGGCGAGCACCCGCTGCAGACGCGCCTCGGCCGCCTCGTCGCGGCGCGGCAGCTGCTTGCCGAGCGGCACCAGCCGCCCGGCGTCGACCCGCGCGACCGCCGGGTCGCCGTAGACCAGCGTCGGCAGGACCGCCAGCGACTCGCCCGCCTGCGCCGTCTCGACCACGATCCGCGGCGCGTGCCCCTCGCTGAGCGCCGGCAGCCGCTTGCTCGCGACCTCGACCCGCACCTTCTTGCCGAGCGCCGGCAGGACCTCGCCGACCAGCCACGCGACCCGCTCGGGCCCGACGACCAGCCCCTTCTTGATCTCCGCGAACGCGCCCGCCAGCTTGTCGTCGACCCCCACGAACATGCGGCTCGGGTCCCACACCATCAGCGTGTCGCCCGCGAGCGCCAGGAACCCGCCCGTGAACACCTCGGTGATGCCCGCGTCGCGCACCAGCCCGACCTTGAAGCCGTCGCCCTCGTCCTTGATCCGCACGAAGAACCCGGCCGGCTCCGCCGACACTTTAATAATTTGTCCGTCCAGTCGGACATCGCCACACGCCGCCAGCAGCGGGATCAGCTTGCGCGCCAGCGGAGCCGGCAGCAGCGTCGGCTCCGGCTTGATAAAGGCCGCGAGCGCCTGGTCGGCGGCGGTGTCGGCCTGGCTGGCCACGATCGGCGGGCCCTCGACCCGCCCCGACATCAGCATCGCCAGGTTGTGCGTCAGCGGCCGTTCGTCGGCGCCCTCGGCCGTGCGCACGCGCAGGAACTTCAGGCCCTCCGCGCCGCGCGTGAAGCGGTAGCCGACCTGCCCCGTGCGCCCCGCGACCACCGGCAGCGCCTGCCCGACCTCGTCCGCCCGCTTGAGGGCGATCACCGCCGCCGCCGCGTGCGCGCAGGCGTCGGCGCGACTGTCACAGTCGCAGCTCCACTCGAGCTCGTCCGGCCACAGCGTCACCGTCGGGCTGACCGCCGCGCCCTTGACCGCCACCTGCACGACGATCTCCTCGGCCGTGCGTCGCTTGCCGAGCACCGCGCCCGCGCGCGACAGCTCCACCCCGCGCGACCAGTCGCGCGGGCTGGCGGCGGCATGCACGGCGGCGAGCAGCTTCTGCACGGCCGGCGTACCTAACACGCACCCCGCCCGGCGCGCAACGCACCTGCCCCGAAGGACAGCTCACGGCCGGCGGGCGGTCCCGCGGAGCCAGTCCCACAGCGGGCTCGTCACCCCGAAGTTCGCGTGCTGCATGATCCGCGGGTCGTGGTGGGCCTCGTGCCAGCGCGCCAGCGGCCGCAGCGGCCACCACCCGCGCAGCCGCTCCGGCAGGTGATACGCCAGGTGCAGCCACTCGTAGGCCATAAAGTAGCCGTGCGCCGTCGCCAGCAGCAAGAGCCCCGCGTCGCGCCCGAGCAGCCGCCCGACCACCAGCGCGAGCGGAGCGACCAGCACCAGCAGCACGACGCTCGCCCACGCCGGGAACAGGATCCCCCGCAGCTCGCGCGCCTCGCGGATCGCCATGTCGCCGCGGCGATAGATGCTGTGGTGCGAGACGGTGTGGTAGTCGTACAGCACCTCGAACGGCGCCACCCGCCGGTGCAGCACGTCGCGGTGGAACCGCCACTCCGCCGCGATCGCCACCACCACCATCGCCGGCACGATCAGCCACTGGACGGGGCCCGGCCCGTCCAGCGCCCGCGAGCACAGCGCGATCACCGTCGCGCCGAACAGGTTGGGGAACGCCAGGTGGAACCACGGGCTGTACCCGCGGGGCGTCTCGGCCAGCAGCGCGGCCCGATCGCGGGCGGTCCGGACTCTGGTCGGCGCAGCCATGGCCCCGTCATACACCCGCCGGCGCCCGCCGCGGAAGCGGCGCAGAGCTTGCCCGCACCCCCCCGGTTTCTGCGCGCCGCCGCCGGCTTGCACGCGCAGGCGTTCGGCCGCACGAATCGCCCCGGAGCCCACGCGTATGACCGAGAGTGCCAAGGCAGACCAGAACGTTCGCACCCACGAAGAGCGCAGCGACTGGCCCGACGACGTCAACGTCCACCCGGTCGAGCGCCAGGCCTCGCGGGCCGTCGGCGGCGCGCTGGTGATGCTCGGCGGCCTGCGTCGCGGCCTCGTCGGCCTCGGCCTCGCCCTCGCCGGCGCGGCCCTCATCCAGCGGGCCGCGACCGGCCACTCGCGCCTGTACACCAGCCTGCGGATCAGCACCGCCCACGGCACGCGCGGCCCCAACGCCAGCGTCGCGCACGGCCGCGGCGTCCGCGTGCGCCGCTCGATCACCATCCGCCGCAGCCCCGCCGAGGTCTACGGCTTCTGGCGCCGCCTCGAGACCCTGCCGATCTTCATGCACCGCCTCGACGAGGTCATGGTGCTCGGCGACGGCCGCTCGCACTGGCGCGCCCGCGCGCCGTTCGGCCGGACGATCGAGTGGGAGGCGACGATCATCAACGACATCGAGGCCAGGCTGATCGCCTGGCGCTCGCTGCCCGAGTCGCAGATCCAGCACGCCGGCTCGGTCCGCTTCGACGACACGATCGACGGCAACGGCACGCTCGTCACCGTCACCATGGAGTACGACCCGCCCGCCGGCCTGCTCGGCGCCCTCGCGGCCCGCCTGCTCGGCCTCGACCCCCAACGCCAGCTCGAGGACGACCTGCGCCGCCTGAAGGCCCTGCTCGAGGTCGGCGACTCGCTCACCCCGCGCCACGGCCTGCGCGACCGCGACGAGGACGAAGCCAGCGGCCCCCTCGGCGACGACAGCAGCGACGCCGCCCCCGGCCTCGGCGACGAAGGCGGCAACGGCGACGACCGCCGCGGCGTGCACTGACCCGCCGGCGCCCGCCCGCGGCGACGACGAGCGCGACGCCTCGCCCGGCGCGCCACCGCAGACCCGTCGCCGCTGCGTACACCCCGCCGCCCCCGCGGTGTAGAGTCGCGGCGATGCCCCCCGTGGTCCGCCGCCTGCCGGTCGTCGAGCTCGCCCGGCCCACGCGCACGCGCCACCTCCTGCCGCTGGCCGCGGGTGAGCAGCCGCGCCCGCGCCACGCCGTGTGGGAGTTCACCAGCGCGTGCGACCAGAAGTGCCTGCACTGCGGCCCGCGCTCGGGCGCCCGCCGCCCCGACGAGCTCACCACCGACGAGGCCCTGCGCCTGTGCGACGAGCTGGCCGCGGCCGGCGTCGGCGAGGTCACCCTGATCGGCGGCGAGGCCTACCTCCGCGCCGACGTCACGCAGATCGTCCGCCGCCTGCGCGAGCTCGGCCTCAGCGTCACGCTCACGACCGGCGGCTACAACCTCACCGCCGAGATCGCCGAGGCCCTCGCGATCGCCGGCGTGCAGAGCGCGTCGGTCTCGATCGACGGCCTCGAGGCCTGCCACGACACCCTGCGGAACCGCCCCCACAGCTTCCAGCGGGCCCTCCGCGCCCTGCGGCACCTGCGGGCCGCCGGCGTGCAGATCACCGTCAACAGCCAGATCAACGCCCGCACCCTGCACGACCTCGAGGGTCTGCTCGAGCGCATCGCCCCCGAGGGCATCCACGCCTGGCAGGTCCAGCTGACCCTCGCCCACGGCGTCGCCGCCGACCACCCGGAGATCCTCCTGCAGCCCCACCAGATGCTCGAGATGTACGCGGTGCTCGAGCGCCTGATCGACCGCTGCATCGCCCTCGGGGTCACCCTCTACCCCGGCAACAGCGTCGGCTACTTCGGCCCGCTCGAGGCCAAGCTGCGCCGTACCTCGAACCCCACCCGCCGCCACTACTTCGGCTGCCAGGCCGGCGTCGTCGGCCTCGGCATCGAGAGCGACGGAGCGATCAAAGGCTGCCCCAGCCTCGGCCACGTCAGCGTCGGCGGCCACTGGCGCGACCACGGCCTCGCCGCGATCTGGTCGCGCACGCCCGAGCTCGCCTACAACCGCGGCCGCGGCGTCGACTCGCTGTGGGGCCTGTGCTCGACCTGCTACTACAAGACCGTGTGCCTCGGCGGCTGCACCTCGGTCAGCGAGCCCCTGCTCGGCCGCCCCGGCAACAACCCCATGTGCTTCCACCGCGCCGCCGAGCTCGACCGCGAGGGCCTGCGCGAGCGCCTCGAGCCGGTCCGCGCCGCCCCCGGCGAGCCGTTCGACCACGGCCTCTTTCGCCTGATCCGCGAGCACAAGGACCCCGACCTGCGCGCCGCCCACGGCCCGCTCCACGTCGACGAGCCCCGCAGCTCCCGCGGCGTCGAACCGTCCGGCGCCGGCACGCCGCTCGCGGTCGGCTCATCGAGCTGACGACCTCGCCGCGCGCCGACCGCGACGAACGCACGCCGTCAGCGGCCGCGCCGCGACGGCCCGCGCGTGCCCGTGATTCCGTGCTATGAGTCCCGCCCCCCGATGGCGCGCACGCTCCCCCACAACAACGAGGCCGAGGCCGCGATCCTCGGCGGCATCCTCCTGCGCGGGGACCAGGCCCTCTACGACGTGATGGACGTCGTCCGCGAGGAGGACTTTTACAACCCCGCCTGCCAGGCCATTTTTAAGGCGATGATGACGCTCGCCGAGCGCCGCGAGCCCATCGACGTCGTCACCATCGAGGCCCAGCTGCGCGCCGTCGACCAGCTGAAGGTCGCCGGCGGCATCGAGGCGATCAACCGCCTCGGCGACCGCTACGCCACCAGCCACAACATCACCCACCACGCCGAGATGGTCCGCAAGGCGGCCATGGTCCGCAACCTCGTGATCACCGCCCGCGAGATCGCCGACGAGGGCATGGACGAGCTCGAGAACCAGAACGAGTTCATCGACCAGGCCGAGAAGCGCATCATGGCGGTCAACGAGCGCGGCCGCCGGACCGCCTACCAGTCGTCGACCGAGATCCTCAAAAAGATCTTCGTCGAGATCACCGAACGCGCCAAGCGCAAGAACCCGATCACCGGCGTCGAGACCCACTTCACCGACCTCGACAAGATGACCGGCGGCCTGCAGCCCGGCGACCTCCTCATCATCGCCGCCCGCCCGTCGATGGGGAAGACCGCGTTCGTCCTCAACCTCGCCCAGAACGCCTGCGTGCCCCAGGCCCGCCACCTCGGCCTGCCCGAGGACCAGCAGCCCATCCTCCACCCGATCCTGTTCTTCTCGCTCGAGATGGGCGCCAACCAGCTGATCGAGCGCGTGCTCTGCTCGGAGGCCAAGGTCGACTACTCCAAGCTGCGCTCCGGCCAGTTCGTCGACGACGACTTCCGCCGCATGATCGCCGCCGCCGACCGCATCTCCCGCGCCAAGTTCTACATCGACGACCAGGCCGCACCCTCGATCCTCGAGATGCGCGCCCGCGCCCGCCGCTTCCGCGAGGACAAGACCATTTTCACGGGCCAGAAGGATCAATTCGGCCTCATCATCGTCGACTACCTCCAGCTCGCGCGCGGCGGCCGCAGCAAGTACGACTCCCGCGAACAGGAGATCAGCGAGATCTCCCGCGGCCTCAAAGCCATGGCCAAGGAGCTCCACATGCCCGTCCTGGCCCTCTCGCAGCTCAACCGCGCGGTCGACAGCCGGGCCGACCACCGCCCCCTGATGTCCGACCTGCGCGAATCCGGCGCCATCGAACAGGATGCGGACGTCATCATGTTCATCTACCGCGAGGAGCGCTACCTGCCCGGCGACGCCAAACCCGAGGAGCGCGCCAAGGTCGAGAACAAGGCCGAGATCATCATCGGCAAGCAGCGCAACGGACCGATCGGCACGGTGCACCTGACCTTCATCAAGCACCACACCCGCTTCGAAAACATGGTCGGCGGCCCCGGCTTCACCCAAGACTGACTTCGGCGGCCCCTCCGGGTCCGCGGCCCTCGCTCGCCTGTCGCCCCCCTTCCCACCCGTCTCGCCGGGCCCGCCTCGGCGCGAGATGGTGATCGCACGGGCTCGCTCTGGGCCTTTCGCGGCCCCTCCGGGCCTGCCGCCCTCGCTCGCCTGTCGCCCCCTTGCCACCCGCCTCGCCGGGCTCGCCATTCCCTCCGGACACCGAAGCGAGCCCGAATGGGAGCGTGGAAAAGCCAGCGCCGCCCGTGATAGGTTGCGTGGGCGATGTCCGTGCCGCCCCAGATCGGGCCGTTCAAGGTCAAGGGTCTCCTCGGCAAGGGGGCCATGGGCGAGGTCTACGAGGGACTGGACGAGAAACTCGGCCGCCGAGTCGCCATCAAGATCCTCGGGCGCAAGCACCGCGAGTCCGAGGAGTTCAAGACCCGCTTCCTCCGCGAGGGCAAAGCCCTCGCCTCGATGAACCACCCCAACGTGGTCGCGGTGTACTTCATCGGCGACCACGAGGACCGCCCCTTCCTCGCCATGGAGTTCCTCGACGGCGAGGACATCGGCGGCTCCCTGAAAAAGCGCGGCGCGCTCCACCCCGGCGACGCCGCCGAGGTCATCCGCCAGGCCGCCATCGGCCTCGCCGAGACCCAGCGCGTCGGCGTCGTCCACCGCGACGTCAAGCCCTCCAACCTCGTCGTCACCTCGCAGGGCATCGTCAAGGTCACCGACTTCGGCCTCGCCAAGGCCCTGCAAGAGGACCTCTCGATCACCGCGACCGGCGTGTTCGTCGGCACCCCCGACTACCTCGCCCCCGAGCAGGCCATGGGCAAGGAGGTCGACGCCCGCGCCGACGTCTACGCGCTCGGCTGCTCGCTGTACCACATGTGCAGCGGCCACCCGCCGTTCCGCAAGGGCGGCCAGGACGACCACTACACCGCCGTGGTGCGCCGCCACCTGAAGAGCGAGCGCCCCGAGCTGAAGCTGGAAATCAAAGGCTTCGACGAGGCGCTGTCCGACCTGTGCCGGCGCATGATGAGCCGCCGCCCCGACGTGCGCCCGACGTTCGAGGAGCTGAAGACCAGCCTGTCGGAGATCTCCCGCCGCCTCGGCGGCCAGGTCCCGCCGCGCCACTCGGCCGTCGAGCTGCGCTCGCCCGACGAGATCCGCGAGGCCGCCGGCAAGACGAGCCCCAAGGCCGCGACGGAGATCAACCCGGGCCGCGAGGGTGGCGGCCGCGCCAGCCGCACCACCATGATCGCGGTCGGCATCGGCGTGACGATCGGCATCGCCCTCGGGGTCGTGTTCGCCGCGATCTCGATGTAACTACAGGGGGCCATGCACGCCCTCGACCCCGTCGCCGTCCACGCCGCCGAGCTCCTGCACGCCCGCCTCGGCGGCCGCACCTTCGACTGGGCCGTCGTCGCCGGCTCCGGCCTCGGCGTCGGGTTCGTCGCCGGCGAGGGCGGCCTCGGCCTGAAGATCGAAGGCAGCCTCCCGCTCGCCGAGCTCGGCCTGCCGTCGCCCTCGGTCGCCGGCCACGGCAACAGCCTGGTGTGGGGCACCATCGGCGAGCACCGCGTGTGCGTGCAGACCGGCCGCCTCCACCCCTACGAGGGCCACTCGATGGGCACCTGCACCGCCCCGCTCGCGGCCATGCTGGTGAACGGCGCGCGCGGCGTGGTCCTCACGTTCGCCGCCGGCGGCCTCGACACCACCCTCGGCGCCGGCGAGCTCGTGATCCTCCGCGACCAGATGGCCCTGTTCGGGCCGACCCCGCTGGTCGGCCCGCAGTTCATCGACTGCAGCCAGATGTACAGCCCGCACCTGCGCAGGCGCCTGCAGTCGCTGCACCCCGGCCTCGGCCCCGGCCGCCTGCGTGAGGTGGTTTATGCCCACGCCCGCGGCCCGCAGTATGAAACCCTCGCCGAGACCGAGGCCCTGCGCCGGCTCGGCGGCGACGTCGTCGGCATGTCGACCACCTACGAGGCCGTGTTCTGCGCCGCCCACAAGGTCTGGCTCGCCGGCTTCGGCGTGGTCACCAACACCGCGGGCGCAACCGGCCTGAGCCACCACGAGGTCCAGCAGCGCAGCGACGAGGCCCGCCACGAGCTCGCGTCGATCCTCGCGCAGCTGCTCGCCGGCGACCCCGCCCCCGACCCCGAGTGACCGCGCGCGCCCGTCCGCCGCGAAAACCGCTACAGTCGCGCGATGCGCCTCCTCCTGCTGTCCGCCCTCGCATGCACCCTGACCGGCTGCGCCGGCAAGCTCGACGCCGCCACGCGCACGCAAGCGGCCAAGGACTTCGACTGCAAGGAGGACCAGCTCTCCCTCAAGCGCGACGAGGTCTACGGCAAGTACCGCGTCGACGGCTGCGGCCAGTCCGGGGTCTACTCGGCCCAGTGCGTGATGGGCAACTGCAGCGCCGAGCGCCTGCGCGGCGAGAAGTGATCAGCGCGCGCCCGCCTCGCCGATCGGCAGCGCCGCCGCGCGCAGCCTGACGATGTCGGCCAGCACCCCGTCGACGAGCGCCGCGACCAGCAGCTCGCCCTTCTCGCGGGTGGCCAGCGTAGGGTCGCCCCAGGTGCCGGTCGGCGAGTAGGTCTTGGAGCTGTTCGGGTCGCGCGAGAACCCCGACGCCCGCCGCGGCTGGTAGTCCGCCACCGCCTTCTTCATGTCGACGACCGCGGGGTCCAGCACCAGCATCATCGACGTCTCCGCCTCGTCCGCGTGCGTGCCTCCGGCCTGCTGCAGCACCCGCTCCTCGACCGGCGCCAGCGTGGCCAGCAGGTCCGTGTACGCCAGCAGGATGCCCTCCTTCGCCAGCACCTCGGCCGCCGGCGCCAGCGCCTTGACCGTCGACACCCCCGTGTTGAGCGCGTAGAACCGCCGCGGCCCGTACGCCGCCAGCGAGCGGCAGATGTCGACGATCAGGTCGCGCGCCGTCTCGAGCCGCAGCGTCGTCGACCCCGGGTACTCCACGAACGCCGGGTAGTAGTGATAGTTGACCGTCGGCGCCATCACCACGTCCGCCGCCAGCAGCACCCGCTGTTTGAGCCCCTCCGCCAGCACGAAGTCGTTCTTTAATAACAGATGCGGCCCGTGCTCCTTGGCCGCCGCGCCGATCGGGATGACCACGATCGCGTCGTCCGTCAGCCGCGCCTCGGCCTCGTTCCACGTCATCTCCTCGAGCAGCACCCCGCGCCGCGCCGGCGCCGGCTCCTGCGAGCACATCGTCACGAGCAGCACTCCGAGCACGCCGAACGCACGCATGTCGAATGGTCCCGTCCGCCCGTCGAGCCTGTCAACGATCAGCGTATTACGATCTGTGCTATGGAAGGTGGCATGCCCCCCGACGCGATGTCATACCCAGGCCCGCAAGGAAGCGACGGGGACGAGTACCCCGTGTCCGACGGAATGGGCGAGACGGGACTGCAGCAATTCATCATCTGGGGCCTCACCGACCCCCTGCGCGACTACTTCGCGAGGCTCGGCCGGGACGTGCTCGTCGGCGCCGATCAGTTCTTCTACTGGGTGAAGGGCGACCGGCGCAGCGTCATCGCCCCTGACGTCTACCTGATCGAGGACGAGACGATGGCCCCGCGGGACGTCGACTGCTGGAAGGTCTGGGACCACGACGGCAAGGCGCCGGCGCTGGCCCTCGAGATCGTCTCGGAGAAGACCCACAAGAAGGACTACCGCCCGGAGACCCACGCCCGCTACGAGGCGCTCGGCGTCGGCGAGCTCGTGCGCTTCGACCCCGACCACATCGGCACCAGGCGTCGGCTGCTCACCCACTGGGTCCGCGGCGCCAGCGGGCGCCTGGTCCAGCAGGACCACCCGCACGATCGCATCCATTCGGCCCGCTTCGACTTCTGGTTGATCGCCCAGCCCGACAAGTCCCTGCGCATGTCGGTCGACGGAGTGATCCTGTGGCCGACCGCCGCGGAGCGCCTGGCCGTGGACGAGGCCCGCATCCACGCGGCCGAGGCCCGCACCCGCGAGGCCGAGTCCCGCGCCCGCGAGGCCGTGTCCCGCACCCACGAGGCCGAGGCCGAGACGGCCCGCCTGCGCGCCGAGCTCGCGCGTCTGCGCGGCGAGTAGTCGCGACGAAGGCCCGCCCCCTCGCGGGGTGCGGGCCTCGTCTCCGTCACCCGGCGCTCACACGCCGATGACGTTCACGCGGATCTCGACCGACGTGTCGCCGCTGAAGCGGATCGGCACCTCGTAGGAGCCGATGGCCTTCAGGGCCTCGTCGAGCTTGATCAGCTTGCGGTCGATCTGCAGGTTCTGGTTGGCCAGCGCCTCGGAGATGTCCTTGCCGGACACCGACCCGAACAGCTTGCCGTCCTGGCCCTTCTTGCGGGCGATCGACACGGTCACGCCCTTCAGCTGCTCGGCCATCTTGGCGTGTTCGGCCTTGATGCGGGCCTGCTCGGCCGCGATGACGCGCTTCTGGTGGTCGAGCTGCGCGATGTTCCCGCGGGTGGCGGCCAGGGCCATGCCGCGCGGGATCAGGAAGTTACGGCCGTAGCCGGGGCGGACCGACACGACCTCGCCGGCGCGGCCGAGGTTGTCGACGTCCTTGCGGAGAATGATCTGGAGCATCGCCATGATGGACCTCTTACTGCACCGTGTACGGGATGAGGGCCAGCATGCGCGCGCGCTTGACGGCCTTGGTGATCTGCCGCTGCTGGCGCGCCGAGACCCCCGAGATGCGGGCCGGCACGACCTTGCCGCGGTCGGTCAAGAACGCCTTCAGCAGCTGCGGGTTCTTGTAGTCGATGACGAGCGTCTTGTCGCTGGCGAGCAGCGAGGAGCGACGGCTGGTGCGGGGCTTATCGTCTCTGTCGGACATGGCTCAGTTCACTCCCTCTTCGAGGCCGTCTTCGTCGTCGTCGTTGTTGTAGCGGTCGCGGTCGCGGTCGCGGTCCTCTTCCTCGCGGACGGGCTCGGGCTCGGGCTCGGGCGGCGGCTCGCTGATGGTCTGCAGCAGGTCCTCGGTGATCTCCGAGGGCCGGGCCGCGGGGTCGACGTCCTCGTCGATGCGCACGGTGTAGTAGCGGAGGATGGCGTCGCTGAGCTTCAGGTTGCGCTCGAACTCGTGGACGATGTCGCTGCCGCCGAGGAAGCGCCAGTACAGGTAGATGCCGGTCGACTGGCGGCGGATCGGGTAGGCCAGCGTGCGGCTGCCCCAGTTCTCGATCTTGAGCAGGCGGGCGTTGAACTTCTCGAACACGGCCTGCATCTTGTGCACGAGCTCGAGGATGCCGGCCTTGTTGGTGTTGGCGCGGAGGATGATGACGGTCTCGTACTCTCGCTTGGTGTTCCGCTTGGCGGAGACCGAGAGCACCTGGCCTGTGGTTTCGGACATGCTTTCTCCCTGTGGGCTTTCCGGCCCCCGCAGGAGCGCGGGAGCAAGGAGAGACAAAACCCCGCCGGAGCATCCGGCGGGGTCAGCCTTTTAGATCAAGCCAGCGGCGCCCGCAAGCCCGCGGGCGCACTCTCGGCTACTTCACGGCGGCCTTACCCTCGGCCTTCTGGACCTGCGGCGGGGGGGCCGCGGCGTCGGTCTTCTGCTTGACGAGCAGCGGCGCGATCACGACCGCGACGATGGTCATGAGTTTAATCAGGATGTTGAGCGAGGGGCCGGCGGTGTCCTTGAAGGGGTCGCCGACGGTGTCGCCGATGACGGCGGCCTTGTGGCGCTCCGAGCCCTTGCCGGTGTTCACGGCCTGGCTGGCGTCCTTCTTCTGGTCCTCGACCTGCTTCTTGGCGTTGTCCCACGCGCCGCCGGCGTTCGACATGAAGATCGCCAGCATGACGCCCGTGACCAGGGTCCCGGCGAGCAGCCCGCCAAGCGCGAAGCGCGACCAGAAGCCGATGATGACCGGCGAGACCAGGGCCAGGATGCCCGGGGCGATCATGCGGCGGATCGACGCCTGGGTCGAGATGGCCACGCAGCGCTCGACCTCCGTCTTGCTGCCGGCCGCCAGGACCTCGCGGTCCTCGTCGGGGGTCAGCGCGCGGCCCTCGTGCTCGGCCTTGGCGACCAGGCTGAGGGCCGAACGCAGCACCGGGATCTCGCGGAACTGGCGGCGGACCTCGGTGATCATGTCCATCGCGGCGCTGCCGACGGCCTTCATGGCCATGGCGGAGAACAGGAACGGCAGCATGCCGCCGATGAGGAGGCCGATGAGCACCTCGGGGTTGGTCAGCAGCAGGTCCTCGCCCGGGCCGAAGGCGATGTTGCGGTAGGCCGCGAACAGCGACAGGGCGGCCAGCGCGGCCGAGGCGATCGCAAAACCCTTGCCGATGGCGGCGGTGGTGTTGCCGACGGCGTCGAGGTTATCGGTGCGGTGGCGGACCTCCGGGGGCAGGCCGCTCATCTCGGCGATGCCGCCGGCGTTGTCGGAGATCGGGCCGTAGGCGTCGACCGCGAGCTGGATGCCGGTGGTCGAGAGCATGCCGAGGGCCGCCAGGGCCACGCCGTAGAGGCCGGCGAAGTGGTTGGCCACGAAGATCGCGCCCGCGATCAGCACGATCGGGATGGCGGTCGACTCGAAGCCGACGCCGATGCCGGCGATGATGTTGGTGGCCGGGCCGGTCTTCGACTGGTCGACGATGCTGTTGACCGGGCGCTTGCCCTTCGAGCAGTAGTAGCCGGTGATCATACCGATCGCCACGCCCGACAGCAGGCCGGCGACGATCGCGTACATGAGGGCCATCGTCGTGATCGGCGCGGCGCCGACCTCGAGGATCAGCGGGGTGTTGTTGGCCGCCGCCGACTTCACGCAGAAGTCGATGATGACGTACGAGATCGGCAGCATCACGATGGCCGCGCCGAACGAGCCGAGGTCGAGCGCCACCTGCGGGTTGCCGCCCTCCTTGGTGCGGACCAGGAAGGTGCCGAGGATCGAGACCACGATGCCCGCGCCGGCGATCAGCAGCGGCAGGATCGCCGCCTCGAGCTTGCCCGAGACCGCGACCGCGCCGAGCACCATGGTCCCGAGGATCGCGCCGATGTACGACTCGAACAGGTCGGCGCCCATGCCGGCCACGTCGCCGACGTTGTCGCCCACGTTGTCCGCGATGACGCCCGGGTTGCGCGGGTCGTCCTCGGGGATGCCCGCCTCGACCTTGCCGACGAGGTCGCTGCCGACGTCCGCGGCCTTCGTGTAGATGCCGCCGCCGACGCGGGCGAAGAGCGCGACCGACGACGCGCCCATGGAGAAGCCGGCGAGGATCGTCGCCGCGTCGTGCAGCGACGACTCGGTGCCGGCGAACAGGTAGAAGAACCCGCCGAGGCCGACGAGGCCGACGCTCATCACGAGCATGCCCATCACGACGCCGCCCGGGAACGCCACGGACAGCGCCTCGTTGAACGAGCGCGACGCCGCCTGCGCCGTGCGGGCGTTCGCGCCCGTGGCGATCCGCATGCCGCCGAAGCCGCAGAGGACCGAGCACAACGCGCCGCCCACGAACGACACGGCCGTCTTCCAGCCGAGACCGGGGATCGTCGACGACGTCAGGCCGACCGTGAGGAGCGCGGCGACGGCGACGACGAAGATCGAGAGGACCTTGTACTCGCGGCCCAGGAAGGCCATCGCGCCCTCGCGGATGGCGTCCTGGATCTGGATCATCTTCTCGTTGCCGCGGTCCTTCGCGAGGACGCGGCGCGCCGTGACGGCGGCGAACACCAACCCGATCACGCCGGCCACGACGGCCCAGAGCGTTTCCTTCGGCATCGACATGCAGTCCTCCCGGATCGCGGACCGGGCACCGGGATTTCGGCGCCCCGCCCAGGGGTGAAGGGGGCCAAGGGTACGGCGGTCCCCCGGTCGCCTCAAGCAAAGGGGGCGGCCCGGAGGGACACCCCCCCGGACCGCCCCCGCGTGGGGGTCAGAGGAAGAAGAGGAACGTCACGAGGACGAAGATCGGGACGAGGATCCCGACCGACCAGGCCATGTAGCCGAAGAACGAGGGCATCTTCACCCCGCCCTCCTCGGCGATGGCCTTGACCATGAAGTTGGGGCCGTTCCCGATGTAGGTGTTGGCGCCCATGAAGACGGAACCGCAGGAGACGGCGGCGAGCAACGCGCCGCCGGTCGCGTCCGCGGCGAGCACGCCCAGGTTGCCCTTGAGGTCGAGCACGCCGACCGCCAGCGACGCGAACGTCTTGTAGGTCGGCGCGTTGTCGAGGAACGACGAGAGGACGCCGGACGCCCAGAAGAACTGCCAGGGCTTGTCGAGCGCGATGGCGCCCGTCCGGCCGGCGTGGTCGAGGAACTGCACCGCCGGGATCATCGTGACGAAGATGCCGATGAAGAGGACCGCCACCTCGATGATCGGCCCCCAGCCGAACCTGTTCGCGACGCGGACCTCCTTCGTCGTCAGCTTGAGGGAGGCGACGACGAGCGCGCCGTACCCGACGACCTGCAGCAGCTTCTTCGGCACCTCGGCGAGCGAGGGCGAGCCGCCGACGAAGTACGAGACCGCGATCACGCCGAGGAGCAGGAGGAGGTTGACCTTGCCGTCGATCGAGAGCGGGACCTTCACGTCCTGCACCTGCTCGAGCTGGCTGCCGGGCCGGTCCTTCTCCTCCTTGTCGAAGACGCGCTGGTCCCAGAAGTTGAACAGCACCAGCAGGATCGCGAGGACGGTGGCCCACTCGACCCACAGGCGGAAGGTCCACGTGAAGGGGACGCCGTTCAGGAAGCCGAGGAACAGCGGCGGGTCGCCGAGCGGCGTCAGGAGGCCGCCGGCGTTGCTCACGATGAAGATGAAGAAGATGACGATGTGGGCCTTGCGCTGGCGCGGCGCGTTCGCCCGCAGCAGCGGGCGGATCAGCAGCATGGACGCGCCCGTGGTGCCGACGAACGACGCGATCAGGCCGCCCACGGCCATGAAGCCGGTGTTGGCCAGCGGCGTGCCCGCGAGGGAGCCCTTCAGGTAGATGCCGCCCGAGATGACGAACAACGCGCCGAGGAGCCCGATGAACGCGGCGTAGTCGAGGAGCGACTCCTCGAGCCAGTGCCAGCCGTGGGACGGCCCCGTCAGCAGCCAGACCACGACCGGCACGGAGAGCGCGGTCGCGATGATCCCCTTGTTCTTGTTGTGCTCCCACCAGTGCGGCTTCGCGAGCGGCAGCACCGCGATGCAGAGCAGCAGCACCGCGAACGGGATCACCCAGGCGACGGGCACGGCGTCGTGCACGGCGTCCGAGGCGGCGAGGAAGAACGACGTCATGGAGGCCTCCGGGCGGAACGCGGGAGGATGCGCTCCGCGGCGCGGGAAGGCAACAACACGCCGACCAACACGACGCAGCCCGGGGGCTTGACTCGACGATCGGCGCCGTTCTATCGGTGGGACGGAGGCCCCGCCCGCGCGCGCGCCCGTCCCACGACGGCGCGCGCGCGGACCGGGCGCGGCCGCGTCAGCGGAACGACACGAACGTCAGCGCGACGAGGACCGGGACGAGGATCGCCGCGGACCAGACGACGTAGCCGAAGAACGACGGCATCCTGACGCCGTTCTCCTCCGCGATCGCCTTCACCATGAAGTTGGGCCCGTTGCCGATGTAGGTGCCCGCGCCGAGGAACACGGCGCCGCACGAGATCGCCTCGAGGTACGCGGCGCCTTCGGGGTCGGCCGCCAACCGGTCGAGCGACGTCGGGGCGATCGGCACGCCGGTGGCGCGGCCGACGACGCCGCACGCGATGGTCGCGAACGTCACGTACGTCGGCGCGTTGTCGAGGAAGGCCGAGAGGGCGCCCGTGACCCAGAAGTACTGCCACGGCTCCGTCAGCGCGATCTTCCCCTCGGCCCCCATCGTGTCGAGCAGCTTCATGGCGGGCACCATCGTCACGAAGATGCCCGCGAAGATGACGGCCACCTCGACGATCGGGGCCCACGAGAACTTGTTCGCGGGCCGCACGCCGCCCGGCGTCGTGAGGAGCGACAGCGCGGCCATGGTGACCATGCCGAGCACGAGCGCGCCGTCGCGCGCCTCCTGCGACCACCCCTGCTGCCGCGAGACCGAGCCGACCACGAGGCTCGTCATCACGACGCCGAGCAGCCACAGGAAGTTGAGCTTGCCGTCGATGCGCAGCCGCTCGCGGGGCCCCGTCGCCGCGACGGTGACGGGGGGCTCGCGGCGCACCATGGCGCGGTCGAACCCGTAGAAGATCGCCAGCAGCGCGCCGTTGACGAACAACCACGGCCCCCACAGCCGCAGCGTCCAGTCGAAGGGCACGCCGCGCAGGAAGCCGAGGAACAGGGGCGGGTCGCCGAGCGGCGTCAGCAGGCCGCCGGCGTTGCTGACGAGGAAGATGAAGAAGACGACCAGGTGCGCCTTGCGGGCGCGGCCGGCGTTGGCCCGGAGCAGCGGCCGGATCAGCAGCATCGACGCGCCCGTCGTGCCCACCACCGACGCGATCGCGGCCCCCACGCCGAGCAGGGCGGCGTTCACCGCGGGGGTGCCCGCGAGCGACCCGCCGATGTGGATGCCGCCCGTGATCACGAACAACGAGCCCAGCAACGCGAGGAACGCCGCGTACTCGAGGCCCGCATGGGCGAGCCAGTGCCCGCCGTGGTCCGGGCCGAACAGCAGCCACAGGGCCACGGGCCCCGCCAGGACCGCCGAGACGATGCCGCGGTTGCGGTTGCTCTCCCACCAGTGGTGGGCCACGATCGGCAGCACCGCGATCGCCAGCAGGAGCAGCACGAACGGCGCGACCGCGACGATCGGCACCTCGGCCGGGGCTGCGGCGAGAAACGGGGCTGCGGCCAGCAACGACGCCATCGGAACCTCCACCGCCACGGGACGCCCACCGTGCCCGGGACGGGCGCCGGCGGCAACCGAATCCGGTCGCGCGCGCGGAAGATGGGCGCCCCGGCAGGGTCGCGCCGGCGATTCCGACCCCGTTTCCGCCTCGGGGGCGCGCCCGCCGGGTCCACGGGGCGCCGGGTCCACGGGGCGCCGGGTCCACGGGGCCGCGCGCCCCGAGGGGTCAACGCGCGCCCCGGCCCCCGCGGGCTCACACCCAGCGGAACCACCGCAGGGCGAGCGTGAACGTGACCGCCGTCCAGGCCGCGAGGATCCCGACCTCGACCCCCACCGACGCGAGGCCCGCCCCGTCGAGCACCACGGCCCGCAGCCCGTCGTTGAGCGCGGTCAGGGGGAGCGCCTTGACCACGGGCCGCATCCAGTCCGGGAAGTTCCCCGTCGAGAAGAACACGCCCGACAACAACCACATGGGGAGCGACGCGAGGTTCATGAGCCCGCTCGCCGTCTCCATGTTCCGCGCGCGGCTCGCGATCAGGAGGCCCAGCCCGCCGAACGCCAGGGTGCCGAGCAGCCCCACGACCGCGATCGCGGCCCACGACCCGGTCACGGCGACGTCGAACGCGAGCCACGCGAACGCGAGCAGGAACCCGATCTCGACCGCCGCCAGCACGAGGCGATGCAGCAGGAACGACCCGAGGAACACGCCCCGCGACATGGGCGTGGCCGCCAGCCGCTTCAGGAGCTTGCGCACGCGCATCGAGACGAGGCCGTACCCGACGCCCCAGATCCCGCCGCCCATCAACGTCATGCCGATCAGGCCCGGGAGCAGGAAGTCGATGTAGCGCCGCCCCGGCGCGTCGGTCCGCTCCACGCGCGGCGACACGGCGTCGCGCCGCCCGGCCGCCCGCTCGAGCGCATCGGTCACGAGCGCCACCGCGACGGCCGCGCCGGGCCGCGACGGGTCGTGGGCGAGCGCGGGCGGCGCGCCCGGCGTCACGACGACGAGCCCCTCGCCGCGCCGCAACGCGTCCGCGGCCCCCGCGGCGGGCACCCGGCGCACGTCGAGGAGCGACGACGCCGCGACGGCGGCGGCGGTCGCGTCCGCGTCGGCGCCCTCGACCACGAGCACCGCGACCCGCTCCGGCCCCTTCTCGCGGAACGCCAGGCCCAACGCGACCGCCAGCAGCACCGGGAACCCGAACACCCAGAAGAGCACCCCCGGCTCGCGCAGGAAGTCGCGCAGCCGCGCGAGGTAGAGCTGGCCGAACTGGCTCGGCGGGGCGACGAGCGGCGCGTCGCTCACGGCGCCCTCCCGCCCGCCGCCTCGGCGTCGGCGAACGACCGCCCCGCCACGGCGAGGAACGCGTCCTCGAGCGTCGCGCGGCGCGTCGTGACGCGCTGGGGCCGCGCGCCCGCCGCCGCCACCGCGGCGAGCACCGCCGGCAGCACGTCGGCCACGCGCTCGACGACGAGCCGGTGCACGCCGCCCTCGAACCTTGCCTCGCGCACGCCCGCCACCGCGCGCAGGACCTCGCCCGGCACCGCCGGCGCCGTCGCCACCTCGACGACCTCCTCGCCGCCCACGCGCGCCACGAGGTCCGCCGGCGTGCCCAGCGCCACCACGCGCCCGCGGTCCACGATCGCGAGCCGGTCGCAGAGCCGCTCCGCCTCCTCCATGCTGTGCGTCGTCAGCACCACCGTGCGCCCCCGCGCCTGGAACCGGCCGATCACGTCCCACAACGCGCGCCGCGCCGCCGGGTCGAGCCCCGTGGTCGGCTCGTCGAGGAACAACAGCTCCGGGTCGGCCACCAGCGCGCACCCCACGGCCAGCCGCTGCCGCTGGCCCCCCGAGAGGTGCTTCACGCGCGCGCCCGCCTTCTCCCGCAGGTCGACGTCGGCGAGCACGTCGTCCACCGGCCGGCACCGCCGGTAGAACGACGCGAACAACGTCAGCGTCTCGCGCACGGTCTGCAGCGGGTCGAGCACCGTCTCCTGCAGCTGCACGCCGATCCGCTCGCGGATCGCCGCCGCGTCGCGGGCCCACGTCCGCCCGAGGACGGTCACCTCGCCCGCGGTCGCGGGGAGCAGCCCCTCGACGATCTCCATGGTCGTCGTCTTGCCGGCGCCGTTGGGCCCGAGGATGCCGAGGCACTCGCCCACCGCGATCTCGAGGTCGAGCCCGTCCACGGCGACGACGTCGTCGAACCGGCGCACGAGGCCGCGGATCGAGACGGCGACGTCGGCGGCGCGCGACGGGGGCGGCGGGGCGACGGTCAAGGACGGGGCTCCGGGGCCGTCGGCCGGGCGTCGGCCCGCGCGCTCGGGGGACGAGCGGGGGTCGGGGGGGACGCGGGCCCGCG
>JAEUJW010000100.1 GCA_016793465.1 Myxococcales bacterium
CGCGGGGCGAGCGGCGGTGTCGGCGACTCGCCGAGGGGCCAGCGGGCTGTGGGTCCCTCGCGGACGGCGGTACTCCGGGGCACGTGCTCGCCGCATCGCGGCTTCGGGCCACTCCAAGCTCCAAGTGGGTGGTCCTGGACGTGCTTGCGGCTGCGCGCGCGCCCCGAAGCCTCCCCGCCTGCGTCCCTCGCCCTTGGCCCCTCGCTCGCCGGGCGGCAGCGTCGGCGCCCCGCTTGTCAGCCATGCGGACGTGCTGTCCCGAAGGACAGTCTGGACTCGCCGGGCGGCAGCGTCGGCGCCCCGCGTGTCGGCCATGCGCTGGTGCTGTCTCGAAGGACAGCCTGGACTCGCCGGGCGGCAGCGTCGGCGCCCCGCTTGTCGGCCATGCGGACGTGCTGTCCCGAAGGACAGTCTGGACTCGCCGGGTGGCATCGTCGGCGCCCCGCGTGTCGGCCATGCGGACGTGCTGTCTCGAAGGACAGTCTGGACTCGCCGGGTGGCAGCGCCGGCGCCCCGCTTGTCAGCCATGCGGACGTGCTGTCCCGAAGGACAGCCTGGACTCGCCGGGTGGCATCGCCGGCGCCCCGCTTGTCGGCCGTACGGAGGTGTTGTCCCAAACGACTTCTGCGGAGCGCAGGGTCTCATCGACAGCCAGCTTCGAACGAGATTGACGCACGAGGTTTATTTTTTTATCTCGAAGATGACGGGCCACGAACGTTACCGCCCGACGAGTCCCCTGTCGCTCGCTACAGCATCCCCGCGTGGCTCACGGGCGGGGCGCCGCCGATGCGGCCCCGCGAGCCCACTCTGTCCTTCGGGACAGCTCCAGCGCACCCGCGACAAGCGGTGGCACCGACGCTGCCGCCCCGCGAGCCCCCTGTCCTTCGGGACAGCACCTCCGCCGCATCGACAAGCGGGGCGCCGACGCTGCCACCCGGCGAGTCCAGACTGTCCTTCGGGACAGCACGTCCGCATGGCCGACAAGCGGGGCGCCGACGCTGCC
>JAEUJW010000103.1 GCA_016793465.1 Myxococcales bacterium
TTCATCCGCAACAAGCCCCACGTCAACATCGGCACCATCGGTCACGTCGACCATGGCAAGACGACGCTGACGGCGGCGATCACCCGCGTGCTGAGCCTGAAGGGGATGGCGGAGTTCCAGGCCTACGACCAGATCGACAAGGCCCCCGAGGAGCGCGCGCGCGGCATCACGATCTCGACGGCGCACGTGGAGTACCAGTCGGCGAAGCGGCACTACGCGCACGTCGACTGCCCCGGCCACGCCGACTACATCAAGAACATGATCACGGGCGCGGCGCAGATGGACGGGGCGATCCTCGTCGTGAGCGCGCCGGACGGCCCGATGCCGCAGACCCGCGAGCACATCCTGCTCGGTCGCCAGGTCGGCATCCCGGCGATGGTGGTGTTCCTGAACAAGATCGACATGCTGCCGGAAGGCTCGGACGGCGCCGAGATGATCGAGCTGGTCGAGGTGGAGCTCCGCGACCTGCTCAACAAGTACGGCTTCGACGGCGACAACGTGCCGATCGTGCAGGGGTCAGCGGTGAAGGCGCTGCACGCGCCCAACGCGGATCACGCCGACGCCGAGTGCATTTTTAAGCTGATGGAGGCTTGCGACAGCTACATCCCGCAGCCGGTGCGCGAGCTGGACAAGCCGTTCCTGATGCCGGTCGAGGACGTGTTCACGATCTCGGGTCGCGGCACGGTGGCGACGGGTCGCATCGAGCGCGGCAAGGTCAAGGTCGGTGAGGAAGTGGAGATCGTCGGGATCAAGGACACGACGAAGACCACGATCACGGGCGTGGAGATGTTCCGCAAGCTGCTCGACGAGGGCCAGGCGGGCGACAACGTGGGCCTTCTGCTTCGCGGGGTGAAGCGCGAGGACGTGGAGCGCGGCCAGGTGCTGTGCAAGCCGGGCTCGATCACGCCGCACAAGAAGTTCAAGGCGCAGGTGTACATCCTGAAGAAGGAAGAGGGCGGCCGGCACACGCCGTTCTTCAAGGGCTACCGGCCGCAGTTCTACTTCCGGACGACGGACGTGACGGGTTCGGTGGTGCTGCCCGAGGGCGTCGAGATGGTGATGCCGGGCGACAACATCGAGATCACCGTCGAGCTGCACAGCACGATCGCGTGCGAGGACGGTCTCAAGTTCGCCATCCGCGAGGGTGGCAAGACCGTCGGCGCCGGCGTCGTCACCAAGATCATCGAGTA
>JAEUJW010000106.1 GCA_016793465.1 Myxococcales bacterium
CGCAACGCCGCCCGCAAAGCCACTCGCCGCAATCGTAAATCCTGAGCGACTCCGTCATCGCTGCTACGCCGGCCATGTGCCGGCGTTTTTCGTCGGTGATTTTCGCCGGTGGATTTACGCGGATCCTGACCGGCGTCTACATTCTGCATGCTGGACACCACGAGCTGGGCCTGGCCGCTCGAACCCGCGAAGTTCGACTGCGCGAACCAGGGCATCAGCCGCGGCTTCTCGGACTTCTACGACGCCGGGCTGCCGTGCCAGTGGATCGACATCACCGGCGTGCCACCCGGCGAGTACACCCTGCGGATCAGCGTCAACAACCCTCGCCCCGAGACCGCGCTTCCCGTCCTCAACGAGCGCGACTACTCCAACAACGTCGCCGATGCCGTCGTCTCGATCCCATGAGCCTCGGCTCGCACCACAGCGACCGTGGGATGCCGGCACAGGACTTGAGTCTGGAGTGTCTTCAGATCCTTGCGACCGCTATCTTCCCCGGGCCCCGGGCTCTGAACCATACGCCAGATCATTGACCGCGGATCACCCGATGTAGCAAGCGTGTCTACGATCATCTGCCGCGGCAGGCGATCATGGTCGCCATGCGCTCCCGCGAGCTGGGCCGTGACCCGTGTCGCGGCAGCGTTCTGGGGGCCGACCTCGCCGCGGCCATTATCGCGGCCGGGAGTCGAGGTCGCGGCGGTTGAGGTCGGGTCGTCCATCACCACTTGCACGCGCCCTTGTCGCAGTCCTGGCCGTTCGCGCACTGGCTGTCGTTATTGCAGGCAAAGAAGCACGACCCGCCGCTGCACTTGAAGCCGCCAGGACATTCGTCGCTGCCATCGCACGGCAAGGAGCACATGCCGTCGTTGCACGACTTGCTCTCGCAGCAGTAACCGTCCCTGCACTCCGAATCGTTCTCGCAAAACGCGCCGAGATCGCCACTGTTGCAGTAAGGGTCGAGATGGCAGTTCACGGGCGGCGGTCCGCACGAGATGCCCAGGATGGCGCCGACGAGGAGGGAGGCGGTCAGGCCAAGGCGGATGACGGGGTGAGGGGCGGACATCCGGAGCAGGATAAACAGGGGACGGCCTTGCCGTCGACGGTGGGAACGAGCAGGAGCGAAGCGCCTCCAGCCGCGGTGACGCCTGCCAGCGGGGGCGCCAGGTGGTACTCCCAGACCCGCGGGACGGTAGTTCGCGCGGGGCCGGTAACCGTTCGGTCTGACCCATCGTGACGGCGTGAACCTCGAGGCGGTACATGGCGCCGACGGAGGTTCGATGTCGAAGACCGAAGAAGACGACGGGCGCGGAGCGCTCGTCCTGAGCTCGCGGATGCCGCTGCGCGGCCGATTCACGCTGTTGGTGTCGGACTCGTTCTGCGTCGAGATGACGGAGGAGCCAACCGGGGTGCGCCTGGAATTCCGGCCACGGACGCTCAAGGAGCGCGTGGAGCTGTGGCGCAGGAAGCTGGGCCTGTGATGGGCACGACCGAGGAACGGTGGCGAGGCCACATCAGGGCCTGGGCGGCGAGCGGGCGGACGTGCAGGGACTACGCGGCCCGAGCGGGGCTCAACCCGCGGACGCTGACGTGGTGGAAATCGAAGCTCAAGGGGACAGCCGCCGCCGAGAGCAGGCCGAGCTTCGTCGAGGTGACCGAGCAGCTCGGGCCGCCGGTCGCTCCTGGCGGGGAGATCGAGCTCGAGGTCGGCGGCGTCCGGGTGCGCGTGCGGGGCCAGGTCGAGACCGCGGCGCTCTCGCGGGTGCTCGCCGCGCTGGAGGTGCGTCGATGATCCCCGCAGCGGTGCGGATCTTCGTGTGCGTGCAGCCGCAGGACATGCGGCGCAGCTTCGACATGCTCGCTCTCGCGGCGCAGCAGGTCGTCGGCGTGGACCCGCGGAGCGGGGCGCTGTTCGTCTTCACCAACCGCCGCCGCAACCAGCTCAAGGTGCTGTGGTGGGACCGCAACGGGTACTGCCTGCTCTACAAACGGCTGCACCGGGCCCTGTTTCGTCCGCCCGGACCGTCTGTCCCGGAGGACAGCTCAGTGCAGATCGACAGGGCCGTACTCGGTGAGCTGCTCGCCGGCGTCGCCACGACGAGGAGGCGTGTCGATCGAGCTTGACTTGTGCGAAGGGCTGGGTAGGAAGGGGCGGTGCAGGACGCCCCTTCCACGCCCGACGGCCTCGTGCCGGTGGCCGACTACGAGAAGGTGAGCGCCGAACGCGAGCGCTACCGAGAGCTCTACCTGGAGGCCCTCGAGCGCTGCGCGATGCTCGAGCGCGGCATCATCGCCGGCAAGAAGGCCGAGCGCTTCGACGGCGAGACGCCGCAGCTCGCGCTGAGCATGCTGGACATGCTCCTCGGAGAGCCGAAGCCGGCGGAGAACCAGCAGCAGCCGACGCCGTCCCCGGAGACCTCGCCGGTCCGCGAACACGAGCGGCGGTCCCCTGGCCGCAGGCCGCTGCCCGAACACCTGCCTCGGGTCGAGATCGAGATCCTGCCGCCCGAGGTCCAGCAGGCGGGCCTGGATGCCTACAAGCGGATCGGCCAGGAGGTCCAGGAGGTGCTCGAGCGCCGGCCGGCGTCGATGGTCGTGGTGCGTCTGGTGCGGCCGAAATTCATCCGCAAGGACGAGCTGGACGCCCTCGAGACGCGCGTCGTGGTCGCCGAGGCGCCGGAGCGTCCGATCGATCGCGGCCTCGCCGGGCCCGGCATGCTCGCCATGACGATCGTCCACCGCTGGCAGGACATGCAGCCGCTCAACCGCCTCGAAGGCATCTATGCCCGCGACGGCATCGACCTCGCCCGCTCGACGCTCTGCGGCTGGCACGAGCAGCTCGCCGACCTCGTCGAGCCCGTCGTCGACGCGATGCAGCGCGACGCCTTCGAGCAGCCGTACCTGTGCACCGACGCGACCGGCGTGCTGGTCCAGGCCAAGGAGCAGTGCCAGCGCGCGCACTTCTGGGTGCTCGTCGCGCCCGAGCGCCACGTCCTCTTCCGCTTCTCGCACAAGCACGACGGCCAGGCCGTCGACCGCCTGCTCGCCGGCTACAAGGGCTACCTCGTCGCCGACGCCGCCACCGTATTCGACCACCTGTACACGCCCGGCAAGATCGTCGAGGTCGCGTGCTGGGCCCATACACGGAGGTATTTCTGCAAGGCCCTCGCCTCCGACCCCGGGCGGGCCCAGCACGCGCTCTCGCTGATACGCGCGCTCTACAAGGTCGAGCGCACCATCCAGGACGAGGGACGAAAAAAGCGGCAGCAGGTCCGGCACGACAAGGCCAAACCCATCGTCGACGCCTTCTTCGAGTGGTGCGACGAGCAGGTCGCCGTCGTCCTCAGCGACACCCCCATCGACAAGGCCCTCGGCTACGCCCGCCGCCAGCGCGACGCGCTGCTCCGCTTCCTCGACGACGACCGCCTCCCCCTCGACAACAACATCTCCGAGCGCAACCTCCGTCGCGAGGTCATCGGCCGGAAAAACTGGATGTTTCTGGGCAGCGACGAGGGCGCCCGCGCCAACACCGTCTTCGTCTCCCTGCTGGCGAGCTGCCAGCTCCACGGCGTCGAGCCCTGGGCCTACCTCCGCGACCTCTTCTGCCTCATTCATTCCTGGCCCGCGAAGCGATACCTCGAGCTCGCCCCGGCCTTCTGGAAGCAGACCCTCCAGCACGAGGACGCTCAGCAGATCCTCGCCGCCAACGTCTTTCGCCCGGTCACGCTCGTCGAACACGCCCCGCCGACATAACCGGCGCCGGCCCGCCCGTCACGATGGGTCAGACCGAACGGATACCGGGGCCGCGCCATGTCCAGCCCTCACTCCACGTCGACTGACGCTTCGAGAGGTCTGCGCCTGGAAGTTCCATGCTACTGCTTGTCCAAGCGACGCTCGATCATGCCTGCCACGAACAAACTGCCAATCCTGTTGTCCTTGACCACCGTTCTGGCCCTTGGATGCGACGCAGCCATCGTCGCGAACGTCCAGGAACAGGCCGCCGCCGAGAATCAGGTCCAGGCCGATGTCGCGGTCGAGGTCAAGGAGGGCGGGGTCGCCGATGTGAAGGGACTCAAGGCAGACGTCGAGGTGAAGGCGGACGTGGAGGTCAAGGCCGAGTTCAAGACGGAGGCGCTCGACCTCGAGTCGATCACGTACCTCATCAATAAGGGCAAGATCAAGGACGCCAAGGCGCTCGAGAAGAAGATCAACACGCCGAAGGAGAAGCTCAACGACCTCGATCTCGACGGCGACGGCAAGATCGACAAGATCGTAATCATCGAGGTCAAGAAGGACGGCGGCGCTATCATCTTCGAGCTGCACGCGGTGCCGTCGGGCACGAAGAAGAAGGAGGACGCAGTCATCGTCGCCTACATCAACTTCGTCCCCGATAAAACGACCAACGTGCTGGTGGTCAAGGCGACCTACGCGCCGATCTTCATCAACTACGACACGATCGTGTACGACTACACGGTCCCCATCGTGGTCAAGGGCGACACCGTCGTCGTCACTGGCGGCGTCGGCTTCTACGGCTGGTTGTTCACGGTCCGGCGCCCGGCTTACTACGGGGTGTTCGTCTACGACTACAACCCGCACCCCGTGTACGTCGTCGAGGTCGACCACGGCGGGTGCTGGCCGCCGGGCCACTGTAAGCACGGCAAGTGGAAGGGCGGCGGCGGCGGCAAGCACGGCAAGTGGAAATGATCGACCGTGTCGCCGCGGGGTAAAATTACCACTCCCTCCTCATCCAGGGCCTGGGATGCTGCGCTCGGGCGCACTTCGCCTACGATTCGATGTCTGCGTCGCTCCGCGTAGTTAAGATCCACGACGGCGTTGCAGCGGCGTGGTAGCGTAAGTTACCCGTGATGCGAGGCAGGACCTCCCCGACCCAATCTTCTGGGGTAAACATCGCGGCGCTCAGAGCGCTGACTATAGTAATGGCACCCGTTCCCGCGCTGCAGTTGCCATTCGCATCGAGTAGCACAACCCACTGCCCAAACCTGGAATAGCTCTCACCCAGTGGACACACCGTAACGTTCTTAACTTCAACGAGGCGACTCTCCAATTTTTCCATCGCAAGGTCGTCATCGATTATGCCCGGATCGAGTTCATAGGCAGAAATGCTGTCGATTTTCCCATCGATTTTGTAGCTCGGAAAACTAAGCTGCGTAAAACCGTAAAAGTCTTCCACCGTGCCAATGAGCGCTGTAACGATATCTCCGACCTCCACGCCTTTCGGTCGTGAAAATGTGCGCGCGAAGATGGCATTGAACGAATCAGTTGGCTCATCAAGGTCAACGATGTAAAAGCCGTCGATGGCGATCCCCGTCGCTACCAGGCGGCGACCCGCTGTGTTGATCTGCACGAAGTCGCCATTGAGCGAGGATGACTCTATGTTCTCGGTCTGGGAAACATCATACAGGGTCGGATGCTGAACGTGAATCGCTGGTGACAGACCGGTCGCGTAACTGCCGGGTTTCTGTTCGGTCCCACGATCCTCGACCCAGATGTTCGAGGTACCGTGGATCTTCTGGACTTGAACAGTGACCCCCTCCGCCCGTCCCTTCATGAGCCTGAATGAACGTGCCTGACCTTTCGCGAGACGACCGCGCGGCGCCAAGTCAAGGAAGACCTCTCCATCGAACCAATCTGCCGATTCACCGTTAAAATCGATCGCTTGCACGTCGAGCGTAAACTGCATCGATTCAGTCGTGTAAGGTAACGGAGATTCTTCAGTTCCGGTCTCTTCTCGAGTCTCGACCTTGAAGCTCAGCGGCAGAGTTCCTTGATCGCGCTCGATGGTCACATGGCAGCCGCTGGCGATGAGCAGACCGAGAAAAACTCGAACGGTATGCATGAATGGTCTCCGGTTGAAGGCGATAGCACCTGCCGGGGGGGGACACAACTGCGCGCGCTGGCCAACAGATCGCCGCAAACATGTGTTTACGCACCACACCGAGCGCTCGTCGACCGGACCCTGGCTGCGAGGATCTGACGAACGGCAGCGGGATGCCCTCAATATTCGGCCGAACAGTCGTGGTTGCCGAGCACCGCGTAGATCGGGAACGTGAGGTCTGAGTACGGCAGCTCGAACTTGTCCTGCCACTGTGGGTCATCGACGCCGCTGACGCCGCTGACGCCGCTGACGTAGAAGTTGTCACCGAGCAGTATACCGAAGTCGCGGCTGATGTGGTGGATATTCTTGGAAATCATCAGGATTCTGCATCCTGATGAGGAGGAGGTCAGTCTCGGGTCCGGCCCGGGGCGGCCAGGACGATCGCTACGGAGACCGCGGCCGTGGCGATCGGGTTCGGGGTGTCGGGGTCGCTGCGACAGTTGCAGGTCAGCTCCTCGAACGCGCCGCCGACCTCGAGCGGGTCGGTGGTGGTGCTGTCGTCGCTTGAGCTGGTAGGGGCGAGGGTCGGGTCTTCGGCGCCGTCGTCGGAGCTGGCGCCCGACTCGCTGCTGTCGTCCGGGCCGCTGCTGCTGGCGTCGTCGGGAGGCGGCGCCTGCGGGAACGGGCCGGTGATCACGAGGGTCAGGCCGCTGCCCCACAGGTTGGCGAAAAGGGCGCGGCCGTCGGGCGAGAAGCATACGCCGGCGAACTCGCCGGTGGTCAGCACGTTGTGGGCGAAGTCGAAGACCTGGCCGTCCGGCGTGATGCCGCGGATGAAGTTGCCGCCGGCGCCGTCCTCGGCGAAGAACAGCTCGCGCCATGGCGCGACGGTCACGTTGTCGGGCTGGTCGGCGATCTCCGGGTCGTCCACGACCAGCAGCGCCTCGATCGTCGGCGCCTGGGGGTCGTCGACGAGGCGGAAGATCTGGCCCTTGCGCAGCGGGCCGCCCGAGGTTGCGACCGGGAACACCTCGCCGTCGGCGAACGTGATGCCCTCGCCACGGTCGAAGATCGCGGCGCCCTTAGACTGGGCCTCGAGCCGGAGCGTGTCGCCGACCGGCTCGGGCTCTTCGAGGTCGACCCAGTCGATCGACAGCTTGGCGCCCTGGGCCAGGTTCGACATCTCGTACATGTCGTGGCCGACGACCCGCAGCGCCTGCAGGCGGCCGATGAACGGGGTCGCCGGGTCGTCGGGCACGAACCGGTACAGGGCGCTGTCGGTCTGGTCCTCGGTCAGGTAGGCGATGTTACGCGCCGGGTCGACGCACGCGGCCTCACGTCTGCACCGCCCGTAGGCGGCGATCTTGAACGGCGGTCGCACGCTGGTAGCCGCCGGGTCGCACGCGAACACGTAGCCGTGGCCGGCTGTCGTCGTCTCCTCGCAGGTCAGCCAGCCCCAGGGCGACGGGCCGCCGGCGCAATTCTTGAGGGTGCCGCACAGCACGAGGTTGCTCGAGATGCGGGCGAACGTCGTCGCGTCAAGGACCACCCGCGTCACGCAGCCCATCGCAATCGGGTCGTAGACCTCGGGCGGTGGCTCGCCGGGCGGGTACGGGCCGTCGCCGACCAGCAGCTCGTGGTTGCGCATGAGGATGATCGTGTTGTCCGGGCCGAGGAAGCAGGCCATGCCGTCGGGCAGCGCGGGGACGACGAGGCCGTCGTCCATCGGGTCGTTCCACTGCTCGACGATGCGGTAGGAGAACCCGGGCGGCAGGTCGAGGATCCCGTCCGGGTCGGCCACGAGTTCGCCATAGAGCCCCGCGGCACGGGCCCGTCGCGGCCGGCCGAGCGCCGCAGCCAGCGACGCGAGCGTCGCCCCGCCGGAAAGCTTCATGAGGGAGCGCCGCCGCAGCACGATCGCATCATGCAGGCACTCGTGCGTATGCGCCAGTGGGGCGGGTCAGGCCGGCAGAGCACCGCAGGCCGGGCAGAGCGCCGGGCGGGCGGACCTCGATCGCCGCGACCTCGATAGCCACCCGGGATGGCGCCACCGGCGTCCCAGGTCCGCATCGGCATCCCGAGGAGGGCTTCAACCCGCGCGACCGCCTGGCTTACCGCGGACGGCGTCAGAGCCAGGCGCTCGCCGACGACCGTGAACGAGCCGTGATCATGACGAACCCGAGTGCGTGGCGAATCCGGCAGTGTTCGCGGCGGAGGTGGGAGCGCCGTCGCCGACCCGGGCCGCCAGGCCGCCGTGGTCAGCGCGGCGTCTACTTCCGTTAGTGAGCTTTCGCTGCCTTAATCCGCTGAGCCAGCTCTCGCATCCACGGCTCGACCACGACCGCCGGTTCGGCCTCTGGCTCCCGGGCCTCGGAATGAAGACCGGGCCGCGACCGGGGGTCCGCGGTTTGCGGTCGGCACCCTCGCCTGCTCCACCCGGCGGGTGCCGTCGTCGTCTGCGTCGCTGTCGTCATCCGTCACGACAGCGTCGTCCGCCTCAAAGTCGTCGGCTTGATCGTCGTGCACAGGGGCGTCGGCGACGGTCTCACGTCGGGGGGCGCGAGTCGGGCTGACGTTCAGCACGGTCCGCAGCACGCGGCCAGGGCCGAGACAGTGCGCGTTGCCGATGTACCGGGCCGTTAGCGGCAGCCGCTACGTGGCCGCCGGGTGAGCTGACGGCGCCTGCAGTCGCCGAAGGCGGGCGCGACCTGCCGCTACCATCGCCGCCATGTGCTGTCACTCGTCGTCGTCATCGCGGTGCCGCCGGTAGAGCACCGTCCCGGCGACGCCGGCGGCGAGGCCGCCTTGTCGGCGGCATGGCGCTCCTCGAGCTGCTGGTTCTCACGCTTCAGCCTGGCGATCTCGGCGGCATCCTCGGCACGTAGACGCTCGAGCGTCGCGTTCGACCCCTGCAGCCGCACGATCTCGGCGGCCTGGTCGTCGCGTAGCTTCTCGAGCGCGAGGTTCTTCTTGTAGAGCTCGGTGAGCTTGGCGGTCAGATCGTCGATCTTCGCCTTGACCGCCTCGCGCGCCTCGGCCTCCGCGCGCTCGTTCTCCTCGGCGGAGACGCTCGGCACGGAGTAGAGGTGCGACTTCACGGCTCGCTTCGCGGTCTTCACTTCTGCCGCACCGGCGGCGAGGGCCGCGGCGACCTCCGCGTCCCGGGCCCGGCGCCGTCGCACCGCGCGGACCAACGGCCAGGCGTCGCCGGCCAACAGCTTCGCGCGCCGGCCAACGCCCGGGCCCTCGGTCCTGTCGCACTGCGCGGGCCAACGGCTCGGCGTCGCCGACCAACAGCTCCGCGCCGCGACCAACGCCCGGATCTACGAGCCGTCGCACCGCGCAGGCCAGCGGCCTGGCATCGCCGACCAGCAGCTCCGCGCGCCGGCCACGCCCCGACCGACGCCCGGGTCCTCAGCCGCACGGCGCGGGCCAACGGCCCGGCGTCGCCGACCAACAGCTCCGCGCCGCGACCAACGCCCGGATCCACGGCGCCGTCGCACCGCGGGCCAACGGCCCAGCGTCGCCGACCAACAGCTCCACGCCCCGACCAACGCCCGGGTCCTCAGCAGCACGGCGCGAGCCAACGGCCCGGCGTCGCCGACCAACAGCTCCGCGCGCCGGCCAACGCCCGGGCCGCGGCACCGTCGCCGACCAACAGCTCCGCACGCCGGCTAACGCCCGGGCCCCTACCCGCGGACCAACGGCCCGGCGTCGCCGACCAACAGCTCCGCGCGGCGACCAACGCGCGACGACCAACGGGGCTGCGCGAGCAGGGTGGAAGCTGGCGCGAAGTAGGGTGGAAGCTGGCGCGAGTAGGGTGGAAGCTGGCTGGAACGTGGTCGAAGCAGGCGGGAAGCTTGCTCGCTGCGCTCATGGCGCGCCGCGGCGCTGGTGATCAAGCTGCAGGAGCAGGCAGCCTCCGGAACTACGGGCGCAACGTCGTCGCCTGCCGCGGCGGGTGAAGGGCGAGCACATCCTCGACACACCGCCCCATCTCTCCGATCGGCGCCTCGTCGTTGATCTCGAGCGGGCCCTTCGGGTCGTACGCGATCACGAGGCGGGTGGTCGCGTGCGGCTTGCATGCGGCCAGCGCGGCGACGAGGTCGAACGGGCGGCGAGGAGGCGCTCGATGGGCGGGCGCATCGTCCGGGTCGTGGGTCGCGGGCGGCGGGGTGACGGGTGCAGGCGGCTCCGGCGGCGCAGCGGCGAGGGTGCGTGGGTCCGGAGCCATCTTGGCTAGGCGAGGATCGGGCGCTGCGCTTGAACCTGCGGACGAAGTCCTGGTCCTGGTTGTGCTCCGGGTGCAGCACCTTGACCGCGACCATGGCCCTGGTCGTGATGTCGGTGGCGGCGTAGATCGACGCTGCACCGCCGTAGCCGATCCGGCGCTCGAGCTTGTAGCGCTTCCCGAGCGTCTCGCCCGTGAAGTCGTGATCGATCGCGCACCGTGCGGCGAGGTCGAAGGGCTGTGACATGGCTAGAACTCCAGGGCGAGGCGGATCCCCGCCGTGGGCAAGATCGAGGGCTGGATCGCGAACCGGGCGGCCTTGCTGCGCCGGGCATCGAGTACGACGAGCGCGGCGCCGGCGACGGACAGCGCGCCGGCGGCGACCCCGAGCCCGATCGCCGCGTGGTCGGCGAGCTCGCCGCGCCTGGTGATCGCCGCGAACGTGCTCGCGTCGTCGGCTCCGATCGCCTGTCCGCTGGACTTGTCGCGCAGCGCTTCGGCCTGGTCTCCCAGCGAGGCCCCGCGCACGAGCGCCGCGACCATGCCGCCCCCGAGCGCGAGCCCGACACCCAGCGCGGCGCCCCCGGCGATCCGGAGCGGGCGGCGGGCGGGCGCGGGCTTCGGCCTGTGGTCGTATGGGCTCGGCTTCGGTCCTTCGGGCGTCGGCGGCTTGGTGGTCGTGGTGCGGGGCTCGCCCGCCTCGTCGCCGGCCGGGCAGCGGCCGGCGATCTCCGCGAGCCGTCCCGCGACGGCGGCCCGATCGTGGGGGCGGTTCTCGGCCCCCGGCGCGTCGAGCTGCGCCGCGAACGTCCGCAGCATCGCCGCTGACCTGCACAGCGCCTCCGCGTGGCCCGCTTCGGCGGCGCGACGATAGTAGGAGGAGGCATCGAGCACGAGCACCGCGCGGCTCCCGAGCGCCGGGGTCCCCTCGGAAGCGGTGCGGCAGGCATCCCCGGCGGCGGCGAGCCCGTCAGCGGACACACCCCCCGGAGTCTTCGCAGCGTCGGCGAGGCGGTGGCACTCGGCCTCGTGGTCGCGCCACGGCGCCGCGGCGCCAGAGCCGGCCGGGGCCATGGCCAGGGTGAGGAACAGGGCGGGCAGGGCCATACCCGCACATGCTACCGGAGACCCCTGACACCGCGGCCAGTAAATTTAGATCGTCCCGTCACTGGCCACGGGAAGACAGGTCGCGCGGACTTGCGCTACCCTCGGGGGATGCTGTGGTCCCTCGGCTCCCCACCCGCCCCGCGCTTGCTCGCCCTGCTCGCCCTGCTCGCCTCGCCGGTCCCGGTCGCGTGCTTCGGCCACGTCGAGCTCGAGGCGTGCACCTTCACCGACCCGACCTACTGCGAGGACACGCCCGCCGGGTCCAGCGGAGCGACCGGGACCGCGACCAGCGACGCAGAACCCGCGACCAGCGGGACCAGCGACACGGGAGCCGCCGCGGACGGCGGCGCCGGGGTGACCGACACGGGCGGTGATACGGCCGGCGGCGAAGATACCGGCGGCCTGACTGCCCTGCCGATCGACCCGCCCCCGACCGTCAGCGGCCTCGTCTGCGACCCGGAGATCGCCTACGAGCCGGGCCCCTACCAGTGCACCTACCAGGTCAGCGCCGATGCCGTGGTGGCCGATCTCCTGGATGACGGGGTGGTCGTGGCGACCGTTCCGGCCGGCGCGCCCCTCATCTTCCCGATCACCAGCGCCCCGCTCAATAACCCGGGTTCGGAGCTAACCGTGGTGGTCCGCGACGCCGCCGACCAGACCGCGCAGACCTCGCTCTACCACCCGGCCGTGCTCCTGGACCCGGGCAGCAAGGTCTGGACGACGCAGGAGCCGAACGACGGGATGACCAGCATCGCCCGCGGGGTCGCGTTGCAAGACGGCTATGTGACCACGGCTGGCTCCCACTGGTCGAACGACAAACTCGTCGGCACGCTGCGCCGCTACGACAAGGCGGGGCAGTACATCGCCAGCGCGGAGGGCTGGACTAGGACGCACACGGACTGGACGGCGCGCCCCGAGCTGAAGACCGCGGCGCTCACCCTCATGGGTGTCGCCGTCGACGCGGAGCAGAACATCATCACGGTCGGGACCGCCTACATCAACGACGAGCCGCGCATGTACGTGGCACGCTTCGACGCGGACGGGACGCTCGACTGGGAGGTGCTCGGCGAGGTCCCGACCGAGGCCCGCTCCGTGGGCGTGCAGCCGGACGGAACGATCTGGGTCGCCGGGGATGTGCGCACCGACGACACCCCGGAGCGGTGGGACCTCGCCGTGTGGGTCTACGGCCCGGACAAGCAGGCCCACGGCCAGGACATCTACAAAGACCCGCTCGATACGCTGAACGATCGCAGCGAACGCGGCCATGCCGTCGCCGTGCTGCCCGGCGACCGTGTTGTCGTCGCGGGCACGCGCGAGCTTCTCGTCGGAGACCAGCAATCGTTCATCCCGCGCGGCGTGGCGCTTCTGTACGAGGGCAAGGGCAAGCGGATCCGCGAGTGGACCTCGCCCGGCGACAAGCTGTTCCGCGACGAGATCTTCGCCGCCGTCGCCTCCGACACCGGCGTCGCGTTCTGCGGCTATGCACAACCTCCTCCTCTTGACCCGGACCAGCGGCCCCAGATCCTCGTGCGCTGGCACGACGCGGAGCTGGCGGAGGAGAAGGCGCCGCGGCTCGAGGTCACGCCCGGCGGCGGCGTGTGCAACGCGGTCGGCTACAACCGCGAGGGCGCGACGATCGTCGGCGCGAGCGTCAGCGTGCTCGGACAGGGTAACAACCAGCGGATCTTCGCGGTCCGCGACGCCGCGCTGCCGCTGGTCGACTACATGCAGCGCGACGGCCAGGACTCGGGTGACGACCGCGTGCTCGCGCTGGCGTGCGACTACATGTGCGCGTGGGCCGGGTTCGAGGAGGTCGGCAGCGCCGTGAAGTGGATCGCCGGTCTCATTCGCGGGTAGCGGTCACTGCGGGACCAGCACGGCGCACTGGTCCAACGCCAGCGCGGCTCCTTCCTTCAAGAAGGGGCCGTAGTCGGCTTCGCAGACGGACAAGAAACGACCGTGCACGGCCGTCTCCGCAAAGATGCGCAGGGTGTTGTCCCCGAGGCCCACGTCCGGGCAAACCCCGCCCCGCTGGGCGGAGTCTTCGGAGATCACGAGCACGACGACCGCCTCCTCGTTGCCGCCCTTGACGGTCACGAGCGTGTCGTACCAGCTCTCCGGGGTGCCGGGGCTCAGGTTGTCCTGGTTCGCCTGGACGACGACGACCACAAGGAGCGCGTCAGGCCGGACGAAGCCGTCGTTGCAGCCGCCCGCCTTGAGGATGTCGGGCTCGAGCGCCTCCATCATCGACTCCATCACCACCGGCGTCTTCGGCCCCGCGCCGAGCGTGGCGATGCAGGCGAACGACTCCTCTAGCGTGGCTGCGTCGGCCGTGGTGATGTAGCGGTGCTCGGTCGCCAGCGGGCAGCGCTTGTTCGACCCACCGAAGTTGCCGACCACGGTCACACCTGCGCCGTAGGTCACGTCGCACTCCACGAACGGTCCGCAGGGATAATCCTCCGGACAGCCGGGCACCTGGCAACTACCGCACGTCATCACTTCGCAGTCGTAGCACATCTCTCCCAGGAGCCCGATGTGGTCCGCGTCCACGACCATGATCTGGTAGTCGAAGTCCGCGAGCTCCTGCCCGAGCAGGCCGACGAACACCGGGAACGCGGCCTTGAGCCGGTCCTGATACTTCGTCATCTCGAAGTGCGACGAGATGACGAACAGGAAGTCGATCTTCCCCTGGCAGCCGGGCGGCGGCAGGTCGAAGTCCGGCGGCGGGCCCATGTCCCACGTCCCCGCCGACCCCGCGGCCGTGCTCGCCGAGTCCTCGCCGGTGTTCGTGCTGCCGGAGCTGGTGCTCGTGCTGCCGGAGCTGCCGGAGCTGCCCGTGCTCGTGTCCCCGGAGCTGCCGGTGCTCGAGCTGTCCGCCGCGCTCGTCGCCGGCTGCGGCCCGCCGCCGGAGAAGCCGGATGTCTCGGCGACGTCCCGCGCGCAGGCCGGCGCCAGACTAGCGGCGGCGAGGCTTAGCAGCGCGAGCGGGCGCGGGCGCATCACCGCGCGAGCGTACCGTAGGCCCTGACGGAAGGCCACCCTTAGTCCAGTCCCGGGCGGCGACGAGGGCGGCGATCTCGTCGAGCGACAAGCCTTGCGCGCCGGCCGTCGTCCAGGGGATCGCCGAACGCGCCCGCCTTCAGCCGCTCGACCGCGAGCTCCTCCGCCATCTCCCGCACCTACAGCACGTCTGCCACCGACCTCGTCTGCACCTCCGCGTCGACGAAGAGCGCACGCCGGTCTCACGCGCCCGCCGGACCCCCGTCCGCGCGGTCGCCGACCTCGTCTCGCACCCAGGCGATTGGGAGCACCGCACGCTCCGCAGCATCCAGCCGTCCCGAGTGCTCGCCCGCCTCATAGAGGACGAATGGAACCTCTACGAGAACCGCGTCGCCGTCCGGCTCGTCGATCATCTCCTCGCCTACGTCGCCCGACGCCTGGCGGAGCTGAACAAGGTCGAGCGCTCGCTCCACGCCCGCAAGGAGCACATCGACGTGGTCAAGACCTCGTTCTGGCGCGCGGATCGGATAACGACCCTCTGGGCCCGGGCGCTCGACTCGAAGATCGAGGACGACCTACGCGCGACCCGGCAGCAGCTCGAGCACGCAAGGCGCGACCTCCAAGCCCTGCTCGACGCGCCGCTGTACCAACAGGTGCCCCGGCGAGCGACGGTCGCCTTGTCGCTGCGACCGACCAACATCCTCATCAACGACCCCCACTACCGCAAGGTCGCGGCGCTCTGGCGGGCGTGGGTCAAGCTCGGGCACAAGCGGCAGGAGACCCGGGAGCAGCGCGCAGCCCGGCGACAGCTCGAGGCGCGCGCATGGGACCGCTTCGTGCTGCACCTCGTCGTCCGCGCCTTCTCCGGTCTCTCCTGGCGCGCCGCCCGCACACGCGAGGGGTGGACGCTCTCTCTCGATGGCCATTCGAACGTATACGTGACCTGCCCGGTCTGCGGCAAGGAGGGTCACGTGGAGGCGCAACCCGGCAAGGAGTCCGACGGCTCTGACGCGACGTGGTGGGCCCACTGCGCTGGGTGCGAGAGCGAGTGGGGACTGCGGCTGTGTCGAGGCTGCGGCGTTCGTTACCGGGCACTGGCGCCCGCCGTTGGGCTTGACCTGCAACAGGCGGCTGCTTGCGCCACCGAAACAGATTGGCCCGACAGGGTGCTCGGACGCGACGTGTGGGCACAGCCGTGCCGACAAACACCTCGACAGTTTCGTTGTCCAAATTGCGGGAGATGCGCTCAGGGGAAGTGCGGGCGGTGTCAATGAGAGACCACGCCCCGTCGCGTCGTGTGACCATGGCGGTCTCGGCGGCGGGGTCGGGGTTGGGAGGGGCATGACCGTGGACCGTTGGCAACGGCTGGCAACGCTATCGTGCGTCGGTCGCGCGACTTTGGTTGCCGTCGCGTTGCCAGAAAACGCCCTGCATCGAGCGTTGCCACTGAAAATCGGGCTCGATCGGGCTCAGGCGGGGATCGCAGAACCCCGCCAAACACCGAATTGGGCCAGGAAGCGAGGGGGCCGTTGATTCGGAGTGTTTGGCGAGGGGGGCGTTGGACTTGTTGCCG
>JAEUJW010000089.1 GCA_016793465.1 Myxococcales bacterium
GGCGTCGTAGACGGCCCCGGGTCGACGCGCCCTGTCTGAGGGCGGACCGCTTGCCGGACTCCTGGCCCCGCGACGATGTGCGGGCGCCAAGCCGGACCCACCTCGGTCCGTGCGAAAGCGTCCGCGCCTCGGTCGGTCAAAACCCCTGTGTCGAGGTACTAGTCGAGCCGGTCGCGGCGGGCCGGAGTTCACGGCGGCGGCCCGGGCCGGTCGGACACGTCGAAGCTGCGTGCGCAGCGGGAGACACGATGCCCGATAACACCGAGAAGATTCCACAGGCCCTCGTGGTCGTCGAGAGCAGCGCGCTCGAGACGGCGCTGCAGGAGGCCCGGGTGACGATCGACAAGATCAAGGTCGCGATGGTGAAGATCTACTACATCTTCGCCAAGAAGGAGATCCAGGACGGCCTGGAGAAGGTCCCCGAAGTCATCAAGTCGGCGCTGCGGATGGGCGTCGATCAAGTCGTCAAGGCGATCAAGAAGATCGTCGAGGGCATGACGGCAATCCACGACTCGGGCTACGTCGTGATCGCGCTGCTGAAGGAGCTGCCGAACATGGTCGACGCGACCGCCGACCTGCTCGACGCCGAGACGGCCCGCAGCGCCCGGCGGATGGCCTCGATCGCCGCGTTCACCGCCGTGTTCGTCGACGAGAGGTTCGCCGACGTGCAGAAGATGTTGAACCTGTTCGCCAGGCTGCTCGAGGTCGTCGACCGCAAGGTCGACCCGACCTACAGACCCGGCGTCGAGCTCGGGCTGACCGACGCGCAGCTCGGCCTGCAGCCGGCGCTGCCTCCGGCCGGACCCTGAGGCGCGGGGCGGCGGCGAGAGAGGCGACGGGCGCGACGGGCTCGTCGCCTCTCGTGCGGCGCGCGGACGAGCGGGTCGCGGGCGAGCGGGGTGCTCGCGCTCCGTGTGGACGCGTCGGCGAACCCGTCGTCACGCAGTGATAGGCTGTCGCGCCGCGTGGAGGACAGCCCCGATAGCCCGGCCGGCGTGGCGGCGGGAGCCGGCACGCTCGAGCTGGAGCACATGCGGCGGACGCTCAAGCAGCGGCTGTTTCGCATGGACGTGGCGCCGCTCAAGGTCGGCCGGTTCGTCGTGCTCGATCGCCTCGGAGAGGGCGCGATGGGGGTCGTGTTCTCGGCGTACGACCCGCTGCTCGACCGCAAGGTCGCGCTGAAGATCCTGCGCGCGCAGCCCGGCGGCGGCGGAGCGCAGCAGCGCCGGCGGATGATCCGCGAGGCGCGAGCGCTCGCGCGGCTCGAGCACCCCAACTCGCTCGGCATCTTCGAGGCCGGCGAGCACGACGGCGCGGTGTTCCTGGTCACCGCGTTCGTCCGCGGGAGCACGCTGAGGGTGTGGCTTCAGCGGGGCCCGCACCCGATCGACGAGGTGCTGCGCGTGATGATCGCGGCCGGTCGCGGGCTCGCGGCGGCCCACGGAGCCCAGGTCGTCCACCGCGACTTCAAGCCGGAGAACGTGATGCTCGGCGAGGACGGGCAGGTGCGCGTGCTGGACTTCGGCCTCGCCGCGCTGCACGACCGCCCCGAGCCGGAGGCGCAGGCCAGCCCCGACGACGCCGGCGCGGGCCTCGACGGCGACCTGACGCGGACCGGCGCGCGGCTCGGGACGCCGGCCTACATGGCGCCGGAGCAGCGCAGCGGGGGCCGCCCGGACGCCCGCAGTGATCAGTACAGCTTCTGCGCGGTGCTGTACGAGGGGCTGTACGGCGAGCGCGTCCGCGAGCCGTCTCCGGGCGCGGCGGCCGGGACGGCGAGCCCGCGCGTGCCGGCGTGGCTGGCGGCGGTGCTGGCCCGCGGCCTCGAGCCCGACCCGGCGGCGCGCTGGCCGACGATGGAGCGCCTGCTGGACGCGCTCGCCGAGGACCCGGCCGCCGCACGCCGGGGGCGGAGGCGGGCCCTGGGGATCGCGGCGTCGCTGGTGCTGCTCGGCAGCGCGGCGGCGATGGCGCTCGCCAGCGGCGCCTCGGCCTGGTCCCGCGCCCGCAGCGAGCGGGAGGCCGACGCGAGGCTGGTGGCGATCGAGCCGCGCGTGGAGCAGCAGTCGCGCGAGGGCCGACGCGGCGAGGCGCGCGAGCTGCTGCGGGAGTTCTCCGAGCTCGCGGGCGTGCGCGGGACGGCCGCGCACGCCCGCGTGTGGCTGCGCCAGGCGGCCCGCGAGCGCGCGGCGGGGGACGTCGCCGGCGCGATCGAGAGCCTCGTCGAGGTCGACGTCGACGCCCTCGACGGCCCCGAGCGCGTGTCGACGCAGCGCGGGCTCGCGGAGGTGCTCCGCGACGACCACGACTGGACGTCGATGGCGGCCGTGCTCGCCGCGCTCGACGAGGACGAGCTGCGCGCGCACCCGGAGCTGCGCGCGCTGGCGGTGACCTCGGCGGCGGCCAACCGCGACCTCGCGCGGGCGCGCGACCTGTCCCTGCCGACCAGCGCAGCGCCGCAGCTCGCGGCGCTCGCGCCGCTGCTGGCGGCGCTCGCGTCGGTGACGACCACGGAGCAGGTCGCCCACGCGGCGCTCGTGCTCGACAGCGACGGCGACGGCGCGCGCGAGCTGCTGCTGCGGCACGCGCCCGCCGGCGTCCCCGGCGGGCTGTCGCTGGCGCGGGCCGACCCCACGCTCGCCCCCTCGCGCGCGCTCGGCGGGCTGTCGACCGGGCTGCTGCCGCTCGCCGCGGTGACGCGAGCCGGCGGCCCCGACCTGGTGGTCGGGTGGGACGGCGAGGACGGCGTGCTGCTGTCCCTCGGGCCAGGTGAGCCGCGCGAGCACCTGCGCTGGCGCGAGGGCGCGGTCGTGCAGGCGACCGGCGCCGACCTCGACGGCGACGGGCGACGCGAGCCCTACGTCGGCACGGGGCCGTACAGCCGCCGCCTGCTGGCGCTGCGCGAGGGCCACGCGGCGGGCTGGGAGGTCGTCGTGCCGCACGCGGAGACCCGCGGCTCGGACATCACGGCGATGCTGGGCGCCGACCTCGACGGCGACCGCGTCGAGGAGCTCATCGTCGCCGTGGGGCCGTGGCGGGCCTACGACGTGCGGGTGCTGCGGCCGACGGGGGACGGGGCGGAGCAGCAGCTGGTCGCCCGGCGGCAGCTCGGCAGCGTCAGCGGGCTGGCGACGCTGGGCGCGGAGCGTCCGCTGCTCGTGGCGCTGAAGGGCGAGCGCGGGGCGAACCGGCGGATCTTCGCCGACGACGCGCCGACCGGCGCCCCGGCGGGCGTCTACCTGCTCGAGCTGGTCGACGGGACCTTGCAGCAGCGGGCGTTCCTGCCGGTGCCGCGGCGCCTGAGCGATCGGCTGCCCCTCGATCTCGTCGGGCTGCGCGTCGGCGACGTCGACGGCGACGGCCTCGAGGACCTCGTCGTGCACGCGCGCCGGCTGGCCCGCGCCGACGAGGTGTTCCAGAGCCCGCTGCGGGCCCACGAGCACGCGCTGTTGATCTACCGCCAGCTCGCCGGGCTGCGCTTCGAGCCGGTCCTGATCGGCGGGCTCGCCCCGCTCGCGCTCGTCGAGCTCGACGGCGATCCGGCGGTCGAGCTGATCGCCCGCGACTCGGCCGGCGACTCGCGGACCGTGGTCCTCGGCGCGGGCGACGGGACGCTCGCGCCGCTGCCGGGGCTGGCCGAGGTGAGCGCGCCGTCGCCGGCGGCGGAGCCGTGGATCGCCGACGTCCAGCGGCGCGCCGGGCGGCTCGTTCGCCTCGGCCTGCGCGAGCGCGCCGGCCGGCTGCTCGAGCGCACGGCGGAGGCGGTCGACGGCGACGTGCAGGCGCAGCTGCGGATCCAGGCCGCGCAGCTCGCCGAGCTCGACCAGCAGTACGCGCGCTCGGCCGCGCTGCACGAGCTGGCGGCCGGCTCGGCGGCCGTCCGCGAGGTCGAGCTGTCGGCGGCCGCGCGCGACTACCTGCGCGCCGGCAGCTACGCCAGCGCCGCGCGGGTCGCCGGGGCCCTCGCGGCGCGCGCGACCGGCGACGCGCGCCGGCTCGCCGAGGCCGCCGAGCTGCACGCGCTGGCCCGCGAGCTCGCGGCGCAGCAGCCGCCCGCGGCGGGTCGCTTCGATCGGCCGCTCGACCCGGCGTGGCGGATCGACGACCCCCTCGCGCTGCGTCGGGCCCCGGACGAGTCCGCGTTGCACGTGCACGCGTTCGCCGACCAGGCGACGATCGCCTCGCTGCCGGTCGAGTGGGACGCGCGCCACCTGAGCCTCGAGCTCGAGGTCGAGCTCGTGCGCCTCGAGTGGAGCGCGGGGGTCCTGTTCACGCTGGCCCCGGAGGACGGCGCGGGCGAGCCGATCAAGATCCGCATCTTCTCGGGGGGCGGCGGCGGGATCGCCGAGCACCACGTGCTGTGCGAGCTGCCGGGCGGCGCCCGCGGCAAGTTCTTCGTGCCGCCGGGCGGCAGCACGACGGGGCAGCCGGCGCGCAGGTTGGTCATCCGCCTCGACGTGATGCCGCTGCTCGGCGAGTGGAGCTGCACGCTCGCCGAACCCGACGGCCGCGTGCTCCGCCAGGAGCGCGGCGCGCTCGCGCGGCGGCCGGCGCCGGGCCCCCGCCGCCTCGAGATCTCGGGGCTCGGCGGGCGACCGGAGGACACGAGCGCGTGGGCGGAGGTCGCGGTTCGGCGGCTCAGCGCGCTCGGCGTCGAGGTCGTCGAGGCGCCGCGGACCTCGCCGCTCGACCGCCTGAAGCAGGCCCTCGTCGAGGGCGACCCGGCGGCGGCGCTGCGGATCGCGGATGTCGGCGACGTCGCGGCCGCCGGGCTCGCGACGTGGCGGGTCGCGGCGCAGCTCGAGCTGGGCCGCTGGCACGACGCCGAGTCGCGGCTGGGCGCGGTGATCGGCGACGCGGCCGCGAGCCGCGACGCGCTGCACCTGCTGCGCACGCAGCGAGCGACCTTCGTGCCGATCGTCCGCGGGCGCGACCCGGCCGGCTTCCCCCGCCTGTTCTGGCGGGCGTGGTCCGCGGCCCTGGCCCACGGCAGCGACGACGCGCTCGCCGACCGGGCGCTGCTGCTCGACGTCGGGGACGTGACGCTCGCCGAGGGGCGGGTCGAGGCGTATGTGCTCGAGCTGCTGCTGGCGCGCGCGCGGGCGCTGGCGCGGGCGGGCCGCTGGGGCGACGCCGAGGCGGACGTCGCGGGCGCCCTGCGCGTGTTCACCGAGGGGCGCGCCGCGGGGCGCGGGCTCGACGACGGGGCCAGCGCCGAGCTCGAGTCGGCGCTCTGGATCGAGCTGGCCGCGCTGTGCGTCCGCGACGGGCGATACGACGCGGCGCAGCGGCACGTCGCCCAGGCGCTCGCGCGCGCGGAGGATCGGTTCCACGTCAACGCGCTCGTGCGTCGGCGTGCCGGGCTCGCGCGCTGGGCCGATCCCGAGCCGTCGTGACCCGCGACGGGCGCGTTCGGGGCGCCCTTGGTTTTGTCGGAGCGAGTCGGTAGGCTCGCGCCCATGGTCGGCGACGAGGCTCTGCTCGAGGCGTGGAACCACGGCGACGCTGGAGCCGGCGAGCAGCTGTTCGATCGCTACTTCGTCCGCCTGGTCCGCTTCTTTCGCACGAAGGTCCACGGCGACGTCGAGGAGCTGGTCCAGCAGACCTTCCTCGGATGCATCGAGGGCCGCAGGCGCTTCCTCGGCGAGGGCAACTTCCGCGGGTACCTGTACGCCATCGCGCGGAACGTGCTGTTCAACTTCTACCGCGCGCGCAGCCGGAAGGGCGAGGAGGTGGCGATCAGCGAGGTCTCGCTGCACGACCTCGATCCCCGGCCCAGCACGGTCATCGCGGAGCGCCGCGAGCATCAGCTCTTGCTCGAGAGCCTGCGACGTCTGCCGCTCGACGCCCAGCTGGTGCTCGAGCTCCACTACTGGGAGGACATGACCTCGGCGGCGATCGCCCAGGTGCTTCAGGTGCCCCACGGCACCGCGCAGACCCGCATCCGCCGGGCCCGCCAGCTGCTCGCCGAGGAGCTCGAGCGCAGGCGCAGCGAGCAGCCCGGCCCGCTCGACTTCGACGCGTGGGCGCGCTCGTTGCGGGATATGGTCGACCATATGCACGGTTGAGCGGCGCCCGCGCTCGCGGGAGTCGTGGCAACATTCCACGCCGGGGAGCTGGCAGCGATGGCCCTGGCGATCGTGGTGGAGAACTGGCGGCCGTCCGACTTGAGGGACGCGCTCGTGAGGCTCGCGCCGGGGCGCGAGGTGAGGGTCTGGCCCGAGCAGACGGCGGACCTCGCCGCGATCGACTATGCGCTGGTCTGGCAGCCGCCGCCCGGCGCGCTCGCCGGCATGCCCAACCTCAAGGCGATATTCTCGCTCGGTGCGGGCGTCGACGCGATCCTCTGCGACGCGACGATACCGAGGCATGTCCCGCTGGTGCGGGTCGTCGATCCCGACATCACCGCGCGGATGACCGCGTACGTGGTCCTCCAGGTCCTCCTCCATCACCGCGAGCAGCTGCGCCTGCTCGCCAATCAGCGCCAGCGCGTGTGGCACACCTTCGCGACCACGGCGCCGGCCTCCACGCGGGTCGGGATCCTCGGCTTCGGCCACCTCGGGCGGCACGCCGGCCGGGCGCTCGCCGGGCTCGGCTTCGCGGTCGCCGGCTGGAGCAGGACGCGCAAGCGTGTGCCCGGGGTCGAGTCGTTCGCGGGTCCGGCCGAGCTCGACGCCTTCCTCGCGCGCACCGACGTGCTCGTGGTCCTCCTGCCGCACACGCCGGAGACGACCGGGATCCTCGATCGGTCGCTCATCCGCAGGCTGTCACGCACGGGCCCGCTGGGCGCGCCGGTCGTCATCAACGCGGGGCGCGGCAAGCTCCAGGTCGCGGCCGACATCCTGGCCGCGCTCGACGCGGGCGAGCTCGCGGGGGCGTCGCTCGACGTGTTCGAACACGAGCCCCTCCCGCCGGAAGATCCGCTGTGGAGCCACCCCGGCGTCGTCATCTCGCCGCATCAGGCGGCGGACTCCGAGCCCGAGGCGATCTCACGCTACGTGCTCTCGCAGATCGAACGCTTCGAGCGCGGCGAGGGGCTCAGCCATCAGGTCGATCGCGGGCGGGGTTATTGAGCGCCGCGACATCAGCGGTCTATGCGGACGCGAGAGAGTGGAAGCAATGCGAGACGCTTCGTTCTGCCCCCCGACATCGACGTCGATCTACGACCCCGGGCGGCTCGCGGCCGCGGCGCCGCTGCTGCCGGACCTGTGGCTGAAGATCCCGGCGTGGCCCGACGTCGGCGGCGGCCGCCGCGTGGTCGTCATCGGCGGCGGAATCTCCGGGCTGTGCGCCGCCTGGGGCCTGCGCGCCGCCGGCTTCTCGCCGGTGCTGCTCGAGCGGACCGGGCGCGTCGGCGGGCGGGTCTTCACGCTCCGCGGTCACTTCGGCGAGCAGTACGCCGAGCTCGGAGCGACCCGGATCCCCGAGCAGCACCCGCTGCCGCTGGCCTACATCCGCCGCTTCGGGCTGCCGCTCGTCGAGTATCCGGCGGACCGCAGGTCGCATGTCTATCACGTGCGTGGCCACCGCTTCGAGACCGGCGGCCCGCACGGCGCCGGATATCCGCGCGACCTGGGGCTGACGGCCGACGAGGCGCAGCTCGACGCCGAGGGCCTCTGTGATCATTACAGCGAGCGGGCGATCCGCCTGCTGTCCCGCCCCGACGAGCCCGGCTGGCCGCCGACGGCCGCGCGTGAGGCCTTTCGGGGGGAGAGCGTGCAGGGCCTGCTCGCCCGGCTCGGGGCCTCGCCCGCGGCGCGAGACATCTATCGCGCGTCCAGCGGGTCGGTCGTCGAGACGTTCGACGCGCTCGGCTGGCTCGCGGCCCAGAGCGTCGACGGCCCCGGCCGGAGGACCTTCGCCGTCGCCGGGGGGAACGACCGCTTGACCGATCGCTTCGCCGACGCGCTCGCCGGCTGTATCGTGCGCGACGCCGAGGTGACGGCCGTGCGCTCGGAGGCGGAGGCGGTGTCGGTCGAGTACGTGCGCGACGGGCGGCGCGCGAGCGTTCGCGGCGACTACGCGATCTGCACGGTGCCCCACCGGCTGCTCCTCGAGATCGACTTCAGCCCGCCGCTGTCGCCGGCCAAACGCGACGCGGCGGCGGCGGTGCCGATGGGCCGCGTGACCTCGGAGCGCCAGCTCGGGGTGGCGAACGGCGTCGCGTGGTCGATCCGCGCCGGCCGGCGGACGTTCACGCCCTCGGCGGCGAGGATGTGGGCGAGGGCGTCGAGCTCCTGGTTGCCGCGCGCGACCAGCTCGGGGTCGAAGCGCGAGCCGCCGCGGCTCTGGTACAGGCGCCACTGCTCCTCCGGCATCGTCGCCGCGAGCGCGATGTGCCACGACGGGACGGCCGCCCCGTCGAGCACGCCGACGATCACCTCTTCCAGCGGGTCCCATTCGTTGTAGGAACAGACGGGCGAGCGAGCGTCGTCCCGCTCGCGGGCGGTGGCGGTGGACATGGGGCGGTCCTCTCCTGGCAAGGTGGGTTTCGGCGGCGCACGCGGGCGGGCGTCGACGCGGGATACGCGGGGGTTGGGGGCGCGAGGCGCGGCGCTGACGCGTCGATCGGGGTCGAGGGCGAGGGGACCCTGTCGAGCGCGACATGGTCATGATTCGCCCGCGGGTCCGCAGACCACGGGCGAGCGGACGGCGCCGCGTACGTGCAGGCGGTGACGCGTCTGCGTCACCCGCATGAGGTAACCGGAGCGGCGAGATTAATTGCCGAAACTCGAGCGAGGCTCGCGTCGACGGCGCGAGGACTCTCCCGAGGGCAGGCGTGAGACCGAGAGGCGCGGTCCGGCGTGGAACGACGGCCTGGGGAGCCCTCCCGCGAGGGCTGGGGCGGGCGAGGTCGTGTCAAGCGCCCGGGGCGAGCTCGTCGTCTCGCTCGGCGGCGCCGCAACAGCACCAGGTCGTCGTGGGCACGTCGGCCGCCGGGTCGCGGCCGACGTGGGTGTCGGCGACCACGATCACACGCTCCGCGAGCTCCACCTGTGGCGGCAGCCCGCTGACGGCGCCCGCACCCTGGTCGCCACCTTCAACCGCCTGCGCAAGGCGAAGGCCGCCCTGCGACGCTGCGAAGCCGCGGCGAACAGCGAGCCCCACCGGCTCGAAGGCCGCTGACCGCCCGGTCGCGGCGCCGTCGATCGCGCGGGCCGACGAGTCGCCGGGGAGATCGATCCGAGACGTGAGCGTCGCACGGCGGCTGCATCCGCTCGGCCGGCGCTTGCGGCTCGGTGAACCTCGCGCGCCTCGATCTGCGGCGACCCGGCGCGTCGGGGTGGAGGGCGTCGGCGCTGACGGAGGACGGGATCAATCAGGCGAGGCCGTCATGACGGTACTCGGGTGTACGACGCGTCAGGGGAATTCGCGCATCGCGTCAGGCGATGGAACGTGCAGCCCCATCTCCGTCAACAGCTCGCTCACCTCCGCCAGCCACGCGTCACGCAGCGCCTCGTTGCTCCGCCGCTTCAGGCCCCAGTGGACATAACGCGCGGCCCGGGCCGAGTGCGAGCGACCGAACATATCGAGCCCGCGTGGGAACCACCGGTCGATCGCGGCCTGCATCTCCTCGTGGCGCCGCGGGTCGTCCGCCAGCTTCTTGACGTGCAACGCGCCGAACGCGACGTGGGTGAGCTCCTCCTGCATGATCTTCGGCATCACCCGCGCCACGGGCCCGTAGCTGCAGGTGGTCAGCTCCTCGCCCTGGAACGCCCCGACCCGGTCGATCAAGAAGTAAAAGGCCGCGAGGTCGGGCCACGACTCAATGCGGTGATTGAGGGCGGAGACCTTGCGTTGCTCGGGGGTCACCGACATCAGATCGGAGATGTCGATCGCAATGTCCGACAGCACGTTAGCGAACTTTCGGTAGTGGTCGAGCTCCTGCGAGGCGATGCGGGCGATCATCATCTGATCGAACGCGGTCGGCGCGCGCAGGCACCAATCGTTCAAATACACCTGCGGCGCCGCGATCTCACCGTCCGCCTGGAGACGGATCAGGCGGACCAACAGCTGCGAGTATTCATCGGGCAGGCTCTGAAGGTCCGCGGCCTCGTAACATGGCTCAGGCATTGACCACCTCCATACGACGACGCTCCAGGGGGGCCAGCACATGCTCGTCGAGCGCGTCCCACAGGCTCGCCAGCGCGTCGAGGAACTCGACCACTCCGCCGCGGACGTCCGCGTTGTCCCCGGTGCCGGCGATCGAGGTGATCGCGCGGATCACGTTGCTCTCGTGCTGCTGCTCCGCGCCGAGCTCACCCCAGTGCTCGGCGAGGTAATGCATCTCGGCGTCGTCCAAGGAGACCCCGTAGAGCCCGCTCTCGACCAGCGCCGACTTCTCCCCCGGGATCAGGTGCCGGTTGGAGATGATCTCGAGCGCCAGCGCGACCCCGAGCGAGCGCATCGCGTCGGCCGCGCTCGTGCCGCGGCGACTGTCGAACACGGCGATGGCTCGGCGTGCCTGCGCCGTCAGGCCGTCGCTCGCGTCGTAGCCGGCGACGTGTCCAAGCACGCGGTCTGACGCGCGCCGCAGTTGGTCCTCGACGGCCGCGGTGTCGTAGAGGTCCGGGAACAGGGTCCGACCAGCGGCGCGGTTGATGATGTATCCCGCCATGGTCGCCAGCTCGGGCCCGTGACCCGACTCGCTGGCGACGATCTCGTCCATCAGCGCCGCCTCCTCGACGTGGCCGAGCGAGCGCAGCGTCTGCGGGAATGCGTGCCCCGGCCGTGTTGACGCGCAGAAGCACTGGATCTGGTGGAACAGGGCGCCCAGCTCTTCGGGGCCGGGCTCGACCGCGCGCCAGCGGTCGAACAGCGGGTGCGTGTAGAGCGGATGATTCTCGACCGCTGCGATCCATGGGCTGACGAAGCTCGAATTCACAGGCACCTCCTCGACGGGAATTCAGGGTTGAGGCAGTCGTCGGCGAGCACCTCGATCGCCGCGAAATCACGGTGTGCGATCCACTCGGGCCGCTTGTACACGGCGATCGGATTGTCGGTCCGACTGACGCTGAGGATCACGCTGGTACGCCGCCAGGGCGACAGGTTGCACGTCGAAGCGTGCACCACGTTGCTGTGAATCAGCAGGACCGAGCCCGCCGGACCTTTCGGCGCGACGATGCCTCCCTGGTCGACGAGCCGGGCGATGGTCGGACGATCGAGCGCCCACAGCGGATAACTCGTCGTCTGCGCGTCCCACTTCGCCGATAGGTTCCCGTGCACGTGTGACCCGGGGATCAGCATCAGCGGTCCGTTGAACTCGTTGACGTCCTCGAGGAACACGAGCAGGTTCATCGCCCGCGCCTCCGGCATCCCGTCCTCGCGGTGCCAGGTGCCGAAGTCCTGGTGCCACTGCCACAGGTCCCCGTCGAACGCCGACTTCACGTTGATCTTGAATTGGTGGAGATAGACCGGACCGCCGAGCAGCCGCTCGGCCGCGCAGATCAGCCGCGGGTGGCGCGCCAGACGAGCGAACAGGTCGTTGCGGCGGTGCGCCGCGAACACCGTGCGTACGGACTCGCCGCCGCGCTCACGCACGACCTCCGGCCCCTCGTGTGCGAGTTCCCGCGGCACCTGCTGCAGCAACGGCGCCGTCTCCTCGGGCGTGAAGAGGCGAGGAAAGAACAGGTAACCGGTGCGCGCGAACTCAGCGGTCTGTGCGTCGGACAACAGCATCGTCTGACCTCGATTCTTCGTGGCGGGCCGTGCGAGTCAGCTCGGCGAGGATCCTCGCCGTGTGGGTCACCAAGCAGTAGTGGTCGGCGTCGGGAAGCACGACCAGGCGGGCCACGGGGCACCGCTTCGCCGCCTCCTCCGACATTCCGGGGTGCGCGATCGGGTCGTGCTCGGCTGTCAGGATCAGCGTCGGCACGGTGAGCGCCTCGAGATATCCGCGGATGCTGTGGTCGAGCAGGTCACACACCATATGCATGTACTGCACGATCGCCGGCTCGCTGACGAACGGGCGCACGACGTAGCGGATGTGCGCGTCCGGCACGACGCTGGAGTTGATGCTCTCGGTCGAGAAGCGCCGGACCAGCGCGGCCTCCTCGCCAGCTTCGTCGCTCCCGCCGGACAGCGCGGCCAGGAGTGCCCTGGCGAGGTGTGGCCGGCGGACGATCAACCGCGCGGCCCGCGTCAGGTTCTGCTGATAGACCGTCAGCGGCGTGTCGAGGCCCGTCGAGGCGAAGTTCCCGGTGATGAGCCCGAGGGCGCGGACCCGGTCCGGATGGCGGTGCGCGAACTCGAGGGCGACCTTGCAGCTGCCGCACCACGCCAGCACGACCGCCGCGCCGCCCTCGACGGTGAGGATCGCGTGCAGATCCGCGGCGTGGTCGTTCACGGTGTACCGCCGGTCGAGCTCGTCGTCCGCGAAGCCGCGGCAGTCCCACGTGATCACCCTGAAGCGCTGCGCGAGCTCGGCGATGAGACCCTCCCAGACTTCGAGCTCGGCGCCGTAGGTGTTGACGATGACCACCAGCGGCCCGGAGCCGATCCGGAGGTACGAGAGTCGACCCTCCGGGCGCTCGACAGTTCGTCGCTGCATCATGGCGTCGGCCCTTCCCCGGCCCCACGAAGGGTCGTCAGCACCAGCCGGGTCAGCCCGGCGACGCTGCGCAGGCTCCCCGGGGCCAGCGCGTCGATCGAGAACTCGCACTTGAAGCGGCCCTCGAGCGCGGCGACCAGCTCGAGCAACGCGAACGAGTCGAGTAGGCCGCTCGTCCGCAGGTCGAGCTCAGGGTTGAGCGCCGCCGAGGCGTCCGCCGGCAGGTGTGCGCGGACCATCGCCGCCACCTCCGCCGCCAATTCGTGCTCCGTGGTCTGCTCACTCACCATGGCGACCTCCGATGGCGAGCGCGAGCTCGCGGTGGTCATACAACCGCTGTGACAGCGCCTTGCGCAGCAGCTTGCCGTTCTCGGCCCGTGGGAACTCCGCGAGCCCGAGGACATCGAGGGGGACGAACCGCGCCGGCACCTTGAATGCGCTGACGGCCGTGCGGAGCGCGCGGCGCCAGCCCGCCACGTCGGCGGTGAACCCGGGCGCGCAGCGGAAGACGAGCACGAGCGTCGTGCCCATCACGGGCTCGTCGAGCGGGAGCACGGCCCCCTCGGCCATGCCGACGAGGTCCGGCAGCAGCCGCTCGATCTCCGCGGGGTAGACCTTCTCGCCGCCGATCGACACCATGCTGTCGATCCGTTCGACGACGAAGACATTGCCGTCGGCGTCGATGTGCCCGATGTCACCCGTGTACAGCCACCCGTCACGGAAGCGGCCCGCGCTGAGCTCGGGCTGTTCGAAGTAGCCGGCGGACACGTTGGCGCCGCGGATGCGGATCTCCCCGCGCTCGCCCGGAGCGACGGCACGGCCGTCCTGCACCACCTCGAGCTGCGCGAGCGGCAGCGTCCGCCCCGCGCTTCCGACCACCCGCGCGCCGCGATCGAGCGGCTCGAGCGTAGTGATCGACGTCGTCTCCGTGAGGCCGTAACACTGGATCAGAGGCACCCCGAAGCGCCGCTCGAACGCCTCGATCGTGGTCTTGCCGGTGCCCGCGCCGCCGAAGACGATGCCCTTCAGCGAGGCCCGCTCCTCCGGCGCGGCCGCCTGCAGCAGCCGCACGAGGAACGTCGGCATGACGAGGGTCCAGTCGGCCCGGTGGCGCTTCGCGTACTGCCAGAACTTGAGCAGCGCGAGCTCCGGCCGGATCACCGTCGTCGTCCCCCCGAGCGCCGCCGGGATCAACGTGGTCAGCACCTGTCCGCTGTTGTGAAACAACGGACAGACGGTCATGAACCGGTCCCCCACGGCGACCCCGAGGTGGTCGGCCACCGCATAGGCGTCGCTCAGCAGGTTCGCGTGCGAGTGTACGACCCCCTTCGGCACCCCGGTCGACCCGGAGGTGTACATGATCTGTGCTGTCGTCGCGCCGCCCGAGGGGAGCGCCGACAGCGTGGTGCCCGCGCCGCCGGCCGCCAGCTCGCGGATCAAGGCGCCGTCGTCGCCGACGCAGAATCTTTGTGACTCGCAGCCGGCGGCGTCCAGGAGCGTGGCGGCCTCGGTCGACGCGATGACCAGCGCCGGGCGGGTCTGCGTCAACATATACGCCAACTCGCGCGCTCCGGTGGTGGGGTTGACCGGCACGAGCACGCGGCCCGCCGCGATCACGGCGAGGAACAGCAGCGCGAGCAGGCTGCCGCTCGGCAACACCACCATCACCCGCTCGCCACGCGGCGCGCCGTGGGCGTCGAGCAGGCGGTCGACGCTCGCGCACAGCCGGGCCAGCGCGGCGAAGTCCAGCGGCGGAACGCCCGGCTCGGCCGGCTCGAGGAACACGCGGTCCGCGTGGCACCGGCCGACGTCGAGCACCAGCTCGCGCAGGTCCACGGCCCTTCGGCTCGCCACCGCCGCGGCCACCGGAGGGCGCTCCGTCGGTGCGATGAAACCCTCGACATAGCCCCGCAGCGCGGCGGCATCGACCCCGCGGCCGGGGCCCAGCGATCGCAGGAATCGCTTGCCGCGGTCGAGGTATTGCCGATAGAACTCGGTCTTCGCGTCGAGCACGCGCTCGAGCGCGCTGCGCTCGTGGTCGCGGCCGCGGGCGACCTCCACCCGGCCGGCGCCGAGGACCTCGCCGACGATCCGGGTGGTCTCTCCGACGGAGACCCACGAATCGCTCGTCAGGTGATAGATCGGCCCGCCAGCGAAGTCGCCGTCGACGAGCGTCGCAATATCGTCCAGCAGGTGATCGATCGGTATCAGGTTCAGCGGCGCCTCGGGGTCTCCGAGGATCGTCACACCGCGGCCACGCGCCCGCAGCGCGGGCGCCAGCGTGGCCACCTCGCGGACGAACCCGTAGAGCCCAGAGTCGCTGCCGCCGGGCAGCAACGTGGTCGACGGACCGACGACGATCGAAGGGCGCAAGATCGAGAAGTCCAGCCCCGCCTCGCCGCAGCGGCGCGCCACCTCGTGCTCGGCGAGGCACTTGCTCTCCTCGTAGTAATTGTTGAAGCGACGCGAGGGGGAGTGCAGCTCCTCGGCGAAGACGCCGGCCTCGGCGCCGGCGGTGTACGCCGTCGAGATATGGATGAATCGTCGGGCGCCGATCCGCAGCGCGAGGTCGATACATCGGCGGGTGCCGAGCACATTCGCCGCGTGGATCGCGTCGCGCCAGCGAATGTCGAAGCTGAGGCTCGCGGCGAAGTGCCAGACGCCGTCGCACCCCTGCATCGCTGCATCCTCGGGCGCAGGGCTGGCCGGCCCTTCGGCATTCCCCGTGAGCTCCCACAGCGCCACGCGGAGCGCGCCAGGCCGCCATCGGAGGGGCGTGGCCTCTCCGTGGGACGCATCACTCGCACGGACTGCCGCCTCCACGCGGCGCTCGGCCTCACGGACGTCGTCGCCCCGCACCAGGGCCACGACGTCGATTCCGCGGCGCAAGCACCAAGCAGTAAAATGACTGCCGACGAAGCCTGTCGAACCCGTAACGAGAAAGCGCAATGGAGTCACCCTATTCTTCGTGGTAGCGAGAGACCGACTCTTACGCCGCATGACGGCCTCCGGATCGATGTCATCGAAACTCGATCGCTGAGAATGTTTTCGTGCGGTCTTACCGTGGACGTCGACGTCTGGAGAGATGCATCTCCGCAGGCGTGCCGACCTCGTTACCATCGGCGAGCACGGCCACTGGTCCGGTCGCGATCTCGGCGAGGAGGTCACGTCAACAGCGCGAGCTCAAGCCTTGAGCAGGCGCGATACCGAGGTGCGCGGTCAGCCGGGGAACCGCAGGACCTGGGCGCGTCGTATCCAAGCGCGACGAGGACGACGTGCTCGTCGATATGGATCCCGTCGAGCATGATCGCGGCGATCTCCAGCGCGCCCGAGGTAGCGACCCATCCACTCGTCCGACTTCTTCCCGGTCGCTGCGACGAACCGCCGGCTCACGCGCTCGTGCTCCGCTCCACCACCACGCCCGTGGGTATGCCCTCGAGGGAGCGTCTTTACTTGCGCGTCACGCCCCGATCACCATTTGTTCGGTCGCCCGGCGATTCAGCGGATCGTCGCCGGCCAGCCCCTGGGAGCGGCGGAGCCGCAGCGCTCCGCCAGTCGTTACGCCACGTCGGCGGCGCAACGCTTTCGCGGACGGGAGGCCGGCTACTCGCGTCGCCGGCGGCCGGTCTTCGGCTCCCCGGAGACCAGCAGCTCGGCCATCGCGGCGACCTCGTGCGGCAGCTTCCCGGGGTCGTAGGGGGCGCCGGTGAGGCCGGGGCGGAGGACGTCGAGCATCAGGACCGTGCGCCACTCGTCGGACTCGTTGGCGGCCTCGTGCTCGACGGTGTCGTCGAAGCCGAGGCAACGACCGGCGGTCCACGCGCGGGTCTCGTGACCGACGCGGATCCAGGCGCCCTGGCGAGGGGTCTTCAGCGCGAGGTGGATCCGGTGCACGCGGTCGCCCCAGCCGACGTGCGGGCGGATGTGCGTGCGCGGCGCGAGGCGCGAGAAGATCGCCATCGCCAGGCCCGGGATGTCCGCGAGGAGGGCGCACGTCGCGGGGCAATGATCGGTCATGCCGGGCACCGTGCGCCCGAGCCAGTTCAGCGGGACGACGCTCCAGCCCTCGCCGTACATCTCGCGCTGCAGCCACGGCAAGAAGCGACCCTCCGGGAGCGCCTGCGCCTCGTCGCGGATGGTCATCCAGGCGCCCTCGAGCGCGCGCACGAAGGGGTACGGGGTGAGGTCGACGAACAAGCCCGAGATCCAAGGCGAGGACGCGCCGGCTGTCAAGCGCCCGCGGCGAGGCCCGTCGAGCGCTACGCCCGTACCGGCCGGGATACCACCGCCTGTTGTTGGCCATGGCTCCGAGCGTGGGCCGCTTCCGGGCTGTCGGTCGCGGCGCCGTTCGCCTCGTGGGGGATGGCCGCCGGCTGTTGGTCGGCGTCGCCAGATTGTGTCGCCCGGGCGGAGCATGTAAAATTGGCCACCCCGATGGCACCCAGGCCCGGCGAAAAGCTGTACGACGCGCGCGTACGCGAGATCGTCGAGGCCATGATCCGCCGGCTGCAGGCGCTCCTCGACGGCCGCGAGACCCACGCCTCGCTGATGGCGTGGGCAGGAGAGACCTGGCGGAGCGCCGGCGAGTACTGGCAGGGCCCGATCGCTCTGAACCGGACCGCCACGCACATCCTCAACGACCTCCTCGACGCCGACACTCGCATGCCCCCGGGCGACGCCGCGGCCCCGCATGTCTTGCGCAGGGAGGACATCGTCCGCGCCCTCGACGAGCTGCGGCGCGGCATCCTCGTCCCGCCGCTCGCGGAGATCGGGGTGCTACGGCTCCCGCTCCCCGCATTCATCGCAGCGCTGGATCTACCGACCGAGCGCCACATCGTCGACGGCATCGGCTGGTTCGAGTTTCAGCAGTTCGCCTCGCCCGGCACCGGCCGGGTGTTCGTGCTGAGCGGTCCGATCGACCACCAGCCGAGCAGCGAGTACGGCCCGCAGATCGCCGCGAGCAACCCCGGCGACGTGAACGAGGTGCTGCTCGACCTGTTCGAGACCCTCGAGATCGACCTCGCCGACATCGCGCTCTACGACGCGTTTACGACCCACACGCTCCGCGAGCTCCACCTGTGGCGGCAGCCCGCAGACGGCGCCCGCACTCTGGTCGCCACCTTCACCGGCCTGCGCAAAGCGATGGCCGCCCTGCGACGCTGCGAAGCCGCGGCGAACAGCGAGCCCCACTGGCTCGAAGGTCGCTGACCGCCGACGATGCCCGACGCGGGCACACCCTCGCCTCGGCGTCGTCGATCGCGCGGGCCGACGGGCCGCCGGAGGTCGGTCCAGGGCGTGAAGATCGTCGCGCGGCGCGGACGGGTCAGGCGAGGCGCAGGTCCCAGGCCGCGAGCGTGACGGCGCCGGCGCCGGGGGCGGTCAGCTCGATCTGCACCGGGCCGGAGGTCGTGTTGAGGCGGGCGAGCTGCTCGGGGGTCAGGTCGAACGGGCCGTCGCTGGTGAGGTCGACGGTGATGTCGCCGCGACGCACGCGGACCGGCACGGCGGGGCGACCGGGGAGCGCGGCGCGCACACGCAGGTGCAGGCTCGGGCGGGCGGTCGGGTCGTCGAGCGTGTCCCAGGCGCCGTGGTTGCGGCGCTGCAGGGCGGGCGGGTCGTCCTGAAGGGCGGCGCGGGGGATCAGCGCGTCGCCCTCGTGGGCGCTGCAGACCAGCCACAGCGGGCCGCGGGCGGCCGGCGGCAGGGGCAGCGAGATCCAGCGCGACTCGCCGGCGGCGAGCGACCAGGACGTCTCGGCCAGCGGCTTGTCGGCGGGGCGTTCGGCGCGCTCGCCGACGAGGCGCAGGGCCCCGGCGCAGGCGGTCCGCGCGGCGATCCACAGGTCGACGCCGGTGGCCGGGCCGGCGAGCGGGCCGAGGGCCTGGGCGGCGTCGAGGCCGGGGTAGACGGCCTGCGCGAGCGTCGGGTCGGGGGCGCCGGCGGGGGCGCGCAGGCAGCGTTCGGGCGCGCCGGTCCAGGCGAGGCGGCCGCTGGCGGCGCGCACGGGCTCGTCGGCGAGGGGCTGGGACCAGCGCACGGTCTCGCCGAGGGCCGCGGTCTGGGTGGCGGGCTCGGCGGGGGCGGCGGCGGGGCGGGTGAGGGCCTGCGGCGCCCAGGTGACGGACACGTCGGCGGTGGTCGAGGCGCGCAGGCGCAGGGCGGCGCCGGGCGGGGCGGCGCGCAGGGCGGGCAGGAGGTCGAGCTCGACGGGCCCGGCGAGGCGGCCGCGCTGCTGCAGGACCGGGGCGCCGCTGCCGACGGCGACGCTGAGGTCGTGCACGGGGTTCTGCACGGTCACGGCGACGGCGAGCACGCGGCCGAGGGCCTCGTCGGGCTCGCCGCTGTCGAGCTTGAACGGGTCGCCGGCGCGGAGCTCGAGCAGGAGGGCGCTGGCGAGCACCGGCGGGAACGCGGGGTCGCGGGTGGTCGGGCAGGCGAACAGCGGCTGGTAGGTCCTGGGGTGGACGCGGCCGGGCGGGACCGGGGTGAACCACACGCCGCCGGTCGCGACCTTCAGCAGCATGAACGAGTGCGCGGGCGGGGCGGCGGCCCAGGTGACTGCCGCGGCGATCAGCGGGCGCATGGCCGACCAGCGCAGGCCGATCCACGGCACGCCGGCGGTCGGGTCGCCGGGGGCCTCGAGGGTGGGGGTCAGGGTGACCGTCGGCGGCGCGGAGATCCGCAGGCGGGCGCTGGCCCACTCCTGGCCGGGGGCGAGGGCGGGGATCGGGAGGTCGCCGCCGTCGGGGCCGATCTCGAGGAGGACGTCGGGCATGGCTGTCACCGCGGACGAGGGACGGGCGCCGGCCGCTCGTGGCGGGCCGATCTCGAGGAGGACGTCGGGCATGCGGGCACCGCGGGGCTAGTCGCTGGCGGCGAGGGCCAGGAAGAAGAACGGGCGCATGCGCTTGTCGCCGCTGGCGTCGCCGTTGTAGACGATGCACTCGCCGAGGCCGACCGAGTGGACGAGGGCGTTGTCGGTGGTGCGGCCGTTGCCCGTCTGCTGGGCGATGACGCAGGGCGTCTCGCGGAAGCTCGTGGTGAACTTGATGCGCACGCCGGGGCCGTCGACGGTCTCGACGGTGAAGCCGTGGCCGGCCTTCCTGGCGCCGTGCTCGTCGACGTAGCCCCAGACCACGCGGGCGGCGGTCGGGCAGGCCGCGTCGGCGCTGACGAGCGAGCGGCCCTTGACGGTCGCGTTGCCGGCGACGCTGAGGCCCCTGAGGAGGTTGGTGTCGCCGCTGACCGCGAGGGCGCCGTGCACGTCGACGCCGCCCGACCAGTCGCCCTCGCAGTTGAGGATCAGGCTCTCGCGGCCGTCGACCCGCGCGTCGACGAGGGCGCGCCCGGGGCCGCGGCTGCGGCGCGACGAGTGGCCGAGCCGGAGCTCGGCGCACGGCACGGTCAGGCTCGTCGACTCGAGCAGGCTGAGGGCGGTGACCTTCAGCGTGCCGCCGACCGTGACGTCGGCGAGGCTGGTCGGGCCGGCGACGCCGAGGCCGTGGCTGGCGGTCAGCGGGGCGCCGGTGACGCTGAGGCCGTTGGCGGCGCTGACGCTGCCGGCCAGGCTGGCGCCGCTCCTGGCCACCAGGGCGCCGGACAGCGTGAGGGGGCCGGCCACCGCGAGCGGGCCGGCCACCGCGGCGCTCGCCTTGACGGTGAGGGCGCCGGTCACGGTCGCGGCGGCGGCGGTGAGGTCGCCGACGAGCGTGGTCTTGCCGGCGACCTGGAGGTCGCTGCCGACGGCGACGCCGTCCCGCCACTCGCCGTCGGGGTTGAGGCCGAGCACGTCGCGCGCGCCGTCGACTCCGGCGAGGTCGACGAGGACGCGGCCGGGGGCGCCGTGGCGGCTCGAGTGGCCGAGCCGCAGGTCGTGGACGGGCAGGGCGAGGGTGGTGGTCTCGGCGAGCTCGAGGGCGGCGGTCCGCAGCTTGCTGGTGGCGGTGAGCTCGCGGACGGTGAGGCTGGTGGTCGGGTCGACCTTGTCGCCGGTGACGGCGCGGTCGGCCAGGCGCGAGGTGAGCACCGCGGCGTCGGCCAGGCCGGCCGCGCCGATGGGCGCGCCGTCGTAGAGCTCGCCCTTCCAGGCGCCGGTGTGGCCGTGCGTGATGTGCTCGCTGCGCAGCCGGCACTGCATGTCGTTCCAGCGGCCGGCGGTGATCGGCTCGCCGGGCTTGGCCTCGACGAGCGGCTTGATGGCGGGGGCGTGGCTGTCGGGCACGGCTACCTGCCTCCCCCGAAGTCGACGCTCCACGTCAGGGTCATCTGCATGTTCGGCGCCTTGTTGACGACGTCGAAGACCACGCGGTTGTAGAGCACGGGCGGGCCGCCGGCGATCGCCAGGGCGATGCCGGCCTCGCGCAGCGGCTGGTTGGCCTCGCGCTCGCCGAGGCGCTCGCTGAGGGTCACGCGGGCGCCGGTCACCGTGATGTGCTGCTCGCCGACGTCGGCGGCGTCGACCGGCCGGGCGAGGGCGGTGTCGGCGGGGCTCGGCGGGGCGTCGCCGGTGCCGACCACGAGGGTGGCCTGCAGCGTGCCGACCTGCTTGCCGGCGAACAGGCGGGCCACGAAGTTGCGGCCGGCGTCGGTGACGAGGTTGTGCACGCGGCGCTGCTCGACGACGCGGCCGGCGGCGTCGAGCAGGGCGAGCGACAGGGTGCCTGCCATGGGTTGGGAGTCGTGCATGTGGGCGGCCTAGCGCGGGAAGTGCGAGGTGTTGAAGCGGGTGCCGATCGTCATGTCGTCGGCGGCGAAGACGCCGGCGAACAGCGGGTAGGCGACCTCCATGTCGACTCGCACGGCGTCGTCCTGTGACGCCTGCTCGGCGAACGCGGCGGCGGCGGCTAGTGCGAGGCTGGCGCGGGCGGGCTGGGGCTCGTGGAGGGCGGCGGCGAGGCCCAGCCGGCGCTCGTCGTCGCGGCCGGCGGGGCCGTGCTCGGCGAGCGCGTGGTCCTGCGGGAAGTCGACCCAGGCGGCGACGCCGGCCGCGCGGGCGAGCTCGACGAGCTCCTGGATCAGGCCGATCGCGCCGTGGGCCTCGGCCGCGCGCACGGCGGGGTTGCGGGGGATCCGCAGCTGGAAGGTCGCGGCCGGGAACACCGTCCAGGTCAGCTCGAGGGTGAAGCGCGCCGGGCTCACGACGGCCGGCGCGGCGGCGAAGCGGGCCGCGGCCTCGGCGGGCCCGAGCATGGCGGCCAGCTGCTCGCGGTCGATCTGCCCGACCGTCCAGCGCGCGCCGCCGGCGGGCAGCAGCGGCGTGCGCAGCTCGGTCTCGCCGAAGCGGGCGAAGCGGGTGACGACCGCCTCGGGGCCGGCGTCGTCGGCGGCGAAGCGGGCCGGGCTCGGCTCGTCGTCGCCGGCGGCGAAGCGGGCCGAGGTCGTGAAGTAGACCACGGCGCCGCGGGCGAGCGGGCGCGGCGGGCGGCCGGGGGCGAGCAGCACGGCGGTGCCCGAGTGCTCGTCGTCCGGGCGCACGGGGGTGACGACCAGGGTCTCGCCGGGCGCGAGCGTGCCGGCGTAGAACAGGGTCTCCTCGGCGTGCTGCAGGCTGGGCCAGGCGACGGGCGGGCCGTCGGGCGGGGCGCCGAGGCGCAGGGTCGGCTGGGCGTCCTCGACGCTCTCGCTGGCGAGCTCGAGGATGTCGCCGGGGCGCACGGCGGGCAGCAGGCGGGCGCGCAGGTCGGGCGGGTTGTCGACGAGGATCAGCTGGGCGACGCGGGCGTGGACCTGCGCGCAGGCGCCGGCGCGGGGGCAGGCGCGGCAGGCGCCGGCGGGCACGGCGTGGCCGATGGTGAGGCGCGAGCCGTCGCGCGGGGCGGGCTTGTCGAGCTGGCGGCAGAGGTCGTGGCCGAGGGCGGTGGCGGCGAGGGCGAGCAGGGCGCGCGGGGTGGTGACGCCGGCGCGGAGGATGCGGGCCTGGGCGACGATGCGGTGGCGCAGGCGGTCGCTCGGCTCGCGCGGCAGGGGGACCACGCCGACCAGGCGGCCGAGCTGCGTGAGGCAGGCGCGGCGGGCCGCGGGCGGGTCGTCGGCGGCGGGCGGCGGGTCCTCGCGGGCGAGGCGGACCCAGCGGTCGTGCACCACCTGCTCGATGCCGGCGTCGAGCGCGGCGAGGCTGCCGGCGAGCGCGTCGAGCAGCGCGCCGAGGGCGCTGCCGCGGGGCGAGGTGTCGTAGGCGGCGGGCAGCAGGCCGCGCAGGCCGCGGGCGCGGCGGTCGCGGTCAGCCACCGGCCACCTCCAGGCTGCGCAGGCCGAGGCGCTCGCGGGCCTTCAGGCGCAGCGGCGGGCTGCCGGGCGCCAGGGCCACGGACTGGCCGGTGGAGCTGCGGGTCGAGCGGGCGGCGGCGAGCTCGGCGAGGGCCAGGCCGGGCAGCATGGCGGCGAGGGCGGCGAAGCCGAGCTCGCGGGCGCCGGCGCCGTGGTCGGCGAACTCGCGGTCCATGGCGGCGGTCAGGGCCGGCGCGACCTGCTCGCGCAGGGCCGCGGGGGCGGGGGCGCCGGGGCGCGCGGCGACGACCGCGTCGATCCAGATGTCGACGATCGGCGGCTGCAGCAGCACGTCGAGGCGGTGGACCACGGCCCGCTTGCCGCCCTCGAGCGCGAGGTCGCCGTTGGGGTTGTGGCGCACGCCGGCGCGGGTGGTGCGGACGGCGAGGCCGTCGTCGGCGAGCTCGCGCACGTCGGGGTGCTCGAGCACGGCGGCCCTCAGCTTGGTGAGCACGACCGGGTCGTCGGGGGCCAGCGACTCGACGTGGGCGCGCAGGCGGGCCTCGAGCTCGCGGCGCACGCGGGCCTCGTCGTCGGCCACGGCGGGGCGGGCGAGCACCGGCTTGACGGTGACGACCACCGGCACGGGCTCGGCGACGACGAGGCGCACGCGGATGCCGGCGGGGCGGGCGTCGTCGACGGCGTCCTCGAGGGCGGCGATGGTGGCGGGCTCGAGGTCGGGGTCGCCGACGACGACGTCGACGAACCCTGGGCGCTCGGGCTGGGACTCGGACACGCGCACGTGGGCGACGCCGAGGGCGCGCACGGCGGCCTCGAGGCCCTCGCAGGTGCCGAGCTGGCCGCGGCGCAGGGAGAAGCGGGCGCGGGCCCGCAGCTCGTCGTCGGTCTCGGCGGCGGCGGTGACCGCGAACGCGCCGGGGTTGTGGACCTCGTCGACGCCGTGGATCGGGCGCACGAGGCGGGCGAGCGCGCCGGCGGGTACGGGCTGGTCGTGGGGCTCGACGCTGGCGGCGCGGGCGAGCGCGAAGCGGCTGCCGGCGGCGAGCACGACGTCGGCGAGGGTCTCGACCGGGGGGGCGCCGCGGCCGGCGATCAGGGTGCCGGCGGGGATGCGGATGTCGGCCGGGGCCGGGGCGGCGCGGGAGAAGCGGAGCAGGCCCTCGGCGTGGCCGCCGCGCTGGCGCGCGAGGCCGACGAGCGCGACGACCTGGTCGAGCGCCTTGCCCTCGGCGGTCTCGAGGTAGCCGAGGCGGTAGACCGCGCCGAGCTGCTCGTAGGCGACGGTGAGGGCGTGGGCGAAGGCCTCGACGAGCGTGCGCACGACGCTGCCCTCGCTGGCGTCGGTGAGGGCGGCGCCGCCGGCGGGGTCGGCGAGCTCGGCGAGCAGGTCGCGGACGATGGCGGCGTGGGTCTTGTGGACGAACTGCGGGGTGTCAGGCATCGACGTGGACCTCGAGCGAGACCTGCTCGCCGGCGCGGTCGCGCACGGTCGCGAGGATCTCGACGGTGGAGGGATCGGGGGTGCGGAGGTCGAGGCGCACGACCTCGCGGACGCGCGGGTCGGCCAGCAGCGTCTTGTGCACGAGGCGGCGCATGAGGCCGAGGCTCTCGCGGTCGCGCGGCTGGCCGACGAACGTGTGCAGCGTGCTGCCGTAGCGCGGGTGGCCGAGGCGGGTGAGCTCGCCGCGCACGCACACGAGGCGCAGGGTGAGGGCCTGGACCAGGAGGTCGCGGCCGGCGACGGTGGCGACGTCGCCGGCGCCGACGTCGAGGTCGTAGCGGCCGGACGCGCTGCGGCGCAGGCGCAGGTCGGTCGTCATTGCAGCCTCCCGGGCGCGGCGGACGAGCCGGGCGCGACGGCGATGCCGGGGGCCACGAGCGCCTGCTTCAGCAGCAGGTCGAGCGCGCCGGCGACGGTCTCGGCGACGGCCGCGGCGAGGTCGGGGGCGTGCTCGCCGCGCAGGCCCTCGGAGCGGCACAGGCCCTCGACGAACGGCGCGAGCTGGGACTTGGTGGGTGCGGGCATCACAGCAGTCTCCCGGGGGTGGTGGTCACGAAGCCGGCCACGGCGATGCCGGGCGCGACGGAGGCGGAGGCGCACAGCAGGACCAGGCCGTGGGCGATCGCGCCGGCGATCACGGCGGCGAGGGCGGGCGCGTGCTCGCCGGCGATGCCGGCGGCCTGGAGGTTGGCGAGCGCGAGGCCGCGGAGCTGCGGGGCGACGGGGCCGCCCGCGGGCGGCGGGAGCAGCTTGCCGGGGCCGGCGGTGCTGCCGGCCCCGCTCACGGGGTCGATCGCGGCGGGGATGCCGGGCAGGACCATGGCCTGGGCGAGGAACATGGCCAGCGCCTGGCCGCAGGTCTTCGCGGTCGCGACCGCGAGGTCGGGGGCGTGCTCGCCGCGCAGGCCGGCCGCGTCGAAGGCGGCGCGCGCGAGGTTCTCGACGAGGGCGGCGGGCGGGGCGGGCATCGCGTCACCCCTTGGCCTTGACGCTGGCGCTGCCGACCAGCGGCTTGCCGGTGATGTAGCACTTGTGGCTGCCGGTGGTGATCACGCCGTCGCCGCCGTCGCCGAGGTCGATGCTGCCGGACGCGTGGATCTTGGCGTCGGCGCAGGTGAGCTCGACGTTGCCGTCGGCCCGCAGCCTGGCGTCGCCCTTGACGGTGACGACGAGGTCCTGCTCGCCGGTCAGGGTGACGGCGCCGTCGCGGGCCACGGTGATGCGGGTCTTGCCGGCGGCGATCTGCACGGCGCCGTCCGGCTGCAGGGCCACGCGGGTGGTGTGGTCGGGGGGCGTCGACAGCACCAGCTCGCCGTCGGCGTGGACCGGCGGCGGGGCCTCGTCGGAGTAGAGGCGGCCGGTGACGATCGGGCGGTTGGGGTCGCCGTCGACGTAGGTGACGAGCACGACGTCGCCGACGCGCGGCGGGCTGACCAGGCCGACGTGCGGGGTGGCGATCGGCACGTTCTTCAGCGCCAGGCCCCCGTGGCGCAGGCTCACGTCGCACTCGTGGTTGTGGCCGTCGCCCTCGGCGTGCGGGGCGTTGGCGGTGACGACCGCGGTGTCGCCGGTGCGCAGCGCGCGGAGCTCGTCGCGCAGCATGGCGCGGAGGATGTGGAACAGGTCGTTCATGGGGCGGCGAGGGTGTAGCGGCGGAAGCCGGCGATCAGGGCGGTGAAGCGGGACTGCAGGTCGGCGACGTCGTCGGGGCCGGGGGCCGCGCGCAGCAGGGCGGCGGTCCAGCGCAGGCCGCGGAGCGCGCCGGCGGCGGACTCGCGGGTGGCGTCGTCGAGCAGGTCGTCGGCCTCGGCGATCACGGCGCCGAGCTCGGCGCCGAGCTCGGCGACCAGCCACAGCGCGGTCACGCCGGCGGCGACGTCGCGGACCACGCCGACGAGCTTCATCACCAGCTCGAGCGCGGCCACGAGGGCGCGGGCGACGGCGTCGAGGATCCCGCCGAGGTCGTACTCGCGGGCGAGGTCGCGGACTTTCTTCAGGATCGGGTCGTCGACGACGCGGGCGAGGGCGGCCACGAGGTCGGTGACGCGGAGCAGCATGGCCCGGGGCGCGGGCTCGGGGGCGACGAGCGGGCCGTCGGCGGGCGGGGTCCACAGGGTCTGCAGCGACCAGCGGGCGGCGAAGTCGCGGCCGTCGGACCCGAGCGCCGAGGCGGCGGCGCCGACGGCCTTGATGTGCTTGACGAGGTCGAGCACGTCGCCGACGTGCATGAGGATCCCGCCGACCTTGCGGGCGACCGCCGCGATCGTCCGGCCGGCGGCGACGAGCTTGTCGACGACCGCGCCGAGCATGCCGTCGTCCTTCAGCGCCGCGAGCATGTCGCCGGCCTTGGCCGGGTCGACCGCGGCGACGCCGTCGACGATGCCGCCGAGCTGCTCGCCGTCGAGGCTGGCGAGGTTGCCCCCGACGGCCTCGCCGAGCTGGTCGGCCGACATGTGCTCGACCAGCGCGGGGTTGTCGGCGAGCGCGTCGGCGAGGGTCTCGGGCTCGGCGAGGGCGGCCCCGGCGTCGGCGGCGTCGGCGGCCCAGGCGGCGGCCTCCGAGCGGGCGTCGGCGTCGACGGCGGCCGCGTTGGCGGCCGCGTTCTCGGGCGGCTCGACGTGCTCGCGGATGGTCAGGGTGTAGCGGTAGCGCTCGCGGAAGCCCGAGTCCTGCTTGACGTGCAGGTCGGCGATCACCACGGCGGTCATCTCGGTGCCGATGGCGATGTCGGAGGCGAACGCGAGGGCGCGGGCCTGGCGGTAGGCGGCGCGCAGCTGCTCGAGCGTGGCGGCCGCGCCCTCGCCGGTGAGCAGCCCGGCGAGCACGACCGAGGCGGGGGCGCGGCCGAGGTCCTGGAACACGCTGCCGGCCTGGCCGGGCACGCGCAGCTCGACGAGGCTGCGGTTGTCGGCGGCGCGGACGTCCTGCACGCTCCGCAGCTCGATGTCCCCCAGGCGCACCGGCATCACAGCTCCACCCGGGTCGTGAACCCGCCGGTCGCGTCGAAGCGCTGCACGACCCGGCGCGCGCGCAGCGGCCGCCCGGCGAGCACGGCGGCGAGGCTGTGGTCGTCGGGCAGGCCGGCGACGGCGACGAGGTCGCCGGGACGGATCGTGGTGCGGCCGAGCGTGGTCACGGAGCCCTCGATCGGACTGGCGGCGAGCAATTTGGTGAAGTTCTCGGCGACGGTCTGGCAGGCCCTCGCGCCGGCGAGCGCGCCGTCGACGAGCGTGAGGCCGGGCTGACCGGCGGCGCCGGCGTGCACCGCGTGGTCGGCGTCGACGGCGGCGCGGCCGACCAGGGCCGAGACGTCGCGCGGCAGCCAGTGGCCTCTGGCCTGGCCCTGCGACTCGGCCGCGCCCTCGCCGAAGATCGTCACGCCGGGCGCGGCGGGCGGGCGGCGCCGGAGGTCGAGCGCGAGCAGGTCCTGGCCCCACGTGAGGGTGTGGTCGGCGGCGCCGCTGCGCGGGGCGGCGACCACGACCGCGCCGGCGCCGTCGACGTGGAGCTCGGCGCCCATGCGGGCGAGCAGGCCCTCGACCACGCGCAGGCCGCGAGGGCCGCGCAGGGCGTGGAAGGTGCGCAGCGGCGGGCCGGGGCACACGGCGGCGACGGCGAGGCCGGCGGCGGCGAGGATGTCCTTCAGGACGGCGTCGGCGGTGGTGTCGTGCCAGGCGCGCTCGAGGTCGAGGTGGGCGAGCGCGGGCAGGCCGTCGTGGGCGCGCAGCTGCCAGGCGGCGGCGGTGCTGCCGACGTGGTCGGCGCGGCCGGTGAAGACGCGGCGCGGGCCGTCGCCGTCGTCGAGGTCGACGCTGACGGGGGCGCCGACGGCCGGGGCCCGGCCCTGCGGCGGACCCAGGCGCACGCGGGCCCAGCCGCCGCCGACGCCGGTCGCGCACTCGAGCGAGACGAGCTCGAGGCCGCCGCCGTCGGCGGGCCAGCGCGCGGTGAGCTCGCCGACCGCGACCGCGAAGCCGAGGCCGCCCGTCACGGTCAGACCTCCAGCCCGTGGCGACGGGCCGCCTCGCGCAGGAGGTCGACGAGCGCGAGCTCGAGGGCGTCGGGGTCGAGGCCGGGTCCGCCGAGCTGGACGTGCACGGCGAACGAGTTGCTGACCCGCGGGGCGTCGGCCTGCAGGGCGGCGGCGGTGCGGGCGTCGGCGTCGATGAACACGGGGTCGAGGGCGTGCGCGACCCGCCCGGCGAGCGCGGCGTCGGCGGGCGAGAGCGACACGGGGACGAGGGGGGCGGCAGGGGCGGAGGTGGCGGCGTGGACGGGGACGCCGGGCGAGCTCGGCGGCGGTCTGTGCGGGCGAGGGCTGGCGGTCGAGACCGGGCCGGCGGTCACGAGGGGGCGGGCGTCGAGGTGAGCGAGACGAGCGGGCAGCGCGCTCGCATCGGGCAGCGTGCTCGCAATGGGTAGAGCGCCCGCATTTGTTACAGCGCTCGCAATGGGCAGAGCGCCCGCATTTGTTGCAGTGCTTGCAATGGGCAGAGGGCTCGCGTCGGATAGCGCGCGTGCATTCATTGGAGAGCTCGCGTCGGGCAGGGCGCGTGCATCTGTCAGAGAGTGTGCGTTCGTCGGGGCGCTCGCGTCGGGCAGGGCGTGTGCATTCATCCGAGCGCTCGCGCTGGACGGAATGTTCGCGTCGGGCAGGGCGTGTGCATTCGTCCGATGGCTCGCGCTGGACGGAATGTTCGCGTCCGGCAGGGCGCGTGCATTCGTTGGAGCGCTCGCACCGGGCGGGGGGCTGGCGTCGGGCCAGGGGCTCGCAACGAGCGCGGGGCTCGCGGGAGGGCTCGGCGCGCGGGAGGGGCCGGCGACGTGAGGGGAGCTCGTGACGGCGGATGCGCTCGTCGGCGTCGGGCTCGTGGTCGGCGAGGTGGGGCCGGTGACGAGCGGCGAGGCGTCGGCTGGCGGAGCGATGCCGCGGACGTGGACCGCGGCGGGCGACGCGGAGGTCGGCGCGGGCGGGGCGAGCGACGAGCCCGTCGGCGTGGACGGTGCGAGCGAGGAGGTCGCGGAGCGCGGCGCCGGGGCGACGAGCGAGGCGGCCGCGGACGAGGGCGAGCGGGCCGTCGCGGAGGACGCGAGCGAGGACCGGTCCGCAGGGGTCGGCGAGGTGGGTCGTGCGGCGGGCGTCGGACTCGCGGCGGATGGTGCGAGGGCTCTCTCTGCGGCGGCGACGGGCGGCGGGCTCGCCGCGTCGGAGACCGCGGTGGGGGACGGAATTGCCGCGCTCACGAGGCGCGAGGGCGCGGGAGCGTCGGTCGCGTGTGCGCGTTCGGGGGCGCGGACGGGCAGGGCAGGGCGGGTCGCGGTGGACGGCAGATCGGTGGGGTCGGCGGCGCGCGGGCTCGCGGAGCGGCGCGCGTCGAGCCGGGCATCCCAGTCGATCAGGGGCGACGAGGCCGCGAGGGCGGCGTCGGCCGACGACGGGTCGCGCGGGGGCGGTGAGGCCCTGCGCTCGCTCGCCTGCACGAGCGACGAAGCGGGCTCCGGGCGGGCGACGGAGGTCGCAGCCGTGTCGACCTCGAGCTCGAGTCCGTCGTCGGACGACCCGAGGGCGAGCGCGCTGCCGGCGAGCGCGCGCGTGACGGCGCCGCGGACGGGGTCGAGCAGCGCGGCGACGAGGTCGGTGGTCGAAGCGGTGAGGTGCATGAGGGCTTCACTCGGCTTGCAGCGTTTGGGCGCCGGAGGCGGGGACAAGATTCGAATTTGATGAGTGCACGCCGGGGGGTGGGCGCGGCGCGTGAGGACAGGATTCGAACTTCAATGAGCGCACACCGGGGCGTCGGAGGTGGGCGCGGGCAAGATTCGAACTCGATGAGTGCACGCCGGGTGGGCGCGGCGCGTGAGGACAGGATTCGGACGTCAATGAGCGCACGCCGGGGCGTCGGAGGCGGGCGCGGGCAAGATTCGAACTCGATGAGTGCACGCCGGGTGGGCGCGGCGCGTGAGGACAGGATTCGGACGTCAATGAGCGCACGCCGGGGCGCCGGAGGCGGGCAAGATTCGAACTCGATGAGTGCACGCCGGGTGGGCGCGGCGCGTGAGGACGTGATTCGGACGTCAATGAGCGCACGCCGGGGCGTCGGAGGCGGGCTCCGATGCACGAGGCTGCGATCGCACGGCGTGCGATCGGCGAGGCCGCCGAGGACGGGCCTGTCGTCGGCGAGAACAAATAAAAATCAAAAATTAAAATTAAAATTAGAAATTTCACTCGAACTGCAGGGTGTGGGTGCCGGGGCGGCCGGCGAGGGCGGAGGCGGGGGAGGGGCGCGGCGGATCGGTCGTGGTGTGTGCGAGGAGGGCGACCAGGCGATCGACCTCGTCGGCGGGGGCGCGCCACACCTGGGTCGGGGTCCAGCCGAGCAGGCGGCACAGCTGCACGGTCAGGCGGCGCAGGGCGGGGTCGGCGAGGGGCGGGGGCAGCAGCTCGGGCGGGGCGCAGGCGCGGCAGGCCGCGGCGAGCAGCGGGGCGGCGTGGACCAGCGGCAGCGCGAGCGGGTCGGGGGACGACGTCGGCGCGACGCAGTCGCCGACGAGGCGGGCGAGGAAGCGGCCGACCGCGAAGCTGCCGGTGTGCGGGTCGCGGGCGGCCGCGACGGCCTCGGCGCGGGCCAGCAGCGACCACGGGCGTAGGACGGGGTCGGTCGAGCTCGGCGCGGCGAGAGCGTCGGCGGAGCGCGGGAGTAGGACGGGGTGGGCCGGCGGGTCGTCGACGAGAGGGTCGGCGGAGCGCGGGCGTAGGAAGGGGTCGGTCGGCGGGGCGTCGACGAGCGCGCCGGCGGCCCACCACAGGGCCAGGGGGCCCCAGCGGGGCACCGCGTCGGCGTCGCCGAGCACGTGCGCGGCGTAGACGGCGGCGTCGAGGCCGAGCTCGCCGCGGGCGACGCGGGCGGCGTGGCCGAGGGCGGCGAGGTGCTGGCCGAGGCGCCACGGCGCGAGGCGGAGGTGCTCGCCGTCGGCGGAGCGGGCGGCGAGCGGCCGGTCGTGGCCGCTGTAGTCGAGGTCGTAGGCGACCCCGTCGACGTCGAGCCGGAGGCGCGGCACGGGCCCTACTCCTCGCGCACGCGGGTGGCGGTGAACGCGTAGAGCGAGCGGGCGGTGTCGCCGGCCTCCATGTCGAAGCGCTTGCCGGTGACGAAGCAGTCGTCGAAGGAGACCGTGCGGGTCGACTCGGTGACCATGCCGACGTCCTTTTTCAGATTGGCGACGACCTGGAAGCGGGTCGACTGGGCCAGCAGGGCGTCGAGCTTGTCGGAGCTCGAGCGGACGACGAGCTCGCCCTCGACGGTGCGGAGGCCGAAGGCGACGTCGACGCGCTCGTCGGAGCCGAGCGCGCGGATGTCCTGGCGCTCGACGACGACGCGGTAGTGCAGGGTCTGGACGCCCTCGAGGGCCTCCCCGTCGACGAGCACGTTGCTGCGGTTGGCGGCGTAGATCTTGGGCATGACAGGTGGTTCCTACGAGGTGGCGGCTCTCAGACCTGGACGAGGATGGTGGCGACGATGTAGTCGATGGCGCGGACCGGGCGCACGGCGAGGTCGACGCGCACGGTGCCGGTGCCGAAGTCGGCCTGCGAGGCGTAGACGTCGGCGCGGAAGGCGGGGTCCTTGCCGTCGGTCGAGGGCACGAGGGCGCCGTCTTTCTGCATCTGCAGCAGCGCCTCGACGATCTTGGCGCGCAGGGCGGCGCGGCCGTCGGCGTTGTTGAGGCGGCCGATGAACAGCTCGCCGATCGCGCGGACGGTGCGCACGGCCCGGTCGGCGACCCGGCGCACGCTGATCTGATCGCCGTCGGTGGTCAGGCCGCGCACGACCACCAGGCCGCGGCCGGCGAGCGCGGCGACCGGGACGATGTGGGCCTTCAACAGCTCGCTCTGGTCGTCGACGTCGACGGCGGGGACCCGGCCGGGCACGACGAGCGGCTTGAAGGTCGGCGAGTGGAAGTAGGGCAGGCCGCCGATCATGCCGGCGACGGCGCCGACGACCCCGCCGGGCGCGACCAGCACGAAGCGGTCGGACACCAGCGGCACGGCCCACTGCACGGCGTCGGCCGGCGACAGGCCGGGGGGGACCTGGCCGAACCCGAGGCGGCCGCGGGCCGCGGTGCTCATGGCGTTGCAGTGGGCGATGACGGCCGCGTACACGGCGGCGAGCGCGTCCTTGCCGCGCTGCTGCACGGCGGCCACGACCATGTCGACGTCGGCGTGGTTCTTCAGGCGGTCGAGGGCGCGGGCGTAGTCGTCGGCCGAGGCGTCGGCGCCGCCGCTGAACTCGACGTCCTGCTCGTCGGGCCAGTCGGCGGCCTGGACGGCCGCGGCGGCGAGGGTCGAGGCGCCGGCGAGGGCGGCGACGACGCCGGCGGCGCCGGGCTTGTCGGCGACGCCGAGGTTGCGGTGGACCTCGCGGGTGCCGTCGGGTCGCTCGAGCTCGAGGTCGAAGGCGATCACGGCGCCGTCCTGCTTGCGGTGGACCGTCCGGACCTTGAGGCCGTTGGCCCAGGTGCCCGGGGCGCGCGCGGTCAGCTGCAGCGCCGGCTTGCCGTGCCTCAGCAGGGTCGCGGTCGCGGCGGCGCCCTTGCCCGGCAGGGCCACGACGACGAGCTGCGAGGCGCCGTTCTCGAGCGCCTGGCGGGCCTCGGGCAGGCTGTGGGCCGCGCCCGGCCCGCACAGCTCGACGAACCGCTGCCACGACGAGGCCCGGCCGACGCCGCCCTCGGGGACGCGCTCGGTCAGGCCCACGAGCCCGAGCACGCCGGTCGGCGAGAGCTGCGGGGGGACGACCTCCTTGACGACTGAGACCTGGACTCCTGGGATGATCGACATGTCTTGCTCCGTTCGAGTGCTCCGCGGGTCAGCGCCTAGCTGCCCGCCCGTGCTCCGGCGAGCGTGATCGCGGCGCCGCCGAGGCGACCGACGACCTCGTCGATGCGCCCGGTCGGCTCGGGGGTGTGGGTGGCGACCTCGAGCTCGAGCTCGCCGTGCAGGGTGAGGCGGGTGGTGACCTGCGCGTGGCCGGGCTCGGCGGCGACGTACCGCCGGCGCTGGCGGTCGAGGTCGAGGCGCGGCGCGGCCAGGCGCAGGCGCACGCCGGGGCCGGGCGGCGGCGCGGCGGGGAAGCTCGACCACGCCAGCGCCGGCGGCTCGGCGAGCACCGGCAGCGCGAGCGCGAGGGCGGCGCGGGCCAGCTCGTCGGCGTCGGCGCCGCTCGTCGCGGTCGCGATCAGGACCAGGCGGACCTCGCAGGCGCCGCGCGAGCGCAGGCCGCGGGCCGGGGCGCCGCGCACGGTGGCGATCGGCGGCGCGGGCGAGGCGGCGCGCAGGCGCAGCAGCAGGCCGCCGGGCGCGGGCTCGGCGGTCCAGTCGTCGCCGCGGGCGAGGGCGCGGCCGTCGGGCGCGTGCAGCTCGGCGGGGGCCTCCGCGGCGCCGACGAGCAGCCACGCGCGCGCATCGGCGGTCGGCCGCAGGGGCGCGTGCGCGGCCTGCTGCGGGCTCGCCGGGGCCTCGGGCTCGGCGCTGCGGCGCAGGTCGCGGGCCCACGCGCGCAGGCTCGGGCCGGGCCCGGGGTCGCGGCCGGGGCCCGCGTGCAGCGCGAGGCCCGGGAAGCGGGCGGTCAGCGGCGCGAAGGCGGCGATCAGCGGGGGCTCGAGCTGCTCGATCATCGGCGTGGTACGTGACCGACTGCGAGGCCCGGCCGGCGTGAACCGCCGGCGGCGGCGCGCCGGTTTCACGAGGCCCGGCCGGCGTGAACCGCTGGCGGCGGCGCGCCGGTTTCACGAGGCCCGGTCGGCGTGGTCGATCGGGGATGCCGATCGACAATCAACAACAGCAACGACTGCGCGGCGAGGGCATCAGCCTGGTCCACGCGGACAGCTTCCTCGCGGTGGCCGCGGCCCAGGACTGCGTCATCCTCACGCGCTCGCCGGGGGCGGCCTGCCTCGACCTGCTGGCCGAGGGCCACGACGCCAAGGGCTTTCACATCAAGGGCAAGTCGTGCGACTGGGGGCCGATGGCGGGCTTCCTGTGCGCCGAGCCGCTGTTCAACAAGGCGGGCGGGCGCGGGGCTGTCGGCAACGCGGCGGCGCACACCAAGTCGCTGACCAAGGGCTTCGAGAAGGTCGAGGGTCGCGACACCTACTCGGGCCTGATCGCGCTCGAGCTGAGCGACGCGCGCGCGCGGGCGGTCGCCGGCGGGCCGATCGTCGGCGCGAGCCACCGCGGCGAGACCCGGGTGCCGAACTCGGGCCACACGCTGAAGTGGTTGCTGCTGCAGGACCCCGCCAGCAAGCGCTGGCGCGTGTACCACGAGACCGCCGGGCTGGCCGCGGCGACCAGCGCCGCCGGACAGCCCGCCGACGCGGCGGCGCTGGCCGAGTACCGCAAGCTGCTCGACGCGCGCGCGCTGCCCGAGCCCAAGGACCACCCCGGCTACCGCCCGCTGCTGGTGCTGACCAACCCGCACCGGCCGTACTCGCGGCCCGAGGAGCTGCACAAGAACGCGGTCACCGGCGACTTCGACCTGTTCGCGGTGTGGCCGCGGCGCGGCAGGGACGCGGAGTTCCGCGTGCGCGTCGGCGGCATGCGGGCCGACGCGAACGCGGGGGCGATCATCGCCGCCGAGGAGGCCGACGCGATCGGCAAGGTCGTCGGCAACATCTCCGACGGGCTGTACCTGATCGGCGGCCTGCTGAACGCGGAGATGGCGGCGCGGACCGGGCAGGCGCGGGTCAACCGCATCTTCCACAGCGACGAGGGCGGGCGCCCGGGCATGGACGAGGTCGACTCGTCGGTGGCGTTCACGCCCGACGGGCGGGTGCTGATCTTCGATCGCGACCTGCCGGCGTTCGCGGGCTTCGCCCACGCGTGCGCGACGGCCGCGCCGACGCCGTTCGTGGTGTTCCTCAACGCCGGCTGGCTGGCGCCGCTGCGGGCGGCGGCGCCGGAGGTGATGGCGCGGCTGGAGCCGCTGGTGGCCTGGAGCGAGGCGCTGCGGCCGCGCCCGTGAGCGCGCGCCGGCGCCCGCGGTTCACGCGCGGGCGTCGGCGCAGTCGTGCCTGCACGGGGGTCCGCGCGGGCGCCCCGACCGGAGGCCCATGCACCGCGACCCACCCTCCCCGCTGCGCCGGACCCTGGCGGCGCTGCTGCTGCTGACGTCCCCGGCGTGCTTCACCGGCGACGACCTCACCGCCCAGCCGTGCCAGGTCGACGCCGACTGCAACCCGTTCGGCGACGTGCTGGGGGCCAGGCTGACCTGCACCCACGAGGTCTGCGGCTACCGGCCGGGCTGCGGCAACGGGGTGGTCGACGCCGGCGAGGCCTGCGACGACGGCGACGACGTCGACGCCGACGAGTGCACCAACGCGTGCGGGCTGCCGCGCTGCGGCGACGGCGTGGTGCAGGCGCCCGAGGCCTGCGACGACGGCGACGCCGACGACGCCGACGAGTGCCCCGGGACCTGCGCCGAGGCCCGCTGCGGCGACGGCTTCGTGTGGGCCGCGGGCATGGAGGCGTGCGACGACGGCAACCCGGCCGACGACGACGCGTGCGTGCGCTGCCGGCCGGCGGCCTGCGGCGACGGGGCGCTGCACGTCGGCGTCGAGGCCTGCGACGACGGCAACCGCGAGGACCGCGACGCCTGTTCGAACGCCTGCGTGCCGGCGAGCTGCGGCGACGGCGTGGTCCAGGACGGCGAGGAGTGCGACGACGGCGACGCCGACGACGGCGACGAGTGCCCGACGACCTGCCGCTCGGCCACCTGCGGCGACGGCTTCGTGTTCGCCGGCGGCGGCGAGACGTGCGACGACGACAACGAGGCGACCGACGACGCCTGCGTGCTGTGCTCGCCGGCGGAGTGCGGCGACGGCTTCACGCAGGCCGGGGTCGAGGCCTGCGACGACGGCGATATGGCCAGCCCGTGCGCCGGCTGCCTGCCCGACGTGTGCAACGACGAGCTGCAGAACCCGCGGACCGAGCCGTGCGAGGACGGCAACACCGAGCCCAACGACGGCTGCGACCTGTGCCGCGAGGGCGTCGAGGCGCTGGCGCGGGGCGCGAGCGCCTGGCACACCTGCGGCCTGCGCGACGGCCAGGTGCTGTGCTGGGGGCACGCCGGGCACACGCGCCTCGGCAACGCCAGCACCGCCAACCTCGGCGACGAGCCGACCGACCTGCCGCTCGACCGCTCGCGCCTGGCGATCGCGGGCGCGGCGGTCGCGGTCGAGGCGGGCTTCGAACACACCTGCGCGATCCTCGACCAGGCGCAGGACCTCGGGCACGTGCGCTGCTGGGGGCACAACCAGCGCGGCCAGTGCGGCGCCGACTACGGCACCAACGACGACGACAACATCAAGCCCGACCCGGTGGCGGTGTCCGTGTCGACGGCGGCGATCGTCGAGCTCGCGGCCGGCGCGGCCCACACCTGCGCCCGCGACGCGGCCGGCGACGTGTACTGCTGGGGCGACACGACGCGGGGCCAGCTCGGGTTCGTCGAGGACGACCCGGGCGCCTATGCCTCGCCGACGGCGATCGACCTCGGCGGCCCGGCGATCGACCTGGCGGCCAGCGACGACTACACCTGCGCGGCGCTGGCGGGCGGCGAGGTGCGCTGCTGGGGCGACAACACGCTGCACGCGTTCGCCGACGCGACCGCCGTGCTGCCGCCGACGAGCGTGCCGGAGCTGCAGGGGGCCGCGCAGGTGGTGGCCGGCCGGCGCCACGTGTGCACCCTGCGCGGCGACGGCTCGGCGAGGTGCCGCGCGTCGGACCTGCAGGAGCACGCGCAGTCCGACTGCGACGGCCTGTGCGCGGGGCCCTACGACCGGATCGCGGCCGGCGGGTTCCACACCTGCGCGTGGGCGAGCGGGGGCTCGCGCGTGGCCTGCTGGGGCGGGGCGTTCTACGGGCAGGCCGGCGGCTACAACGACTCCAGCGCGAGCCGCGAGACCGAGTTCGGCCGGCCCGTCCGCGACCTGCACGCCGGGTTCGAGTTCACCTGCGTGCTGCTCGACGGCGGCGAGGTCATGTGCATGGGCAACAACGCGGCGGGTCAGCTCGGCGTCGGCAGCACGACCAACGGGATCGCGCCGCTGGGGACCGTCTGCGTCGCCGGCATCTACGAGCAGCCGACCACGCCGGAGTGCCTGGTCGAGCCGTAGTCGGTGCCGCTCGCGCTCCGCGAGCCCCGTGCGCGACGCGGCCGTCGCGGGCGCTCGGCCGGCTGTGCGACACTGTCCGGCCCATGGCGGCGCCGGGTGACCCGATCGACGGACTGCTCTCGACGCTCGGACGGGCGGACGCCCTCGACCCGGCGATCGACGGCTCCGGCGCCACCCGGCGCGGGCCCGCGGGCGCCAGCGGCGAGGCCGGCGCCGACGAGGCGGGCGAGCGCCCCGAGCGCCTCGACCGCTACGTGCTGCTCCGCGAGCTCGGGCGCGGCGGCATGGGCGTGGTCTACGCGGCCTACGACAACCGGCTCGACCGCAAGGTCGCGATCAAGCTGGTGCGCGACGCCGTCGGCGGACCCGAAGCGCACGCGCGGATGCTGCGCGAGGCGCGGGCGCTGGCCCGGCTGGCCCACCCGCACGTGGTCGGCGTGTACGAGGTCGGCGAGGTCGGGCAGCGGGTGTTCCTGGTCATGGAGCTCGTCGAGGGCGTCAACCTGCGCGCGTGGCTCGCCGAGGGCCCGCGCAGCGAGGCGGAGATCCTCGCGGTGTTCCTGCAGGCGGCGGACGGGCTGGCGGCCGCGCACGCGGCCGGGCTGGTCCACCGCGACATCAAGCCCGACAACCTCGTGATCGGCGAGGACGGCCGCGTGCGGGTCATGGACTTCGGGCTGGCGCGGCGCTCGCTCGAGGCGCCGGGCCCCCGCGACGACGAGCCGCCGCGCCAGCACGACCCGCAGCTGACGGCCGTGGGCGCGCTGCTCGGCACGCCGGCCTACATGGCGCCGGAGCAGCACCTCGGGCTCGCGGTCGGGCCGGCGGCCGACATCTACAGCTTCGCGGTCGCGCTCTACGAGGCCCTGCACGGGCAGCGGCCGTTCGGCGCCGCGTCGACGCGCGAGCTGTCGGAGCGGGTCCTGCGCGGCCGTCGCAGCCACACGATCACGGGCGGGCGGGCGGCGCCGTGGCTGCAGGCGGTGATCGACCGCGGCATGGCGCTCGAGCCGGGCGACCGCTGGCCGAGCATGGCGGCGTTCTCGGCGGCGCTGCGCCGCGACCCGCGGGTCCGCCGGCGCCGCCTGCTCGCGGTCTCGGCGGCGATCGCCGGGGCGCTGCTGCTGGCGCTGACGCTGCCCCCGGCGTGGCACGGGCTGCAGCTGCGGCGGGCCCGCGAGCGCGCCGAGGCGCAGGCCGAGGCCCGCCTGCAGGCGCTGCAGGACCCGCGCCGCGACCGCGAGCAGGCCGAGGCCGCGTTCGCCGCGTTCGCCGCGGCCGAGGAGCACCGCGGCACGCGGGCCCTGACCCGCGCGTGGCTGCGGCGCGGCCAGACCGCCTGGTCGAACGGACAGGTCGACGCCGGGCTCGACGCCATGGCCCGCGCGTACATCGAGGCGCGCGAGCCGGCCGACATCGTCGCGGTCATGCGAGCGATCGCCGGGGTCCACCACGCGCGCTGGCAGCTCGCCGGGCTGGCCGCGGCGCTCGACGTGCTCGCCGAGCACGGCGCCGACGACGACCCGGAGGTCCGACGCATGCGCCTCGACGTCGCCCTCGACCGCAACGACCTCGCGACCGCCGCCGCGCTCGCGGCGCCCGCCGACGCGCCCCTGCTGGCGACCCTGGCCCGCGGGCGCCGGCTCGGGCTGGCGGCCGAGCGCATGCAGCCGGTCGACCCCGCCGGCCGCTCCGGCTTCCTCGTGCTGTCCGAGCGGGGCCGGCGGGTGACCCGGACCGACGCCGCCCTGCGGCCGCTGGCCAGCCACGCGGTGCCCGAGGGCGTGCACGAGCTGGTGGCCGGCGCGCCCGCGTACTTCGCCGGCGGCCCGGCGACGACGCTGTACGAGTGGTCCGGCGAGGCCCCGGTCGCGGTGTGGCGCTGCCCGGCCGGCGGCGACATGCAGCCGCGGGTCGCCGCCCGGCTCGACGTCGGCGCCGGCCCGGCCTACTACTTCGGCGCGCAGTGGACCTGGCGCGGCTTTTACACCCTGAGGCCCGCCGCGTCCGGCGAGCCCGCGCTGGCGCCGGCCCACGCCGACACCCACGCCGGTTTCTCCGACATCGGCGCGCTGCTGGCCGCCGACCTCGACGACGACGGCCGCCGCGAGCTCGTGGTCGGCACCAGCGTGTGGCACGAGCTCGACCTGCGGGTGCTGCGGGCCCACGGCAACGGCCTCGAGCTGGTCGACATGGTCGCGCCCGGGCGCATCTCGGGGCTGGCCGTGGTCGGCGGCGCCGACACCCGCCTGGCCGCGCTGAAGGACGACCGCTACGCCCCGTTCACCCGCCCGCCGCACACCGGGGCGCCGGCGGGCGTGCACCTGTACCGCTGGCGCGACGATCGCCTGGTCGAGGCCGGCTACCTGCCGGTCCCGCACCGCGACGAGCGCGCGGTCATGCCGATCGCCGAGGAGCTGCTGGCCTGCGACCTCGACGGCGACGCGCGCACCGACCTCGTGGTCGGCCTCGACGGCGGCGCCGGCGGCGAGCGCGAGCGCCGGCCGCACGCCGCGGTGTTCCATCAGCGCGAGGACGGCGGGTTCGACCGCTTCGTGCTCGGCGTGCGACCCCTCGCCTGCGCGCAGCTCGACGACGACGCCGCCGACGAGCTGGTGGTCCGCGGGGCCTCGGCCGACGAGCACGCGGTGTGGGGCCTCGGCGTCGGCGACGAGCCGGTCCCCCCGCTCGCCGCCCATGCGCCCGCGGGCGCCCCGCCGTTCGCCGACCCGCTGCTCGCCGAGCGCTGGTCGCGGGCCGAGCGCCTGGTCGCCAGCGGCCTGACCGGCGCGGCGGTCCGCACCCTGCGCGACAGCGCCGAGCTGACCGCCGACGCCGCGGTCGCGCAGGCGCTGCTGGTCCGCGCGGCCGCGCTGCTGCAGGACGACGAGCGCACGCGGGCCGCCGCGGCGCTGTACGAGCGCGCGGCCGGGCGCCTGCCGCTGCCGCCCGAGGTGGCGCTGCGGGCCGCCGAGGCGCGCCTGGGGCTCGGCGAGCCGGCGGCCGCGGCGGCCTCGCTGCGCGCGCTGGCCGACGACCCCGCGGTCGCGGCCGAGACCCGCGAGGCGGCGCGCCGGCGCCTCGACGTGCTCGCGCCGCTGGCCGAGCGCACCCTCGAGCTGCGCCTCGACGAGCCGCTCGACCCGGCGTGGCGGCTCGACCCGCTGGTGCTGCGCCGCGAGGCCGGGGCCGACCTGCGGGTCGAGACCGCCAACCGGATCCGCGAGTCGGCCAGCTTCCCGCTGGTGTGGGACGGCGGGCCCGTGGCCATGACGGTCGAGCTGACGGTCGACCACCTCGAGGCCATGGACGAGTTCGACATCGCGGTCGTCGACGCCGACGGTCACCGCCTGGTCTCGGTCGGCGTGTTCGGCCCGGTCGACAGCCCGCGGCAGATCCGCCTCAGCTGCCACGACCCGTCGCAGCCGTCGACGGCCAAGTTCCTGTCGGCCCCGACCGCCACCCGCGCGCGCCGGCGGGTCCGCGCGCGCACGTGGTGGGAGCCGCGCGGCGGGGCCGGCTGCGACGCCGAGCTCGACGACCAGGTCGCCCGCTTCACCGGCTCGCCCGCGCCGGCGGTCGCGCGGCCCGGACCGATGCGCCTGGTGCTCACCGGCTCGCCCAACCCCGACGTGTCGTCCTACTTCGCCGCCGACCTCCACGCGATCACGCTGCACGGCCTCGAGCGCGGCGCCGCGGCGCCCGCGGGGCCGGTCGAGCGCGCGGCCAGGCTGCTCGTCGAGGACCAGCCGGCCGCCGCCGAGGCGCTGCTGGCGTCGGTCGGCGACGCGTCGCTGCTGCGGTTCCTCGCCCTCGACCGCATGCGCCGGCAGGCCGAGGCGACCGCGGCGCTGCGCGCCCACGTGGCCGCCGACGCCTCGCCGGAGCGCGACGCGGGCCTCCTGCAGCTGCTGCGCAGCCAGCCCGACCGGGTCGGCCCGCCGCTGCGCGACATCCTCGGCGTCGACGTGTACCCGCGGGTGAGCGACGTCGTGCGCCCCGCCCTCTACTACGAGCCCGACGACCCCTGGCTGCACGAGCTCCACCGCCGCGACCTGCCGTGGATGGACGGGGTCGACGCCGCCGACCCCGCGACCCGCGTGCGCCTGTGGCTGCTGCACGCCCTGACCACGGCCAGCGAAGGGCGCACGGCCGAGGCCCGGGCGGCGACCTGGCGGGCGGTGGCCGCCGCCGACGAGCCGTTCACCGCGCGCGCGCAGCTTGGCACCCGCGGGTTCGTCCACCTCGCGACCCTGCTGGCCGACGAGGCGCCCGCCGAGGCGATCGCGGCGGCCCGCGTGGCCATCGAGACGTCGCAGGCGCCGGCGTCGACGCGCCTGCGCCTGCGCGCGCTGCCCGAGTTCGACGTCCTCGCGCTCGAGCCCGGGTGGCAGGCGCTGGTCGGGCCGCCCTGAGTTCACGGCCCGGCCGCGCGCCGGTCGTGTCATGGCATGTCCAGCGCAGCCCCCGACCTCGACCTCCTGATGGTCCACGCCGACGATCACACGCCGACGATCGGCGGGCTGGCGCCGGCGGCCGCGGACGGCCAGCGCCCCGCGGCGACCGCGGCCGCGCCGGCCTCGTTCTGGGACGAGGGCGGCGACCCCAACGACCTCGGGCTGCAGCGCTGGGGGGTGATCGCGCCGCGCGGCCCCGAGGGCGACCGCCTGCTCGCGCTGATCGACCCGCTGATCCGCCGCCGCCGCGAGCAGCAGGCCGACGACGTGCGCGTCTGGCGGGTGCCGCCGCGGATGACCCAGGACGAGGCGGCGCGCTGGCGCAAGCAGGAGTTCGAGACCGGCGCCGACCTCGACATCGAGGTCCCGCGCTACCAGCTGATCGTCGGCGACCTCGACCAGGTCCCGCTGGCGATCCAGCAGGTCCAGCAGAGCGACGGCTACGTCGGCCGCCTGGCGTTCACCCGCGAGGACGACTACGCCGCCTACGCGGCCAAGCTGCTGCGCTGGGAGGACCTGTCCTCCGGGACATCCGCGTCCGACGCCCTGTTCTGCAGCGTGCACGACGGGACCGCCGCGACCGCGGCCGGCCACGCCGCCCTCGTCGCGCCCGGCGTCGAGGTGGTCCGCCGCCGCCACGCCGCCGGCCAGTACCCCGCGCGGGACATCACCCTGCTCGGCGACGGCGCGCCCGCCCCCGACGAGCTGCTGGCCCGCGCCGCCGCGGCCGAGGCCGGGGTGCTGTTCACCCTCAGCCACGGCGAGGGCGCCCCGCGCGGCGGCTGGCCGACGCCCGAGGACCAGCGCCGCCGCCAGGGCGCGATGAGCTTCGGCCGCGCCGGCCAGCTCACCGGCGACGACCTGCGCGGGCGCACGTTCCTGCCCGGCGGCGTGTGGTTCATGCTGGCCTGCTACGGCGCCGGCACCCCGGCCGACAGCGCCTACCGCCACTGGCTGGCCCGCCTGGCCGCCGCCGGCCAGTTCCGCGGCCAGCCCGAGGCGGTCCTCGCCGGCCTCCCGGGCCCGCGCGACCGCCCGTTCGTGGCCGCCCTCCCGCAGGCCGCCCTCGCCAGCCCCGACGGCCCGCTGGCGTTCGTCGGCCACGTCGACCTGGCCTGGACCTACGGCTTCCAGGACCGCGACGACGGCGGCGCCCACGACCGCCCCGCCCGCTACATGGGCGTGACCCGCAGCCTGCTGAAGCGCGACCGCGCCGGCGTGGCCCTGCGCGAGCTGCTCCGCTACTTCGACCAGACCAACGTCGAGCTCACGGCGCTGATCGACCGCGACGAGGCGGCCCGCGCCGCCGGCGAGCCCGACCGCCGCGACCCCACCCGCCAGGCCCACCTGTGGATGCTGCGCCAGGACCTCGCGGCCTACGTGCTGCTCGGCGACCCCGCGGCCCGCCTGCCGCGCGCCCAGGCGCCGTCGGGCCGCGCCGCGGCGATGGGCCGCGCCGACGCGCGGCCCGAAGATTTGCGGACGATCGATGGCGGTGCAATCAGCGAGAGCACCGCCGCGCCCGCCGAACACAGTGCCTCACTCGACGACAGCGCAAACGCCGAGCGCACCGCCGCGGCCAGCGAGCACGGCGCGTCGAGCACCGACAGCGCAAACGCCGAGCGCACCGCCTCGGCCAGCGAGCACGGCGCGTCGAGCACCGGCAGCGCAAACACCGAGCGCACTGCCTCGGCCAGCGAGCACGGCGCGTCGAGCACCGACAGCGCAAACGCCGAGCGCACCGCCTCGGCCAGCGAGCACGGTGCGTCGAGCACCGGCAGCGCAAACGCCGAGCGCACCGCCTCGCCTGACCGGCCGATCGGTGACGACGCAATCACCGACGCTCGCACAGGTGCACCGTCGTTCGGCGGCGGGTCGTTCGATGGCGGCGCGATCTCCGGACCCACGCGCACCGCCGCGGACCGCGAGCGCGGCTCATCGTCCGACGGCAGCGAGAGCATCGAGCACGCGCGCACCGTCACGACTCGCCCCACGGCGCGCCGAGGAGACGCCTCATCGATGGCTGACGGCGCGACCACCCCCCGCGAGCACGAGCTCGAGGCGGCGGTGCTGCGCTACCTGACCGCGGAGCGCGAGCTCGCCGCGGTCGCGGCCGGCGCCCGGCTCGACCTCGCCGCGCTCGCGCGCCTGGCCGCGGCCTACCGCGCGCACGGCCGCCGCGCCCTGTCCGAGCCCTGAGCCCGAGGCCCGCATGCCCGCCGAAGCCAGCGACCTCGAGCTCCTGCTCCGCGACGCCGACGAGCGCGCCCCGGTGCTCGCCGCCGGCCTGCCCGAGGCCAGCCTGCAGGCCGCGCCGGCGCCCGAGCGCGGGCCCCAGGGCAAGGACTCGCTGCACCTCGAGGACCTCGCCGGCGACCCCAACGACCTCGCGGCCCAGCGCTGGGCGGTGATCGCCCCCGAGGGCCCGGCCGGCGACGAGCTGCTGGCCGCGATCGCGGCGCTGATCGACCTGCGCCGCGATCAGCAGGGCGCCGACCCGATCGTCCACCGCGTGCCCGCCGGCATGGACGCGGCCGCGGCCATGCGCTGGAAGCACGAGGTGCTGCGCGCCGAGGACGTGCCCGCCGACGAGCGCCCGCGCTACCTGCTGATCGTCGGCGACCTCGACCGCGTGTCGCTCGAGCTGCAGCACGTGCTCGCCAACGGGTCGTTCGTCGGCCGCCTGCACTGCCCGAGCGCCCGCGGCTACCGCGCCTACGCCGAGAAGGTGGTGGCCCGCGAGCGCGGCCCGCTCGCCAGACGCGCCCGCGCGCTCTACTACACGGTGCAGGACGGCTCCGCGGCGATCGCCGCCGGCCACCGCCACCTGATCTCGCCGTCGCTGCGCATGACCGCCGACCTGGCGGCCCGCGGCAAGCTGGCGGTCGACGGCCCGACGGAGATCCCCCACAGCGAATGGGGCCCCGACGAGCTGCTCGGGGTGGCGGCCACCGACACGCCGTCGCTGCTGGTGTCGCTCAGCCACGGCCTCGGGGCCCCGCGGCGCGGCTGGAAGTCGGTCGACCACCAGCGCGCGCTGCAGGGCGCGCTGTCCCTCGGCAGCGAGGACCCGCTGTCGGCCGACATGGTCCGCTCGGCCAGGTTCCTGCCCGGCGGGGTGTGGCTGTGCGTGGCCTGCTACGGCGCCGGCACGCCGCCGACGTCGGCGTTCCACCCGTGGTTGGCCCGCCTGACCGAGCTCGGCCGCAGCCCCGAGGCCGCCGCCGCGGTCCTGCGCGCGCTGCCGCGGGACGGCGAGCGCCCGTTCGTGGCCGCGCTGCCGCAGGCGCTGCTCGCCAACCCGTCCGGCCCGCTGGCGATCGTCGGCCACATGGACCTCGCGTGGACGTTCGGCTTCACCGACCCGAGCGGCAAGCACAGCCGGGCCTCGCGCATGCACGCGGCCCAGCGCGCGCTCGCCGGCGGCAACCGGGCCGGCGTCGGCCTCGACGCCCTCATGCACGCGTACCGCGAGGTCAACGACGAGCTGATGGCCCGCTACCAGACCCGGCGCGAGGCCCAGGCCCGCGGCCAGGCCGACCCCGTCGACCCCCGCCAGCTCGGCGACGCGTGGATGCAGCGCAACGACCTCCGCGGCTACGTGCTGCTCGGCGACCCCGCGGCCCGCCTCGGCGTGACGTCGGGCTCCTCCGCCCCGCGGACCGAGGCGTCCGAGCTGTCCGACCGCGCCAGACCACCGCCGAAGAACGCGACGATCGAGCTCGACGCCCGCGTGCACGCGCCGAATATTTTAAGAACGGCACCGACGGAGAGCGCGCCGACGAACGAGCAGAGCACGACCGCTGGAGCGGCGAATATGCAGAGCGTCGCGCCCGTGCAGGCGCAGAGCGCCGCGACGACCCCGACGAATGCGCAGAGCGCGGCCCCTGACGGACCTCCGGCGAATGTGCAGAGCGCGATGGGGCCCTCCGCGGTCGTCACGAGCTCGCCGACGAGTGTGCAGAGCGCGTCCCCCGCGAGCCCGCCGGCGACGACGCCCTCCGCTGGCGTCACGAGCTCGCCGACGAATGTGCAGAGCGCGTCCCCCGCGAGCCCGCCGGCGACGACGCCCTCCGCTGCCGTCGCGGGCCAGCCCGTGAATACGCAGAGCGTGACCCCCGCGAGCCCGCCGGCGACGACGCCCTCCGCTGCCGTCGCGGGCCAGCCCGTGAATACGCAGAGCGTGACCCCCGCCGCGCCTGCGAGTGCGCAGGGCATGACCCCCGCGGACCGGCCGACACACGCGCACGCCGGGGCTCGGCCGGCGTCGGCGGCCTCGTCGCAGCTCGGGCCCGTCCCGTCATCGTTCGTCCCGTCTCAGCTCGCCCCGCCGCCGGTCGCGGCCCCCTCCCCACCACCGTCCCCGCCGAGCCGCCCCGAGGTCGCCATGAGCACGTCACCGCCGCCCGAGTACCACCCGCCCGCGCCGCAGGGCGCCGCGCCGTCGCCGGCGATCGTCCGCCCGCGCATGCTCGAGAACCCGGATGTCGGCCTGCGCGAGCGCGCCGTGCTGGCGATGCTGCGCGGCGACGAGGCCCCGCGCAGCATCGCCGTCCGCTTCGGCCTGCCGCTCGAGGAGGTGTTCTACTGGCTCGACGTCTACCGCGAGGCCGGCCGCCGCGCCCTCGGCCTGTGACGGCCGTCACCGCCGGTGGGTCGGCTTCAGCCACTCCGGCATCGATTGGTCTGCGCATACGCCGGCAGCTCACGCCATTGCGCACACAGGTGACCCTCATCGCGGGAGTAGTCGAGGTCGTCCGTCATCGCCAACCCGGTGCCCCCGGCGTGGCGGCCCGAGCCCGAGGTCGCCACGCTCGACGTCAGCAAGCTGGGCGGCGAGAGCGCTGGCCCGGGCGTACGGCGCCCTGTTCGCGGCAGGGTGGGCCATGAGCAAGGTGCACCGGCGAAAGTCAGGCCCGTTGTGACCCACGGGGCGGTGCGGGTATGCTCGCCCGACGTGCGCCCCCGCCCGACAGCCCTGCTCGCCGCGCTCCTGGCCTGCGCGCCAGGCGATGCCGGCATGACCACGTTCGGCGGGCCAGGCGGACCGCCGGGGGACGCGTCGACCGGCAGCACCAGCTCCTCCACGAGCAGCACGTCAACCACGGGCGGCGACACGAGCACGGGCTCCACGGGCAGCTCCGAGGGCACGACCGCCGCGGAGACGTCGACCGGCCTGGTGCCAGACTTCGGACCACTCAACCCCGTCGGCTGCCAGGGCAAGATCGACTTCCTGTTCGTGATCAGCGACAGCGTGAACATGGCGGACTACCAGGAGCGGCTGCTCGCCGCGTACCCGATGTTCATGCAGACGATCGCCGACGAATTCGCGGAGTTCGATCCGCACATCCTCGTGACCCCAGCTTCCGGGGGATGGGGCGAGTACGAGTGCGAGTACTGCCTGGGGTGCCCGGGCTGCACGTGTGACGCAGGCGGACCGGACTACCCGTGCGGCGCAGGGCAACAGCTCACGCAGTGCGACGGCTTACGCGGCGCAGGCGTCGTGTTCCCCGCCGGGCTCGGAGCGACCAACCATCCGTGCGACCTCGGCGGACGCCGCTACATCACGCGCGACACGCCGGACCCCGCTGCCGCGTTCGAGTGCGTGGCCCGGCTCGGCACCCCGGGCGGCCAAACCACGGCAGCCGTCAACAACATGTTCGAGGCGCTCGACGCGGACATGAACGGCCCGGACGGCTGCAACGAGGGGTTCCTCCGCGACGACGCGCTGCTCGTCGTGACGCTCATCGACGGCGACGACATCAACTCCGAAGACTGGCCGTACGTCTGGAACCTGCGCATCGTCGACAAGAAGAGTGGCGACGAGGACGCGATCGTCGTGCTGGCCATACAGGGCGACAACTACCCTGGCGGATTGTGCACGCCTTCCACAGTCGATCCTGAGGACGCGCGTCTCCATGTCTTCGCCGACACGGTGGCGCACGGGATCAAGGGCAGCATCTGCGCGCCAGACTACGCCCCGTACTTCAAGGAGGCCGCCGCGCTCGCGCTGAAGCAGTGCGAGCTGCTGGCGCCGCAGTGACGGCTCACTGACTCAGGCGGCCGACCCGTACCCGGGACTCGCCGAGGAGGTCGTCCACGGCAAGCACGTCGCAGTCGTAGGTCTGGCAGACGAGCGCAGTCACCTCGTCGAAGCCGTGCGCGGGGCCGTCGTACTCCCAGGACCACCCGTGCGGCGACTCGAGCGGTTCGCTGCCGTTGGCGAATGACATCACCCAGGCGTTGCCCTTGGCGCCGAGCGACGTCCGGTACCCGCCGACATGGATGCGCTTGGTCAGGGGCGTGTACGCGATCGAGAGGCCCGCCGAGTTCGGCCAGGCCGAGAAGCGCGAGACGACCGACTCCCCCTGGCAGTACGTCACCAGCATCTCCGGGGTGAGAAATTTTTCGTAAGCGCGCGTCCAGCCGGTCCAGCAGAAGCCGTCCGGCCCGGTGAACGGTGCCGCTGCCAGAGCAGCCGTCTGGGCCGCGAAGTGCTCGTCGGTGAAGACCTCCGGCTCGCCGAGCAGCGCGCCGATCGGGCTCACCCGCACGAACAGCGCGTGGACAGGATGTGGTTTACTGAGGTCCATCCCTTTCAGCTGCGTCGAGCCGACCGCGAGGACATTCCCTTCGTTTGTGACGATGACATCGTGGAAGCGGGCGCTACGGAGTTCGCTCGGCGGGGGCTCCGGATCGGGCACGTCCACGAGCACGGGCTCCCAGAACGGCTGGCCGTTGGCTGTCTCGTAGGCCCGCACCATGGCGACCGTGCGACCGCCCGCGACCTTCTTGCGACCGGCGGCGACGACGAGGCCGCTGTTGTAGGCGAGCGCCTCGACCTCCTCGCCGGGCGCGAGCAGGGTCTCGTGGAGGACGTCGCCCGTCAGCGAGATCGCGGCGAGGTAGCCGCGGGCCTCGGTCTCGCCCGTGGGGATGAGGTTCGCAGCGACGATGATGTCGTCCCACTCGGTCACGAGCACGTCCATGCCGAGGAGGCCGACCTCGGCGCCGACGAGGCCGTCGAGCGTGGTCCAGTCCGCGAGGGTGCGCTTGCCGAGCAGTGGGCCGTCGTCCGCGTGCTCGCGCAGCACCAGCTGCGGGCCGGTGCCCTCGTCGAGGACGCCGAGCGTGAAGAGCCGGTCGTCCGCGCGGGCCAGGCCGAACGCGACGCTGTGCGCGGCGGGCTCCTGGTCGTAGTAGGGGTCGCCCTGCTCCTCGCCGCCCGGCGGCAGGTCGACGGAGAACGCCACCGAGTTCGTGGCCTCTCCTTGCGGCGAGCGGGCGACGGCCTCGATCACGTGCTCGCCGTCCTGGCCCTCGGACGCGATCGGCAGGGCGTGCTCGACCTTGCCGTCACCCTCGACCGCGAACGTGCCGAGGCTGGCGCCGTCCAGGCGCAGCTCGACCTCGGTCGCGTGCCGCACGATCGCGGAGATCTTCAGGGGCCCGCGGAGCTTCACCTCGCCCGGCGTCGCGGTGAGCGAGTCCCATTGCGGCGGTCCGCCCGCCGAGTCCTCCAACGCCGGGCCCGTCGATGCCTCACTGGTCGCCGCGTCGTCCGTCGTCGTGTCGCCCGTCGTATCGCCGGACGAGGCCTCGCCGGTGACCTCGGCGAGCGGCTGGCCCTCGTCGGCGGCGACGGTCGTGTCGCCCGAGCCGCAGGTGTCGTCGGTGCAGTCCACGAGCGGCGGGGCGAGGCACGCGAGCGGGGACGAGAGCGTCAGGGCGACGAGAACGCGTGCGCGGTCGGTCATGGGTCTCCATCATGGTCAGAATCGCCCACCAAGAGCAAGTCCGCCGCGGAACGGCACCAGAGTGGCGCGCGACAGCAACGCGGCGGCTCGCTGTTTGCCTGCGCGGACAAGGACGGCGCCGAGGATCACCGCGGCCGCGCCGGCGGCCGACGTGCCCACCGTGACCCGCAACCAGCGCGCGTGCTCGTGGCGCAGCGCGCCCTCCTCCGCGAGCGCGAGGGCGTCGCCCTGGCCGCCGGTCGACGCATACAGATCGTAGCTGTCCTTCGAGACACGTCCGAGTCGGGCCCCGCCGTAGCCGGCGACCCCGAGCAGGATGAGGCCGGCGCCGAGCGAGGCCCCGCCGGAGATCATGAGGCCGCGACCTGTCGGCTCCGATCGTCGGGGCTCCGGGCGGACCGGTTCGGCGTCGAATGCAGGTGGGACCGACGCGCTCGTAACGAGGGTGGGCGGAGTGGCCGGCGGCTCGGGTGCACCCGGCGACGGTCCGGCCACGCGCGGCTGCTCGGTGTTCGCGGGGACGACCGCGGTGGTCGGAAGCTCGGGAGCCTTCGCCGCGCTCGCGGCCGGCGGTGACACGGGCTTCGTGGCCCGCGGTCGGTCGCCACAGACCGGGTGCGCTGTAGCCTCGAGCGCTCTCAGCTCGCGTCGCGGCTCCGCGAGCTGTTGCTGCTCGCCGCCGAGGCGGGCGCGGGCCCGCAGGGCGCGCCGCGCGTCGCACAGGACCTGCGCGTCGCGGGTCTGCGCGTGATGCTCGAGGTAGGAGCGCAGCGCGCTCTCGAGGTACTTCGCGCGGGCGAGCGCGCTGGCCGACCTCGCGGCCTGCTCGTACTTGCGGGCGCGGCAGAGATTGTCATGCGGGGCGCAGCCGGACGGCTCCGGCGAGAGTGCGACGAGGACGAAGCCGAGGGCGAGCGCGGTCATGGGGTGTACTCCTCGATGAATTTTCCTGCGAGCGCGGGCTGAAAGCGGACCGACGCCAGCGCGTCGGCGACGCAGCCGCGGGCGGCCGGGCCGTCGTCGCCGATGACGCGGAACGAGGCGAAATCCACGCGGTCTGCGGCGGTCTCGAGCTCGACCAGGAGCAGCCCGTCCGTGAGCGCGGCGCAGCTGCGAAGCGGTCCCGCGGCGCCTCGCAGCGCCTCCTCCATCGTGGGCAGCGCGGGAGCCGGCCTCGCGTCGGGGCGAACCGTCAGCAAATCATGGAGCGGTGACCAGGCCTCGGGCGCGACCGGCAGGCGGCGGACCTCGACGGTCTCGCGGGACATCGCGCGTCCGAGCGACCAGGCCAGCACGAGCGCGGCCATCACGACCACGGCCGTCGCCATCGACGCGTGCCGCCTCGGGGACGGCGGCGCGGGTGTGTGGGTCGTCGGCGACGCAGGTGTGTGGGTCGTCGTCGGCGCTCGTGTCCTGGGGGTGTGGCTCGCGGGCGCTGCGGCCTCCCGGGCCGCGATGTCGGTCGTCGGTGGCGCGGGTGTGTGGGTCGTCGTCGACGCAGGTAGGGTGTAGCTCGCGGGCGCTGTGGCCTCTCGGGCCGCGATGTCGGCCTCGAGCAGCTCTTCGCGGGCCTCGCCGAGCTGGGCGATCAGCCCCGCCGCGTCCACCCGTTCGTCCGGGTCCTGCGCGAGCGCCCAGCCGAGCGCCGTCATCAGCGCCGCCGGGCAGTCCGGCGCGAATCGCCGCGGGTCGATCATGTCGGTCTTCGCGCCGACGAACGGCCGCTTGCCGGTGAGCAGCCGGTAGAGCAGGAGCCCGAGCGAGTAGACGTCGCTCTTCGGCGTCCAGCCCGCCCCGGCGCGAGCCTCGGGCGCGGTCCACTCGAGCCGCTCGAGGCCGCCGGTGCCGAGCTTGACCCGCGACTCGGGCGGCGTCGGGTAGCGCTGCTCGACCACCGCGTAGTAGCGATCCGTCAGCTCCGCGTATCCGGGATCGATGAGGGTCGCGGTGACCGCGGCGCCGACGTCGATGAGCACGTTCGACGCGCTCACGTCGCGGTGCAGGATGCCGCACCCGTGCATCGCCGCCAGCGCGCCCGCGACCTGCTCGCCGACGGCGATCACGGCGGCGGGCGCGAGCGTCTTCCCGGCGATGCAGAACTCGCTCGCGCGCCGTCCCTTGACCAGCGTCGTGGCGATATGGGGCTGCTTGCGCTTGCGCGACGTCCGGCAGTCGAGCAGCTCCGGGAGCGCCGGGTGCCGAACCGCCTGCAGCACCCGCGCCTCGCGGGCGAATCGCAGGCGATCCTCGATGCTGCCCCGGCCACGCTCGCCGAGCAGCTTCAGCGCCACATACCTGCCCGCGTCACGATGATAGGCGCGATACACCACCCCCTGGCCGCCGGCGTTGAGCAGCTCGATCAGCTCGTAGCACCCGTCGAACAGGAACGGGTCGGCGTCCTCGACGTGCACGCTGCGGATCGTCTCGAGCCGCCGGGCGAGCTCGTCGGCCGAGTCGATGCGGTCCTCCGGCAAGATCGCCAGCGCCGCCGCGACGAGCGCCTCGAGCTCGGGCGGCACCCCGCAGGCCGGCCGCACGTCGGTCATGCGCCGGAGGTCGCCGAGGTCCGGCATCGCCCCGGTGCACAGGAAGTAGAGCGTGACGCCCAGCGCGAACACGTCGAACCGCGGATCGGCCGGCACGAGGGTCGCCTCCGGCGGGCAGAAGCCGGGCGTCCCGACGGCCTTGCCCGCGTCGGTCGGACGCCGCGGCGCCACCGCGGGTCCTTCGGCCTGGACGCGGCGCCAGTCGTGCACCTTTGCGACCCCGAGGTCGATCAGCATGGCGAGCGGCCGCCCCGCGGCGCCGTCGATCTGCATGATGTTCGCGGGCTTGATGTCGCGGTGGATGACGCCCGCCCGGTGCATCGTCGACAGCGCCCCGGCGACCTGGGCGATCAGCAGGGTCACCTCCTGCCACGGCAACGGACCCTCGCGCACCAGCCGCTCCGCGAGGCTCATGCCCGGCAGGTACTCGAGGACCATGTACGGCGCGCCGTCCTCCGTCTCGCCGGTCGCCTGCACGCCCACCAGGTGCGGGTGCCAGAGGTTGGCGAGCAGCAGCGACTCGTCGGCGAACCGGCGGCGGGTGTCGGCGTCCCCCTCGCGGAGGATCTTCACCGCGGCCAGGCGCCCGTGCACCGCCAGATCTCGACACGCATAGACCGACGCCATCCCGCCGACGCCGATCCGCGCCTGCAGCTCGAAGCGCTCCCCGAGCACGACCCCGACCATGTCGTCGCCCTGCTCGGGGAAGAGTGTCCACCCCCTCGCGGGGTCCGCGGGTCTGGGCGTCGGCGCGCCGGACGAGATCGCCATGATCTCCGGTGTAATAAAGGTGGGCCCGTTAAAAGCCAAGCTACGCCACGCCGTGATGCCGGTCTCACCCGTCCCGCGCTTCTGGGGAACCCGGCGGGATAGCTTAGATACTAAAACCTCATCGTTTGCCGTTCAATAAGATCAGCTTGCCAACCAACCGAGTGTTATGTAGCATCTTGCTGCTATGAAACTCACACCAGAATTAGTCAAAAAAGTTCAGGCCCGTTGGAAGGGGGATCCATCATTTCTCGGGTTCCCAGATGCTGAACGGGATACAGCTGAAGATGACTGGTTTGATCACTTATTGGTGCAGCCTAACTGGTTCATGCCAGCCCTTCAGAAGAAGACCACGTTAATCGTAGGTAGAAAAGGAGTAGGCAAGACTGCGGCAAGGATCGCTGCAACGCGACAGCTTCAAAATAATGATAAAACTATCGTCGTGGACGTCTCAGCCGACGAGCTTGTATCCCCTCACTCGGAAAGTCTCCAGAAGGCCGTCGAGCATGGGTTTGGGTCGATAGCAGAATGGCGGCAGGTTTTCGCCGATGCGATCGTTCGAAAGATTGCAAGAGATTTGACTGGAAAGGTCATCACCAAGGATGATGATCAAATCATTCGCAAGTGGGCAACCATGGAGGGAGTTTCGGAGCGCGATTTTGGGGAGCGGATTGCGTCTGCGATGAGCTCCGTCGTGCCATGGGCACGGAAAATCCTTCGCGAGAATTCAGACGCAAAAATGACCGACGCGCGTATCCAACGGATCGTCGAAGCTCGGTCATTCGCACTCTACGTTGATGACTTTGATAATATTCAGGAGAGACGTTCAATAGCTACCCTGCGTGTGATTCGTGATGCTGTTGAAGCGGCTGATCGTATTACACATCAGAATAACACGGCGTCTGTTCACCTTTTGATGCGGCAAGACCTCTGGTTGCGAATCTGGCCAGGTTGGCATTATGCTGATAAAGTGGCTGGGTTGTCAATGTTGACATGGAGCCAGGATGACCTCGGAAAATGGGCATATCGACGGCTTCGTCACGCTGCAGCAGTCGCCTTGAGATGTGACCCCCGCAGTCTAGAGGGCGGTTTCGGCGACTTCTGGGCCATCTTTTTCCCTGGGGATATTAGGCTTAGGAATGAAAAAGAGAGCACTGGAATACATTACCTTGTGCGGCGAACGATGTACACTCCGAGAGGTCTTCATCGGTTCATGAGTCTCATCATCAGGAATGCCAAACGCCTACCGGCAGATCTTCGTGATGTCGAAGATGCGGAAGAAGAATTCTCGAGTGATCAGCTTGAATTCCTAAAGACGGAGTTCAGCGGCCTTTGCGAAGGGCTGGGCATTTGTCTTCAATCCTTTACGGGTAAGCCCTTGGAGATGCGGGCGACCGATCTTTATAAACACCTCAAGGGCTTACAAGGTACAGGACAGGTCCGCCTAGCTTCTGGTGCCTCAGACGGCGATGATGCCATAGCGCTCGCGCATTTCCTGTTTCGCATCGGCTTCCTTGAGGTACGATACCCCGAAGAAGATCGATACGAGGTCAGAGATGCGATGCGGCACCCCGATCACTGGAAAGCGATCCGGAAAGATGATGCCGTACGGTGGGCCGTGCGGAGTGCATTCTATTGTGCTCTTCGATCGCATAATAATCCCCTGTCCTAGCCGACCCTACCGCCCGAGGTTTAATCGTCGAACACTTCGGCCATCTCCGCGGGCACCGAATCGGCCGCTCACCAGCCGCCGACGCGGATCACGAACACGCCGACCTCCCCGTCCTCGCCGCCGTCGTCCCAGAGCAGCGCTCGCGGGGACCGCGGGTCTGGGCGTCGGCGCGCCGGACGAGATCGTCATGATCTCCCGTGTAATAAAAGTAAGCCCGTTAGAAGTCCGCGGGCAGCTCCTCGAGGTCGGTGTCCTCGAGCACATCGTCGTCCTCGTCGTCGAGGCCGAACGACAGGGCGCCCTCCGGGGGGCCCGCGTCGTCGGGGGCGATGACGCCGCTGCGGTAGGCGGCGAGGCTGAGCGGGTGCTCCCAGTGCCACGGCTCGGTCTTGTAGGGGTGGAAGCCGAACTCGTGGGCGCGGGCGACGAGCCACCGGTGCAGCGGCGTCTGGCGCTGGAAGTCGACGCTGGCGCGCGAGGGCTTGAGGCCGCCGACGCCGATGTCGACGGCGAGGCCGGTCTCGTGCGGCGAGTCGAAGGCGAGCCAGCGCTTGCCCTCGGCGATCGACCCGTACTTGGCGAGCAGCACCGCCTCGTACTGTGCGCGCGACTGCCAGCGGTGGGCCCGCCAGGCCGAGGCGAGCCGCAGCTCGAGGCCGAGGTCCTGCTGGGCCGCGGCCGACATGCGGGCCAGCGCCGCCGCGGCCAGTCGGTGCAGGCGCCTCGGCCCGCATGTCCCGGGCACGGCGACCAGCAGCGGCGAGTCGGGGCCGATCGTCCCGTACACGCGCACGCTGACGCGGCGCTCGACGTAGGTGTCGGCGGCGACGGCCGCGCTGCGCAGGACCGGCGCGCCGACGACGGCAGCGGCGCGCAGGGCCTCTGCAGGCCGCGGTTCGGCGTCGTGGCCCGGGGCGGCCGCGGCGGTGTGCAGGGCGGGGGTGGCGGCGGCGTGCGGCGGCGCGGCCGACTGCGACTTCGTCACGACCGCGGCGGGCGGCTCGCCGGCGTGGCCCGGCGCGCGCGTGCCGGTCGCGGCCTCGAGCGCGGCGATCGTCGCCGGGCCGATCGCTCCGTCGACGGCGAGCGGGGGATTGCCCGGCGCGAACTCCTGCACGCGCCGCTGAAACTCCTGCAGGGCCTGGTGGCTGCGCGGCCCGAACGCCCCGTCGGCGGTCAGCGTCGGCGCCACGAGTTTAATTAGACAGGACTGCACCCAGCGGTCGCGCTCGCGCTGCGACGGGGTCATGCGGCCCCCCGGCGGTGCGGCGGCACGCTGCCCTGCGCCAGCACCTGCGGCGGCGCGCCGGCCTGCCACTCGCACAGCTGCAGCTGGGCCCCGCCGCGCGGGTCCTCGTGGATCACCAGGCCGGTGAAGCGGGTCAGCAGCGCCGGCGCGTCGCCCTTGCTGCGGTCGAGCGAGGGGTTGCGGCGCGCGAGGTCGAGGAAGCGGTGCCAGGCGTCGTCGCCGTCGGCCGCGGCCGGCAGGCGCATGAGGTAGATCCACGTGCCGGTGTTGACGAACGCCAGCCCGTCGTCCTGCTTCCAGCGGGCCGAGTGCGTGTGCCCGAGGACCACCGCGTCGGCCTCGTACTTTTTGGCCAGGCGCTGGGCCTCGGTCCACTCGCCGGGGTCCGGCGCGAGCGCGAAGTAGTGCTCGCCGGTGTCGCCGGCCATGGCCCGCTGGGCCGCGGCGTACAGCTTCAGGCCCGCGCGCGCCAGCTTGAAGCGGGCTCCGTCGAGCGCGCCGTCGTCGTCGCCGAAGCTCGCCGGGGCGCTCTCGTCGACCGCGAGCTCGATCGCCTCGCGCTCGGCGTCGGTCAGCCCGGCCTGCTCGATCGCGTCGGCGACCCCGAGGTTGCCCTCGCCCGCCGACACGTCGTCCTCGCCGTCGGCGAACGTCATGCCCTCGCCGAACTTCTTGTTGAACAGCTGCCACAGCAGCTTGGCCGTGCCGCCCTGGAACACCAGGCGCAGCGCGGTCGGGTCGACCGCGAGGGCCGTGAGCACCGCGCCCTGGAAGTCGGGCTTCAGCAGGTCGGCGAAGCGCATGCCGAACTTGCGCTTTAGCGGGTTCAAGAGCGTCTTGACCAGGCGCGAGCCGGGCGGGTAGCGGAACGCCGCGCCGTCGCCCTGCTGCGGGAGGTTGCCGTAGTCGAGGCGGTTCCACGGGTCGTTGTGCTCGCCGTGGGCCAGCAGGATCCGGCTGCCGCCGACCTCGAGGATCTGCGGGGCGTCGCCGCGGGCGAACACCAGGCGCTCGGCGACCGCCGGCGGCTGCTGCAGGCCGGCGCGCAGCACCGCCTGGACCTCGGAGAGCGCGACCTCGGCGTCGTGGTTGCCGAGGCGCACCACGACCTCGCCGCCGGCCGCGAGCACGCGCCCGAGCGCCTGCAGGACCGCGGCGGTCGGCGGGTGGGCGGCGATCGCCCGGGCCTGCGCGCTGGCCTGGGCGGCGGTCAGGGCCAGCGGGTCCTCGTTCATGAGGAAGTCGAAGGTGTCGCCGTTGAGGATGACGCGCATGCGCTGGCGCGCGGCGGCGTCGAGCAGGGCGGGGAGCACGGCTTCGCCGGCGAAGATGTCGTAGCCGGCGCCGTTGCCGAGGTGAATGTCGCTGAGCACGAGGGTCGTCATGGGGACTCCTGAGGGGCGGGCCGGAAGTAGCTGCCGGGCGCGCGGTCGAGGGTGAGGCCGTAGGTGTCGTAGCTGCCCTTCTTGACCCTGCGGCGCTTGTCCTTCAGCAGCTCGGCGAACTCCTCGGCGAGCCGCGGGTGGGCGGTCCACGTCGCGCTGGACCGGATGTCGAGGTCGGGGTGGCGGCGCGCGAGCTCGGCGAAGAACTCGGCGAACCACGGCTGGACGTGCGCGGGCATCCAGTTGTAGAGGCGGGCGACCAGGCCGAGCTCGTAGGTCGAGGTCACGTAGTCGCAGACCTTGTGCTCGCCGCGGTGGTCGCGGACGACGACCTTGTGCACGGCGCGCTCGAGGAAGTGGGCCATCCAGAAGCGGGCCTGGCCGACCTGGATGGCGAGGTCGTTGCCGGCCAGCATGAGCGCGCCGAGCAGCCGCGGGGTGCGGCGCACGTACATCCAGGCGTCGTCGCCGAGGCGCGGGCCGTCGGGGGTGGCGACGACCGCGTGCCAGCCGGTGTGGGTGCGCTCGGGCTTGCCGCCGTGGGCCTTGCGGGGGTAGCGGCCGTGGGCCACCGTGAGGCCGTTGGCGACGAAGTAGCGGCGGAACGCCGGCGCGGCCACGGGGTCCTCCATGAGCCCGGCGAGCAGCGCGGCGAGGGTGCCGGCGCGGCCGGCGAACTGGGCCACGCCCCACGACACGATCTGGTCGTCCCAGGTGTTGATCGCCCCGAACAGCCCGCCCGACTCCTTCAGCGCGTTGGCCTGGAAGATCTGGACGGCCCCGGCGGCGTAGCCCTGGGCCGACAGGGTGGCCGCGGTGACCAAGCCCTTCTTGCCGCCGCGGTACTGGCTGAGGTTGAAGCCGTCGCCCGCGCCGCCGCTGTGGCGCTCGCCCCAGTAGGAGAAGCGGACCTCGTCGTCGCTGCTCGAGATGATGTACTGCGGGCCGTCGGGCAGGTCGACCGCGTGCACGCGGAACTCGCCGCGGAGCTCGTCGGCGGGCGCGGGCTGGCTCACGAGCTCGACGAGCTCGGCCGGCTCGCCCTGGGCCGCGGGCGCGGCGACCGGCGTCGACACATGAGCGCCGGGGCAGGGCACGCCGACCTCGGTGGCGAGCGCGGCGATCGTGCGCGGGCCGGCCAGGCCGTCGGGCGTGAGCCGCCCGGTCCGCCGCTGGTAGGTCTTCAGGGCCGTGCGCGTGCGCAGGCCGACCGCGCCGTCGACCACGAGCGCCGGGTCGACGAGCCGGCGCAGGCAGCTCTGCAGCCAGTGGTTGACGCTCACGGTCGAGATCTCGTCGCTGTCGCCGAAGCTGAGCGGGTCGTCGCCGGCGGCCTCGCGCGGGTCGGTGGCGGCGTGCTCGAGCTCGGCCCACTCGGCCGGCTCGTCGCGCTCGTCGGCGGGCTCGGCGTCGGCGGCGGGCGCGGGCTCGTCGGCGTCGACGCGCTCGATCGCCTCGTCGTCGTCCTCGTCGGCGCCGCTCGAGAAGAACGCGATGCCGCCGCCGATGTACTTGACGCGCGCGAGGCCGAGGCCGACCGGGCCGGTCTGCCCGAGGACCTCGAGGGCCAGCCCGTGGCTCGACTGGAAGCCGACGCCCGCGCTCATGGTCCCGCCCTCGAGCTGCTGCAGCGCGTGGGCCTCGCCGCTGAACTCGACGCGCGTGCCGGCGCTGCGGTTGGCCAGGCAGACCACGTCGTGGCCGGTGTAGAGCTGCCAGACGATGCGCCACGGCAGGTGCCGCCAGGTCTGGCCGTCGCGCGCGCGGGCCCGGCCGAGCTGGCGGCCGATCGCTCCGAGGTTGCGGATCTGCGCCCGCTCGAGCCGGCGACACTTCAGCACGAACGCGTCGGCCGCCGAGAACTCGAGCGCGAGCCGGGCCTGGACCTGGCCGAGCCCGCCGAACCCGTGGACCGGCGCGCCCGCGGCGAGCCGCGTGGCCCGCACGCCCGACGACGAGACGTTGAGGCTGGTCGCCTCGCCGCGCTCGACCTCGAGGGTCACCCCGAAGTCGGACACGTGCCCGAGCTTCTGGAAGTTGTCGCCGACCACCACGCCGTAGTCGCCGAGCGCGATCGGCGTGACCACCGGCGGCCACACGGCGCGGCAGTCGATCTGCGTCTTTAAGAACTGGCTAAACTTCGATCCGGTGGACATGGCGGGCCTCGGTGCGGGTGGGGATAGACGTCACGACGAGCGGCGGCCGGCCTCGCGGTAGGCGGCGACCCGGCGCGCGAGCTGCTCGCGCGTGACGCCGGCGCGGGCGGCCAGGGCCGCGAGGTCGCGCTCGCCGAGCACGACCTGGGCGAGCGCCTCCTCGAGGATCTCGAGCGCGATCGAGGGCGCGGGCGCGTCGCCCGGCGCGGCGGCGGGGAACATGTCGACGGGCCTGGCGGCGACCGTGGCGACGGGCCCGGCGGCGGGGAACATGTCGACGGGCCTGGCGGCGACGGCGTCGACCGGCCCGGCGGGGGCCACGTCGATCGACGCGGCGGCCGTCGGCTCGGGTCGCGGGGCGCGGACCTCGATCGGGCGCGGCGCGGCGGCGGCGGCGGCCTCGCGCGGCGGCAGGCGCACGGCGGGGTCGCCGAGCAGCACGTAGGCCGCGAGGTCCTGGCGCAGCATCCACAGGTGGCCGAGGCGGGCCGCCTCGAGCGCGTAGGGCTCGTTGCCGGCGCGGGCCTGGGCCTCGCGGTCGTAGAGGGCGGTCAGCTCGACGTTGGTCTGGTCGAAGAACCGCACCAGCTCGCGCAGGCTGACGCCGCAGCGGTCGCGCTTCAGCAGCGAGCGGGTGATCGCCATGAAGCGGGCGGGGCGGTTGGTCGCGCCCGAGTCGAGCTCCTGGAACCCGTAGGTCCACGCCAGGTCGATGTGGCCCATGAACGCCAGCGGGCCGCCGGCGCTGGCCAGCGCGGCCTTCGGCACCGCGGCGACGAACGGGCGCTCGTCGCCCGCGGGCAGCCCGGCGAGCACGCCCTCGACGCGCCCGCGGAACTGCCCCGCCGCCTGCAGCTGGGCCAGCCAGTGGCGGTACGCGCTGGTCGACGGGGTCCCGCCGCCGTAGCACGCGAGCATGAACCACACGCCGCCGGGCATGAACGTGCGGTCCTTCAGCTCGTCGCCGACGATGTGGCCCTCGCGGCCGAAGCTCATGGCGCCCTGGCGGGCGCGCTGGTCGGCGTACGACCTCCAGCCGCCGCGCGGGGCGCCCTCGCCGTGGCTGAGGGTGAACAGCACGCCGGGGTCGGGGTCCTGCACGGCGCGCATGAGCTCGTCGGGCGACGGGGTCACGCGGTCGCCGAGCTCGAGGATCTCGCGGGCGGGGTACTGCCCGGCGGCCTGGCGGCGGCGCACGACCTCGAGGCCCGGGGCGATCAGCGCGCGGTGGCCGACGGCGGTGGCCGCGGTGCCGTCGTGGACCGTGAAGAACAGCGAGCGCGCCGGCTCGGGCGGGGCGGCCGCGGCCCGTCGCTCGTGGCGCAGGACCTTGTCGACGTAGGCGAGGTAGCCGTCGTCGCCGTCGAACGCGAGGCGGCCGACGTAGCCGTCGCTCTGCTGGACCTGCTGGACCGCCAGCGGCACCTGGTCGAGGTCGCCGAGGATCAGCTGGTAGCGCGGCAGCTCGATGTTGAGGTCGGCGCCGGTCTCGAACTCCCGCTTCCGCCAGCGCATGGCCTCGTCCTGGGTCATGCGCGCGGGCACGCGGTAGACCTTGACCGCCTCGTCGCCCTGCTGCTCGCCGCGCAGGCGCATCAGCGGGGCGACCAGCGCGAGCAGGCGGTCGCCGGTCGGGCCCTCCGGCGCGATCACCCCCCAGCGCTGGAGCCCGAGGTCGTTGGGGTCGCCGCCCTCGTCCCAGAAGTGGCTGGCGGACGGGTCGTCGGCGGGCGGGTCGGCGACCCGGGCCGCGCTGTCGGGCAGGCCCTCGGGCAGCACCGGCGCGCCGTCGTCGGCGTGGGCCATCAGCAGGTTCAGGTCGGTGGCGTCGGACATCTCCCAGCAGACCGCGGCCCCGGCCCGGCGTGAACGCGGTCAGCCGAGCGCCCGCTCGCGCAGGCGGACGACCTCGCCGCCGCGCCACTCGATCAGCGCCAGGCGGGCGCCGCGGCCCCCCGAGCGCGCCGACAGCAGGGCCGCGGTCAGGCGCAGCCGCGTCGGCGGCAGGCCGCTGAGGCGCGCGTCGATCCGCGGCGTCCGCTGCCAGCGCTCGAGGTACGCCGCCCACGTCGCGTCGTCGGCGTCGGCCGCCGGCGTGTGCGCCAGCCAGGTCCACGCCCCGGTGTCGCAGGCGACGAGGCCGGCCTCGGCGCGCCACCCGGCCGCGTGGGTGTGCCCGCCGAGCACCGCGGCGGCGCCGTGTCGCCGCGCCTCGGCCCGCGCCGCCGCCCACTCGTCGTCGCCGAGCTCGCGCGGGAACCCGCCCGGCGCGGCCGCCTCGCCGACGCCGCTGCGCAGCAGCTTGAGGCGGGCGCGGTGCAGCGCGCCGTCGTGGGCGCCGGCGCCGAGCACCGCGTCGGGGTCGAGGGCCGCGCGCAGCACCTCGGCCTCGCGGCGCGACAGGTCGGCCCGCGCGAACACCCGCGAGGCCTGCAGCGCGCGCAGGATGTCCGGCGCGTCGGGCAGGTCGCGCAGCACGTGGCGCGCCGCCGTCGGGTTGACCGCCAGCCCGGCGAGCGCGGCGGCCAGCGGGCGCGCGCGCAGCAGGTCGGCGAGGCCGACCCCGAACTGCCGCCGCAGCGAGTTGATGAGGCGGTGCGCCGCGGCCTCGGCGTCGGCCTCGGCCTCGGCCTCGACGGCGTCCGCGGCGAGGCAGCGGCGGATCAGCAGCGCCGAGCCGCCGGCCTCGCAGCGCGACGGCGCGGCCGCGGCCACGAACGCGACGCGCCGGCGGGACCGCGCCGGCAGCTCGAGCCCGCCCAGCACGTGGGCCTGGACGTCGGCGCGCTCGAGCTCGGCGTCGTGGCGCCCGGCGCGGAAGATCAGCTCGCCGCCGCGATCGGCGACGCGCCCGAGCGCGGCGAGCACGGCCGCGTTCGCGGGGCTGCGCGTGAGCGCCTGGACGACGTCGTCGCCCTCCTGGGCCGGGAAGTCGAACGTGTTGCCGTTGAGCACGACGCGCAGCGGCGCCGCGGCCAGGCGCGCGAGCAGCCCGGCGAGCGGGTCTGCGCCCGCGAAGATGCCGGGATCCGCGCCGCACCCGAGGTGAAGATCGCTGAGGACGAGGGTGCGCACCGGACCGCGGTGATCGACTGACCCGCGGCGCAAACGTGACCAGGCTGCCGGCCTGCCCGCGGGCATATCATCGGCGGTCGAGTCGCCATGCGTTCGCCCCCCGAGCTGCACGAGACGACGCGGCGCCCGCTCCAGCGCGCGGCGGCCGAGCAGCGGCCGCTGCGGGTCGCGCTGACGATCGGCTTCCATCCGCAACTGCGACGGATCGGCGAGCGCGTACTGCTGGCCGACGACGTCACCCAGCTCTCGCGTCAGAGCCCCGAGTTTCGCACCCCGGAGGGCCGCGTCGTCGGGGCCCTGACCGACCCGTACCTCAGCCGCACGCCGGTGGCCCTGCAGCGCGACGGCGACGGCGTCATCGTCACGGCGCAGGCGCGCCAGGCCGTGCGCCTCGACGGTCGGCTGCTGGTCGGCAGCCGGCGGGTCGACGCCGAGGCGCTGCGGCGCGGCGCCTCGCTGGTGCTGGCCGGGCGCGTGCTGCTGCTGCTGCACAGCCAGGAGGACTGCCCGGCGACCGCGCCGAAGTACGGCCTGGTCGGCGAGAGCGCGGCGATCCAGCGCGTGCGCGAGGACATCGCCCTGACCGCCGCGCTGCCGATCCCGGTGCTGCTGCGCGGCGAGTCGGGCACCGGCAAGGAGCTGGTCGCGCGGGCCATCCACGCCGTCTCGCCGCGGGCCGCCCACACCTTCGTGTCGCTCAACATGGCCGCCCTCAACCCGCAGACCGCGGTGGCCGAGCTGTTCGGCCACGCCCGCGGGTCGTTCACCGGGGCGGTGCAGGCCCGCGAGGGCTACTTCCGCGAGGCCGACGGCGGCACGATCTTCCTCGACGAGATCGGCGAGGCCTCGGTCGAGGTCCAGGCCCTGCTGCTGCGCGTGCTCGAGACCGGGGAGATCCAGCCGATCGGCGGCGTGTCCGGGCGGCGCGTGGCGGTCCGCGTGATCGCGGCGACCGACGCCCGCCTCGAGGACGCCGTGCGCGGCGGCAGCTTCCGCCTGGCCCTGTTCCACCGCCTCGCCGGCTTCGAGCTGCGCGTGCCCCCGCTGCGCGACCGCCCCGACGACATCCCCCGCCTCGTCGTGCACTTCCTCGCCCAGGAGCTGCGCCGCGCCGGCCACGACGCCCGCTTCGACGCGCTCGCCGCCGACGCCGCCGCCGACCTCGGGCCCGCGCTGTTCGACCAGCTCGTGCGCGACCCCTGGCCCGGCAACGTCCGCCAGCTCAGCAACACCGTGCGCCAGATGGTCGCCGCGCTCGTCGCCGGCCGCAGCCTCGAGCACCTGCCCGCGCTCGACCACGGCGCCGTCCAGCCGCCCGCGCCCGACCGCGCGGACCCCAGGCCGACGCCGCTGCCCGCCGACCCGCGCCTGCCCGCCCGCGCCGCCGGCGACGTCAGCAACGAGGCGCTCGTCGCCGCCATGGAGCGCCACCGCTGGAACTTCCACGCGACCGCCAGAGCGCTCGGCATGTCGCGCACCGCCCTCTACGCCCGCGTCGAGCGCTGCCCCGACATCCGCAAGGCCGCCGACATCCCCGACGACGAGCTGCGAGCCGCCTACGCCGCCCACGACGGCGACACCGAAGCGATGGCGGCCGCCCTGCGGGTCTCCCTGCGCGCCCTGCAGATGCGCCTGCACACCCTGCGAGCCGACTGACCCGCGCCGGTGCAGGTGCGCCGGCGCGGCGAGCCGACGGACCCGCGCCGTCTCGCCGACAGTCCGCGACAGTCCAGGACAGTCGCAGACCCGCCACGAAGCCCCCTGGACGCCGTTCGTCAGGGCGACGCCGGTGGCACATGGCTTGCGATGAGGCCGGTGATCCATGCCGACCCACGAGCGCCCGCCGACCCGTGAACCCGACCCGAACGCCCCGACCTCGCACGACTTCTGGCGCCGCTGGCTCGCCGACCGCGACTACTGCCTGCGCATGTGCACCCGCTGGCTGCGCGGCGATCGCCAGGAGGCCGAGGAGGTGCTGAGCCGCGGCTCGCTGCGCGCGCTCGAGTACCTGCGCAACCACCCCGGCGGCGTCGAGAAGTTCCGCCCGTGGATCCTCCGCATCCTCCACAACCTCTGCGTCGACACCCTGAGCGCGGCCGGCCGCGTCGAGCCGCACGCCGCCCCCGACGGCGACGAGCCGGCCCTGCCGTGCACCCGCGCCCTGCCGGACCGGGTGATCTACAGCGAGCAGCTGCGCGAGGCCATCACCGCCGCCGTCGCCCGCCTCCCGCCCCGCCTGTCGACCGCGTTCGTCCTGCGCTTCATCGACGACCTCGACTACGACGCGATGTGCGAGCACCTCGACATCTCCCCCGAGAACGCCCGCAAGCGCGTCCAGCAGGCCCGCGCCCACCTGCGCGGCGAGCTCACCCGCGTCGCCTGAGCGCAGCGCGCCGTCGACCATCCGCGGCGCGCACACGCGCCTTCAACGCCCCGTCCGCCGCGCCGTCGTCAGGCGTGAGACTCGCGTCCCGGACGCAGACCCGATCCGGTCGGTATATCCTGCTGTCTCTGCAGATCTCGTCGAACACCACCGGCATGACGGCCGGCCTCGCTCTGCTCGCGGACACCGACGCGCGAGACCACTGCCTGGTGGTCGTCAAGGGCACCTTCATCGCGGATGAAGGTGGCGGGCTGCATCTCGCCGACGAACAACAGCCGCTCGTCACCGCCGACGACCACTACGGCGCGCCCGAGACCTCGCCCGTTCGCCACGAATGCGACTTCGTGCTGACCAAGCCCCGGACCGACGTGCTTGTGGTCGGCAAGGCGGTGGCTCCTGGCGGCGACCAGGTGCAGCGGCTCACGGTGCGTCTCGAGCTGCCCGGCCGCACCAAGGAAGTGACCGTGGTCGGCGATCGCCGGTGGGTCCGGATGCTCGGCGCCATGGTCCCGTCCGAGCCGAGACCGTTCACCGAGATCCCCCTCACCTTCGACCGCGCGTTCGGCGGCAGCGACGACACCCAAGGCCCGGATAAGGTCGCCGTCGAGCCCCGTAATCTCGCGGGTGTAGGCTTTCATCCGCACCGCCCGCCCGCGGCGATCGAGGGCCTGCCGGTGCCCAACCTCGAGCACCCGTTGCAGCTCATCACCTCGAGCCGGGACCATCCCCCGCCGGTCGGCTTCGGCGTCGTGGGCCGCGCCTGGCTGCCCCGACGCAACCACGCTGGTACCTACGACCAGGTCTGGCTGGACCGCCACGCCCCGTTCCTGCCGCCGGACTTCGATCCCCAGTATCACCAGTGCGCGCCCGAGGACCAGCAGATCCCGCACCTGCGCGGCGATGAGGTCCTGCGCTGTGTACATATGGCGGCGCGCCCTGTGGTGCAGTACGTGGTGCCGCGGCTGCGCGTACCTGTGCGCTTTCGGGGGGTCGACGGCGAAATCCTCCGCGAGGCCCGGCTCGACACGGTGATCCTCGAGCCCGATCGGATGCGGGCGCAGCTCGTATGGCGGTGCTCCGTCCCGGTCGGCAAGAAGCCGAGCGACCTGCGTGAGATCCGCGTCGGCGAGCACCCGGACGACCGACCGGAGATCGTGGGCAACCGCGACGGTAAACCCATTTTCCGCGGCCTCGACGCCGCCGTCCGCACGCTCCGCAAGCGACGCGCCCCGGGGGGGACATGAGCGCCGCCCTGGCGATCGCCGCGTTCGGGTTGGCTTGCCCGGTCGGCCTGACCGCCACCACTGCTTGCGCCGCGATCCGTGCCGGCATCAACCGCCGACAGCTCCTCCCGTACACCACCGACGACGGCGTGTCTCTGTCCGGATCGATGCTCGACCAGCTCCCTCTTCATTCGCCGCGACGCCGGCGTTGGCTCGTGTTGGCTCACCATGCGCTGCGCGACCTGCTCGGCGAGCGGATGACCGATGCACTCGGCCGCGTGCCGCTGGTGCTCGCTGTCGCCGACACCGCCGCCGCCGCGCCGTCCGGTGTCGAGGTGTTGCGCCACGAGCTCTCCAGGCAGCTCGAGCTCCCGTCGCCGATTCGAGAGCTCCACGTGGTGGTCGGCGGATCCACCGCGGGGCTGCGGGCCGTCGTCGCCGCGCGCGAGCTCATACGCCTGCGCAAGGCTGAGTCCTGCGTCGTGCTGGCCGCCGATTCGCTGATCGATGCCCACACCCTCGAGGAGCTGTCCAGACATCGGCGGCTGCTCACCGAGCGCAACCCCGACGGTTTCACCCCGGGCGAGGCGGCCGCATGCCTGCTCGTGCAGGGGGCCTCCGGGAGGCTCGCACCCACAGTCGGCACGATTTCCGGCCTCGGCAGCGCCCGCGAGCCCGCCACCCTCGACAACGACGTGCCCCTGCGCGCCGAGGGCGTCACCCGGGCTGCCGCCGCCGCCCTCGCAGAGGCCCGCCTGGAACTCCACGACGTCGACTTTCGGGTCAGCGACGCCACCGGCGAGAGCTTCTGGTTCAAGGAACAGGCGCTGCTCCCGGCCAGACTGCTGCGCCGGCGCAAGGTCGAGCTCCCGCTCTGGCTGACCTCGGCCGAGTTGGGTCACACCCGGGCGGCCGCGGCGCTCTCCGGGGTGGTGATGGCGCTCGCCGCAAGCGCGCGGGACCTGGCCCCCGGGCCCCTGTCGCTCGTGTTCGCCGGTGACGAGGACGGCGCACGGGTGGCGGCCGTGGTCGCCGCCCCGCGGCGTCAGGCAGCCGGCGGAGCCGCGGCCGGGACCGGGTGCCCGAAGAAGTAACGCCGACCGGGGACCAGCCGCCGGGGCTTCTGCAGGAAGTCCTCGAGCACCTTCGCGGCCGACAGCGGCTGGATCCTGCGATCGCGGTAGAAGCTCGAACAATCGATGCCCGTCGTCGCCTCGAACTTGCGGCGCATCTCGGGGTCCATCTCGCCCCGGGCCAGATCCGCGAGGGCGCACCGGGCGATCCACTCGACGTCGAGCAGGCGGCCTCGAAATATGTACGCGTGCTCCCCGTGGCGAGCGCGCAGCGCCGCGTGGTGGGTCAACGCCAGCTCGCAGACCGCCGCTGCCTCCGCCGCCGAGACCTCGCCGCCGACCTTGCCGAGGGGCCCTGGCTCCTCCTCGAGCAGCAACCCGAGCCGCGGCGGAATGTAGCGCGCGTCCTGAAACTCGAAGGCGACCCGGTATATCTCGACGAGCGTCGGCACCACGTCGAGCCGCCCCCAGTGAAACAGCATCGCCGCGAAGTCGTAGGAGTAGTCGATCGGCAAGCCCGCGGCGAAGAGCCTGTGCACGTGCTCGAGCAGCGCATCGGGCCCGGCGTCGCCGATCAGCTCGACGTAGGCCCCGCGTCGGACCCAGTCGTCGTCGTTGTCGTAGAGCTCGAGCAGCGCAAGGCCGCTGGCGAAGTGACCCTGTTTGGCTGCAGCCACCTGATCGGCGAAGATCTTCCACGCGGCGAATTCTTCGAGCCCGGCGTCCGCCGACGTCAACGGGAACGCGAAATACCCGAGGGCCACAGGGTACATGCGGGCGGGCAGGGGAATGGTGGCCATTGCCTCGACCATACTACAATCCGAGCGCTGCGCGGCGCTCCGAGAGCTCTTGATTGTGCCAAGTATCGAGCTGTCCGTCGACGTCCTTGCAATTGCCGCACTTGAGGCCGTGCGCTTGGGTGTTCTCCTCCGACGTGGGGCAGCCGCCCGCCGTCCGCGGCGTGGTATGGTCGATCTGGATCGCCTTGTTCATCTGAACCTCTGTCCAGCCGGCGGCGCGCAGATCCTGGGCCTCTTTCCAGCTCCCGAGCACGTCCTGGGCCAGGAGGCTCTTGTTCGCCGGTACACCCTTGATCTTGCGCAGCTCGCGTAGGCGTTTATCGGTCATACCCTTATTGAAATTTTTGTCGCCCTCTTCCTTCGTGGTCACACGATACACGTCGCACGGAGGATCCGACTTGCGCTCGGCCTTGCCTGCATTCGGGCACTTCCCTCCCGCGCACGGCTTGTCCTTCAGCGTATCCCGCCGCGACTTGGCCTTGGGCGTCAGCGCCCCCGACGCGTCTGTCTCGTCGAGGTTGTAATACTCGCGGAAGGACAGCGGTTCCCGCGGAACCCCCGGCTTGATCTCCTTCGGCAGCGCCGCGGCGCAGTCGTCTTCGGTCCGTAAACAGCACGGGCACGTGGGCTTGGCTTCGGCGAGGGCCAGCAGCGCCATCTCCTCCATCTCGGTGAACGGCGGCGTGCTGCCCGGGTAGCTGCCGTGGTTGCTCGTCATCAGGTCGAGGTGGCGCGGGGCGTTCTGCCCCTCGATCTTCACGTCCATCGAATAAGCGGCGAAGTACGCCTTGCCCGTGATGGTATGGGACAGGAGCGAGCCCCCGAAGGTCCTGGTCGCGGCCTCGTCTCCGAGCGGCGACGACTTGAAGTGACTCCCCTTGAGACCCGCCGGTTTGCCGCCGATCGAGACCCGCTTGGAGCCGTCCTTGAGGTCCTTCGAGAACGCGCTGTTCGGGTAGGGCAGCGGGAGCGGACCGGCCGGAGGTGACGGCGGGCTGTTGCAGACGTCGGGGAATGCGGCGATCAACTTGCCATCGCCGGCGGCCGCCGAGATCGCCATCCCGTTCGCAAATACGTCTTTACCCATGAGCCGTCGACTGTATCAGGAGCCGCCCGCCGAGAACCAGTCGACGCTCGGCGCGCCGCCCGCGTCGCGGCTGGATGATGAGCGCCCATACACGAGGACGTTCACCTCGATCGAGGAGCGGGCGTCGACGATCTCACGCGCCCCGCGTTGTCGCCTCCGCGCCGTGGCGTCAGCGGCCGGCGTGCGCCTCGCAGTCGGCGGCGCGGCGCTCGGCGGTCTCGCCGGGCTCGCCGAGCAGGGTGACGCGCTGGGCTGCGATCAGGCACACCGTCGAGGCCTCGCGGATCTGCGTGCGCAGCAGCTCGGGGTTGTCGAAGTCGGCGGCCCACACGCGGATGGTGCGGTCGGCCGAGGCGGTGGCCACGCGGCGGCCGTCGGGGGCGAACGACGCGTGCAGGACCGGGCCCTCGTGGCCGAGCAGGGTGACCGTGTCGCCGTTGCCGTCGCTGGGCCACAGGCGGGCGGTCATGTCGTCGGAGCCGGTGATCACGCGGGACGCGTCGGCGCTGAACTCGGCGGAGCGGACGATCTGCTCGTGGCCGGCGAGCACCGCCGTGGCGGCGCCGCCGGCGGTGTTCCACACCCGGGCGGTGCGGTCCCACGAGGCCGTCACGATGCGCCGGCCGTCGGGGCTGAACGCGGCCGCGTAGATCGAGCCCTCGTGGCCGCGCAGGACCGTGCGCTGGGCGCCCGCGGCCGACCACACGCGCGCGGTGCGGTCGTCGCCGGCGGTCACCACGTGGGCGCCGTCGGGGGACACGGCCGCGTGCAGCACCTTGCCGGCGTGGCCGCGGAGCTCGCCGCGGCGCTCGCCGCCGGCCGTGTACCACAGCGCCACGTCGGCGACGGCGGTCAGCACGTCGCGGCCGTCGCCGGCGATCGCCACGAACGCGGGGCGGCCGGTCAGGCCGAGGTCGACGGTCCGCGCGGCGCGGCCGTCGCTCCACGCGCGGACCGTGCCGTCGCGGCTGGCGGTCAGCACCTCGTCGCCGACCTTCGCGGCGTCGACGACCTCGTCGCCGTGGCCGGCGAGCGTGGCCTCGACGCGGCCCTCGTCGGCCGGGCGCCACACGCGGGCGCTGCGGTCGGCGGAGGCGCTGACCAGGCGCGCGCCGTCGGCGGTGAAGCGGACGGCGCGGACCGCCGCGGTGTGCCCGCGCAGCACCTGCTCGCCGCGCGCGTCGCGGGTCTCCCACACGCGGGCGGTGCCGTCCTGGGCCGCGGTGACGACGCGCTTGCCGTCGCGGGAGAAGGCCACGTCGACGACCGCCGCGGTGTGGCCGCGCAGCACCCGCGGCTCGCCGGCGCCGCTGGTGGGCCACAGGCGGGCGGTGCCGTCGCGCGAGGCGGTGGCGACCGCGTCGCCTCGCGGGGCGAAGCGGGCCACGTAGAGCTTGTCGGCGTGGCCGCGCAGCACCCGCGGCGCCGCGTCGGCGGACGGCGACCACAGGCGGGCGGTGCGGTCGCGCGAGGCGGTGACGATGCGCCGGCCGTCGGGCGAGAACTCGGCGTGGTAGACCGCGTCGGTGTGCCCGCGGAGCACGCGCTCGGCGCGGCGCTCGCGGCCCTCGCCGACCACGCGGAACACCCGCGCGGTGCGGTCGTCGCCGGCGGTCACGACCTGCTCGCCGTCGGGGCTGAACGCGGCGGCGTAGACCGTGCCCTCGTGGCCGCGGAGCACGAGCGGATCGACCTGCCCCGAGAGCCAGACGCGGGCCGTGCCGTCGTCGGACGCGGTGACCACCCGCGCGCCGTCGGGGCTGAAGGCGATCGAGCGGACCGCGCCGGTGTGGCCGGTCAGCGCGCGCGCGCTGCTGCCGTCGGTTGCGAACAGCCGGGCCGCGCGCCCGCCGGTGGCCGCCGCGATCTGCGCGCCGCGCGGGCCGATCGCCACCGCCGCGACCGGACCGCCCGCCGCGAACGTGCGCGCCGGGCCGCCGTCGGCCGGCCACAGCTTGACCGTGCCGTCGCTCGCGCCGGTCGCCAGCGCCTCGCCGTCGGGCGCGAAGGCCACGTCGACGACCTCGCCCTCGTGCCCGCGCAGCACCCGCGCCGGGGCCTGGCCGTCGACGCGGGTCAGCCGCGCCGTGCCGTCGCGCGAGGCCGTCGCCACGCTCGCGCCGTCGGGGCTGAACGCGGCCGCCAGCACGTGGCCCGCGTGCCCGCGGATCACCGCCTGGCTGGCCGGGCGCTGCAGCGCCGACGCGACGGCCGGCGTCCAGCCGCGCGTCGCCACCGGGTCCTCGACCTCGAGCAGCAGCGCCAGCGCGGTCGTCGGGTCGTCGACCACCCGGGCCAGCGCGACCGCCAGCAGGTTGGCGTCGCGGGCCCGCCGGGCCTCGTCCTCGGCCCGGCGCATGCTCGCCTCGGCCTTGCCGCGCTGCGTCTCGGCCTCCCTGGTGGCCTTGCGCTGGCCGACCAGCGCGGTCCGGGCCCTCCGCTCCGAGGCCACCGCCGCGGTCCGCTCGCGCTCGGCGATGTGCTTCTGGTCGAGCGCCTCCCTGGCCGACGCGTCGGCCGCGTCCTTGGCCGCCTGCTCGGCCGTCAGCGAGGCCTCGGCCCGCCGCTGGGCCGCCTCGGCCTCCGCGCGGGCCGCGTCGGCCCGGTCGCGCTCGGCCCGCGCCTCGTCGCCGGCGCGGCGGGCCTCGGCCTCGGCGACCCGCGCCCTGGCCGTCTCGCCGCGGGCCACCTCGCGCTGGCCGTAGGCCAGCACGCCGAGGCCGGCCGCCAGCAGGCCGAACACCGTGACCGCCGCCACCACGCGCCGCGCTCGTCGCGTCTCGGCGCGGGCGGCCCGCAGCTGCTCGGCGGCGGCGCGCTGCTGGGCCGCGTGCTCGGCGGCGCGGGCCAGCTCGGCGGCGCGGGCCAGCCGCTCCTGCTTGCGGTCGTGGACCTTGCGGGCCAGCCAGTCGTGCCCGAGCTCGAAGTAGCGGGTCCCGCGGTGCTGCTCGGCCCGCAGGATCGCCGCGCGCTCGAGGTCGGCGAGGATCCGGTCGAGCGCCCGCGGCGCGGCCAGGCCCGAGGCCCGCGCCGCCTCCTCGGTCAGCAGCGTGCGCGTGCCGTCGGCGGCGATCAGCTGCTCCTCGAGCAGCCGCTCCGCCGGCCCGCGCAGCTCGCCGAGCGCGGCCAGCGAGTTCTCGAGGTAGCCGTACAGGATCGGCTCGGCCGCCACCGGGGCGTCGCCGTGGGTCACGCCGGCCCGCGCCCGCTCGTCGAACAGCGCCCGGCACACGATCTGCGCGAACGCCGTCTGCACCTCGGCCGCGTCGTCCTCGCTCTGGCCGGGCACGCGGACCTGCAGCATCAGCGGGCGCATCGCCGCCGCCGACCAGCGCTGGGCCGGCGCGCCGTCGCCGGCCGCGCGACAGACCGCGCCGACGATCTCGCCGACCGTCAGCGGGCCCAGGCGAAACCCGTTCTCGAGCAGGCGGTGGCGCCCGCGGGCCCGGTCGCGGAACCTGCCGAGGTAGTCCTCGCGCATGGCCAGGACCAGGTGCAGCCCGCGCAGCGGGCGCTCGGCGAAGCGGTCGAGCCAGTCGAAGAACGCGTCGACCGGCCCGGCCGCGCGCTGCGTGAACAGCAGCTGCTCGATCTGGTCGAGGTAGATCAGGATCGGCCGGTCGGAGCGGCGGAACGCCGCGCGCACGGTCGCCTCGACCGACTCGTAGAGCCCGAGCGCGGGGTCCGGCGGGGCCAGCTTCAGCTGCGCGTGCAGGGTGTAGAGCAGCCACGCGACCGGGTCCTCGTCGCCCGGCCAGCCGTCGATGGCGACGTGGCGGAAGTCGTGGCCCTCGTCGAGCTCGGGGATCACCGCGGCCTGCATGACCGACGACTTGCCGGCGCCCGAGGGCCCGAACAGGGCGACGCAGCGGTGGGCGAGGATCATGCTGGCGAGCTCGTGGCCGACCTGCTCGCGCCCGTAGAAGCGCCCGCGGTCGCTCGCGCGGTAGGGCTGCGGCCCGGGGAACGGGTTGTGCACGGGGTCGCGCGCGTCGCTCACGGCCGGGCCTCCCGCAGGGCGTCGATCAGCGCGGCCGCCGGCTCGCGGACCACCGCGAAGTGGCCGGTGCCCGGCAGGCCGGCGCCGCGCTTCTCCCAGATCTCGGCCTCCTGCTGGTCGTCGCCGAGGATCGCCAGGCTGCCGGCCGGCGGCGGGCGCTGGTCGAACAGCCAGCGCAGCAGCATGCGGTGGCGCCAGTCGAGCGCGGAGATCCCCACGCACAGCGCCGGCCGCGTGCGCAGCCAGCCCATGATCATGTTGTCCCACTCGGGCGGCACGATGTAGCGCAGCTCGAACAGCCCCTGGATGTGGTCGTCCTCGGTCAGCTGCGGGCTCATCAGCATCGGCTGGGCCTCGGGCGAGTAGCCGCCGTACAGGCGCAGGACCACGAACGCCTCGTCGAGCTTCAGCCGCGGCAGCGCCTCGACCTCCTCCCACTCGTCGCCGCCCGGCGCGCGCACCATCACCAGGCGGCGGTCCTCGTGGCCCGGCGGGCCCGGCTGGACCACGTACAGCGGGCGGTCGGGGTGGTGGCGCACGATCGCGTGCTCGAGCAGCGGCAGCCACAGCAGCGTCGTGTGCACGCCCGGGCGCAGGTGCGGCGCCAGCCCGTCGATGATCGCCGGCGCGTCGTGGCGGCTGTGCACCGCCAGCAGCGTCTTCTGGAACAGGCGGTCGAGCTTCAGGCGCCCGGCCTGCAGCGCGTAGCGCTGGGCCAGCGAGTGCAGCGGGGTGGGGGCCTCGCCGGCCTCGCTGAGCTTCAGCGCCTCGAGCAGCCCCTCGCGCAGGCGGGCCTGGACCTCGCGCGTGGCCTCGTCGTCCCACGCCTCGCCGAGCACCAGCGAGAACGGCCCCTGCAGCAGCGCGCGCAGCGGCGCCGGCAGCTCGCCCGGGCCGGCCGCGGCGCGCCCCGGCTTCGGCGGCCGCAGGCGCCGCTCCTCGAGGTCGAACAGCCGCGCGTCGGGCCCGCGCAGGTACAGCACCGGCGAGAAGCCGTCGGCGCTGGCGGCCAGCAGCGTGCGCCGCGAGGCCTGCATGGCCGCGCCGACGTCGCCGCCGCCGGCGCGCGCGCCGATCAGGTGGCCGTAGAAGTCCTGGGCGGCGGCGCGGGCGACCTCGGCGCGGACCGGCCAGAGGTGGGCGACCACCGCGTCGACGCCCGAGCGGGCCAGCAGCTCGGCCGCGCTGGCGAACACCCCCGGCCGCGCGCCCGAGCAGGCCTGCAGGTACACCAGCCGCATGGTGTCGAAGTTGGCGCGCAGCTCCTCGGCGAACACCTCGATCGGCAGCAGCGTGCGCTCGCCGTCGGCGTCGTCGGCCAGGCGGATCACCGGGTTGCGCTGGGCGTCGAAGCCGCCGTGGCCGAGGAAGTGCAGCACGTGCGGGCTGGGCCCGGCGCGCAGGCGTTCGAACAGCACGGGGTTGCGGGCCGCGTCGCCCTCGATGGCCGGCAGCAGCTCGACCGCCCCGGACTCGACGTGCTCCTTCAGCACCAGCTGGAGGCTCTCGAGCGCCGGGCGGTCGGGGATCGCCAGCACCGGCAGCACGACCAGCGCCCGCCGCAGCTCGCGCGGCTGCCACGGGTCGACCGAGTTGACGCCGCGCGTCACGAACACGTCGGCGGCCGCCGCGAGGAACCCGCGGGCGGTCTGCGGCCGGCACACCGCCTCCCACGGGATCGCCTGCAGGTTGGGGTCCTCGATCATCAGGCGGACCAGCAGGCGCTGCTTCTGGTCGCTCGCCAGCGCCGCGAGGCGCACGTAGAGGTCGCGGACCTCGCCGGCCAGCAGCGCCTCGTGCAGCGCGCGCGCCTCCTCGAGCGCCTCGCCCTCGAGCGGCTGGACCCTGGCGATCGCGTTGCCGACGGCCACGCGGAAGCCCGCGAGCCGCGGCGCCGTGAACCCGCCGCCGAGCTCCTGCTCGCGCGCCCGCTCGCCGCGGCAGCCCCGCGCCGACACCCGGACCTGCTCGCCATGCCCGCGGATCTCGAGCTCCAGCCAGATCATGACGCGCCCCTAGAACCGCCCCTGCACGGCCAGGCCGACGCCCCCGCGGGCGAACGTCGGCGCGACCGCCAGGGCCCGCGCCGCCCGCTGCTGCTTGCGCCCGGCCGCCAGCAGGCCCACGCCGGCGGCCAGCAGCGCCGCCCCGAGCACCGCGCCCGACACCAGCATGCCGTTGCTCGCGCTGCCGCGGGCCAGCAGCGGGCCCAGCTCGCCGCGCCGCGCCTCGCGGCAGTCGTCGTCGACGCACGGCCGCGACCAGTCGTCGCCCATCGCCGCGCGCTCGGCCTTGAGGTCGGAGATCCGCCCGTCGGTCGCGCGCCCGAGCCCCATGCCCGTCACCATCATCACCAGCCCGGCCGCGCCGAGCCCCGACAGGCTCGCCCCGGCGAGCGTGAGGCTCCGGCCGCGCCGCCGCGCCGCCTCGGCCCGCGCGCGCCGGACCGCGGCCGCGCGGGCCTCGGCCTCCGCGCGCAGGGCGGCCTGCACGGCGGTGATCGTGTCGATGAGTCGGACCCGGCGCTGCTCGGCCGCGGCCCGGCCCTGCTCGTCGAGCAGGTCGAGCGGCCCGAGGTAGCGGTCGAGCAGCGCCTTGGCCCGCAGCAGCCGCGCGAGCGCGTGGTCGCGGGCGAACGCCGACTCGTGCGCCGCGACGATGGTCAGCAGCACCTCGGCCCGCGCCGGCGCGTAGCCCGGGTCGGCCGGCAGACGCGCGAGCCCCTGCTCGAACAGGGCGATCGCTCCGTCCTCGTCGCCGGCCGCCAGCCGCTGCTCGGCCCGGGTGAACGTCTCGCTCGCGTCGCCCATGTCCTCCGGCGGGCCCGCGAGCCCCAGGATCAGCGTCACCAGCAGTCGTTGCGCGAGGAACATGGCGAGGCTCCGTCCCTCATCCGACCGCGACCCCGCGCCGACGTGAACGACGGACCGCCGGACCGAGCTGCCGCAGCGTCAGCGTGTCCGTCGCGCCGCCGCAAGTTGTGCCGAACCACGGCGCCGGCGGATCGCCTAAGACCGAGGGGCTCGACGCGCACACGGCCAGCTCGCCCACGGCGCCGTCGGCTCGAGCATCGCGGGTGGAGTCGACGGGCGCATGGTGGAGCTGCAGGACACACTCGCGCTCGCGGACGCGGGCGAGGCGGAGGCGCCGGCCTGGACGCCGCCGCCGAGCTTCGACGACTACAGGCTCGTGCGGCGGCTCGGCGAGGGCTCGATGGGCGAGGTGTACCTCGCGCACGACCTCGTGCTCGACCGCCCGGTCGCCGTCAAGTTCATCCGCGCCGACGCCGAGGGCCGCCGCGAGCGCATGCTGATCGAGGCGCGGGCCGCCGCGCGCATCCAGCACCCCAACGTCATGGCGGTCCACCGCGTCGGCGAGCTGTCGGGGCGGCTCTACCTCGTCCACGAGTACGTGCGCGGCCAGAGCCTCGCCGAGCTGCCGCTGCCCCAGCCGCCGGCCGCGGTGCGCGCGCTGGCCCTCGACCTCGGGCGCGGGCTGGCCGCGGCCCACCGCCACGGCGTGCTGCACCGCGACATCAAGCTCGCCAACGCGATCCTCGGCGAGGACGGCGTCACCAAGCTCCTCGACTTCGGCCTCGCCAAGCTGCTCGACGCCCCGCCGTCCGACGCCGAGGTCACGCACCTCGGCTCGCCGTCGTTCCTCGAGGCCACCAGCGAGGGCACGCTGATCGGCACGCCGACCTACATGGCGCCCGAGCTGTGGCGGGCCGACCCGGCCACTCGCCGCTCCGACGTCTACGCGCTCGGCGTGGTGCTCTACAGCCTGAGCTGCGGGCGTCCGCCGAACGAGGCGATGACGGTGCCGCAGCTGGCCGAGCTCGTGCAGCGCGACGAGCCGCCGCCGCTGCGCGAGCGCGCCCCGGCGGTCGACCCCGCGTTCGCGGCGCTCGTCGACCGCTGCCTGCGCCGCGACCCCGACGAGCGCTTCGCCTCCGGCGACGAGCTGCGGGCCGCCCTCGAGGCCCTGGCCCCCGCCGAGCGCGAGCGCAGCAGCGCGACCGGCAACCCCTACCGCGGCCTGCGCGCCTTCGAGGCCGAGCACCGCGACCGCTTCTTCGGGCGCACCCGCGAGGTCCAGGCGGTGGTCGAGCGCCTGCGCGGGCAGCCGTTCGTGATCGTCGCCGGCGACTCGGGCGTCGGCAAGTCGTCGCTGTGCCGCGCCGGCGTGCTGCCCCTGCTCGACGACGGCGCGCTCGAGCCGACCCGCAGCTGGCGCTCGGTCGTCGTCACCCCCGGGCGCCACCCGGTCGGGGCCGTCGTCGACGGCCTGACCCGCGCCCTCGGCCAGCTGCTGCCCGACCTCCGCGACCTCGTCGACGAGGGCGACGCGCTCGAGCGGGTCGTGCGTCGCACCCTCCGCGGCGAGCGCGGCGTGGCCCTGTTCGTCGACCAGCTCGAGGAGCTCATCACCCTCGCGGCCCCGGTCGAGGCGGCCCGCGCCGGCCGCCTGCTCGTGCGCCTCGCCGACGGCATCCCCGGCGTGCGCCTGCTGGCCACCGTGCGCGCCGACTTCCTGACCCGCGTGGCCCAGGTGCCCGAGCTCGGCGACGAGCTGGCGCGCCTGCTGTACTTCCTGCGCCCGCTGACCGCCGACGGCGTGCGCCAGGCGGTCGTCGGCCCGGCCCAGGCCCAGGGCGTCGGCTTCGAGAGCGCGGCGCTGATCGACGACCTCGTGACCGCCGGCGTCGAGGGCAGCCTGCCGCTGCTGCAGTTCGCGCTCGCCGAGCTGTGGGAGGCCCGCGACTCCGCGAGCGCCGTGATCACCGCCGCCGCGCTCGAGCGCATCGGCGGGGTCGAGGGGGCCCTCGCGCGCCACGCCGACAGCACGATCGCCCGCCTGACCGCGCCGCAGCGGCGGGCCGCGCGGGCCCTGCTGCTGCGCCTCGTCACCGTCGACAACACCCGCGCCTCGCTGACCGCCGACGAGCTGCAGCTGCGCGACGAGGCCGGCCGCGCCGCCCTCGACGCCCTCGTCGCCGCCCGCCTGCTCGTGGTCCGCGACACCGCCGCCGGCAGCGTGCACGAGGTCGCCCACGAGGCCCTGATCCGCGGCTGGCTGACCCTGCAGATGTGGCTCGAGGAGGCCCGCGAGGCCCGCGACGCCCGCCACCGCCTCGAGACCGCCGCCGCCGAGTGGGACCGCCTGGCCCGCCCGCCCGACCTGCTGTGGCACGCGCGCCAGCTCGCCGACGCGGCCGCGCTCGAGCCCGACGGCCTGCGCCCGCGCGAGCTCGAGTTCCTCGGCGCCAGCCGGGTCCGCGCGGCCCGCCGCCGGCGCCTGCGGGTGTTCGCCGCCCTGGCCGCGCCGCTGCTCGGCCTGGCCGTCCTGCTCGGCATCCGCTTCGCCCGCGAGGCCGACCGCGAGCGCCACGTCGACGAGCTGCGCGCCGCCGCGGCCGCGGCCGTGGCCGAGGCCGACGGCGAGGCGGCCACCGTCGCCGCACGCCGCGTCGCCGCCTTCGCCCGCTTCGACGCCCGCGACCCCGACGCCGGCGAGGCCGCCTGGCGCGAGGCCCTGACCGCCGAGCGCGCCGCCCAGCGCAGCTACAACCGGGCCGCGCGGGCCCTCGAGGCCGCGCTCGGCCTCGACCCCGCCCGCCCCGAGCTGCGCCGCGAGTTCGCCGACGTGCTGCTCGCCCAGGCCGCGCTCGTCGAGCGCGACCCGGCCCAGGCCGAGGCCCTCGCGACCCTGCTCGACCGCGTCGCCCTCTACGACGAGGGCGGCGAGCGCCTCGCCCGCTGGAACGCCCCGGCCCGCCTCACGGTGGCCAGCAGCCCGCCCGCGGCCCGCGCCTCGCTGCAGGCCTACGTCGACGGCGCCGACGGCCGACGCACGCTCGGCCCGACGCGCACGCTCGGCGCCACCCCGCTGGCCGCGGTCGAGCTGGCGCCCGGCTCGTACCTCCTGCACCTCGCCGCCGACGGCGCCGCCGCCGTGCGCGTGCCGGTGCTGCTGCGCCGCGGCGAGTCCCTGGCGATCGAGCCCGAGCTCCCGCCCGCCGCCGCCGTGCCCGCGGGGTTCGTCGCCGTGCCGGCCGGGCGCTTCCTCTACGGGGCCGCCAGCGACAACGACCTGCGCCGCGGCTTCCTCAACGCCGCGCCGCTGCACGAGGTGACGACCGGCCCCTACCTGATCGCCCGCCACGAGACGACCTACGCCGACTGGATCGCCTTCCTCGAGGCGCTGCCCGCCGACGAGCGGGCCGCGCGAATGCCCGGCGCCGGCCCCGGCGGCTTCCATCAGGTCGCGGACCTGTCGCAGCTGGCCCCCGGCGCGTGGCAGCTGCGCATGGCCAAGGGCGAGCAGGTGTTCGTGGCCCGCAGCGGCGAGCCGCTGGTCTACCCCACGCGCGCGCGGCGGGGCGCCCAGGACTGGCTGCGCATGCCGGTGACCGGCATCGACTGGGAGGACGCCGAGGCCTACCTGCGCTGGCTCGATCGCACCGGCCGCGTCCCCGGCGCCCGCTTCTGCGGCGAGCTCGAGTGGGAGCGGGCCGCCCGCGGCGCCGACGGCCGACCGTTCCCGACCGGCGCGACGATCGGCCCCGACGACGCCAACTTCGACGAGACCTACGGCCGCGACTTCGCCGCCATGGGCCCCGACGCGGTCGGCTCGCACCCGGCCTCGGACAGCCCGTTCGGGCTGCACGACACCATGGGCAACGTGTTCGAGTGGACGACCTCGGCCCAGGTGAGCGGCGAGAAGGTCGCCCGCGGCGGCGGGTTCTTCTTCGGCGCGCTGACCGGATCGCTGATGAACCGCGCCCTCTTCAGCGCCGACTTCCGCGACGGATCGCTCGGCCTGCGGGCGTGTGCGGACGCGGCGCCGCGTCGCTGACGCCGCATTCCTTTCACTTCGCCGCCACGCGGGTATCCCCTCATATTCGCCTCGGGGGCGGACATGGATCGACGGGGTCTCCTGCTGTTCGGGTTGGTGCTGGGGCTGGGCTGTGACGGCGTCGAGGAGGCGGCGGCCGACGTGGAGCTGCGCTCCGACGTCGTGAACGGCCAGGTGCTGAACACGGCCCGCTTCAACGGGGTGCAGTTCAACGGGGTGCAGTTCAACGGGGTGCAGTTCAACGGCTCCTCGTTCACCGGCACGCTCGCCGGGGTGACCATGTCCGGCGTCCAGTTCGAGGGCGCGGAGATCTCCGTCACCGTGAACGGCGCGGCCTACACCCTGCGCTTCGACGACATCTACCCCGACCCGGCCCAGCCGGGCGGCGACGTGCTGTTCTACGACATCTCGGTGCGCGAGGACGCGGTCGGCGGCTGGGCGCCGCTGTGCACCAACGCCGCCGGCGGCCCGGTCGCCGCCATCCCGATGGCCAACTACTGGAACTACACCACCGGCGCCCGCGTCGACGCGCCCGACGTCGTGACCTTCGCCTGCCGCGGCGCCGCGCTCGCCAAGTGCGTCGAGTGGGGCTACGTGCCCTGGCGCTCGGCGACCCGCTGCACCGGCGGCGCCCAGGGCTGCTCCGCGGTCTCGCTGAAGGAGTACCACCAGGCCTGCACGCGCATGGTCCGCGCCGACTACTGCGGCGACGGCAGCTCGTTCACCTTCGACGGCACGCCCATCGACATCTACGACGCCCTGCAGCCGCGCCTCCAGACCCGCTCGACCCTCGGCAACACCGACTGGACGGCCGAGGCCGAGTGGGGCCCGAACGGCGCCGTGTGCATCGGCGACGAGCTGCGCATGCAGCTGTTCGACCAGCGCCACGTCGCCTACGCGCTGCCGGGCTGCCTCGGCGCCCTCGACGACGCGCCCAACTGCGGCAACCTGCCGGCCAGCCGCCCGTCGTCGCTGGTCGCCGACGCCTACTGCCACGCCTGGACCGACGACCCGTCGCGGTGCGACCCGGTCTACAACGACGACCGCGCCCGGCCGTGACCCGGGGCGGGGACCGCCGCCGTCACCCGCCGAGCGCGGCGCGCAGCTGCCGGGCCAGGTGGTCGCCGTCGAAGCTCTTCTGCAGCCAGCCCGAGGCGCCTGTCTCTTCGGTCAGGCGCCGGAGCAGCGGGGCGTCGCAGGCCGAGAACAGCAGGATGCGGGTGTGCGCCAGCTCGCCGCGGGCGCGCAGCAGGCGCACGAGGTCGCCGCTCGAGACCGAGGGCACCTGCACGTCGATGAGGAGCAGCTCCGGGGTGAACGCGATCGCCTCGTCGAGCAGCGCGTGCGGCGACGACACCGTCGCGACCGTGAAGCCGCGGCGGGCCAGCAGGCGCCCGAGGATCCGCAGCTGCTCGACGTCGTCGTCGTAGAGCAGCACGCGCGGGGTCTCAGGGGCCGCCATGGGCCCTCCGGCGGGACATGTGGGCCCGCATGGTCGCCAGCAGCTCGTCGCGCGCGATCGGCTTGGTCAGGAAGGCGTCGCAGCCGACCGCCTGCGCGCGCTGGCGGTCCTCGGCGGTCACGTGCCCGGTGATGGCGATGACCGGGATGTGCGCGGTCGCCGGGTCGAGCTTCAGCTGGCGCGTCGCCTCCCAGCCGTCGAGGTTGGGCAGCGAGAGGTCCATCAGGATCAGCTCGGGTCGGTCGTGGGCGGCCCGCTGCAGGCCCGCCTCGCCGTCGACCGCCTCGATCACCTCGAAGTCGGCGCCGAGGTAGCGGCGGACGATGTCGCGGTTCTGGGCGATGTCCTCGACGTACAGCACCCGCGGGGCGCGGACCACCGCGACGGCCCCGCGCTGCAGGATGTGGCGCTTGGCCTCGGCGACCACCACGTCGAGCGCGTCGCCGCCCTTCTGGATCACGCTGGCGAGGCCCTCGCGCAGCAGCGCGCGGTCGCCGTGGCTGAGGTCGCGGCCGGTCAGCACCAGCACCGGCGTGTCGATGCCCGCGCGGCGGATCTCCATCAGCAGCTGGAAGCCGTCCATCTCCGGCATCAGCAGGTCGAGGATCATCAGCGCCGGGCGGTGCGAGCGCAGCAGCGCCAGGGCCTGGCGCGCGTCGGCGGCGGTGATCGGCGAGAGCCCGGCGTTGCGCAGCTGACGCTCGACCACGCCGAGCAGCTCGACGTCGTCGTCGACGACCAGCACGTTGCCGCCGGCAGCGTTCATGGCCCGCTCGACCACCTCGACCAGCGAGTCGACGTCGAGCGGCTTGACCAGGTAGTCGACGGCGCCGAGGGCGTAGCCGCGGGCGCGCTGCTCCTCGATCGAGACGATCACCACCGGGATCGCCGCGAGCTCGGGGTCGGCCTTCAGCACCGACATCACCGACCAGCCGTCGAGGTCGGGCAGGCGGATGTCGAGCACGATCGCCTGCGGGCGGTGCAGGCGGGCCTGGCGGAGCCCGTCGACGCCGTCGCTCGCGGTCAGCACCTTGATGCCCTCGCGCTCGAGCGCGCCGCGGAACAGCGCGAGCACCATCGGGTCGTCGTCGACCACGAGGACCGAGCGGGCCCGGGGCGGGGCCGACGCGGCGGCCGGGGCCGGCCGCGAGTCGCGGGCGGGCGCGCCGACGGGGACCGGCTCGCCGGCGGCGGCCTCGACGGCGCCGGTCAGCTCGACCGTGAAGGTCGAGCCGCGGCCGAGCGTGCTCTTGACCGCGACGGCGCCGCCGAGCACGCGGGCGAGCTCGCGGACGATGGCGAGGCCGAGGCCGGTGCCGCCGGCGCGGCGGGTGCGGGTGCCGTCGACCTGGCGGAACTTCTCGAAGATGACGGCCAGCTGGTCCGGCGGGATGCCGACGCCGGTGTCCTCGACCTCGACGACGAGCGCGTCGCCGCGGGCCCGCACGGCCACGCTGACCTCGCCGCAGTCGGTGAACTTGACCGCGTTCGACAGCAGGTTGAGCACGATCTGCCGCAGCTTCAGCGGGTCGGTGAAGGCGCGGGCGGCCCGCGGCTCGACGCGCACGCGCAGCGCGACGTCCTTGCCCTTCAGCAGCTCGCGCACGGTGGCCGCGCACTCGTGCACGACGGCCTCGGTGTCGACGTGCTCGCGCACGATCTCGGCGTGCCCGGCCTCGATCTTCGAGAGGTCGAGGATGTCGTTGATCAGCGCGAGCAGGGTCTTGGCGTTGGCCTTGATGGTGCTGAGGTCCTTGCGGCCGTGGGCGGTCAGGCGGTCGCCCTCCTCCTGGGCCAGGAGGTCGGCGTAGCCGATGATGCCGTTGAGCGGCGTGCGGATCTCGTGGGAGAAGTTGGCGAGGAACTCGCTCTTCAGGCGCGCCGCCTCCTCGATCTTGCGGGCGAAGTCCTTCGACTGCGCGAGGTCGTTGGCGATGCGCTCGAGGTCCTCGTTCTGCTGGCGGATGATCTCCATCTGCAGCGCGCGGTGCTGGTAGCTGGCGAGCGCGCGGGTGGCGAGCCGCTCCTTGGCCCGCGCCTGGCGGCGCAGCTGCTCGTTCTCGGCCTCGAGCGCGGCGATCCTGGCCAGCAGCTCGTCGCTCATGCGCCCTTCCCGAACACCAGCGTCGTCAGCGTGGTGTTGATCTGGAACCCGCAGAAGATCTCGAACTGCACGTTGAAGCCCACGCACGGCGGGGCCGCGGCGAACGCCGCCGACAGCTCGGGGTGGAGCCCGCGCCCGCGCGCCAGCCAGTCCCGGCCCGAGCAGTGGAACATCAGCGCCGCCTGCGGGTCGGCGACCGCCCGCGGCAGGTCCCGCGCGAAGAAGTCGCGGGTCATGCCCGCCAGGTCGCCGAGGCGCATCAGCTCGAGCGTCGCGCCCTCGCTGAGCAGGTTGACGAACTCGATCGACTGGTCGGGGTGGACCTTGAACGGCCCGCGCATGAAGAATTCGCGGCCGACCCGCAGCGCCGCCGAGTGGGTGCCGAAGCCGTTGGGGTGGAAGAAGTCGAGCTCCTCCACCGGCACCCCGACGATCTCCGAGAAGCGCGGCGCGGCCGGCTCGCCGTCGATCGTCAGCGCCCGCATGCCGGTGTCGTCGACCTCGGTGATCGTGAAGGTCACGCCCATCGGGTGGTACGGGTGGGTGCGCAGCGCGGCCCACGGCGCGTCGGTGCGGAACAGCGCGAGCAGCGTGGCGTCCGACTCGACCTCGCCGTCGACGTGGACCTCGGCCGACTTGAAGGTGGGGTCGGCCGCGCCGCCGCCGACCAGCACGAGCGACTGGTTCTTCTCCAGCGCGCCGAGCAGCAGCTCCTCCTTCTTGGCCTGCAGGCCGTCGTCGATGACGAGCCCGACGTGGCGGCGGGTGTCGACGTTCTGCGGGCGCAGCCCGAACTCGTCGCAGGCCGCGCGCATGGCCGCGGCGCCGGCGGCCGCGGCGTCGAGCGAGAGGCCGCGGCCGAGGCCGAGCGCGACCTCGAAGTCGCCGGACAGCGCGCCGAGCACCGCCGAGCCGGCGTGGATGCCCTCGTTGTCGACCTCGCCGTTGGTGGTCGCGCCGAGCAGGCGCACGCCCTTCGGCAGGCGGGCGCGGACCGCCCGGTTGAGCGCCCGCTGGTCGCGGTCGCGGGAGGCGAACAGGGTCACGAGCCGCGGCTCGCCGCCCTGGATGCCGGCGACGAGCGCCTCGGCGGCCGCTTCGGGGTCGGCGAGGGTCGTGCGTGAGCGATGCAGTCGAATCTCGGGCATGGTCCTCCGCAGCCGTCGGAAACTATCCCACCGTCAGCAAACGCCAGGATAAGCCAGCGCACGCGAGTCTGTCACGCGGGGCCGGCGCCCCGCGCGGCCCGCGGATGCGGGCGAACCCACGCGGCGCCGTGGTCGGGGGCGACGCACCGCGTCGCGCGATCACGCGAGCTCCGCCGACGTCACGACACGACGCGCCGGACCCCGACGCCTCGCCGTGCGCCGCGCTCAGGTCCGGGCCTGGCGCTTGTCCTCGGTGTTGCTGTCGAAGTCGCCGGCGTCGTGGCGCTCGTGCAGCTGGCTGGCGGGGTCGCCGAAGGTGCGATTGACCATGCGCCCGCGGCGGGCCGCCGGGCGCGCGGCGATGGCGTCGGCCCAGCGCAGCACGTGCTTGTACTCGTGCACGGCCAGGAACTCGGCGGCGCTGTAGAACTGGCCCTTGACCAGGCCGCCGTACCACGGCCAGGCGGCGATGTCGGCGATCGAGTAGTCGTCGCCGGCGAGGTAGGCGTGGTCGGCGAGGCGGCGGTCGAGCACGTCGAGCTGGCGCTTGACCTCCATGGCGAAGCGGTCGATCGCGTACTCGATCTTGACCGGCGCGTAGGCGTAGAAGTGGCCGAAGCCGCCGCCGAGGAACGGCGCGGCGCCCATCTGCCAGAACAGCCACGACAGCGCCTCGGTGCGCGCGGGGCCCTGCGGCAGGAACGCCCCGAACTTCTCGGCGAGGTACAGCAGGATCGCCCCCGACTCGAACACGCGGACCGGCCGCTCGCCGCTGCGGTCGAGCAGCGCGGGGATCTTCGAGTTGGGGTTGATGTCGACGAACCCGCTGCCGAACTGCTCGCCCTCGGCGATCTTGATCGGCCAGGCGTCGTACTCCGCGCCGGCGTGGCCGAGCGCGAGCAGCTCCTCGAGCATGACCGTGACCTTGACGCCGTTCGGCGTGGCCAGCGAGTAGAGCTGCAGCGGGTGGCGCCCCACCGGCAGCTCCTTGTCGTGGGTCGGCCCGGCGATCGGCCGGTTGATCGCGGCGAACTGGCCGCCGTTGGCCCTGTTCCAGCTCCACACCTTCGGCGGCACGTACTCGGTCTTGTCGGACATCGCCCGGTGGTACCACGGCTCGCGGGCGACATGACGCGCCCGGACATGAGGCTCGACGGGGGCCGGCCCGCGTCGGCGGAGGTGTGACGGAGGCGCTTGGACGCCGCGTCCGGTCGGTGTCCGCCGCGCGTCGGCGCCCGCGCAAGCTTCGCCGTCCGGGCCCGGCGGGGTCCGTGGCATAAGCCGCGGACGCGATCCGCCGCCGTGAGCCCGGCCTCGACCCTCGGCTCGCGACGCGCCGATCCGGGGGGCCCATGATCGATCGCCTGAGCGACTTCCTCGCCACCGAGTACCACGGCATCACCGGCATGCAGTGGGTGGCCGCCGCGGCGATCGTCGTCGCCGGCACCGCGGTGCTGTTGCTGGTGCGGCGCTTCGTGATCAACCGCCTGCGGCGGATCGCCGGGCACACGTCGACCGACTTCGACGACTTCCTCGTCTCGCTGGTCGAGCGCACCGGGCGGTGGTTCCTCGCGCTGCTCATGCTGCGCGCCGCGACCATGGTGCTGCAGTTCTCCGAGCGCTGGGACGGGCGCGCCCAGGTCCTGCTGATCGTCGGCGGCATGATCCAGGGCGGGCTGTGGGCCGGCGCGCTGGTGCGGTTCCTCGTCGACCGCCGGTTCGCCCGCCACGCCCACGCGGGGCCGACCGACCCGCGGGTCGTGCCGATCGCCCAGAGCCTGCTGCGCTTCGCCGGCCTGGTGTTCGTGTGGTCGATCGTGCTGCTCGCGGTGCTCTCGGCGTTCGGCATCGACATCACCGCCCTCGTCGCCGGCCTCGGCATCGGCGGCGTGGCCATCGCCCTCGCGGTCCAGAAGATCCTCGGCGACGTGCTCGCCTCGATCTCGATCGCCGTCGACCGGCCGTTCGCGCCCGGCGACTACATCTCGCTCGGCAACCAGCAGGGCACGGTGCGGCGCATCGGCATCCGCAGCACCGTGATCGGCGGCCTCGGCGGCGAGGAGCTGGTCGTGTCCAACAACGACATGCTGTCGGCCCGCATCCAGAACTACACGCGGATGGTCGAGCGCCGCGTCAGCTTCAAGCTGCGGGTGGTCTACGACACCTCGCAGGAGCTGCTCGCGGGGCTCTCGGGGCTCGTCCGCGCGGTCATCGACGGCCGCGAGCAGGTCCGCTTCGAGCGCGCCACGCTGATGAACCTGGCCGACTGGGCCATCGAGTACGAGGTCGTCTACTGGGTGACCGACCCGGCCTTCGGCGTGTACGCGGAGATCCACCAGCAGGTCCTGCTCGACCTGATCGGCCGCATGCGCGAGGCGGGCTACGTGTTCGCCCTGCCGTCGCGCGCCGAGGCCCTCGGCGACCTGCAGGCGCCCGCCGGCGCGTGAGCGCCTCGCGCTCCGCGGCGTCGTGAGGCGCGTTCGCGGCGCGCGCTCCCGGCCCGGCGCGCGCGCGGGCCGTCGCGGTGGCGATGTTGCGCGGGCGGGCCCCGCTCCCACGCGGACGCGGCGCGGTGTATGGTGGCGGCTCGCGTGGGGTGAGTCGGGCATGACGTTGATCATTCGCGACGAGCAGATGGCGGCGCTGCGGGGCGACCGCGAGGACGCGCTGGTCGACCGCCTGCTGCACCGGCTCGTGCACGAGTACCCGGCGGACTACGTGCAGCTCGGCGAGGCCGCGGCGGTCGCCCGCGTGCGCGCCACCGTCGCCGCCGGGCTCGCCCGCGGCGTCCGCTCCGAGGCGGGCCTCGCCTCGCTGCTGCGCCTGCACGTCGAGTTCGGCGGCGACCTCGAGCGCGCGCCGCAGCGGGCGTGGGCCCGGGCGCTGCTCGACCACCCCGGGCTGCCCGGCGAGCTGCGGGTCAACCTGGTCCGCCAGCGCCTGTCCGCCGTGACGCAGGGCCGGCGCGTCGTCCTGCACGGCGAGGAGGCGTAACCCGCGTGTCGACCCACCTGGTCTGTCCGATCTGCGGCAAGCAGTTCGAGTGCGACGAGCCCCACGAGGGCCCGCACGACGTGCTCACCACCGTCAAGCCGTGCCCGCTGGTCAAGGGCGCGATCTACGTGTACGTGCTCGACAACCGCCAGGACGGCGCCTCCGGCGTCAAGACCCACTGCGGCGAGCAGGCCGCGACCACCGACCCGCAGGGCTTCGCCGGCTTCGAACAGCTCGAGGCCGGGCCGTACGCGACGCGCATCGCGCTCGACGAGTCCGACGACGAGGTGCAGTCGAGGTACTACACGACCACCCGGACCTCGACCACGCCGACGGTCGAGCCCGGCAAGATCACGCTGGTCGAGTTCGTGGTCAACCGCCACGCCGACCTGCGGGTCAAGCTCGCGTGGGCCGAGGGCGACGGCCAGCTGCCGCGCGCCCGCGTCGCGGTCGACGGCCCGTGCGACGAGCCCGAGAGGGCCATCGAGGGCGGCAAGGCCGAGTTCAAGAGGCTGCGGCCGACGGAGACCTACGCGGTCGCGTGCGCGCTGCACGAGGACGACACCAGGGACTTCGCGCTCGAGCAGGCGAAGCACACCGGCGTGACCGTCACCGCGACCAAGACGACGGAGCTGGTGTTCCGGGTCGCGCGCCGCCACTGGGTCGACCTCGCGCTGGTGGACGCCGAGGGCGGAGCGCTGAAGGGGTCGGTCAAGCTGGTCCAGGGCGACACGAACCTGGCGATCGGCGACGTCGGCGGCGAGGCCACGCACGTCGCCGACCTGAAGCCGGGGACCGTCGACATCGACGGCGTGACGCTGCCCGAGAGCCGGGAGTTCGTGGCGCTGAGCTGAGAGCTGGGGGCGGAGATGGGGCACCTCTACGACGCACGGGACAGGGCGATCGCCCACGAGGTCGAGAAGGACGACACGCTGTCGGCGATCGCCGCGGCGTACCGCGGCAAGCACGGCGTGCCCGACGACCTCGACTGGAAGGAGCTCGCGCTCTACAACTGGGCCACGATCGCCGAGGCCGAGGTCGTGCGCGCGCTGTGCGAGCGGGTCGGCGCGGCGGACCCCGCGGCCACGCTCACCGGCGCGGCGCCCGGGACGCTGAAGCTCGACCCGAAGTTCGGGCCGTCGACGCCCGAGAGGATCCTCGTGCCGAAGCTGTGGCAGGCCAAGGGCCTCGCGGTCAATCGCCAGCACAAGATCGAGGCGCGCCGGCGGAGCCCGGCCCTGAGCGTCGGAATCACCAAGATCGACAAGTGGTTCATCCCCGACCACGAGACCTGCGACGTCGACTACGTCGCGCACGGCGACGTCGAGGAGACCGCCGCCGTGGCCTTCGAGGTCTACGCCAGCGGCTACGGCAAGCTGAGGGACTGGAAGGGCGGGCTGCCCGAGTTCGACCCGCTGCCGGGCGTGCCGGTGTACACCGCCGCGGCCGAGGGCGGCGCGGTGCGCGGGTGGAAGGGCCTGACGAGCTGCACGGAGGGCGCGCTCGCCCCCGCGGGCAGCCCGCTGAACGTGGTGTTCTCGCCGTACACCGCCGTGCTGCGCCACGCCAGGCCCGGGTCGCACGCCGGCGCCCGCATCACCCTGGCGCCGTTTTGGCCGACCTTCGACGCCGAGGGCAAGCCGGCGCCGAGCTCGTGCAAGGTCGCGTGGAAGCTCGAGCAGGCCGACGACCTGAGGCACGGCCTGCTGATCGTCTGCGACCGCGCGGGCGCGGCCGTGTTCGCCAGGGGCCTCGACGCGGACGACCTCGCGGCCGGCGAGCACGCGTGGGACGGCAACGACGCCGCCGGGCGCCCGGTGACCGCCGACCGCATGCCGTACCGCGTGCAGCTGCAGGCCCACACCGGCATCGACTGCGAGGACGGGCTGGCCCTCGCCGCCGCGCACACCGAGGTCCGGCTGTACGTGCACGGCGGCACGCTGGCGCTCGACGTCGACCCCTACGTGCCGACCGACGACCGCACCTCGCTCGACCTCTCGATCGCCGACGTGCACCCCGCCGACGCCGCGCCGGAGCGCAGCGCGGGCACGCTGTGGACCAAGTACAAGCTGGCCGCGGCGGGCTTCCACCCCGGGCCGGTCGACGACGTCGTCGACGACGAGTTCACCGCGGCCCTGCACGAGTTCCAGCGCTCGGTGCCGAAGGGCGGCGGGGCGGGCGACCCCCCGTTCGTGCGCATGGCCCTCGGCCCCGACGGCGAGGACACCGGGGACGCGCTCGCGGCCCTCGAGGACCGGCGCAGGCGGCCGTGGTTCGGCAAGCCGGCGGACCCGGGCGACGCGGTCACGCTCGCCTGGCGCCCCGGCAACTGGACCGACACCGGCGCCGCCGACTTCCTCGAGCGCCTGCGCGACCCGGGCAAGCGCATGATCGTGTGGGTCGACGACCGCAACTGGTACACCGACGGCGAGTACTGGAAGTACGGCTTCTACGACGACCGCGTGATCGTCAGCCAGGCCAACCTCGACAAGGTCCACAGCGCGCCCGAGGACCTCGGCGGCGCCAGCAAGACCGACGGCCGCGGCAGCTTCGAGCACCGCGACGACCGCGTGGCGTACGACGTCCGCGACGTCGCCCGCCCGTGGATCCCCCTGCAGGTCGACCTCCGCCTGCTCGGCAAGGCGCAGGAGCTCGACGCCGAGGTCGGCCCGCACCAGCCCGAGCTCGCCGCCAAGGTGCGCGCCGCGATCGGCCCGCTGCGCGTCGACTGGACCTTCGACGAGATCGAGGCGACCGCCGCCGTCGAAGGCGTGACCGAGGGCGACGCCGCCGTGGCGCAGGAGCTGCCCGTGCTCGACCGCGAGAGCGACATCCTGCTGTCGTACCTCTATCACCCGTCGGCGACGCGGACCAAGTACACGCGGCCCCAGGGCAACCGCACGCGCATGGCGCTGCGCTGGGCGCTCGACCAGCTGAAGAAGGAGCACGACCGCAAGGACGTGACGCGCAGGAGCCGCTACTACAACGCGCCCGCGACCCGCGGCGGCATCCGCCCGGACGACGTCGACGCCTACTTCAAGGCCCCGTTCGGCCACGGCGAGCGGTCGCTGGCGCCGTGGACGGCCGCGCCCGACGCCGCCCGCCAGTCGATCGTCACCGCCGTGCACGACCGCGCGGGCCGGGAGGACACCGCCGAGGTCTACGCCAAGCGCGTGGGGCGGGCCGGGGTCTACCTCCACCCGTCGCGCATCGCCGGCGACGGCTACCAGGTGCGCGCCCAGGTCCGCTTCGACGCCGCGGGGCCGTACGTGAGCCCGAACGCGGCGGCGCTGGCCGCCCGCTACCCGCGGCCGCCGCAGGCGCAGTCGGTGCAGCTGCGGCTGTGGCGCAAGACGTCGATCCGCGGGTTCGTGCAGTGGGCGCCGACGGAGGCGTGGTCGTCCGTGGCCGGCACGGCCGCCAACCAGCCTCAGACCGGGCCGAACGAGTGGCGCTCGTACTACACCGCCTGCCACGTCGCCATCGAGAACGAGCTCGGCGCGGCCGACTCGGCGCTCAAGCTGCCGGGCAGCAGCGTGTTCGCCTCGGCGGACGACTTCCGCGAGCTGGTGGCCGACACCCTCGACCCGGACGACCCGCGCGCGGACGAGGTCAACCTCCACCTGATGACGCTGGCGAACCAATACGTGTGGCCGTGGCACCGGCTCGCCGACTACGGCATGCCGCCGGTGTTCAACGCGGACTTCGGCAAGGGCGCGGGGGAGATCGACAGCAAGGTCAAGATCTTGCACGTGGCCGTGGCGTTTCGCCTGTCGCTCGCCATGGTCAAGGCCATCGAGGCCACCACGGGGCGCATGCGGGGCCACGTGCTCGTGCAGTACCAGACCTCGCCCCCGTTCTTCTTCGCCATGTACGTCTGCGACGTCTGCCGCCAGAGCGCCGTCTACGTGCAGAACGCGAAGGGCGCCGTCCTGCTGAACCGGCGCTGCCAGGCGCCGGCCTGCACGGGCAGGTTGAGGACGTTCAGGGGCGCCTCGGGGGAGTACCCGCAGCTGTCGTCGCCGTCGTGCGGCTTCCCGGTCGGCGTGTTCTGGAACGTCTCCGGCGACGCCCGCCTGTGGGCCCACGAGCTCGGCCACAACCGCCACTACGAGCACAGCGCCGACGCGCCCGCCAAGCCCGACGACAAGGCCCGCGACGACCACGACCGACCGGCCAACCCGTTCATCACCCACCCCACCGAGAAGGACAAGAACAAGGGCTGGGACCGGGCCTGCCTCATGAGCTACGTGTCGTACGCGCGCGACACCGGCAACGCGTCGACGTACGACGACAAGCGCGACATGCCGTGCTTCTGCTTCAAGTGCGTGCTGAAGAACCGCGGCTGGCGGCTGGCGGACCTGCCGACCCCGGCGAGCGACCTGCAGGACGTGGCGGGGGTCAGCCCATGACGTGGACCGTGCGACTGTCGCTGGGTGCGCCGACGCTGCTCGCCGACGCCGCGGTGCCGCTGGTCGTCGCGCTGCGCAACGCCGGCGCCGCGGCCGAGGCGGTGCCGCGGATCGAGGGCAGCGCGCCGCTCGAGTACACGATCCGCCCGGCGGACGGCGAGGCGCCCACGCGGGTGGCGAGCCGCGTGCGACGCCAGCAGGACGAGCCCGCGCTGAGCGCGGCGCCGCCGCAGCAGGACGACGACCTGGTGGTCGCCGCGGGCGAGGAGGCGCGCTTCGAAGAGGACCTCGCGTGGCTGCTGAGCGAGCCGCTGGCGCCCGGGCGCTACACCGTCGAGGCGACCTACCACGCGCCGGCCGGCCGACGGTTCAGCTCGCCGCGCGTGCCGCTGACGATCACGGCCTCGCGGCCGCGGGCGCTGGCCCAGGCGCTGGCGGTGGGCGAGGGCAGGGTGGTGATCGCGGAGTGGCACGAGGAGGACGGAGGAGCCACGCGCCTGCGCCTGCGCCACTCCGGCGGGCGACCGCTCGGCGGGTTCGCCGAGCTGGCGACGCTCGCCGCCGCCGAGTCGCCGGGCCAGGTCGCGGTCTCGACGCACGCGGGCCGCGGGCTGCTCGACGAGTGGCGCTGGCTGGCGTGGACCAGCGGCGCCGACGTGCGCGTCGCCGCGGCGCTCGGCGAGGGCCTCATGTACCCGAGCGGGCCGATCGCCTCGGGCCTCGCGGAGCCGTCGCTGCTGCCGCTCGGCTACACCGTGCGCGGCGGGGGCGCCGTGTTCGTGGTGGCCGGCAGGCGCGAGGCGCGGTCGCGCGTGCGCGTGCTGAGCGTCGCGCCCGGCCGCGACGTCGCGCCGCGCTGGACCGACGTGCGGCTGGCGACGCCCGACGGCGTGCCCGAGGCGACCTGCGTGTGGTCCGCGGACGGACCGCCCGAGCTCGTGCTCTGCTGGCTCACCCGGGCCGACGGAGTCGCGTCGATCGTGGCCGGGCGCGTCGACGCGGCCACCGGCGAGGTCGTGACGCCCGCGACGACGGTCTTCACCGCGCGGCGGGCGGTGCTCGCGTTCGCGGCCCCGCCGACCGTCGGCCCGGGCGAGCGGCGCTCCGCCCAGGTCCTGCTCGCGCCCACGCGCGAGGACGCCGCCCGCTTCACCCGCGTGACCTTCGACGTCGTCGATCCGTCGCGCACCGCGACGCACGAGCTGCCGCGGCTGCCGGCCTTCGCGGCCCGCGGGGTCGATCGTTGGGTGCTGCCCTCCGAGCCGTACCCCGGCGCGCCGGTGCTGGCGGTCGGCGCGTGCGAGATCTGGGCGGCGAGCGACGCGGACTGGACGCGCGTCGCCGACGGCGACATCGAGCCATCGTCGGTGCGGCTGTGGACGTTCGCCGCCGGGCGCCTGCTGTGCACGTGGTTCGACCGCACGCGGGGCTATCGCTGGCAGCGGCTGCACCCCTGAGGCCCGCCGGACCGGCGTGAGGGCGAGCGCGGCCGCGGGCCCGCAGGCCGAGCTCGTCGCCGCCGACGCGCACACTCCGGTGTGGCCTCCGAGGAGCGAATGAGCCGCTGCTACCCGTTACCGCTTGAGTCGAGCGGTCCAGTGCCGTCGCTCCGCGGCGGTGCGGGGCAAGTCCGGCCGCGGCCATCGCGGGGTCCGGCGGGCCGAGCTCGTCGCCGCCGACGCGCGCCACCGTCGCGTCGCCCGCGCGGCGGCGAGTCCCCGCCTGACCGCGACGACCCCGGCCCGATCGTCCCGACGTCGTGCGATCCTCCCGGCATGCGGCGATCCCCCGCGCGCCCCGGCGCGCCCTCCTCCCTGTCCCTCCGCGCATGTCTGCGAGCACATGTCCTCGCGGCCATGTCCACGCTCGTCTGCGCGACCCCCGGCGACGCGAGCTCCGACGCCGGCGGCGGGTCGACCGCGGGCAGCGAGTCGTCCGCCGGCACGGGCGCCGGTCCGACCGGCGACGCGCCCGGGTCCACGACGTCCGCCGGCACGGGCGCCGCGCCGACCACCGCGCCGGACGCGACCACGACCACGACATCCCCCGCGACCACCGCGGAGCCGGAGCCCTCCGAGACCTCGCTCGCCACCAGCACCGGCGCGGTCGACCCGACCGGCTTCGACCCCGCGGACGCGCTCTACTGGATCGACTTCGACGACGCGCCGCTCGGCCCGTACACCGCGGACTCGCTGGCGGCCGCGTGGGCGGACCCGGCGTGGAACCAGGGCGTCGACGAGGGCCGCGTCGAGGTCTTCGAGGGCGACGGCGCCTACGCCGGGCGCTCGTTGCGGGTGCACTACCCGCAGGGCGGCGTCGGCCCCGACGAGGGCGGCGCGCAGTGGCAGCTGGTGTTCCCGGCGGGCTACACCGAGCTCTACTGCGCGTACCGCCTGCGCTTCGCCGACGGCTTCGACTTCGTCAAGGGCGGCAAGCTGCCCGGCCTCGCCGGCGGGGCCGCCAACACCGGCGGCGACAAGCCGACCGGCAGCGACGGCTGGAGCGCGCGCAACATGTGGCGCGAGGGCGGGGCGATCGTGCAATACACCTACCACGTCGACCAGCCGACCCAGTACGGCGAGGACATGCCGTGGGACATCGGCGGCCAGCGCCACTTCGTGGCCGGCCAGTGGCACCGCGTCGAGCACCGCGTCGTCATGAACACCCCCGGCGTGCACGACGGCGTGATCGAGGGCTGGCTCGACGGCGAGCGGGTGTTCACCCGCGAGGGCCTGCTGTTCCGCGACGTCGACGGCTTCGCCGTCGACCTGTTCTACTTCAGCACGTTCTTCGGCGGCAGCGGCAGCGACTGGGCCCCGAGCAAGCCGGAGCACGTCGACTTCGACGAGTTCATCGTCGCCGCCGTCCCCATCGGCCACTGAAGCCCGGCGCCCCCCCGACCGGCCGCGATCGCCGCCGCGTCGGGATCCTTGCGCGCGCGGCGCGAGATCTGCGACCCTGCGCCCCGCACCATGGCCGACGACCTCTCCGGCACGGTCCTCGGCGACCGCTACAAGCTGCTCCGCGTGCTCGGCGAGGGCGGCATGGGCACCGTCTACCTCGCCCGCCACCTCGCGCTCGGCGCCGAGGTCGCCATCAAGATGCTCGGCGACGAGTTCGCCGACCACCCGGGCTTTCGCCGGCGCTTCCACGACGAGGCGCGGGCGATGGCCCGGGTCGCGCACGAGCACATCGTCCGCGTCGGCGACATCGACACCACGCCCGACGGCCGCGTCTACTACGTGATGGAGTACCTCGCCGGCGAGGACCTGGCCTGCACGCTCGAGCGCGAGGGCCGGCTCGCCTGGCAGCGCGTGCGCAGCATCGCCGCGCAGCTGTGCGAGGCGCTGGCCAGCGCGCACGAGCAGCAGGTCGTGCACCGCGACCTGAAGCCGTCGAACTGCTTTCGCACGACCTCCGGCGAGAGCGAGGACTTCATCAAGATCCTCGACTTCGGGATCGCCAAGATCGTCGCCGACGAGAGCCCGCGCGGCCGCGTCGGCGACTCGCAGGGCCTCGAGCGGGTCGACAGCCGGCGCTGGCGCCACACCGTGACCGGCGAGATCCTGGGCACGATGGCCTACATGTCGCCCGAGCATTTCTTCGGCGACCCCGTCGACCACCGCACCGATATCTACGCGCTCGGGGTCATCCTCTACGAGCTCCTGACCGGCAAGCTGCCGCTCGCCCCGGACAACGTGGGCCGGTTCGCCTACGACCTGAAGTTCCTGGTGCCCGACCCGCCGAGCGCGGCGGCCCCCGACGCGGGCATCCCCGCCGACGTCGACTACGTGGTGATGCGCGCGCTCGAGAAGCAGCCGCACGACCGCTTCAACAGTATGCGCGAGCTGGCGAGCGCCCTCGCGGAGGCCCGCGAGGATCGACCGGTCGCGCCGCTGGCCCTGCCTGGCCTGCCCGCAGCGACCCCCGCGTCGACGGCCACGCAGCCCGCCGAGCGCGAGCCGACGCTCGACGGCAGCGAATCCTGGCCGCGCCGCGGGGTCGACCGGGTGTGGATCGGCGCGGGGCTCGGGGCGGTGATCGTGCTCGGCCTGGTGCTGGCGATCCTCGCCTGGCGCAGCGACGAGCCGCCGGCCCCTCTCGCTGCGACGGAGGTGCCGCTCGCGGAGCCCGCTCCGCCGACCCCGCGCGACGACCCGCCGACTCCCGCCATCGACCCGCCGACCCCCGCCCTCGACGACCCCGCGGCGCCCCCGAAGACGCCGGCCGAGCCCGAGGCCGAGCCCGAGATCGTGCTGGACGACGAGCCCCAGACCCCGGCGTCGAGCGCCGCCTCGCCGCGCAAGAAGGCGGCGGCGAACAGGCCCGAGCTGCCGGACTGCGGAAAGGTGCCGTCGGCCGACTGGCGGCAGATCTTCGAACCAGCGCGCCCGCACCTGCAACGCTGCCGCAGCGGCGTGGCATCGAACGTCAACATCGTGGTCGCCGTCGGACTGGCAGGCGGCGAACTGGTCGCTACACCGCTGGACAAACGACCGGGCAAGCCCCGGACCGCGGCGCTGTGCATCGCCAAATTATTAAAACGCCACGGCGACGTACCCGCGAAGTGGCGAGCCTGCGAGGCCTCACCGACGCCCCACGCATTTTAAACCGAAGTCGCGACGACCCTCTCAGCCCGCCGACCGGCCACATTTCCACGAATTGGGGCGATCTGAGAGGAACGACGCGATCCCGGAGCAGATACTTGAGGGCCCTGGCGCGCAGCTTCGGGCCCTCGCGGATCCTGTCGGCGAGCGCGGCGCGGCGCTCCGGAATGGCGAGGTAGTTGCGCACGGTGAGCGGGGAGAGCTTGAGCGATCTCGCAATCTCGTCGATCGAGAGTCCTCGCTCCTCGTTGCCGAGCATGCTGGCGTAAAGACGGGGGGCGGGGCGAGGTCTTCGCCATCGTCGATTTCAGCCTCCTCGGTGTCCTCTTCCTCGGCGTCCTCTTCCGGCTCGTTCGCCTCCTTCGCCTCGAACTGCTCGTCCGCGAGGACGAACAACTCGTTGAGAGCGCCTCACGCCACGGGAGGCGCTCCCGGGGGCGAGCGCTCAGGTACGTCTCGAGGTTGGGGCCCTCGAGCAGCTCCATGACGATGTAGGCGGGGTGGAGAGTGAGGCGCTCCTGCTCGAGCCAGATGCCGTCGCGCGCGAGCTCCTGCACGAGCGGCGGAGCAGAGCGCAGATCGAATTCCGTCGGCCAGGGGCCGGGCTGGGCGTATTCCGGCAGGAGGGTTCGCCACAGGTCGAAGGTGACCCAGCGGAGCGACGGATGGATGGCACGGAGATGCGCGGCGATGGCGACGCCGGCGGGGTCGAGGTCGCCGAACAGCAGGACGGAGACGTCGGGGAGGCGGGCGAGCAGGAGCTCTGCGGTGTTCGTGTTCCAGCCGGGGACGTGGGCGAGGAGCCAGTTTGGTGGGGCTGGATGTCGATGTAGGGGCCGACGTTCTCGACGAGGAGGACGAGCGCCGGCGGCGGCCCGACGAGCTCGAGACCGGCCTGCAGGGCTCGCTCCGGGAGGGCGACCTCGCCGAGCATCGTGTGGTGGAGCTCGAGGGAGAGCGTGGCGCCCGCACGGCGGAGCTGCATGCCGGCGTGGGGGCGGACGCGGACGATGCCGTCGCGGGTGAGGTCCGTGCCACCGAGGGCGAGGCGGCGTTGCTCGGTGAGGACGGCCTTCGAGTGCGGTCCGACGGCGGCGGTCGCGGTGCGCTGGTTGAGCTGCTGTGGCACAGGTCGAAGAGGATCGCCGCGTCGCGGGTAGCGAGGGCCGGTACGCGTCCTCACGGACGCGTACGCGACGAGCCCGCCGTCCACAGCGCGGCGACCACGACGAGCGCGCCGAGCAGCGCCGGGGCGCCGGGTCGCTCCGCGAGCACGAGCACGCCGACCAGCACCCCCGCCAGCGGCTGCGCCGCCACCGTCACGGCGCCGAGCGAGGCGCCGGCGCGGCCGATCAGCGCGAACCACGCCCAGAAGCACAGCGTGTACTGCACGACGCCGATCCAGAGCACGCCGAGCGCGGCCGGCAGGTCGAGCGCCGGCGGCTCGCCGCGCGCGCAGCTCCACAGCAGGACCGCGAGCCACACCGGCAGCGTCCCGGTCATCGCCCAGGTGAGGACGGTGAGCGCGTCGTACCTGCGGGTGAGCGCGGCGCCGCGGACGTTGTAGACGGCGTCCGCCAGGGTCGCCGCGAGCAGCAGCAGGACGCCGACGGGGCGCCCGCTCGCCTCGCCTGCGGGGTCCGCTCCGTCGAGCACCACGAGCGCCACCCCGGCGACCCCGAGCGCGGCCGCGGCGAGGCGCCTGCGGTCGGCTCGCTCGCCGAGCGCGACCGCCAGCAGCAGCGTGAAGATCGTCTCGCCGACGATGGTCAGCGACGCGTCGACCGCGGTGGCCCGGGCGATGCCCTCGAACGTCAGCAGCACGTTGGCGGTCAGGCCGACGTTGCCGAGCAGCGCGATGCGCAGGCGGTCGCCGGGCGGCACCCGCGGCCCGCGCGGCCGAAGCGAGCGGACGAGCCACAGCGCCGCGGTCCCGAGGCACACTCCGAGCGCGGCCGTCATCAGGGGCGACACGCGGTCGACGGTCGTCTTCAGCACCGAGTACGAGGCGCCCCAGACGACGTTGACGGCGACCAGCCACGGCAGCCACGCGCCGGGCCCCCGCTCAGCCACGGCGGCTCCACGCCGCGAGCACGCGCGCGAGCTCCTCGTCGGCGTCGCCGTGGCGCGGCTGCTCGCCGCGCAGGCCCGGGGGGTAGAGCGGCAGCACCGCGCCGCGCACGAGCGGAGCGAGCCGCGGCAGCTCGTCGAGCGCCGTCGGCAGCGGCAACAGCGGCACGGGCGCGTCCGATGCATGCAGCGCGCCGCGGACCAGCGACTCGCCCGGATCGACGCGCGCGCCGGGCACGAACCCGCGGTGGCACGCGTAGAACAGCCGCGGGAAGCTCGCCACGACGGCGACCGGCAGCGGCCCGGGCGGCAGGTCGAGCGGTCGCACGACCCCGAGCATCGGCGTGCCGGTGTGCGCGGCGTCGGGGAGGTCGCGGAACTCCACCTGCGAGTAGCGGACCCGCGACGGGTCGAGCGCGGCGAACCCCGAGCGCCCGTACGCGAGCAGCCGGATCACCGTCTCGGGGCGCGCGGGGTCGACGGGCTCCATCTCGGTGACGAGCAGCGTCGGCAGCGGCGGGCCGCCGCGCTCCTCGGCGGCCCGCCGCGCCAGCGCGCGGGGCACCGCCCGCAGGACCGCCGCGAGCCCGCTCCGCCGCCACGCCGGCGCGACGAAGCAGTGCGACAGGGCGACGACGCAGACCCCCGCCGGGCGGTCGACGTCGACGTAACAGTCGCGCACGCCGACGATCTGCCCGCCGCACCACGCGGCCACCAGGTGATAGGTGCCCTCGATGCCGTCGCCGTAGACCAGCCGCCGCCGCCGGACGAACGCGGCCAGCGTGGCGCGATCCTCGAGCTCGCCGAGCGCGCCGAAGTAGGCGTCGAGCAGCGCGTAGGCGCCGCGGAACGCCCGGCCGTCGGGGTCGCGGATGTCCTCGAGGGTCACGCGCCCGAGCGCCGCGAGGCCCTTGTCGCGCTCCGGCGGCGCGAGGTCCGCGGCCGCGATCACGGCGCCGTCCCGTGGAAGAAGCAGTTCTTCTCGGCGTAGCTCGGCACGAACACGTCCTCGCGGACCACGTCGCGGAGCTCGGCGGCCAGCAGCCCGGCGATCGTCCCGGCGACGTCGACGTGCCCGCCCGCGACCGCCGAGGGCCCGCCCTGCACGGACAGCCACCCGCCCGGCCGCAGCAGCGGGCGGGTCGCCGCCAGCATGTCGCGGTAGAGCTCGAGCGCGCCGGCGGCCCGCGCCGGGTCGAGCGGGATGTCGGTGAGGTCGAGCGCCGCGCCGTCGAACGTGCCCGGCGTGAGCCGCGGGAGCGCCAGCCGGCCGTCGCCGATGCGGACCTCGACGCGCGGGTCGCTGCGGAACCCGGGGTTGAGCAGGCGGTCGGCGAGCTCGACCACGACGGGGTCGATGTCGACGACGAGCACGCGGGCCTGCGGGGCCCGCTCGAGCGCCCGGCGGGCCACGTAGCCGTCGCCTCCGCCGACGACGAGCACCCGGCGATCGTCGGGTCGCAGGCGGCGGAGGAGCGCGTCGTCGTAGAGCGCGTGGTCGCTGTCCGCCGTCTGCATGACGCCGTCGAGCACGAGGCATCGCCCGTACGCGCTGGTGTCGACCACGAGGATGTGCTGGTAGGCGGAGCGCGTGTCGGCGAGCCGGCGCAGCACCTCGACGTCGTGGGTGCCGCCGGTCTCGTACAGCACGGTCGAGAGGACGTGTGGGTTCATGATGCGGGCTCCAGGCTCGGTCAGAAGTACGCGCCGCAGAGGAGGTAGCGCCGGCCCGCGACCACGGGGCGGCCCTCGTGGACGGGGCTGAGCCCGCCCGGGAACAGGATCGCGGTCCCCGGCGCGGGTCTCCCGGTCGTGTAGTCCCACTTGCGGAAGTAGGTGCCGCCGCCCGCGTAGTCGTCGTTGAGGTAGACGATCAGGGTGACGGTCTCGACGTCCCAGTGCGGGCCCATGTCGCGGATGACGTCGGGCTCGTACTTGAGGATGTACGGGCGCTTCATCCGCTGGAGCTTGAACACGTCCCACAGCCGCTCGACCAGCGGCGCGACGTGGCGGCGCACGAGCTCGAAGTAGGTGCGGTCGACGCCCGGCATGTTGTCGAGCCACTGGGTGGTGTCCCACGGCGAGTAGTTCTTCACGTCGCCGTCGACGTACGGGTGGTCCTCGATGTCGCGGCGGGTCTCCCACTTGCCGGCGTGCTCGGCCTCCGCGATCAGGCGGGCGCAGAAGTCCGGTGTCAGCAGGGGGAAGCGGTAGATCTGCTCGGCGTCCTCGCGGACGACCGCCGTCGGGTCGGCGCGGAAGGCCGCGTCCACGAAGCCCTCGTCCCAGGCGAACAGCGCCGGGTGGAGCGGCGTGTACGCGCCGGGCGCCGCGTCCGCGGCCGCGAACCGGTCCGGCGTCAGGATCAGCGTGTGACGATCGACGTGGTGGGTGTACTCGGACATGGGACCTCAGCGGGCTGGCGAGGACGCGAGCGGCGCGCCGACGGGCAGGCCGCGGCGGACCTCGTGGACCTGCGGGCTCTTGCAGGCGAAGGCCTCGACCAGCGCGCGGATGCCCTCCTCCGGGCGCATGCGCGGGCCGCAGGTGAAGATGTCGACGGCCGCGTAGGCGTGCTCGGGCCAGGTGTGGATCGAGATGTGCGACTCGGCGATGATCACGACCCCGGACACGCCGTGCGGCGCGAACTGGTGGAAGTGATGGCCGAGCACGGTGGCCCGCGCCCGCGCGGCGGCGGCCAGCATGGCGCGCTCGACGGCGGCGGAGGCCGCGAGCGCGGCGTGGTCGCAGTCGTGGAGCTCGATGAGGAGGTGTCGGCCGGTGATGTTCATGCGGTCTTCCTGGGCGAGGGGCGGCGCGGGCGAGCGGGTGGTCCGTCGTCACGACGAGTCGAGCAGCTCGCGCAGGAGCACCCACCGACTCGTGCCGCTCCAGCAGACGAGCAGCTCGCCCATGGTCCGGTCGATCTCCCGCAGCCGGCACGGCCCGTAGACCTGCCCGGCGAAGGCGACGAACCACCGCCGGCGCGCCCCCTCGAGCGCGGCCAGCCCGCGCAGCCGGTCCAGCTCGGACCGGTAGTCCGCGTGCCCGGGGTCGTGCACCGGCGCCGGCGCCTGCTCGCGCGCCTCGACCTCCCCGACGAGCGCCGCCCGCAGCGCGGCGACGCGGTCGGCCGGCGCGCCGCGCCCCTCGGCGCGCAGCGCCGCCTCGTGCTCGCGGACCCGCTCGAGCAGGTGGGCCTCGCGCCAGCGCGTCGGCATGAGCCCGAGCCGGTCGAGCAGCCACGGGGTCGCGAGCGCCGAGCCCGGCACGGGCGCGACCATGCCGACGGCCGCGATCAGGCCGGCCGGGAACGCCTTGACGAGGTCGGCCAGCTGCGCCCGCACGCGGTCGCGCTCGTCGGCCGACAGCGGCCGGGTCCCGCGGACCGCGACGGCCACCAGCGCGGCGGCCTCGCGGCTGTCCTGCAGCTCGCCGAGCAGGCGCCCCCACTGGCGCGCGGCCGCCTCGCGCAGCCCGACGAGCAGGCGAGAGAGCGCGCCGGGGGGCCGCTCGAGCGCGGCGGCCTCGTCGGCGAGCGCGCGCAGCGGGGCCGCGTCGCCGCCCTCGCGCTCCACCGCGTCGGCCACCTCGAGCAGCGACAGTTCGAACATGGCGCCCTCCCGGTCAGGCCGGCTCCTCCACCTTCAGCAGCGCGCCGGCGGTCGGTCTGTCGATCGTCGCCGTCTTGCCCGAGGGGAAGGTGACCTCGACGCGCCGGATGTCCGTCTCGGCGCCGGTGCCGACCACGACGTCGTGGCTCTGGTCGGTCAGCAGGCCCTCGCCCTGGGTCACGCGCGCGGTGTAACGCTTGCCGGAGGCGGTCTCGACGACGACCTTCGCGTCGAGCGAGCGCGGCCGGTCGGGCACGCGGACCTTGATGAAGTTGTTGCCGACCCCCGCGTTGAGGAACGCGCGCGCCGGGCCGTTCAGGTTGACGCGGACCACGTCGGGGCGGCCGTTGTCGTCGAAGTCGGCGACCAGCGGCGAGATCTCGTAGAAGGGGTTCTCGAGCCCGGCGAGGGCCTCGGCGGCGGCGAACGTGCGGTCGGGCCGCTGCATGAGCAGGCGCCCCGGGAGGCGCACGAGCCGGTGCGGCGGGAAGCCGACGTAGTTCTCGGCGACGAGCAGGTCCTGCCGGCCGTCGAGGTCGAAGTCCTCGAACACCGCGCCCCACGAGAACTCGTAGCCGCCGACCTTGGCCGCGTCGGCGACGTCCGTGAAGCGGAACTCGCCGTCGTTGCGCAGCAGGATCCACCGCTTGTTGTAGACCTGGTCGGCGCGCAGGTCGCCCTTGCCGAGCAGGTCCGGCACGGTCGTGCCGACGTTCGAGAAGAACAGGTCGGTGCGGCCGTCGCCGTCGTAGTCGGCGGCGGCGATGCCCATCGGGTACCCGTACTGCTCCGAGGTCGGGTTCGGCGCGTTCGTGAAGGTCCGGTCGCCGTTGTTGCGCCACGTGCGGACCTGGCCGGTGTCGTGGGCGACGACGAGGTCGGGGTCGCCGTCGTCGTCGAGGTCGGTGAACAGGCCCTGGAAGGTGTTGTGCACGTAGGTCATGCCGGCGGCCGCGGTGATGTCCTCGAAGGTGTTGTCGCCGTTGTTGCGCAGCAGCACGCTCGACGCGCCGTAGCCGGGCTTGTTGAAGATGTTCTGGCCCTCCATGCGGTCCTTCTTGAGGTAGGCGGCGGCGAACATGTCGACCCGGCCGTCGCGGTCGAGGTCGGTCAGCGCCAGCGAGATCGCCACCGACCTCTCGTCGAGCGCGATCGCCAGGCGCGTGCCGGAGAGCCGCCCGTCCCGGCTGGTGTAGAGGTACACGCCGCTGTCGCGCGCGACGAACAGGTCCGAGCGGCCGTCGTCGTCGGCGTCGATCACGGCGGCCCCGAGGGTCGCGTCGCCGGGCTGCTTGGCCAGGCCGGCGGCGTCCAGCGGGGTGAACCCGCCGCCCTCGAAGCGGAACAGCCCGTCCTGCTGCTCGCGCCCGCCGCCGAGGAACAGCTCGTGCACGCCGTCGCCGTCGAGGTCGATCACCGCGGCGCCGGTCATCGGCAGCGAGCGGTCGTCGTGGCGGTGCACGAACGGGAGCTCGACCTCGGTGAACCTGGGCACCAGGGCGGCGTCGATGGTGACCTCGGGGTACTTGGCGCCGGTGTCTCGCCAGGCGCGGGCGCCGACCAGCCCGACCAGCAGGACGGGGAGCGAGAGGACACCGAGGACGATCTTGCTGCGGGTTTTCATGGTCTTTCTCGTTCGTGGGTGGAGCCGCCGAGCCGACGCCGACCGGCGCGCGCCCAGGCGAGGCTCGAGAGGCCGAAGAACAGCGCGTGGGCGACGTTCATCGCGGTCGGCACGAGGTAGCCGCCGACCGCGGGCGCCGCGAAGTAGGCGGCGAACACCAGCGCCAGCAGCACGATCGGGTTGGCCGCGGCGATCCAGCGCGGATAGCTGGTGCGGCCGCCGGCGACGAGCGCGACGAACAGGGCGGAGATCAGCAGCACGCCGACGCGCACGAGCTGGATCAGCGACTCGCTGTAGAGGTCGTAGGCGGCGAGCAGGTCGGCGAACTGCGCGGGCGCGACGCCCTCGGCCCGGGCTTGCACGAGCCGCGCCAGGCCGGCGCGCGAGCCGAGCCACACGTCGGCGATCGTGAAGGTGTAGATCGCCGCGATCAGCAGCGCGAGCCGGGCCGGTCTGGCGGCTGGCCGAAGGGCCATGTAGACGTGCCAGTAGCCGAGGAAGTAGACCGGCGCGCCCAGCACTCCGAGGAAGTGGCCGAGGGTCAGGCGCCAGCCCGGGACGTGCAGCAGGAAGCGGTACTCGGCCGCGCCGGCGTAGCCCTCGGCGGCGTAGTGCAGCGCGAACTCGCCGACGCCGACCGCGCACACGCCGATCGCGGCCAGCACGCCCGCGCGCAGCACGGGGTCGCGAGCCGCGGTCACGCCGGCCCCCGCACGAAGCGCACGCGGGTCCCGGGGGCCGGGTGGGCGAGCGGCAGGTAGTGGGTGCGCGGCGGTCGGCCCGGCAGCGCCGGCCGCAGCCCGACGTCCTTCATCGTCTGCGCGAGCGCCACGGCGAACTGCACGACCTCCATCCAGGCGACGTGGTAGCCGAGGCAGAAGTGGGGGCCGCCGCCGAACTGCGCCAGCTCGAGCGGCGAGAGCGGCTGCTTGCGGTCGAGCCAGCGCGCGGGCAGGAACGCGTCGCCGTCGGCGAACAGGGCCGGGTGGCGCGACAGGTGGGCCAGGCTGACGCCGACCATCGCGCCGGCGGGCACGGGCCGGCCGAGCAGCGCGAGCTCGCCGGTCACGAGCCTGGCGTCCATCGACGTCGGCGGGTGCATGCGCAGCGCCTCGCGGAACAGCGCCTCGGCGAACGGGAACTCGCGCAGCGCCCGCGGCGTGACCGGCAGCTCGGCGGCGGCGGCCTCCTCGACCAGGCGCGCCCACAGGTCCGGGCGCGCGGCCAGCTCGATCACCAGCCAGGCCATGACCGTCGCGGACGTCTCGTGCCCGGCGAGCAGCAGAAACCGCAGGTTGTCGATCAGCTCGGGCTCGCCGAGCCGCAGGCCGCCCTCGTCGCGGGCGTGGACCAGCTCGCGGAGCAGGCCGGGCTTGCCGTCGTCGGCGCGGGCGGCCCGGATCAGCTCGAGCAGGCGCGCGTCGAGCCAGGCCTTGGCCCGGCGGCCGCGCCAGTGGGGCAGGCCCGGCAGGTCGATCGGCAGGTTCCAGGCCAGCAGCACGAAGTCCTCGTAGTGCTCGCGCCAGTCGGACAGGTCGCGCTCCTGGATGCCCATCATGCGGAACATCAGGTCGAGCGCGAGCTCGCGGGTCTCGGCGAGGATGCGCAGCTCACCGCCGGCGCGCCAGCGGGCCACGCGCTCGCGGATCGTCGCGGCGAACAGCGGGCCGACCGCGAGCGCGGTGAGGCCGCGCGGGGTGAACGGGGCCTGCATGGCCGAGCGGAGGTGGTGGTGCCGGGCGCCGTCGTGCACGACCATCGAGTCGCCGAGGAACTCGCCGACCACCGCCGCGAGGTTGGCCGAGCTGGTCACGCGGTTGCGCAGGATCTCGAGGCCGGTCGGGTCGAGGCAGTAGAGCACGTGGTGGCCGAAGCCCTGCGCGATCCAGAACAGCGGCCCGAGCTCGCGCTCGGCGCGGCGCATCAGGTCGAGCGAGTCGACGGCGAGCGTCGGCAGGTGGCCGAGCACCGGCCAGGCGCCGGGCGCCACCGGGAAGCCGTCGCGCGGGGGCGGTCGGCGGTGCAGCGGGTTCATGGCGAGGGGCATGTCAGTCGCGCTCCCCCGCGACGCCCATGCGCACCTCGCCGGGGCCGTGGCACGCGGCGGTGGTGCCGAACAGCAGGTCGAGGGCCGGCAGGTTGAGGGCGTAGTTGCGGGCGACGGCGCCGTCGATGTGGTGGTGGATGCGGTGCATTTCGGGTCCGGGCACGAGCCAGTTGAGCGCGCCGAGGCGGATGTCGAGGTCGGCGTGTTGCAGGGCGCCGACCACCAGCTGGTAGGCGAGGCTGGCGACGATCGCCTCGGGCGAGGCGCCGAGGGCGGCCGCCGGGGTCAGCGCCAGCAGGGTGTAGAGGTTCTCGAGCGGGTGCACGCGGGAGCCCGAGCGCAGCGACAGGCCCTCGGGGCGGTGGTGGATCGCGTGCAGCCGCCACAGCCAGGCGACCGAGCGGTGCGAGGCCCAGTGGAGCAGGTAGGTGATCAGCTCGGCGCTGACGACCGTGAGCAGCACCTGGAGGGCGAGCGGCCAGGCGGCGAGCGGCGCGCTCGAGCCCGGCGCGCCCGCGTGGCCGCCGATCCAGGTGAGCAGGCGCGCGCAGGCGACGACGCCGGCCGACGTCAGGGCCACGTAGCCGAGGTCTCCGCGGCGCTGCCGCGGGCTCCTGCGGGCCCACACGCCCGCGGCCGGGCGCAGCTGCTCCCAGATCACGATCCAGCCCCCTGACACGGCGAGGGCGCCGACCAGCGCCGCCGTCGGGCCGTGGTCGCCGAGCGGCCCGGCCAGGCGCGCGAGCAGGAGGGCGAGCGTGGCGGCGGCGGCGGCCAGGGTGGTCGGCGCGAGCAGGTAGCGGACGTAGAGCGTCGCCGGGTCCATCGCCGTGCGGGGAGAGCAGGTTCGGTGCCGGACGGCGTCGCCTCGATTCTTCAGGATCTTCGCGGTCGCGGCGCGCGGGGCGGCGGGGGCGGGGCGCTGGCACGTGCCACCGGCTCCGGGGGCACGTGCCAGCCGCGGCGACGCGGACGGGGCGGCCGGACCGCGGCGCGCGCGGCCGCGGCGTTGGCAGGCCGCTTGCTTGGTGCGGCCCGCGGGCGCGACCGGCCGGTGGCCGTCGTCGCGGGGCCCGGTGGTTCACCGACAACGACGACGAGCCGGGCCGCGGGGTCCGGCGCAGGAGCAGCATTCGCATGAAGATCGCCATCATCGGCGGCGGCATCGCCGGTCTCGCCACCGCGTGGCTCCTCCAGCAGGACCACGCGATCACGCTGTACGAACGCGGCCCCGCGCTGGGCGGGCACGCCCGCACGCTGCTGGTGACGGCCGGCGGGCGCGAGGTGCCGGTGGACCTCGGGTTCCGCTACCTGTTCCGCCAGAGCTGCCCGCACGTGCTGGCGCTGCTGCGGCTGCTCGAGGTGCCGGTGGGCGCGCGGCGGGCCAGCGTGCACTTCGAGGGGATGGAGAGCGGGCTGCGCATCTCGCTGCCGCCGCGCACGGGGCGGAGCGCCTACCGCCTGCTGTCCTCGGCGCGGGCGCTGCGGTACGTCGCCCACTACCTGCGGTTCCTGATCGGTCGCCGCGGGATCTTCAGCGCCGGCGACACGACCACGAGCCTCGACGCCTACGCGCTCGCGAAGCGGTTCCCCGCCGACTTCCGGCGCGAGCTGCTGTACCCGTTCCTCGGCGCGAGCTGGGGGATGACGAGCAGCGTGGTGCCCGAGGTCTCGGCGTACAGCATCCTCAAGGTCATGCAGCCCGAGGGGCGCTTCTTCATCGTCGAGGGCGGGGTCGGCCGCTACATCGCCCGCCTCGTCGAGGCCCTGCGGGCCGTCGAGCTGCGCCCGGCCACCCCGGTGGCGGCGCTGCGGCGCCGCGGCGCCGAGATCGAGGTCGTCGACGGCGAGGGCCGGGCCCGGCGCTTCGATCGCGTGGTCCTGGCCACCGAGTCGCCGGCCGCGGCGGCGCTGGCCCGGGGGCTCGCGGGCGCCGAGGGCATGGCCGCGGCGCTGGCCCGCTTCCGGACCTGCGACGACTACATCGTCGTGCACTCGGACGAGCGCCTCATGCCCCGCGACCGCGGCGACTGGTCGGTCGTCAACGTGCGCCACGAGGGCCACCGGGCGGTCCTCACCGAGTGGTCGGGCATGGACCAGGGCGCCCCGGTGTTCCGCTCGTTCTCCGCCCGCGAGCCGGTGGTCGCCGAGCGCGTGCACCGCGTCGAGGCCTACAAGCACCCGATCGTGACGCCCGGGCACTACGCGGTCCAGCGCGACCTCGCGGCCCTGCAGGGCGCGGGCGGGCTGTGGGCCGCGGGGCTCTACACGCGGGACGTCGACAACCACGAGAGCGCGCTGGTGTCGGCCCTCGGCGTGGCCCGGGCCCTCGCGCCGGCGTCGCCGAACCTCCGCGCCCTCGCGGGCGAGCGGCCGATGTCGCGGGCCGCGTGAGCGTCGCGAGCCGCGGCGTGCGTGCCGACGGCACCTGACGTCGCGTACGGCCTGCCGACGACGACAGGCGCCGCCGCGGCCGCGGCGTCGAGAGAAATGCATCGCGGTCGGCGGCGCGAGACCCCCCGTCCCATGCATCGCCGCGGCTATCATCGGGCCGGTGAGGGCGGAGCGCAGCGACACTCAGGACGCGACCACGCCCGGGCGCGCGGGCGACGAGGCGGGTCGACCGGGGCTGCTGCAGGTGTGGAGCGACGCCGGGGCGCTGTCACGCGGCCTCCCGGTCGGCGCCGGCGTGGTGCTCGGGCGCTGCAGCTCGCCGGCGCTGGCCCTCGACGACGCCCGCATCTCCCGCGAGCACTGCGCGGTCGCCCACGACGGCGCGAGCTGGTCGATCCGCGACCTGGACAGCCGCAACGGCACGTTCGTCGACGGCGCGCGCAGCCGCGGCGAGGCGCTGCGGATCGGCCCGCGCACGCTGCGGATCGGGCACTGCGTCCTGCTGCCGCTCGCCCACCTGCGCGGCGACGTCGCGCTCGAGGACGGGGTCGTCGTCGGCCCGCGCCTGCGCGCCGCCCGCTCGGAGATCGCGGCCGCGGCGGCGCTCGGGCGCGCCCTGCTCGTCACCGGCGGCACCGGCTCCGGCAAGGAGCTCGCGGCCCGGCACTTCCACCGCGGCGGGCCGACGGCGGCGGGGCCGTTCGTGCCGGTCAACTGCGCCGCGATCCCCCGCGAGCTCGCGGAGCGGCTGCTGTTCGGGACCGTGCGCGGCGCCTACTCCGGGGCGACCGCGGCGGCCGAGGGCTACGTGCAGGCCGCCGACGGCGGCGTGCTGTTCCTCGACGAGATCGGCGAGCTCGACCTCGACATCCAGGCCAAGCTGCTGCGCTTCCTCGAGACCGGCGAGGTCTACGCGATCGGCGCGACCCGACCGCGACGGGTCGACGTGCGCGTGTGCCTGGCGACCCACCGCGACCTGCGGGCGATGGTCCAGGCGCGCCGCTTCCGCGAGGACTTCTACTTCCGGATCGCCCAGCCGCACGTCGCGCTGCCGCCGCTGTGCGAGCGGCCGGAGGAGGTGCCGTGGCACGTCGAGCGGGCGATCGCCGGGCTCGACGCCGGGCTGCGGGCGCACGCGCTGCTGGTCGAGGGCTGCCTGCTGCGCCCGTGGCCGGGCAACGTCCGCGAGCTGCGGGCGGCCGTGCAGGCGGCGGCGCTGCGGGCCCGCAAGTCGGGCCGCGAGCGCGTCGAGCTCGACGACCTCGCCGCCGACGTCGGCCGCGCCATCGACGACCCGCAGGACGGCACGATCGTCGCCGCCGATCACCTCGCCGATCGCCAGCAGGTGCTCGCGGCCCTGCGCGCCGAGGGCGGCAACGTCGCGCGCTCGGCGAGGACGCTCGGCGTCCACCGCAACCAGCTGCGGCGCTGGCTGGCGCAGCAGTCGATCGACCCCCAGGCGCCGCCGGAGAGCTGAGCATGCTCCGCGCGCTCACCACCGCCGACGACTCGGCCCGGGGCCTGGAGGACGAGCCGACCCCGGGCGGCGGCGCCGCCGCGATCGCGCCGCCGGCGCGGATCGGCCGCTTCGAGGTGCGCGGGGTGCTCGGCGCCGGCGGCATGGGCGTCGTCTACGCCGCGTACGACCCGGAGCTCGCGCGCAGGGTCGCGGTCAAGGTGCTGCGCGAGCGCCAGGCCGGGCGCGAGGATCGGGCCTGGCGCGAGGCCCGGGCGCTCGCCCGGCTGGCCCACCCCAACGTCGTAGCGATCTTCGAGGTCGGCCGCCACGACGGGCGGCTGTTCCTGGCGATGGAGCTCGTCGAGGGCGAGCCCTGCGACGTGTGGCTGAGGGGCCGGGCGCGCGCGCCCGGCGAGGTCCTCGAGGTGTTCTTTCAGGCAGGTCGGGGGCTGGCCGCGGCCCACGGCGCCGGCATCGTCCACCGCGACTTCAAGCCGTCCAACGTGATCGTCGCCGTCGACGGGCGCGCGCGCGTGGTCGACTTCGGGCTCGCGCGGGGCCTCGGCGGGCGCGCCGAGGCGGCCGCGGCGGACCGGGACGTCGCCGCGGACGTCGACATCACCCTGACCCGCGCCGGCGGGCGGCCCGGGACCCCGCGCTACATGTCGCCCGAGCAGCGGGAGGGGCTGGCGATCGACGAGCGCAGCGACCAGTACGCGTTCTGCGTCGCCCTCTTCGAGGCGCTCGCCGGCGACGTGCCCGACGCCACCCGGTCGCACCCGGTGTTCGCGCGCCGTCCGCTGCGCCGGCTGCACCGGGCGCTGGTGCGCGGGCTGAGCGCCGACCCCGCGGCGCGCTACCCGACGATGGCGGCGCTGTGCGCCGCGCTCGAGGCGGCGATGCGACCGCGGCGCTGGCCGCTGGCGGCCGCGGTCGCGGGCCTCGTCGGGTCGGCGGCGCTCGGGCTGCTCGCGCTGCGCCCGCCCGCGGTCCGCTGCGACGGCGGCGACCGGCGCGTCGCCGAGGTGTGGAGCGACGCGCGGGTGGCCCGCTTCGCCGCGGCGATCGCCGGCGGCGACGCCGACGCGCGGGCGACCTTGACCCGCGCCGTCGAGACGTACCTGGGCGAGTGGTCCGGCGTGTACACGCGGGTCTGCGAGGCGGCCGCGCGCGGCGAGCACTCGTCGGAGCTGCGCGACCTGCAGATGACGTGCCTCGACCAGCGCCTGCGCGACCTGGACGCGGTGCTCACGCTGCTCGAGGCGCGGCCGGCCGGCGGCGGCGAGGTGTCGACCGCGCTGTCCCGCGTGCCGCCGCCGGAGAGCTGCGCCGAGGCGCAGGCGCTGATGCGACGGGCCGCGCCGGCGCTCGAGCGCGAGCACCCCGACCACCCCGCGCTCCTGCGGCGGCTCGCGGAGGCCAAGGCGCTGGTGCTGCTGGCGCGCGTCGACGAGGCCGAGGCGGTCGCGCTCGCGCTGGCGGAGGAGGCCGGCGCTCGCGGGCTGGCGACGCTCGTCGGCGAGGCGCACCTGCTGGTCGGGCAGGGGCTCGTCGACATCGGCCAGCCGCGGGCGCGGGAGCGCCTGACGACCGCGCTGCTGCACGCCCGCGCCCACGGGCTCGAGGACCTCGCGGTGCTCGCGTCGGCGGCGCTGGTGCGGTGGTCGGCGATCCGCGCGCTCGACCCGGACGACGCCCGGCTGTTCGCCGGCCTCGCCCGCGCGGGGCTCGAGCTGACCGGCGACGACGGCCTGCTCCGCGCCGAGGTGCTGCAGTCGCTCGCCAAGCTGCACTGGCTCGAGGGGGACGTCGAGCGCATGTTGCCCATGCTCGCCGAGGCCCGCGAGCTGCTGGCGCGGCGGCTCGGCGAGCGCCGCCCCGAGGTCGCGGCGGTGCTGCTCGACACCGCGGCGGCGCTCGGCCGCCTGCAGCGCGCCGACGAGGCGCTCGCGCAGCTGCTCGCGGCCAGGTCGATCTACGAGGAGCACTACGGGCCGCTGCACCCGGGCCTCGGCCGGCTGTACTTCAACCTCTCGGCCGCGTACGCCGACACCGGGCGGCTCGACGAGGGGCTGGCGGCCAACTCGCGGGCCGTCGAGCTGCTCACCGCCAGCGGGGTGCCGCCCGCGGACATCGCCGCGGCGAAGCTCAACCTGGTCGAGCTGCTGCGGCGCGCCGGTCGGGCCGAGGAGGCGCTCCCGCTGACCGTCGAGATCGACGCCGTGCTGGTCCAGGCCTACGGCCCCGACGCTCCGCCGGTCAACATGTCGCGGCTGGCGATCGCCGAGGTGCTGCACGACGTCGGCCGCGTCGCCGAGGCCGTCGCGCCCTACCGCGACGCCTGGACGCTCCGGCGCGCCAACCTCGGCGAGGCGAGCCCGGAGACCGTCGCCGCGCGCATCAAGTACGCCCACGCGCTCGCGGTCGACGACCCCGCCGCGGCCCTCGCCCTGCTCGGCGACGTCGAGGCGCTGCCGGACGACCTGCAAGGCCTCGCCCTCCTGACGCGCGCGCAGGCGGGGGCGTCGCTCCGCGGCGATCCGGACGCCGTCGCCGGCGACGCGCGCCGGGCCCGGGCGCGGCTCTCGGGCGGCTCGGAGGTCGAGGCCGTGCTGCGGCGCGAGCTCGACGCGCTGCCGGACCACGCGAGGCCGCGATGAGGCCGTGATGAGGCCACGATGCGGCCACGATGCGGCCACGATGAGGACGCGCCCCCTCGCGGCGCCGCCTGCGGCGCGAGCGAGCCGACGGCCCGTCAGGCGCCGCCGTCGCGGCGACGACGTCGGCGCCGTCCGTGGCCTCGCTTGACGGTCGGGGGCGGGCCGGGGTAAGCAGCCGCGATGAGGCCTTTGCGCTGGTGGGTCCCCGCGTTGACCGGGGTCGTCGCACTGCTGTCCGGGATCGTCCCGTACGCGCTGCTCAGCGCGGCGGGCAAGCTGCCGGCCGGGCTGCGCGACGACCCCTGGCCGCTCGAGGTCGTCGCGGTCGCGGCCGCGGCGGCCACGCTCGGGCTGCTCGTCGCCGCGTACCGGCAGAGGCGAGCGCGCGCGGTGGCCACCGTCGCCGCGCTGCTGGCCACGCTGTCGACCGCGTTCTTCCTCGCCATGGTCCATGTCTTCAGCTACGAGCTGCCGCCTCCGCCGCAGGAGCTGGCGATCGGCAGCGCGGCCCCCGAGTTCACGCTGCCCGACGAGGCCGGCCGACCGGTGACGCTCGCGTCGCTGCAGGGCCACCCGTCGCTGCTCGTGGTCTACCGCGGCGCCTGGTGACCCTTCTGCAGGTCTGAGCTCGCCGGTCTGGCAGAGCACGCGCACAAGTTCGAGGCCGCCGGGGTGAAGATCGTCGGCATCAGCGTCGACTCCCCGGAGGAGTCGGCCAGGCTCAAGCAGGAGCTGAGCCTGAATTTTCCGCTGCTCTCCGATCGCGACGGGCGGGTGATGCAGCGCTTCGGCCTGGTCGACACCACCGAGTTCGCCGGCGGGGGCTACGCGCGCCCGGCGGTGCTGCTGCTCGACGCGGCGGGCGTGATCCGCTGGGCGATGTTCACCGAGAATTTCCGCGTCCGCGTCCACCCGGACGCGCTGCTCGCGGCGATCGAGCGGCTCGACCCGCCGGCCCGCTGAGCGCCGGGCGAGCGCATCACCTCGCCGCGCGCGTCTGCTCGACCTCCTGCCGGCGTCCGCATCCGCGACGCCGCGCCGCCGCCGAGGCAGGCCCGGCGTCGCGTGTACAATCGCCGCCCTGCACGCCGTCGACCTCGCGCAAGGGCCTCTCGACCTCGCCGCGCTGCAGGGCGCCCGCGCCCTCGCGCTGAACGCCGAGGCCGTCGACCCCGCCAGCCTCGCCGCCGCCCTCGCCGCGCTGCGCGACGTCCGGAGCCTCCGCGCCCTGCACCTGCGCTCGCGGGTCCGCGCGATGCCCCTCGCGCTCACCGAGCTCCGCGGTCTCCAGGCCCTCGCGCTCGTCGACCCCGATCTCCCCGGCCTCCCGCGCGAGCTGTCCCGCCTCACGCGCCTGCGCAGCCTGCGGCTCGCGCTGTTCCACCTCGGCTCCCTCCCGCACGGGTTCGGCGGGCTCGTGCGTCTGCGCGAGCTGGCGATCGAGTCGCACCACCTGTGCGGTCTGCCCGACGAGCTGCGCGCGCTGCAGGCCCTGCGCTCGCTGACGCTGCAGCTGCCCCACGTCTACGTGCACGACTGGGAGCGTCCCGCCCACGTGCCGCCGCGCTTCACCCAGTCGCTCGCCGACCTGTTCGCCCTGCTCGCCGCCCTCCCGCGCCTCACCTCGCTGACCCTCGGCGAGGACCACAGCTACGCCATGCCCGGCGCCGTGTTCGACCGCCTGCCCCCCGAGTTCGGGGGCCTGCAAGCCCTCGAGAGCCTGACCCTCGAGCACGTCTCCCGCGTCGGCGCGCCGCACGGCGTCGTCATGCCGGCGCTCCGACAGATACGGACGTGCTACGCCGGCTTCGACGCGACCGAGGCCGAGCTGCGGGCGATCTTCCCGAACGCCGACCTCTCCGGCGGTCGGTGACGAGCCGCTCACGCGCGGACGACTTCGAGGGCGAGCACGTTCGCTCCGCTCGCGGAGCGGGGCGCCGACGTCGCCGCCCGGACGACGAGCGGCGCCGACGATGCCACCCGCCCCGCGTTGCCGCGTCGACGCGGTGTCGTTTCCCGCCACGAACCGGACAGAGCCGCCGTGTCGAGGCGCTAGCGCGGGGCCGCGTAGGCCTTCAGGGCCTCGCCGAGCTGCTGGGTGAAGCTGTCGCGGTCGTGCTTGTCGACCTCGGACTGCATCGCGCTGTCGCCGGCGCCCTCGCGAACGGCGACCTCGCCCTTGGCGGTGAAGGACCACGGGAACGCGCCGACGCGCTCCTGCTTGCCGAGGTCGTAGAGAATGGCGTCGCCGGCGGCGGTGCCGGGCGTGTAGGCGGCGGAGTGCGCGACCTTCGAGGGCGAGTACTCGCGCGTGCGCACGAACAGGGCGTACTGCGCCTTCTCGAAGCCGGTGAACTTGTAGCCCATCGTCAGCTCCGAGTCGTCGAACGACTTGGTCGCCGGGTCGATGATGGTGCGCAGGTCCTCGAGGCTCGGCTTGACCAGCAGCACCAGCGCGGGCCGGGCCTGCGGGTCGAGCACGAGCTCGAGGCTGCCGTAGAGCACCTCGGAGCCGAGCGTGGCGTCGGCGGGGATCGGCGCCTTCAGCGGCTCGGGGGCGGCGACCGGCGGCGCGGCTTTGGCGTCGGCGGCGAGCTTGGCGACGGCGGCGAGCTTGGCCTCCACCATCGGCCTGTGCCTGTCGATGAGGGGCTTCAGGGCCGCCTGCGGGTCTTCCTTCGTGCAGGCGGTGGTGGCGACGCTCGCCAGGAGCAGGGACAGGAGGATGGTCTTCATGGGGTTCACGTGGCGGCGGGCCCTCGTGAGCCCCGCGCCGAGCAGACCGTCGATGGTACCGCCAAGACAGTCGGCGAGGGGTCGTCCGCCGCTCGCCCGCCGAGCTCGCGCCGACCCGCGAGACGCGGAAGCGCGCCGCTCCGTCGAGGTCGGCGGAGCTAGCGCCGACCCGCGGCTCGCGCTCGACGACCCCGGACCTGCGGGCGCTCACCCGCTCGCGGCGATCGCCGGCGTCGTCGCGGCGCCGTCGAGCGCCGGGCCCTCGCCGTCGAGGGGCGTGACGTGGGCCGCTACCAGCTCGCGGGCTGCGCGCCGCGGCCCGTCGAGCGGCGACGCGGCCCCTGCCGGTGACCGCCGGCTCGCGGCCGTGCGGGCCTACGGGGCCTCGTCCTCGGCCTCGTCCTCGTCGGGCGTGCCGTCGTTGTCGTCGTCCGGGTCCTCGGCGTCGTCGTCGCCGTCGTCGTCCTTGTCGTCCTTGTCGTCCTTGTCGCCCTCGTCCTCGGCGTCGGGCGTGCCGTCGTTGTCGTCGTCGTCGTCGTCGGCGTCGGGCGTGCCGTCGTTGTCGTCGTCGTCGTCCTCGGCGTCGTCGTCGCCGTCGTCGTCCTTGTCGTCCTTGTCGTCCTTGTCGCCCTCGTCCTCGGCGTCGGGCGTGCCGTCGTTGTCGTCGTCGGCGTCCTCGTCGTCCGCCTCGCCGTCGTTGTCGTCGTCGTCGTCCTCGGAGTCGTCGACGCCGTCGTCGTCGACGTCGTCCTTGTCCTCCTCGTCCTCGGAGTCGTCGACGCCGTCGTCGTCGTCGTCGTTGTCGCTGTCGTCGTCGACGCCGTCGTTGTCGTCGTCCGGATCCTCGGGGTCGACGATGCCGTCGGCGTCACGGTCGGTGACGGGGTCTCCGGTCGTCGCGTCACATCCGGCGATGGCGAGCGAGAGCGAGCAAACAAGGGTCGACGTCAGCTTGCGAATCAACATGGTCAGCGTGTCCTCGCCTCCCGAGTCCCCGGCGCCCGCGGGTTGTTACGCCGGTCGCATCGAAATTCCGCCGCGGTGCTCGTGGTCGCCGGCCGCGGACCGCCAGGACGCGGCGACGGTCCGCGGCGTCGGCTCGCACGCGCTGCCGGTCGGTGAAAAACATGCACCTCGCGGCGCGCCGGGCCCCCCGCGTCGACAGGCGTGACGGGTGGTACGCGGCGTGCACTGCCGGCCGCACGTCGCGCGCGCCGCGACGGCTCGCGCCCTCCCTCCCGGAACTCCCCCGTGACCACCGCCACGCTCGAACGCCGACCCACGCTCCCGGACCTCCTCGCGGAGGAGCAGCGGCACCGCACCGCCCGTCACCTCGTCGGCTGGGGGCTCGGCCTCTCGCTCGTCGCGGCCGCGGTCGCGGCGGCCGTGTGGACGCACGCCGGTCCGACCGACGCGCCGGCGTGGCGCCGCGAGGCCGCGGTCCGCGGGGACGTGACCCACGAGGTCAGCGCGACCGGCCGCCTCGAGGCCCGCGGCACCGTGTCGGTCGGGCCGGAGATCTCCGGCCGCGTCGCCAGCGTCGAGGTCGACTTCAACGACCGCGTGCGCCGCGGCCAGGTGCTCGCGCGGCTCGACACCTCGGCGCTGCGGGCCCAGCGCGACGAGGCCAGCGCCGCGGTGCACGCCGCCCGCGTGGCCGTGCACGCCGCCGAGCTCGCGGTCGAGCCTCGCGCCTGCGGCCGATCGAGGCGCTCCGCTTCGAGTGAGGGGCCGGCGCTCAGCGCCAGTTCTCGCCCCACACCTGGCGCAGCTCGGTGGGGATGCGGAAGGGCACCCGCCTGGGGCCGCGGTTGGCCAGCCGGAGCCCGTTGAGCATGAGGCCGCTCAGCTGGCGCGCAAGCGCGACGAACGCCGGCGAGCCGTCGCCGACCGCGTCGCCGACCTGCGCGAGCGACTGCCAGGCCGTCAGCACCCGCGAGCCCGCGCCCGTCGACACGCCGAGCATGTCGGCGATCTCGTCGCCGAGGAAGTGGCGGATGAACCGCGCGGGCTCGTCAGCGCGGCAGGCGGATGCGGATCGGGCCCTTCGCGCGCGTGGGGTCGACGACCCGACCGCGCTGGGTGACCTCGACGGCGCCGGCCTCGACGAGGCGACGGGCGGCGCCGCGGACGGGCTCCATCCACGCGCGCCAGTCGGACGGCGCGGCGGCGCGGGCGACCTCCGAGGGGCAGAGGCTGGCGTCGGGCGAGCGGTCGGCCAGCATCTCGAGGATGCGCCGCTCGAGCGCGCGGCCGCCGGGCGCCGGGTCGTGGGGTGGCATGACCGCCCTGCGTTGACACGGACGCGACGCCTCCGCCAGCGCGGCGCCGCCGACGAGCGGGTCGGCGCCCCAGCGGGATCGTCGCCGCGGCGCGGCCGCCGGATGCGACGTGGATGACGCATTCTTCATGGTCGCGGCCCGTGGATCACGGCGAGCGCGGGGCCCGGGCACGGATCCACCGCCGACCGCGGGCATTGACGGCGGTGCGCCGCCCGGGGCATTTTTGCCCCCGCGATGGTTGCACGAGCAAGCGATCCGAACGCCGAGGCGGCCAAACGACCCCGCGGATGGACGCTGCACGCGCTCCCGGCCGACGAGGTCGGCGGCCTCGCGCCCGAGGAGCCGCAGGCCGGACCCGCGGCCCAGGCGGAGGCCTCGTCGGACCTGTGCGGGCGCCTCGTCGGCGCGCGCTACGACGTCCGCGAGCTGCGCAGCCACGGCGAGAAAGCGGCGGTGTACCTCGGCTTCGACCGCAACTACGGGCGGCTCGTCGACCTCCGGTTCAGCGCGCCGCAGGCCATCGAGGCCGGCGACGACGTGCGCGGGCGGGCGCGCCGGCGCATGGGCGTGCGACACGTGCACCTCGCGGCGCTGCAGGGCGAGGGCCTGACCGAGGGCGGGCTGCACTACGTGGCGATGGAGCACGTCGAGGGCCGCAACCTGCACCACATGATCGGCGACCCGCGCCTGACCTGGCCGGCGGTCCACGCCATCGGCACCCAGGTCGCGGAGGCGCTGGTCGCCCTGCACGGGGCGTGGGTGGTCCACGGCGCGGTCCACCCGGGCAACCTGGTGTGGGTCGAGCACGCCGACGAGCGGGCGGTCGACGTCAAGCTCGTCGACCTCGACGTCAGCGGCGCGGCCGCGGCGTACGGGCCGCCGGGCATCGCCGGCGTCGAGGCCGACACCAGCGCCGACGTGTTCGCCCTGGCGGTCACGCTGTACGAGCTGTGCACCGGCAAGCTGCCCGACCCCGGGCTCGCCGCGCTCGCCCACGCCGACGCGCCGGCGTGGTTCGCGGAGCTGCTGCGCGGCGTGCTGCAGGGCGGGCTGTCGCTGCCGAGCGCGCGCGCGCTGCTGGCGAGCCTGCGCCAGAGCGGCGGGGAGACGTCGGCGCTGATCGCCGCGGCGCCGCTGGTGGTGCCGCGGGCCGAGTCGGTGCCGGTGCCGCTGCCGCGGGCCGAGTCGGCGCCGGTGCCGGCGCCCGAGTCGGCGCCGCGGGCCGCGTCGGCGCCGCTGCCGCGGGCCGAGTCGGCGCCGGTGCCGGCGCCGCGAGCCGCGTCGTCGCCGGTGCCGGTGGCGGTGCAGCGGCTGGCCTCGTCGCCGGTGCCGGTGGTGATGCCGCCGGTCGCCTCGGGGCCGCTGATCATCCCGCCCTTGACGACGGGCTCGGGCCCGCTGCCGGCCGCAGGGGCGACCGAGGACGAGCTGTGGTTCGCGGCGGTCGAGGCGTTCGACCCGCTCGCGCGCCTCGAGGTGCTGGCCGGCGAGGCCCCGCGGGTCGACGAGCCCGCGACAGGGTCGAGCGGATCGATGCGCTTCGAGCCGGCGCCGCCGGGCGACGCGGCGGCGCCGTCGTCGACGTCGGGCTCGCTGACCTTCGAGGCCGCGCCGGAGGTCGAGGTCGAGGTCGTCGAGGAGCTCGAGCCGCCGCCGGAGTTCGGCGGGGCGTTCGACAGCCGCGAGCAGGCGCCGGCGATGGTGACGATGCAGTCCGCGTTCGACCCGCGCCCGACGCCGGTGCCCTTGCTGCACCCGACGACGACGCCGACGATGCAGTCCGCGTTCGACCCGCGCCCCACGCCGGTGCCCTTGCCGCACCCGACGGCGACGCCAGCCGACTCGGTCGTCGCCCCGGTGATCGCGCCCGCGGGCGAGGAGGCGCGGCGTGGCGGCCGGATCGTGGTGGCGATCGCCGCGGCGCTGGTGCTGGCGGTCGCGCTGTGGCGCTTCGGCGCCGACGAGGCGCCCGCGCCGGTGAGCGCGAGCCCGACGACGTCGGCCGCGCCGGCCGCGTCGGCGCCGCGGACGAGCGCGCCGCCGGTCAGGCCGGCGGCGGTCGTGCCCGCGGGCGCGAGCGAGGCTCCGTCGGTCGCGCCCGCGGGCGCGAGCGAAGCTCCGCCGGTCTCACCCGCGCACGCGGCGAGCGTGCCCGGCGGGGCGATCCCCGCGGCCCCCGAGGCCGCGCCCGAGCCGCCGCCCGCCGACGACACGCCCGAGGACGAGGCGCCGATCCCCGGCGTCACCCGCGAGCAGCTCGGCGCCGGCGAGTTCCGCGGCGTGCTGCTGCGCAGCAACCGCGGCCCCGCGGTCACCAGCTGCTACATGCTGCACACCGCGGGGGTCGAGCAGAAGGTCGAGGCGGTCGTGAGGGTCGGCGCCCGCGGCCGCGTGCAGAAGCTGCGGATCGAGGACGGCCCGCTCGGCGAGTGCCTGCGCGAGGTCATCGAGAAGCTGACGTTCCCGCCGGCCCTGAGGTCCTCGCAGCACCAGTACGTGTTCAAGTCGCCGATCGACTGATCGGCGCGGCGCGGCGCGCTCAGCCCGGGCGCAGCTCGAGGCGCAGCGCCGCCGTGCGGTAGGCGCGGAGCTCGTCGATGCGGTGGTCGTGGTGGAGCCGCGAGAACATCTGGCGCAGCTGGACCGGGCCCGGCAGGCTCAGGCTGACGACCAGCTGCTGCACGACCTCGGGCTCGAGCGTGTCGAGCGCGCTGGCCAGCCGCTGGGCGTCGCAGGCCCCGCGGATCTGGAAGTGCTCGCGCAGCGACTTGGCCCGCGCCTCGCCGACGTACACGTGCAGCAGCGCCTGGTCCTGCCAGTCGCAGATGCGGTGCAGGTGCTGCGAGGTGTTGAAGAACAGGCGCGGCAGCGGCACGAACGCGAGCGCGTGGACCGAGGCGACGCTCTCCTCCTGCAGGCGCTGGGCGTCCTCGGCGCCGATGCCCTCGATCACGCGCAGGCCGAGGCCGGTGTCCTCGACCTCGGCGGCGGCGCCGAGCAGGGCGGCGGCGCGGTTCGATACGGCGATGAAGGCGCGGTCGCCGAGCAGGCCGACGGCGATGCCCATGGCGATGCTGGCCTGGGCCGTCTTGGGGTCGGTGCTCGACACGGTGAGGCAGGCGAGCAGCCCGGCGCTGACGATGCACAGGCCGTAGGAGCGGGCGGCGTCGGCGAACGTGCGGGTGGTCGCGTCGTTGGCGGCGATGCGCACGAGGATGCGGCCGAGCGACAGCATGAACGACGTCGTCGCGGTGCTGAGCACCGTCCAGGCCACCCAGATGTGCCAGGTCGGGATGTCGTCGCCGAGGTTGGGGAACAGCTGGTGCGGCGGCAGGTGGATGCCGAGCACGCAGAACGCCAGCATCGCCGACGACAGCAGGCCGAACACGGCGACCTGCGGCAGCAGGCCCGACTCGTAGCGCATGTGGGCGCGGTTGGCCTCGTAGGCCCACAGCGACTCGGCGCGCGCGCGGGTGTCGGCCGTCAGCGGCAGCGGGTCGTCGGGGTCCTCGCGCCAGTAGAGCCCGAACTGCCGGCGCGAGAAGCGGAACAGGACCATGCGGGCGATGATGATGAGCATCACGTTCGGCAGGCCGACCATGACCGCGAGCAGCAGCGGCACGGTCTTCAGGGTGAACAGGCCGAACACCGACAGGGTGCCCTCGCCGATCACCCCGTCGAGCGAGGCGTAGGTGCTGAAGAGCAGCACGATCCACGACAGCAGGGCCATGATCCGCGGCCAGCCGTAGGCGCCGACGTGGTGCCACAGCCGCCGGCGCTGCGAGGGCTCGGCCGCGGCAGGCGAGGGGTCGGCGGGGGACAAGCGGCAATGGTCCCCCAGGGGCACGCGTGTGGGAAGGCGCAGGATTGCGCCGCACACCGGTCCAGGCGCCGGGCGACCGCGACGGCTTGACGCCGCGCTCGCCTGCTGTCTTGCTCGCTGTATGCGCTCCTGGCCTATTTCGAACCCGGCTCGTCTTCGCCTCTCGCTGCTCGCCTGCCCGCTGCTCGCCTGCAGCTTCGACGCCACCGGCCAGGGCTCGGCCGGCCAGAGCGCGAGCGGGAGCGAGACCACGGCTGACGTGACGTCGACGACGAACTCGCCGACGTCCTCGGACCCGGACGAGACCTCGAGCGGCCCGACGGACCCGCCCACCACCGCGCCGGACGACACCACCGCGCCCCCGCCGACGACCGAGGACACCTCGTCGGGCACGACCACGCAGGTCGACCCGGGCACGACGACGCTGACGACCGAGGCCAGCGCCGAGGCCTCGAGCAGCTCGGGCCCGCCGCCGCCGGGCTGCGGCGACGGCGCGGTCGACGAGGGCGAGATGTGCGACGACGGCAACGACGTCGAGACCGACGAGTGCCTGTCGAATTGCGTGCCGGCCAGCTGCGGCGACGGCCAGGTGCACGCGGGCGTCGAGGCGTGCGACGACGGCAACATGGACGAGACCGACGCGTGCACGTCGATGTGCGCGCCGCCGGCGTGCGACGACCAGGCGCAGAACGGCGACGAGTCGGACGTCGACTGCGGCGGGGCCTGCAAGGGCTGCGAGCTCGGCGGCGCGTGCGGGGACATGAACGACTGCGCCTCGAAGTTCTGCGACGACGGGGAGTGCGTGCCGGCGCCGAACTGCGCGGCGCTGAAGTCGATGGCGGCGGCGACCGGGCCGGCGCTGATCGACCCGGACGGCGCGGCGGACGGCCAGCCGTTCATGGTCTGGTGCGACCAGGACACCCAGGGCGGCGGCTGGACGCTGGTGCTGAAGGCCGACGGCAGCAAGTCGAACTTCAGCTACACGAGCGCCCGGTGGACCGAAGCGGCCGAGTGGATGCCCGACCCCGACATGGACCGGACCGAGACCAAGCTGCGCAGCTACGCCGGCGTGCCGGTCGACGAGGTCCTGGTCCAGATGGAGGCGCCGATCCAGGGCAACGGGCCGCTGATGCTGAAGTCGCTGGTCATGAACGTCAACGACGCGGCCAGCCTGCACGCGGCGATCTCCCCGGGCACGTTCCAGATGTACGACAGCCCCGACGAGAGCGCCTGGCGCGGGCTCATGCCGGACAACGGGTCGCTGCAGGACAACTGCATGCGCCGCGGGCTCAACGCCCAGAGCACCGACAACGCCAGCGACAGCGGGCGCGTGCGCATCGGCATCATCGCCAACAACGAGGACGACTGCCAGTCGCCGAACTCGTGGATCGGGGTCGGCGGCGCGACGCTCGGCATGTTCTGCAACAACGGCAAGTCGTCGACCGTCGGCAACCGCGCCGACTGCATGGCCGACGCCAACGTCGACACCAAGGCGTTCGCCTTCGTGTTCGTGCGCTGAAGTTGCGCCGCGACCGCCTCAAGGTTGCGGCTTGGCGTTCGCCGCTGTCGGCGCCATGACGGGACCATGGAACACAACATGCTCGTCCTCGGGTTCGATCACGACAGCCAGGCCTACCAGGCCCTGAGCGTGCTGAAGCAGGTCGCCGGCGAGGGTCGCCTCGAGCTGCACGAGGGCGCGGTGATCGAGCGCGGCCGCGACGGCGTGCTGCAGGTGCGCGAGCAGGTCAGCACCTCGGCGAGCATGCCCGGCGCCGCCGCGGGCGGGCTGCTCGGCGCGGTCGTCGGCCTGCTCGGCGGCCCGCTCGGCGTGCTGCTCGGCGGCACCACCGGCCTGCTGTTCGGCACCGCCGCCGATCAGGACCGCGCCGAGTACGCGCAGTCGCTGTTGGCCCAGACCGCCGAGATGGTCCCCGCCGGCACCACCGGGCTGATCGCGCTCGTCGGCGAGGTCGACGAGTCCGTGGTCGACGACGCGATGCTGCCGTTCGACGCGGTCATCCTGCGCTCGCCGGTCGGCGACATTCAGGCCGAGATCTCCGCCCAGGAAGAGGCCCACCGCGCGGCCGAGAAGGAGGCCCGCAGGGTCCTGCGGGCCCAGCACGCCGACGCCCGCCACGAGCGCTTCGACGCCTGGCGCGCGCGCCAGCGGCAACGCCTGTCGCGCCTGCGCGAGCGCATCTCGCACGCGCTCCGCGGCGACGCGACGCCGTGAGCGGCGCGAGCCCGCGGCGGGCCCGCGCTTCAGATCGCTGTGGATCGCGCGAGGGCGAATCGACGGCCCGCCGTCGCTTCACCCGCCCGCCGCGGGGTTCAGTATTTCATCCACTCGAGGCAGCAGTAGTAGCCGAAGTTGTCGCCGTAATTGTTGTCCTGGTCGAAGTTGCTGCAGTTGGTGTTGTTGGTGCGCAGGGCGGCGTCGTCGTCGACGCGGTCCGCCATCCAGCGGTTGAGCGTGAGCACCAGGCCGCCGTGGGCGCAGGCGCGGCGGAGCTGCTCGTGGCGACACAGCGAGGCGCCGGCGTCCTGATAGCAATTGCTCGAGGCGGTGTTCCAGTCGGTGGACGTCGCAAAGTTGCGGACGCACAGGGTCGTGCGCGTGAACTGGATGGTCGTATAGTTCGCGGGGCAATTGGCGATGCTCGTCGGGCCGGGCACGCCCTGCGGACCCTGGGCTCCCTGCGGGCCTTGCGGTCCCACGGGCCCGATCGGGCCGACGGGTCCGGCGGGTCCGATCGGCCCCTGCGGGCCCTGAGCGCCGGCGGGGCCGGCGGGGCCTTGCGGGCCGATCGGCCCGATCGGCCCCTGCGGGCCCTGGGCGCCGTTCATACCGGCGGGGCCTTGCGGACCTACCGGGCCGGCGGGGCCGGCGGGGCCGGCGGGGCCGGCGGGGCCGGCGGGGCCGACCGGGCCGGGTGGGCCTTCGGCGCCGTTCGCCCCGGCAGGGCCGGCGGGGCCGACAGGGCCCGGCGGGCCGTCGGCGCCGTTCGCCCCGGCGGGGCCCTGGGGACCCGCAGGACCCGCGGGACCGTCGGGGCCGGCAGGACCGGCGGGGCCTTCGGGACCCTGTGGGCCGGCGGGGCCGGCGGGACCTTCGGGGCCGGCGGGGCCGGGCTGGCCGTCGGCGCCGGCGGGACCGGCGGGCCCCGGAGGGCCGGCGGGGCCCGCGAGGCCGGTCGGGTCGCCGACCCACTGGCCCTGCTCGTTGATCACCGGGCCGAAGCCCTGGATGTCGACGCTGAGCGGGTGGATCGCGCCGACGGCGTCGTTGGCCATGAAGGCGTAGGGCACGCTGGCGATCTCGGCGCGGGGCGTCATCTCGGGGTCGACGTCGATGGTGATGCCGAGCCAGCGGGACGAGCCGTCGAACACGCTGGCGTCGAAGGCCTCGAGCGAGCCGAGCTGGACCGAGAAGTAGCCCTCGTCGAAGGTGACGGAGTGGACCTCGAGCCAGATCGGCGCGACGGCGTCGACGGCGTCGTAGACGGCGAACTGCACGTCGATCGTGCCGGCGACCGGGGTGCCGCCCTGGTCGAACAGGCGGCCCTGGTGCGTGATCGTCGGCGGGACCAGGGCGCTCGCGTGACCGTGCCACAGCGTCGTCACCGCCCCCAGCCCGGCAGCCAAACCCCAGCGCATCATCAAGCGATCGAACGTCCCACGCCGCATGCCCACACCCCCGAACAACCGCACTTATCACCGTACGCGGGGGCCGACAAGACGTGACGGTCGCGCGGAGCGCTGGCGCTCGCGGGGTGTGCAACGATCGCCGCGGTCCGACGAGCGCCGGCGAGCGGCGGCGCGCCGCGGCGGCGCGGCCGACGGCGATATATACAGTCGTCACCCCGGCGGCGGACAGACCTCGACGGATTGATCCGAGTAATAGAACACCTCGACGTCGCCGTCGGCGCAGTAGCCGATATACAGATAGACGAGCTCGCCGATCGACTTGTCGGCGCCCTCGAACAGGAGGGACCCCCACGCCCAGCCGACGCCGATGCAGGGCGCGGGCCCGCCGAGGTCCTCGATGATCACCGGGTCCTCGCGGGCCTCGAGCAGGGTGGAGCCGGGCGGGAGGGCCATCTCGGCGGCGTCGCGGGCCAGCGCGCGGCCGGCCTCGACGTTGGCCGCGATCACGCCGCCGTTGCCGGCGTCGACGAGCTCGCCGCCGACGTTCTCGTCGGACCAGGCCATCGCGTGGCCGTCGGCCGTCGGTTCGAACGCCTGGACCGCGGCCACGCTCTTCGGCATGTTCACCGGCGTGTAGACGGCGAGGAACGACTCGAGCAGCTCGTGCGGGGGGACCTGGCCGTCCATCAGACAGCAGATATCGCCGGGGTCGCACTCGGGCACGCCGAGGTCGAGCTTGGCCCCGGTCGTGCCGTCGGAGCTGCTGAGGACGGCCGCGGTGGTGTCGGCGCCGCCGGTGGTCGAGGGGTCGACGGCGGCGGTGGTGCCGGTGGTGGTCTCGCCGGCGTCGGCGCTGCCGGTGGTCGGGGCGGGGCCGGTCGACGCGGAAGTCGCGGTCGTGGTCGTCGTCGTGACGGGCGGCGCGGTGGCGCCGGCGTCGGCGCTCTCGCGGCCCTCATCGGAGGAGCCGCAGGCCGCGAGGGGGACGACGAGCGCGAGGAGCAGGCGAGGCGAGGGCAGCATGGCGGCGAAGGTATCACGCGGGGCGCGAGCGTTCGCCCGGGTCCGCGGGCGCCCGCGGCCGCGCGCTCGTGCCCCGCTCGCGGCGACCGCGACGCCCCGAGGAGGTCCCCGGCCCCGAGGACTGCGATGAAATTATGAAATGTGGGCAGCGAAGAAAAATTTCAAAATGCCCGTTCGGGTACTTGACCCGCGAATGGAACCCGGTAATATGCCCTCACCGTTGAGGTAGCCATGCTCCCCGTCCACGACACATTCCGCGCAAACGCCACGACCCTCGCCATCGCTCACGCAGCGGCGGCCGGTGCGGGTACGTGCGCTGCGGGGCCGTCGGGACGAGGTACGAGCTGCTAGCTTCCGGCTTGCAGGGTGTGCTTCGGGCCGGCGGCGACGCAGACCCCGCGCTCTACGGGTCGTAGGGCGGCGTAAGGGTCCGTTTCACGGGCTCCGGGCGTTGTCGAGCACTGCGCTTTGCAGGCGCGTGGCGGGGGTCTGCGGACCGGCCCGTGACGAGTCTGCCAGTGTCGTGGACGGCATGCTGCGGGACCGCGGCGGGCTCGCGCCGAGGGGACGAACAACCGAATAGAGTGAAGCGATCGTGTGCAAAGTGTTGTGGTCGCACGCCTCTCTCCCTAAGAGGAAGCGAGGGTTCAATTCCCTCTGTGCACTTATCCCGATCTGCGCGTGCAAAGTGTTGTGGCTGCACGCCTTCCTGCCTAGGAGGAAGCGAGGGTTCGATCCCCTCTGCGCGCTTTGAAGGTTCGTCGCTCGGGTGCAGGGCGTCGCGGTCGCGCCGCTGCGCTGGTCCTGTCCGTCGTCTCACGTGTGCAAAGTGTTGTCGGTCGCACACCTCCCTTCCAAGGAGGAGGCGAGGGTTCGAATCCCTCTGTGCACTTCGTCTCTGGTGTCCGTCGGCTTCGCCGAGAGAAAGGTCCGTTTTGCGTGCAAAGTGTTGCGGCTGCACACCTCTCTGCCTAGGAGGAGGCGAGGGTTCGATCCCCTCTGCGCGCTTCGTGTCGATGTTCTTCGTATGTGTGCAAAGTGTTGTGGCCGCACGCCTCCCTGCCTAGGAGGCAGCGAGGGTTCGATTCCCTCTGCGCACATCCAAATTTCGGGGCTGTAGTCCAACTGGGAGGGCACCTGCCTCGCGTGCAGGAAAGTGTCGGTTCGACCCCGACCAGCTCCATTCAATAATTAATCAACGAAGACGAGAAATCCGGGGCCGTAGCTCAACTGGGAGAGCGCCTGCCTTGCAAGCAGGGGGTTGTCGGTTCGATCCCGATCGGCTCCATACCGCGGAGATACCTCAAATCTGGGCCTGTAGTTCAACTGGGAGAGCGCCGCACTGGCTGTGCGAAGATGTGGGTTCGATTCCCATCGGGTCCATTTTATAAGAACGTCGGCGCGCGGGCCGACCTGCCCGCGGACGTCGCGTCCTGGTACGCCGGGAGTGACACGAAGCCCGTGAGGTCGCGGGGCCGAAGATCGTGTTCACAACCCGTGCTCCGCGCGGTCAGAGCGTGCATGCCACATTCGTTCGATGACATCCACGTCGCCATCACGGCGGATGGCCGCGACAACCCCGGAGATCTGCGCCTCGACAAGAGCAAGAGCCGCGGGCTGCTCCGCCTCGATCAGCGCCGCGAGGGGGAGCGCCTGGATCGGGAGCTCGGCGGCGGGGTCTGCCAGGGCCTCGTGTTCGCGTGGCTCGCGAGCAAGCGCGACAGGACCCCGTTCTCCACCAGCGACGCTGCCCGCGACAGGAACACGGCGATGGGCGTCGAGACGCGGACGCTGGACCTCGGGATCAGGCTGCAGAGGGGAGAGGCGCTGGACGGCTTCAGGCCGGGAGACAACGTCTCGATGTGGACCCGGGCCCAGACGGGAGGTCACCAGGCGTGGGGCCGCGCGGCGGAAGCGATCGAGGAGGCCGATTATAACTTCTTCAACATCACGATCCGCGGTCAAACGGACCGACGCGACCCGCGGACGGGCGTCCTCGTCCTCGATGCGGGGAATCAGCGCATCCGTGAGCCGTACGCGCACGCCATGGGTGCGTGGCGTCCCAACGTCACGACCAGTCTCCTCACCGGAAAGTCCAAGGAGTATTACCTCTTCGATCCGAACGTGGGCGAATTCTTGGTCGACAAGACGACCATCGACCTCGCCCTGAGGATGCTGCTCGAGAATTACATGGAGGACGGGGACACCGTCGACTCGGTCGAGGTCGATGGCGTCCGGTGATCGTCGCGGCTGTGGTCTCATGTCTCGGGGTGGCGAGGCGCCCACGCCTCGGCCCTCCCGAAGGGCGCCGACGTTTTTCCTGATGTCGCCGCGTCTTCGCGGGTACAAGATCGGGCTGACATGTCCGTCGCCGACCGGATCCCTCCTCCCGAGAAGTTTCGTGCGCAGGCCCGCGTTCGTTCGCGCGAGCAGTACGCCGCGCTGCACCGCGAGAGCCTCGACGCGCCGGAGGTGTTCTGGGCGCGCGAGCTCGGCGAGCTGCTGCCGGGCTGGCAGCGCCTCCGCAGCGGCGAGCTGCCGCACGTGAGGTGGTTCGAGGGGGCGAGCCTCAACGTCAGCGAGCGCTGTCTCGATCGTCACCTCGAGGCCTCGGGCGACAAGACCGCGCTGATCTGGGAGGGCGAGCCCGAGGCCGGCGGTCCGGAGGTCCGCACGCTCTCGTACGCGGAGCTGCACGCGGCGGTGGTGGCGTTCGCCGGGGCGCTGGCGGCGCTGGGGGTCGCGCAGGGCGAGCGGGTGGTGATCTACATGGGCATGGTGCCGGAGGCGGTGGTCGCCATGCTGGCGTGCGCGCGGCTCGGCGCGGTGCACTCGGTGGTGTTCGGCGGGTTCGCGGCGGAGGCGCTGGCCAGCCGGATCAACGACTGCGGGGCGCGCGTGGTCGTCACGCAGGACGGCGGGTGGCGGCGCGGCGCGCCGCTGGCCATGAAGTCGGTGGTCGACGCCGCCGTGCTGCACGCGCCGGGCGTGGCGAAGGTGGTGGTGCTGAGGCGGCTCGGCTCGGCGACGATGCCGGTGCACATGACCGCGGGGCGCGACGTGTGGTGGGACGACGCGCTGGCGGCCGGCGACGACGCGGCCGGGGCGACGCCGACGCCGGTCGACGCGGAGCACCCGCTGTTCATCCTCTACACCTCGGGCTCGACCGGCAAGCCGAAGGGGGTGCTGCACACCAGCGCGGGGTATCTGGCGGGCGTGTATCTGACGTGCAAGTACGTGTTCGACCTGCGCCCGGACGACCGCCTGTGGTGCACGGCGGACATCGGCTGGGTGACGGGGCACAGCTACGTGGTGTACGGCCCGCTGGCCAACGGCGCGACGATCGTGCTGTACGAGGGGACCCCGAACGCGCCGGATCCGGGGCGGCTGTGGCGGATCGTCGAGCGCCACCGACCGACGATCCTGTACACCGCGCCGACGGCGATCCGGTCGTTCATGCGGTGGGGCGACGAGTGGCCGGGCAAGAGCGACCTGTCGAGCCTGCGCCTGCTCGGATCGGTGGGCGAGCCGATCGGGCCGGAGGCGTGGCACTGGTATCACCGGGTGATCGGCGGGGGCCGCTGCCCGATCGTCGACACGTGGTGGCAGACCGAGACCGGATCGATCCTGCTGACGACCCTGCCCGGCGCGCTCGACATGCAGCCGGGCAGCGCCGGCCTGCCGATGTTCGGGGTGGAGCCCGAGGTCGTGCACGCCGACGGCACGCCGTGCGCCGCCGACGAGAACGGGCTGCTGATCATCAAACGGGCGTGGCCGTCGATGCTGCGCACGGTGTGGGGCAACGAGGAGCGGTTCATCCACGGCTACTTCGCGCCGGTGCCGGGGGCGTACTTCACGGGGGACAGCGCGCGCAAGGACGCGGACGGGTACATCACGGTGATCGGGCGGGTCGACGACGTGCTGAACGTCGCGGGCCACCGGATCGGCACGGCGGAGGTCGAGTCGGCGGTGACGACGCATCCGGCAGTGGTCGAGGCGGCGGCGGTCGGGCGGCCCGACGAGCTGAAGGGGCAGGCGCTGGTGGTGTTCGTGACGCTGCGGGCGGGGCACGCCCCGAGCGACGCGCTCCGCGCGGAGATCCGCGCGTGCGTCGGCCGCGAGATCGGGAAGTTCGCGGCGCCCGACGACCTGCGCTTCACCGACGCGCTGCCGAAGACGCGCAGCGGCAAGATCATGCGCAGGTTTTTGAAGGACGTGGCCGCCGGGCGGGCGACCAGCGGGGACACCTCGACGCTCGAGGACCTCGGGGTGCTGGCGAGGCTGCAGCAGCCCGAGGACTGACATGCGCTTCGTGCTGCCGGCCGAGCTCGTCGAGGAGCTGCGGGCGCACCGCGCGACGAACCGGGCCCGGATCGTCGCGCGGGCACGCGAGCAGCGCGGCTGGTGGGCGCGGGCCAGGCTGGCGCTGATGCGCGGGGCGCTGCGGGTGGCGCCGCGCAGCATCCCGCTGCGGGCCAGGGTCGCGGCGACGGAGATCGTCGCGGGCATGGACTCGTTGCAGCTGCAGGTGGAGGACGAGTTCGACGCGTTCCTGCTCGACCCCGGGATGGGTCCGATGACGTACATCACCGCGGACGGGCGGGTGCTGATCGACGATCGCACGTGGGACGGCGACTCGTTGCGCGTGGCGGAGGCCGACGAGGCGACCGCCGCGCTGGTGGTCGGGGCGGCGAAGACCGGGGTGAGTCGGCTGCTGGAGCTGCTGCCGGCGCGGCCCGAGGGCGCGGGCGTGTGCACGCTGTGCGAGGGGACGCGCTGGTGGACCATCCCGCTCGGCGAGGGCTTCGAGGTCGTGTGCCATCAGTGCAAGGGGCGCGGCTGGACGCCGGCGTAGGCGAGCTCGGCGGACGCGCGGGACAGGCGCCGCGAATCGGCGCGCCGCGGCGGAGAGCTCGCTCGAGACATCCTCCCCGGACGGTCACGCGCTCGGGAGCACCGAGCCGGTGGACAGGTCTGCGAGGCGAAGGGCCCGCGACGGTCGGCGAGGCGGTCTCATTCGCGCGGCGGCTGCGTGAATCCGCGGTGCGTGGATGGTGCTGGCGTGTCCGGGACGATCGTCCCGTGGGACGGGGCGTGCGCGCGGCGAGGGTGGTCGAGCGGCCGTCTTTTCGCGGCGACGCGGTGGCCCGGGACTTGCTGTGGGGTCGGCGATGCGAATCACCACGAAGAAGAAGTTGTGCAGCGCTCTGTTCGGTTGCCTGGTCGCGCTCACCGGGGCGGTCGGCCCGGCCCAGGCGGCGAACTGGAACATTCAGATCACGCGGGTCAATGCCACCACCGCGAACCTCAGCTGGGAGGTGGAGCTGAACAAGGAGTATACGGTGTGCATGAAGCTCGACAGCGCGAGCGGCGATGTCTGCGCCGTCGGATCGTTCACGGTCACGCCGACCATGAACTCGAGCGGGTACTTCATGCAAAACTCGAAGCACCACATGATGGTGGTGCTGTACCCGCCCAACTGCGGTCAGGACTACAAGGTGCGGATCAAGCGGAACTTCCTCACGTACGACACGGAGGTGTTCAGGCTCGCGTGCTGAGCCGGGGCGTGGTTCACCGCGCGCTCGTGCGACGGCGAGGTGCACCCGCTGCACCTCGACAGCGTCGAGCTCGCGCGGGGCGGCGGGGTCACTCGCACTTCGCGGGGATCGTGCAGGCCGTGGTGGCGAAGGTGCGCTCGCCGGCGGCGGGGACCAGGAACCACGCCGTGGTGTTCATGGGCATGGGCATGGGGGCGTCGGGGCAGGGGCTCTGCTGGCGTGAGACGAGGGTGATGACCTTGCCGTCGTCGAACGCGCCGAGGCCGGCGCCCGCGGGCGAGAGGGTGTAGCCGACCGCGAGCACCGCGTGCCGACTAAAATCGACGCCGAGGGCGGTGCCGGCCGGGCAGGGCACGCGGGCGGCGAGCTCGGCCTCGCTGCGGTAGAAGGACTCGCCGCCGCCGCCGCCGCCCGGGGTGCAGCCGGCGGGGACCTGCCAGGGGGTCAGCGGCGCGGCCTTCTCGAGGCGGAGCGCGGTGGCGCTGCACGGGTCGGGGGCGGCGTCGGGCGGGGTGGGTCTGGCGTCGACGGGCTCGCCGTCGACGGGCTTGCCGTCGCGGACCGGAGGGTCCTTCGAGTCGGCCTTGTCGCCGCCGCGGCAGCCGTCGAGCGAGGCGAAGGCGGCGATCAGGAGCACGAGTTCTCGCATCGTCGGAGGGTACGGAATTTCGGCGGCCGGCGGTAGCGCGGACGCGGGCGCGCGGGGTCGACCCGCGCAGCAGCGAGAGCCGGCCCGGTCGTCCCGGTGGGTCACGTCGTCAGGCCATGGTTTTGTGTGGACACCGCGGCCCGCTCAATGACCTGTCGGCAGGACCTGCCGTGCGCGGGCCGGGTTATCGTAGGACATGGCCCGTGGGACATGTCGATCGTGGCCGCGGACGCGGGGGGCGAGCAGGGGCGCGGGTGACGGTCGCGGGGTCGCGGGCGTCCGGGTCGACGGGCGAAGAGGCGGCGTCAGGGCGGTCGCCGTGACGAGCGCCGGCTGTCGCGGCGGACGTCGGGTGCGCGGTCTGCTGCGGCGTGACGTCCGCCGATGCGGCGGCGACGATGTCGGCGCGCGGTGCGACGGCGTCACCGGCCCTCGGTCCGGCGTGTTCGGCGGGCGCACGGGCGGGGCGGGTGCGGTGAGATCGGCGCCGGTGAGGCACGTGCGCGCCCGGGCGTGCCGGTCGCTTCCCAGATCTCGAGGTCTGTGGCAGTGATCGGGGGGCGACGGCGACAGCCGCGGATGGTCGCCCCCGTGAGCGCGGGCGGCGGTGGTGGTGGTGGAAGGCGGGGGTGGTTATGGCACGTGGATTTCGTAGGACTTTGGTGACTGTAATTTCGACGACGGCACTGCTCGTCGCCTGTGGCGACGACGGCGCGGCGACGGGCGGCGCGACGGACAGCGGCAGCTCGACGGGCTTTCAGACGTCGACGACCATGCCGGCGCCGAGCGAGCCGACGTCGGACTCGATGAATCCGACCTCCGAGGGCATGACCGGGGGCATGACGAGCGTGGGTCCGGGCGACACGACCGGGTCGACGACCAACAACCCCAGCGAGGTCACGACCACGCAGACGGACAGCTCGGCGACCGAAAGCGCGACCGACAGCGCGACCAGCGACGCCACCGACAGCGCGTCGTCGGGCCAGACCGGCAGCGTGGTCAGCGAGACCGACACCAGCGAGCCGGAGCCGTTCTGCGGCGACGGCGTCGTCGAGGGCAGCGAGGAGTGCGACGACGGGGCCAACAACGGGCCGATGGGCGACTGCAACGACGAGTGCCGGCTCAACATCTGCGGCGACGGCAACAAGTCGCACGGCGAGGAGTGCGACGACGGCGTCGGCAACGGCGAGGGCATGCTGTGCAACGCCATGTGCGAGTTCAACGTGTGCGGCGACGGCGACAAGAGCCCGGCGGAGGAGTGCGACGACGGCGAGAAGGACAACGGCCCGGGCAAGCAGTGCAGCGCGCTGTGCGTGCTCAACGTGTGCGGCGACGGCGACCAGGGGCCGGGCGAGCAGTGCGACGACGGGGCCGACAACGGCGACAACAACAGCTGCAAGAGCGACTGCACCAACAGCGTGTGCGGCGACGGCCTGGTCGGTCCGGGCGAGGGCTGCGACGACGGCAACCAGAACAACAACGACGCCTGCACGAACGCCTGCAAGCTGGCCACGTGCGGCGACGGCAACACCGCGCCGACCGAGGAGTGTGACGACGGCAACCAGGCCAACACCGACCTGTGCACCAACAACTGCACCAACGCGGCGTGCAGCGACGGGTTCGTGCAGGCGGGCATCGGCGAGCAGTGCGACAACGGGGTCAACAACGCCGACAACGCGGCGTGCACGACCGCCTGCAAGACCAACGTGTGCGGCGACGGCGCGCTCTACAACACCGGCAACGGCACCGAGGAGTGCGACAACGGCGGCGACAACGGCCCGGGCAAGGCCTGCAAGGACAACTGCAAGCTGAACGTGTGCGGCGACGGCGACCAGGGGCCGGGCGAGCAGTGCGACGACGGCGACATGCAGGGCGGCGACGGCTGCTCGGCGGCGTGCAAGCTCGAGGAGTGCGGCAACAGCGTGCTCGACCCGGGCGAGGCCTGCGACGACGGCAAGAACGGCGACCAGGACGACGGCTGCACCGACGCGTGCAAGGTCCCGGCGTGCGGCGACGGCATCCTCCAGCCGAGCCTGATGGAGCAGTGCGACCAGGGCGGCGCCAACAGCAACAGCGGCGACTGCACGGCGACCTGCAAGCTCGCCAAGTGCGGCGACGGGCTGATCCACGCCAACGTCGAGCAGTGCGACAACGGCGTGGGCAACAACGGGCCGGGCAAGTTCTGCAACGCCATGTGCCAGGACAACGTGTGCGGCGACGGCGACAAGAGCCCGAGCGAGGCCTGCGACGACGGCAACCAGAACAACGGGGACACCTGCACCAACGTGTGCAAGCTGGCGACCTGCGGCGACGGCTTCAAGCAGGGCAACGAGCAGTGCGACGCCGGGGCCAACAACAACAACAACGGCGCGGTGTGCACCGAGGCGTGCCTGCTGCCGAAGTGCACCGACGGGTTCAAGCAGCCGGGCGAGGAGTGCGACGACGGCAACCAGACCAACACCGACGTGTGCCTCAACACCTGCAAGACCGCCAAGTGCGGCGACAGCGTGACGCAGCAGGGCGTCGAGCAGTGCGACGACGGCAACCTGTCGAACAACGACGGCTGCACCAACGCGTGCAACCTGCCGAGCTGCGGCGACGGCTTCAAGAACGGCGCCGAGACCGACGTGGACTGCGGCGGCGGGACGTGCAACAAGTGCGCGCTGACGCTGGGCTGCAACGGCGGCAACGACTGCCAGAGCGGGTTCTGCAGCGCCAGCAAGTGCGCGATCCCCCCGCACTGCAAGGCGATCAAGCAGGGCAACCCGGCCGCGGGCAGCGGCGTGTACACGATCGACCCCGACGGCGTCGGCGGCAACGCGCCGTTCCAGGCGTTCTGCCAGATGACGTTCGACGGCGGCGGCTGGACGCTGGTGCTGAAGGCCGACGGCAGCAAGACCACGTTCCTCTACGACGCGGCGCTGTGGACCAACAACGCCACCTACCAGCCCAACTTCCCCGACCTCGACCACAACGAGGCCAAGCTGCAGAGCTTCATGTCGGTGCCGTTCACCGAGGTGCTGCTCGGCATGGAGACGCCGATCAGCATGGTCAACCCGCCGGCGCTGACCTTCCAGAAGTTCGCCCAGGGCGGGGCCGCGTTCCTCAACCTGTTCACCGGCGGGTACATCGCCACGGCGATCGGCCGCAACGCCTGGAAGGCGCTGGTCACCAACAGCTCGCTGCAGCCCAACTGCAACCGCGAGGGCTTCAACGTGCTGCTGGTGCCGGATTGGCCGCGCAGCCGCTTCGGCATCGTGTCGAACCAGGAGAACGACTGCGGCTCGCCCGACTCGTACATCGGCATCGGCAACCAGGGCCAGAAGTGCGGCGACACGCTGACGCTGCAGCGCTCGGTCGGCAACTCGGCCTACTGCGCGCCGGACAACGGCGACAAGAGCCTGTCGTCGTTCGGCGCGGTGTTCGTGCGCTGAGCGGCGAGCGAGCGGCCGCCGGGGCGCCCCGGCGGCCGGTACTTTTTCACAGGGGCGCGAGCAGGAGGGTGCCGCGCAGGGGGACGTGCACGAGGATGCCGGCGGCGATCGGCGTGAAGCTGGTCTGGCCGGTCTGGTCGAAGCGGCCGGCGAGCGGCTGGAGGTCGGGGCGCGGGCGGCTCGACTCGACCTGAAGGCGCGTCCAGTCGACGCGGCCCTGCTCGAGGGTGGCGCCGGCGTCGCGGGTGAACAGGTGCTCGCCGTCGGCCAGGCGGGCGTAGTGGCGCCAGGTGGGCGTCGGCGCGGGCGCGTCGCGGCCGTCGGCGAACAGCACGCGCTGGGCCACGAGCTTGCCGTCCCGGTGCGTGTTCAACAGGACGGCGTCGGGGGCGACCCAGCCGCCGGGCCACAGCAGCTCGTCGTCGGCCTCGGGGAGGGTCCGCAGGGTCGTGGCGGTGCGCAGGTCGAGCAGGCCGACGAAGGGCGGCTCTCTCTCGTAGTCGTGGACGAGCGCGAGGTGGCCCTGCGGGTCGGGCTGCGAGAGGTCGGTGACGGGGTAGACGGAGGACGCGCCGGCGGCGGGGTCGTGGGTGCGCAGGGCCTTCGAACGCTCGAGGAGCCTCGGGCGGCCGGCGGCGTCGGGCGTGCACTCGGCGGTCCAGCCGCCGGTGAGGCGGGTGGGCCCGGGGATCCACGCGGTCGTCGGGGGCTCCTGCTCGTCCTCGGTGAACACCAGGCCGACGCAGCGGGGGTCGCTGCCGTCGTGGCGGGCGACCACGTAGGCGGTGACGAGGATGGCGCGCGGCACCGGCGGGCGCGCGGGCTGCCACGAGCGGCTGACGACCACCCACGCGCCGTCGGGGCTCGGCTCGGGCGCGCCGCCGGAGATGCCGCCGTCGGGCGCGAGCTTCCAGGCGGGGTCGGGGGACCACGTCAGCGTCCAGGGGGTCGTCGCGCCGGTCGCGGGGTCGAGGCGCAGGGGCTCGCCGGAGCGGGGGGACACGAGCACGGCGCCGTCCTGCAGCACGCCGAAGCGCTCGGCCGCGGCGTGGAGGAGGCGCGGCGCGGCGGGCGGGGTGTCCCGAGGGACAGGTGGCACGGGGCTGTCCGCAGGGACAGGTGATGCGGGCGCCGGCGCGGGCGTCGGCGCCGGCGGCGAGGCGGGCGCGCAGGCGGCGAGGCAGCCCAGGGCGAGGCGGCGGATCGACATCGATCGAGGGGTAGGGCAGGTCGAGCGGGCTGTCCAGGGGCGGGCGGGCGACACGAGGCCTGTACGCGCGAGGCGGGCCGGGTCATGCGAGGCGGGCCGGGATTCCGCGACGAGAGGTGCTCGCGGGGGCCTGTGCCGCGGTGCACGCGGCGAGCTCGAGATCGAACCGGGGCGACGTGCTGCCCGTCAACACGGCCAAACGGGGTCGACTGCTATGGTCGCGTCTTCGAGGACCACGGGGATCCGCATGGAGACCAGGGCGATCGGCGCGGCGAGTGCGGGTGCGGGGGCGCCGGCCGTCGCGCGGCCGCTCGCGCGGGCGCCGGCGGCGATCGTGTATCCGGAGCGGCGCTGCGGCGGGGCGGCGGCGCTCGGCGACGGCGTCACCCTGGACGCGGCGAGCGCGGGCGTGGCGGGCGAGGCGGCGGCGCTGACGCGCGGCGACGCGGTCGACCGCTACGTGATCCTCGCGCGGCTCGGGCAGGGCGGCATGGGCGTGGTGTTCGCGGCCTACGACCCGAAGCTCGACCGCAAGGTGGCGCTGAAGCTGCTGCCGCCGGCGGGCGGCCGCGGGGCGGGCCACGGCGACGCGCGCGCGGGGCTGCTGCGCGAGGCCCAGGCGCTGGCCCGGCTGGCGCATCCGGCGGTGGTGGCGGTCCACGACGTCGGCACGGTCGGCCAGCAGGTGTGGCTGGCCATGGAGTTCGTCGACGGGGTGACGCTGGCCCGGTGGTTGAAGGCGAAGCGGCCGTGGCGCGAGGTGCTCGCGGTGTTCCGCCGCGCGGGCGAGGGGCTGGCGGCGGCCCACGCGGCCGGGCTGGTGCACCGCGACTTCAAACCCGACAACGTGATGGTCGGCGCGGACGGCCGCGTGCGGGTGATGGACTTCGGGCTGGCGCGGGCCGACGCGGCGGGGGCGGAGACCGCGGCGCAGGGGTCGACGTCGGCGCTGCGCCGCGACGAGACCGCGGTCGGGGCGGTGATGGGTACGCTGGCGTACATGGCCCCGGAGCAGTGGCTCGGCGGGTCGACCGACGCGCGCACCGATCAGTTCGCGTTCTGCGTGGCGCTGTGGGAGGGGCTCTACGGGGCGCGGCCGTTCGCGGGCGAGGATCGGGCGAGCCTGGCCCACCGCGTGACGACCGGGCGACGTCAGGAGCCGCCGCGCCGGCGGGTGCCGTCGTGGCTGCGGCGGACCGTCGAGCGCGGGCTGGCGCCGACGCCGGGGCGGCGCTGGCCGTCGATGGCGGCGCTGCTGGCGGCGCTGGCCAGCGGGGCGGGGCGGCGGCGCCGGCGGTGGCTGCTCGGCGGGGCGGCGCTGCTGGCGGCGGCGGTCGGCGCCGGGCTGGCCGGGCGCTCGTGGGAGCACGCCGAGCGCGTCGCGGCCTGCGAGCAGCAGGGTGGCAGCATCGCCGAGGCGTGGAACGGGGCCACGCGGGCCGAGACGCGCGAGGCGCTGCTGGCCAGCGGGGCGCCGTTCGCGGACACCACGGTCGGGCGGCTGGTGCCGCGCCTCGACGAGTACGCCGCGCAGTGGGCCGCGGCCCGCGGCGAGGCGTGCATGCGCACACAGGTCGAGCGCGCGTGGGACGCGGAGCAGGCGACCCGCGCCGACGAGTGCCTGGCCGAGGCCCGCTGGGCGCTCGAGGATCTGGTGGCCGCGCTGGTCGCCGCCGACGCGGGGGTGGCCGCGCGGGCCGTGCTCGCCGCGGCCGCGTTGCCGCCGCTGGCGCCGTGCCTCGACGCCGAGAGCTTGGCCCGGCGCCCGCGGCCGCCGCAGGACGAGGCGGCGCGGGCCGAGGCGGCCGCGCTGGTGCGGGCGCTCGCGCAGGTGCGCACGCTGATGGCGCTCGGGCGCGACACCGAAGGGCTGGTGCGGGCGCGCCAGCTCGACGCGCGGGCGGGGGCGCTGGGCTGGACGCCGCTGTCGGCGCGGGTGCGGGCGCTCGCCGGGCGACTGGCGGAGCGGGCCGGCGAGCGCCACGAGGCCGAGACGCTGCTCGAGGAGGGCCTTTACCTCGCGCTCGCGGCGGGCGAGGAGGCGCTGGCGGTCGAGGCGGCGGCGCTGCTCACGTACACCGTCGGCGATCGCCTGGGCCGCACCGACGAGGGGCTGCGCTGGGGTCGGCTGGGCGAGGCCTTGTTGCCGCGGCTGGGGCCCGCGGCGCGCGCGGCGGAGGTCGACCTGTACTGTCAGATCGGCAACGTCGAGGGCCTGCGCGGCGAGTATGCGGCGGCCGAGCGGCACTACGAGCTGGCGCTCGCGGGGGTCGAGGCGATCCACGGGCCGGCGCACCCGGAGCCGGCGGTGGCGCCAGGCGACCTCGCGGCGGGGCCGGGCGCGTTGCGGCTGGCGCACGCCCGCTTCACGCTGGCGCGGGCGCTGTGGGCCAGCGAGGCCGAGCGCGGGCGGGCCCACGCGCTCGCGCAGCAGGCGGCGCGCGGGCTGCGGGCCGCGACGCCGACGCCCGCGGCGCTGGCGGACGTCGACGCGTGGTTGGCCGGGCACCCGGCGCCGTAGACGGGCTCAGCCGGCCTTCGGCGGCAGCGTCTTCTCGACCGCGCTGATCACCTCGGGCGCCATCGGGTCGACCTTACTATTAAAGCGGGCGACGACCTTGCCGTCGGGGCCGATGAGGAACTTGGTGAAGTTCCACTGGACCTCGCCACGGATCGGCTCGGGGGTCTCCTCGGTGAGCGTCTTGTAGAGCGGCGCGATCTCCGGGCCCTTGGCGTGGACCTTGGCCATCATCGGGAAGTCGACGGCGTACTTGCTGGTCACGAACTCGCGGATCTGGGCGGCGTCGCCGGGCTCCTGCCCGCCGAAGTCGTTCGAGGGGAAGCCGAGCACCACCAGGCCGCGGTCCTTGTAGCGGCCGTAGAGCTCCTGCAGCTGGGCGTACTGCGGGGTGAAGCCGCACTCCGAGGCGACGTTGACGACCAGCACCGACTTGCCGCGCAGGTCCTTGAAGCTCTGCTTGGTGCCCTCGAGGGTCTCGACCTCGAGGTCGATGACCGGGCCCTCGCCGGCGGCGATCGCCGGCGCGGGCTCGGTCTTCGCGGGCTCGGCCTTCGCGGGATCGGTCTTGGCGGGCTCGCCCTTGGCGGGCTCGACCTTGGTGGGCGCCGCGGCGGTCTTGCCGGCGTCGGCGGGCTTGCTGTCGCAGGCGACGAGCGGGAGGGCGCAGGTGAGGGCGAGGGGGAGGACGGCGCGACGGAGCATGCGCGGAAGCATAAGGACAGCGGCGTGCCCGTGTCGAGCGCCGCGGCGGGGCGGCCCGGGGGCTCCCGCGCGGTGATACAGTGGCCGGCATGTCTGCAGCGAACGAGCCGCTCACGGCGGAGGCAGCGCGCGAGCGCCTGGGCCGGGCGGTCGCCTGGGCCCTCGCGGCCCACGGAGATCAGGTCCGCAAGGGCACGCCGGTGCCGTACGTCAGCCACCTGCTGCAGGTCAGCGGGCTCGTGCTCGAGCACGGCGGCGACCTGGCGCAGGCGGCGGCGGCGGTGCTGCACGACGTGGTCGAGGACACCGCGCGCACGCTGGCGGACGTCGAGGCGGCGTTCGGGGCCGACATCGCGGCGATCGTCGGCGACTGCACCGACACCGGGGAGGACGAGGCGCCGGGCCGCAAGCGGCCGTGGCGCGAGCGCAAGACGGCGTACATCGCCCGGCTGCAGCACGTCGGGGAGCGCAGCGCGCTGGTCATCGCCTGCGACAAGCTGCACAACATGCGCACGCAGGTCGCCGACCTCGAGGCGCTGGGGGTCGGGGTGCTGGCCCGCTTCAACGCGCCGCCGGAGGCCCAGCGGTGGCTGCACGGCGAGCTGCTGGCGGCCCTCGCCGGCAAGGTGCCGCCGCGCCTGCACGCGGAGCTGGAGCACCTGACCGAGCGCTACCGGGCGGGCACCGCGGACGGGGCGGCGTGAGCGTCGCTGGCGCGCCGGCTGGCGATCGGCGAGACTGACGGGATGTCGCGCCGATGGCCCGTGCTGGCCGTGCTGCCCGCGCTGCTGGCGGCGGACCGGGCGAGCGCGTGCACGCCGGACCCGTGCGCGGGGGTGCTGGCGTTCGTCGGGCTCACGCAGGTCGACGACCTCGAGGTCCCGACCGACGGGGTGCTGCTCATGCAGGCGGCGTGGTTCGGCGAGCTCGAGGCCGCGGCGCTGGTGGCCGGGCTGACGCTGACGGTGCGGCGCGGCGACGCCGAGGTGGCGGGCACCGTCGAGGCGACCGAGCTGACCGGCGTGCTGCTGTGGCGCCCGCAGCAGGCGCTCGCGCCCGGCGAGGCGTACGCGGTGACGGGCAGGTTCACCAACCCCGCGGGCGTGCCGGCGGTCTGCGCGGCGGCCGAGGTCGAGGTCGCGTTCGAGTTCCGCGCGGCGCCGGGGCCGGCCGAGCCGCTGGTGGCGCCCGAGCTCCGGGTCACCGACGAGCTCGACGAGTCGCCGCGCTTCGAGCTCGACAACCTGGTCTGCTGCGACGGGGCCATGCCGGCCGAGCAGGCGGTCTGCGCCGTCGACCACGGGCTGGTGTGGTCGCAGGGCCAGTGCGCCGCCGCGACCGTGCGCGCGCGCGTGAAGACCGAGCTGGCGGTGACGGTGCGCGCGGGCGAGGCGACCGCGGGCCAGTGGGTGCGCGCGCTCTACACCGACGGCCAGCGCGGCCGCGCCACGCTCGGGCGCCGGTTCACCCGCTACCTCGCGGCGCCGACCTGCTTCGTGGTCGAGCAGCGCAGCCTGGCGACCGGCGAGTCGCTGCTGTCGGAGGAGACCTGCGTCGAGGCGGATGTGCCCGAGACCGACGTGGCGATCGACCCGTACGTCGCGCTCGCGGAGCGCTGCGAGGGGCCGCTGTACACCTGCGAGGTCGCGGGCGCGGCGTGGGACGACGAGGCCTGCGCGCCGTGGCCGGAGCCGCCGCCCGAGCGACGCGTGCAGGTCGGCTGCGAGCTCGGCGGCGGCCCGGCTGGCGCGGCCGGGCTGCTGGTGCTGCTGCTGCGGCGCCGCCGGGGCCGGCGCTCACTCGAGTAACACGCCGACGACGGCGGTGGTCCACTCGCCGCGGTTGTGGCGGTACTCGCCGCGCATCCACACCAGCGCGGTGCGCCCGCCGTCGGGCCAGCGCGGCACCAGCGGGCGCAGGTTGTCGACCGTCGAGTCGCGGGTGATCGGCTCGATGTCCCAGCTCGCGCCGCCGTCCGCGGTGACCCCGCGGAACAGCTCGTAGTGGCGGCGGATGTCGGCGGCGGAGATCAGCGGGGCGCCGTCCTGCGGGTCGGCGTTGCTCGAAAAGTAGACGGTGTCGGTGCGCTGCGGGTCGAGGGCGGCGAGGCCGGCGTAGTCGCGCTCGTTCTCGTAGAGGCGCTCGCCGGCGTACGCGAACTCGCGGGCGCGCCAGGCGGCGCCGTCCCAGCGGGCGTAGCCGTAGCGCAGGTCGCGGGGGTCGCCGCGCTTCTGCAGGCTGAAGGCGACGACCGGGCGGCCCGCGTCGTCGACCTCGATGTCGTTCATCCATGCGACGTTGTCGGCGTCGCCCTGGAACACGCGGGTGAAGTCCCAGATGGCGAGGTCGACCGAGGTGTCGCCGGTCAGCACCGCGAGCACCGCGCCGTCGGACGCGCGCAGCTCGTCGCCGACGAGCACGCCGTGGTAGAGGCTGTTGTCGAAGGTCTGCGGGTGGTCCTCGGTGGCGACGAAGTGGATCGCGCCGCTGCGGTCCTGGCAGTACTTCAAGTACGGGCTGTAGGCGTTCTGGCCCTGGATCAGGCGCCCGCCCCACGTCCAGGTGCGGCCGTCGTCGTCGGAGTAGTAGAAGTTGGGGTCCTGGTCGTAGCCGCGGTAGAAGTTGACGATGCGCCCGCCCGGCAGGCGAAAGAGGTTGGAGTAGGTGGCGTAGTGGGCCCCGGTGGTCGAGCGCGGCGAGACGACCACGTCGGGCTCGCCCCACCTCAGCGGGTCGCCGGGGGCGCTGCGCTGGACGTAGATGTTCTGGTCCTGGCGGTGCTTGGTGTAGACCGCGAGCAGGCCCGTATCGGTGGGCAGGAAGCTCGGGTTGTCGTGGTCGTCCTGTTCGAACCGGCGAAACAGCACGCGCCGCGCCGACTCGCCGGTGGTCAGGTCGTAGGTCGCGACCTCGACGTTGCCCCAGTCGGCGGCGGTGCGGCCGCCGTCGAAGTCGCCGACCGCGCGCACCGACCCGACCACGAGCTTGCCGCCGTACACGACCACCCGCTCGTCCATGAACCACGACCACGCGCCGTTGTCGTTGATCTCGAACAGCTCGCCGGCGACGTAGGGCTCGGCGCGGCAGGCGGCCAGCGCGAGGGCGAGGACGGCGAGGCGCATCCGTCCCACGGTAGCGGAGAATCGACGCGCGGGCACCCCGGCCCGCGTCGCCGCGGGGGCGCCGTCACGGGCCGGCGGGCGCGGGATAGAGGCGGAGCGGCGGGGGCGGCAGCTCGCCCGGCTCGTCGCCGACGTCCGAGGTGTGTCCGAGGCCGAGCTCACCGGCGGCGTTGATGCCCCAGCAGCGCACGCGGCCGCCGGCCGTGCGGGCGCAGGTGTGGAAGCGGGCGGCGGCGACCTCGCGGACGGACTCGCCGAGGTCGACGGGCGCGGCCGGGGGCGCGAAGCGGTGGTCGGTGTCGCCGAGGCCGAGCTGGCCGTGGTCGTTGGCTCCCCAGCACAGCGCGCCGCCGTCGTCTCGCAGGGCGCAGGTGTGCGAGTGGCCGGCGGTGACGGCGACGATCGGGCGACCGAGGTCGATCGCGGCGGCGTCGCTCGGCGCGGCGATCGGGGCGCCGTCGCCGGCGCCGAGCTGACCGTGCACGTTGCGGCCCCAGCAGCGCGCGCTGCCGTCGGCGAGGGCGGCGCAGGTGTGATAACAGCCGGCCGCGAGCGACTCGGCGGGCGGGTCGAGCGCGACCGCCGGGGCCGCCGCGGCGTCGACGATGTCGAGGTGGTCGCCGGTGCCGAGCTGACCGTCGACGTTGAGGCCCCAGCAGCGGACGGCGTCGTCGGTCTGCAGGGCGCAGGTGTGATAACAGCCGGCCGCGACCTGCCGGCTGCCGGCCGCGAGCACGGGGCCGCGGCCGGCGGGGCCGTCGAGGCCGTCGGGGCCGACGTCGGGGTATCCGAGCTGGCCGTAGGCGTTGCTGCCCCAGCAGCGCAGGCTGTCGTCGTCGAGCACGGCGCAGGTGTGGAGATATCCGGCGACCACGGCGACGGCGCGGCGGTCGAGCGCGACCGGCGGCGACGGGACCTCGCCGGCGGCGTCGCCGAGCTTGTCGTCGAGCCCGCGGTCGTGCCCGGCCTGGCCCGCGGAGTTGCGGCCCCAGCAGCGGAGATTGTCGCCGGCGGCGTCGGTCAGCACGCAGGTGTGATCGCCGGTGGCCACGTCGATCACGGCGCCGGCGACCGCGGCGCCGAGCGGGACGACGGCGGGCGGCATGTCGCCGGGCTCGTCGCCGACGCTGCTGGCGTAGCCGTAGCCGAGCTGGCCGAAGCTCGAGACGCCCCAGCAGCGCAGCTCGCCGCGGCGCAGGGCGCAGCGCGACGAGGCGATCGGGCCGCGCGAGAGCAGCTCGGCGCCCATCTCGCAGGTCGCGGTGCAGCCGTCGTCGTCGTCGGCGTCGCCGTCGTCGCAGGCCTCGGTGCCCGGGTCGAGGCGGCCGTCGCCGCACACCGCCGTCTTGCAGGCGACGCAACCGTCGCCGGGCTCGTCGCACTCCTCGCGGCCGGCCCACACGTGGCCGTCGCCGCAGGTCGCGGGCCGGCAGGCGACGCAGGCGTCGCTGTCGTCGCTGTTGCCGTCGTCGCAGACCTCGTGGCCGATCCACACGTGGCCGTCGCCGCAGGTCGCGAGGCGGCAGTCCACACACTCGTCGCGGGCGTCGTCGTCGCCGTCCTCGCACTCCTCGAAGCCCGCGAGCACCTCGCCGTCGCCGCAGACCCCGCCGCACACGCCGTTGCCGCAGCGGATCGTCCTGCCGCCGGCGTCGAGCCGCGTGTTGCAGTCGCGGTCGTCGTCGCACGGCTCGCCGAGCAGGCCGTCGGCGGTGAAGCAGCCGACCACGCCCGCGAGGAGCAGCAGCGGCGAGAGGCGCGTCGCGGGCATGGGCGAACTCGCGAGCGTTCCCCGCCGGCCCGGGTACGACAAGTCCGCATGGGCGGATGGGACTCGGGCACGAATGCGCGTGTTACCGTGGGTTCTTCGGCGTTAGCGAATGCGCGGGGTCCTGCGGATAGTCGCCCTCTCGGGGCCGCTCGTATCGTCGCACTTCGGGTGTCACGCGGGCGGCGCGGGCTCCGGCGCGGCGAGCACGTCGACGGGCCCGGGCGACGCGAGCAGCTCGTCGTCGACGACGACAGCGACGACAGGCACGACCGGCGAGGCGACCAGCGGCGCGCCGGACGGGGCCACGTCGGGGGGGTCAGGCGGTTCGGCGTCGATGGGCTCCGGCGGCGCCGCGGGCGACGGGACGACCGACGGAGCGAGCTCCGACACCGACGCCGGCCAGCCGTGCGAGGAGGTCACGCGGACGGTGCAGACGATCGCGCCCGACGTGGTGCTCGTGCTCGACAAGTCGAGCGGCATGGTCACGCCGCCGCGCGGGACCTGGGACGGGGACGGGGACGCCGACACGCCGGATGTGACGCGCTGGAGCAGCGTATATCAGGCGCTCGCGGGGACGAACGACAGCTACGCGATCGACCTCGGCGTCAAGCTGTTCCCCGCCGCGTCCGCGAAGGACAGCGGCGACGGCGAGGCGTGCCTCGTCGACGCGGGCCTCGAGGTGCCGGTGATGGCGATGAACAAGGCGGCCGCCCTCGCGGCGATCCCCGGGCCCGACGACACCACCCTGGCCGGCGCCACGCCGATGGCCGCGGCCCTGAGCTCCGCGATCGAACAGTTGTTGTTGAGCGACGATCCGGGCGCGCCCCGGGCGCTGGTGCTCGTCACCAACGGGGCGGCCAACTGCGCCGCCGAGAGCGTGGGCCCCGCGCTGTTCGAGGTGTACGACGATCAGGTGCACGCGATCGTCGCGGACGCGTATACGGACCATGGCATCCCCACCCACGTGATCGGGCTGGCCGTCGCGCCCGGCACCACCCCGAACGTTCAGGACGGGCTCCCGGACGGCGTCGATCTGGTCGACACGTTGAACGCGCTCGCCGTCGCCGGCGGAAGGCCCGCGCCGGGGCCCGAACTACTGTTTATGAATGCGACGAGCACGCTCGAGTTGACCCAATTTTTAAACGACGTGCTGCTCGACGCGCTGGGGTGTCTGCTGGAGTTGGGGCAGGAGCCGGCGTTCCCCGACGACGTCGAGGTGGTGGTCGCGGGGGCCGCGGTGCCGCGCGTCGCGGACTGCGCGGCCGGGAGCGGCTGGCGGTACGTGCACGAGGACGGGCCGTACGACCGCATCGAGGTGTGCGGGTCGGCGTGCTACGACCTCAAGTTCGCGGGCGAGGCGGACGTCGCGTTCTACTGCAGCGCGGGCTGACGGTCAGCGGCGGAACGGGCGGGGCTCGGGCTGCAGCAGCTCGACGCGGTCGATCATCCGCAGCGTGTAGACCAGGGACACCAGCTCGTGCTCGTCGGCGTCGAAGTCGGACAGCATGGCCTGCAGGCTGCGTGAGCCGTCGAGCTGGGCCAGCCAGGACGCCTCGTTGGGCTCGAGCCGGAGCAGCCGGGCGAGCGCCTCGCGGCCGGGCTCGCTGCGGTCCGCGGGGGCGAGGCGCGGGCGCTGCTCGCGGTCGCCGATGACCTCCCACAGGCGGCTGCGCGGGATGCGGTGGCGGGCGCCGCCCATGAGGATCGCCTCGGTCGGCATGTCGAGGGTGACGGGCTCCGCGGTGGTGACCCCGGGCTCGAACTCCCAGCGGCCGTCCTCCCACAGGAACATGGCGTCGAGCATGCGCAGCAGGTGCTCGCGCAGGGCCTCGTTGAGGTCGACGGCGGTGACCAGGCCGGCCTCGATCAGCAGCTCGCCGATGCGCTTGCCGAGGATGCCGCGGTTGGCCTGCAGCTGCTGGGCGGCGTCGTACTGCAGGCGGCTCAGCAGGCCGCGCGCGAGCATGCGGTCGGTCAGGCGATCGGCGGGCTGGTTGCTGCGGGCGAACACGGGCTCGCCGTCCCTCAGCCACAGCTGCTTGATCACCGATTCGCCGTGCTGCACCTTGAGACAGCCGGTGCGGCGCGCCGCGTGCAGCTGCCACAGCAGCTCGGGCACCCGCAGGTCACGCAGGCGGCCGGACTCTCGCGCTGGCTTGCTGTGCTCGGCGTCTGCCACGGGCCGCCCGAGGATAATCCACCTCGTCGCGGTTGCGAGCGTCGACCTGACCGGAGTGTGCGCGGGTTCTGCGGCCATAGGGCGGGCCTCGGCCGGTGATTGGATCGCGCGGGTCTCCCGTGTGCGGCAGGCGGCCGCTCCGGACCCTGTTCCTCGCGCCCGGGCCTGCGAGCCCGCGGTGTGACGACGTCGACATCGGCCGACCCCGATCGATACCGCCGGGATCGGCCGACCGCCGAGTCGTCGCTCGCTAGCCGCCGCGGCCGGAGGGCTTGACTGTCCAGTCGGGAGAGACGCCGTGCTCTCGCCACGATGAGCGGGCGAATGACGAGCGGCGCGCTCGCACGCCGCTCGGTCGCGCCGGTGAAGACGCTGCGCTCCTACTCCGACGAGGGGCTGCTGCCGCCGTCGAGCGGGATGGCGGCGCGGCTAGAACGAGGCGTTCTTGGTCCACCACCTGGCAGTGGCGCCGTTGAACGCGTTCGCGGCCGATCCGTAGGGCGCCTGGTTGCACGGGTAGATGACCGTGCCGTTGGCGCACACGAGCGGGCTGCTGTAGACCGTCCAGCGCGGCGTCGTCACGCACAGGGCGCGGTCGATCGCCCACACGGCCTCGTCGCCGAGGGAGCTCTGGTAGAACTGGTTGATCGTCCACTTGTCCTTCATGGTCACCGACTCGCCGACGCGGGTGTACGAGCGGCCGTCGCCGCAGTACTCGGCGCCGACCATGCGGTGGGCGCCCTCGAACTCGGCGAACGTGAGGTCGGGGATGTTCGGCGAGGGGTTGTCGGGCGCGTAGCCCCACATCGCGGCCTTGCCGACGCGCCCGCTGAGACAGGCGGCGTAGAAGTACTGGTTGGCGTAGTACATGCTGACCACGTCGCCGTCGGCCTCGACGTTCATGCCGCGGTAGAACACCGCCCAGGTGTCGCCCTGGGCGTCCGGGGCGCAGGCGTGGGTGCCGTCGTAGGCGCCGCCCCATCCGGTCTTCGGGTCGAGCTTGGTGCCGGCGGCGGGGGCGTCGGGCGAGGCCCACTTGTAGACGACCCGCTCGGGGTCGATGTTGGTCATCATTTTCGCGCCGGTGTGGGCCAGGCCGACCTCCTCTGCGTAGCGCACGTCGCTGATGACGCCGAGGCTGGCGCCGCCCGGCGTCTCGAGCACCCACAGCGAGTTGGTGAAGTCGAAGGCGTCCATGACCACGCCGCCGGCGGTCTTGCCCTTGAGGGCGCCGTCGACGACCTCGACGGTGGCGAGGTCGACCGCGTCGCCGTTGACGGTGCTGTAGATCGCGCTGACCTGGGTGCCGAGGCTCGTCGGCAGGCCGACGCGCAGCATGCCGATCGAGGAGCCGTTCTGCACGAAGGTGTTGAACAGCGGGCCGCTGTTGCCGTGTCCCCAGCCGCGGAACTCGGGGTCCTCGTCGTCGGGCGACGCGGCGAGGTCGCCGTCCTCGTCGACCCCGTCGCAGGCGGGCAGGGCGATCCACGGGAGCAGGAGCAGCGGTAACAGGTGGCGGAACGTCATGGTCGTCTCCGGAGGCGCCGCCCGCAGGATCGGGGGGTCCTCGCCTCGCAGGGGACAGTTGATCCCCACGAGCCCGGCAATTGTGATCTCCGCCAAATTTTTTTCGCGCGCGTCGATCGCCGAGAAAGCGGCAATTGCGGCGGGGGGGTCCGGTCAATGGACCCTCGATGTCACGTGTTAAGCTGGCCCGGCGCCTGATGCCGGTGGATGTCGACGTACCGGAGCACCTCCGTGAGACCGCCGCCGGCGGCGCGACGCCCGACCCCGCGCTGTCGCTGCGGGCGACCCAGGCCGCCACCCCGGCGGTCGCCCGCGACCTCTCGCTGCGCGACACGCAGCACACCGACGCCCACGCGGCGGCGCTCGTCGGCACGCTCGAGACGATCGCCCCGCCCGACGCGGTGACCCGCGGCGCGCCGCTGCCGGCGCCCGACATCGACGGCGTCGAGGCCGACCGCCTGAAGGGCGCGATCATGGCCGAGCTGTTCGGCGGGCCGGCGGCGGTCGCCAGGATCGGCCGCTTCACCGTGCTGGACCGCCTCGGCGAGGGCGGCATGGGCGTGGTCTACGCGGCCTACGACGCCCAGCTCGACCGCAAGGTCGCCGTCAAGCTGCTGCGCCGCGACACCGTCGGCAACGACGCGGGCGCGCGCAAGCGGCTGCTGCGCGAGGCCCAGGCCATGGCCCGCGTCGGCCACCCCAACCTCATCACCGTGCACGAGGCCGGCGAGCACCACGACAGCGTGTACGTGGCCATGGAGTTCGTGAAGGGCCGCAGCCTCGACGGCTGGCTGGCGACGCGGCCGCCGTGGCGCGAGGTGCTGGCGGTGTTCCGCGCCGCCGGGGCCGGCCTCGCCGCGGCCCACGCGGCCGGCGTCGTGCACCGCGACTTCAAGCCGCACAACGTGATGCGCGGCGACGACGGCTCGGTGAAGGTCCTCGACTTCGGGCTGGCGCGGGCGATCGACGCGGCCGAGGAGACGACCTACGAGCGCGCGCCGGGCTCGCTGCTCGACGCCCGCATGACCCGCACCGGCGCCGTCATGGGCACGCCGGCGTACATGGCCCCGGAGCAGCACTGCGGGAGGGTCGCCGACGCCCGCAGCGACCAGTACTGCTTCAGCGTCGCGCTCTACGAGGGCCTGTTCGGGCGCCTGCCGTTCGCCGGCGAGACCCTGCCCGAGCTGGTCCAGAACGTGCTCGCGGCGCGCGTGCTGCCGCCGGCCGACGCGACGGTGCCGCGCTGGGTCACGCGCGTGGTGCTCCGCGGCATGGCGCTCGAGCCGGACGAGCGCTTCCCCTCGCTGGCCGCCATGCTCGACGCGCTGGCCCGCGATCCGCAGCGCCGGCGCCGGCAGGCGCTCGCGGGCGTCGCCGCCGGCGCGCTGCTGCTCGTCGGCGGCTTCGGGCTGGCGAACCTGGCCGGTGGGACAGGTCCGCAGTCGTGCGCCGGCGCGGCCGACGAACTCGCGGCGGTGTGGAGCGACGAGCGCCGCGAGGCCGTCCGCGCGGGCCTGACGACCGCGGCGCCGGGGCTCGGCGCGCGCACGTGGACGGCGATCGCCCCGCGCCTCGACGCCTACGCCGGGGCGTGGACGGCGATGCGCACCGCGGCCTGCGAGGCCCACCGGAGCGGGCGGCAGTCGGCGCGGCTGCTCGACCTGCGCATGGTCTGCCTCGACCGTCGGCTCGCGCGGCTCGACGCGCTCGTCGCAGCGTTCGCGCGGGCCGATCGAGACACCGTGTACAAGGCAGTGGCCGCGGTCGACGGGCTCGGCGACCTGGCCGCCTGCGCTGACGTCGAGCGCCTGACCGCGGTCGTGCCGCCGCCCGAAGATCCAGCGCGCGCCGAGCAGGTGCGCGGCCAGCAGCTCGCGCTCGAGCGGGCGGCCGCGCAGCAGCTCACGGGCCACTACGCCGCCGCGAAGACGGCCGCGGAGGTGGTCTCGCAGGTCGCGACGCGGCTCGAGTATCCTCCGCTGATCGCCGAGGCGGCGCTGGCCCGCGGCCGGGCCCACCAGGAGCTCCGCGAGGCCGAGCCGGCCGCGGCCGCGCTCAGCGAGGCGCTGACGCTGGCGATCCGCAGCCGGGCCGACGCCGTCGCGGCAGAGGCCGCGGCCCGCGAGCTGTTCGTGCGCGCCGAGCTGCAGCGAGCCCCGGAGGTCGCGCTCGCCGGGGCCGCGGCCGCCGACGCCCTCGTCAGCCGCGCGGGCGATCCGCCGGAGACGCGCTGGATCCTGGCGCTCGCGCTGGGCATCGCTCGCTATCACACCGGCGACTTCGCGGGCGCCGGCGCGGCGTTCGCTCGCGCCTCCGAGGTCGCGTCGGGGGCCGACCTGCGTCAGGCCGCGGTGCTGACCGAGGCCACGGCCGGATGGCTGGCGGCCTCGTCGGGCGACATCGCGGCCGAGGTGCGTCACTTCGCGGCCGGCCTCGCCGCCGCGGAGTCGACCCTGGGCGCCGAGCACCCGCTGGCGGCGCAGACCGGGGTCTGGCTGGTGCGGGCGCGCTGGGAGCTCGGTCAGGCGGAGCAGGCGCGGGCGGCCCTCGGCGACGTCGTCGCGCGCCTGCAGGCCAGCTTCGGCCCGGACGCGCCCGACGTGCAGTTCGGCCAGCTGCTCGCCGTGGAGATCGACCTCGAGTACCGCCGCCACGCGCAGGCCCTCGCCGCCGCCGAGGCGCTGCTGCCGAGGGTCTCGCACCCGGGCACGGCCGCCGAGCTCGAGCGCCTGCTCGGTCGGGCCCACATCGCCGGCGGACGGATCGACGAGGGCGTCGCCCGCATGCGCCGCGCCGTCGAGCGGTCCGACGACCCGATGGAGCGGCTCATCAGCACCGGCTACCTCGGCGACGCCCTGCTCGACGCCGGCCGTCTCGACGCGGCGCTGGCCGCCCACCGCGAGGCGCTGGCGGGCTTCGAGGCCGCCTCCGGCCTCGACTCCGCCTACGCCGCGATCGTGCGCGGCCGCCTCGCGCGCACCCTGCTCGCGCGCGGGGACCTCGAGGCCGCCCACGCCGCGATCACGGCCGCGAAGACATCACTCTCGACAGCGCAGCCGCGCAGCGTGTACCTCGCGGGCATGGACGAGACCCTCGGCGAGGTCGCGGCCGCCCGCGGCGACGTCGACGCGGCGATCACGGCGCTGCGGGCCGCCGCCGACCGCTACGCCGCCAGCTTCGACGACGACCACCCGGCCCGCAACGCCGCCCGCTTCAAGCTGGCGAGGGCGCTGGTCGACCGCTCGCCGGCCGAGGCCGTCGCCCTCGCGCGCAAGGCCGGCGAGGTGTACGCCGCGCTCGGCCCGGCCTTCGCCGCCGACGCCGCCGCCGCCCAGACCTGGCTGAAAGGCCAGGTCGTAACCCCGCCCTGAGCCGCGGGCACATGTCCCGCAGGACAGGTCGCAAAAATCGATCAAAGCTCGGCGGCCGCGAGCAGCTGCGCCGCCGCGTGGTCGGGGCTGGTGCTGCCCTCGCGGACGGCCCGCTCGAGCGCCGGGATGCGCCCGGCGACGCGCGGGTCGCTCTGGAGGCGCGCGAGCAGCCCGGCCTCGATGGCCCGCCACATCCAGTAGACCTGCTGGCGGGCGCGTTCGCCGGCCAGCTCGCCGCTCGCCGCCATGGCCGCGCGGTGGTCGACGATCGCCTGCCACAGCTCCGGCACGCCCGCGCCGGTGTGGGCCGAGCAGGTCGTCACCGGCACCGTCCAGCCGGCGTGCTTGGGCCGCACGAGGTGCAGCGCCGCCGCGAACTCGGCGCGCGCGCGCGTCGCCGCGGCCGCGCCGTCGCCGTCGGCCTTGGTGATCGCCAGGACGTCGACGAGCTCGAGGATCCCGCGCTTGATCCCCTGCAGCTCGTCGCCCGCGCCGGCCAGCAGCAGCACCAGGAAGCAGTCGACGAGATGGGCCACCATCGCCTCCGACTGGCCGACCCCGACCGTCTCGACCAGCACCACGTCGTGGCCCGCGGCCTCGCACAGCAGCAGCGCCTCGCGCGTGTGCCTCGCGACCCCGCCGAGCGCCCCGAGCGACGGCGACGGCCGCACGAACGCCGCCGGGTCGCGGGCCAGCGCCGGCATGCGCGTCTTGTCGCCGAGGATGCTGCCGCCGCTGCGCGGCGAGCTCGGGTCGACCGCCAGCACGGCCACGCGACGCCCCGACCCGGTGAGGTGCTTGCCGAGCGCCTCGATCAGCGAGCTCTTGCCGACCCCGGGCACGCCGGTGACGCCGACGCGGTGGGCCCCGCCGGTGAACGGCAGGAGCGCGGCGACGACCGCCTGCGCGAGCCGCTGGTCGTCTTCGCGCTGGCTCTCGACCAGGGTGATCGCCCGCGCGAGCACCCCGCGATCGCCGGCCCGCACCCCGGCCACGTACTCGTCGACGGCGAGGCGGCGCGGCATGACGGCGCGCACCATACCAAAGACAGCGGCGCCGCGACGCTCGCGCGCCCGGCCGCCGCACGCCTCGCCGCAGATTCGTCGCACCTGCAACGGAGGCGGGCGCCCGCGCGCCTGTACGGGCGCCGCCCGCCTCGCCTATGATCCCGCCGATGTCGTCGTTCGTGCGGACGCGCCAGGGCCCGCGTACGGGCCCCGGGGCGCGGCTCTTGGCCCTCGTCGTCGCCGCCTCGCTGGCGACCCCGGGGGCGGCGCTGGCGGCCCCCGCCGAGTCCCCGGAGATCGCCGAGGCCACCGAGATCTACGAGCAAGGGATCGGCGAGCGCGACGCGGGCAACTACGTCGCCGCCGCCGAGTCGTTCACCGCCGCCTACGACAAGATCCCCGCGACCTCGCGGGAGATCCGGGCCGCCGTGCTGTTCGACATGATCGACGCCCGCCGCAACGCCTACGCCGAGGGCGAGGGCCCGGCCCAGATCTGCGAGTGCGAGCGCCGCCTCGCCGCCTACATGGACGAGATCAAGGCCGTGTTCGGCGTCAAGGGCGAGCGCTTCCCCGACACCCGCAAGGCCAAGAAGCTGCTGTCCGAGGTCCGCGCCCAGCTCGAGGGCCTGAGGCCCATGCTGCCCGACCTCGACTGCGACGCCCTGAAGCTCGACGCGCCCGCGCCCGCGCCCGCGCCGGTCGCCGAGCAGCCCGCGCCGAAGGTCGAGGAGCCCAAACCGCCGCCCGGCCCCGACCCCGCCGAGCTGAAGCGCCGCCGCGACCTCACGATCGCCGGCGGCGCGCTCGTCGGCGTCGGCGGCGTGCTGCTGATCGTCATGGCCGCCGGCCTCGGCGTCGGCCGCAAGGCGGAGCGCGACGGCCGGGCCCTCACCGACGCGGCCAGCGGCGCCGGCACGCCGCTGTCGATGGACGACCCCGCCGTGCAGGACGCCGTGCGCCGCGGCAAGCTGGGCAACGGCCTGGCGATCGCCGGCGGCGTGATCGGCGGGCTCGCGCTCGCGGCCGGCGTCTCCCTGCTCGTGGTCGGCGAGCGACCGGCTGGCAAACGGCGCGCCGGCCTGACCCCGAGCCTCGCCCCGGGCTTCGCCGGCGCCGCCCTGCACGTCCGCTTCTGATCGCCGGCAGCGGCCCCGCGAGCCCGCTCCGCCGCGTCGACGAATCCGCGCGCAAGCGCACGCACGCCAGCGTGCGCGGCGGATCCGTTATGCTGCCGACGGTGGCCGGGCCGAGCAAACCCGCGGACGACATCGACGTCGAGGACGACTTCGACCTCGTCGACACCGTCGCGGCGACGTCGTCGCGGACCCTCATGACCCCCGGCGGCGAGCACCCGTGGCAGGGGCCGGACTCGCTGATCGGCACCCTGCTCGGCGAGCGCTACAGCCTCGTGCGCCTGATCGGCCAGGGCGGCATGGGCGCGGTCTACCAGGCCCACCACGTCGTCATCGGCAAGACGATCGCCGTCAAGGTGCTGTCGCCCGACTACAGCCGCAACCCGGGCGACGTCCAGCGCTTCCTGCAGGAGGCGCGGGCCGCCTCGCTGATCCGCCACGACCACGTCGTCGACATCGCCGACTTCGGCTACACCGAGCACGGCCAGGCCTACCTGGTGATGGAGTACCTCGAGGGCGAGGACCTGGCGGAGACCGCCCAGACGGTCGGGCGCATGCCGTGGTTCCGCGTCAGCAACATCGTCATGCAGATCGGCTCGGCCCTGGCGGCGGCGCACGCCAAGGGCATCATCCACCGCGACATGAAGCCGGAGAACTGCTTCCGCGTGAAGCGCGACGGCGACGCCGACTTCATCAAGGTGCTCGACTTCGGGATCGCCAAGATCGTCGACGACAAGCTGTCGCGCCCGAACGTGTCGCTGACGATCGAGGGCGGGGTGATCGGCACGCCCGAGTACATCGCCCCCGAGCTGTGCCGCGGCCAGAAGGCGGACAGCCGCGTCGACATCTACGCGCTCGGGATCATCATGTACCGCCTGCTGACCGGCGTGGTCCCGTTCACCGCCGAGAACGGCAACTACATGGCGGTGCTCAGCCAGCACCTGACCACCCCGCCGACGCCCCCGCGCGAGGCGGCCCCCGACGCCGCGATCCCCGAGAAGATCGAGCAGATCGTGCTGAGGGCGCTGGAGAAGGACCCCGCGCGCCGCTACCAGAAGGTCGAGGAGCTGATCGCCGCGCTGCGCGACGCCCAGCTGACGCTCACCGGCGCCAGCTCGACCGGCATCCTGACGACGGTCAAGCCGATCGTGCCGCGCAAGCTCGGGCCGCCGTCGCGCCTGCCGCTGCTCGCCGCCCTGATCGCGGTGATCCTCGGCGGCGTCGCGGTGACCGTGTGGGCGCTCGTCGGCGGCCGAACCGACGCCGAGGCCACGCCGCCGCCCGCGGCCTCGACGACGAACCAGCCGATCGCCGACGCGCCGCCGCCGGTCGTCGCCGCCAGGCCCGAGCCCGCCCCGCCGACGCCCGCCGCGACGAGCTCCGGCAGCAGCAGCGACGGCGACGAGTCGGACGGCGCCGACGAACCACCGCCGACGAACCCGGGCCGCCTGCCCGAGACGCTGTCCGCCAGCGACTTCCGGCGGACCGCGGCCAACATCCAGAAGGCGCTGAAGCGCAGCTGCAAGGGCCTGCCCGGCATGTCGGTCGGCGCCCGCATCAGCATCGAGCCCGACGGCAAGGTCTCGCGCGTGGTCCCCGAGGGCGGTCAGGCTGGCTCGTCGTTCAGCTCGTGCGTGATCAAGCAGGTCCGCGCGACCCGCTTCCGCAAGGCCCAGCGCGCCTCGACCCACTTCGCGACCTTCAAGCTGTGAGCCCGCCGCCGCGCTCGTCGACGCGCACCGGCCCGTCGTCCGCCGCCGGCGACGTCACCCGTAGTAAGCCGCTGAACGCCGTACGGGAGGCGAACGCGCGATCGTTCGCGCACGCGCGGGGGGGTCGACGCCCGCGCGGGTTTGCGCGACCCTCCGGGCGATCACGACCATGCTTCACCGCGTCCTGCTCCCGATCCTCTGCGCTCTCCCGCTCGCCAGCTGCAGCAAGGGCCACCTCCCCAAGCCGACCGAGACCCGCGACTCGGGCCAGAGCGGCCTGATGGGCGAGACCTTCGCCGGCAAGAACAACTGCAACCCGAAGAACCACCTGCGACCCTTCATCATCGAGTGGGACGCCACCGATATGTCGAGCTTCGAGTCCTACGCGGCCAACGACATCGTCATCGTCCGCTACGAGGGCTGCGAGCTGCAGATCCTCGACGAGTGCCGCAACGACAGCATCCGCGGCTCGCAGGGCGCCTACAAGCCGGTCGAGTGGACCACCGGCTCGCTCGAGAAGATCAACATCGCCAACCAGGGCGAGCTCTACGCCAAGCTCCCGCTCGGCGCCGCCACCCTCGGCGGCCGCGTCGCCGGCGGCGAGAAGTTCTCGATGGAGTACTACGTCGCCGGCACGCGCAACGCGACCCGCGACGCGGTCTACAGCAACGACATCGCCTCCAACCCCGGCTGCGAGGGCGCGACCCACTTCGTCTACGGCTACAACCTCGGCGCCTTCGCCCTCGGCTCGGCCAAGGACTTCAACGCCGAGGTCAACGCCAGCGTGTACGGCTTCGGCGCCGGCGGCAAGACCAGCAAGACCAGCCAGGCCGACAAGAAGGGCGGCGACCTCGCGGTCTGCAAGTCCGACTCCGCGACCGAGATCGCCGGCTGCAAGGCCCCGATCCGCCTGACGCTGCGCGGCATCCGCGACGGCGAGAACCCCGAGAAGACGGCGATGAAGGCCGAGGACACCCCCGAGTCGCTCAACGCCGCCGGGCAGGTCAACCAGAAGATCGAGATGAGCGAGGAGGCCCGCGCCTACTGGGAGTCCGCCCAGCAGAAGGCCAACGCCCGCGACGGCAAGGGCTGCCTCGCCGAGCTCGACAAGCACGACAAGGTCGACCCCAAGCACAAGTCGACCGACAGCAAGAGCTACCTCGCCTACGTCCGCTCGCAGTGCCTGATGCTGAGCGGCAAGTGCGACGCCGGCAAGCAGCTGATGCGCCAGTTCGGCGAGCAGAACTGGGCCGGCCAGACCGGCCCCGAGCACGTCGACCGCACCGTCGAGGCGATGCTCGGCCTGCACTGCCAGGGCAAGATGAGCCCGCGCGACACCGTGCTCCAGGCGCTCATGCAGCTGCAGCAGGGCGCCTACCAGACCAAGAAGACGCCCGAGGTCTGCAAGCAACACTACGACACGGTCAAGAAGCTCAAGGGGCAGGTCAAGCCGAAGGACGACGAGGACACCCAGATCCTCAACATCGACAACAGCCTCTACTACATGGCCGCGAGCTGCATCGGCCGCGCGGGCGATTGCAAGCTCGCCTGGGAGGTGTTCCTCGACGGCTATCCGATGCAGAATCTGAAGAACAGCGACGAGGCGACCAAGCAGACGATCCTGAAGTCGAACTTCGAGTCGATGGTCCAGAAGTGCAAGGAAAAGAAGGCAGGGTGAGCGCATGACGTGGCGGCGTCCGTGGGTCGGGGTGGTGGCGGGGTTCCTGGGGGCGTTCGGCGCTGCCACGTGCGACAGGCGCGACTCGCGGGTGCAGGCCGAGGCCTGCCCGCCCTGCGAGTGCGTGTGCAAGCCGGAGGCCGCGACCGCGCCGGTCGCGGCCCCGCCGGACAAGCCCGCCGACGCCGCGTCGACGACGACAACGACGCCGACGCATACGCCGACGCCGACAATTATTAAACCGCCGGAGCCGCCGCAGCTGCCGGCGCCGGTCGACCCGCGGGTCGCCGACATCGCCGAGCTGGTGGCCATCGCCAGCCGCAAGATGATGCACGACGACGGCAAGGGCTGCCTCGCCGACCTCGACAGGGTCGCGCTCATCGACGCCAAGCTCGAGGCGCGCATGGCCGTGACCCGCGGCCAGTGCGAGATGCTGGTCGGCAAGTGCCAGGAGGGCAAGGCGCGGGTCGCCCGCTGGTACGTCGAGGAGGCCAACCAGCACCCCGAGCGCGCCGCCATCACCGCCGAGTCGATCGGCGCGATGCGCTGCCGCGACGGCGACTCGACCGACCGCGACCGCCTGCTGCGCGCGTTCTACGAGCTGTCCGACGGCGCCTACATGAACAAGAAGCCGGCGTCCGCGTGCCGGGAGCAGCTCGAGATCGCGAAGAAGCTGATCCCCAGGGTCCAGCCCAGGGGCCCCGAGGACGGCCAGATCTCCGGCGGCGCCCAGGCCCTGTTCCACACCGCCGCGGTCTGCTTCGCCCAGGCCGACGACTGCAAGACCGCGTGGGCGACCTACCGCGCGCTGTTCCCCGCCAAGGGCCTCGAGGCGGTCGCCGACGCCGCCGAGCGCGACAAGATCGTCGGCAGCTCGTTCGACTCGTCGATCGCCCGCTGCATCGGCAAGCGCTGAGCGGGCCCCGCGGCTACATGCACACGTCGCCGCAGCTGTTCATGTTGCACATGAACAGCCCGGCGATCGCGGGGTTCATGCCCGGCTGCTGGACCTGACACATGCCCGCGCACATCTGCGGGGTGTTGCCCATCTGCACGCAGTCGATGAAGCACATGCACTTGGCGTCGGCGCCGCAGGCCATCAGCTCGTCGCAGCAGTTGGTCTTGCTGCACGTCTCGCAGGCGTTGTCGTCGGGCGCGATCGGGCACTCGAGCGGCGCGCCCGTGCTCGTGCCGGTGTCCGAGGTGTCCGGCGCGCCCGTCGTGCTGCCGGTGCCTGGCTCGGTGTCGGTCGTGACCGGCCCGGTCGTTTCGGCGCTCGTCGAGGTCGTCAGGTCGGTGCCGCTCGTCGAGGTGGTCGCGTCGGGCTCGCCGGTGGTCGGGTCGGTCGTCGCCGGCGTGTCCGACGCCGCGGTCGTCGCGTCGCCCGTGGTCGGCGAGCTCGAGGTCGTCAGCGGCGCGGTGGTCGAGGTCGACGTCCCGCCGGTGGTCGCGTCGCCGCTGCTGCCGCCGGTCGAGCCGTCTCCGCCGTCGCCGCCGCACGCGACCAGCGCGGCGCACAGGAGGGTCCGAGACAGAGCGGCAGGCGAGCGAAGCGGGGAAGGCATGAGCATGGCGCCCGAGGCTAGGCGACCGACGCGCGCCTGCCAAGCGTGGCGGCCGGCCGACAGGGCCGCGAATGCCGGGGCGACCGGGGCGACCGGGGCGACCTTCCGCCGCCGGCGCGCCGGCACCCGGCTCGAGTTCGTCACCCGCACGATCGGCCGAGGACCCCGCAATTGATCGGCGGCGAGGGACCACTTACAGGCCCGCATGATCCGCAACCGTGTCTCCCTCCATGTGCTCGCCGTGTCGGCGGGCCTGTGTGCCGTGGCCCTCGGCGTCCCCGCGACGGCGTCGGCCGCCCCGACCAACGACGAGACGATCGCGGCCGCCAAGGCCTCGCCGCTGTACCGCCGCGAGCTGAAGCGCGATCAGCTGCAGGCCGCCGGGCTCGGCCAGATCTCGCCGAGCGCCGGCGTGGTCATGGACTTCCAGGGCTGGGTCCGCGACACCGCGCTCGACGTGCGCCCCGACCTCGCGCCGCTGCTCGACGCCAAGCTGCCCGCCGGCTTCCTCAAGTCGAACCCGCTGTACCGCGAGGCGATCCTCGAGCTCGAGGACCGCCTCGTCGTCGACCGCAAGCTGACCGTCGCCCTCGCCCCCGGCGCCTGCGCCCGCGTCGACAAGCCCAAGGCCGTGGCCGACCTGTGCTTCAGCAAGACCGCGGACAACCCCAAGAACAAGGGCGTCGACGCCGACCTCAAGGCGATCCGCGCCAAGCTCGGCAAGGCCGACCCGGCCGCCGAGGTCCGCGCCGGCTTCACCGCCGGCCAGGCCCTGGCGATGACCGACGAACAGCTGCTCGACCTCCTGCTCAACACCGGCGTGCGCACGATCCACCAGGTCAGCGTGGTGCCGAAGCTCGACGTCGCCGGCGGCAAGTCGCTGCAGGGCTTCGGCGCCAAGCTCGACGTGCTCGTCAAGGACCCCGGCCTGGTGCCCTTCAGCCCGCAGCCCGCGCCGGTCGGGCCCAAGGGCGGCCTCGGCCCGATCGGCCCGCTCGGCGGATCGCACTCCTACACCCGCGACTACTTCCTGACCGGCTTCACCTACGGCCGCGAGATCGAGGACACCTGGGAGTACACCTTCGCCGACGAGACGTGGCTGACCGACCGCTACTACGTGCGCGTCGACTACCACATCGGCCTCGGCTTCGGCCTGCGCGCCCCGTTCTCGCTCGACGTCAAGGCCACCTCGACCGGCGACAACGGCCGCAGCGTCGAGCTGGCGGTCGCGCCGACCGACGTCGACAGCACCGGCGCCCCCGCGTACCAGGCCGTCGGCCTGCCCGCCAACAAGACCTTCGGCGGCAAGGAGTTCGTGCTCGAGTTCAAGGCCGGCTGCAGCCTCTACGTCTCGATCCCCGGGCCCAACATCGACAGGAACTGCCCGAGCATCGACCTCGACTACAGCCGCGACGTCGACCCCGTGCTCGGCGCCGACCGCAGCACCATCGGCGACTGGTGGCTCGACGGCGCGGTCACCGGCCTGAAGGTCAGCGTGCCCGGCGCCAGCGCCTCGCTCGACGTCGGCGTCGGCGCCGAGGTCACCAACGGCCGCATCGGCGTGCGCGCCAGCTCGCTCGCCGGCGCCTCGCTCGCGGGCGTCGGCAACGGCGCGCTGTCGTTCACCAGCCGCAGCCCGCTGACCTTCAACGTCACGCGCCCGGCCGGGGTCGCCGGCGCCGGCGTGCGCCTCGACCGCCCGACCTACGGCTTCGACATCAAGGTCACGCCGAAGCTGCGCGGCAAGATCGAGGTCGACGTCGCGGTCTACGAGAAGACGTGGATCCTCGGCCCGTGGGCGCTCGGCTTCCTCTCGATCTCTCAGAGCTTCCAGCTCGGCCACCACGCCGGCACCGTCGACCACCACGACTACGAGGTGTTCAAGGTCGCCGTCCCGCAGAATGAGATGAGCCCCGACGCCGGCCCCGTGCAGCCGCCCAAGAAGTTCCCCAAGGCGCCGATGGGCGAGCTGCCGTCGAAGCTGCCCAAGTGAATCGCGGGGCGCCCGCGCGGGCGCCCCTCGATACATACGCCGTGCCGCCGCGCGAGCCGCGACGCCGCGCGCACCGGCCGGCGATCGAAGTCCTACGATTCGTCCGACCGCGGGCGATACCTGGCGAGGATCGCCCGCACCCGCGCGTGCGGCAGCGCCTCGATCGTCCGCCCCGCGAGCCCCGTCATCGTGTCCGCCGCGACCAGCGCGTTCAGGATCGCCTCTTCGGTCGCGCCGATCGTCGCCTCGAACAGCGGCGTCAGCTCCTTGTTGGCCAGCATCTCCACCCGCGCCCCCGGCTCCGCGCGCGCGGCCCCCGGGTTCGCCGTCGAGAACGCCAGCATGATGTCCCCCGAGCCGTTGCCCGCGGCCCCGCCGGTGCGCGCCAGCCCCAGCGGGGCGCGCCGGGCGACCCGCTTCAATTGATGCGGCAGCAGCGGCGCGTCGGTCGCGATCACCACGAGGATCGACCCCGTCTCGCTCGCGCTCGCCGGCGCCTCCGGCAGCTCGCGCCCGACCGGCACCCCGCCCATCACCAGCTGGCGCCGCAGCCCGAAGTTCGCCTGCACGATCACGCCGACGGTGTACTCGCCGCAGCGCCGCGACGCCGTGCCCGTCCCGCCCTTGAAGCGAAAGCACACCATGCCCGTCCCGCCGCCGACGTTGCCCTCGGCGATCGGCCCGCCGCGCGCGGCGTCCAGCGCCGCCCCGCGCACCCCGGGCACGTCGGTGATCGCGTTGTGCTCACCCGTCGTGCCCGACAGCTCGACGCCGAGGTCTCTGGCCCGTGCTCGCGTGCGCATCGCGCCGCAGTGTATCCGCAATCTCACGCGCCGAGATCGAGCTGCCGGCTCGCGGACGGGGCGAGCGCCCGATCGTGTGGATCGTTGTGCACCGGCGTGCCATCCCTGGCAGACGCGCCGACCCGCGCCGGCCGCCCGCGCCGATCCGGGTCCGTGGATCCCCGGCGAGCGGAGGTCCACCCTCGTGGCATGCGGCGACCGGCGCGGAGCTCTCTCGTCATCCTCATGACCCTCGCGAGCTGCGCCCCGGGCAAGGCCGGCAGCGAGAGCCCCGGCCAGCCCGACGACGGCGACGCCAGCGGCGAGACCACGACCCCGGAGCCCACGACCGGCAGCGGCGGAGCCACCGCCGCGAGCACCGGACCCGGCACGACCTGCGGCGACGGCGTGCTCGACCCCGACGAGCCGTGCGACGACGGCAACTCCGTCGCCGACGACGGCTGCCGGCCGGATTGTTCGCTCGTGGTCGAGGCCTTCGACCGCACGTTCGTCGGCGTCATGCCGCGGACCGTGGCCGTCGCGCCGGGCGGCGACCTCGTCGTCGGCGGCACACGCACGAAGCCCGCGATCCGCCCGTGGCTCGCGCGCCTCGCCGTGAACGGCGCGTCGAAGTGGGAGCAGACCCCGGCCGACCCGGCGATCGGCAGCTCCGTGCTGGCCCTCGGGGTCGCTGCCGACGGCACGATCCACGCCGCGGGCGGCACGACCTACGACGACGTCGCCGGCGAGGCCTGGCTCGCGCACCTCACCGCCGAGGGCGCCGCGCTCGACGCCGACGCGTTCACCATCGGCGACTACACCCGCGCCCAGGGCCTCGCGCCCGGGCCCGCGTCGTCGTGGTACGTCGGCGGCGAGGCGGGCACCTACAGCGCGTGGGTCCGCCGGATCGACGGCGCGGGCGAGCCGCTGTGGACCTGGACGCAGCCCGACGCCTCGGCCTACGCGCTGGCCGTCGATCCGCTCGGCGACGCCTTCGCGGCCGGCGTCGTGTACGGCGCCGCCGGGGCGGTGTGGCGCATCGATCCCGACGGCGCGACGCGGTGGACACGCCCGCAACCGACCCCGTGGCTGGAGCTCGCCGTCGACGCCGTCGGCGCGCTCTACGTCGCCGGCAGCCAGCAGGACGGGGCGCAGCTGCGGCTGTGGATCGCCAAGCTCGACGCGGACGGCGACGAGGTGTGGCGCCGCGATTACGCCGCGATCGACGAGGGCGAGGGCTCCGACGGCGCCGGCGGCCTCGTCGTCTCGCCCGGCGGCGCCGTGTTCTGCGCGACCCAGGTGCTCGGGCAGGGCTCACGCGTCGACGCCTTCGCCGCCGCCGACGGCGCGCCGATCTGGGCCGCCAGCGAACTCCTGTGGCGCTGGGAGGCCATCGCCGTGCTCCCGACGGGCGACCCTGTCGTGGCCGGCTGGGACATCGCGGGCCCCGACGCGACCGGCGTGGTCCGCGTCTACGACGCGCCGTGATCCACCGCGCCGTCACGAGTCGTCGGCGCCGTTCAGCCCGCCGGCGTGAAGTGAGGCAGCCACGTCGGCACGACCACGGGCGCCGGCGCCGGACGGAACACCCGGCAGGCCCCGTGATCGTCGACCCCGAGGGGGAACAGCCCGTGCTCGAGCAGCTCGAGCTCGACCTCGTGGGGGTTCTCGGCGAACGTCGGGTGGAGCAGGGCGAACGTCACGACGTCGTCGACGATCCCGCGGGCGACCTGCACGAGCATCTCGCGGGCGAACCGCGCGCGCGCACACACGGACGCGCCCGGATCGTCGATACGCAGCGGCAGGCCGCGATACGGGTGACCCTCGCCGCCGGCACGGAGCAGCGCCGTCGCCAGGCGCTCGACCGCCGGCGCCGCCGACCACGTCAGCCCGCCGCGATAGTACCCGTAACAATCCTCGCTCTCCGCGTGTCCGGGCACCGCCGGATCCACGAGCAGCGCGAGCGGGCACTCGGCCCACGCGAGCGTGCACGCGGCCGGCAACGGCGGCGACGGGTAGCGCCGCTCGATGAACTCGACGAACGCCGCGGCCTCGCCGTCGATCGCCCGCAACGCCCGCAGCACCGTGCCGTCGGCATCCACGAGCGCACGCACGATCCGCCACCAGCGCTCGAGACAAGCCAGCGCGGAGCCCCGGTCCCCGGTCGGCGCCGCGATCACGGCTCCGAGGTCGAGCGCCGCCACGCGGCCGAGGATCCTGCGCACCTCCGGTGGGGCGTCGGCGTCGGAGCGCATGCGGACGACACAGTAGTGCGACGCCGCCCGCAAGTCGACGCCTTGCACACGTCTGGCGGGGGCTTCGTAGCCCTGACACGGTCGGCTCATGCGCCGTGGCATGGCCCTCGTCGTCTGCTGGGCGTGCGCCTGCGGACCGTCCGCGCCGATGAACGGCGACGGGGCCGGCTCGACAGGTTCGACCTCGGGGCCCGACGGACCGACCGGGTCGAGCGTCCGGCGGCTGCTCGACCTCCTCGACGCTCCTCGTCTGCATCGCCACGCAGCCGGGCGTCGGCGCGACGGTCGCGGTGTGCAACGACACCGCCGAAAACTACCCACCGTGCCGGAGTTGACGAGATAGGCCTCGAACGAGCTCGGAGGTGGCCGCGGGGACGGGCTCAGGGTTTTTTCAGCTGGCCGAGGAGCCAGGTCGAGAGGTCGCCGAGGAACTTCGGGTCGACGCGGCGGCCCGGGGTCAGGTAGTTCGCGGGGATCGACTCGCCGGGCTCATTCTTAAAGAGGTGGTCGAGGTTCGGGTAGGTCTGGGTGGTGGCCTTGCGATTGAATTTTTTGGCCAGCTTCTGCAGGGATTGGGGGTCGCGGCTGGGGTCGACTTCGAAGTCTTTGCCGCCCTGGGTGATGAGGATGGGGGTCTGGCCGCGGGCGAGGAGGTCGGCGGGGTCGACGGCGAGGGCCTCGCGGATCCACTGGCCGGTGCGGGCGAGCTCGGGGGGCACGTCCTTGCCGGTCTTCAGGGCCTGCAGGGTGCGGTCCTGGGTCTTCCTGGCGTCGGCGCGGAGCTCGGGCGGGACCGACTCGATGGCGGCCTTGGCCTGCGCCTTTAATATTTCTTCGTAGGGGCGGCCGGGGGTGGCGAGCAGGGCGACGGCCTTGATCCCGCGGCCCTCGCTGGACAGCTCGAGGGCCTTCCAGCCGCCCTCGCCGTGGCCGACGATGGCGATGCGGTCGGGGTCGACCTCGTCCTGCACGAGCAATGTGCGCAGGCCGCGGCGGGCGTCCTCGAGCTGGGCGAGGTAGCTGATCGGGCCGTCGTCGCTGCTGCCGAAGCCGCGTTCGTCGAAGCGGAGCACCACCATGCCGGCCTGCGCGAGGGCGTCGGTGATCTCGTGGCTGCCGAGGTCGACCGGCGGCGGGCCGGCGAAGCCGTGGCGGTCCTGCTGGCCCGTGCTCGAGAGGAACAGGACCGCGGGGAACGGGCCCTTGCCGGCGGGGATCAAGACCTCGCCGGCGAGCCTGGGCTCGTTGGCCTGGCCGGGCAGCTCGACCTCGCGGCGGGTGAACGTCGCGCTCGCGGGCGGGGCGTAGGTGAGGGTGGCCGGCGGGTCGATCGACCATTTGGGCCAGGCCGGCGGATTCTTTAATGTGAGCACCTCGAGGTCGTCGGCGGCGACCTCGACGCGCTGGATCCGCCCGTCGAGCAGGTGGATCACCTCGCCGAGGCTCGTGCGCACCACCGCGGCGGTCGGCGCCTTGGGGTCGGGGATCACGAGGTTCGCGGTGTAGTCGGTCGGCAGGCTGCCCGACAGGCTGACCAGGCGCCACGACAGCTCGCCCTCGGGCAGGCGGCGCAGGCCGAACATCAGCTCCTCGTGCAGCATGGTGGCGAAGGCCATGAACGCGGTGCCTGTCCTGAAGGACAGGTCCTCCTTCTCGCGGCCGGCGCGGAACTCGAGCAGGTCGCCCTTGCGTTCGAACCTGAGGTCGAGGGCCTTGCTGCGTTCGAACCCGCGGACGAGCTCGCCGCGGTCGTCGAGCACGACCTCGCCGGCGCTGCGCAGGGGCTCGGGCGGGGAGGTCTGGGTGTTGGGGGCGCTGCTCGGCGGGGTGAGTTCGGTGCGGGTGGAGAACTTGTGGAGGTCGCCCTCGCGGCCGTCGTAGCGGCCCCACGAGGTGCCGATCTGCTTGCCGCCCTGGATGAGGGTGAACACGCGGACCTCGCCGGGGCTGTAGAGCTGGCCGGGGGGTTTGCCGGGCCAGGCGAGGTGGGCGGCCGGCGGGGCGTCCTGGGCCTGTCCGGGGGCCTCGGGGGCCTCGCCGGCCGGGATTTTCAGGCAGCCGGGGGCGGCGGCGAGGGCGACGGCGAGGAGCGTGAGGGCGAGACGCGGCGGCACGAGCGGGACTATAACCTCCGGCGTATGCCGTGGAGCCGCGAAGACATGGCCGCGAGGGCGGCGCAGGAGCTGCCCCAGGGCAGCGTCGTCAACCTGGGGATCGGGATCCCGACGCTGCTCAGCAACTACATCCGGCCGGAGCAGGGGATCTTGCTGCACTCGGAGAACGGCCTCCTGGGCATGGGGCCGTTCCCCTACGACGACGAGGTCGACGCGCGGGTGATCAACGCCGGCAAGCAGACGGTGACGGTGGTGCCGGGCGGGTCGACCTTCGACTCGGCGCTGAGCTTCGCCATGATCCGCGGCGGGCACGTCGACGTCGCGGTGCTCGGGGCCATGCAGGTGTCGGCCCGCGGCGACCTCGCCAACTGGATGGTGCCGGGCCAGAAGGTCGCGGGCATCGGCGGGGCGATGGACCTGGCGACCGGGGCCCGCAAGGTGATCGCCCTGATGACGCACACCGAGAAGAACGGGACCAGCAAGCTGGTGCCCGAGTGCACGCTGCCGCTGACGGCCATGCGCTGCGTCAACCTCGTCATCACCGAGCTGGCGGTCATCGCGGTCGAGGCCGACGGGCTGCGGCTCGTCGAGTGCGCGCCGGGGGTGACGGTCGACCAGGTGGTGAAGGCGACGGCGGCGGAGCTGGCGGTGCCCGGGGGCGTGACGCGTGCGGCGGCTGGCTGAGTGCGCGGACGGGCGGCGGGCGGGCGACCTGGTCGACACGCTGCTGGCCCACGGGATCGACAGCCAGGTCCGCGGCGAGGGCGAGCGCGAGGTGTGGGTGCTCGACGACGACGCGCTCGCGCGGGCGAACACAATTTTTAAAGAGTTCGAGGAGAACGGGCCGCAGGCGGCCGCGGGCAAGGCGGCGGAGATCCGCAGGCGACGCGAGCAGGAGCAGGCCGGGCGCGACCACAACTTCGTGCACGTGCGCTCGACCTGGCGCGAGGCGGAGGAGCTCGGGCTCGGCCCGGTGACGATCTTCTTGATCGTCGGATCGGTGCTCGTCGGGGTCTACAGCGGGATGGGCGACCCGCAGACCATGACGGTGCAGAACCTCAGCATCGAGCCGTGGCGCTCGGGCGAGTTCCTCGGGCGCGTGCGCGACGGCGAGGTGTGGCGGCTGGTGACGCCGATGTTCATCCACTTCGGCCTGGTGCACCTGCTGTTCAACATGATGGGGGTGCAGCGGTTCGCGCGGGCGGTCGAGCATCACCACGGGTCGCTGATCCTGATGTTGCTGGTGCTGTGGACGCAGATCCCCGGGGCGATCGGGCAGTACGTGACGACCGGGCCGTGGTTCGGCGGGATGTCGGGCGTGCTGTACGGGCTGTTCGGGTTCGTGTGGATGCAGGCGCGGTTCAACCGGCGGCGGCGCTACGTCATCGACGAGTTCACGACGTGGATGATGCTGGTGTGGTTCATCGTCTGCCTGACCGGCGGGGCGGGGCCGATCGCCAACGTGGCCCACGCGGGCGGGCTCATCGCGGGGATTTTGGCGGGGCTGCCGGCGTACCTCGGCTATCTGCGCGGGCGCGCGGCCAACGCCGAGTTCAATCAGCACAGCTGGGCCGACGTGCACGTGCGCGGCAAGTCGCGGGTGTACCGCCAATTCGTGGCGCCGTACGTGCCGCTGTGGCTGCTGCTGATCGCGGGCGTGGCGATCGCTCTGGAACACCTGGGCTGACGCGGCGGGAGCCTCGCGCACGGTCCGATCGCGGAGAGTGGCGAGGCGCGGGCGGGTGTGCGATGGTCGGCCCGGATGGTGCCCCTCGAGCACACGGCGCTGCGGCTGGACAACGGGCTGCGGGTGGTGATCGTGCCGCGGGTCGGGTCACCGCTGGCGACGGTGTGGGTGCGCTACGGGGTCGGGGCGGGCGACGACCCGCCGGAGCACCGCGGGCTGGCGCACCTGGTCGAGCACCTGCTGTTCACCGGGTCGCGACATACGTACGGGTCCGATACGTCGGACCATCTGTATCAGGCGCGGGCGCTGGGGGCCAACGGGGCGACGGCGGCGGCGACCACCGACTACTATCAATCGGTGCCGCGGGTGAATCTGGAGCGAGTGTTGTGGCTCGAGAGCGACCGCATGGGCTACATGCGCGGCGAGGTCACGCGCGCGGAGGTCGAGCTGGCGCGCCAGGTCGTCGATACGGAGTTGAAAATTATTAAGAACGATCCGCAGGCGCGGATGTTCGGGCGCGTGCACAACGCGGTGTTCCCCGCGCCGCACCCGTTCCACGACCCGGAGGACGCGTCGACGCTGGCGCGCGTGGACGTGGCGACCGTCGAGGGGTTCCTGGCGCGCTATGTGGTGCCGGCGAACGCGATATTAATTGTTGTGGGAGACCTGCCGAACGACATCGAGGGGCTGGTGCGGCGGTACTTCGCGGGGCTGCCGGGCGGGACGGCGCCGGTGCGGCCCGCGGTGCCGGCCTCGCCGCTGACGACCGGGGCGCTCATGCGCGAGGCGGCGGAGGCGGCGATGATTAAAATCGGGTGGCCCTCGCCGGTGCAGCGGACGCGGGGGGACGCGGCGGCGGACCTCGCGGCGGTGCTGCTCGAGCGCAACCTCGGCGGGCGGCTGTGGGCGGAGGACGGAGCGATCGCCACGCTCGAGGCGCAGCAGGTCAGCAAGGCCGGGAGCTCGTTGTTCGTGGTCCAGGCGGTCGGGCGGCCGGGGTCGCTGGCGCGTGAGGTGCTGCGGGCGGTCGAGGCGGCGGTCGCGAACCTGGCCGGCGTGAGCGCGGAGGAGGTGGCGGCGGCGCGGGCGGTGATGCGGGTCGAGGCGATGGACCGGCGCGGGTCGACGATGGCGCTGGCGGAGACGATCGCCGCGCACATGACCGCGTACGGCAAGGCGGACGCGCTGGCGGACGAGCTGCAGCGCTACCACTCGACCGGGGTCGAGGACGTGGTCGCGCTGGCGCGGGACGCGTTGATGACGGCGAGGCGGGCCGCGCTGCTGGCCGACGCGGAGGGGGGGCGCGCGTGAGGTCGGCGCGGTGCACCTGTGCTGCGCGGCGGGAGCGGCCTCGGGTGAGGCTGGCTCTCGGGACAGGTGGCGTGAGCGGGGGCGCTTCGTGAGGCGGCGGGCGTTCGTGGCGGGGCTGTCGCTGGCGGGCTGCGCCGACGGGTGGCGGCGGACGCCGCCGGACACGACGGAGCGGCCGGAGGCGGCGGGGCCGGCGTGGATGCGCCAGCAGCTGCCGTCGGGGGCGGTGCTGCTGCAGTCGGGTGCGGCGGAGGGGTCGACGGTGCACCTCGGAGTGTCGTGGCTGGCGGTCGGCGAGGACCCGCCGGAGGCGCCGGGGCTGACGGCGCTGGGCATGGCGGCGCTGGTGGATCGGGTGCTGCGCGACGAGCTGGTGCGGGTCGGCGCGGTGCCGCGGGTCGCGTGGACCGGCGACGGCGGGGCGCTGCAGGTGACGGTGCCGAGGGAGTCGGCGGAGGAGGTGGCGGACCTGCTGGCGCGGAGGATCCGCGTGCCGGCTGTCGACGAGCTCGGCTTCACGGCGGCGCACGGGCGGGCCCAGGCGGAGGCGGCGATCGCCCGGGCCGACCCGCAGCGGGTTGCGGTGCGCGCGCTCGACGCGGCGATCTTCCCCGCGGGGCACCCGTACGTGCACCGCGGCGCGGCCACGCGGGCGAGCCTGCAGGCCATGACGCGCGCGGGGGTGACGGCGCAGATGCTACGCACGCTGGTGCCGGCGCGCACGATGTGGCTGGCGATCGGGGACGCGTCGGTCGGCGGGGCGATCGCCCGGGCGTGGTCCGGCTGGTCGCCGGAGACCGGGGCGGTGCCGTCGGTCGCGCTGCCGGCGGCGCACAGGCGCGGGCCGATCGCGCTCGTCGACCGGCCGGGGCTCGACCAGGCGGTCATCGCCATCGGGCGCGTGGGCCTGGCGGCGGACGACGCCGACGCGGTGTACGCGGGGCGGGTCATGCGGATCCTGCGGAGCGCGGTGCACGAGCGGCTGCGCGGCGACCGCGGGCTCGCGTACTACACCGACGGCGGGCACGACGAGGGCCGGCTCGGCGGGCGGCTGCGGCTGCTGACGCAGGTCGACGCGGGGGCGGCCGGCGAGGCGTTGAAGGTGATGCTGTGGGCGCTCGGGCACGTGCAGGAGCTCGCGGTGGCGCAGCGCTGGGTCGACGAGCAGGACACGTACGACGCGCTCGAGGAGGTGTTCCGCCAGGCGTCGCCGGGCGGGCGGATCTCGGCGATGGCGCGCCGTCACCAGCTCGGGCGACCGCCGATCGATCGCCCGCCGGCGCGGCGACCGGTCACGAAGCTGGCGGCCGTGAGCGACGCGCTGCTGCTGCCGGGGTACTGGCAGATCGTGTGTGTCGGCGACCGGCGCCGGCTGCAGGCGCAGCTCGAGAAGTTCGGCGAAGTGAGGGCGAGCGGCTGAACGCGGCGGACGACGCCGGCGCGGTGGGCCGCGCGCGGGGCGGTCACACCGACTCCGGCGTGATCTACGTGCTCGGTGTCATCGCCCACGAGCGACGCGACCTCGACCGCGCCGGCAGCGTCAGCCCCCGGAGTGACGCGCGCGCGCTCACGCCTGCCTGCGCGTCTCCGGCAGCGACGCGAGCGCCGCGAGCGGATGTGCCGGGAACGGGCCCGGCGTGGCCTAAGCGAACGAGCCGCGGGTGCGGCTGAGGTCGAGGGCGTAGGTGTCGTAGCTGCCGGACTTCACGCGCTTGCGCTCGTCGCAGATCTTCTGCACGAACGAGTCCTCGAGCGTCTGGGTCCACTGGCCGCGGTCGGACAGGTCGAGGTCCCGGTCCTTGTGGGCGGCCTCGAGCTCGGCGATGAACTTGTTGGACCAGGTGACGACGTAGCCGGGCATCCAGTTGTGGAGGCGGACGAGCACGGCGAGGCCGCGCTCGGAGGTGACGTACTGGCGGGCGGGGTCGCCGGCGCTGCCGTCGGCGCGTTTGGCGATGCGTTTACTAATTGCGCGGCGGAGGAAGCCGTCGCGCCAGAAGATGCACTGGCCGAGCTGGATGTCGGGGTCGTTGCCGGCGAGCAGGAAGGCGCCGATGAGCTTCGGCTGGGTGCGGATGTACTGCCAGCCGGGGTTGCCGCGCGCGACCTCGCCGTCTGGTTTGGTGACGACCACGTGCCAGCCGGTCTTGGTCTGGCCGTTCTTCCACGGGTACTTGCCGCTGGCGACGTCGATGCCGTTGGCGGCGAACCAGCGGTCGAAGGCGGGGCGCGTGCGGGGGTTGTCCTTCAGGTCGGACAGCAGGGCGGCGAGCGTGCCGGCCTGGCCGGCGAACTGGGCCATGCCCCACGAGACGATCTGGTCGTCCCAGGTGTTGATCGCCCCGAACGCGCCGCCGGACTCTTTTAATGCGTTGGCCTTGAGGATCTTCAGTTCGCTGCGCGAGTAGCCGATGCCGAGGTAGTCGTCGTCCTTGAGCAGGCCCTTGCGCGCGCCGCGGTAGCGGCTGACGTTGTAGGGCTTGTAGTTCCTGTAGTCCTCGGTCCAGTAGGAGAAGCGGACCTCCTGGTCGCCGGCGGTGATGACGTACTCGGTGACGCCGTCGGCGTCGACGACCTCGCGGACGCTCAGGGTGTTCGTGGTGGCCTGTGCGGGGGGCTCGGTGTTCGGCTCGGGCTCGGGCTCGGTGTTCGGCTCGGGCTGGGCGACGGGTTTGTCGCCCTCGCGGCGGGTCGGGGCGGTCGAGTCGGTCAGCTGCTCGAGGGCGGCGACGGTCTTGGGGCCGGCGATGCCGTCGGCGCGGAGGGTGGGGCCGCCGAGGCGGGGCGAGGCCTTTTGGAAGCGTTCGACGGCGGCCTTGGTGCGCGCGCCGGGCTTGCCGTCGACCACGAGGTCGGGGGCGACGAGCAGCTTCAGGGCGCTCTGCAGCCAGCGCTCGTAGGACGAGGTGTCGGCGAGCACCTGGCTGGGGTCGAACGGGGTGAGGCCGTCCTCGGCGGCCTCGGGGTCGACGTCGGACCACGGTTCGTCGGCGTAGGCCTCGGGGTCGAGCGAGTCCTCGTCGGACGGGCCGGAGAAGTCGATCTGTCCGGGCCGTGCGTCGGCGGCGGTGTCGACGATGTACTCCTCGGAGTCTTTGCCGGTCGGCAGGATGATGGGCATGCTAGCCGGCCATCCTCGCATACAACCGCGGCGGAGGATCGGTCCGAGGTCGCGCGCGCGCAGGCGTGCACGCGCACGCCCGCGGGTCGTCGCGGACGCGCGGGCGCTCGCGCGAGGCGGAGGGCGCGGGGTCAGCCGGCGGAGCCGCCGGCCGCGGCGCGCAGGGCGTCCATGTGCTTCTTGGCGACGTTGGTCGAGAACTCGCTGCAGCAGTCCATGCGGATGTAGGTCGACCACTCGTCGATGGCCTTGGCGCTGTTGTTCTGCAGCTCGTAGACCTGGGCGGCGCCGGCGTGGGCGGACTTGTCGCCGGCGTGCTCGATTAGGGCCTTCATGTACGTCTTCAGGGCCTCGTCGAGCTTGCCCTGTTCGCGCAGGACGTCGCCGAGCTCGGTGAACACGAACTCGGTCTGCTTGTCGACCTTGGCGACCTCGCGGAGCACGGCCTCGGCGGCGTCGAACTGCTTGGCGCGGCGCAGGGCCTGGCCCTGCTCGAGGCCGTAGTTGCCGTGGGTGGGGTTGGCCTTGAAGGCGGCGCCCCAGGCGGCGGCGGCGTCGGCGTGGCGCTCGAGGCGCTTGTAGACCTCGCCGAGGCTGGCCTGGACCTCGGCGTTGTCGGGCAGCTTCGCGGCGGCGGCCTCGAGCTGGACGACGGCGGCGTCGTACTGCTTGTCGGCGAGGAGGATCTGGCCCATGCCGGCCTGGGCCTCGGGGTTGGCGGGGTCGACCGCGAGGACGCGCTTCAGCATCTCCTCGGCCTCCTTGTACTTGCCGTCCTTGATGCGGACCGTCGCGTTGGTGAGGTCCTTCTTCATCTGAGCGGCCTGCTCGGCCGGGTCGACGGCGGGCTTGGCGGTACAGGCGGGCGCCAGGAGCAGGGCAAGGGCGAGCATCGGACGGAGCAAGGGGACCACCTCCGGTTTCGGGGGTAACACGGCGCGGGGGACAATTGCTAGGCGGCCGCGCGGGCCGGGGCGGGCGGCGCGGGGGACGAACCCGGTGCGGGGCTTGCCACGGGGCCCCGCGGGCCTGATAGGCTGCGGGCATGCCCCGCGAGAAGCCGCGTGAGACGTGGGCGCAGGCGGGCGAGCCCGACCCGGCGGGCTGGCCCGCGCCCGACGAGGTCCGGCCGCCGGACGAGCCGGGGCTGGGCTCGCTGCTGCGGCGCGGGGTCAAGGCCGCGATCGCGCGCTGGGCGTTGCGGCCGCGGGCGCTGGTCGGCGGCGGCGACTTTCCGCGGCCGCAGGACGAGGCGATGCACGCGTGGGACGGGCGCCGGCACTTCGCGGAGGACTACACGCTGGCGGCGGTGCAGCCGGAGCTCGCGGTGGTGGCCCGCATCGAGTGGCTGCCGGGACGGGACGCGCACCGGGTGTGGCTGACGCTGCTGACGCCGACGGCGGTGTACGCGTTGCCGGGCACGGGCCAGGCGATCCTGCGCGGGGGCGCCGAGCACTGGCGCGCCGGCGGGCTGGCGTTCGACTGCGTCGAGCCGCTGCGCACGTGGACGATCCAGTACCGCGGGCGCCTCGAGGTGCGGGACCCGCGGGGCAAGCGGCGGCGGTCGGTGGGCGAGGACATCCCGGCCGAGGACGTCGAGGTGCGGGTCGACCTGACGTTCTCGGCGCAGGCGCCGGCGTTCGTGCCGGGCAGCGACGACGACCCCGACCTGGTGGCGCGGCAGTTCGGCGCGGCCGAGTGGGACACGCACGTGATGCGCGTGCTGCGGCGGCGGACCCTGAAGAGCTACGTGCAGGTCGGCGAGGCGGTCGGGGCGGTGGTGCTGGGCGCGCGGCTGCTGGCGTTCGCGAGCTCGGCGCTGCGGATCCACACCTGGGGGGTGCGCGACTGGGGGGCCAGCGACGAGGCGCTGCAGTGCTTCGCCAGCCTGTCCGGGGCCGACGCCGGGCCGTTCGGGGTGTGGGTGCAGCGGGCGGCGTTCCCGTGGGTGACGCTGATCGGCGGGTTCTTGCAGCGCGTGCACGGGCTGGTGCCGATCCGCGACCTCGGGGTCCGCGAGACGCGCCAGCCCGGGCGGGCGCCGACCCACGTCGAGCTGGCGATCGAGGCCCCGGGCGGGGCGCTCACGCTCGAGGTCGAGACGCTGGCGGAGCTGCCGCTCGAGATGGACGGGCGCGGGCACCTCGAGATGGCGCTGTGCCGGGTCCGCGGGGCGGGCGACGGCTGGGGGCTGACGCTGCGCCAGCGAAGATTGCTGCCGCGCCCGTAGCGGTGGACAGGCGGGGCCTCGTGCCTGTAGCGTGCCGGGCATGCCGATTCAGCGCCTCAATTCGCAGCAGGCGATCGCGCGGGCCAGCGACGCCGCGCTCGTGCACATCGACGTCCGCTCGGAGCCGGAGTTCGCGGCCGGGCACGCGCCGAACGCCTACAACGTGCCGCTCATGCACATGCAGGGCGGCGGCATGTCGCCGAACCCGAACTTCGCGGCCGACGTGCAGCGGGCGGTGCCCGACAAGTCGACGCCGGTGATGGTGTCGTGCAAGGCCGGCGGGCGCTCGGCCCGGGCCGCGGCGGTGCTCGAGCAGCTGGGCTACACGAACGTCGCCGACCACGTCGGCGGCTGGGGCGGGGGCAACGGCGACGCCGGCTGGGTCGCCAGCGGCGGGCCGAGCACCGGCGAGACGCTGCCGGGGCGCAGCTACAAGGACATCCAGGCGTGACGGCGACGCAGCTGCCGCCGACGCTGGGGCTGCGGCACGTGGCGGTGTCGGTGGCCGGGGACGTGTTCGAGGCGTGCGTGCGCTTCTACCGCGAGGGCATGGGCATGGCCGTCGACTGGCAGCCGGACGCGGACAACGTGTACCTGAGCCACGGCGTCGACAACCTGGCGCTGCACCGGGTGGCGCGCGTCGATCATGCCGTGTCGGCGCTCGACCACCTCGGCTTCGTGGTGCCGTCGGCCGACGCGGTGCGGGCGTGGTACGAGCGCGTGGTCGGGCTGATCGGCGAGCACGCGCTCGAGATCGTGATGGCGCCGAAGCTGCACCGCGACCAGTCGACGTCGTTTTACTTCCGCGACCCGGCGGGCAACAAGGTCCAGGTCATCCACATCCCGACGCTGCGGGCGTGACGCCTCAGAAGCGGCCGCTGACGGTCAGGCCGACCTGGCCGAGGCCGGCGTAGGGGGCCACGCTGGCGCCGCGCTGCAGGCGGCGGCGCGTCAGGAGCTGGGTGAGCGCGCCGGTGGTGGTGCCGAGGCCGAGGCCGAGGATCGCGGCGGCGACGAGGCGGCGGGTGACGCGGGCGTTGATGTCGGCGAGCGGGCCGGACAGGAGGTAGCGGTCGAGGAACACGGTGTTGGTGCCGGTCCAGGCCGCGCCGAGCACGAGCAGGCCGCCGCCGGCGCCGAGCAGGCCCCACCAGGCCCGCTGCGGGACGTCGAAGAACCCGGGGATGGCGGCGGCGGCCAGGCCGACGCCGGCGCCGAGCAGGCCGACGCCGGCGCCGGTGACGTGGATCGGGGAGATGAGCGCGTTGCCGCAGGTGGCCCCGTAGGCGCGGTCGCAGGCGTCGCCGTAGAGCGCGGCGATGTACCGCTTGCGGCCGTACACGGTCAGGCCGAAGCCGACGGCCACCGGCGCGGCGGCGCCGAGGCCGAGGCCGAGCGACACCTTCCTGGTCTTGGGGGCAGGTTTCTTCGGACCTGTCCCGAAAGACATGCCGTCGTCGCCGGGGGCGAGCGCGAGCGGCACCTCGAGCGGCCTCGTGTCGGCGACGACGAACTCCTGGCGGGCCGGGGCGAGGCCGCGGGCGCGGGTCTCGACGGTCCAGCCGCCGCGCGAGAGGCGGAGCGTGCAGGGGGTCTCGCGGGCGGTGCACGACCAGGTCTTGCCGCCGTCGCTGGCGCGCACGGTGATGGCGACGGCGACCGCGGCGTCGCCGTCGATGCGGGTCGGGAAGCTGACGTCGGCGTGCAGCGTGTCGGGCATGAGGGCCCAGCTCTGGGTCTGCTCGGGGCGGGTGGCGTCGACCGTGAATTCGCGGGTGCTCGAGAGGAAGCCGGGGGCGCTGGACTCGACGCGCCACACGCCGGCGGGCAGCTCGAGGCGCAGGGGGGCGGGCGGGTCGTCGGTGGTGTCGGGTCGGGGCAGCTCGCGGGCGACGGCGCTGCGGCGGTTGCCGAAGCCGTCGCCGGTCGGGCGGAGGATCAGCCGCACGCCCATGCGGCGGGCGAGCGCGGGGCCGGGGTCGAGGAGGACCACGTAGCCCGGCTGGGGGGCCGCGGGGGCTGGCGGCGCGTCGGCCGGCGGCGCCGCGGTCGGCGTGTCGGCGGGCGGCGGCGCTGCGGCGGGCGCCGGTTCGGCGTGCGCAGTGCCGTGGGCCAGCGCCGCGACGAGGGCGGCGATCGTCCACGCGAAGGGAGAGGCCATCGGTAGGCGATCATCCTGGCACAAACGCCGGCCGTATTAAACGGTCGACGGCGCGCGCCGCGGGGCGCGCGCCGTCAGGGCTGTCCTATCGGACATGTGCACAAGCGCACCGATGCGAGTCGGCGCGCGCTGCCGTCACGGGGCGTCGGGCGTGCAGGGCGTGCCGTTGCAGGTGAGGTCGCAGTTGGTCGCGGTGCACTCGATGCCGATGGTCAGCTTGATGGTGTGGCCGGGGCCGGGCGGGTCGAAGTTGAAGGCGGCGATCGAGCCGATGGTCTTGCCGGCCGCGTCGCGCGGGGTGATCTCGACGGTGTCGATGTCGTTGCCGTTGAGGCGGCGGTCGGCGTCGACGAGCAGGTGGTAGCCGTCGCCGGCGTCGGCGGCCTGGTCGCAGCTGAACTCGCCGTCGCCGAGCGGGGAGTTGCCGCCGTCGCGGCGGGCCTCGATCGACAGCGTCTCGAGCTCGACCTGCGTGCACTGGTTGAACTCGAAGCCGGAGAAGCTCCAGCGGACCTGCAGCTTGGCGGGGGTGAGGTTGAGGCGGACCTCGTCGGCGGTCACGTCCTGGCCCTCGAGCACCTCGGCGACGCTGCCCTCGCCCTCGTTGTCGAACACGACCAGGCCGTCGGCGTCCTTGCCCTCGGCGACGACGTCGTAGTTGCCGGCGTCGATGGTGGTGAACAGGGCCTGGCCCTCGGCGCAGGGCGCGGTCTCCTCGGCGACGGGCTCGCCGGAGTCGACGGTGCCCTTGCGGTAGAGGGCGATGCGCACGTCGTCGACCGGGACGTCGGCGCCGCTCGGGTTCTTGAACGAGCAGATGTTGGCGGAGCCGATCTTGAAGGGGACCGTGAGCGAGCCGGTCGGGGTGTCGTTGTTGCAGGCGGCGAGGGCGACGACGAGACAGGCGGAGGACACGAGCAGGTTGGACTTCATGGACATTTCCTTACAGGGGCGCAGGGACGGGGCGACGCCCGGCCTTCTTCATGCGGCGCCGCACGGTGGGCGGGTCCCGGTACACAGATAGCCGACCGCGCCCCCGGGGAACAAGTTTCGACGAGCGGGGCCGAGGCGGCGAGGGGCCTCGGGCGTGTCTTTGGTCTCAGGCCGGCGGACCCGGAGGGTCTGCTGAAGTCAGTCGCGGATGTACGAGCGCGCCTCGGCCCGCGCGGCCCGACTGCCGAGCACGTGGAACACCCGGAGGCGGCGCAGGGTGACCGGGGAGAGCTGCCCCAGCGGCACGTGGACGATCTTCTTGTCCATGCGCTGGGCGAGCTGGCGCAACGCCTGGCGGGGCGGGGCGGGGGCGGCGTAGACGACCACGTGCTCGGGGGTGTGGTCGAGGGCGGCCAGCAGCAGGACCTCGGCCTTGGACCGCGCCTCGGCGTAATAGGGGTCCTCCCACACGCCGAACATGGTCCCGGGCGGGCGGACCAGCAGGAAGCCGCCGTAGAGGGCGCGGCCGATGGCGGGGCCGACCACGCGGGCGAGCGGGTCGGTCGCGTACAAGGCCATGTCGCCCTCCTCGTCGTGCTCGCCTTGCCAGGTCATGTGCCAGGGGAAGCGGGGCTCGCCGGGTGGGGCCAGGGGTTCGTCGTCGAAGATCACGACCACGGCCCCGGGCTTGCCACGCAGCGGGCGTTCGCGGCGCACGAAGATGGTGCCGGTGTGCCAGTTGCGGACGGTCTCGCGGACGTCGATGCCGTCGTAGAGATTGGCGGAGAACGGCTCGGTGACGGTCTGCGAGGCGCTCATGACCCGCTCGGTGCGCTTGCGGAGGAACGCGCCGTAGTGCTCGAGGGCGAGGTCCTCGGGCGGGTACGAGCAGATGGTGTCGCCGGAGAACTGCTCGGCCCACTCGCCGCGGCGGCGCTCCTGGGGGCGGGGCCGGACCACGCGCACCAGTCGGCGGCGGCGCTGGAGGGTCTTGGGGTGGAAGCGGATGGTGCGGACGCGGTCGTGGAGGTCGCGCAGGCCGAGGTCGATGGCCGGGAACTCGGGGCGCGAGGTCTGCCAGGGGTAGGTCGTGGCGGCCTCCCAGACCTCGTGGGCGTAGTTGTCGTCGGCGAAGCCGCGGGCGGCGATCACCAGCTGGTAGAGGTCGGGGCCGAGGCCGCCCTCGACCCAGGCGTAGCGGCAGGCGTAGCGCAGCATGGCGATCAGGCTGCCCGGGCGCAGCGACTCGCCGGTGCGCTCGCGGTGGGCCGCGCGGGCCTGCTGGCACAGCGTCAGGTAGAGGCCCATGCGTCCGGTCGCCCGCGGGCGCAGCTCGTCGTGCTCGGGCGGGGGCTCGCTGCGGAACGGGTCCATCTTGGGGGCCTGGCGCGCGCGCGTGAACAGGTCGACGACGGCGGCGGTGTGCGCGGGGCCGTGGGCCGTCGGCGGGGCGGTGCCGCGGCTGCGCTCGTAGGCGGCGTTGATGAAGGGCAGCTCGGCGAGGACCTCGCGGGAGGCGGACTCGCTGACGTGGTGCACGCTGACGTCGTCGCGGCGCAGGCGGCGTAGCGGGGTCGGGCTGGCGCCGAGCTGCAGCAGTTCGAGCACGCCGCGGGCGTGGTGGAGGCCGCAGACCACGAGGATGAGCGAGTCGGGCGGGCGCTCGTGCACGAGGTGCTCGACGTGGAAGGCCATGGTCTGCTCGCGTTCGTCGTCCTCGGGGGCGCGCGGGCTGTGGGCGGCGGCGGCGAGGGCGGCCTGCAGCCAGGCGCGGGCGCCGGCGGACTCGGCGGCGATGGCGTCGGGCAGGCGGTCGCGGGCGGCGGGGTAGCGGTCGACGTCGCGGTCGATGAAGTGCACGGGGATGCCGAGCTCGAGGCCGCGGCGGGTGGCCTCGACGAGCGCGTCGGCGGGCTCGATCGGCAGGTACACCGGGCGGCCGTCGGCGGCCGCGTACTGCACGACGCTGAGCAGCGGCAGGCGGCGCACGGCGCGGAGGATCGGTCCCTCGAGCGACTCGGGGTACTCGACGGCGATGGCCGCGGGGGTCAGCTTCTCGATGGCGCGGCGGACCATCCACGCGAACTCCATGCGGCCGTGCAGGACCGGCAGCACGACCACGCCGGGGCGCACGAGCCCGAGCTCGGTGAGCTCCTCGCGGCCGAGCGCGAGCGGGTCGGGCCAGGCCGGGCGGTAGGTCGGGGCCGTCTCGTCGGACATACCGGGGCCGCCGCGCTCAGGGGGCGATCGGGGCCTCGCCGGGGAGGAACTCGAGGGCCTCCTCGCCGAGGATCTGGTGGGTGGCCTGGCGGACGTGGCGCTTGATGTCGAGGCCGCTGCGCTCGCTGGCCCCGAGCTTCAGGGCGTAGCGGGCGATGTTGATGCCGTCGCGCACGGTGTAGGGCTGGTCGTCCTCGTGGGCGCGCTCGAGGAACACGGACAGGTAGTGGAGGATGCGCTGGTTGGCGAACGGCAGGTTGGCTTGCAGGATCTGCAGCTCCTCGTCGCGCTCCGGGAAGTCGATCAGGATCTGCGGCTGGAGGCGGCTGTGGATGTACTCGGGGATGTCGAAGGTGCTCGAGTCGTCGTTCATGGTGGCGCACACGCGGAACTGGCGGTGCGCGGGGATCTTGATGCCGGCGACGATGCTCTCGACGTAGCGGCGGCGGTCGAGCAGCGGGGCCAGCGAGGCCCAGCTCTTCTCGCTCATGCGGTTGCCCTCGTCGAGCACGCACACGCCGCCGGCGATCATGGCGCTGACCAGCGGGCTGGCGATGTAGCGCAGCTTCTGGCCGTCGGCGATCACGGGGGTGACGAGCAGGTCCTCCGGACGGGTGTCCATGGTCGCCTGGAACACGTAGACCGGCAGGCCCAGCGAGCGGGCCGCGGCCGCGGCCAGGGTGGTCTTGCCAACCCCGGGTTTGCCGACTAAACGGGGGGACAGCGCGTGGTCCTGCTCGTCGACAAGCATCCAGGCGGCCAACAACTGGCGCTTCAGCTCGGGGCGGCCGACCCACTCCCAGTCGAGGTCGTCCGGGGGAGTGAGGCGCAGCTCGACGCCTTGGATCACGACGGAGTCCATGATGGCCCGGGGTATATCAGGCCTGTGCGGGACGAGGCCAGGACTCGCGGGCGGGGAATAATGGCGGGGGACTGCGGGATTGAGGTGAATAAACTCAGGCTCGGGGGGTCTAGCTGGCTCCACGGGCCCCCGGGCTACCCTCCCGGAGCCCACAGGAGCGCCGTACAGGCGACGGCCTCCACGACCCTCCGGAACTGAAATCACAGGTCGGAACACCGCATGCGCCCACGCTTCAGCTCTGCGTTCGCCACCTTCGTGGCCCTGTTCATCGGCGTCGCCGCGCCGGCCGCGGCCCAGTCGCCGGCCGCGGCCGCGATCGCCACCGGGGCGGCGCCCCCGCCGGCCGTCGAGCGGGAGTCCGACCCGCCGCCGGGCGCCCCCGACGAGGCCGAGAGCGACGTGGACGCGGAGCCCGACCCGATCGACACCCGCGAGCTGAAGCGCGTGGTCAAGCCGAAGACCGGCGTGAAGCCGGCGAGCGAGCAGGTCAAGGCGGTCAAGAAGGCCAAGGCGCTGTCGCAGAAGATCAAAGGCGACAAGCGCTGCGACTTTCGCATGCCGCTGTACGAGCACGAGGTGGTCGACGGCGACATGCTGAGCAGCATCGCCGCCCGCTACGGCGTGCGCGTCGGCGAGATCGTCAAGCTCAACCCGGGGCTCAACCCCAACAAGCTGAGGATCGGCAAGAAGGTCAAGGTCTGCCCGGAGATCGCGCCGCGCCTGCGCGAGGAGTTCACGTACCAGATCAAGAAGGGCGACACGCTGTCCGAGATCGGCGAGAAGTACGGGCTCACGCCGAAGGAGATCATCGCCCTGCAGAAGCCGTCGCTGCGCGCGCGGCTCACGAAGAGCCGCAGCGACCTGCGCCTCAGCGACGAGCTGACGCTGATCGTCGACGGCGGGATCATCCCGGAGTTCGCACCGAAGCACGAGGACCGCGGCACCCTGAAGGTCGGCATCCAGCTCGAGCCGGGCAAGGGTTATATAATTAAACGTCCGCACCTGGCCTACGGGACAGGTATGTGCGTGAAGGCGATCAAGGCGGCGCTGTCGCGCTACAAGCAGACCAAGGCCGGCAAGGCCGGGCCGGCGATCCACGTCGGCGACATCAGCGCGCGCGGCGGCGGGGCCCTGAAGGGCCACATGTCGCACCAGAAGGGCATCGACGTCGACATCGGCCTGGTGCTGAAGGGGGCCGACGCCGACGAGGTCCGCTTCCGCACCGGCAACGAGGGGAACCTCGACATCCCGCGCACGTGGGCGCTGATCAAAGCGTTCGTCGACAACCCCGACGTGCGGGCGGTGTTCCTCGACTACAGGCTGCAGAAGCTGCTCTACGAGCACGCGCGCCAGCAGAAGGTGCCCGAGTCGAAGCTCGACGAGCTGTTCCAGTACCCGCGCGGGAAGGGCCGCAACTTCGGGATCATCCGCCACTGGAAGGGGCACAAGGACCACTTCCACGTGCGGTTCAAGCGCTAGTTCCAGTCAAAGCGTCAGGCCGGGTCGCCGTCGGCGCCGAGGTATTCGAGGGTTCGCTCATAGACCTCGGCGACGGTGAAGCTGCACGGCGGCTGGTGGAGGGTGATGGCCTCCGAGAGGCCGCGGTGGGCGCTGTATTGCCAGCCGTCGGGGTTGCGGCGGTAGAGCTCGACCAGCGCCTCCGCCTGCGAGACCAGCACGTAGGTCTGCAGACTCGGGAAGCCGTCGCGGTAGTGGGCCCATTTTTTCCCGCGGTCGTAGGGCTCGGTCGAGGGGGAGAGGACCTCGGCGAGCAGGGTCGGGCGTTCGATCAGGCGCTCGCCGCGACGGAGCGGATCGCAGCGTACGACGACGTCGGGGTAGAAGGATGCGCTGGCGGTGCAGACCTTGGCGCCCTCCTGAAACACCAGGCAGTGCTTCGGGAGGCGTTGCCGGAGGATCGAGTACAGGTTGCCTGCGATCAGGCCGTGGACGAGCGAGGCGCCGACCATGGCGAAGACCTCGCCGTCGACGAATTCGTGGCGCTCCGGCTGCTGCTCTTCCCAGGCGAGGAAGTCGGCGAGGGTCATCGCGGGCCTCGGGAGCGCGGACATGAGACGACTGTACCAGCGGTCCCCGCGAGGGGCCACCGCGGGTCCGGCGGCGCCGCGGGCGAGCGCGCCGTGGGGCCCGCGTGGACTGTGTGAGTGACGATGTCGAGGCGGCTCGCGCGAGGGGCCGCGTCGGGGCTAACGCGGCGGGGTCGTCGGGATCTCGCGCGCGTGGTCGGCGACATGCAGGCGCGGCGGGTCGCCGTCGTCGAGCCAGGCGGTGAGGTCCATCGCGGCCGTGTTCAATAAGCGGACGGCGAGCGGGCGGCCGCTGCGGCGGGCGGGCACGCTGGCGCGCAGGCCCTGGCCGTCGTCCCACAGGGTCGCGGGGGCGAGGGGGACGAGGCGGCCGTCGTCGAGGCGGAGCTGCGGCGCGCCGGCGTCGTCGCGGAGCACGGCGGTGGCGCGCAGCGGGGTGTCGTCGACCGTGAGGTAACACCACTGGGCGCCGACGTGGAGCGTGGGCTCGCCGGCGTCGTCGAGGTCGAGGCCGTCGAGGAAGAGGGCGTGGACGCGTGGGTGGGCCACTTCGTCGCCCTCGAAGTGGAAGCGGCCGGTGCGGTCGAGGCGCAGGGGGACCCCGCGGCGCAGGCGCTCGAGGGTCGCGGGGTCGAGGGCAGGCGCGGTGCTCGCGTCGGCGGCCTGCGCGGGCGAATTGCTGGCGGCGGGCATGACCGGGCGAGTGTACGCCCGGTCGGAGGGCGGCGCCCGCGGACGGTGGTTGCTGCGGGCGGCAATTTTTTTCTGTAAAACCCGCGGCCGTGAGCCTGGTTGTGTTCGACGGGGTGTCCCTCGGCTTCGGCAAGAAGACGATCGTGGACAATTTGAGCCTGCGGATCGCGGCGAGCGACCGCATCGGGCTGATCGGGCCCAACGGGTCGGGCAAGACGTCGCTCTTGCGCATGCTGGCGGGCGAGCAGGGCTTCGACCGCGGCAACCTGCGGTTCGCCCGCGGGGTGCGAGTCGGCTACCTCGCGCAGGACCTGGTGGTCGAGGGCGGGCAGACGCTGGCGGCGTTCGTGGTCAACAGCGTGCCGGGGCGGGCCGAGCTCGACGCGCGGCTCGCCGAGGCGGAGGCCGAGCTGGCGGCGGCGCAGGCCGAGGCGGAGGCCGGCGACGAGGCGGCGCACGAGCGGCTGATGGACGTGGCCGAGCGGCTGGCCGACATCCACGAGCGGGTCGCGCACTTCGACACGCACTTCACCGAGCACGAGGCGCTGCGCATCCTCGCGGGGCTCGGGTTCCAGGCCAGCGACTCGGGGCGCGACCTCGCGGAGTTCAGCGGCGGCTGGCAGATGCGGGCGGTGCTGGCGGCGCTGCTGTTCCAGCAGCCGGACCTGCTGCTGCTCGACGAGCCGACCAACCACCTCGACATGCCGTCGGTGGCGTGGTTCGCGGCCTACTTGAAGCGCTACCAGCGGGCCTTCGTGCTGGTCTCGCACGACCGCGAGTTCTTGAACGAGCAGGTCGGGCGCATCGTCTCGTTCGAGCCGGAGGGCATCCGCACGCACACCGGCAACTACGAGCAGTACGTCAAGCAGCGCGCCGAGGAGGAGGTGCTGCTCGAGAACCGGGCCAAGAACCTGGCGCGCGAGCGCGAGAAGACCGAGCAGCTGATCGAGCGCTTCCGGGCCCAGGCCAACAAGGCGGCGATGGTCCAGAGCAGGATCAAGGCGCTCGAGAAGATGGAGGAGGTCAAGGTCTTCGAGCGGCGCCAGGTCATGCGCTTCCAGTTCCCCGAGTGCGAGCGGGCCGGCGACGTGCCGCTGCGGGTCGAGGGCCTGCGCAAGGCCTACGGCAGCCACGTGGTGCTCGACGGGGTCGACCTGACGGTGCGGCGCGGCGAGAAGATCGGGATCATCGGCGTCAACGGGGCGGGCAAGACCACGCTGCTGCGCACGATCGCCGGGGAGATCGCGCATGACGGCGGATCGATCAAGTTCGGCAACCGCGTCAAGGTCGGGTATTACGCGCAGCACCACGCCGACACGCTGAGCGGCGAGCGCACGCTGTTCGAGGAGGTGTCGCTGCAGGACGGCACGGCCGGGCAGACGCGCGTGCGCAGCGTGCTCGGGGCGTTCCTGTTCACCGGCGACGACGTCGACAAGCAGATCCGGGTGCTGAGCGGCGGGGAGCGGGCGCGCGTGGCCCTCGCGCGGCTGCTCATCAAGCCGGGCAACCTGCTGCTGATGGACGAGCCGACCAACCACCTCGACCTCGAGTCGAGCGAGAGCCTGGCCGAGTCGCTGCGCACGTACGACGGGACGCTGCTGTTCGTCAGCCACAACCGCAGCTTCGTGCGCAAGCTGGCCACGCGCATCTGGGACGTGAGCGGCGGCGGGGTCGAGACCTACCCGGGCACGCTCGACGAGTACATGGACAGCATGCGGCGGCGGCGCGAGGGCGAGGTCGAGGCGCCGAAGCTCGAGCGTTCGCTGTCCCACGGGACAGGTGCGAAGGGCCAGGCGGAGCCGGCCAGGGCGGCGCCCGACAGGTTCGTGCCGGTGCTGCCGCCGGCGGCGGCGGCCCGCAGCAAGCAGGACCGGCGGCGCGAGGCCGAGGCCCGCAACGAGCGCAACCGGGCGCTGGCGCCGCTGCGCAAGCGGGTGGCCGAGATGGAGGCGCGCATCGCCGTGCTCGAGGGCGAGCAGAAGGAGCGCTCGGCGGCGCTGGCCGACCCGGAGACCTACGCCGACGACGCGCGGCGGCGCGAGCTGCTGATGGCCTACCAGCGCGACTCGGACAAGCTCGAGGAGCTGACCGGGCGCTGGGAGATCGCGGTGGCGGAGCTCGAGGAGGCCGAGGCGGCGGAGTAGCGGGCGCTCGGCGTCCGCGGTGCGTTCACCGAGCGCCGGTCGTCCTCGCGGTCGGAGGGCGAGGTTCGCCGCGCCGGTGTGTTCGCGGTTGGTTCACGGAGCTCCGGCGGTCGTCCTCGCGGTTGGTTCACGGAGCTCCGGCGGTAGTCCTCGCGGCCGGGGGTCGAGGTTCGCCGCGCCGGTGTGTTCGCGGTGGGTTCACGGATCTCCGGCGGTCGTCAGCGCGGCCGGCGACCGCGGCTCGCCGCGTCGGCGCGCGAGCAGCCGCAGGTTCTGTTGCACGACGCGGTCGTCGGGGCGCAGCGCGAGGGCCTGGCGCAGCAGGGCCTCGGCGGCGTCGAACTCGCGGGTGCGGAACAGGGCCCGGCCGCGCTCGACGAGCTCGTCGAAGTCGGCGGGGTCGGGCGCGGGGTCGGGCGCGGGGTCGGGCGCGGCGATCGGCGGGGCCAGGGTGAGCACCGGCGCGGCGGTCCGGGCGGTGGGGACGCGCTCGAGCAGGCCGAGGCCGAGGGCGTCGAGCAGGGCGTCGAGCACGAGGGTGAGGCCGCGCGGGCGGTGGTGGAGGATCTCGGCGAGCGTGCGTCGGCCGTCGAGGTCGAGCACCACCTCGTCGAGCAGGCCGCCGCTCGGCTTCCACGGGCGGTCGGCGATCCGCCGCAGCGTCACGCCGGCGAGGCGGTTCCACTCGTCGCGCAGGCGGTAGGCGTCCATCAACGCGAAGGTGATGTTGTCGGCGCAGCGGTCGCCGCCGGGCTCGCAGCGGACCAGCGAGAAGCGGCCGCGATCGTGGAACGCCAGCTCGCGCAGCGCCTCGATGCCGCCGAGCGTGCCGCACACCACCGCGCCGACGTGGCCCTTCAGCAGCGCGATCTCCCCGCGACCGTGGAGCAGGATCTTGCCGGTGATCGCTTCGGCCTGGGCGAGCTGCAGCAGCGACGGCAGGCTGATGTCCTGCAGCTCACCGTCCAGCAGCGCCACCACGCGTGACGATGCCTCGCTACGTTCTCTGCCCATACGACCCTCCCCGAATGCGTCGACAAATTAACCGATCGCCCGCGAACGCGGGGCGGTCGAATGTCGATTATCCGCGTGCGCAAACCGAGTGGGACAGCGGGCGCCGCGGGTGTGACGATAGGGCCGGCACGCGCTGCGGAGCGGTGCAAGCGCTGCACGCGTGCACTGTCACGATGGCCGCGGCGGAGATGACATGTGCAAGCGCTGCGGATCGGTGCAAGCGCTGCAGGTCGCGCGCACGACGGCGCACGCGACGCTCGCGGCGCGGCGTCGCGTGACGATGGGCCCGCGCGGGCGGGTCACGGCTTCGGCTGGGCCGGGGCGGCAGGCGGCGCGCCGGGGGCCGCGGGCGGGGCCGGGGTCGCGGCGCCGCGGGGCTTCAGGCGGACCAGCTGGGTGCTGGCGTCGTGGGCGTAGCGGCCGCTCGGGGCCAGCTTCAGGTAGGTCTCGTAGGCCGTGATGGCGCCGGCGTTGTCGTGGTTGTTCTGGCGCAGCACGCCGAGGGTGAGCCAGCAGTCGGCGAGGTTGGGGTCGACGTACACGCAGCGGTCGGCGGTCTTCTGCGACTCGGCGTAGCGGCTCTCCTCGAGCTGGACCTGGGCGGTGAGGAGGAGCACCTCGGGGTGGTCGGGGGCGGTCTTCGCGAGCTCGGCCAGGGCGGCGCCGGCGGCCTTGATCTTGCCGTCGCTGTAGGCGCTGCGGGCCCTGGCGAGCTGGTCGGTGAAGGCCTGGTCGAGCGGGCCGGCGGGGGCGACCGGCGGGGGCTGCAGGCTCTTGGCGTCGGCGAGCTTGGTCTCGGGCGGGGGCTCGACCGGCGGGGCCGGCTTGATCGGCTCGGGCGGGGGCTCGGCCTTGGTGTCGGCGGCCTTGGTGTCGGCGACCTCGTCGGTGGGCACGTCGGGCGGGAACAACTCGTTCTTGAACATGACGATCGCGACGAGCGCGACGCCGCCGATGACCGCGCCGATGAGGCCCCACGGGGTCGGCGGGCGCTGCTGCGTGACCTGGCTGGTGAACGGGTCGTCGTCGCCGCCGCCGTAGTCGTCGCCGTCGGACTTGTTGTCGAGCAGGCCGAGGTCGAACTCGGCCAGGCGGGCGGCGGCGGACCGCGGCGCGGCTGTCCCCGAGGACAGGCCGCCGGGCAGCGGGGCGGGGCCCGGGCCGACCGCGGCGGCGGACGCGGGGAGGAGCACGCCGGGGGTCGCGCCGGGCGGGATCTGCGGGCCGCCGGGGGTCACGCCGGGCGCGAGCTGCGGGCCGCCGGTCAGCACGGCTGTCCCGGGGGACAGGCCGGACGCGGCGGGGTCGAAGCGGGCGGGGTCGAGGGGGCGGGCGGGGTCGAAGGCGGGCTCGGGCGGGCGCGCGGGCTCGGGGAGCAGGGTCGGCGAGTGGTGGGGGCGGAGCACGCCGGAGTCGTGCACGGCGTCGGCGGCGGACGGGCGCGGCATGCCGCGGAGGGTCTCGCCGCTGGGCTCGGAGGTGTGCGGGGGCGGGACCCAGGGCTCGGCGCGGGGCGCCTGGGGTGACGCAGCGGCGGCCTCGGCGGCGGCGGACGGGGACGGGCCGGCGTCGGGGCGCCGGGACGGATCCAGCCACTCGCCGCAGAAGCGGCACTTGGCGGCCACGCTCTGGATCTGTTCGCCGCAGAAGGGGCAAGGCTTAAGCATCGGGGGGAAGCCTACCCGAATCCCCGGAAGTCCCGCCAGATCCGGGGGCGACGGCGGTCCGGGCCCCCGCCGGACCTGGCGGGCCCAGGGGCGGCGGCCCGGCGGCCGGGGCGGCGCCGGCGACCGGGGCGGCGTGGTATAGCTGCAGGCCGTGGCGGCGCGCACGGACCACCACCTCGCGGCCTTCGTGGCCCGTCCTCCAGCTCGCCTGGCCCTCGCCGACCTGCCCACGCCGGTCGAGCGGGCGCCGTGGCTCGACGGGGCGGGCGTGGAGGTGTGGGTCAAACGCGACGACCGCACGAGCGCGCTGTACGGCGGCGGCAAGGTCCGCAAGCTCGAGTGGTTGCTGGCCAGCGAGGCCTACGGGGGCGACCGGCCGATCGTGTCGCTCGGGGGCGTGGGCAGCCACCACCTGCTCGCGCTCGGGCTGCACCTCCAGGCCCAGGGCCGCGAGCTGCACGCGCTGACGTTCGACCAGGTGCCGACGCCGCACGTGCGGGCGACGCTGGCGGCGACGCTGACGACCGGGGCGAAGCTGTGGTCGGTGCGCTCGCGGCTGCAGCTGCCGTGGGCGTGGCTCGGCTATCGCCTGTGGGCGCGGCCGGAGCGGCCCGGGGTGTGGATGCCGGCGGGCGGGAGCTCGGGGGTCGGCGGGCTGGGGTTCGTCGAGGCGGGGCTCGAGCTCGGGCGGCAGATCGACGCGGGCGTGCTGCCGCGGCCGGCGGCGGTGTACATGACCGGAGGGTCGGCGGCGTCGACGGCGGGGCTGGTGCTCGGGCTGGCGCTGGCGGGGGTGTCGACGCACCTTCGCGTCGTCTCGGCGGTCGAGCGCTGGATGCTCGGCGGGTCGCGCTGGCGCGGCATGGTCCAGCAGATCTGGCAGGAGCTGGTGCGGGCCGGGTTGCACCCCGAGCTGGCGGCCGGCGGGTGGCGCGGGCTGCTGGCGCGGCACCGCGTGACGTGGTCGATCGATCACGGGCAGGTCGGGCAGGGCTACGCGGTGCCGACCCACGCGGGCGAGTCGGTGGTCACGCTGGCGGAGCAGCACGGGCTGCACCTCGAGACGACGTACACCGGCAAGTGCGCGGCGGCGCTGCGCGCTGACATCGCGAGCGGGCGGCTGCAGGGTCCGGTGCTGCTGTGGAACACCCACGCGAGCACCGACCTCGAGGCGCTGGCGCGGCCGGGCTGGCAGACGGGCCTGCCGCCGCGGCTGCGCGAGGCCCACGCGGCGCCGTAGTCGTCGCGCGTCGATCGGTAAAGATCAAAAGCTCTGCTCCCTCGAACGAGGTGACGAAGCGCGGGGGCTGCCGGTGAGGCCGGGGTTTTCGCGGGGTCGGCGAGGGCTGGCGCGGTAACGCGGCGCCTGCGGGCCGCGGCGTCCCACTTTTAAGCTTGCGCGGGCGGGTCATGCGGGTCACTGTCCGCGCCGCATGTTCACGCTCACGCTCGACCCACCGGAGGTCTCGCCGCGGCTGGCGATCATCACGATCGATCGCGCCGGAGAGAAGGTCAACACGATTGCCCCCGACGCGCTCGAGGAGGTCGAGAAGAAGTTCGCGGAGATCGAGGCGACGCCCGGGCTGGCCGGGGTGGTGCTGATCTCCGGCAAGCCGGACACGTTCATCGCCGGGGCCGACGTCGAGGTGTTCGCGACCGCGAAGGAGCGCAAGGACATCGAGGCGTTCGGCCGGCGGGGGCATGAAATTTTAAAGAAGATCACGGCGGCGAAGGTGCCGATCGTGGCGGCGATCCACGGCGCGTGCCTCGGCGCCGGGCTCGAGCTGGCGCTCGCGTGCACCTACCGCGTGTGCACCGACTCGCCGAAGACCGTGCTGGCGCTGCCGGAGGTGATGCTCGGGCTGTTCCCCGGGGCGGGCGGGGTGTCGCGGCTGCCGCGGCTGATCGGGCTGCGCGAGGCGCTCGACATGATCCTGACCGGGCGCAACATCCGGCCGCGCGCGGCCAGGCGCATGGGGCTGGTCGACCAGGTCGTCGCCGAGGAGGCGCTGCTGGCCGCGGCCCGCGGCGCGGCGGGCAAGCTGGCGGCGGGCAAGCTGCAGCCGCGGCTGCACCCGAGCAACGATGTCATGCGCACGCTGCTCGAGAAGAACCCGCTCGGGCGCAGCGTGGTGTTCCGCCAGGCGCGCAAGACTGTCGAGCGCAAGACCTACGGGCTGTACCCGGCGCCGCTGGTGGCGCTCGACCTCGTCGAGAAGGGCCTCGGTCTGCCGCTCGACGCGGCGCTGGCGCAGGAGCCCGCGGCGTTCGCCGAGCTGGCGACCGGCGAGACGTCGAGGTCGCTGGTCTCGCTGTTTCGCCGCAGCAACGCGCTGAAGAAGCAGTCGGTGTACGAGGACGGGCGCAAGGTGGAGGGCAAGGAGGTCGCGCGGCTCGGCATGGTCGGCGGCGGCTTCATGGGCGCGGACATCGCGGTGGTCGCGGCGGAGAAGGGCGTCGAGGCCCGCATCCGCGACATCGCGGCCGAGCCGCTCGGCAAGGCGCTGGCCCACTGCAAGGCGTACTTCGACAAGCGGGCGCGCAGCGTGGGCGAGCGCCACGTGTTCAAGGCGCGCAGCCGGGTCAGCGGCGGGCTCGACCTGACCGGCTTCGCGACCATGGACCTGATCATCGAGGCGGTGCCGGAGGTGCTGGGGCTGAAGCAGGACGTGTTCGCCCAGCTCGAGGCGATGTGCCCGCCGACCACGGTGCTGGCGACGAATACGTCGGCGCTGCCGATCGGTTCGATCGCCGAGAAGCTGGTGCGCAAGGACCGGGTGATCGGGCTGCACTTCTTCTCGCCGGTGTCGAAGATGCCGCTGCTCGAGATCGTCAAGACGCCGGAGACGTCGGCGGAGACGATCGCCACCTCGCTGCGGTTCGCCGGCCAGATCGGCAAGACGCCGATCGTGGTGAACGACGGGCCGGGCTTCTACACGACGCGCGTGCTCGGGTTCTACCTGATGGCGGCGCTCGAGATGATCCAGGCCGGGCACAGCATCGAGGCGGTCGACCGCGGGGCCAAGATGGTCGGGTGGCCGGTCGGGCCGATCACGCTGCTCGACGAGGTCGGCATCGACGTCGGCGCCAAGGTCAGCAAGACGCTGGCGGCGGCGTTCCCCGGGCGCATCACGGTGCCGCCGACGGTCGACCAGTTCCTGCAGGAGAAGCGCTTCGGCCGCAAGACCGGGCGCGGGTTCTACGTGTACCCGCAGGACGGCGGCGGGCTGCTGAAGCGGCGCGGGCGCAAGACGGTCGACCCGGAGGTGTACGGCTACTTCGCGGGCCGCCAGGCGGTCGCCGACGAGTCGCACCCGGAGGAGCTCGGCGAGCGGCTGACGCTGATCGCGGCGCTCGAGGCGGTGCGCTGCCTCGAGGCGGGCATCCTGCAGTCGCCGCGCGACGGCGACATCGGCGCGGTGTTCGGCTTCGGCTACCCGCCGATGCGCGGCGGGCCGTTCCGCCACATCGACGCGCTCGGGCTCGGGGCGGTGATCACCCGCGCGAGCGGGCTGCGCGAGCGCTTCGGCGACGCGTTCGAGCCGCCCGAGCTGCTGCGCAAGCTGGCGCGCGAGGGCAAGAACTTCGCCAGCCTCAACGACAACCCCAGCGAGTAGCCCCGAGTTTACGAGAGCAGGAGACAGCCGCATGAACGCCCCATCGATCCGCAGAGTCGCCGTCATCGCCGGCGCCCGCACGCCGTTCTGCAAGGCGGGCGGGGCCCTCATCCGCCGCTCGGCGGTCCAGCTCGGGGCCGTCGCCGCCCGCGAGACCATGCTGCGCGCCGGCATCCGTCCGGAGCGCGTCGAGCAGATCATCTTCGGCATCGTCTCGGCGCCGGTCGGCGCGCCGAACATCGCCCGCGAGATCGGGCTCGAGGCGGCCTTCCCGACCAGCGTGCCGGCGTACACGGTGAGCCGGGCCTGCATCTCGGCCAACCAGGCGATCACCAGCGCGGCCGACCAGATCGCGCTCGGCATCAACGACGTGGTGCTGGCCGGCGGGGCCGAGTCGCTGAGCGACGTGCCGATCCTGTACGGCCGCAAGTTCCGCGACGCGCTGTTCACGGCCAGCCGCGCGCGCTCGACGGCGGACCGCCTGCGGGCGTTCCGCGGGGTGCGCCCGAAGGACCTCGCGCCGGTCGCCCCGGCGATCGCGGAGCCGTCGAGCGGGCAGACCATGGGCCAGTCGGCGGAGAAGATGGCCAAGGCGTTCGGCGTCCGCCGCGAGGCCCAGGACCGCTTCGCGGCCAACAGCCACCAGCGGGCGGTCGCGGCCTGGGCGGGCGGTCAGCTCGGCAAGCGGGTCGCGGCGGTGCCGGCCCCGAAGGGCCGCGAGCTCGAGATCGTGGCCAAGGACGACCACCCGCGCGCCGACACCACCGAGGAGAAGCTGGCGTCGCTGAAGCCGGTGTTCGACCGCGAGTTCGGGTCGGTGACCGCGGGCAACAGCTCGCCGCTGACCGACGGGGCCTCGGCGGTGCTGCTCGCGGCCGAGGAGGTCGCGCGCGCCGAGGGCTGGCCGATCCTCGGGCTGCTGCGCGGCTACCACTACACGGCCATCGACCCGTTCGAGCATTTATTGATGGGGCCGGTCGGGGCGATCGCCGGCGTGCTCGACCAGACCGGGCTCGGGCTGCGCGACCTCGGGGTCATCGACATGCACGAGGCGTTCGCGGCCCAGGTGCTCGGCAACCTGCACGGGCTGGCCTCGGCGGCGTACTGCCAGGACAAGCTCGGGCGGCCGGCGGCGGTCGGCGAGGTCGACCCGGCGTTCGTCAACCAGTGGGGCGGGAGCATCAGCCTCGGCCACCCGTTCGGCGCGACCGGCGGGCGCCTGGTCCTGCAGCTGCTCGACCAGATGGCCGACAAGGGCGCGCAGTTCGGCATGATCTCGGCGTGCGCGGCCGGCGGCGTGGGCTCGGCGATGGTGTTCGAGCGGGTGTGAGCCGCAGGCCCGTACGGCGCGGGCCTCGGCGCGTGCTTCAGGGGTTCGATCAGGCCGCGGCGGGCAGGTGCTTGCGGGTCATGATGTCCTCGGCGTGGACGGCACGCAGGTGTCGCAGGCGGCCGCGAAGTAGTGGGGCCAGGTGAGCAGCTTGGCGGGATCGGTGCCGAGCTGGATCTCCACCAGGATCACGGCGACCCGGCGGCCGCGGCGGCGCAGCTCGAGCGCGAGGTCGACGCGGCGCCAGGCCGCCACGGGCGTGCCGAGATCGGCGGCGATCGGGCTGGCGCCGTCGAACGCGGGCAGCCGCGGGCCGCCGGCGCCGACCAGGCGGGTGGCCAGCGAGGGGTCGTTCGAAAGCAGGGCCACGAGGGCCTGGTGCAGGGTGGAGGGCACGCATGAGGTCGGCCCGGGACAGGTCGCCGTTGCGAACGGAGGTCGCGGTCCGGCGGGCCCGAGATGCGAGCAGGCTCACGGTGCGGCGGGGATCCGGGTTGTGCCATGATGCCCGCTGACATGAACTTGCAGCACCCGTCGCTCCTCCTCGCCGCGCTCACCCTCACCGCCGCTTGCGGCGACTCGGGAGGGCAGGAGGAGACGGGCGAGTCGGGCGGCGAGTCGACCGCGGCCGCGCCGAGCACCGGCGACGAGACGCCGACGACCGGCGCATCCGAGGGCACCAGCGACGCGGGCACGACGGCGGACGACACCACCGGCGGCACGACGGCCGACGACACCACCGGCGGCGGGGTGATGGACTTCCCCCACGGCGGCTGCGGGCTGGCCGACTACGACCTGCTCGCCACCGCGGACATGGGCGAGGTGCTCGAGTTCCAGAAGCACGGCGACCTGCCGAGCGCGACCATCGACACGCTGCTCGAGGCCCAGGGCTTCGGCTCGTTCGTGCCGGTCGAGTTCGGGGCCAGCATCTACAAGATCCGCTACCGCACGCAGGACCGCGGCCAGGCGGTCGAGGCCACCGGGTTCGTGGCGTTCCCCATGGGCGACGCGGTCGAGGAGCGGCCGACGGTGCTGTGGGCCCACGGGACCACGGGCTTCACCGACATGTGCGCGCCGACGGCCACGCAGGACGGGTTCGGCATCCCGGCGGTGCTCGCGGGCCTCGGGTTCGTGACGGTCGCGCCCGACTACCTCGGCATGAACGGCTGGGGCGCGCCGGCGGGCTTCATCCACCCGTACATCGTGCCGGAGCCGACGGCGATCGCGTCGCTCGACTCGCTGCGGGCGGTGTTCCGCTTCGCGGCCGACACCGGCGAGTCGCCGACGTCGACGCCGGGCGCGGACGTGGTGCTGTTCGGGGCCTCGGAGGGCGGGTTCGCCACGCTGTGGACCGACCGCATCGCCCCGTACTACGCGCCCGAGTTCAAGATCGTGGCGAACGTGGCGTCGGTGCCGCCGACCGACGCGATCGGGCTGACCAAGCACGGGGCGACGGTGTTCGGACCGACGACCGGGGCGCTGGCGGCGGCGATCGTCGGCGGGCACGCGTGGCACGAGGTCAGCGAGCCGCTCGACACCGTGCTGGCCGACGACGTCGCGGTCTCGCTGCCGATGCTGATGGCGAACGAGTGCGGGGCGGACTTCCCCGACGACGTGACGATGACCAACCAGGTCTACCAGCAGAGCTTCATCGACGCGATCTCGGCCGAGGACTGGGACTCGCTCGGCGTGTTCGGCTGCGTGCTGCAGCGGGCCACCCTGCGGCTGTCGGACATCCCGCTGGCCGTGCAGACGCCGACGCTGGTGGTCCAGGGCGAGAACGACGACCTCGTGTACACGCCGGTGGTGCGCGACGACCTGCCGCTGCTGTGCGACGCGGGTTATGTGCTCGAGCACTTCGAGTGCGCGGGCCTCGGGCACACCGACGCGGCGGTCGCCTCGCTGCCGTTCGTGGTCGACTGGGCCAGGGCGCGGCTGGCGGGCGAGCCGCTCGACGAGCCGTGCGTGATCCACGAGCCGGTCGACTGCTCCGCGCTCAACCCGTGAGGGGACGCGCGGGCTAACAGAGCGCGCCGGTGAGGCCGCACGGCTCGGTGTCGACGAGGGCGCGGTCGGTGTCGACGGGCTCGGTGGTGCCGTCGCTGGTGACGACGGCGGATGAGGTCGACACGTCGGCGTGGTCGGGGCGGACGTCGCGGCGGCGGACGTCGCGGGGTCGCCGCTCGTGGCGTCGGCGTCCGCGCCGGCTCTGCCGGTCGACTTGAAGGCGGGGTTGAGGCCGCAGGCCGTCAGGGCGAGCAGCGCGAGCGCGTGCGGGCGCATGACCGCACGATGCCGCAGGGGGGTGCTGGGCGTCCATCAGGGCTCCAGGCGCTCGCCCTCGCGGGCGCAGGCGATCGGCGCGCGCTCGACGTCGAGGTCGTCGGGGTAGTGGATGAGGCGCATGCGAGCGCGGACCTCGGGCGGCAGCGCGACGAGCGAGGCGAGCGGGGTGTGCACGCCGTAGTTGGTCTCGTGGAAGAACAGGTCGGTGGCGGCGAGCCACGCGATCAGCGTGGGGTCGAAGGCGGTGTCGGCGCTGTAGCCGAGGGCGCGCTTGCCGACGCGCAGGCGCACGGCGGAGGTCGGGATGTGGTGGATCGTCGGCCGCCACTCGAGGTCGATGGGGCCGATGCGGGTGACGCCGCCTGCGAGCGGGCGGACGTCGGCGTAGTCCTCGAGGGCGAGCGTCTGGAGCGAGCCGTCGGGCAGCATCAGCGTGTCCATGCCGCCGCGCAGGCGGGTGTCCCACAGGCCGGCGAGCACGGCGGGGATGGCGTGCACCGTGGTCTTGCGCCCGGTGACGAAGCGCCGCCAAAATAGCAGCTGCTCGAGGCCGCCCATGTGGTCGCCGTGCAGGTGGGTGATGAGCACGTGGTCGATGTCGTCGAGGCCGACGTGCTCGTGCGACCTGTCCGACAGGTCGCGCAGGGCCCGGGCGAGCGCGGGCGGGGCGTCGAGCAGCAGGCGGGTGTCGTCGGCCTCGACCAGCAGGCAGGCGTTGTGGTGGCAGCAGGTGAAGGCGTCGCCGACGCCGACGACGCGGACCGAGAGGCCGGACATGCCGGCTACAATAGCAGGCCGCCGCGCGGCTCGGCCGGGGGCGGCAGCTCGGCCTCGCCGAGGCGGCCGCGCAGGTCGGCCTCGATGCCGGTGCACAGCGCGCTCAGCGGGAGGTCGTTGGCGTCGGTGTCGAACGGGTTGTCGAGCTCCTCGCCGATCGCGTCGAGGCCGAAGAACGCGTACGAGACCAGCAGCGCGACCGCCGGCATGATCCACTGCAGCGTGTGCAGCAGCCCGAACGGCAGCGCGAAGCAGTAGAAGCCGACGATCTGGTGGACCAGCACGGCGTAGACGTACGGCAGCGGGGTGTTGCGGATGCGCTCGCAGCCGCCCTGGATGTCGGTGAAGGAGGTGAGGCAGGCCTCGAGCAGCGGCAGGTGCTGCGGGTGCACGAGGCCCTCGTCGTAGAGGCGGCGGACCTCGGCGGCCATGCGGTGCACGAACCACTGCGGGCGGTTGCTGTCGGCGGTCAGGCGCGGGAGGTCGGCGGGGCGGACGAACCGGGCCAGCACTGCGACGCCGTCCTCGTCGCGCAGGCGCATGCGCAGGGCGTGGGCGAAGCCGACGGCGTGGTGCACGAGCGCGTGCTTGCGGGCGCCGAGCGCGGCGAGCTGGGCCTCGTCGAGCGGGGCGGCGCCGGGGGCGGGGCCGACGCAGTGCAGGACCTGCCGCGTCCACGTGCGGGCGCTGTTGATGAGGCCGCCCCACAGCGTGCGGCCCTCCCAGTAGCGGTTGTAGGCGGTGGTCGTGCGAAAGCCGAGGAACACGCTGAGGGCGAAGCCGGTGAGGGTGAACGGCAGGGTGGTGATGTCCTTGGCGACGAACAGGCCCAGCTCGAGCTCGCCGACGGTGAGCAGCACGGCGAGGCCGCCGATGACGAGCAGGCGCCGCCAGATGCGCGGGAGCACGGTGCCGCGATAGGCGAAGATGTCGCGGATCCACGTGCGACGAGGCAGGACGATCATGGCGGGCCGAGGCGGCGCAGGAGGGTACCACCGGACGCGGGGCGGGCGCAGCGGGTGCGCGGGCGCGCGGGGCCGCGGACCGGCCGTGACGCGGCTCAACGCGGGCGTGTCGACGTTCGCGGGCGGGGCGGGTAGGGTGCGCGCCGCATGTCGAACAACGCGGAGCAGCTCGCCACCAACATTGTCGGAGCCGGCGGGTCGTCGGTGCTGCCGTGCCGGGACCCGGCGACCGGGGCGACGCTCGGCGAGGCGCGGGTGATGGACCGCGCCGAGGTGGTGGCGGCGGTCCAGCGCGCGCGCGCGGTCCAGCCGGCGTGGGCGGCCACCAGTTTCGCCGAGCGACGAGCTGTCCTGAAGGACATCTTGAAGATCGTCGTCGCGCGGCAGGAGGAGATCTCGCGCCTGGCGGTCCGCGACTCGGGCAAGACGATGGTCGACGCGGCGATGGGCGAGATCTTTCCGGTCTGCGAGAAGCTGCGCTACACCATCGCCAACGGCGAGCGCGACCTGCGGCCGCAGCGGCGGGCCTCTGGGCTCTTGCCGCACAAGTCGGCGCGCGTCGAGTACATCCCGCTCGGCGTCATCGGCGTCATCGCCCCCTGGAACTTCCCGTTCCACAACTTCTTCTGCCCGGTGATCCCGGCGCTGTTCGCCGGCAACGCGGTCGTCATCAAGGTGTCGGAGCTGGCGACCTGGTCGTCGCTCGAGTACGTGAAGATCTTCGAGGAGGTGCTGACGCGGCGCGGGCACGCCAGGGAGCTCGTGCAGGTGGTCACCGGCTACGGCGAGACCGGCTCGGCGCTCGTCACCTCGGGGGTCGACAAGATCTTCTTCACGGGCTCGCCGCAGAACGGGCGCAGGGTCATGGCGGCGGCGGCGGAGACGCTGACGCCGGTGGTGCTCGAGCTCGGCGGCAAGGACCCGATGATCGTGTGCGACGACGCGGAGGTCGAGCAGGCGGTGTCGACGGCGCTGTTCGGGGTGTTCAACGCCTGCGGGCAGATGTGCGTGGGGGCCGAGCGGCTGTACGTGTTCCCGAGGGTCTACGACCGGTTCGTGGCCGAGGTGGCCGACCGGGCGCGCGCGCTGCGGCAGGGGCCGCCGCTCGGCGAGGTCGAGGTCGACCTCGGGGCGATGACGATGCCGCGGCAGCTCGAGATCATCCAGTCGCTGGTCGACGACGCGGTGGCGAAGGGGGCGCGGGTGCTGATCGGCGGGCACGTGCGCCACGACCTGCCCGGCAATTATTATCCGCCGACGATCCTGGTGGACGTCGACCACAGCATGCGCATCACCCAGGAGGAGCAGTTCGGGCCGGTGATGGTGATCATGAGGGTCGAGTCGGAGGCGGAGGCGATCGCGCGGGCCAACGACTGCCCGTACGGGCTCGGGTCGAGCGTGTTCACGAAGGATCCGCGGCGGGCCGAGCGGCTGGCGCGGGGGATCCAGGCCGGCATGACCACGGTCAACGACTTCGGGCTGGCCTACATGATCCAGTCGCTGCCGTTCGGCGGGGTCAAGATCTCGGGCTTCGGCAAGATCAACGGGCGCGAGGGGCTGCGCGCGTGCTGCAACGAGAAGGCGATCGTGACCGACAGGATCCCCGTGCGGCAGGGCATGGCGCTGTACCCCGTGCGCGCGGCGACGCTGCCGCTGGTGACCGGCGCGGTGCGGGCGATCTACGGCGCCGGCGTGGTCGAGAAGGCGAAGGGCATCGGGCGGGTGCTGCGCTCGCTGTTCCGGCTGCAGCGCGAGCGCTGAGGGCCGTCGCGGTCGAGCCGATCGCGCGGGCCGGGCCGCGCAGCGTCCGCGGGGCGTCGCGCGAGCGGCGTCAGTTCGCCGCGGGCGCGCGGCCGAGGCTGCGCACGAGGGCGCCGCTGGCGGCGTCGAGGATGTGCACGGCGCCGTCGCTGTAGAGGAACAGGCGCCCGTCGGCGGCGGCGGCCTGCTGCACGCGCTCGCCGCCGGGGACGTCGATGTGCCAGGCGCGGGCGCCATCTTCGAGGGCGAAGGCGGTGAGGTGCTGCGGCTGGTCCTTGACGGTGTAGCCGACGACGAGGTGCGCGGGCAGCAGGACCACAGGCGTGGGGGACCCCTCGTCGGCGAGCAGCGGGTTACCGTCGGGCACGTCGGCCTTCCACAGCAGCTTGCGGGTCCTGGCGTCGACGAGGCCGACTGTCGGCACGTAGGTGCCGGGCTTGCGCACGCCGAGCACGACCCAGCCGAGCGGGGCGCGCCACAGGGCGTGGGCGACGAGGCCGGGCAGGTCGTCGACGTCGATCTTGCTGCGGGCGCGGCACTGGTCCTTCATGCGCGTCATGCCGCTGCTGGTGTAGGCGGTGAGCGAGCCGCAGCGGATCGAGACGGTGCCGGCGGGGGCCCGGGGGTCGTCGCGCGCGGCCGGGTCGCGGTCGACGGGCACGAGGTCGGTGGGCACGGCGGCGCACCCGGGCGCGGCGGCGACGGGGGTCTGGCGGCCGGTCTTGACGTCGATCGCGAGCACGCGGTCGTCGGCGGTGGGCACGTCGATCGCGTCGGCGGTGGCGCTGGCGCAGAACCGGGTGCCGCGCTCGCCGAGCGCGGTGGTCCACTGCGCGGCGCCGGTGCGCAGGTCGTGGCCGCGCAGCTGACCCTTGTCGCCGTGCAGCAGCAGGCGGCCGTGGGCGGCGGCGGCGAAGCCGTCGCGAGCGGCCTCGTCGGGCACGTCGATCTGCCACAGCAGGGCGCCGGTGGCCGCGGCGAAGGCGACGTAGGCGTGGTGGCGGCGCTCGCCCTCGCGGACCTCGGTGAGGGCGACGACGTCGACGGCGCCGTCGGCGTCGACGTCGACGAGCAGAGGGCGCCGGCGGGTGTCGATCGTCAGCTCGCGGGCGGGCGGGGGCGTCGGCGCGGGCGCGGCGATCCTCGGCGGCTCGATGACGATCGCAGGCGAGTGCTCGACGCGCACCGGCGCGGAGGACGGCGAGGGGGCGCTCGCCAGGAAGACGACGGCCGCGAGCACGCCGAGGACCAACAGCCCGAGGACCACGGCGATCACGCCGCAGCCCGACTTGCCGGCGGCCTGGCCGCGCGCGCCGGCCTGCGGGGCGATGGTGCCGCCGCGCAGCAGCGAGGTGGTGCCGCAGTACTCGCACCGGGCCGAGGTGGCGCCGACCTCGACCTTGAGGGCGGCGGCGCAGTGAGGGCAGCGGAGTCCGACGACTTGCGGCACGAGGGCGAGCGTGCCACCCGCGGGGCCCACGGCGCCAGGGGCGGCGGGCGCGGATCGTGCGGGGTTCGCTCAGGTGGGGCCGCGGCGCTTCGGTTTGCGGGTCGCCGTGGCGGTTGTTTTGCGAGCATGAGACGCCGGGGCTCGGGTCGTTGTGGCGCGCTTCTTGGCGATCGGAGCGCGGGTGCTCGGTATGGCGGGAGGAGTGGTCGATTTCGTGGTGAGGTCAGGGTTGTTCAGCGACATGCGACGATTAGCGATATTCCGCAGGATATCGTCGGCGACCTCGTCGACTTCCTGCGGTGATTCGACGGGAAGGCCTGCGGCGCGGCGACATGCGACGATCAGCGGGGCGAACAGCGAGGCACTCGGCGAAGTGGCGAGGAGTTGCGAAAAGAGCTCGCCGTGAGCGTGTGCGGCAGCTTCGGTGCCCAGGGCGACGATGGCCTCGAACCGTTTGCGGGCTTGACGGGGCGTGGCAAGTAACTGTGTGAGGGAGTCGTGGATCTCGGTCCAGCGTCCGGTACGCGCGAGGCATCGCGCGAGCGCGAGGTTCAAGTCAGGGTCGACCGGGTTCTGGGCGAGGCCGCGTCGGGCCCACTCGACGGCAGTGGCGTCGAGCTCGCTCGGTTCCTCGCCGAGGACGAGCTCGAGGATGCCGAAGACAGTATGTGGAGCCCCGTTATTGTGCAGAAAGGCCTCCACGTCGGCGCGTGCGCGCACAAAGTCCTGGTCTCTGTAGTCCAGCAGCAGGCATGCGATCAGAGTGGCGAAGTCCGTGGGGTAGGCCTCTCGGACGTACTCGACGGTGCGTCGGGCGTCTTCGACACGCTGCTCTTTGATCGCATAGAAAGTCGAGAGCGTGAGGAGATGAGCGGATTCTTGTATGCGGAGATATTCGTGAAGGCGAGCCTTCGCCTGTTCGTGTGCACCCATCGTGTCGAGGCATGCGACGTGGGTCGTGAATGCGGGCCTGTAGTGCAGCCGGATAGCCAGATCGGCATACTCACGTTCGGCCTCCGCGAGGCGCCCCTGGTCGCGCAAGTGGTCGGCGAAGAAATATCCAAGGCGCTGGCTGTCGGGGTTGGCCGCTCGTGCTGCCAGGAGCGCGGCATCTGCGGTTTCGGCTGCATATCGTTCCTCTTTAAGGAATGCGATGAGACGGCACCAACCTTCCTCGTCATTGGGGTAGTAGCGGACAAATTCGCGCAGAAGATGTTCCGCGCGCGCGGGGTGCTCTTCCTGCTGACTCAGGTGAGTGAGCGAGACGAGGGCGAGTCGATTGCTCGGCTCGACGTCGAGGGCGTGTTCAAGGGCCTCGCGCGCGAGGTCCACGGATCCGAGGCTGAGGAAAAGGGCTCCGACCGATGCGACCGCGTCGACCACGCTGGGCCATTGCTCGACGACGGAGGCGGCGACGGCCATCGCTGCGGTTTTACGGCTCTTGCGCGCCAACCACCAGGCACGGACGGCATGGACCAACGCGGCGCTGTCGCCGCGTACGCCCACGCTGAGCATGTGGGCCAAGCGATCGACCTCGCCGGCCAGAGCATCGGAGGGATCGAGCTTCTCGACGAACATCGAGAAGACCTCGGGAATGCGGCGTGACGACGGATCGCAGTCGAGGGCCGTCTCGATCCGTTGTATGGCTTCGGAGTACGCGCCTCGGTTGGTGAAGAGGGAGGCGAGATCGAGGATGCTCTCGATGTCGTGCGGGTCTTCGGACAGGGCAGCGCGGAGTTCGTCCTCGCTGCGGTCCGGGCGGATGTTGACGGCGAGGAGTTGCGAGAGTTCGGTGGCGACTTCGGGGAGGTCGATGAACTCGGGGTTGATGCCGGCGATCAGACTGCGGCGATCATCGGCGTCCGGGAGGCGGCGGATGATCTCCAGAAATGCTTGGACGTGATCGGTACGATTGGATTGCCCGAGGGTACAGGCCTCGTTCGCCATGTCATCGAGGAGGTCGCGCATGGCCTGGCTGTCGTAGTAGCGGACCATGAACTCGACGACGCCGCGGACGCGGGCCTCGCCGCGGCGGCGCAGGAGGTGGTAGAGGTTGTACATGCGCTCGACCACCTGATAGAGCTTCACCGGGCCGACGTTGCGGACGACCTCGACTGCGCCGCGCCCTGCCAGACGGCCGAGGAGGGCGCTGACCTGGTTGAGCTCGCCGCGGGCCTGGTCGGCGACCTGGCGGGAGGTCGCGGGGCTCCAGATGTCGGCGAGGGTGACGAACACCTTGCGTTCTGCGGAGGGCAGGGCCTCGACGTTGTGTTTAAAATAGGGGGTGTGCTCGTCGATGAGACCGACGAGGTCGTCCATCAGCGCGCGGAACGAGCGGCCGCGGGCGAACGAGGCGAGGATGACGAGCAGGCGGGTGTTGCCGCCGGTGAAGATCTGGATCGGGCGGGCCTGATGGGGCGGCAGGTCCTGGTCGGTGACCATCTTCCAGACTGTGCGGCACTCCTCGAGGTCGAGGCGCTCGAGGGTGTACTCGCGGAACAGCTCGTAGAGCGGCTTCTTGCTGTCGTGGAAGGACTCGAGGCGGGTCGGGGCGGTCGCCAGGACCATGATCGAGGGCAGGTTCTGCAGGCTGTGGCGGACCTTCCAGGCCTCGTTGTCGCCCATCTGCTGTTCGAACAGCATGTCGATGTTCTCGAGGACCAGCAGGATCCGCTTACCCACGATTCCGGCGTACTCGAGCAGGCGGGCGAGGGCCGCCTCGCCGAGCTGCTGGTGGTCCTGGACCTTCTGCAGGCGCGCCGAGGCCTGGCGGAGCTGGCGGTCGCCGGTCTGTTCGGCGAGGTGGGTGAGCGCGAGGGCCCACAGCTCGCCGGCGGTGGTGACGGTGTAACTCTCCTCGTCGAAGGCGATCGGCAACCATGCGCCGGTGCGCGCGGGGTTGCGGCGGACCTCAGAGATCACGCGGTTGACGAGGGTCGTCTTGCCCATGCCGCGCGGACCGAGGACCAGCAGGTGCTGGTTCGACTCGGAGTGGCCGTTCTCGGCGAGCACCTCGATCACGGCCTCGAGATCCTGGTGGCGGACGACGAAGCTGCGGACGAGCTCTTCCTCCGGCATGTGCGAGGGGTTGTGCTTCAGTCGCGGCGGCGAGGTCACGCGGTCCTCCGCTTCGCGGCGGGGATGAACCCGAAGCCGAAGCGAGCCTTCCACCAGTCGCGCAGGAGGCGCGAGGCGAACGCGTAGCCTCCGGGCGTACGCCGGAGATAACCGTCGTGCTCGAGGATACCGAGCACGTCACGCAGCCGCTGGAGACGGTTCGCCTCCTCGGCGGTGTGATCCTCGACGAGAATCGCGGCCGCGACGTCGGTGAGTTCACCGTGAGCGGCCTCGCTGAGCAGGTCGAGCACGAGTGGCAGCAGGTGGCCGCCGACGACGCTGCGCAGGCGCTCTTCGTAGTGGCTGAGCTCGGCGTGGCCGCGGTTGCTGAGCATGCGGGTGTCGTAGACCCGCTGGACGTCGGCGACGGTGACGTCATTGTAGTCCCCGGGCTGGCGGTGCCAGCGTTTGCGGCCGTCGTCATAGACGTGGGCGAAGAACATCTGCACGTGGTGCGGGACGCACAGGCCGAGCAGTTCGGTCATGCGGTTGATCGCCCCGGACTCGAAGCGGAGGCCGTAGTTCTCGGCCAGAGCGGCGATGCATTCAGCGGCGGTGTCCGGGTCCCACGGCTCGAGCTCGAAGGGATGGAAGGTGTTGACGGCGGCGCTCAGGCCAGCCTGTCGGAGCACGGGCTCGAGGCCGATCGATCCGGACAGGACGATGCGGAGCCTGCCGGGGTAGCGCATCGTGGCTGCCCGCACCCATGAGATGAAGGCGTCGACCTGGGCGCGACCCTCGACGAGTGCCGCGTCGCTGCCGGACTTCAGCATGCGATTGATGAGGATCGGGAACTCGTCGAGGAACAGCACCACCGGCAGGTCGCCGGCGGCGAGGGCGTCGAGGAGGTGGTCGCCCTTGCCGATCCAATTGCCGAGGGTGCCCTCACGCAGCTTGACCGTGAGCTCGTCGGTCTTCAGCTCGTCGACGCGGCCGGCGAAGTTACGAAAGCCCTCGCGGACACGATTCCACAGCGAGCGATGCGGCACGGTGGCGAGGCTGAGCTCGACGATCGCGTCCTCGGGGCTGGAGGAGCGCTCGAGGTCGACGTAGATAGGGAGGTCCTTGCCGCGCTGCTCGAGGCGGCGGCTCACCTCGCGCATGAGGCTGGTCTTGCCGGTCCGCCGCGGCGCCGTCAGCAGGATGTGGGCGCCCTCGTCGAGCAGCTCGATGAAATTTTGGATCTCGATCTCGCGGCCCCAGAACTTGTCTCCGCTGACCCAATTTCCGACCTCTCGTACGAGTTTCTTGCGCATGACCCGTCCTTCAACAAAACTGTTGACAGCAAAATCGTTGACAGTCTGCCGGGGCCGGACGAGGGTGTCAAGGAGGACTCAACGGTTTTGTTGAGTGGTTCCAGGGAGCACTTGGGGTGGCTTTTTTAGGGAATTTATCGGAATCGCGCGCGCGTTGATGGAGGGAGCGTCAACAGGCTTGTTGAGCGGACGGGCGACGGCGCCGGGAGGCGGCGAGGAGGAGGACGAGGCCGAGGGGCGGCGGGTGGTCGGTGAGCGTGCAGCCGCTGCTGGCGGCGACCGCGGGCGGAGGCGGCGGCTGCTGGGCGGGCGCGGGGGTCGAGGGCGGTGCGGGCGGGGTGGTGACGGCGGGCGGTGGAGCGGGGGTGGGCTGCGGCGGCGGCGTGGGCTGCGCGGGCGTGGGCTGCGGCGCGGCCGGGGGGACGCCGTCCTTGTAGCAGTACATGGTGTAGTTCCAGCCGTGGCAGCGCTCGACCCGGCCGGACGCGCGGGCGCCCTCGTGGCAGCTGCGGGACTTGAACTCGGGGGAGGTGCAGCGCTCGCAGGTGTCCTCGAACTTCATCGCGGCGCAGGGGTCGACGTAGTCGTCGGGCGGCGCGACGTCGGCGCGGGCCGCACCCGCGGGGACGAGGGTGGCGACGACGAGGGCGAGGAGGCGGGCCGTGGAGCGCATCGTCGGATGATGCCTCGTCGGCGGCGCGCTCGACCAGAGCGTGAGCGCGGGGGTCGATCGTGGGCGACGCGGACGGGCGCTTGACCGCGCGCGCAGGCCTTCAGTCGGCGGATCGCGGGGTCCTCTCGAGGGTCTCGCGGGCGGACTGGATCTCGAGCCGGCGCAGCGGGCGGATCTTCAGCAGGTACGGCCAGAGGTACGCGAGCGCGTCGTGGTGCACGATCTCGGTGGCGAGCGCGTCGGCGTGCTGCAGCGGCGAGCTGGTCGGGCCGGGCAGGCTGCGCTCGAGGTTGCCGGGGAACGCGTAGGTGGCCATGCGCCGCATGTCGTCGGCGCTGAGCATGCGCAGGAAGAGGTCGCTCAGCAGCTGGACGGGGCTCGCGGGCGGCGCGGGGGGCATGGCTCGTCGGCGAGGATATAGGGAACGCCGAGAATTTCCACGCGCGTCGCCTCGAGGCCTGGCTCGGGGACGGGGCCGCAGTAGGTCGTGAGGCGCGGACGATCCGCGGCGGGGGTGGGCAGCGGGAGGTCGAAGGCGCCGTCGCCGAGGGCGACGATCAGCCACTCGCGCTGCGGGCCGGGCAGGTGCGCGAGGCGGTCGAACGACTCGCGGACGTGCAGCTCGTGGCCGGTCGGGACGGCGAGGCCGCCGGCGGCGTCGCGCACCCGCTCGACGCTGCGGTCGGCGCGGACGCGGTAGAGCTGGACGTGCAGCGCGCGCGCGTGGCCGGGGTTGGCGACGCGCAGGCCGAGCTCGACGCCGTCGGGCAGCGGCTCGTGGCGCTGCCACGGGAGCGGGCGCTCGCGGGCGCGGCGGGCGTCGCGGGTCCAGGGGATCACGCGGGTGTCGGCGGCGGCGCCGGGGTGCTCGCGCGACCAGGCGAGCGCGTAGCAGCCCTGCAGGGGGCCGAGGCCGGTGTGGGTGAGCTGGGCGGCGAGGCCGGCCCAGTGCTCGAGGCGGCGCAGCGCTTTGATCAGTTCGTCGGGGGCGCGCGGGTCGGCGAGGTCGAGGCGGGCGACGAGCTGCGGCGGGGCGCCGTCGCCGTCGGGGTCGAGCTCGTCGAGCAGGTCGAGGTGGCCGGGTGGGACGGTGAGATCGGCGACGGGCGGACGGAGGTGGAAGCTCGCGGACCGAGCCCCGGCGCTGCGGGCCTGGGGGATGTCTGCGGCGCCGTGGAGGCCGGGGTACGGGGAGGCGGCGCCGTAGATGCCGGGGTGCGGGGGACCGGGTCGGCGGGTGTGGAGATCGGCGGCGTGGAGCGTGCGACGGGCGGCGAGCGTGCGGGTCTCGGCGATGGCGCCGTCGTCCGGGTGGCTGGCGAGGCGGGCGGCGAGTTCGGTGTCGGCGCGGCGGATCCGGCGGGCGATCAGCGCTCGCGGGAGCTCGGCGAGGGAGAGCGTGGGCTCGAGGGCGGCCGTGAAGGCCTCGGAGTCGCGGACTGTGGCGGTGGCGAGCTCGATGTCGGGGGCGGTGTAGGCGAGCAGCTCGACGGTGTCGCCGTCGTCGAAGCCGTGGGCGCGGCCGGCGGCGAGGCGGAGCGCGGGGCCGCGGCGATCGACGTGGACGTGCTCGGCGGGGAGCGGTGCGGACGTGGCGGTGAAGGGCAGGGTGTCGCGGTCGCCCTCGAGGCCGGGGCGCTGCTCGGGGCAGACGGCCTGGACGCGCTGGCGCACGAGGCGGAGCAGCGGGTCCCAGGCGAGGTGTCGCAGGGCGTCGTCGTCGAGGGCGTCGGCGAGGGCGGCGGTGAAGTGCAGGAGGCCGCTGGTGAGGTCGTAGTAGGCCAGCTCGCTGGCGCTGCTGGCGACCAGGCGCACGACGACGGGGCGGCGCGGGGCGATGCCCTGTTTGGGCTGCATGCGGCGCAGCTCGATGCGCTCGCCGGCCCGCCGGGCGACGGCGGCGACGGCGGCGCGGTCGTCGGCGTCGCTGGTGTCGCGGGTCGGCTGGTCGGCGACGGTGAGGCCGGCGGCGTGGCAGCAGTCGAAGATCGCGGTGACGGTGTCGCACAGGCGGGCGAGGGCGCGGAGCAGCAGGCGCAGCTCGCCGCCGAGCAGGCCGTTGAAGTGGTCGGCGTCGGAGTCGGCGATGTCCATCGGCTCGAGCAGCGGGTGCGAGACCGAGGGTACGAGCGAGGCGAGGCTGGGCCGGTCGGGGAACAGGTTGCCGTGGCCGGCGTAGTAGAGGACGACGGTGTCGCCCGGCTCGACCCTGGCGAGCAGGGCGTCGAAGGCGGCGACGATCGCCGCGCGGGTGGCCGACTGGCCGACGAGCACGCCGGCGTCGGGGACGACGAAGCCCCGCCGCGCGAGGCAGGCACGCATGCGCGTGACGCTGGCCTCGGCGGCGGTGAGCCCGTTGCGCGGGCTGCCGATCAGCAGGGCGTGGCGAGTCGCGGCGGGCATGGATCGACGGGTCGACGGATCAGCCGAACATGTTGCGGTCGCCGGGGGCGCCGGGGTTGCGGATCTTGAAGCGGCGGCGGCCGTGGGCGATCTTCACCGGCGTGGTTGGATTGGCCTTGGGGATGCCGTAGACGATGGCGACGACCTCGAAGTCGTGGCCCGCGCCCATCTCGAGCGAGCTGCTGACGTCGCCGCTGCGCCGCCAGGCGTCGAGTCGCTCGCCCGGCGGGGCCGAGAGCATGTTGAGGTAATAGTCGTACTCGGCCGAGTCTGTCGGGTCTTCGACGACGAAGCGGACGCGCTGGGTCACGACCGGCAGGGCCGGCGGGTTCGTGAACGTGAACACGAGCTCGTCGTTGACGACCTCGGCCCGCGTGTCGTTGCAGGTGATGACGGCGGCGTCGCCGGAGAAGGAGACTTGAAGGGGTACGACGTGGATGAGGAGGTTCTCGAGTGGCATGGGTGTGTCCGGGGTTGGAGGGTTCGCGGTGGGTTACTGTTTGTTCGACGTGTTGTCGGCCGCCTTCAGCGCGGCTTCCAGGTGCTCTTTGTCCTCGACGAGCTCGGGGTCCGGCGACCGCACCTCGGCGAGCAGGGCGTTGGTCATGTGCACGTGATCGCGGGCGCGGCCCCGCTGTGCCAGCGCCTCGAACGCGATGGCGAGATCGAGGTGCGTCCGTGCCCGGGTGGCAGGATCTGCCCGCGTCTGGCGCTGGAGAGCCTCCTGGAGGTACGGCAGCGCCCTTTTGGGGTCTTCGAGGTGGAGATGCTGCACGCCCAGGAAGACGAGGGGGTCGGCGCGTTGTGGATCGTCGTCCGGGATTTCGCGTTTGTAGGAGGATAGGGCGGTGTCGGCGAGCTGTATCGCGTGTTGCGGAGCTTCTTCCGCATAGGAGACGGCGAGCGCGTATTGCATGACGCCGACCTCGGCGTGGGCCTCGCCGTGGCTGGTCCGGGCGAGCTCGATCGAGCGTTCGAGCTCGCGGCGGCCCTCGGATGGTTTGTCGAGGGCGAGATAGACGTTGCCGAGGATGCGGTGCGGTTTCCACAGCGCGGGGTGAGATTCGCCGTCCTGGACTCGATATGCGGCTGTGTAATTTTCGAGGGATCGCCGGGCGTGGACCAGAGCGTCGTTCGGCTTGTCCTCGGCCAGGGCGAGGGCGGCGAGGTTCAAGTAGGTGATGCCCAGGTCGAGCGTCTTCTGGCCGTCAGCGAGGCGCGTGCGGAGCTCGCGCGCCTGATCGAGCTCGTGACGAGCGCGGGATAAACGGTCGGGTGTGTGCAGGTCTTCGCGCTGGACGAACAGCAGGCCGAGGTCGCTGTGGTAGTCGGCGACGAGGCGTGACGAGGGCGGGAGCTTGCCGAGGCGGCTACGGGCGACCGTGGACCAGGAGAGGCCGGAGTCGGCGGGGAGCGAGTGAACGAGGGCGTGGAGCTTGGTCGTGCGGGTCGCGGCTTCGAATGTGAGGACGTCGCAGTCTGCCGTCTCGGACAGCCTGTACGCGGCCTCGAGGGCGGCGGAGGCGTCGGGTCCCTGGTTCAGTTCGGTGAGGGTGCGGCCGCGGAGGAGCTGGGCCTCGGCGGCGAGGCGGGGGCGGTCGGTCGTGGCGTTCAGGAGGTCGGCGGCGGCGGCGGCGGCCTCGCGGTACTTGCCGGCGATCTCGAGGGCGCGGGCGTCGTCGAGGCGTTCGCGCAGGGCGGGGTCGTCGGCGCTGTCGAGGCAGGTCTGGTTGCGCTGGAAGTCGGCGTCGCAGTGCTCGAGCGGGGGGAGGAGGTCGGTGAGCGAGCTCTGGATGGTCTCGACGGTGGCGGCGTCGGCGTGTCGGAGGTTTTGGACGACGGTGGCGAGGGTGTCGCGGGCCTCGTCGAGGCAGGTGTCGCGGCGGCGGCCGACCTCGGGCTCCTGGGCGCCGCGGTCGCGGGTGGCGTCGCAGTTGTCCTGGCGGGCGACCAGCCAGCGGGCGCGGTAGTCGTCGAGGGTCTCGCGCACGTGGGCGCTGGCGGCGGTGGCGTGGGGAGAGCCGGTGGCGGCGAAGGAATTTTTGACGGCGTCGGCGTCGGCGGCGGTCCAGGCGTCGCGGAAGTCGGCGGCGATGTCTTTGCACACACCGAGCATTTGCGGGACGAACAATGCGGAGACGGCGGCGGCGGTGAGGCCGGCGAGGGCGATCGGCGGGCCGTGGGTGCGCAGCGGGTCGCGGGCGAGGTCGGCGAGCAGCGCGTCCATCGTCGGGTAGCGCTCGTCGGGGTCGACGCGAAGGCCGCGGGCGAGCGCCTTGAAGACGCCGCGCGGCACGACGATTTTGTTTGGTCTTATCAAAGCGCCGACTTTTAACCCGGCGTGGAGGGAGGCCCAGCTCGGCGGGGCGGTCGGGGTGGTGCCGATGGCGCCGTGGGATCCGGCGGTGGCCTCGCGGCCGGCGAGGGCGGGGTCGGGTTTGGCGTAGGGGTGGCCGCCGTAGAGGGCCTGGTAGAGGGCGACGCAATAATTGAATTGATCGCTGCGGGCGTCGGCGCGGGCGCCCTCGAGCTGCTCGGGGGCGAGGTAGAAGGGGGTGCCGGCGATCTTGGTGGTGTCGGTGAGCTGGGTGGCGAGGATGACGTCGGTGATCGTGCCGGTCGGGGCGGTGCGCACGCCGGGGGCGACGGTGAGGCCGAAGTCGGTGAGCTTGGGTCGGCCGCGGGCGTCGAGCAGGACGTTGTGCGGCTTGAAGTCGCGGTGGACGAGGCCGGCCTTGTGGATCGCGGCGAGGCCGCGGCCGGCGGCGAGGTAGAGGCGGAGGATCTCGCGCCAGGTGCGGGGCTCGCGGAGCTGCCAGTCGCGCAGGGTGCCGCCGGGCACGTGCTCCATCACCAGGAAGAGGCGGTCGGCGAGCACGCCGTGGTCGTAGACGCCGACGATGTTCTCATCGTTGAGCCTGGCGAGCGCCTGGGCCTCTCGCTGCACGCGCTGGCGCTCGCCGTCGTCGTGGTGGGCGCGGAGGAAGATCTTGAAGGCGACGTGGCGGCCGAGCCTGGTGTCGGTGGCGAGGTACACGTCGGCGCTGCCGCCTCGACCGAGGCGCTCGGCGGTGTGCACGACGTAGCGCTCGGGGACGGGCTCGGCGGTGGTCGCGGGCTCCGTCGCGGGCGGGGGGGACTGGAAGAGGAGGGAGTGGGCCTGATTCTCGAGGTCGCGGCCCTCGCGGTCGTTCATCACCGCCGACTTTGCCCCGAAAAGCCGGGCGAAGGCAGCGTCCTCGAGGCGGCGGCCGTCGCTGTCCTGCGGTTCGGCGGCGTCGCAGACGCTGCGTGCCCAGCGGTCGGTGGGGTACACGGGGTCGTCGTTCGTCACGGACATGCCGTGCCTGTGGCGTCGCGCGGGCCGGCGGATCGGTCGACGCCCTGCGCGCCGGCGATGAAGTCGCGGACGCCCTGCTGCCAGGCGGACAGCGACATGGTGGTGGTCGTGAGCAGCTCGGGGGAGTCGGCGAGCTCGGCGAGCTGTTTTTGTAGGGCGCTGCGCCCGAGCTGCAGGCGGCTGCGCACGGTGCCCTTCGGCAGGCCGAGGATGCCGGCGATCTCGTCGCACGAGATCTTCTCCCAGTAGTTGAGCTCGAACAGGACCTGGTACTTGAAGTCGAGGCGGCGCAGGGCCTTCATGAGGAGGCGCTGCTCGTCGCTCAGCTCGAGCAGGTAGACGGGGTCGGGCTCGACCGACTCGAGCGAGGCGATCCACTCGTCGGCGCCGAGCTCGAGCGGGCGCCGCTCGTCGCGGAAGAACCGCGTCATGGTGTAGAAGGCCACGCCGAGCAGCCAGCCGCGCACGCTGCCGGTGACCGCGCGGTCGGCCCGGTTCTCTTGCACGGCGAGGAAGGTCTTCTGCACGAGGTCGAGGATCTGCTTGCGGTCGCGGACGTTGCGGCGAAACAGGTTGGTGACCGCGGTCTTGTGGCGGATAAACAGCTCCTGGCCGGCGGAGCGGTCTCCGGTGCGCCAGGCGTCGAGCAGCTGGTGGTCGGTCATGTCGCTGGGCTTCATCGTCTGCGCCTTCTGCGCGCGGGGACGGTGCGTCCGTGGCCCGTGCGCAGGGGCGATGTGCCGACGAGCGCGCTGGCCGATCAGCCGGGCGGAAAAAAAACCGGCGGCGGTCGCGAGGGGTGTCAGGCGCCCCGGAGGCCCGGCGTTCGGGCGGCATGCGCAGCCGTCGGGTCGCCATCGAGAGCCCCTGTCACGAGTCCTGGGACGCCATGGAGGGCGATGCCGAGCGCCGCTTCTGCGGCGTGTGCGAGAAGCACGTCCACAACCTCTCGGCCATGAACCACGACGACGCGCAGGCGCTGCTGTCGCGCACGGCGGACGAGCACCTGTGCGTGCGCTACTCGGCGGAGAGCGACGGGACCATCCGCTTCCGCGACCTCGTGCCGATGGCGCGCCTGACCCGAGGGATCAAGCGGGTGGCCTTCGCGGCGGCGATGCTGGCGGCCTGCTCGCCGCAGGTCGACCCGGTGGCGGGGCTCGGCGACGTGGCGATCTCGTCGGTCCAGGCCTCGATGGTGGTGGCGACCCCGGACGGCGGCTGCAACGTGACGACCGGGCCGTTCACGACGTTCCACTTCCCGGCCGGGCACGCGCTGTGCGGGCCGGCGGACGCGGCGGTGGTCGCGGCTCCGCCGGTGGCGCCGTCGCCGTTCCCGGCGGTCGAGCCGAGCGTGCCGGTGCCGGTGTCGATGGTGGAGCCGGCGCCGGTGCCGATGATGGGGCAGGCGATCGCGGTGCCCGAGCCGGTCGACCCGTTCGTGCCGTGCGACCCGAAGCCGTCGTACGTGCCGCCGCCGCCGGTGCAGCCGGGGTTCGCTCCGCCGCCGCCGGGGGTGACGCCGGGGTTCGCTCCGCCGCCGCCGACGAGGTTCGCGCCGCCGCCCGAGCCGCGTGAGCTGATGGGGGACATCGCCACGCCCGAGCCGCCGCGGATCGAGCCGCGGCCGAGCGTGCAGGGGGGCATCCGCCCGGTCGAGCCGCCGGACGTCGAGATGGGCGAGGTGTCGATCGTCCCGCCGCCGCGGCCGCCGGTGCAGCCGGGGTTCGCTCCGCCGCCGCCGGGGGTGACGCCGGGGTTCGCTCCGCCGCCGCCGGTCGAGCGCGAGGAGATCATGGGGTCGGTGAGCCCGCCGCGGGGCGAGCGGATGGGGCGCGCGTTGCGGTGACGAGCGCGTCGACGCTGGAAGCAGCGTGAGACCGTGATCGGCCGCAGGCCGGTCGCGGTCTCGTGCGCTCGTCGGCGGCGCTCAGGGGTCGGCGTGGGGGACGATGAAGAGGCCGGCGAGGCACATCTCGTTCTGGGTGCCCCAGCCGGGCAGGACCGGCTCGCTGGCGCTCTGGGTGTCGTACTCGCAGGTGATGCGGAGGACCGACTTGGTGGTCAGCGGGATGGGCTGCTCGTAGAAATAGTAGAGCTGCCAGCCGAAGTCCCAGCGCTGCACGTCGGCGGCGCACTGGGGTTCGCCGCCGGCCTCGACGAGCTCGACGCGGAGCTTGCGGCCGCGCTGGTGCATGTGGGGGAATACGCCGTAGAGTTCGGCGGACTGGGCCCCGAAGAACGGCAGGTAGTCGAGGGCGTAGTCGAAGCTGTACTGCACCGCGGGCTCGCCGGGTGGGAGCTGCTCGGGGGTGCCGCCGAACAGGCTGCCGAGGAAGTCGTCGGGGAGGTCGAAGTAGCCCTCGCGCTCGACCTCGTCGGCGTAGCGGACGTGGAACTTGGTCTGGTCGACGGCGCCGGCGAGCTCGGGGTCGACGAGGTTGTAGTGGACCTGGACGACGTACTGATGGCCGGCCTCGACGCGGAAGCCGACGCCGGGCGGGAACTCGCTGACGCCCTGGCCGGGGGCCCACGAGACCGGCACGCCGACGGGGTCGACGCCGTCGCCGGCGAGGCCGAAGCAGGGCCAGCCGTCGCGGTCGGGGCTCTCGGCGTCGAGGGCGGCGATCACGTCGGCGTTGGTCTGGCCCTGGCCCGCGCTGGCGGCGGGGTCGACGGTGATGGCGAGCACGTGGTGGATCAGCGCCGGGGTGCCGGGGGTGACGCTGTAGCCGGTGATGAAGCGGTCCTCGGCGAGCGCGGGGTCGATGAGGAAGCAGCGGTACTCGTCGAACTCGGCGAGGTCGCCGCCCTGGATCTCGGGGGCGAACATCGGGGTCTTGTACTCGACGCCGTCGTCGAGGGTCTCGGGGGCGGGCGGCGAGAGGTCGTCGCGCGGCTCGCCCTCGGGCGCGCCGGCGGCGGCCCAGGCCTCGATGCCGGCGATCTCGTCGTCGGTGAGCACGGGCGAGTCCTGGAACTCGCCGCAGCTGCCGTCGTCGGTCACGAGCCACGGCGGCATGATGCGCATGGCGCTGACGGTGGCCGAGGCGGCGGCCCAGGTCCTGGCGTCGTCGTAGACGTCGAGGCGGAACGGGCCGATGCCGCCGGGCTGGTGGCAGGTCACGCACTTGTCGAAGTAGATGGGGGCGATGTCCTGCCAGTAGGTCGGCGGGTCGACGGCGGGGCCGGTGGTCGCGGTGGTGTCGGCCTCGCCGGTGGTCGGCGTGGGGGTCCCGGTCGCGGGCTCGGTCGCGCCGCCGTCGGTGGTGTCGGTGCTGCTGCCGTCGCCGGTGCCGGAGTCGCCGCAGGCCGGGACGCACAGGAGAGAGAGGAGGAGCGAGAGGGGGGCGCGTCGCATGGCGGGCAGCATCGCTGTCCGGACGCGTGGGGGCCAGCGCGCGTGGTGTGAGGTGGGGGCGCATGGCCGCAGGAGTTCGGCTGCGGGCGTTCGCGCCGGGCTGGCGGGGTTGTCGGTTATAGTCGCGCATCGGCCCTGGAGCTCCGCTGATGACCTCGATCCGCTCTGCCCTCATCCCCTCGCTCATCCTCCTCGGCGCGTCCGCTTGCGGGAACGACGACACCAACGACTCGGCGACCGCCAGCGAGACCAACCCGACCACGGTGACGATGACGAGCCCGACGACGACGGTGCCGACGACCTCGGGCACCGGTGACGGCGCGAGCGCGACGACGACGACGACGACCGACGGCTCGGCGTCGGCGAGCGCGGAGAGCTCGGGCACGGGCGACGTGAGCACCGGGTCGACGGCGGGCGACAGCAGCAGCGGCGACTCGAGCCCGCTGCTCGACGTCGGCGCGGACACCGATCCGACCGGCGACACCGGGGAGATCGTCACGTGCGACGACGCGGCGAACAAGCCGTCGAACTTCGGCTGCGAGTTCTGGGCGGTCGATATGGACCAGCAGGACGGGTTCAACGACCCGGCGAGCGCGCCGTGGGGCGTGGCGATCTCGCCGGCCGGCTTCGGCGTCACCGACGTGTTCATCGAGATCAACCTGGCGCCGCCGGGCATGCCGCTCGACCTCATGCTGGTCAAGCAGATCTCGATCGGCCAGGACGAGGTCGTGCCGGTCGAGCTGCCGACGCGCGAGCTCGACTGCGGGGTCATGCCGAACGACTACAAGTCGCCGGGCACGTGCCTGTCGTCGAACGCGTTCCGCATCACCTCGACCGCGCCGATCGTGGTCTACCAGTTCAACGTGTTTAAAAATGCGTTCTCGAACGACGCGTCGCTGCTGCTGCCGACGCCGGCGCTCGGCAAGCGCTACCGCGTGCTCGGGTGGCCGGCGGGGCACCCGATCAAGATCCTCGACATCATCGACCGCTCGGCGGTGACGATCGTCGGGACCACCGAGGACACCAGCGTGACGATCCAGCCGACCTGGCGGATCAAGGGCAACCCGCCGATCGCCGCGGCCAAGCCGGGCGACCTGATCCAGGTCAAGCTCGGGCCGTTCGACGTGCTCAACCTCGAGACCGACGACGCGACCTTCCAGGACAACCAGAAGACCATGGCCGACCTGTCGGGCACGACGATCATCTCCGACAAGCCGGTCGCGGTGTTCTCGGGGGTCGAGACCACGAGCGCGCCCGGGGTGGTGGTCGACATCCCGAAGTTCCCCGGCTGGACCGACGAGGAGACCTGCTGCCTCGACCACCTCGAGGAGCAGCTGTTCCCGATCGAGTCGATCGGGGCCAAGTACGTGATCACGCGCAGCCCGATCCGCTCGAGCGGGAGCTACCACGAGCCCGACGTGATCCGGTTCGTCGGCGCGGCCGAGGACTCGATGATCACGACGAGCCTGCCGGCCCCGTACGACAGCTTCCTGCTAAAAAATGGCGAGGTGCGCACGACCTGGGCCCAGGCCGACTTCGTGGCCAGCGGGACCAAGCCGTTCATGATCGGGCAGCTGCTCATCAGCCAGGAGTACGTCGACGGCAACCTCACCGGCGACCCGGCGCTGACGGTCTACCCGCCGGTCGATCAGTACCGCGACCAGTACCGCCTGCTGACGCCCGACGACGACGGGCTGTGGGGCTGGCAGGTCAACTACGTGGTGTTCTCGACCGAGCCGGGCAACAAGATCACGATCGACGGGGTCGAGTCGGCGGGCTGCGTGGTCACGCCGGCGGGCATGCTCGACGGCAAGCAGTTCGAGTCGCGGCGCTGCGAGGTGGCGGCCGGCGTGCATGTGGTCAAGGGCGACACGCCGTTCGGGCTGGTCGCCTACGGCTACGGGCCGGCGGGATCGTACGCGTTCCCGGGCGGGGCGGACGTCGAGCCGATCTACCAGCCGCCGCAGTGACGCGGAGTCGTCGCGGCGCCGGGTTGACCGGCGCCGCGGGGGGCTGCACTCTCTCGCCCGCAATGAGCGACAACCTGGTCAACATCGAGACGCAGGAGGCGGTGGAGGCGCTGATGGACGCCGAGGGCCCGGCGGCGATCATCGACTTCTGGGCCGACTGGTGCGGGCCGTGCCACGCGATGGCGCCGCAGTTCGCGGCCGTCGCTGGCGAGCTGGCGGGGCGGCCGATCCAATTTTTGAAGCTCGACACCCAGCGCCACCCCGAGCTCGCGCGGGCGTTCAATATTCGCTCGCTGCCGACGCTGCTGCTGGTGTACCGCGGGGAGATCAAAGACGCCGTGATCGGGGCGCAGTCGGCGGCGACGATCCGCAAGAAGGCGGAGTGGCTGCTGGCCAAGGCCGAGGGGCGCGGGCTGTGGAACCGCCTGTTCGGCTAGTCGCGACGACGCGCGCGTGAGAACTTGTCGGCGATGAATTGATCGAGGGTCGGCTTGCCGGGCTTGCGCTGGGCCTCGCGCCAGCGCACGCGCACGCGCTCGGCCTCGCGGTCGGGGGCGGCGAGCGGGGTCATGTCCTCGCGGATGACGACGGCGCGGGCCAGGTCGTCGGGGCGGCGCAGGCCGAGCACGCGCGACCGGCCTGGCTCGAGGAACAGCGGGTGCTCGTCGCGCGGGAGCGTGAGCGCGAAGCGGCCGCCGTCGGGGATGCGCAGGTCGTAGGTGGTGGTGACGTGCTCGTCGCGCACGTAGTTGGGGGCGGCGGCGAGGACCTCGAGGGCGACCTCCTCGGGGCTGCTGCGCAGCGTGTCGCGGACGTGGGCGAGGTCGCGGCGATGATTGCGCACGACCGCGAGCGCGGCCAGGCCGCCGGCGACGAGCAGGGCGACGAGCAGCAGGTTGAACGCGAGCTCGCCGAGGAGGCCATCGATCAGCCACGACACGGCGAATTGCCCGGGGTCGTCGGCGGCGTGGCGGACGACCGGCGGGCGGCTGTCGTCGATCTGGCCGAGGCCGATGCGGGTGACGCGGTGGCGGTGGCGGTGGCCGGACGCGTCGGTGTAGAAGACGCCGAGGTCGGCGTGCGCGAACACCAGGCGGGCGCTGGTGGTGCCGTCGACCTGCGCGTCGGTCGCGGTGACGCCGTCGGACCAGGCCTCGCGGGCGCGGACGGCGTCGCGGGTGAGCGCGGCGGTCCACAGCGCGGCGGCGACGAGCAAGACGGTGGCGATGGCGACGACGCCGAGGTCGCGGCGCTGGCGGGTGCGGACCCAGGCGCTGCTGAGGCGCAGCGGACCGGGCAGCAGCACACGGCTGGCGTCGGCCTGACGGTAGGGGTCGCGCGGGCGCGCGTCGCGGCTCGGCTCGTCGTCGGGGCGCGCGACCATCGGGCCACGGTAGCAGATCGCCGCGCATCGTGGCGTCACACGAGGCCGCGCTCGCCGGCGTAGACGGCCTGGGCGTACACGCAGACGGCGACCCAGTAGTTGCACACGGCGTGGACCTGCTCGGGGGTCATGCCGTAGTCGGACAGGATGGCGGCGGCCCAGGCGGCGGCGTTGGGGCGCAGGCCCTTGTGCTGGTGGAAGGCGGCGTCGGCCTCGCGCAGGAGTTCGGCGAACGGGAGCCCGGCGCGGCCGCGGCGGGCGAGGACGGCGAGCATGACCGGCACGCGCTCGTCGGGGCCGACGACCGGGCGGCCGAAGCCCATGACGCGTTCGTCGCGGGCGACGAGCTCGGCGACGAGCTCGGCGACGCTGCGGCCGGATCGCGCCTCGGCCTGGGCGCGGCGGAGGAAGCGGGCGCAGTCGGCGGCGGCGGCTCCGGCGAGCACGGGCGAGCCCATCATGGCCACGCCGGCGACCACCGCGGCGGCGTAACCACCGCCGCGGGCGGCGACGCGGCGGGTCGCCGCGAGCGGCCAGGCGCGGTGATCGATCTGCAGGTTCGCGTTGCCGATCTGCTCGAGCATCGCCGCGTCCTCGGCGGGCAGCTCGAGGCCGGTCATGGCGTAGACCGCGGCCTGGAAGAACGTCCGCTGCTCGACGAAGTCGGCGAAGATGTAGCGCTCGCGCACGGCGTGGTCGTCGCGCGGGCGGTCGAGGAAGCCGAGCTCGGGCGTGTAGTGCATCGCGGGGGGGAGCTGGGCGAGGGCGAGGCGGGCGCTGCGGCCGTCGCTGTAGGCGCGCTCCAAGGCCTCGCGGTGGGTCGCGAGCCAGTCGATGGTGGCGCCGACGTCGTCGGGGCGCGCGGCGGCGAGGGCGGACGTCAGGGCCATCCACACCGGCACGCGCACGGCGCCGGCGTCGTACATGGTGGCGAGGGCGTCGGCGAGGCGGTCGTCGTCGGTCGTCACTGGGCACCTCTGGCGGCGTGCCTGGACGCGTCGTGGCCCTGTTGCATGAGGCTGCGGTTGCGCCGGCCCGAGGGTGGGACCTCGGCGGGGTCGACGTGGACGTCGAGGACCCAGGGGCCGCGCGCGCGGGCGGCCCGCTCGAGGGCGGCGGCGACGTCGGTCTCGCGGGTGACGCGCTCGCCGTCGGCGCCGACGGCCCGCGCGAGCGCGACGAAGTCGACGCGGGGCAGGGCGCACGACCACGGCTGCCAGCCCATCGCCGTCATGCCCTGGGCGCACATCAGGTAGCAGGCGTCGTTGAGCACGACCCACACGGCGTCGGCGCCGTACTGCACGGCGGAGTGGAGCTCGTTCATCATCATCATCGCGCCGTCGCCGACGAGGGCCACGGCCTTGCCGCGGCGGGCCAGCGCGGCCCCGACGACGCTGCTGGTGGCGTGGCCCATCGAGCCGAAGCCGGTGCTCACGCGGTAGCGGCCGGGGCGATCGAAGGACAGGAGGTGCGTCGACCAGCAGAACGAGTTGCCGCTCTCGGCGATGATCCACGCGTCGCTGCCCTCGACGAACACGCGCTGGATCGCGGCGAACAGCTGCTGCGGGCGCACCGGACCCTCGCCGCGCGGCTGCAGCGGCGGGCGGCGCGGGCGCTCGACCAGGCGGGCCGGCGTGGCAGACACCCTGGCGAGCGCGGCGATCAGGGCGGCGCAGTAGCGGCCGACGTCGGCGTGGGCGGCGTGGGTCGGGACGTCGGGGTAGGCGGCGCCGAAGGCCGCGGGGTCGCTGTCGACGTGGATGAACGCGGCCGAGGGCGCGAGCTCGGGGGCCCAGAACGACGTCGACTCGCCCATGCGCGTGCCGAGCACGAGCGTGTACTCGGGGCGGTCGGCTTTTAGTAGATCGTCGACCTCGGAGTGGCCGCCGAGGCCGGTGACGCCGATGAACTGCGGGTGGTCCTCGGGGAACACGCCCTTGCCGCGCGGCGAGCACATCACGCGCGCGCCTGTGCTTTCGGCCAGGCAGCGGACCTGCTCGGCGGCGTGGCGGGCGCCGTAGCCGAGCCAGATCGTCAGCGGCTTGCCGGCGAGGAGTTCGGCGTGGCGGTCGATGGTGGACTGCGGGCACATCGGCGTGGTGTCGCCGAGGTCGACGAGGCGGACCGGCGAGGCGGCGGCGGTCTGGCGGTCGATCGGCAGGCTCACGTGGGCGACGAACCCGCCGGGTCGGCGCAGGCCCGCGGCGATGCGGGCGACGGCGGGGGCGAGCTGGGCCGGGTGCTCGAGCAGGAAGGCCTCGTGCAGGCCGCCGCCGGGCGCGAACAGGCCGGCGCCGAGGGTCGTCGGGGTGGTCTCCTGGGTGGCGACGCGGCCGCGGTGCTGCGCCGACGTCGAGGCCGAGACGAAGATGACGTGGGCGCCGTCCCAGCGGGCCGCGAGCATGCCGGTCAGCGCGTTGCTGAGGCCGGGGCCGGCGGTGGTGAACACGAGCACGGGCCTGCGCGTGGCGAGCGAGGCCTCGACGGCCGCGAACGCGGCGCCGGCCTCGTGGCGCAGGTGGTAGTGCTGGATCTCGCTGCGGCCCAGCGCGCGGAAGAAGGGGGCCATGGCGCCGCCCATCACGCCGAAGGCCTGGTCGACGCCGAGGCGACGCAGCGCGTCGACGAGCGCCTCGGACAGGGACATCGCGGGGTTGTTCGAAGAATCGACGGGACTCGAGAGCACGGTACACCTCCAACTGGGACACGAGAGAGACAGTGGCGCTGCGCGGAGTTTCTTCAGGCCGCGCGGTCGCGCCGGACGAGCAGACAGGTGGCCGCACCGCCGGCGCCGAAGCTGTTCTTCAGCAGGACGTCGGCGGCGTGCGGGCGGGCGCGGTGGGGCACGTAGTCGAGGTCGCAGCCGGGGCCCGGGCGGTGCAGGTTGATGGTCGGGAGCACCACGCCGGCGTCCATGGCGGCGACGGCGAGCGCGAGCTCGAGGGCCCCCGCGGCGCCGAAGGCGTGGCCGTGCATCGACTTGGTGGCGGACACGGGGATGCGCTCGGCGCGGGCGCCGAAGACCCGGCGGAGCGCGCGGGTCTCGGCGAGGTCGCCCTGCGGCGTGCCGGTGGCGTGGGCCGAGACGACGTCGACCTCGTCGCGGTGCACGCCGGCCTCGGCGAGCGCGAGCTCGATGGTGCGGGCCCAGGCCGCGCCGGTGGGGTCGGGGCTGATGACGTGGTGGGCGTCGTTGGTCAGCGCGGCCCCGGCGACGGTGCCCCACACGCGGGCGCCCCGCGCACTCGCGCGGTCCAGGCGCTCGAGCAGCAGCACGGCGGCGCCCTCGGCGAGCACGAAGCCGCGGCGGTCGGCGGAGAACGGCGCGCATGCGCCGACGGGATCGCGGGTGGCGTGCATGCCGGCGTCGCGGAACGAGGCGTAGTTCACGAGGCTGCGCATGCTCGACTCGCAGCCGCCGACGAGCATGGCGTCGGCGCGGCCGAGGCGGATCTGATCGACGGCGAGCGCGACCGCGGTGGTGCCCGAGGCGCACGCGTTGGCCAGCCCGAACGAGGGCCCGCGCAGGCCGTGGCGCAGGGCCAGCTGCCCGGCCGCGGCGTTGCCGGTGATAGCGATCGAGGTCATGCGCTCGATGTCCCCGGGCCGATCCTCGGCGTAACCGGCACGCAGCGCGCGGTGCCACAGCTCGGCGCCAGGCAGGCCCGAGCCGATCACGCAGCCGGTGCGATCACGATCGAGGTCGACGCCGACGAGCGCCTGATCGGCGGCGGCCATGGCGTAGAGCACGGCGGGCTCGTGGCGGGCGGCGTGGCGCGGATCGAGCACGCCGGCGAGATCGAAGCCCTCGACGGTGCCGCCGACCCGCACGCGCAGGTCGTCGTGGCGCGCGTCGACCCACTCCGAGGTGTAGACGCGGATGCCGCTCTCGCCGCGGCGGGCCCGGGCGAGCGCCTCGGGCAGCGAGTTGCCGAGCGGGCAGACGAGGCCGATGCCGGTGATGGCGATGCGCGACGACGATGCGGTGGGCGTGGTCATGAGAGATCCGTGGCTGTCTGTTCGGACATGCAGGCGCATGCCGGTCGCTCGTGGACGACGGGGTGGGGAGCGGGCGACGAATGGCCCGGCTTTGGCGGCGGGCGGCGCCGCGGTCCGGCCGGTCAACGCCGGCTCGGCCGCATCTTCCCGCGGGGGTCGAAGAAAAATTTCTCTGGTCTTGCGCGAGCGCGGCCGCGCGAGGTCGCGGGGAGGGAGCGCGCGGGCGGGTGGCGCCACGCGAGGCCCGGGCCGGCGCGCAGGCCCGCGTCGACGGTCGTGACGCCGCGTGGGCCGCGTCACGCGGATCGAGCTCGACTGACCCGCGGGCCGGCAAGACAGTGCTGCAATGTCCAAGAATTCGATGGTGTGGGGCCTCGCGGCGGTGCTCGCGGCGTGCGGCGACAGCGGGGGCGCGACCGACAGCGCCGCGGGGAGCGAGTCGAACAGCGGCAGCAGCTCGACCGGCGGCGCCACGCCGACGTCCTCGGCCTCGGGGATGACGGGGGACGCGAGCGACAGCGACGAGGACGACGGCACGGCCTCGATGTCGGCGTCGGGCACGACGACCACGACCGAGCCGACCAGCGAGCCGGGCACGCTGTCGCAGACGGGGGAGACGAGCGCGACGAGCACGGGCGGGCCGGGCGAGACCGGCGCGACGAGCACGGGCGAGACGGGCCCCGGCAGCGGCAGCGACAGCACGACGGGTGCGGCGGACTTCTGCAGCCCGCCCGAAGTGGCGGTCGAGGACGTGCCGCTCAACGACGCCTGCGACGTCGAGCTGCAGATGGGCACGTTCACGCCGGTGACCGAGTGGAAGTACGGGTCGTCGTCGTTCTACGGGCCGCCGGTGGCCGGTCAGACCATCGACACCAACATGTCGGGGCAGCTCGACGCGCAGGACAAGCCGCTGGTGTTCATCTACGAGAACGGCGGGGTGACGGCGCTGTGGGGCGACGGCAGCGGGGTGGCGTGGCAGAAGGCGGGGGCCTACGGCAACTTCGGCGGTCTCGGCCTCGGCGACCTCGAGGGCGACGGGTGGAACGAGATCGTCACGGCCAGCAACGTCTCGGTGTGCGCGCTCGACGGCCGCGACGGCGCCCAGAAGTGGTGCAGCAACCTGCCAGCGGCCAACGTCGACAGCTTCGGATTCAACTACCCGGCGCTCGGCGACATGGACGGCGACGGCCTGGTCGAGGTCGTGATCGGCTCGGCGATCTTCGACAGCGCAGGCCAGCTGATCGGCGCCGGCGCGCAGGGCAAGGGCTCGGCCAACCAGGCCTACGGGGCGCTGTCGGTGATCGTCGACCTCGACGCCGACGGGGTGATGGAGGTGGTGACCGGCAACGCCGCCTACGACCTGGACGGCAACACGCTGTGGCAGAACGGCACGGTCGACGGCATGGTCGCGGTCGCCGACTTCGACCTCGACGGCAAGGGCGAGATCGTCAAGACGCTGGGCTCGCTGGTGGCCGGGCTCGAGTCGGACGGCACGCCCGCGTGGGGCCCGCTGCAGTACGCCGGCAACATCGGCACGCCGGCGATCGACGACCTCGACGGCGACGGCACGCCGGAGATCGTGTTCGGCTCGCAGAACGAGCTGATCGCCATGGAGTGGGGCGGCATGGAGGTGTGGACAGCGACGATCAGCGACCTCAGCGGCGCGGCCGGCCCGGCCCTGTTCGACTTCGAGTCCGACGGCTACCCGGAGGTGCTGTACGCCGACGAGATCGCGATCCGGTTCTTCTCGGGTCTCGACGGCTCACCGAAGTACACGTCGATGGAGCACGGCAGCGGTACAGCGCTCGAGACGCCGATCGTGGCCGACGTCGACGGCGACGGCCACGTCGAGATCGTGCTCGGCCACGGCAACGGCAACGCACAGATCGGCGCCGTGACGACCTTCGGCGACGCCGATAACTCCTGGCCGCCAGGACGCAAGATCTGGAACCAGCACAGCTACAACATCACCAATGTGATAGACTTGGTCTGATATCGCCCTGCGCGGGCTTATAGAAGAGAATATGCGCTTTCGGACAGGGCACAAAGGCCGCTAGCTTGGCTCGAATTTGGATCGAAAACTGGGAGGGGCGTATGGGGACCTTCACGACCGCTTTCGTGCGCGACGTCAAGCCGCGTTCTACCATGTACGAGCTGACCTGTGATGCCCTCCCGGGCTTCATCCTGCGGGTCTTGCCTACGGGGAAGAAGGTCTTCCTCGTCCGCTTCCGCGTCGACGGCAAGGACCGGCGCGAGCGGATCGGGCTGTGGGGTCCGGCCCTCACGGTCGACGATGCACGGCGCCGGGCCGCGCTCATGCTGAGCAACGCGGCCGTCGGCGAGCCGGTCAACGACGAGCCCGGACGCAAGGCCGCGGGCACACCCGCCCGATCGGAACAGGCGCCATCCAAGATCACGACGTTGCGCGACCTCTCCGGTCGCTTCCTCCGCGAGTACGTCGACGTGTACACGAAGCCAGGCTCGGCGGAGAACTACCGGCGGTACCTCCTCGAGGAGATTCTGCCGTGGCGACCGCGGACCGATGACGGGAAGATCGACGAGACCCAGCCGCAGCTCGGTGACCGCGACTACCGCAGCATCACGAGGGCCGACGCGATGGCACTGCACGGCTCGCTGAAGTCGACGCCGGCCAAGGCGAACTACGTGCTGTGCGTGCTCGGCAGCTTCTACACCCGCATCATTGAGGACTGGGAGCTGGCCAACATCCGCAACCCGACGGGCCGGCTCCGGCGGTTCACGCTGAAGAAGCGCAAGCGCTTCCTGACCCCCGCGGAGCGCCGCGCCGTGCACGACGTGATGGTAGCGGGCGTGCGGACCCCGGTCGGCCGCAAGGGCCACCTCGATCCGTCGAGCGTCTGGGCGATCAACCTGTTGGCGATGACGGGCCTCCGCCGCGACGAGATTTGCGACCTGATGTGGCCGAACATCGACTGGCAGCACTCGAACTTCGACCTGTACGACAGCAAGACCGGCCCGCGCAGCGTCCCCGTCTCCGCGCAGGTGATGACGCTGCTGCGGACGATCCACGACCACCGCGGAAACCCGCGCGAGGGCCGGGTTGTCACTTCGCGGACCGGCGGCAAGCTGTCGAGCATCAACCGCACGTGGACGCAGATCCGCGAGGCCGCGGGGATCCCGGACGTCCGCATCCACGACCTGCGGCACTCCTTCGCCAGCGATGCGCTGATGAGCGGCGTCCCGCTCGCGGTCGTCGGCGAGATGCTCGGCCACCGGCAGCCCTCGACGACCCAGCGCTACGCGCACCTCGCGGACAGCGTCGTCCGCCAGGCGGTCGAGATCACGAACCTGCGGATCAGCGACGCGATCAACACGATCCCCGCGATCGCGGAGGCGCCGTTCGTGCCGCTCAGTGATGCGCAGTGGACTGTGATTAGGCCTATCGTCGAGCATACCCGTGGCTCCGGGGGCGCAGCGTCGGACCTGCGGAAGATCGTCGATGGCATCCGCTGGGTGCTGCAGCGCGACGTCCGCTGGCGCGACCTCCCGGCGCAGTACGGGCGGCCGACGACCTGCTGGCGCTGGTACGAGCGGTGGCTGAACGACGGGACGTGGTCTCAGGTCGAGGCCAAGCTCGGCTTGGCCCCCGTGACTCCGAAGCGGCGCAGCGTACCCAAGACGGTTTCGCCTACATCGCGCACGACCACGACGGCGGCCTGATGGCCGGTCTCCGTCCGACGCGCGGAAGGACACGACCCGCGGGCCGGAAGACTTGGGAGGGTTTTCGGCAGAACGTCGTCCTGTTGTCCTCTTCGAGGCTGCGCACGAGAAGGTTCTCCACACGTACGAGGCCACCGGCCGCACGGCCGCGTGCGTGCACACGCCCGTGCATCGCTCGCTGTCGTTGACAGGATCGCGCTCTCGGCCGTCCACTCTCGCGCATGCGCACGAACGACCCCACCCACTACAACATCCGCTTCGACCTCCAGATCCCGCTGGTCTGCGACACCACGCGCGAGCCGAGCGAGGTCGCCTTCGATCGTCACCTGGTCTCGTTGGTCCACGAGGACGAGGCCGGCGAGGAGGTCGTCGCGCGCGCGGAGCTCTACCGTATCCACCAGTGCGGCGAAAACGTCGTCCTGGCGGCCGACGAGATCGGCGATCCGTATCTCGAGGGTGTCTGCCTCGACGCGGTCGACCGCGACGGTTCCCCGTCCGAGGAACTCCAGGAGGCCTTCCCCGGTGATGCGATCTCCGAGGTGCACGTGCTCACGTCCCTCGAGTTCTCGGGCGAGGAGGACGCGCTCATCCGCGTGTTCTTCGTCCGTGCGGTGCTCCGGCACATCGGTCGGGGGTTCGAGGCCCTGTTCGTGGAGGACTCGCTCGAGCGTCTGTCGCTGTGGGAGAAGACGATCAAGGCGCGGCAGTTCCGCGATTACATCGTCGCCCCCGGCGGCCACATCCTCCCCGATATGCTCTCCCTGCTCGAGCCCTCGGTGCGTCACTGACGGCTTGTTCGGCCCCGACGCCGCGGTCAGCGACGACGCCGCCGGATCGGCCGTGGCGCGAGGCCGTTGAGGTCACGCCAGACCGCCTCGACGGCGCCTTCGGGCTCCTCTTCCAGGGTGAACGAAGAGAGCAGGCCCTGTCGACCCGAGAGCGCGAGCTTCGCTCGTTGCGGCAGTCCCGAGATCTCGGCCCACAGGCGGAGCACGATCGATTCGCCACCGTCGGGGTCCTGGCTGGCGTGACCGTGACGGAGGAGTTCGAGACGAACGTCGTCGGCGCACCACACGGCCCGGCCCCAGGTGACACCGTCAGCCAGCCAGGTCGTGAATTCGGATGGGGAGGCGGCGATGTGGGCTTGGACGTGGAGTCGGGCGAGCAACGCGTCGACGGCTGCCGGCAGCCCCCGCACGGGGATCGGCGACGGGAGCTCCGTCCACGGCGGCAAGACCTCGCAGAGCTGCCGTCGTGTGGCCCATCGGCGCACTCCGTAGTGAGAACGCCGCCATCCAGCGAGCTCGGGCGGCAGCTCGGACATCGTGTCGATCACGCGGAAGACGCCCGACTCGCGGCGGGTGCTGAACCGGAGCTTCCGCTGGCCGACCGTGATGACCTGGCGGATACGTTCACGGGAGATGCACTCGTCGTCCGCGAGCTCCTGCAGCGTGTGCTCGCGTTCACCGAGCAGGCCGAACCACCTGGCGACTGCGAGTCGTTGGCGCGTCGGCAGCGTGCAGACGGCGTAGGCGAGCGAGTCGGCCTCCTCGAGGCGGAGCAGCCGCTCCAGCGGGTCCGGGTCAGGCTCCGTCACGCGCACGTCGGGTCCGGCGAGCGCACGGAGCCCCGCGACGTACCCGTCCTCGGGTCGGTGCCATGAACGATCGGGCCGTACACGGGGCTGTGCCCGGAGCAGGTGCCGAGCGTCCTCCCGACACCAGCGGAGGTTGCCGCGACCATCCTCGCCGAGCAGGAGGTGTCCCGCCGCGTCGGGGAGGACGCGGGCCAGGAGGTTCTGGTACGCGACCGTTGTCGCTGCGACGCCGAGCCAGCGCAGCAGAAAGTCGCCGCGCCCCGCGAACAGCGGGTGGTCGAAGCGGAGCCGCTGGAAGTGCCGCAGTCCACACGGCACGGCCGGATCGAACGCGCGGCACGAACCCATCACGGCGCGTACGGCCGCCAGGTCGGTGCGATCGAGCCGCGGGGCCACGAGCCGGGTCGCCAGCACGATCCGCTTCTTGAGCGTCACCCCTGCCACCGGCGAGCCCTGCGTGCGGTCGATCGCCTGCGTGGTGCCGCTGACATCGGACTCGCCGAGGAGATCGCCGCACTCGTATTCGCTGCAGGACCGGCCGAACAGCTCCGTCGGCAGGACCGGCAACTCCGGCAGCCCGGTGGGCAGGAGTATGTAGATGCGCGCATCGGCCCCGTGATGGCGGGTCATGACGCGGAAGTATTTCTGCGTCGCACGCACCCGCGAGAGCGTCGGCGCCAGATCGATGAGCAGCTTGCAGCGGGGGCTGCTCCACCCCTCGATCAGCACGCCGACCTGGACGAGCGTGTCGATCGCGCCGGCCTCGAACCCGCTGAGGATCCGGGCGCGCTCCTCCGGGCTCGTGTCACCGAGCACGAGCTCCGGCGGTGGCGCGCCGACCGGGCGGTGGGCGATCAAGTACTGCGTGAGGTCGTGGGCCTGCTGGCGCGTTGTGCAGGCGATCAACGCCGGCATCGCGGCGTTGGCACCGCGATAACGGAACACCTCGACGGCGCGAGCGAATGGCGCCGTCGACATCACGCGACCGAGCGCCGCCTCCTCGTAGTCCCCGGCGAGGACGCGGACGCGCGAACCCTGCGCGTCGACCTCTGCGACCCACACGCGGGCTGGCGCCAGCAGGCCGAGCGCCAGCGCCTCCTCCAGCGTCACCTCGTGGATCAGCTCGGGGAAGAAGCGGCACAGCAGGCGCTCGTCGTCGTAGTCGGGCGTGGCGGTCAGCGCGACGCGCACGGCGCCCGGCAGGAAGGCGTGTCGGAGCAGACGCAGCCGGTCCGCGGTCATCGCCCGGTGCGCCTCGTCGGCGAACACGAGGGCCGAGCGCGCGAGCGGATCGGGGAGCGCGCCCTGCTTCGCCACCCGCTGCAGGAGGGCGTAGGTGGCGACGTTGACACCGTGCTCGACGATCTCCTTGCGCTCGCCGAAGTAGACCCCGACCGGGACACCGGGCATGCGGGCGCGCAGCTCGTTCGCCGCCTGCACTACCAGCGTCCTCGTCGGCACGATGAAGGTCGAGACCAGCCGACAACGCGCGAGGATGTGCGCCGCGATCACGGTCTTGCCGGTGCGCGGCGGGAGGATGATGCGGCCGTAACGCTCGGCGGCCCAGTGGATGTCATCGCCCGGCGGACGGGTCGCCACGTCGAGGAGGAAGGTCGCGAAGACGTGGAAGACCTGCAGCTGATCCGTGCGGAGCACGTACTCCGGCGGCGCGAACTCGGGGCCCGCGTCGTCGAGCCGGGTCGCCGCGAGGGTGATCCTCTCGTCGACGGGCAGCGCGAGCGTGTCCCGCTCGAACAGTCGCGCCGTGACGACCTTGTGGGCCGCGCTCGTGCTCGCGTCCGCCTTGCAGGAGGACACCGACGGCGGCGGTGCGGTCCAGGCCGCCTTCGCCTCGTTCGTGAGCGACGGTCCGGTCACCGGCCTGGACCCGGCCCACGCGCTCCTCGCCGGTGAGGTCCTGGGGTAACCCGATCACGAAGAACCGGTGACGGACTGCTCGACGAGCCATCCATCTCGGCCCCGCGCAGTCCGAGCTCGTCCCAGAGCGGGGCCGGGTCGAAGGCGGGTTGTCCGTTGCACCGGTCGCGTTCGTAGTTCTGCTCGAGGTCCTTGAGCATCTCGACGACGCGGGGTCGCAGTTTTGCGGTGCGAGCGGCGGCGCGTGGCGTGTGGCGATCCAGCGCCGGAACCGGCTCGTCGAGCCAGGCGGCATAGTGCCGGGCGAGCGCCTGCTCGACGACGGCGCGGAGCTCCGGGGGCACCGCAGGTGGCGAGGCTGTCGGCCGCTCGTGGGTGCCCGTCGCCGTCGGTGTGGGCTCCGTGAAGGTCGTCCCCTTCAGCGTCACGAGCTCGCCGAGGTGCCCGGCGACCAGCGCCTGGACCCGCTCGCTGCGCTCGCGGGAGTTGGTGTCGATCGAGAGTTCGTCGTCATCGAGCGTGAAGGACGCGAGGATGACCGGGTCCCTCTTCTCGCGGCTGGGAGCTCGCCAGGCCCAGCGGGCGCCGTCTGTCGAACGCTCGAGGTCCGGGTGGGCGTCGAGGGCGGCGCGGGCCCCGGGAACGTCTCGCACGCGATACTTCACCTGGACGAGGACCACGGGCTCGTCGTCGAAGTTCACGAGCTGCGGCGCCGACACCGACGTCGACCACTCGGCGTGGAACAGCGGGGGCAACGTCCTCGCGAACTCGAGCTCGTCAGCGAGGGGACGAGCGGCGCGGAACTCGGCCTGGGCGTCACGAAGTCGGCGCAGCACGGCCTCCCGGCGCGAGCGGTAGAGCGGCAGGAGGCCGCCGTCGAACTCTGGTTGCCCGGTGGCGCCGCGTGGCGACACCCGCGCGGCCAGGATGTCCCCGCGCTTCAGGCTGCGCGAGGCGCTGCGTTCGCGAACGACGAGCTCACCCCCGTCGAGGAGCTCGCGTACGCTGACCGTCGCGCCGGGGACGACGTCGACGACCTCGTAGAGGCGCATGGCCGTGCCACTCATGCCCTCGAGGAACATCCGCTCACCGCGTCCGAGTCCGCCGCCGGCGAGCAGCCGATCGACCATGCGAGCGTCCGCGTCGATCGGGACATCGAACAACAGCCACGCCCGGAACGCGTCGAAGCTCATCCCCGCGATCAGCTCGTCCGTGTCGGGATCAGGGAAGAGCAGGCCGAACTGCTCGGCGAGTGCGGGCACCCGATCCTTGAACCCGGCGGCCTCGAGCACTCCGGGCAGGCGGTCGAGCGCCGACTGCCGCTCACCGGCGGTGTAGGACTGCCGACCGCCGACGAGGCAACAGGACTTGTACTTCTTCCCGCTGCCGCACGAGCACGGGGCGTTGCGTCCGATCTGCGTCATCGACCCTCCGCCGCGTTCTCTAACATACGGCGCGAGTTCGCGCAGACCTCAGAGCACCACTTCTGCCCTGACCGGCCCCAGGCTGCCTGCGGCCGGGTCCTGGAGACGGTTGAGCGATTTCGCTCGTCCGTATATCCTCGGCGGTGAGGTCACCACCATGCCCCGGAAACGACCGTTCGTTGCCTCGCTCGATCAGGTGCGGATCAGCCGCCGTGGCGACACCGCGATCATCGAGTACGCGGATCCCGACATCGGCGACACCCACTACAAGCTGGGCTCTGTCATCGACGAGATGACCGATCAGCAGATCCTCGATCACTTCAACGAGGGCCTGGCCGCGACCGAGCGCATGCGCCAGGAACACGAGCATGTCGCCGTCGAGATCCCGATCGGCAAGCCTCAGATCGAGTACTTCGAGCGCGGCGATCAGTGGGTCCCACGCGGGATGGTCCTGCGCTGCCAGATCCATGACGCAGGCGGCGAGCCCGTCATCGAGATCGGTGAGTTTCAGGATAGTTGTCGCCTTGGCAATCAGGCGTGCTTCGCCTTGGAATCGGCGGGCTCACGCTCTGGGTTGAGGCAGACGACGCGGACGGGCTTCCAGTTGCGGGTGTTGCCGGTCCAGCGTTCGGGGTGG
>JAEUJW010000109.1 GCA_016793465.1 Myxococcales bacterium
CAGCGCCGTCAGCCGCCCGTCGTCGCGCGCCCGCTGGACCAGCGCCTCCGCCGTCGGCTCGGTCACCAGCGCCGCCGCCGGCTGCTGCAACCCCTGGCTCAGCACGAAGATCCGCTTGGCCGCCGCCTCCGCCGCCTCCGCGTGCAGGTCGTGCACGATCCCCAGCTGCAGCGCCCGCACCAGCGCCTTGTCGGCCTCCGCGCTGCGGCCCACCGCCATCAGCAGGCTCCCGACCGCCAGCGCCGCCTCCGCGTCGAGCGGCGCGTAGCCCAGCAGCGCCGCCTCGCCGCGCACCTTCTCCGCCAGCACCAGGCCCTGCTCGTAGCGACCCGTGTCCTCGAGCGCCCCCGCCTGCGCGAGCTGCCGCCGCATCTGGTCGACCCGCAGCGTCGTCTGCGGGTCCGACGGCGGCGGCGCGGCCAGCAGCGCCTCCGCGTCCGCGCACGCCTGCGCGCTCGGCAGCGCCGCCACCGCCTGCACCGCGTTCTCCACCACCGACCGGTCCGCCGTCGCCAGCACGTCGACCAGCGCCGACACGCGCGTCCGCTGGCGCCCGAGGCACGCCATGCGCAGGTCCAGCAGGTTGTCGGTCTGGTTGCCGGCCACGTTCGCCTCGCAGGCCGCGCGATGCGCCGCCGCCCACGCGTCCGCGTAGGCGTCGAGCCGCGTCGACGTCCGCCGCAGCACGTCCTCGGCGAACGACGCCCGCGTCGCCGCGAACGCCCGCCTCAGGTCGTGCCGGCGCGCCTCGTCCCACACCCCCGCCAGCTCCTGCGCCCCGCCGCCGCAGCGGTCCACCGCCGCGGTCCGGGCCGTCGCCAGCGCGTAGCTGGCCGCCGACGCCGCCACGACCAGCCCGACCAGCCCGACCAGCCCGACCACGCGCATCCGCGTGCGCCGCGGGTCGCGCTCGAGCGCGTCGACCATCGCCTGCATGTTCGGCCAGCGCTGGGCCGGGGCGACCGCCAGCCCGCGCACGAGAATTTTATGAACCCAGCCCGGCACCCGCGAGTCGGGCGGCGGCGGCGGCACCTCGCCCCTTCGCACCTGCGCCTTCAGGCTGTCCCACGAGTCCCCGTTGAACGGCCGCGCCCCGTACAGCGCCTCGTACAGCGTGACCGCGAAGCTGTACTGATCCGAGTAGGGCCCGACCGGCTCGCCGAAGTGCTGCTCCGGAGACATGTACGCCGGCGTCCCGACCGTGCGCCCGAACCGCGTCAGGCGCACCGACCAGTGCAGCGCCGAGCGCTCGACCACGTCGCCCGCGCCGGTCGAGTGGACCGTGTCCTCGACCCCCGCCGCCGACTGCGACAGCTCGTCGGTGTCGCCCATCGACCCGGTCCCGTGCTCCGAGTGCACCAGCCCGAAGTCGAGGACCCGCGCGTGCCCGTCCGCGTCGACCAGCACGTTCTCCGGCTTGAAGTCGCGGTGCACCAGCCCCGCCGCGTGCGCCGCCGCCAGCCCGCGCCCCGCCCCGCCGAGCGTGCGCAGCACCGCCTGCCACGACCGCGGCCTCGCCTCCAACCACGCGCCGAGGGCCTCGCCCTCGACGTACTCCATCGCCACGTAGATCCCGTCCCTGTGCGGGCCCACCTGATAGACCTGGACCACGTGCGCGCTCGACAGGCGGGCCATCGCCTTGGCCTCGCGCACCATCCGGTCGCGCACCGCCGGACGGTTTAATAATTGCCGCCGCACCAGCTTCAGCGCGACCTTGCGGTCGAGGCCCACGTCGTAGCCG
>JAEUJW010000001.1 GCA_016793465.1 Myxococcales bacterium
CTTGTCGATCTGGTCGTAGGCCTGGAACTCCGCCATCCCCTTCAGGCTCAGCACGCGGGTGATCGCCGCCGTCAGCGTCGTCTTGCCATGGTCGACGTGACCGATGGTGCCGATGTTGACGTGGGGCTTGTTGCGGATGAATTGTTCCTTGGCCATGGCGATGATCTCTCCGCTTCGTACGCTTCGAAGGTGATTCGGGGGAGCCCATGAGCGGATTCGAACCGCTGACCTCATCCTTACCAAGGATGTGCTCTACCAACTGAGCTACATGGGCGAGACTATTGAGTTTTGCGCGAAGAGCGGGAGACGAGGTTCGAACTCGCGGCATTCAGCTTGGAAGGCTGACGCTCTACCAACTGAGCTACTCCCGCAAGGAGTGGATGGGGAAGGATTCGAACCTTCGAAGCGGTGACGCGGCGGATTTACAGTCCGCTCCCTTTGGCCAACTCGGGCACCCATCCAGGGATTTTTGTATGTCGGGAGCCCGTGAGGGCCGAAGTTCGAGGGGGTCTGGCGAGAGAGCTGGCGATGGGACTTGAACCCGCAGCCGCCTGATTACAAATCAGGTGCTCTACCATTGAGCTACGCCAGCGAGAGCGAGGGCCTCCTGCCTGAGGGGATGGCAAAGCTTCGGGTCCGTGTGGGCCCGAAATTCGTGGAGGCGGTGTATAACCGTCGATCGCGGGGGGTGTCAAGCCGCGCCCGTGCCCGGGAGGGCAATTCCACGAGGACATAAGTGAGCTGACTCGCGGGTTTGCGCCTGCGGGTCAGAGGGGGGTGGGCTCCGGGACGAACAGCTTCCGGTCCAGCGGGCTGGGCTCTTGCCCGGGTTCGTCGCCTCCGCGGGCGAATTCCGGGCGGGCCTCGGGCGCGAGCGGGGGATGGGGCTTGCCGAGGGTGGTGTCGCCGGCGAGGAGGATCGCCTGGAGATCGCTCAGCTTGGTCTCGGTCTGGGCGATGAACGGGGAGTCGTAGCCGAGTTTGCGGGCGGTCTCGAGGTTCTTCTCGAACACCCAGATCGCCTTGTTGACCACGGGGCGCAGCTGGCTCTTCAGCTCCTCGTAGTAGACCTTGCGCTGGTTGTCGTCGAGCCAGTCGGGCACGGGGGCGTGCATCATGGCGTCGTAGAACTCCTGGAACAAGGTGCCCATCTGGTAGCCGGCGGCGGACACCCAGAACACGTGCTTGGCCTTGATCGTGCTCTCGTAGCCGGCCTGGGCCTGCTCGAGCAGGGCGAACTTGCGGGCGAAGTCCTCGGACATGGTCGCCTCGGACGGGCGGATCACGACCTCGCGGAAGGTCCGGTGGTGGATCGCCGCGCGGTAGAAGCGGGCCATGCCGACGAAGTAGAAGGTCGTGAAGCGCTCCTTGCCCTCCGAGCCGAGGAAGATCTGGTCGGCCCGCGCGAGCAGCGGGTCGGCTTCCTTGAACTTGTCGAGCTGGAAGAGGGCGTAGCCCTGGCGGGTCAGGTACTCGACCTGGGCCGACGCGAGGGTCGCCCGGGCCGCCGCCTGGCCGAAGTCGTCGGCCGAGGCCTGCCACTGGCCGAGCTCGGCATGGCAGGCGCCGCGACCGGCGTGGGCGTCGGCGCCGGCGTCGGCGAAGCGGCGGAGGATCTCGTCGTAGGCGTGGATCGCCGCGGCGCAGTCGCCGAGCTGCTCGTGCGCGCGGGCCAGGCCGGGGTAAGCCTGGCGGGCGGTGGCGTCGTCGGGCTCGCCGGCGAGGATGCTGCCGAACACGGCCACGGCGCGGGCCGGCTCGCCGGCGGCGAGCGCGGCCTCCGCGTCGGCGAGGCTGACCGGGCCCGACGCCGCGGCGGCGGAGCCAGGGGCCGCGGCGACCGCGGGCTCTCCGGGCGTGACGCTGGCGCTCGTCTGCTTGCCGGCGCAGGCGGCGACGAGCAGGAGCAGGACGAGCCGGCGGTGCACGGGGACCACCTCGATCAGTCGGCGATGCGGGCGATGGAGGAGCGGGCGGTGAGGACCGAGAGCTGCAGCGTGCTGTCCATGCTGCCCTTCTCGCCCTTCATGACGTCGTCGAGGGCGGCGGCGCACTCGGGGCACTTGGCGCCCTTTAGCACGCGCGGGACGAGCAGCGCCATGGTGACGCGGGCGTCGGGGTTGCGGACCTTGAAGGCCTTGGCGATGTCGAGGGCGGCGGCCTTGTCGCCGGCGGGGGCGAGGCGGACGACCTCGAAGGCGGCCTTCTCGCGGGCGAACCAGTCGGCGTTCTGGTCGTTGAGGACCTTCTTGTAGCAGGCGAGGTCGGCCTTGCAGGTCTCGAGGGTCTTGACCCCCGGCTCCCACTTCTTCATCTCCTCGGCGACCTTCTTCTCGTTGGCCGCGGAGGCGCCCTTCATGGCGTCCTGCAGGGCCGGGAGCTGCTCGGGCGTGGCCACGAGGGTGGCGAAACGGCCGGCCTCCCAGCGGATCTGGTAGCGGAAGTCGGAGTTGTCGAGCGCCTCGGGGTCGTACTCGCCGGTCTTGGTGGCGTCGGCGAGGCACTTGAAGGCCTCGTCGCCGCCGATGCGGCCGAGCGCCTCGGTGATCGGGAACATGTCGCCGGGGTTGTGGGTGGCGTTGATGCACTTGCACAGCGCCGGCACGCCCTTGGGGTCGCCGATGAGGCCGAGCGTGTTGGCCACGAACGCGCGCAGGCTGGCGTTGGCGGCGTCCTCCTCGTCCGGCTCCTCCTCCTCGTCCTTCTTTTTCTTCTTCTCGGGCTTCTTGGCCGGCTGGGCCACGCAGTCGTCCTGCGGCATGAAGGCGATGAGCTCGTCGATCGCGGCGTTGGTGCCCATGGCGCCGAGGATGCCGACGGCGGTCTGCTGGACGACCAGGAGGTCGACGTCGTGCTTCTGCGCGAGCTCGTTCACCTCGGTGAACTTGCCGGCCAGCATCTCCTTCAGGCGCGGCACCGCGGGCTCGCCGATCGAGACGAGGGCCAGCTTGGAGCGGTTGGCGATGTCGGTGGTCGACGGCGCGTCGGGCACGCGGAAGGTGACGGTGAGCAGGGCGTCGGTCGCCGACCCGTCCTTGATCATGCCGAGGGCCTTGGCGGCCTCGCGGTGGACCGAGACCGGCTGGTTCTCCTTGGTCTGGTTCATGGCCTCGATGAGCACCGGCACGGCCTTCTTGTCGCGCAGCTCGCCGAGCGTGGTGGCCAGCTCGAGGCGGAGCTCGCCCTCGTTGGTCTTGCCCTTGTCCTTGCTCGGGTCCTTGACGAGGCCCTGCATGAGCGCGACCACGGCGTCGACCACGGCCGGCGGCCTGGCCTTCTGGATGCCCTGGAGGGCGGCCAGCACGCGCTTGCGGGCGGCGTCCGAGCCGTCGAGCGCGAGGGCCTTGATCCACAGGTTGGCGCCCTCGGGCCGGCCAGCCGCGGTCAACATGTTGAGCATGATGACCTGCTGCTCCGGCGTCACCTGATCCCAGACCTCCTCGAAGACGGGGATGACCTTGGTGACAAACTCGTCGAGGCGCTCCTTGTGGTCGCCAGGCGAAGAGGTGATGGCCTTGACCAGCGCCTCGAGCCCCGAGAGGCCGGCGGCGCGGCCGTTGACGTCCTTGATGCTGGCGATGTGGGTCTCGAACGCGTTCGGGTCGGCTTCCTTGCAGCCGGACCAGGAGAGCACCGCAAAGGCCAACAGGGACGAGACGACGAGCTTGCGCATGGAACCTCTCTTGAGGGGCATGGTACACCAGGCCCGGACGGATGTTTGCCTCAGTCCGCCTGGGGTGTCCAAATTTGCTCGGTCGCGGGAATTCGCGGGGATCGCGGCGCGGACGACCCCCATCGCCCGGGCTCACGACGAGGCCAGACGAGATCGACCCCCTCGCACCGTCAGCGTCGCGGATCACCAGCGAGCCGAACGAGCGCGAAGGGATACGCGCCCACGCGACGCCCAGAGGGCCTTCAGGCCCGATCGGCCGGAGGCCGACCCAGGCCCGAAGGGCCGTGAAGAGGGCCTTCAGGCCCGATCGACCGGAGGCCGACCCAGGCCCGAAGGGCCGTGACGAGGGCCTTCAGGCCCGATCGGCCGGAGGCAGACCCAGGCCCGAAGGGCCGTGAAGAGGGCCTTCAGGCCCGATCGGCCGGAGGCCGACCCAGGCCCGAAGGGCCGTGAAGTTAGTCCACGCGGTCGACTTTGTGTTTGCCGCGGGAGAGGGCCTTGGGGCGGATCTCCTTGCGGGGGGACGGGTCGCTGCGGCGCATCGACGGGTGGTGGACCACGACGGTCTCGCCGGCGGGGGCCGGGGTCGGGCGCGCGGGGGCGGCGGTGAAGGCCTGGGCGCGGCGCGGGGGCAGGCGGACGGCCTGGCGGGCGGGCTTGCTGATCGAGCCGTTGCCCTGCTGTTGTTGGGCGGCGGGGCGCTCGCTCGCGGCGCGGGCGACGGGGGCGCGGCCGGCGGTGTAGCTGCGGGCAGCGGCCTCCATCGAGTGCTCCTCGGCGGCCGGGGCCTCGGTGGCGACCGAACCGCGGAAGGCGGCGCCGGGGGCGATGCTGATGCGCGGGGCGCAGAGGTCGCCGATCACGCGGGCGGTGGTCGTCAGCACGATCGCGTGGTCGGCGGTGATGTTGCCGACGACCGTGCCGCCGACGACCACGTCCACGGCGTACACCTCGGCGAGCACGACGCCCTCGGGATCGACGTAGAGGGTGGTGCCGAGGCGGACGAAGCCCTCGACCGTGCCCTGGACGCGGATGTCCTCCTGGCCGGTGAGGCGGCCGACGACGTGGGTGCCCGCGGCGACGATGGTCGCCACCTCGGCGCCGGCCTCGGGGACAGGGAGATTGTGTTTGGTCTTCGTTGCCATCGCTGTCCCCTAGCCCCCCATGTCGACGTTGCCCTTGAACGAAGCTCCGTCGGCGATGAGGATCCGCGGCGCGCGGATGTCCCCGACGACGTTGGAATTCGGCTGCAGCTGCACGCGCTCGCTGGCGGCGATGTCGCCCTGGACGGTGCCGTTGACGGTCACCGTGGCCGACTCGACGCTGGCCTCGACGACGCCGCCGTTCTCGACGACGAGCGCGTCGCGCACGCTGATGCGGCCCTTGACGGTGCCGTGGACGACCAGTTGGTCCTCGCCGGAGATCTCGCCGTCGATGGTGATGCTGCTGCCGATGACGGTGGTGGACATGCGGATCTCCTACGTGAGTGCGTGAACTTAACGCCGCGGCTGACGCTGCAGGCTGGCGGGAATCTGGACGTCCATCTCGACCGTGCCCTTGAACACGGCGCCGTCGGCGATCACCACCCGCGGGGCGCGCAGGCTGCCCGTGACGCGCGCGCTCTCGTGGAGCGTGATGGTCGTGACCGCGACGATGTCGCCGTCGACCTGACCGTGGACGTCGACGCTGTCGACCTCGACGTCGGCCGCGATGACCGCGGACTGGGCGACCACGAGGTGGCCGGTGAGGCTGATGCTGCCCTCGACGTGGCCCTCGATGATGAGGTCCTCTTCGCCGGCGAGGTTGCCCCGGACGGAGATCCGCGGGCCGATGTTACAAGGTGCCGTGGCCGTGCTCAAATCGTTCTCCGGTGCGCCGGGGCGGACAATAGCGGGGCTAGACGCGCGGGGTCAAGGCGCTTTCGCGGGTCCCCCCGCGGGTTTCCGCGGTCAGGTCGGACGGGTGAAGCAGGTACACTGCGGGCCGTGAGCAACACCGTGATCACCGCCGCCTCGTCCGAGCCGCTGACCGCCGCGGATATCGTGGGGTTCTTCCGCCGGGCCGAGCGCCCCGACCCGGCGACCCACAAGGTGGGCACCGAGCAGGAGAAGTTCGGGGTGGCCCTCGAGGCGTCGCCCGGGGAGCCGGGGCCGGTCGACTTCCATCGCCACATCACGCCGGTGCTGACGGCGTTCGCCGAGGAGTTCGGCTGGCGACCGACCAGCGACCGGGGCGTGAGCGGGGAGATCATCGCCCTCGAGCGCGACGGGGCGTCGATCACGCTCGAGCCGGGCGGGCAGTTCGAGCTCAGCGGGGCCCCCCTGCCCAACATCCACGCGACCTGCGCCGAGTTCACCACGCACTACCGGGAGCTCCACTCGGTGTCGACCCGGCTCGGCCTGGCCTGGCTGGCCGCCGGGTTCCACCCGTTCGCCACCCGCGAGGAGATCCGCTGGGTCCCGAAGGGCCGCTACGCGGTCATGCGGGCCCACCTGCCGACCCGCGGCTCCCGCGGCCTCGACATGATGCTGCGCACCTGCACCGTCCAGGCCAACTTCGACTACGCGTCGGAGCAGCAGGCCGGCGAGCGCCTGCGCATGGCCATGGCGATCTCCGGCCTGACGACCGCGATCTTCGCCAACTCGCCCTACCGCGAGGGCGCCGACTCGGGCCTGTCGTCGCTGCGCTCGGACTCGTGGACCGACGTCGACAACGCCCGCTGCGGGCTGCTGCCGTTCGTGTTCGACGGGCCGTTCTCCTACGAGCGCTACGCCGCGTGGGCCCTGGCCGTGCCGATGTTCTTCGTGCGCCGCGGCGACACCTTCGTGCCCTGCCACCTGCCGTTCAAGGACTACATGCAGCAGGGCTTCGTCGACGCCGACGGGACCCGCCACACCGCGACCAAGGGCGACTGGGAGCTGCACCTCAGCACGCTGTTCCCGGAGATCCGCCTGAAGCCGTACCTCGAGGTCCGCGGGTCGGACTCGGTCGGCTCGCGCTACGTGTGCGCCTTGCCGGCGCTGTGGAAGGGCGTGCTCTACGACGCCGACGCCGGCCAGGCGGCGTGGGAGCTGGTCCGCGAGCTCGAGTTCGGCGAGCGCCTGGCGCTGTGGGCCGAGTGCCGCGAGGCGGGCATGCGCTCGCCTCGCGTGCACCGCCTGTCGAAGGCGCTGATCGCGATCGCTCGCCAGGGCCTCGACCGCCAGGACGTGCGCGACAGCAAGGGCCGCACCGAGGCCCGCTTCCTCGACGCGATCGAGGACGTGGTGGCCTCGGGCAAGTCGCCGGCCGACCTGGCCCGCGCGGCCCTCGGCGCCAACCCGGGGCGCGACGCGGCGGCCCGGCGGGCGTTCGTGCGGCACTTCCACTTCGCGGGCGCCGGGCTCGAGGACGTCGCGGCGGACCCCGACGCGTAGCCTTCACTCGTCGTCGTCGCGCAGGTAGTTGGGGATCGCCGCCTGCGAGCTCTCGGCGCTCGTGGGCTTGCTGGTCTCGCGCGAGGGCCGCGCCTGCACCGGCGCCGGCGTGACGGCCCGCGGGGCGGGGCGCGCGACCGGGGCGCCGAGCTCGACGACCTTCTTGCGCCCGCGGCCGCGCTTCTGCGGCGGCTCGGGCTGCGGCACGACCGTGGTGGCGATGGTCCCGCTGCGCTTGTTCGGCGGGGGCGGCGGGGTCTTGCGCGGGCTGCGGGGGTTGACCGGCGGGAGCTCGGCCTCGGCGACCTCGGGCGGGAGCGCGTCCTCGGGGCCGTGCTCCTCGATCGTGATGGGGATCTGCAGCGACATCTCGCCGGTCGGCACGATCTGCTGCATCGAGTCGCCCGGACGCAGGTGGGTCGAGGGCAGGTGGGTGAGCGTCGAGGACGTCTCGCCGGTGGCGGGGATCATTCGGTGCAGCGCGGAGCTCAGCTCGGGGTCTTCGATCGCGAGGTTGAGCTCGATCGACCCCTCGGGGAGCGAGCGCGCCGGCGAGGGCGCGGCCGAGGTCGGCTCGGAGACCGGCCGGGCGGCGCGCAGCGAGCCCGAGGCGGTGGCGGCGAGGCCCTCGCTGCCGCGGCGCTGGCGGGGCAGCGGCACGTCGGCGGTGTCGTCGTCGGGGATGCCGACCACGAGGCTGGTCGAGCGCTCGCTGTCGCCGGTGACGCCGAACACCCGCATGCTGGTGTTGCTCTCGCTGGTCACGAAGCTCGGCGGGGCCGGCACGTCGAGGAACTGGCTGGGCTCGGCGGCGACCCTCTCGGCGTGTCGGGCGAAGCCCTGGGTCAGCGGGGCCCGCGACTCGCTCGGCGAGGGGGCGCGCCGCACGTTGGCGAAGCGGGCGAAGCCGCCGATGGTCGGGTCGTCCTCGCTGTAGGCGGACGCGGTCGCGGGCTCGGCGGGGACCTCGAGGTCGCCGCTGGTCTCGCCGTGCAGGGCGGCCTCGATCGCGGCGCCGAGGTTGGGCCGGGAGATCACGCGCGCGGTGGCCCGCGGTGCGCTGCGCGAGGGGCTCGAGGGCCGCGAGACCTCGTCGGAGCCCGGCGCGTCGACCTCGGCGGGCCGCGGGCTCGGGACCGCGATCGTCGCGTCGGGGTCGAGGCCGTCGAGGGCCGCCTCGTCGGGGTCGACCGCGCTCGGGGCCTCGACCAGCGCCTCGCCGCGCGCGGGCGACGACGCCGGCGCGACGATCACCGGCGGCAGCTGCGGGATGACGCCGACGCGATCGTCGGAGCGGCGCATGACGAGCTGGGCGAGGCCCGGGGCCAGCGACTGGCCGAGCGGAGAGTCGCGGTCGAGGCCGGCGATGAGCGCGGAGCTGCGGGCGCGGGCCCAGGCCATCAGCTCGGCGACGGCCGCCGGCTGGACGCCGGCGCGGGCGAGGATCTCGGACAGCTCGGGCGCGGAGGCGGGATCCATGGCCACGCAACATTAACACAGCGGCCGGGGCCTGCGGGCCCGGCCTGCACGTCGCGGTGCAGGCCGGACCGCGGGCTCACGGGGCCGCCGCGAGCGTCACGCGAGCTGAGCCGCGAGCGCGTCGCGGGCGGCCGCGAGGGCGGCGGGGAGGCCCTGGGGGTTGGAGCCGCCGGCCTGCGCGAGGTCGGGGCGTCCGCCGCCGCGGCCGTCGACGTGGCCGACGATCGCGGCAACGAGGTTGCCGGCGTGGATCTTCCCGCCGAGGTCCTTGGTGACCGCGACCAGGAGGGCGGCCTTGCCGTCGCGCTCGGCGCCGAGGACGACCACGCCCGAGCCGAGGCGGTCGCGCAGCGCGTCGGCGGCGTCGCGCAGGGCCTTGGGGTCGCCGACGGTGACGAGCTTGGCCAGCAGCTTGACCCCGCCGACCTCGACCACGCTGTCCCCTGCCCCGCCGCTGCCGCCGACCGCGAGCTTGCGCTGCAGGTCGGCGATCTCCCGCTCGCGGGCCTTCAGGTCGCCGAACAGGCGCCCGAGGCGGGGCAGCACCTCCTGCGGTCCGGCGGCGTGCAGCTCGAGCGCGGCCTCGGCGAGGATGTGGCTGGTGTTCTGCAGGTGCGAAAGTGCGCCCATGCCGGTGACGGCCTCGATGCGGCGCACGCCCTGGGCGATGCCGGTCTCGCTGACGATGGCGAACAGGCCGATGTCGCCGGCCCGCGCGACGTGGGTGCCGCCGCACAGCTCGACGCTGTCCGGGCCGATCTTCACCACGCGCACGACCTCGCCGTACTTGGCCTCGAACAGGCCGATCGCGCCGGCGGCCTTGGCGTCCGGCATGCTGAGCTCGCGGGTCAGGCTCTCGTGGTTGCCGAGGACCATGGCGTTGACCCGGCGCTCGATCTCCTGCTTCTGGTCGAGCGTCAGCGGGCGGGAGTGCGAGAAGTCGAAGCGCAGGCGCTCGGGCGCGACGAGCGAGCCCTTCTGCGCGACGTGGGTGCCGAGCACGGACCGCAGCGCGTGGTGCAGCAGGTGGGTCGCGCTGTGGTTGCGGCGGATCGCCGCGCGGCGCTCGGCGTCGACCGCGAGCTCGAGGCGGTCGCCGACCTTGAGCGAGCCCCTGGTGAGCTTGCCGCGGTGCACGTGGAGGTCGCCGGTCGGTTTGATCGTGTCGCTGATCGTCAGCTCGGCGCCGGCGCTGCTGGCCTTGCCGAGGTCGCCGATCTGGCCGCCGCTCTCGGCGTAGAACGGGGTCGAGTCGGTGACGAACTCGACGTCCTGGCCCTCGCTGGCCTGCTCGACCTGCTGGCCGCCGACGAGCAGCGCGAGCACGGTGCCGGCGCTGCTGACCTCGTCGTAGCCGGTGAACTTGCCCTTGCCGGCGAGCTTCTCTTTGAGGCGGAAGTAGACGGTGTCGATCGCCCGGTCGTGCCCGAGCGAGCCGGCGTCGCCCTCGTTGCCCTGGCGCGCGCGCACGGCCGCCTCGACGGCGGGCTCGTCCAGATTTAAACCCTTCTCCTTGGCGATCACGCCGGTGAGGTCGATGGGGAAGCCGTAGGTGTCGTAGAGGTCGGCGGCGACGGCGGCGGGGAACTCCGAACCTGTCCCGGAGGGCAGGTCTGCTAGCACGGCCTCGAGGCGCTTCAGGCCGCGGCTGAGCGTGCGGCGGAAGGTGTCCTCCTCGGCGCGGACCACCTCCTCGATCGTACCGGCGCGCTCGACCAGCAGCGGGTAGGCCTCGCCGAACTCCTCGACGACCTTGCGCGTGACCTCGTGGAAGAACGGGCGGTCGAGGCCGACGCTGGTGCCGTAGCGGATGGCCCGGCGCATGATGCGGCGCAGCACGTAGGAGCGGCCGACCTTCTCGGGGAACACGCCGTCGGCGATGAGGAAGGCGGTCGCGCGCGCGTGGTCGGCGATCACGCGGAACGGGCTCTCGCCGGCGCCGAGGTCGGCCTCGGAGGCGCCGGCCAGCTGCTTCGCCAGGTCGACCAGCGGCGTCAGCAGGGAGGTGCGGTAGTTGCTGCCGACGCCCTCGAGCACGGCGGCGAGGCGCTCGAGGCCGGCGCCGGTGTCGACGCACGGGCGCGGCAGCGGGACCAGCGCGCCGTCCTGCAGCTTCTCGTACTGCATGAACACGAGGTTCCACAGCTCGGTGTACTTGGTGTCCTCGTAGGCCGGACCGTACTTGCCCTCGCGCACGGCGTCGGGCGGGGCCTTGTCGCCGTGGAAGATGTGGATCTCCGAGCACGGGCCGCACGGGCCGGTGTCGCCCATCGCCCAGAAGTTCTCCTTGGCGGGCAGGCGGTAGATGCGGTCCTTCGGCACGAACTCGGTCCACAGCTCGAAGGCCTCGTCGTCGGCGGGGGCCGACTCGCCCTCGCCGCTGAACACCGACACCACCAGCTTGTCGGCGGGGATGCCGAGGTCCTTGGTCAGCAGCTCCCAGCCCCAGCGGATCGCGTCCTTTTTAAAATAGTCGCCGAAGGAGAAGTTCCCCAGCATCTCGAAGAACGTGTGGTGGCGGTCGGTGAAGCCGACGTTGTCGAGGTCGTTGTGCTTGCCGCCGGCGCGGATGCAGCGCTGCACGCTGACGGCGCGGCTGTACGGCCGCGGGTCGCGCCCGAGGAACGTGTCCTTGAACTGGACCATGCCCGCGTTGGTGAACAGCAGCGTCGGGTCGTTGGCCGGGACCAGCGACGACGACGGCACCACGGCGTGGGCGTGGCCGGCGAAGAAGTCGAGGAAGCGGCGGCGGATCTCGTGGGCGCGGAACCTGGGCGACATGGCGCCGCGAGGATACGCGATCCCTCAGCCGAGTTGCAGCAGCTTGATCTTGAGGTAGCGGCCCTCGACGAACGCCGGGGGGACCGGGAAGTCGGGCGGGAGGCCGCACTCGGCGACCAGGCGGGCGCTCCGCTTGGCGGCGTGCACGCCCTCGCCGAGGGCCAGGAAGAACTCCTCCTCCGGCAGGCGCACGGCGTTGGAGATCGCCAGCACGTGGCCGCCCGGCGCGGTGATCCCGGCGACCGCGGTCATCAGCTGGTTCCAGTCCTTCAGGGCGCTGAAGGTCGAGCCCTTGACGTTGGAGAACGGCGGCGGGTCGACGATCACCATGTCGAACACGCGGCCGCGCTGGCGGAACTTCTCGAGGTGGGTGAACACGTCGCCCTGGATCGCCTCGATCGCCTCGGGGTCCATGCCCGAGGCGGCCAGGTTCTGCCGGCAGCGCGCGTGGCTGCGGGCGGCCGCGTCGACGTTGGTGACCGCGGTGGCGCCGGCGCGGACGGCCCGCATGCCGAAGGCGCCGGTGAAGCTGAAGAGGTTGCACACGGTCTTGCCGGCGGCCCACTGCTCGCACAGGCGCCGACCCTCGCGCAGGTCGAGGAACAGGCCCGGCGAGACCGGGGCGGTGACGTCGACGAGGAACTTGAGGCCGTCCTCCGCGACCTCGACGTCGGGCGGCGCGGCCTTGCCGGCGAGGTGGAAGGCCGGCGGGCGGCGGTCCTCGGCCTGCACGCCGCGGATGCGGTCCTGCATGTAGATCCCGGCGGGCTTCAGCTCCTGCTCGAGGATCGGCACCAGCGCGTCGAGGTAGCTCTCGGCCACGCGGGCGTACTTGTAGAGCAGAAGGAAGTCGCCGAGGCGGTCGACCGCGAGGCCGGGGAAGCCGTCGGCCTCGGCGTGGATCAGGCGGCACGCGCCGCTGGCGAACGCCGGCCCGCGCAGGCGCACGGCCCTCTGCACGCGCGCGCGCATCTCGGCCTCGTTCCACGTGAAGTCGGTCTGCAGGCTCAGCATGCGCACGCCGATCGCCCCCTCGGCCTCGACCACGCCCCAGCCGATGCCGTAGCCGTCGGCGTCGAGCACCGGCACGACGAGGCCCTCGGCGAGGGTGTCGAGGTCGCGACGCACGGTGTGGCGGAACACCCACGGGTGCCCGGCCCGGACCAGGCGAGCGACCTCCATCGGCACCTTGACGCTGGGCCCGCGGACGGTGGTCCGCGGACGCGCCGGACGGCGACCCACAGGGCGCTCGGCGGGACGCTCGCTGGGACGGATGCTGCGGTCGCGAGGCCCGGACGGGCGGTGCTCGTCACGGTGCCGGTCGCGGGCAGGGGCAGGTCGGTCGCGGTCTGGCATGCGGCGGGCGGAGCATAGGCGAATCCCCGGCGGCGAGGGGACCGCAAAACGCGGGACCTGGTCGATCGACGCGGCGTCGGCGGGCTCGCCGAGGGGGAGGCGACGTGTGAAACATCCACAAGCCGCGGCCGCTGTCGGCGGGAGCAGGTCCCGGGCCGGCGGCTTGGCGGGTGGGTCCCGGGGCTGTACCCTGGTGCGCCATTGGCCCATGGCTGACCGCATCGGCGAACTCCTGGTCCGCGAGAACCTGATCTCGCTCGCCCAGCTCAAGCGAGCCCAGGCCGATCAGCGCACGACCGGCAAGCGCCTGGCTTACAGCCTGGCGCGCCTCGGGATCCTCGGAGAGCGCGAGCTGGCCGACTTCCTGTCGGAGCAGTACGGCGTGCCGTGGATGAACCTCACCGACTACGAGATCGACCCGCAGGTGATCGGGCTCATCCCCAAGGCGATCGCCAGCAAGCACGCGGCGATCCCGGTGCAGCGCGCCGGCTCGACGCTGCTGGTGGCCATGGCCGACCCCAGCAACATCTACGCGATCGACGACATCAAGTTCATCACCAACCTCAACGTCGAGCCGGTCGTCAGCACCGAGGGCGCGATCGAGGACGCGATCGCCCGCTACTACGACCGCAGCGGGTCCGGGCCGGTGTACCAGGACATGCTCGGCGCGCTGAGCCTCGAGCGCGTCGACGCCGGCACCAGCGAGCGCGCCGCCGCCACCTCGACGTCGACCGGCGTGCCCGAGTCGGAGCAGGCGGTCAAGCTGTGCAACCGCGTGCTGGCCCACGCGGCCTCGCGCGGGGCGACGCAGGTGCACATCGAGCCGTCGGACACCGGGCTGCGCGTCCGCTACCGCATCGACGGCGTGCTCCACCCGGAGACCGAGCTGCCGGTCGGGCTGCGCTCGGCGGTGGTGACCCGCTTCAAGATCATGGCCGGGCTCGACGTCGCCGAGCGTCGCGCGCCGCAGGAGGGCGCCATCCGCGGCTTCCGCGTCAAGGAGCGGGAGATCGCCGTGCGCGTCGCGACCATGCCGACCGCCGCCGGCGAGACGCTGGTGCTGCGCCTGCAAGACCGCGGGCAGCTCCCGCACGACCTCGAGGAGCTGGGCCTCGAGCAGGCCGCGCTGCGCGAGCTGCGGTCCGCGCTGCACAAGCCGCACGGGACGATCCTCGTGGCCGCGCCCGGCGGCCACGGCGTCACCAGCACGCTGTACGCCATGCTCGCCGAGCTCAACCGCGACAGCGTCAGCATCGCCACGCTCGAGGACCCCGTCGAGTTCCCGCTGCCCGGCTGCACGCAGGTCCACGCGCAGCAGCCGGGCGGCCCCGACTTCGCCGACGGCCTGGTCGCGCTCATGCGCCTCGACCCCGACATCATCATGATCGGCGCGCTGCCGGATCACCGCAGCGTCGAGGTCGCGCTGCAGGCCGGCGCCGCCGCGCACCGCGTGCTCACCACGCTCGCGACCGGCGACGCCGCCTCGGCGCTGGTCCGCCTGGTCCACCTCGGGGTCGAGCCCTACTTGATCGCCGCGTCGGTCACCGTGGTGGTCGCGCAGCGGCTGGTGCGGAAGCTGTGCAGCGAGTGCGCCGAGCCCGACCCCGGGGCGACGACGCAGCGCCTGATCGACGCCGGCATGGCCAGCGGCCGCGCCAAGGACTGCCGGCCGCGGCGCGCCCGCGGCTGCAAGGCGTGCCTCGGCGGCTACCGCGGGCGCGCGGCGCTGTTCGAGGTGCTGCCGGTCGGCGCCGAGGTGAAGGCGCGGCTGCTCGCGGGCGCCGGCGTGGTCGAGCTGCGCAACGAGGCGGCGCGCCTCGGCGTCGCGAGCCTGCGCCAGGTCGGGCTGACGCGCGTCGCGGCCGGGGAGATCGGGCTCGACGATCTGCTGCGCGCGACCAGCGACTGAGAGCGAGTCCATGCCGCTGTTCCACTGGGAAGCCTGGACGACCGCCGGTGAGGCTCGCCACGGCGCGCTCGCGGGCGGCTCGGAGATCGAGGTGATCGCCGCGCTGCGCCGCCAGGGCCTGCGCGTCACCGCCGTGCGCCGCGAGCAGCAGGCGGCCCCGGCCCCGCGCGCCGAGGCGCTGCGCCCCGAGGTCCGGCGCTGCCTCCACGAGCTCGTGGCCCTGCGCGCGCTCGGCCGCAGCGTGCCCGAGGCGCTGGCCCGCATGGCCGAGGCCCGCCGCCGCGGCCGCAGCAGCGACGACGTGCCCGCCGGCGAGCTCGACCTCGTGCGCCAGTCGGTCGAGGCCGGGCAACCGCTCGGCGAGGCGCTGCAGCGGGTCCCGCAGCGCTTCGACGAATTGGTCGGGCGGATGCTCGCCGCCGGCGAGGCCGCGGGCGACCTCGACGGCGCGCTCGCGCGGCTGGCCCGCTACGCCGAGCGACCGAGCGCGCTCGAGCGGGCGCTCGCGCGGCTCGGGTGGACCGCGCTCGTCGGCGTGGTCGGGCTCGGCCTCGGGCTCGCGCTGGCCTCGTTCGCGATGTCCGGCGTGTACACGCGGCTCGGCGTCGACGCGGGCCCGGTCGCCGGCTGGCTGGCGGACTACGGGGTGTCGTTCGCCCCGGCCGCGCTGCTGGTCGCCGCGCTTGGGCTGGTCGCGCGCACGGCGGGGCTCCGTGTGCAGCGGGACGCGCTGGCCCTGCGCGTCCCGGGGCTCGGCGCGGCCCTGCGGGCGCTGGCGGCGGAGCGGCTCACGCGGGCCCTCGCGCTCCTGCTGGCCGCGCCGATGCCCCTGCTCGTCGCGCTCGACGTGGCCGCGCCGCGGGTCGGCAACGCCGCGCTGGCGGCCGCGGTCTCGCGGGTGCGCGGGCTGGTCGCGCGGGGCGTCGACCTCGGGACCGCCCTGGCCGACGCGCGCATCTTCTCGCCGGTGGTCACCGCCCTGACGCGCGAGGCCGGCGGCGCCCTGCCCGGGGCCATGCCGGCGATCGCCGGCCTGTGCGCCGCCGAGGCCGACGAGCTGGCGCGCAGGACATGGCGCGCAGGACATGTCCTGCAGGCCAGCTTTGTCGCCGCCCTGGCGCTCGCCGGCTTCGCGCTGGCCTGGCCGCTCTAGAACGTGATGGCCGGGCCGAGCGTCAGGTCGATGAGGAAGCTCGACGTCTTGGGGAACCACACGCCGAGGTCGATCTCCGCGAACAGCGCGAAGTTCTTGACGATCTGGTAGTTGAAGCCGAACACCGCGCCGACGAACCCGCCGCCGATGCGCACCGTGTCGATGCGCTGGGCGTCGTCGGCGGCCATCGCCACCTGGCCGGCGAGGTTGATCTGGCTGACGTCGCCGCAGGCCGGGCCGCCGTACGGCCACACCGGGAGGCACGAGTTGAGCGCGTCGGCGTCCTGCGCGACCTCCTGGTTGTCGGGCACGCTGTTGCCGTTGCGGTCGTTGGCGAAGCCCATGGGCACGCGCAGGCGGGCGAACCCGCCGCCGACCATGCCGCCGACGAACAGGCGGAACTTCTGGTCGTCCTGGCCGAGGAAGTATTTAATTTTGATGCCGCCGGCGCCGGTGAAGCCGGGCTTGCTGCGCACGCCCTGGGGGTTCGGCGAGATCACGTTGTTGTTGTACGACGTGGCCAGGTCGAGCTCCGGGTCGTCGCGGTAGACCTTCGAGCCGGTGACCACCTGCAGGCGGGCGAAGCCCGAGATGACGAGCGCCCGCGACACGCGGATGCCGATCTCCGGGGCGATGTGGAACGGCGCCGAGGCCATGCCGGTCTTGACCGGGTGGTGCTCGCCGCACTTGCCCTGGTCGTAGTTCATCATCAGCGTGTTGCGGTCGTAGCCGGCGATCTGCGCGTCGGTCAGGCCGTTGAGCGCGTTGGAGAAGCCGGTCGCGTCCGGCAGCCCGGTGTTGCCGGCGTACCAGCGGGCCACCGAGCAGGCGAACTCCGCCGGCCCGTAGGTGAACCCACTATTGAAGGGCGAGTACTGCTTGTAGCTCTGGTCGGCGGTCCCGCGGGCCACGCCGAGGCCGGTGCCGAGGCCGATGTTGATGAACACCCGCGGCAGCAGGCTCTTCGGCTTCTCCTTGGGCTTCTCGACCGGCTTCGGCGCCTCCTCCTTCTTGCACTGGATGTCCAGCGTCAGCGGAGCGTCCGAGTCGCCCTTGTTGCCCTGCTCGGCGTTGTTGCCGTCGAAGATGTAGAAGAAGTACTCGACCGGCTTGTCGCCGTGGTCGCTGGCCGTCAGCGTCACCGACGCGAGGTTGCCGAACGTGTCCATCGTCGACGTCTTGAACTCGCCGCCGCCCTTCTGCCGCCAGTAGAACGCCAGCTGGCCGCCGTCCGGGACCTTGCTGGCCAGCGCGGTGAACACGATGTCCTTGCCGCACTGGTCCTCGGCCGACGGCGGCGTGTGCTGGAACGCCTCGCTCGGCGCGCTGAGGCCCGAGTCCTTGCGGGCCTTGTCGAGCAGCTTCTGCAGGTCGGGCGAGCGCAGCTCGCTCGGCAGCGACACGTTGTAGTCGGCCTTGACCGCGTCGCCGAAGGCCGCCGCCGTCTGGTCGGCCTTGCCGGTGTTCGAGAAGATGATGACCGCCCGCAGCATGCGCAGCGGCGCGGTCGCGGGGTCGCCGGCGTCCTTGCCCGACAGCGCCGAGTCGAGGCCGGCCAGCGCCGGGTCGAGCTCGAGGTTGTTGTACTGCCCGAGCGCCTTGTTGTACGCCGCCTTCAGGTCCTCGCGGTCGTCGAAGAGCATGCGCGGCAGGTTCGGCCGCCGCAGCATCGGCGCGGCGTACGGCGAGGCCTCGGCGGTGGCGGGCGCCGCCGCGACGAACCCCAGCAGGGCCAGCCCGGCCAGGGCGCCACGACGGCTGTGACGGAGGAGGGGCTGGATGCGTGAGGCGAATGTCATCGGGCTGGCGACGCCGCGGCGGCGGCACGGAGAGAGACGTGGAACGGGCCGCCGGAGCGGCCCCCTCATGCTCAGGCCCGGAGGGCCGTGAAGTCAACGCTCAGGCTCGTGGAGGCCTGAAGTCGAGCGCCCGGAGGGCCGTGAGACAGCGCCCGGAGGGCCGTGAAGTCGCAGGCCCGGAGGGCCATGAAGTCGAACGCGCCGCCGCAGCGGCGCGTCCCCGGACTACTGAATCTTCTTCGTGCAGTCCTTGAGGTTGAACTCGACGCGCCGGTTGGCCGCGCGCCCGTCCGCGGTCTTGTTGTCGGCGATCGGCACTTCTTCGCCGAGGCCGCGCGGTTCGAGGCGATCGGGGGCGATGCCCCCCTTCTCGACCAGGTGCTTCTTGACGCTGTCGACGCGCTTCTGCGACAGCGTCTTGTTGTACTTGTTCGAGCCCTTCGAGTCGGTGTGGCCGTCGATCCACACCTTGATGTCGGGCGCGGCGTTGAGGGTGTCGCGGACGTCGTCGAGCAGCTTGAAGCTCTTCGGGTCGATGTCCCACTTGTTGAACTTGAAGTAGATCTTGTCCGTGAGCTTGATCTGGCAGTTGTCGAACACGAGCACGTCCGGGCAGCCGTCTTCGTCCTCGACGCCGTCCTTGTCCTCGGGGAGGTTGCGGCAGTCCTTCTCGACGCCGTTCTCCATCTTCTTGTCGTTGTTCGACCACGCGTAGGTCATGTCCGGGTTGCGCGTCAGCTGATCCGCGTCGAGCACCCCGTCCTTGTCGTTGTCCTTGTCCGGGCAGCCGTCCTGGTCCTCGAACTGGTCGAAGTCCTCGGGGTCGTTCGGGCAGGCGTCCACGCCGTCGAGGATCGTGTCGCGGTCGTTGTCCGGGTCGGGGCAGCCGTCCTCGTCCTCGAACTGGTCGACGTCCTCCGGCTCGTTGCGGCAGTCGATGTCGCGGCCGTTCTCGAGCTTGTGGTCCTTGTTGACCCACTTGCGGTCCTGCGTCAGCTCGGCCGCGTCGAGCACCCCGTCCTTGTCGTTGTCCTTGTCGGGGCAGCCGTCGTCGTCCTCGAAGCTGTCGAAGTCCTCCGGGTCGTCCGGGCACTTGTCGGCCTTGTCGTCGTAGCCGTCGCCGTCGCGGTCGCCGGTGCTCGGCACGTTCTCGCGGACCGCGTTCGGGTCCTTGCAGCGGACCGGGTCGGTCTTCTTGCGCGCGAGCGTCGTGTAGATCTCCGCCTTCTCGACGTGCTCCTTGCCGCGGTAGTACTCGCCCATCGCCAGGGCGTCCTTGGCGAAGCGGATGTTGGCCTCGGCGATCGCCGTCTCCTTCGGCGCGCAGCCGATGGTCTTCGACCCGTCCGCGATGGCCCCCTGCAGGACCGTCTCGTAACCGGTCACCTTGCCGAGCAGGGTCTGACCAGCGCACGCCAGCAGGACCACCGAGGCGCCCGCCGTGGCGACAAACTTCGTGGAACGCAGCTTCACTTGCCACCTCCGGCCGACACGCCGGCCTTCACCTCGCCGCCCGTCCCCGTCGCCGTGGCGTCGGCAGAGCCGGCCGCCTCGCCGCCGTCCGCGGGCTTCGCCTCGTCCGGCGTCGCCAGCGCGTCGCTCTTCAGGTCCATCTGGCCCTTGCGCCGCTTCTCCGCCTTGTCCTTCGCTTCTTCGGCGAGCTGCTTGGCCCGCTCGCCGTAGTCGAACGAGCGCTCGTACTCGCTGTAGCCCATCAGGATCTTCGACTGCTCCAGGTAGGTGACCGCCCCCCAGTACTCGTACGGGGCGTTCTCCTCGGCCTGGGCCGCCTCGGCCTCGGCGACGGCCTTGCTCGACTCCCGTGCGACCTTCTTGAGGTACCCGAAGGGCCCGCAACCCACGCTCATGGTCGCGAGGGCCACGGCGAGGACGGGGACAAGCTGTTTGGAACGCTTACTTCGCAACACCAGAGGCTCCCTGGTTCGAGATCGTTGGGGCATCAGGCCGGGAAGGCCGCCCTTCAGGCCCGTGGGGCCGTGAAGTATTTCGAAAAGCAGGCCTGCCGAAATCGGCCGGACGATACCAGGCGGGCGAGCGATGGGTCAACAACAGTGCCAGGCGGGGCCGGCTTTCGCGGCCGCGTGGGTCCGCGAACCTCGCTCGTTCATGACGGCCGCGGCCCACCCGTGGGCCCGGGAGATCCGGCAAAACTCCCGCGCGACGCATTGCCCGGGGTCATCGTGGGCAATATGGCGCGGAGCCGGCGAGGCCCCCCGCACGCGCTGCACGGCCTCCGCGGGCCCGAGCAACGGATGCACCTGCAACCCGCGCCCGCCGGTTACACTCGCGGGCATGGCCGTCGCCGGCACGCCCCACCCCCTCCGGCCCTCGGGGCCCGCGGCGGCGCTGCTGGCGGGGATCGCCCTGGCCGCGTGCACCCGCGTATCCGACGACCAGCCGTTCCCGCCGGTCCGGGACCGCCTCGCCATCGCGCGCACCATCCCCGAGCCTGGCGGCACGATCCCCCTCGGCGGGCAGATCGACTTCTGCTTCGACGGCTTCGTCGACCCGCGCGCCCTCGACGACTTCGCCGCCACCGTCACCTCCGGGCGGGTCACCTTCGACGCCCAGCTCGACCTCCAGCTGTTCGCCTGGCGCCCCCCCGGCGCCGCCACCGGCACCTCCAACACCGCGTGGTGCGACGGCAGCGTGCTCTCGGTCAGCCCCCGCGTCGAGCTGAAGCCCGGATCTCTCCACCGCGTGCGCCTCCAGCCCGAGGCCGTCGGCTGGGGCGGCGAGAGCCTCGACGTCACCACGCCGGGCTGGGTCGCCGACCAGGGCGGCCCGACCTTCCAGCTCGAATTCACGGTCACGCCCGCCGACGACGAGGACGACGACACGACCGCCGGCACCGACACCGGCGGCGACGACGGCGAGGACCCCGACGTACCCGCCCCCAGCCTCGGCGAGCTGTTCGCCCCCGGCCAGGTTTTTAATGATTCGAACCCGGCCTGCGGCTGCCACCGCGAGACCGGCCTCGCACGCGAGCGCCTCGACCTCCGGAGCCCCGAAGCCGCGTTCGCCGACCTGGTCCTGCCCGCGGGCGCGCGCTCGACCGGCTTCCCGATGATCTCCCCCGGCCGGCCCTCCGAGAGCTACCTGATCCAGACGCTCCTGCGCGACCCCGACGGCGGCGCCATCCACGGCGTGCTCGGCGACCCCATGCCCCCCGACGAGCCGCTGGCGCACGCCGACATGACCGCGCTGGCGCTGTGGATCGAGGGCGGCGCCCTACTCTGAGCGAGAGATCGTCCCGCTCACTTGTACTCGGGCCGCTCCATCTCGCGGACCATCTTCAGCATCGTCTCGAGCCGCGCGATCCGCTGCTTCGAGTTCTCGTGCACGCGCACGAAGTCGACGTCCTTCAGCCCCAGCCCCGCCGCCCGGTCGTACAGCGCCTGCGCCTCCTCCTGCATCTTCAAGCAGTTGAGCACCTGGTCGCCGCTCAGCACGTGCGCCCCCTCGTCGCTGTCGTACACCAGCTTGCACGGCCCGCGCTCGGCCTCCCCCTCGACCTTCATCCCCTGCATGTACAGCTCCTGCCGCGACTCCCCGCAGCCCGCCGCCAGCACCACCGAGATCAGAAGAAGCAGACGCACAGACCCACGGTACACGAAAGCGCCGCCCGCGTGCTAGCTTCGCCGCGCCCATGCAGGTCCTGCGGCAGCCCGTCCCCCTCCCGCCCGGCACCGCCGCGTGCATCGGCGCCTTCGACGGCCTCCATCGCGGCCACCAGGCCCTCCTCGCCCGGGCCCGCACCGCCGCCTCCGGCGTGCCCGCCGGCCGCGTCGCCCTCGTCACCTTCGACCCCCACCCCGCCCGCGTCCTCGCCCCCGAGCGCGCCCCGCCCCTCCTCCAGTCCCAGGACCAGCGCGCCCGCGTCTGCGCCGCCCTCGGCGTCGATGTCCTCGTGCTCCTCCCGTTCGACCGCACCCTCGCCGCCACCTCGCCGTCCGAGTTCGCCCGCGACCTCCTCGTCGACGGCCTGCGCCCCGCCCACGTCGTCGTCGGCCCCGACTTCCGCTTCGGCGCCGGTCGCGGCGGCGGCGTGTCCGACCTCGCCGAGCTCCTGCGCCCCGCCAGCATCCCCGTCACCGTCGTCGACCTCGTCGAGCAGCCCGCGCGCCCCGAGCACGCCGACGCCCACGACAAGCTGAGCAGCTCGAACATCCGCGCCGCCGTGGCCGCCGGCGCCGTCGCCGAGGCCGCGCACATGCTCGGCCGCTGGTACGCCGTCGAGGGCGAGGTCGTGCACGGCGCCCGCCGCGGCCGCGAGCTCGGCGTGCGCACCGCCAACGTCGACGCCCCCCGCGCCCTGCTCCCGCGCCCCGGCATCTACGCCGGCGCCCTCGCGGTCCACGACGGCGAGGCCCGCGGCGGCCTGTGGCCGGCCGCGATCAGCCTCGGCCACAACCCCACCTTCGGCCCGGACGCCCCGCTCTCCCTCGAGGTCCACGCCCTCGGCGCCGAGCTCGGCGAGCGCCTCTACGGCTGCACCGTCGAGGTCGCCTTCGCCGCCCGCCTGCGCGACGAGCAGCGCTTTAATGACGCCGAAGAACTGACGGCCCAGATCGCCCGCGACATCGCCGCGGTCCGCCCGCAGGTCGACCCCGGCCTCGCCCTCAACCGGCCCTTCTTGACCGCGACCTGACCTGTCCCTCGCGCCATGACCCAAAAGCCCGCCGCCCCCGCGCTGGCCAGCGCCACCCTCGCCCAGGTCTACATCCAGCAGGACCACCTCGAGCAGGCCCGCCGCATGCTCGCGCGGGTGCTCCAGACCGACCCCTTCCACGGCCACGCCCTCGCCCTGTCGGCCCGCCTGGCCGCCCGCTCGCGCGCCCGCCTCTACGCCGGCATCCGCCCCGGCCGCGGCCTCGCCGTGCGCTGGCACGACGCCCCCGAAGGGCCGGATCTCCACCTCGTGCTCGCCGTGTTCCGCCGGGCCTCCGCCGCCGCGACCACCGTCCACGTCACCTCCGCCGCCTGCCCCGCCCCCGCCGGCGAGCACCACTTCACCGGCCCCGCCACCTCCGCCGGCCCGGCCACCGCCACCCTCTGCCTGGCCCGCTGGCGCGACGGCTCGCTCCACCCCGTCGCCGTCCACGAGCCCCTGTCGTGGTAAGGTCGCCCGCGCCCATGTTCCGCGGAGCCCTCACCGCCCTCGTCACCCCCCTCCGCAACGACCGCGTCGACGAGCCCGCCCTCGTCGCCCTCGTGCAGCGACAGCTCGCCGCCGGCATCCACGGCCTGGTCCCCTGCGGCACCACCGGCGAGGCCAGCACCCTCAGCACCGCCGAGCACCTGCGCGTGGTCGAGCTCGTGGTCCAGACCGTCGCCGGTCGCGTGCCCGTGCTCGCCGGCGCCGCCAGCAACGACACCCGCGAGGCCATCGAGCTGGCCCGCGCCTGCAAGCAGCTCGGCGCGACCGGCACGCTGCAGGTCACGCCCTACTACAACAAGCCGACCCAGGCCGGCCTCGCCGCCCACTTCACCGCCATCGCCGACGCCAGCGACCTGCCGCTCGTGGTCTACAACGTGCCCGGCCGCACCGGCGTCGACCTGCTGCCCGAGACGGTCGCCGACCTGGCCCGCCACCCGCACATCGTCGGCATCAAGGAGGCCACCGGCGACATGGTCCGCGCCGCCCGCATCCGCGAGCTGCTGCCCGACCCCGAGCGCTTCGACCTGCTGTCCGGCGACGACTTCACGATCTTCCCGTTCCTCGCCCTCGGCGGCCACGGCGTGATCAGCGTGACCAGCAACGTCGCCCCCCACTGGATCTCCGGCCTGTGCGACGCCGCCGCCGCCGGCCGCTTCGACGAGGCCCGCAGCTGGCACTACAAGCAGCTGCCGCTGGCCCGCGCCCTGTTCGGCCAGCCCAACCCGATCCCCGTCAAGTCGGCGCTGGCCCTGCTCGGCCGCTGCACCGCCGAGATGCGCCTCCCGCTCGTCGCCATCGACCCCCAGAGCCGCGAGGGCCAGGCCCTCGCCGACGCCCTCCACAGCCTCGGACTGCACACAACATGACCGACCGCCTGACCCCCATCGTCATCGTCGGCGCCCGCGGGCGCATGGGCAAGACCCTGATCCGGGAGATCACCCACAGCGACAGCATGATCCTCGAGGCCGCCGTCGACCGCTCCGGCGGCCCCGGCCTCGGCGTGGACGCCGGCCGCCTCGCCGGCCTCCCGGAGATCGGCGTCACCGTCACCGACGACCTGCGACCCCGCCGCAACAGCGTCGTCGTCGACTTCTCCCTCCCGCACGCCACCGAGGCCAACCTCCGCCGCTGCCTCGAGGCCGGCGTGCCGCTCATCCTCGGCACCACCGGCCTGCAAAAGTCCACCCGCGAGCTGCTGCGCGCCGCCGCGAAGGACATCGCCATCGTCAGCGCCGCCAACTTCAGCGTCGGCATCACCCTCCTCACCAAGATCGCCGGCCTCGTCGCCCACGCGCTCGGCGAGTCGTGGGACACCGAGCTGCTCGAGATCCACCACTCGCACAAGCGCGACGCCCCCTCCGGCACCGCCCTGCGCATCGCCAAGGCCGTCGCCAAGGCCACCGGCCGCGACCTCGACAGCACCCTGCGCACCGACCGCGCCGACAGCCACGCCCGCCCGCGCGAGCGCGGCGAGACCGGCGTCGCCGCCATCCGCGGCGGCGACTCGGTCGGCGAGCACACCCTCATGTTCCTCGCCGAGGGCGAGCGCTTAGAGCTCACCCACCGCGCGTTCGACCGCGCCATCTTCGCCCGCGGAGCCCTGCGCGCCGCCCGCTGGATCGCCGACCGCCCGCCCGGCCTCTACACCATGCCGGACGTCATCGGACTCACGAATCTGAGCTGACCTCACGGCCCCTCCGGGACCTGGGCGGCCCTCCGGGCCGTCGCCCCTCGCCCGCTCCGCTTCGCCCCATGACCGCCCTCGACTTCCGCCTGCTCGCGCGCAGCGCCGACGCCGGCACCTTCGCGGTGACCGTGCCCCCCGGCTACGTGTACTTCGAGGGCCACTTCCCCGGCGCGCCGATCCTCCCCGCCATCGCCCAGCTGGTCGCCCTCGTGCAGGACCGCGTCCACGCGCTCTGGCCCGAGCTCGGCCAGCCCCGGCGTGTCGCCCGCCTGAAGTTCGCCCGCGCGATCGCCCCCGGCGACGAGGTCGAGGTCCAGCTCGTGCGCGCCGACACCGACGTGCGCTTCACCCTGGTCTGCCGCGGCGACACCTGCACCCGCGGCGTCCTCGGCTTCGCCCCCGCGCCGTGAGCCCGCCCATGCGCGCGGGGCCGCCTCCACGGCCCCGCGGGCCTGAGCTATCCTCGCCGCGCGCATGGACCCCACGCACACGCACACCGTCGACGTCGCGATCCTCGGCGGCGGACTCGCCGGCAACCTGCTCGCGCGCCAGCTGCGGCGCACGCTCCCCGACCTGTCCGTCGCGCTCTACGAGCGCAGCAACGACACCAGCTGGAAGGTCGGCGAGTCGACGGTCGAGCTCGCCAGCAACTACCTGACCCGCCGCCTCGGCCTCTCGACCTACCTCTACGAGAACATGCTGCCGAAGAACGGCCTGCGGTTCTTCTTCGACACCCCGCAGAAGGACGCGCCGCTGATCGACATGTCGGAGATCGGCAGCATGTCGTTCACCGCCTACCCCAGCTTCCAGCTCGACCGGGCCCGCTTCGAGGCCGACCTCCTGCGCATGAACCGGGACATGGGCGTCGAGGTGCACACCGCCGCCCGCGTCCACGACCTCGCCCTCCACGAGCAGGACGGCCCCGCGTCGAGCCCCGACCGCCGCCACGAGTTCAGCGTCACCGAAGGCGAGACCACCCACCGCGTGCGCGCCAGGTGGGTCGTCGACGCCAGCGGCCGCTCGAGCCTGATCGCCAAGCAGAAGGACCTGCGGATCCCCGCCGAGCACCCGATCGCCGCCGTGTGGGGCCGCTTCGTCAACCACGCCGACATGGACGACTGGGGCCCCGGCTGGTGGCGCCAGCGCGTGCGCAACACCTCGCGCGTGCTGTCCACCGTGCACTTCTGCTACGACCCCGGCTACTGGATCTGGTTCATCCCGCTCGGCAAGGGCGTCATGTCGGTCGGCTGGGTCGGCGTGAAGCAGGTCTTCACCGACGCGATGCGCAAGCCCGAGGGCTTCCTCGAGTTCCTCCGCGACCACCGCGCCGTCTGGGACTTGTTAAAGGACCGCGCCGAGCTGCTCGACGTGCTCGCCTACAAGCAGCTGGCCTACGCCACCAAACAATTCTTCGACGGCGGCGACCGCTGGTTCCTCACCGGCGAGGCCGCCGCCTTCACCGACCCCTTCTACAGCCCCGGCAGCGACTTCATCTCGCTCGAGAACGACTTCATCACCGACATGATCGCCCGCGACCATGCCGGCGAGACCCGCGAGGCGATCGCCGAGCGCTCGGCCGTCTACGACGAGTGGATGCAGTTCCGCTACCAGGCCACCCTGCTGCTCTACAAGGACCTCTACCCCCTGCTCGCCAGCTACGAGCTGCTGCTCATGAAGTGGGAGTTCGACATCGCCTGCTACTACAACCTGTGGTGCGCCCCCTACTTCCACGACGAGCACCTCGACCTGAAGCACCTGCGCAGCGAGCTGCGCCGCAAGGACTTCGTGCTGCTGGCCCTGCAGAACTTCTCGAGCCTGTTCCAGCGCGTCCACGCCGGCTACCGCGACCGCGGCATGCTCCACCGCCGCAACCTCGGCCAGGCCACCCACACCATCTCGACCACCGGCTTCCTCGACGACCTCCGCGCCCCCCGCCCCCGCAAGCAGGTCCTCCGCACCACCGAGGCGATCTTCAACGCCACCCGCGCCCGCGCCCTCGACCTCCTCGCCGACCTCGGCGAGACCCCGAACCCCGCCGCGCGCACCCTCCCGCTCTACGAGTTCATGCTGGCGGCCCCGCTCGCCTGACGCTACCATCCTCCCCCTCCCATGACGCGCGCGGAAATCTACACCCGGGTGGTCGGCATCCTCGTCAAGTCCTTCGAACTCGACCCGGCCGACATCAAGCCGGAGTCCAAGCTGTTCGAGGAGCTCGACCTCGACAGCATCGACGCCGTCGACATGTTCGTCGAGCTCCACGAGGTCACCAACCGCCGCATCGACCCCGCGGTCGCCCGCAACATCCGCACCGTCGAGGACATCGTCGACCTCGTCGACCGCGAGCTCAACTCGCCCGAGGGCGCCCGCCCCTCCGACGGCGTCGCCAACCCCGGCGCGACCGGCGGTTCTTCCGACGGCGCGACCGGCGGTTCCTCCGACGGCGCCCCGCCCGCCGCCTCCTGACCGCGCAGGCCCGCGATGACCGAGACGGTGGACCTGCAGGACATCATCCCGCATCGCCCGCCGATGCTCCTCATCGACACCTTTAATTATTGCCGCGACCACGAGGTCTCGTGCAGCGTGACCGTCCGCGACGACGCGCTGCTCGTCGTCGACGGCAAGGTCCCCGCGCTCGTCGCCCTCGAGTACTTCGCCCAGACCGTCGCCAGCCTCTACGGCTACATGCGCCGCCACCAGACCGGCGGCTTCGAGATGGGCATGCTGCTCGGCTCCCGCGAGATCACCCTCGAGACCGACTACTTCCACGTCGGCGACGTCCTGCACATCACCGGCGTCGAGGCCTTCAGCGCCCCGCCGATCTCCCAGTTCCGCTGCGAGCTGCGCCGCGCCGGCGATCCCGCCGTGCTCGCCCGCGGCAGCATCTCCGTGTTCGCCTCAGGAGCCCCTCCCCAATGACCACGCACCGCGTCGTCGTCACCGGCGTCGGCCTCGCCTCGCCCGTCGGCACCACCCTCGCCGAGGTCAGCCAGTCGCTGCAGACCGGTCGCCACGGCATCGTCACCGTCCCCGAGTGGTCCGGCGTCGAGGAGCTCCGCACCCGCCTCGCCGGCGTCGTGCCCGGCTACCGCAGCCCCCCCGCCGACAGCCTGTTGAAGCCGAACGCCGCCTCCGGCCCCCCGCGCGGCGGCGAGGGCCTCGCGCCGCTCGACCTCGAGGGCCGCTGGCCGCGCAAGAAGACCCGCACGATGGGCCGCGTCGGCCTGCTCGCCACCTACGCCACCGAGCAGGCCCTCGCCTCCGCCGGCCTGCAGGACGACCCCGTGCTCGGCTCCGGCGCCACCGGCCTGGCCTACGGCAGCACCTCCGGCTCGTCCGAGGCGCTCGTCGACTACTGCGTGACCCTGTTCACCCGCCTCAGCATGCGCGGCCTGCAGAGCACCAGCTTCCTGAAGTTCATGGCCCACACCTGCGCGGCCAACCTCTCGCAGTTCTACGGCATCCGCGGCCGCATCATCCCCACCAACTCCGCCTGCACGAGCGGCGCCCAGGCCATCGGCTACGCCTACGAGGCGATCAAGTACGGCAAGCAGGACGTGATGATCGCCGGCGGCGCCGACGAGATGCACTTCACCACCGCCGTCACCTTCGACCTGATGTTCGCGACCTCCGCGAACTTCAACCATCAGCCCGACCGCAGCCCGCGCCCGTTCGACGCCAAGCGCGACGGCCTGGTCGTCGGCGAGGGCGCCGGCACGCTGATCCTCGAGTCGTACGAGCGCGCCCGGGCCCGCGGCGCCAGGATCTACGCCGAGCTGCTCGGCTTCGGCACCAACTGCGACGGCATCCACATCACCGCCCCCTCGGAGACCGGCATGTGCGGCGCCATGGCCCTCTCGCTGCACGACGCAGGCCTCAAACCCGGCGACATCGACTACGTCAACGCCCACGGCACCGCCACCGACATCGGCGACGTCGCCGAGACCGGGGCCACCCGCACGATCTTCGGCCGCCCCGTCCCGATCTCCTCGCCGAAGAGCTTCACCGGCCACACCATGGGCGCCTGCGGCGCGATCGAGGCCGCCTTCTGCCTCGTCATGCTGCAGGACGGCTTCCTGATGCCGACCCGCAACCTCGACGAGCTCGACCCGCGCTGCGCCGACCTCGACTACGTCCGCGAGGTCCGCCGCGCCGCCCCGACCACGATCATGAGCAACAACTTCGCGTTCGGCGGCGTCAACACCTCGCTGATCTTCCGCCGCGTCGACTGACCGGCCGCCTCGTCGATGCCGCAGCTCCTCCGCGCCCTCCTGACCGGCTCGGCCTTCCTCGTGTTCTTCCTGATGGGCGGCATGGTCGGCCGCCTCGCGCTCCCGATCGTCGCCAACTTCCCCGGCAGCCCCGAGCGCAAGCGTCGGCGCCGCGCGTGGTTCCTGCTGTGGGCCAACCGTTGGTTCGTCGGCTACATGAAGCTGTTCCGCCTGATCCGCTTCAAGCGCCCGCCGCTACCGCCGGACTTCCCGCACGGCCAGCCGTTCGTCATGATCAGCAACCACCCCTCGCTGATCGACACCCTGCTCCCGCTGACGATGATCCCCGGCATCACCACCGTGTTCAAGCCGACCTGGTACCGGTCGTGGCTGATCCGCCCGATCCTGCAGTACGGCCACCACATCGCCGGCCCCGACCCGAAGGCCCTCGCCGCCGCCGGCAGCAGCGGCGAGGACGCGGCCGAGAGCACCGTGCTCGACCGCATGGTCGACCACCTGCGCACCGGCAACGCGCTCTACATCTTCCCCGAGGGCTCGCGCTCGTTCGAACGCAAGCTCCGCCGCTTCCGCCGCGGCGCGGTCGAGGCCGCGATCCGGGCCGGCGTGCCGATCGTCCCGATCTTCATCTCCGTCAACCCGCCGATGTTGATGAAGCACCAGAAGTGGTACCAGGTCCCGCGCAAGGGCGGCCGCTACAGCGTCGAGTTCTTCCCCGTCATCCCCACCGCCGGCCGCGACCTCGACCCCCGCGAGCTGAACCGACAATTAAAAATTCGTTATGAAGAACGCCACGCCAGGATGCTCCGCGAACGCGACGCCGAGCTGCCGCCCGCGCAGCGCCCGGCCCTCCCGCCCGACAGCCCCGCTTCAGATGTGACACCAGGGTAGCCCCGCCTCCCCGGAGCGCGCCCGCGAGCCCGCGTTTTCCCCTGCAGGCCCGCAAACCCGCTGCTACGCTCGCCCGGTGCTGTATCGCCTGTCGCTGGCCCTCGCGTTCTCCGTCGGCCTCGGCCTGAGCCTCGCCCCGGCTCACCGCCCCCTCGCCGGCAGCTGTCAGAAAGCCGGCGACTGCCCCACCGGCTTCACCTGCAACCAGGGCACCTGCGTCACCGACCAGCTGCGCTGCGTGTTCTCCTGCCAGCGTCGCGACATCCAGGGCGAGTGCGTGTCCTACGCCCAGGACTACTGCGGCGCCGACGCCGTGTGCGCCCGCCAGTGCACCCGCCGCGGCCTGAACGCCTCCTGCCCCGAGTGGGGCCCCGACGCCTGCGGCGAGAACATGGCCTGCGCCACCCGCTGCAAGGAGCGCGCGACCGACGGCACCTGCAACGCCTACGACTCCGACCACTGCGAGACCCGGGCCCGCTGCGCCAAGCACTGCACCGACCGCTCGACCAACGGCACCTGCCTCGCCTACGGCCCCGACGCCTGCGGCCCGTCCTACGCCTGCGTCCAGCGCTGCATGCAGCGCGGCATCGGCGGCGACTGCACGCTGTGGGGCCAGGACGTGTGCGGCCCCAACATGGCCTGCGCCCGCCGCTGCACCAGCCGCGACGGCGCCGGCACCTGCAACGCCTGGGAGTCCGACGTCTGCGGCGAGGGCGCGGTGTGCATCAAGCACTGTGCGAACCGCGGCAGCTTCGGCGCCTGCTTCGCCTACGAGGCCGACTACTGCGAGGCCGGCAACTAAGGGCCCCGCCCGCGGGCGTCCGCGCGCGAGCGCGGGGTAGACCCTCGCCGCCGAACTTGGGACACTGACGCCTCGCGTTGGAACCGCCCCGCGGTCCCCGCTCCAACGCGAGCCCGAGGCCCCCGATGACGCACCTCCGCCCGCTGCTCGTTCTCGCCGCCCTCACCGCCTGCGACGCCGCGATCGTCGCCAACGTCCAGGAGTCGGCCAAGGCCGAGTCGGCCGCCGAGGCCCAGGCCCAGCCGCAGCCGGCCCAGGCCGCCGCGGTGGCCGACACCCCCGCCGCCGTGAAGGCCACCGTCGAGGCCGAGGCCCTCGACCTCGAGTCGATCAACTTCCTGGTCAAGAAGGGCAAGGTCAAGGACGCCGCCGAGCTCGAGAAGCTGATCAACGACCCCAAGGAGCAGCTCAGCAACGTCGACATCGACGGCGACGGCAAGATCGACAAGATCCAGGTCGTCGAGGTCAAGGGCGAGGGCGGCGGCTCGACCTTCGAGCTGAAGGTCATCCCCTCCAAGACCAAGGACAAGGCCGACGCCGTGGTCGTCGCCGTCATCACCCTGTCCCCCGACAAGGTCAGCAAGACCCTCATCGTCACCGCCAAGTACACCCCCGTCGTCATCGGCCACGAGACCCACGTCTACACCTACGACGTGCCCATCGAGATCCAGGGCGACACCATCGTCGTCGTCGACAAGAACCCCTTCTTCGGCTGGTACTTCGTCGCCACCCGCCCGGTCTACGTCGGCGTGTTCGTCTACGACATCCCCCCGCCGCCCGTGATCTACTGGAAGGGCAAGGGCAAGGGCAAACACTGGCACAAGAAGCACCACCACAAGAAGGGCTGGCACTGAGACCACCGCCCCGCGCGTGAGCTGCCCCCGCTGCCCCGGCGCGCCCCCCGTGTTACCTTCCGCGCCCGAGCGGCAACATGGATCGTCAACGCCCCCGCACGACCAGCGACGAGATCGACCTCTACATCCGCACCTACTACTCGCTCCTGCGCAGCAGCGGCGACGTCAGGGTGCGAGCCTTCGAGGAGGTCCACGTCTTCAGCGACTCGAGCCTGCACGCCGGCGCCCGCGGCCCTGACCCCGACGTCGCCGCCTTCGCCTACAGCGCCGCCCGCCTGCCGCGCTGCATGCCCGACGTGCGCCGCCTCGTGCTCGGCCAGTCGCACGAGAGCTTCGAGGCCGCCGGCTTCGAGATCCGCGGCTGGCAGCGCGTCCTGACCCGCGGCCGCCGCCGACCCCTGCGCTTCGACGGCGTCGATATCCTCGGCGCCTTCATCTCGAGCACCAGCGACATCGACGACCTCGTCCCGACGATCACCACCTACCAGATCGTCTGGAACCAGATGCACGTCCGCCTCCACGACAGCGAGCTCGGCCGCCGCCTGCTCGCCTCGTCTCCACGGCCCTCCGGGCCTGAATCGGTCGACGCCCTGCCCAGCGTCGACTACCACGAGCTCGCCAGCGTGCTCGGCCTCGACGACGAGGGCGTGCTGACCCTCGTCGCCGCCCTCGACGGCGACTGGGTCGCCAGCCTGCGCGCCATCGCCGAGCGCCCCTGCGACCTCTCGATCCGCGTGCTCAGCGGCTCCTACTCGCAGTACCAGCGCGCCTCCCAGCGCTGGTGGTCCGGCATCGAGCCGGCCTACCTCCGCGCCCACGAGCCCCGCCGCCCGCCGATCTACTTCGTCAGCTCCAACACCCACTCGCTCGTCAACCTGCTCGGCGGCTACGCCCAGGCCCACCGCGACGAGATCGTCGACTTCGTCGCCCGCACCGACCGCGAGGGCCTCGCCGCCCCGCTGCGCCGCGCCATCGCCGACGGCCGCGACCACGAGGTCCGCAACCTCACCTACTACCTCCTGCGCGCCTTCCTCCACGAGAACTCCGCCGAGTCCCCCCGCCGCATCGCCGACGTCCACGACTACGAGGTCCAGTCCGGCATCACCTCGATCGACGTGCCCGGCAAGATCGACGTCAACGCCCAGATCATCGAGCTCTCGCGCCTCATCCCCGAGCGCCTCGACCCCCGCGTCCAGGTCCCCGACCTGGGGCTCCTGCGCAGCAGCGACGCCGTCATCGTCAACATCGACTACCCGCTCGGCATGGCCGCCTACCATCACCTCGCGCGCATCGGCCAGGCCAGCGGCGAGGTCCGCGGGATCTACATCATGGGCAAGGCCGCAACCCTCAACGGCCGCGTCGGCGACGTCATGATCTCCACGGTCGTGCAGGACGAGCACTCGCGCAACACCTACCTCCTGCGCAACTGCTTCGCCGCCGCCGACGTCCAGCCCTACTTGGACCTCGGCACCGTGCTCGACCAACAGAAGGCCCTGACCGTGCGCGGCGCCTTCCTGCAGAACCGCGAGTACATGAGCGTGTTCTACAGGGAGGGCTACACCGTGCTCGAGATGGAGGCCGGCCCCTACCTCTCGGCGATCTACGAGCTGGTGAACCCCCAGCGCCACCCCGACGACGAGATCGTGCACCTCTCGGGCCTCACGCCGTTCGACGTCGGGATCCTCCACTACGCGTCGGACACGCCCTACTCGCGCCGCCAGAGCCTGCTCTCCAAGAGCCTCAGCTACTTCGGCGTCGAGGCCACCTGCGCGTGCGCGATCGCCATCGTCCGCCAGATCTTCACCCGCGAGCTCGCCCGCCTGCGCGGCCGCTGATCTCCGGCGGGGCGCCCGTCCCGCCGCTCGCGGACCGTCGCCGTCACTTCACCCGCGCCACGCCCGCGGCCGCGACCACGTCTCTCGCGTCACGCCCGCGAACGTCGTGCTCGCCGCGCATTCGCGGGCGCGCGCGACCGCCGACCCCGCACTCGACCGCGATCCCCGGACCTGCGACGCTCTCCCGATGCTCGCGCCCGACGACCACGACCCCTGGACCGTCCCCACCGACGCACCCGCGGACGCCGAGCCCCACGACCTCCTCCGCCTCGCCCTCCACTTCGCCCTGCTCGCGCCCTCCCCCGGCAACACCCAGCCCTGGCGCTTCCTCCTCGACGGCGAACGCGTCGAGCTCTACTCCGACCCCTCCCGCCGCCGCCCCGCCCACGACCCCGACGACCAGCAGCGCCTGCTCGCCGGCGGCTCCGCCCTCGCCCTCCTCCGCGTCGCCCTCCGCGCCTTCGGCCTCGCCGAGTCCACCGAGCTGCTGCCCGGCGACCACCCCGACCTGCTCGCCCGCGTGACCCTCGACGGCTCCGTCGCGCCGTCCCCCGAGGACACCTGGCTGCTGCAGGCCGCGCCCAAGCGCCGCACCCACCGCGGCCTGCTGGCCTCGCGCCCGGTCCGCCCGCGCCTGCTGGAGCGCCTCGTCGACCTGTCCCGTGAGACAGGCGCGTCCCTCCTCGCGCTGTCCTCGCACCAGCGCGCCGCGCTCGCCCGCCGCGTCGACGCCGCCGCCGAGCAGGCCGCCCGCGACGACGCCCTGCGCGACGAACGCCTGGCCTGGCCCACCGCCGGCCCCGAGCCGTTCGAGGCGACCGACGGCGGCCCCGCCCGCGGCGACGCGATCCTCGAGGGCTCGCCCGTGCTCGCGCTGCTCACCACCCCCGGCGACGCGCCCCACGACTGGCTGATCGCCGGCCAGGCCCTCGCCCGCGTGCTGCTCCGCGGCCGCGTCGACCACCTCTACGCCTCGTTCTTCCCCGCCGTCCTCGCGCGCGCCGCCGACCGCGCCCGCGTGGCCGAGGAGGCGGCTGTCCTCGGCGACATGTCCCAATCGCCAGGCCACGCCCAGGTCGCGCTCCGCCTGGGCTACGGCTCGGACCTCCCCGCCGTCCCGCGCCGCCCGCTCGCCGACGTGCTGCTCGCCGCCCGGCCATGAGCGCCCGCCAACGCGCCCGCGCGGCGTGCTACGGTGCGCGCCATGTCCCGGCTCGCCGCCTCGCTCGCCCTGCTCGCCCTCGCCGCCTGCAACAGCCCCACACCGCCCGGCCCCGCCAAGCCCGCGAGCGACAGGTCCGCGACCACCCCCGAGACCCCCGCGAAGGCCGCGACCCCCGAGGCCCCGCCCGACGAGCACATCCGCCGCGGCAGCAAGGCCGGCCCGCCGCGCCCGCGCGTCCTCCCGGAGGCGGTCGCCTGCCCCGTCGACACCTACCCGCCCGCCGCCTCGCTGTCCGCCATGTACGCCGCGAACGACGTCGCCAGCGTGCGCGCCGCCTACGTCGGCACCCCGCTCCAGGAAATTATTAAAACCTCGGACACCGCGACCGGCCGCAGCGACGACGCGACGATCGTCAAGGCGCTCGAGGACCCCACCGAGGCCGCCCAGACCGCCGCGACCACGGCCATCCAGAGCGCGATGAGCCAGTGGATGCGCCACAATTTAAAGATCGCCGCCGAGGACCCGGATCCCGCCAGGCACCCGCCGGCCTGGACGGCCGCCCGCTGCGCGTGGGAGCACGGCCTCCACGTGCTCGGCGTCGACCTGCAGAGCCGCGCCGGCGAGCTGTCCTCCGAGGCAGATCGCGGCGACGCCAGCATCGCCGACGACATCGACGACCTGTTCAAGGCCGACCCCGCCGACCCGCGTCAAATTAAACCGGCGCGCCAGGCCATCGAGAAGACGTGGTTCCGCATCGTCCACCGCGAGCTCGCCGCCACCGCCGCGTTCGCGCGCGAGCACGAGTCCGTCGCCACCGCCCGCCGCGCGCTCGGCCTGTTCCACATGCTCCGCGACCGCCTGCAGGACCGCAACACCCCCGCGATCGCCACCATCGAGGCGCAGCTGTCCGGCAAGCCGAGCGCCATCGACGTCCCCGCGATCATGCGCCAGATCGACGTCGCGCTGATCAAACGCGCCAGGAAGTACTGCAGCGAGGCCGTCGACCCCAAGCTGCACGGCAACCCCGACGGCGCCGCCAGCGTCAAGGAGGGCGAGACGTACACCAAGCTGCTGCTCCCGGCCATGCGAACCGCCCTCGCCGCCCAGAAGTTCGACGCCGCCGCCTACATGACGACCTGGCAGGCCTTCGCCGAGGCCGTCGACAGCGCCGACGACGTCGACGAGATCAAGAAACACAGCGACGAGCTCGTGCACTGGAACTGCGCCCTCCAGCAGTCCCTCGGCATCCGCGAGTGCACCAGCTCCGCCGACGAAGCCCCGCGCTGAGTCCCACCCGCCCGCGCAACAGTTCTTCACGCAGCCCCCCGAATCCGCGAGCGCGCCCCGCTCCGCCGGCGAGGCCTCGCGCTGACGACACGCCCACGAAACAGTTCTTCATGTAATCCGCCCCCCGCCCGTGGCACAAACTCCGCGTGGTGACCATGGCTCGCGCTTCACTCAACTCTCTCCGCCGCCGACACATGCTCGGCGTGCTCGGCGCCTCGGGCGCGCTCGTGCTCGTCGGCTGCGGCGACTCCGGCAGCAACGACACCGGCGACGGCTCGACCGGCTCGACCGGCGGCACCAGCTCGGGCTCGTCCTCGTCGAGCGGCACGCCGACCAGCACCGGCGTCGACCCGACCACCGGTGACGGTTCCTCCTCCACCGGCGTCGGCGACACCTCGAGCGGCGACGGCTCTTCGTCCACCGGCGACACCGCCGCCGAGTGCACGCCCGCCGACGCCTGGGCCACCGGCGGCACCGCGGCCATGACCGCCAAGGCCTGCTACCCCGACCCGTTCGCCGGCGGCGTCACCGGGTGCCCGCTGCTGTGCCAGACCACCGCCGGCCCGTGCACGGCCGACACCATGGACCGCCAGGACGTCAGCGAGGGCTACGGCGGCCTGCCGGTGCGCCTCTCGCTGCTCATCGTCGACGCCGACACCTGCCAGCCGCTGCCCAATGTGCGCGTGCAGATCTGGCACACCCAGCGCACCGGCGTGTACTCCGGCAACACCCCCAACCCGCAGATGTGCAGCGGCGGCGACAGCGACGCGCCCAACCACCTCTACTTCCGCGGCACCCGGACGGCCGGCGCCGACGGCCGCGTCGACTTCGACACCTGCTTCCCCGGCTGGTACATGGGCCGCGCGCTGCACATCCACTTCAGCGTCCACCTCGACGGCGACGAGTACGTCACCTCGCAGCTGTTCTTCGACGACACCATCACCGAGGAGATCTTCTCCTCGCACCCCGACTACTCCGAGTTCGGCCAGCCCGACACCCACAACGACGACGACAACATCATCGGCGGCGCCGACGACCTCCCCAACTACATCCTCGACATCGCCCGCATGCCCGACGGCGCCATGCTCGCCTCCAAGGTGATCGGCGTGCGCAGCTCGCTCGCCGACCCGCTGTGCTCGCTCGGCGGCGGCGGCCCGCCCTGACGCCTCAGCGCCTGTGCGAGGCCAGCCAGGCCTGCACCTTGGCCACGAACTTCGGGTCCCGCTGCGACTCCGGGTCGGCGGCCGCCCGCTCGGCCAGCACCCGCGCCCGCGTGCGGTCGCCGCCGCTGCCCCACAGCGCCTGCGCCAGCAGGAACCGCTGCCACACCACCACCACCGCGAACTCCGGCCGCGGCTCGGTGATCGCCAGGGCCCGCTCGAGCGGCGCCAGGGCCTCCGCCGGCCGCTTCGCCGCCAGCAACGACTCCGCCAGCCCGGTCAGCGGCTCGGCCAGCCGCCGGTGCTCGCTACCCTGCGTCTCCTCCATGATCTTCACCGCCCGCTCGTCGTGCCCGATCGCCGCCTCCGGCCGCCCGCGCTCGCGCTCGATCCGCGCCAGCGCCGCGAGGCTCATCGCCAGGTCCGGATCCTTCGAGCCCAGCGCCTTCTCGCGGATGGCGATCGCCCGCTCCATCAGGCGCACCGCCTCGTCGTGCTCCCCGGCCCGCGACTTCAACGTCGCCAGCCCGTTGAGCGGGTAGCTCAGCTTCAGGTGCTCCGGCCCGAGCGTCTCGCTGAAGATCTCGATCGCCCGCGCGTGCTTCTCCATGGCCTCCGGCGCCCGCCTCCGCGTCGAGTAGATCAGCGCGATGTTGTAGAGCAGCGTCGCCCGCAGCGGCAGGTTGCCCTCCTTCGAGCGGGCCAGGATGCCCTCCGCGCGCTCGTACGCCGCCAGCGCCTCGTCGCCGCGCCGCAGGTTGGTGAGCACCGCCCCCACGCGGTTGAGGCTCTCGGCGATGTCGGGGTGGTCCGCGTCGAACACCCGCTCGCGGATCGCCAGCGCCCGCTGCTGCAGCGCCAGCGCTTCTTCATAGCGACCGCGGCGATCCTCGATCGTGCCCAGCGTGCTCAGGCTCTCCGCCACCACCGGATGATCGGCCCCGAACGCCTGCTCGCGGATCGCCAGCGCCTGCTCGTCACGCCGCACCGCCTCCTCGAGGTTGCCCGAGGCCGAGAACGCCGCCGCCAGGCTGTCCAGCGCCGCCGCCACCTGCGGGTGCCCCTCCCCGTACAGCTCCGTCCACCGCGCCAGCGCCCGCTCGAGCACCGGGATCGCCGCCCTCGCCTCGCCCTGCGCCGTCAGCAATTGCCCGAGCGCGTGGTCCAGCCCCGCCTCCGCCCCCCGGTCGCCGCCCGCCAGCACGCCGATTAAAAACTGCGCCGCCTCGGCCCACACCTTGCCCTCGGCGAACCGCGTCTGCCGCACGCCGACCACCGTCACCAGGTCCACCAGACCCGTCAGCGCCACCCGCGGCGCCGAGGCCTCGCGCGCCGCCGCCAGCGCCCGCAAGAGGCACTGCTCCGCCTCGCTGTGGCGCCCCAGGCTCGACTCGATCGACCCCACCACCGCCTCTCCGGTCGCCGCCGTCGCCAGCCACCCGGCCGCCCGCGCGTCGCTCACCACCGCCTGCGCCACCTCGAGCCCACGCTTGAAGTCTCCGGTCGCCTGCAGCGCCCGCGCCCGCGCCAGCCGCTCGTGCATGCGCCGCAGCTCGACCGGGTCCGCCGACGCGTCCGGCCGCTCGCGCAGCTGCACCGCGTCGAGGCACTGCTCTATCGCCGGCAACGACGCCGCCGCCGTGGTCGCCCGGTTCAGCGTGCCCGCGTCCGCCCGCGTCAGCGCGTCGAGCAGCGACCCGAGCAGCCCGCGCCCGAGGGCGAAGCACTCCTCCGACCGCGCGTACAGCTCGTCGTCCCAGGTCCCTTCGCTCCTCCGCCGACACGCCTCGGTCCGCGCCGCCTGCCAGCCCGCCGCCCAGCGGTCGATCCACGGACGCGTCCGCGCGAACACCGTCGCCGCGTGCGTCTTCTCGGTCGCCGTGAACGCCCGCTCGACCGCCGCGCTCGCCTGCTCCGACCACTCGTCGTGGATCTCCGCGCCCGCCGCCTCGCAGCGCGCCATCTCGCGGCGCGCGCTCGCCTCGCGCGCCCCCAGCAGCGCCGCGACCAGCCCCAGCGCCGCCCCGCCCGCGAACAGCCACCGCCGCCGCACCACCCGCGCGCGCCCGCCCTCGAGCGCCGCCAGCAGCCCCGCCATCGTCGGCCAGCGCCGCTCGGTGTTCACCGCCAGCCCGCGCGCCAGCACCTCGCGCAGCCACCCGGGCACGCCGCGCCGCCGCGTCCCCGCGACCTTGCCAGCCAGCACGCTGTGGCGCAGCTCCGCCAGCGTCTCGCCCGCGAACGGCCGCGCCCCGTACAGCCCCTCCCAGAACATCACGCAGAACGCGAACTGATCGGCCGCCTGCCCCGCGCCCGCGCCCACCAGCTGCTCCGGCGCCATGTACCCCGGCGTCCCGATCAGCGAGCCCACGGTCGTCACGTCGGTCGACAGCAGCGCCCCCTCGCGCGGCACGAGGACCGGCGCGACCTCCTCGCTGGTGTCGTGCCGCGCCAGCCCGAAGTCCATCACCCGCACGCGGCCCTCGTCGCCGATCATCACGTTGTCCGGCTTGATGTCGCGGTGCACCAGCCCGGCCGCGTGGGCCGCCGCCAGCCCCTGGCCGGCCGCCAGCATCACCGCGCACACCTCCTGCCAGCCGCGCGCCCGCTCGCCGAGCCACGCCCGCAGCGTCCGGCCCTCGACGAGCTCCATCGCGATCCAGATCTCCTCCCCCTGCACGCCGACGTCGTGGATCGCCACCACGCTCGGGTGGCTCAGCTTGGCCAGCGCCTGGGCCTCGCGCACCATCCGCGTGCGCGCCTCGCGGCTCATCGCCCACGCACCGTCCGCCTTGATGATCTTGATCGCCACCTTGCGGTCGAGCTCGGGGTCGAAGGCCGAGTACACCACCCCCATCGCCCCCGCTCCCAGCCGCTCGAGCACCACGTAGCGCCCGACCCGCGAGCCGACCATCAGCACGTCCGTCACCACGGTCGCGCCCGCCTCCGGCCGGCTCCCCACCGCCGTCGACGCCAGCACCCGCGCCGACCCGCCCGTCACCCGCGTGCGATCGAGGTCCATCGCCGCAGGCGACGGCCCCATCGTCTCCTTCAGACCTGTGTCACCGCCACGGTCTGCCACGCCGGCATCGTCCCACGCCGCGCGAGCGCCACGCAATCTCCGACGCCCGGGCTCACCGGACGTCAACGCCATGCCATCCGCGTCCGCGGCCTAACCCGACGGGTTGGCCGGGATCACCAGCACCGGGCAGCTCGCCTCGCGGATCACCCGGTCCGCCGTGCTGCCCACGAAGAACCGCGCCACCCGGTTGCGCCCGCTCGCCGCCAGCACGATCAGGTCGGCCGCGCTCCGCTCCGCCTCCGCCAGGATCACGCTGAGCGGCACGCCCGGGCGCGCCTCGTACGACACCTCGAGCCCCGGGCAGTGGCGCTCCGCCAGCCCGCGCAGCGCCGCGATCGAGGTGTCGTGGGCCGCCTTGTGCACCTCGTTCATCATCTGCTGCGACAGCCCCACCGACAGGCTCCCGGTGTACATCGAGCTGTAGTTCAGCGGCGGCGTCACGTGCAGCAGGATGATCTTCCCCCCGCTCATGCGCGCCAGCGAGGCCGCCACGCCGATCGACCGCAGCGACGCCGGCGCGTACTCGATGAACTGCTGCTCGACCTGCACCGCCAGCCCGGACGCGATGTGCTCGTCGGACGCCGGCTGAAAGTCGATGGGCACCAGGATGCGTGCGAACGTCGGGGCTGCGGTCGTCATCGCGCGCCAGCATACCAGGACCTCGCTCCCGCGGCTGCGCAGCCTTCACGTCAACACCCCGGAGCGGGCGCACACACACCCCTCGATGCGGTATGACCCCGGGTCGATGCCCCTCGACATCCCCCGTACGGACAACCGCGTCGTCGCCACCATCCGCTTCGGACGCGACCCCTACACCTACCTCAACGAGCTGCGCCGCCGCCACGGCGACCCCTTCCGCTCCTGGCTCGCCGGGCAGCCCGTCGTCCTCACCGGCGAGCCCGAGCTGGTCAAGCAGATCCTCACCGCCGATCACGAGGCCGTCGGCAGCTTCAACCCTGGCCACCTGGTCCCGCTGCTCGGCGCCGGCTCGATGATCCTCATTGACGGCCAGCGCCACGCCCGCGAGCGCAAGCTGCTCTCGCCCCCGTTCCACGGCGCCCGCATGCGCTCGTACGCCCGCATCATCCGCGAGGCCGCCGCCCGCCACACCGCCGCCTGGCCGATCGGCCAGCCGTTCGTCGTCCAGCACACCACCCAGGCCATCTCCCTCGAGGTCATAATTAAAGCCGTGTTCGGCGTCCAGGACCCCGAGCGCGTCGCCCTGTTCGAACGCACCATGCTCGCCACCACCGACGCGATCTGGCCGCCCAGCATCCTCCTCAAGCTCCTGCAGACCGACCTCGGCCCGCTCACGCCCTGGCGGAGGTTCGTCCGCGCCAAGCAGCGCGCCGACGAGCTCGTGCGCTCCGAGATCGCCGCCCGCCGCGCCTCCGCCGGCGGCGGCGACGACATCCTGCAGCTCATGCTCGACGCCCGCTACGAAGACGGCGGCGCCATGACCGACGACCAGATCCACGACGAGCTGTTCACCCTGCTCGTCGCCGGCCACGAGACCACCGCGATCGCCCTCGCCTGGGCGCTCTACTGGCTGCACCGCAACCCCGTCACCCTCGCGCGCCTGCGGGCCGAGCTCGCCTCCGTCGGCGACGACGCCGACCCCGAGGTCGTCGCCCGCCTCCCCTACCTCGAGGGCGTGTGCCACGAGACCCTGCGCCTCTACCCGATCCTCCCCCTCGTCCCGCGCACATTGTTTAAACCGATGCAGCTCGGCGAGCACACCATCCCCGCCGGCGACAACGTCGGCTTCTGCCCCGCGATCGTCCACCGCCACCCCGACCTCTACCCCGAGCCCGACACTTTTAAGCCCGAGCGCTGGCTCGTCCGCAAGTTCACCCCCTTCGAGTTCATCCCGTTCGGCGGCGGCATCCGCCGCTGCATCGGCGCCGCCTTCGCCCTCTACGAGATGAAGCTCGTGCTCGCCGCCATCCTCCCCCACCACCGCCTCAGCCTGCTCGACGACCGCCCGATCCGCCCCGTGCGCCGCAACCTCACCCTCGGCCCCAGCGGCGGCGTCCGCATGGCCCTCATCGACCGCACCTGACCCTCAGGACAGGCACCGCGCCGGCAGCTCGCCCGCGTTCAAGTCGAACCGCTGGTCCGCCCGCGGCAGCGGATATTTAATTCCGCTCGCGCAGTTGAACAGCACCACCCGCTCGCCCGCCGCCACCAGCCCCTGCGCGCGCGCCTTGCGGTACGCCGCCCAGGTCGCCCCGCCCTCCGGACACATCAATAAGCCGTCCTGCTTCGCGACCTCGTCGACCCCGGCCGCGATCTCCGGATCCGCCACCGTGATCCCGAACCCCCCGCTCTCGCGCACGGCCCGAATGATCAAAAAGTCGCCGACGGCCTGGGGCACGCGGATCCCCGCCGCGATCGTGCGCGCGTGCTCCCAGCGCGTCGCGTGCTCCGCCCCCTGCTCCCACGCCCTGACGATCGGCGCGCAGCCCTCGGCCTGGACCGCGACCATGCGCGGCCGCTTGCTCCCGATCCACCCCAGCGCCTCCAGCTCCGCGAACGCCTTCCACATGCCGATCATCCCGGTCCCGCCGCCGGTCGGATAGAAGATCACGTCCGGCAGCTCCCAGCCGAGCTGCTCGGCCAGCTCGAGCCCCATCGTCTTCTTGCCCTCGATGCGGTACGGCTCCTTCAGCGTCGACATGTCGAACCACCCCACCGACGCCTTGCCGCGCCCGACCAGCCTGCCGCACTCGTCGATCTGCCCGTTCACCCGGTACACATCGGCCCCCTGCGCCGCCATCTCCTCGACGTTGATCGCCGGCGTCTCCTCCGGGCAGAAGATCGTCGCCCGCATGCCCGCCCGCGCCGCGTACGCCGCCATCGCCGCCCCCGCGTTGCCGTTGGTCGGCATCGCCGCGTGCCGCACCCCGAACGCCTTCGCCATCGACACCGCCATCACCAGCCCCCGCGCTTTAAAAGATCCCGTCGGCAACCTCGCCTCGTCCTTAATAATTATTTCACAACCTGTCTGCTCGGACAGCCGCGGCAGACCCACCAGCGGCGTCATCACCTCGCCGAGGCTGACGATGTCCGTCACCCTGCGCACCGGCAGCAGCTCGCGGTAGCGCCACAGGTCCGCCGGGCGCTGCAGCAGCGCCGCCCGCGGCAAGGCCCGCCGCGCGCCCTCGAGGTCGTAGCGCACCAGCAGCGGCCGCCCCGCCCGCGACAGCCCGTGCGGCTCGTCGGCCGGGTAGCGCTCCCCGGTCAGCGAGCACTCGAGGTGGGTGACGAACGTCGGCCGCTCTTCCGTGACATTGAGGTCGTGGCGCACGCCCGAGGATTAACACAATCCCCGGCGTCAGCGCCCTCAGAAGTCGCCGGCGAGCGCCGCCTGCTGCTCGTCGCTCAGCGCCGTCTCGCCGACCAGCTCGCCCGCGAAGTCGACCCCACACGCGACCGGCGCTCGCCCACCGACCGCGAACTTCAGGTACTGCACCGACGACAGCCGCTCCCGCGAGATCTGCCGCTCGTCCCAGCGCGCCCGCACCCGCGTGCCGTCGGCCAGGCGCACGTACACGTGCGGCAGCATATCGACCCAGCGGCGCAGCTTCTCGTCGCGCTCGGCCGGGCTCTCGATGCCGATCAATAAAGTCACCCCGAGCTCGCCGTCCTGACCGATCAGCTCGTTGTAGGTGTCGATCTCGTGCTGGATGTCCTTCTCGCGCACGATCCGCTCGGTCCGGATCATCTCGAGGATTTGATAACGCATCGTCACCGCGTTCTCGAACAGGAACGTCAGGCAGTCGGCCACGACGACCCGCCGCAGCCGCTTGGCCGCCAGCGCCGTCGCCTGGATCTCCGCCCGCTGCTCGCCGTAGGTGACGAAATCGAGGATCTCCGCGCGCTCGACCTTCATGGCTTCTCCTCGGTCTTGCCGGGCGCGTGCAGCTCGTCGAGCCCGCCCGGCCGATACGCCCGCGCCAGCAGCGACATCGGGTGCATCGGTCTGACTCCGGCGTGCTGCTCGAACTGGATGGCCGCGAGCGGGCAGTCGGTCACCCACACCTCGGTGTCCTGCTCCTTCATGCCGTCGAACGCCTTCTTGCCGATCCGCTGCGACGGCCCGAACCCCTCGACGGTCATCGCGTAGGTCCCGTTGTGCCCGCAGCACTCCATCACGGTCCCCACCGACTGCACCCCCGGAATCTTTTTAATTAAATCCCGCCCCTTGAAGCCGACCGCCTGGGCCCGCAGGTGGCAGGGCGCGTGGTAGGCCACCGACGCCTCGACGCTGCCGGCGAACTGACTGTTGAACCGGGGCTCGCGGCGGATCGACCACAGGAACTCGCTCGGGTCCATGACCGCCGGGGCCAGCTTCTTGGCCCGCTCGCGGTCCTCGCCCGCGAGTAGCTCGGGCCACTCGCGGCGCAGCATCATCGAGCAGGTCGGGTTGATCGCCAGCACCTTCGCGCCCTTGTCGACGTAGGGCATCAGGATGTCGAGGTTGGTCCTCGCCTGCGCGCGCAGCGACTCGAGGTCGCCGTGCTCCCACGCCGGCATCCCGCAGCAGCGCAGCCCGGCCGCGCAGCGCACGTCGACCTGGTTCTTGCCGAGCACCTCGAGCGTGTCGCGCCCGAGCTGCGGCTCGTTGTGCTGCACGTAGCAGGTCTGGAACAGCACCGCCTCGCCGCCCGGCGCGTCCGCGATGCGGCCCTCCTTCTTCGCCCACGCCTCGAAGCTCTCGCTCGCGAACTCCGGCAGCTGCTTGTCGCGGTGGATCCCCAGCACCTTCTCCATGAACCAGCGGTGCAGCTTGACCCGGTTCATCGCGTTCGCCGCGCCGAGGCTCGCGCGCGCCAGCTTGCCCGTCATGTCGGGGTTGCCGAGCACCTTCTCGCCGAGCGGCACGCCCTCCGCCCGCGCCCGCACCGCCTGGTAGCGGTGCACCAGCTTCGGGAAGTCGAGCTGGAACTCGTGCCCGTCGCGCGGCGTGTACGGGCACTGCACCTCGCACAGCTTGCACTGGAAGCACGCGTCCATGACCTTGTGCTTGTCGCCGCGGTCCAGCTGCGTCACGTCCCCGTTCTTGGCGTCGATCAGCGCGAACAGGTCGGGGAACGAGTCGCAGAACTTGAAGCACATGCGGCAGCCGTGGCACACCTCGAACACCCGCGTGACCTCGGCGTCGAGCGCCTCCGCGTCCCAGTACTTGGGGTCGCTGGGGTCGTAGGTGAGGCCGGCGGTCGGCTTGTACGAGATGTTCATGGCGGTGCCTGGTGCTCGTTCGAAGGCCCGCCGCCGAATCGTCAGCAGCGGGCCTCGTGGGTCTCTCGTCGCGCTCGGACGGCGGCTCAGGCGATGCCGTCGAGCAGGCTCTGGAAGCGACCGGCGTGCGACTTCTCGGCCTTGGCCAGCGTCTCGAACCAGTCCGCGATCTCCTCGAAGCCCTCTTCACGGGCCGTGCGCGCCATGCCCGGGTACATGTCGGTGTACTCGTGGGTCTCGCCCGCGACCGCGGCGGCCAGGTTCTTCTCGGTGTCGCCGATCGGCAGGCCCGTGGCCGGGTCGCCGGCCCGCTTGAGGAAGTCGAGGTGGCCGTGCGCGTGCCCGGTCTCGCCCTCGGCCGTGTCGCGGAAGTTGCCCGCGACCTCGGGGTAGCCCTCGACGTCCGCGATCTTTGCGAAGTACAGGTAGCGGCGGTTGGCCTGCGACTCGCCGGCGAACGCGTCCTTCAGGTTCTGGTGCGTGCGGGTGCCATTCAGCTTGGTCGAACTCATCGAAGTGGCTCCAAGGATTCAGGCCCGGAGGGCCGTGATGCTCAGGGTTTTGGGCGAGGGATCCTCGCCCGTACAGGCGTCACCTCTAGCACGGATCTCCCAGCCGGCCGACGGGGTCCGACACCCCCCGCGCGTCGGTATTGAATGTCATTATCGCCGATTCCGGCCGATCGCCTGTCCTTGGGGACAGCCCTCACCGCCCCGAAAATCGTGCCTCAGGGCACACGAGAACCGCGTTTACGCGGCCGTCTCCGGGTTGCCGCGGACGCCGCGCTCCGCTAGCGTCGGGCCCCGATGTCGGACGGCACGACGGTCGACGGCGCAGGCGAGCTGGCCCATGCAGGCCAGCCTGACGAGCTCGAGCTGCGCCCGGTCGACGGCCTGCCGCGCTGGCTCGGGTCCCGCCTGGCCCGGGCCCTGCTGCGCCTGGTCAGCATGGAGGAGAACGAGGCCGAGATGCTGGCCCGCATGGTCACGCCGACCGCCGGCTACTTCCGCCGCGACCGCCACGTCCACCCCGCGGTCGACCCCGAGACCTACCGCCTGCAGATCACCGGCGTCGCCGCGCCGCGCGCGTGGACCCTGCCCGAGCTGCAGGCCCTGCCCCGCGAGACCCGCGTGTGCGTGCAGGAGTGCGCCGGCAACGGCAACCACGTGATGGGCTCGGCCGGCCTGTGCGGCCAGGCGGTGTGGGAGGGCCCGACCTTCGACGCGCTGCTCGAGCTCGCCGGCGGCCCCGGCCCCGCCACCCACTTCGCCAACCACGGCCTCGACTCGCTCGGCGTCATCAAGCGCGGCTACCACTACGGCCTGTCGCTCGACGAGCTGCGCCGCGCCGGAGCGATCGTCGCCCTGACGATGAACGGCGAGCCGCTGTCGCGCCGCCACGGCTTCCCCGCCCGCCTGATCGTGCCGAACATCTACTCGATGTCGCACGTGAAGTGGCTGGCCCACATCGAGGGCAAGACCCGCCCGCACATGGGCATCCACAACCGCTTCGTGTTCACCAACAAGGAGAAGCAGGGCGGCAAGTGGGTCCGCGTGCAGGCCCGCTGGATCGGCCTCAAGTCGGTGATCTCCCACTGCCGCCGCGAGGGCACCGGCTGGCTGCTGACCGGCTGCGCCTGGGGCGGCCAGCGCCCGATCGCCGCCGTCGAGGTCAGCACCGACGGCGGCCTGTCGTGGCAGCCGGCCCGCCTGCAGACCCCCGCGGAGTACTTCCGCGAGCAACGCATCGACACCCCCGCCCTCGCCGGCGCCTGGTCGATCTTCACCTTCACCTGGCACCCCCAGGGCCCCGGCACCTACAAGCTCGGCTGCCGCGCCGTCGACGGCGAGGGCAACGTCCAGCAGCTCGACAACGACCCCAACGTCCACGGCCACTTCAACCAGACCCGCGTCAAGTGGCGCACCGTGACGGTCCCCGAGCGCCGCCTCCCGGCCTGAATCGCGGGGCACCATCGGCACCCCGCGCCTCGCATCGCATCACACCATCACGGCGGGATGATGCACGCGCCGATGTCCTCCTGCCCGGGAGGCGCGTTGCCCTCCTCGTACCAGGAGACGCACGTGGTGCCGTCGGGGCACATCGGCTCCTTCAGGCTGCAGTACGGCGAGCAGCAGCCGTCGCTGCCCATGCAGCCCGGGACCGACGCCGGGTCGGCGCAGAACAGGCCGTAGTCGCACACGTTGATGTACGCGCACGGGTCCTGGTACTGGCCCTCCTCGCCGCTGGCGTCGAAGTCGCAGATGAACTCGTTGGCCCCGTCGTGGAAGCAGATCTGGCCCTCCGGGCAGTCCTGGACCAGCGGGTTGCAGGTGTTGAGGCAGACGATGATCACGCCGTCGTTCGAGATGTCGCAGATCTGGTTCTGGTCGGGGCAGGTCGGCGCCTCCGGAGTGCCGTCGCACATGTCGATGCACACGCCCTGGTTCTCGGCGTCGAGGAACCAGCACATCGTGCCCTCGACGCAATCGTCGACACCGCTGAGCCCGCCGCCCTCGGCCTGACAGGTGTCGCCGACCTGCTTGGGGTCGGCGTCGATCGGCGTACACTTGGCGGCGTTCCACGAGTTGCCGCCGTTGTTCGCCCACGGCATGCACTTGAAGCCGTCCGGGCAGTCCTGCGCGAACACGTCGCACTCGATGTTGCCGCCCGGCGCGTCGGTCATGACGATGAAGCTGCCGCCGCTGCTCTCGTTCGGGCCGCTGGTCGCGTCGCTGGTCACGCCGCCGCCGCTGCTCGACTCGTTGCCGGTCACCCCGCCGACGCCCGTCGTCGGCGCGCTCGCGCCGCCCGACTCGCTCTGCCCGTCCTCCGCGCCGGTGTCGTTGCCGGTCGGGCTGCCGGTCGGGCTGCCCGACGTGTCGTTGCCGCCCTTGTCGTCGCCGCAGCCCGCCAGGGCCAGGAAGATCGTCGCGCTCAAGAAAAGTTGTGTCGTTCGCATGTCAACTCGCCTCCTCGGCCTGTGCGGCCGTCCGTGTGCGCGGGGACTCCTCGTCCGCCGTGCCGCCAGAGCCGTTCCCATCGCGGACCCGAACGGCCGCGAACCGGACCACCTTGGCGCGAGCCCGCCCCTGCGGTCAAGCCCGCGTCCGTGAACCGGCTCAGGTCGGACGCAGCTCGTAGACGATGTTCTTGGTGCCCGCGGCCTCGCATACCCGTTGGACCGCGGCCTTCAGGCCTGCAGTTGCAACGAACTTTCGATCTTTGAAGACCTTGAACGGGTACTTCTCCCGCAGCGAGCGATACCGCGCGGCCTCCGCGTCCCGCAGCCGTTGCGACAGCAGCGGCGACAGCGGGTCGTTGCTCCGCTCCTCGCGGATGTCGCCGGCCGCCGCGTCGGTGGCGAACGCCATCAACAGCTCGGGCCGCTCGGTCTCGCCGGCGCCCTCGCCGATCGACCACGCGTGCCACGCCTGCCCGAGCGCGTCGTCCGGCGCCTCGGCCGTGCGCAGCGCCTGCACGCCGTCGTCGCCGACCGGCAACGAGAACAGCGCCGGGCCGATCATGCCCCGCGAGACCCGCTCGACCTGCACGCCCTCGATGCCGTGCAGCCGCACGAACAGGGTCTCCGCGTCGAGCGCCGCGCAGCGGTACACCGTGCTGCGGAACGCCTCGTTGGCCGCCGCCGTCTCGCCGTCCTTGTCGAGGTCGATGACCTTGCGCCGCCACACGCTCGACACCTGCGTCAGCTCGATCATCAGCCGCAGGTACACCCCCGACGCGTCGAGCTTGGTCAGCTCGATGCGAAACGCCGCCGTCCCGCTCGCCGGGTCGTGCCGCCGCAGCAGCACCCGGTGGTGGTCGACCGGCGCCACCTCGAGCTTCTGCACCTTTTCATAGTACTCGTGCTTGCCCGCCATCCGCGCGAAGTGCGGGTCCTCGCCGGCCCGCGCCAGCAGCTGGGCCCGCGGACCCAGCCGCGACAGCGACTCGGCCGCGACCTCGCGGTCGGTGCACACCCGCGTCAGGCTGGCCAGGTTCGGCAGGCCCGCCCGCGCGTCGACGTAGAGCTCGCCGTAGACCCCGAGCCGCATGGCGTCGCGCAGGGTGTCGAAGGTGTTCTGCAGCAGCCGCCGGTCGGGGAACGCGTTGTTGAGGCGCGCCGCCTGCAGCGCCTTGCCGACCAGGTTCAAGTAGGTGTCGGCCTCCGGCCTCACCAGCGCCTGGGTGTGCAGCGCGACGACGGTCAAGCGGCGCCTCCCGACGACCTCACGCGCCCGGCTTGCCGGCCTCGGGCGACCCGCCCTGGCGCTTGACCGCCTTGTCGACGGCCGCCTTGATACGCGCGTCCTCGACCTCCTTGGACCGCGCCAGGTTCTGCTCGAGCACGGTGGTGGTCGTCTCGTCGAACGTGTCGAGGTCTTTAATTAGAGTGTCGAGGTTGGTGCGGAAGAAGATCTGCGTGTCGCTGACGAACTGGGTGGTCACGTTCATCGACTCGGTCATCACGTCGAGGCTGCGCTTCATCTCCAGCATGACCGCCGACGCGTCCGCCGCCCGCCCGATCGCCTGGATCTGCGCCGACGCCATGTCGAGTTTGATTGAAGCCGCGGTGGTGTACTGCTGGATGTCGTTGCCGAGGTTGCGGATCGTCTCGGCCAGCTTGCGCGTGTTGTCCTTCAGCCGCGCGTAGCGCTCCTCGGCCGAGCCGTACAGCTGCACGTTGGTCGAGTGCTCGGCCAGCTTGGCGTGGACCTTGTCCTGGCTGGCCTGGATGTCGCGCTGCTCGACGCTGCCGGCCTCCGCCGCCTGCTCCTCGGCCTTCAGCTGCTCCTGCACGTTCTTCAGCTCGAGCACGTAGTTGAGGGCCTCGCGCTCGTTCTTCGCCATCTCCACGATCTTCGTGTTGATGCGGTCGATCTCCTTGTACAGGTCCTGCTCGCTCTGCTTCAGGGTGTCGACGTACTCGGCCGCCTCCTTCACCCGCCGGGCGCTGACGTGGTACTGGGCCTTCAGCAGCTCCTCGATCGAGCGCTGGCTCAGGGCCAGGCCCTTCAGGCCCGGGATGTAGCTCAGCATCTCCTTGAACCCGGCCCAGAACCCCGCCTTGGTGGCCGTCCCGTTGAGGTAGTCGCTGAACTTGCGCAGCTTCTTCAGCTCGTCGGCCATCGCCCCCTGGATCTCGACGTTCCGGTCGCGCAGCACCTTGAGCTCGTCCACCTTGTTGTCCTGTACGATCCGCTCCTTCTGGATCTCGGTCTCCAGCGACTTGACGGAGATCCCCTCCCCGGAGTAGGCGACCTGGCGGTTGAGGACATCGAGGTTGGCCTTGGCGCTCATCGTGGGGCGAAGGTTGACACACTCTGCCCCCGAATTGGCCCCCCTTTTTGCGCCGAAGGCCCCGCCCGCGGCCGCCGCGAAAGCCGCCCGCCTCCCCCGCTCCGCCGGGCTCCTGCCCCGTGTATCCGCGCACGAGCGCCTCGGGCGCGAAGCCCGCGACCGCGCCTCCGACGCTCCCTGCGAACGTTGTCACACCCGCGCAAACGAGTAGACTGGCGGCCCCGACCATGGATATCGAGTCCACGCTCAGCGGCCACAACCTCGCGTTCCTCGAGGCCCTCTACGAGGCTTATCAGCGCGACCCGAACTCCGTCGACCCCGAGTGGGTCCCCGTCCTCCGCGACCTCGAGCGCAAGAACCAGGGCGAGCCCTCCGCCGCCGAGGCGCCGCCCACCGGCGCCGGCGCCGAGCAGTACGACCTGCAGACCCGCGTCGACAAGCTGATCGAGAGCTACCGCCTGCACGGCCACATGGCGGCCACGCTCGACCCGCTGGCCCGCCCGCGCAACGTCGCCACCCCCGGCCTCGACCCCGCCTACTTCGGCCTGCGCGAGGAGCACATGGACCGCCGCTTCGACCCCGGCGTGCTCGTGCCCGGCGGCCAGCCCACGACCCTGCGCCAGATCTGGGCGCGCCTGCAGAACACCTACTGCCGCAACATCGGCGTCGAGTACTGGCACATCCAGGACCTCGAGCAGCGCACCTGGCTGCAGGCGCGCATGGAGGCCTGCGAGAACAAGGTGCTGCCGTCCGCCGCCGAGCAGAAGCGCCTGCTCAACCAGATGGCCGGCATCGAGAGCGTCGACAAGTTCTTGCACAGCAAATTTCTCGGGGCCAAGCGCTTCTCGATCTCGGGCGCCGAGAGCATGATCGCCCTGCTCGACTGCATGATCGAGGAGGGCGCCGACCTCGGGGTCCGGGAGATCATCCTCGGCATGGCCCACCGCGGCCGCCTCAACGTGCTCATGAACATCCTCGGCAAGTCGATGGCCGACGTGTTCTCCGAGTTCGAAAAGGGCGACCCCTGGGAGTCGATCGGCTCGGGCGACGTCAAGTACCACATGGGCTACTTCCGCCAGTACAAGACGCTGCGCGGCCACGACATGTACCTGGCGCTGACCTTCAACCCCAGCCACCTCGAGGCGATCGCGCCCGTGGTCCAGGGCCGCGTCCGCGGCAAGCAGGACGCCATCGGCGACTCCACCGGCGAGACCGTCATGGGCGTCACCATCCACGGCGACGCCGCCTTCGCCGGCCAGGGCGTCGTCCAGGAGACCCTGAACCTCGCCCGCCTGCAGGGCTACCGCGTCGGCGGCTCGATCCGCATCGTCATCAACAACCAGGTCGGCTTCACCACCGACCCCGACGAAGCCCGCTCGACCATCTACGCGACCGACGCCGCCCACCTGCTGCAGGTCCCAGTGTTCCACGTCAACGGCGACGACGTCGAGGCCGCCGCCTACGCCGCCCGCCTGGCCATGGGCTTCCGCCAGAAGTTCAAGTCGGACGTCGTCATCGACCTCGTCTGCTACCGCAAGTTCGGCCACAACGAGGGCGACGACCCCACGTTCACCCAGCCGACCATGTACGAGCTGATCAAGAACCACCCGTCGGTCCGCACGATCTACCAGCGCGAGCTGCTGGCCCGCGGCACCGTCACCCAGGGCGAGGCCGACGGCCTCGACGAGGCCTGGACCCGCGAGTACGACTCGGCCCTCATCGAGGCCCGCGCCCACCGCAAGCCGCGCCGCGCCCCCATGCACGGCCTGTGGCAGAACTACCGCGGCGGCCCCGACGCCGACACCCCCGAGGTCCCGACCGCGATCGACCGCGCGACCTTCGACCGCCTCGCCGCCCGCCTGACCCGCTGGCCCGACGACTTCTCGCTCCACCCCAAGCTGCAGCGCCTGGTCGGCGAGAGCAAGGAGATGCTGAGCGGGGCCCAGCCGCTCAACTGGCAGCTCGGCGAGATGATGGCCTACGCCTCGCTGCTCGCGGCGGGCTCGAACATCCGCTTCAGCGGCCAGGACAGCCAGCGCGGCACCTTCAGCCACCGCCACTCCGTCTACACCGACGTGAAGACCGGCAAGCACTGGTCGCCGCTGTACGAGCTCGGCGAGGGCCAGGGCAAGTTCGAGATCTACAACTCCCCGCTCAGCGAGTACGCCGTGCTCGGCTTCGAGTTCGGCTACTCGCTGATCTCGCCCGACTCGCTGGTGCTGTGGGAGGCCCAGTTCGGCGACTTCGCCAACGGCGCGCAGATCATCATCGACAACTTCCTGGTGTCCGGCGAGGACAAGTGGAACCGCCTCAACGGCCTCGTGCTCATGCTCCCCCACGGCTTCGAAGGCCAGGGCCCCGAGCACTCGAGCGCCCGCCTCGAGCGCTTCCTGCAGCTCGCCGCCGAGGACAACATCCAGGTCTGCAACCTCACCACCCCGGCCCAGGTCTTCCACGTGCTGCGCCGCCAGGTCCTGCGCCCGTGGCGCAAGCCCCTGGTGCTGATGACCCCCAAGAGCCTGCTGCGCTTCCGCCCGTCGTTCGCCCCGCTCACCGACTTCACCGAGTCCGGCTTCCAGCGCGCCATCGACGACGGCAAGGCCGACCCCGACAAGGTCACCCGCCTCATGCTGTCCGCCGGCAAGGTGTTCTACGACCTCAGCGAGGAGCGCGAGCACCTCGCCGCCGAGAAGGTCGCGCTCATCCGCGTCGAGCAGCTCTACCCGTTCCCCGCGCCGCAGCTCGCCGGCATCCTCGCCCGCTACCCCAACGCCCGCGAGCTGCTGTGGGTGCAAGAGGAGCCGAAGAACATGGGCGGCTGGTCGTTCGTCCGCCCCTACCTCGAGGAGCTGATCGCCGCCCGCCCCGGCATCGCCAGCGCCCCCCGCTACGTCGGCCGGGTCGCCAGCGCCAGCCCGGCCACCGGCTCGCCCGACAGCCACGCGCTCGAGCGCAAGCTGATCCTCGAGGAAGCCTTCGCCAACCTGCCCTGAACTCCCCCGCGCCTTCGCGCTCGCATCATCGAAGAACCCCGCACGAGGCCGTCCGCCATGCCCAGCCCAATCACAGTCCCCGCACTCGGCGAGTCGATCACCGAAGCCATCGTCGCCCGCTGGATCACGAAGGTCGGCGACCACGTCGCGGTCGACGAGCCGCTCGTCGAGCTCGAGACCGACAAGGTCACCGTCGAGGTCCCCGCCCCCGTCGCCGGCGTGATCCTCAGCCAGAACGCCGTCGACGGCGCCACCGTCCGCGTCGGCGACATCATCGGCGAGATCGGCGACGCCGCCGACAAGCCCGCGGAGGAGTCCGCGGACAAGCCCGCCGACAAGTCCGCCGACAAGCCCGCCCCCGGCAGCGCCACCGCCGAGGTCGTCAACCCCATCGGCGACGGTCCGAGCCCCGCCGAGGGCCACCTGCCGACGCCCGCCGTGCCCTCGGCCCGCGCCGAGGCCACCCGCGCCGGCGTCGACCTCGCCAGCGTGCAGGGCTCCGGCCGCGGCGGACGGATCTTGAAGGAGGACGTCCAGCGCGCCGCCGCCGATGCCAAGCCCGAGCCCGCCAAGCCCGCGGCCCCGGCCCCCGCCGCCAGGACCGCCGCGCCAACCCCCGCCGCCAAGCCGGCCCCTGCGCCCGCCAAGCCCGCCGCTCCGACCCCGCACGGCCGCGAGGAGGTCGTGGCCATGAGCCCGCTGCGCCGCCGCGTGGCCGAGCGCCTGGTCCAGGCCCAGCAGACCGCCGCGATCCTGACGACCTTCAACGAGGTCGACATGTCGGCGATCTACCGCCTGCGCGCCAGCTACAAGGACAAGTTCTCGGACAAGCACGGCGTCAAGCTCGGCTTCATGTCGTTCTTCGTGAAGGCCGCCGTGTCCGCGCTGAAGGCCTTCCCCGCGGTCAACGCCGAGATCCGCGAGACCGACATCGTGTACAAGCACTACTACGACATCGGCGTGGCGGTCGGCGGCGGCAAGGGCCTGGTGGTCCCGGTCGTGCGCGCGGCCGACGGCCTGTCGTTCGCCGAGGTCGAGAAGGAGATCGGCCGCCTCGGCGCGCGCGCCCGCGAGAACAAGCTGACGCTCGAGGAGCTGAGCGGCGGCACCTTCACGATCAGCAACGGCGGCGTGTACGGCTCGATGCTCTCGACCCCAATATTAAATCCGCCGCAGACCGGCATCCTCGGCCTGCACAACATCGTCGACCGCCCGGTCGCGGTGAACGGCCAGGTCGAGGTCAGGCCCGTCATGTACCTCGCCCTCAGCTACGACCACCGCCTGGTCGACGGGCGCGAGGCCGTGCAGTTCCTGGTCCACATCAAGGAGCGCATCGAGGCCCCCGAGCGCCTCATGCTCGAGGTCTGACCCGCGGCCGCGCCGCGGCGCGATCCCCCGCGATCGACCCCGCGTTCGCCGCGGGGTCGGTCCGGAATCGCGTTCATCCCGCGATCCCGGGCTCGACGCCGGCGCCACGCGCCGCCGAGGAAAACCCCCGGATCCACTTGTAATCGCCCCGTGATACGCTCCCGCGGTCATGCGGCGGCAGGCCCCCATCAAGCGCCCCAGCACCGGTCAGCGGACGATCGCCGGCACCAAACCCGCCGCCGCCGCCGTCGCGCTCGACGACCGGCCGCTGGCGATCCACCTCAGCCGCGACGGGAAGCACCTGATCGTGCCGGTCCCTTACGAGGTCTGGATCCTCCACTTCGCCAGCCTCGACGTCGAACGAACGATCCCCCTGCCCTCCGCCGAGCCCAGCGTGTTCGAGGCCAGCAAGGACGGCGCCCTGTGGATCGGCGGCCACCACCTCCACTACGGCAGCGTGTTCGCCACCACCGTCACCAAGGTCGGCACCAAGCTCGCCGACTTCGTCGACCGCGTATGCGTCGTCCGCCCCGGCCTGCTGTGCGGCGTCGGCCACCAGGGCGAGGTCCTGTGGGACATCGAGAAGGAGACCCCGGTCCACCGCCGCAAGGTCTCCGAGCACCCCGTGCTCGGCCTCGTCGCCGTCGACGGCCGCGCCGTGTGGGCCGACGGCTCGCAGCACGCCTGGGTCATCGACCCCGCCGCGCCCTCCGGCTACATGCAGATGAAGCTGCGCACGACCTCGCAGGCCGAGGTCGAGGCCGAAGGCATCATCGCCCTCGGGCTCACCTCCACCGGCCGCTGCATCCTCGCCGCCCGCGACGGCGGCGTCGGCTGGACCGGCCGCGGCCTGCGCTTCGAGGCCGAACGCTTCCCCAAGCTGTCCCTGCGCGCCGCCACCCCGCTCGCGGTCGCCGGCGACGAACGCTGGGTCTACGTGCTGCGCCCCCGCGGCCTGCTGCAGCGCTTCCTCATCGAGCAGCCCAAGCCGCCACCTGGCGAAGAGGACAGCTTCGAACCCCTGCCCGCCGCCGAGGAGACCCGCCTCGAGTGGCCCGCCGAGGCCATGCTGCTGCACACGTCGGGCCTGGTGTTCGGCGGCCCGCAAGCGGACGGCACGCTCGGCCGCCTGTGGCGCGTGGCCCCCTCCGCCCTCACCTGGCAAACAATTAAACTCGGCGCGCGCACCCTGGTCGAGCCGAAGCCCGCCGAGGCCGTCGACAACCGCCCGAACTTCACGCCCACGCGCAGCAAGCTGACCGGCCCGCCGCTCGCGGAGCTGAAGGTCGACGCCGTGCTCGGCGCCGACACCACCAGCGTGCTCGTCACCCACGCCCACGGCGCCCTGCTCGAGCGCCCGGTCGTGCGCCGCCCCGCCGGCGAGGTCCTGCCCGGCGACGCCCTGCTGCTGCCGGCGATGGTCCGCGCACGCGAGGGCACCGCCCGCCCCGCGCTGGTGCTGTGGCCCGGCACGCCCGACGCCCACCGCGAGCCGCCCGAGCCGCAGTGGCTGGTGTGGGGCGACAACCCGCGCGGCTGGATGCCGCTCGAGACGCCGCACATCCGCGCCCAGGGCTGGTCGCGCGCCGACCTGTTCCCCATGCAGCTGGCCGTGGCGACCTCTCCGTCGGTCGCCGGCAATCGTCAGCCCATCCCCGAGAAGTGGGTCGACCCCGAGCTGTTTCAGGCGCTCGCGCGCGAGTGCAAGAAGCTGCTGAAGGTCATCTGGTGAGCGGCGCCCTCGCGTAGGAGCGCCGCCCTCGCTCGCATCAGCCGGCGATCACAGCCTTGACCTCGTCGGTCGACAGCGTGTGGTTCTGCTTCTTGGCGAAATTAAACACCTTGTCGACGAGCTCGTCCGACGGCTCGTAGCCGTGCGCGCGCAGCCAGTAGATGACGTTCGAGCGCCCGGAGTAGTGCCCGATCTCGATCTCCTGCTGGCGCCCGAACACGCGGGCCGGGACCGACGAGTACACGCGATCCGCGAGCTCGTTGTCCCCCGTCTTCTCGGCTTTAATAATTGCCGCCGCGTGCACGCCGGTGGCGGTGCGGAACGCGTCGCGGCCCGACAGCGGGTAGCTCGGGTGGATCGGCACGCCGGTGTACTCGCTGACCGCCTCGACGTACTCGACGAGGCACGACAGGTCGTGCCGACTGGCGTCGAGCTGCCCGAGCAGATACAGGTTCAACAACAAGAGATCCATCGAGCAGTTGCCGACGCGCTCGCCGATCCCCAGGCCGCAGCCGTGCACGCGGTCGAAGCCCCACTCGAACGCGAACAGCCCGAGCGCGAGCGCCAGCCCGCGGTCGTTGTGCCCGTGCCAGTCGAGCTCGATCTTGTCCTCCATGTCCATCGAGCGCAGCAGCCCCTTCGTGAAGTTGAGGAGGTTGCGCAGCCCGTCGGGCGTGGCGTGGCCGCAGGTGTCGCACAGCACCAGGCGCGTCGCGCCCGCGTCGATCGCCGTGCGAAACAGCGTGTCGAGCGTCTGCGGGTGCGAGCGCGTGGTGTCCTCGGTGACGAACCCGACCGGCAGCCCGTTGTCGACGCCGAGCTTGACCGCGTCGAGCGTGTGCCTCTGCAGGCGGCTGTTGTCCCAACCCTCGGCGAACCCGCGGATCGGCGAGGAGCCGATGAACGTCATCACCTCGATCGGCACCCCGACCTTCTGCGAGATCTCGATGATCGGCGTGATGTCCGACGCCACCGTGCGCGCCGCGCAGTTCGGGGTGATGCGCAGCTTCTCCTCGACGATGAAGCGCAGCAGGCGCTCGACGTCGTCCTGCGCCCGCTTGCCCGCGCCCGGCAGCCCGAGGTTGAGGCTCTGGATGCCCATGCGGTCCATGAGCCGCACCAGGCGCATCTTCTGCTCGATCGACGGGTCGCGCACCGACGGCGACTGGATGCCGTCGCGGATGCTCTCGTCGACGAACCGCGGCGGCTTGCGCAGCAGCGCCCCGGTCCGCTCCTTCTCGTTCCAGTCGTAGATGAGCGCGGCGGTGTTCGCTGGTTGGTTCGTCGACATGGGCCTTTGGTTTACTCCTCCCCGGTGGCCATCTCCAGGCCCTCGAGGCCGAAGAACCGGCGCAGCTCGTCGATGAGGCTCACGAGCAGCAGCTCGGGGATGTCGTCGTCGTCGGCGATCTCGTCGAGCAGGAGGTCGCGCATGAGCACGATGCCCGTGAGGTGCGCCTCGTCGTCGTCGGTCTGCATGCGCCCGAGGAAGATCACTGCGCTGCGCGGATCTGCACCCTCGCGCACCTGCGCCGTCGTCGCCCGGCCCTGCACCGTGATCGGCGCGTTGGCCACCAGCTTCAGCACCGGCTCGGGCAGCTCCTCGAGCACGCCCTCGAACTGGCCGCGCAGGTCCTCCTCGATCTCGGCGGTCAGCGGCTCGTGCTCGTGGTCGTGGCCCTCGTGCTCCTCGCCGTCGAGCCGCAGCACCTCGAGCATCTCCGCGGTCGCGCCGGTCACGTCGCCCGCGTCGCTCAGCGCCTGGGCCAGCCAGTAGTGCACGTCCGGGTCCTCCGGGTCGACCTCGACCGCCTTGCGCAGCGACGCGATCGCCTCGTCCGAGCGGCCCGCGTTGAGCAGCACGAACCCGTGCGTGCTGAGGAACACCGGGTCCTCCTTGCGGGCGGCGCTGATGGCGTCGAGCAGCTCGAGCGCCTCCTCGGCGTCGTCGTCGGCCAGCCGGATCTGCGCGAGCAGCAGGCGCGCCTGGTCGAGCGCGTCCTGGTCGACGCCCTCGAGCGTCAGCACCGTCCGCGCCGCCGCCTCGGCCTCGTCGAGGTCCTGGTCGGACACCAGCAGGCACTCCGCGCAGTCGAGGTAGATGTTCGGGTCGCTGCCCCCGGCGTCCGCCGCCTGCATCAGGTAACCCGCCGCCTGCTCCGGCCGACCCTCGGCCCACGCCAGCATCCCCGTCAGGTGCAGCACCCGGAGATGGTTCTCGCCGCCGAGCTTGGTCGCCTCTTCGAGGTGCTCCTGGGCCTGCTGGAGTTCGTCGTCCTCGACGGCTTTGAGCCCGCGGTCGACAATCGCATCGATGCTTTGCCTCATGGCGGCGGACTCTAGCACGCCCTCGCGCACCGCCGCGCCGCGCCCCGACCGAGCCACGAAAACAGCGTGAGTGGACTCATGGGTCCGCGCCGGCGTCACCGACTCCGACGTCGTCCACTCACGCCGATGGCGATCACCCGCAGCTGTCCGCCGGGACACACGACCGTCAGGCGTCACACCGTGAATTTATCCTCGCGACGAAATAGTCGCGCCGCCGCGTTCACCGGCTTCGGCCTCGAAATTGACAGCGCATCCCCGGCCTGCATCACCCGCCTGCGCCGCGCACCCCGATGCCGTGTCGTGACTCACTCGCCCGCGCACGGGCCCGAGTGACAACCACGAAGCCCGCGGCCTATCATGCCCGCACGTTATTGCGTCTTCGTTCGCGCGGCCCGCGACGACGCACCAGGCCATGGACACCTTCGCCACCAGCGCCCAAAACCCATCTCGTGAGCTCATCGATTCCGTGGTCATCCGCTTCGTCGGCGACTCGGGCGACGGCATGCAGCTCACGGGCTCGCAGTTCTCCGAGTCGACCGCCCTCATGGGCAACGACCTCTCGACCCTGCCCGACTTCCCGGCCGAGATCCGCGCCCCCGCCGGGACCACCTTCGGCGTGTCTGGCTTCCAGGTCCACTTCGCCGGCCACGACGTCATGACCCCCGGCGACGCGCCCGACGTGCTCGTCGCCATGAACCCCGCCGCGCTGAAGGTCAACCTCCGCGACCTCAAGCAGGGCGGCATGCTGGTCGTCAACACCGGCGCGTTCACCCCCGGCAACCTGAAGAAGGCCGGCTACGACAAGAACCCGATCGACGACGGCAGCCTCGGCGCCTACCGCTTACTCAAACTCGACATCAGCAAGCTGACTCTCGGCGCGGTCGAGCCGTTCGGCCTCGGCACCAAGGAGGCCCTGCGCGCCAAGAACATGTGGACGCTCGGCCTGATGATGTGGATGTTCGGCCGCGAGCGCGAGAGCACGGTCGAGTGGCTGCGCCAGAAGTTCGCCAAGAACCCGGCCGTCGCCGACGCCAACATCGCCGCCCTCAACGCCGGCCACATCTACGGCGAGACGGCCGAGCTGCCGAGCGGCATCGGCTGCTACCAGATCCCCAAGGCCAAGCTCGACCCGGGCGTGTACCGCAACGTGACCGGCAACGAGGCGACCGCGTGGGGCCTGCTCGCCGGGGGCAAGCTCGCCGGCCTCGAGCTCATGCTCGGCTCCTACCCGATCACCCCGGCCTCGACGATCCTCCACTACCTGTCCAACCTGCGCGCCTACGGCATCACCACCTTCCAGGCCGAGGACGAGATCGCCGCCATCTGCGCGGCCATCGGCGCCAGCTACGGCGGCGCGCTCGGCGTCACCACCACCTCGGGCCCCGGCCTGGCCCTGAAGACCGAGGCCCTCGGCCTCGCCGTCACCACCGAGCTCCCGCTCGTGCTCGTCGACGTCCAGCGCGGCGGCCCGTCGACCGGCCTCCCGACCAAGACCGAGCAGAGCGACCTGCTGATGGCCGTGTACGGCCGCAACGGCGACTGCCCGCTGCCGGTGCTGGCCGCCTGCACCCCGGCCGACTGCTTCGAGATGGCGATCGAGGCCGTGCGCATCGCCACCACCTACATGACCCCGGTGATCCTCCTGACCGACGGCTTCCTCGCCAACAGCGCCGAGCCGTGGAAGATCCCCGACATCAACACCTTCGCGCCGTTCCCGGTGTCGTTCCGCAAGGACCCCGCCGGCTTCCACCCGTTCCTGCGCGACCCGCAGACGCTCGCGCGCGCGTGGGCCATCCCCGGCACCCCCGGCCTCGAGCACCGCATCGGCGGCCTCGAGAAGAACCACGACTCCGGCAACATCTCGTACGACGCCGACAACCACCACAAGATGACCAAGGTCCGCGCGGCCAAGGTCGCCGGCGTGGCCGACTCGATCCCCGCGCAGAAGATCGACCAGGGCGAGGACACCGGCGACCTCCTGGTCGTCGGCTGGGGCTCGACCTACGGCGCGATCTCCCAGGCCGTGCTCGGCGCCCGCCGCTCCGGCCTGAAGGTCTCGCACCTGCACATCCGCTACATGAACCCGATGCCGAAGAACCTCGGGGCCCTTCTTAAACGCTTCAAGAAGGTCATCGTGCCGGAGATGAACAACGGCATGCTCGTCAAGGTCCTGCGCGCCGAGTACCTGGTCGACGCCCAGGGCATCAACAAGATCGCCGGCCAGCCCTTTAAAATTGCCGAGATCGAGGCCGAGATCCGGGCCCAGCTCCACGTCCCCACCGAGGCCACTGCCACATGACGCCCCTCGACCCCCCGAACCCGCCGCTCACCCGCAAGGACTTCACCTCGGACCAGGAGGTCCGCTGGTGCCCCGGCTGCGGCGACTACGCGATCCTCGCCGCCGTCCAGCGCATGCTGCCCGAGCTCGGAGTGCGCAAGGAGCAGACCGTGTTCGTCTCGGGCATCGGCTGCTCGAGCCGCTTCCCGTACTACATGAACACGTACGGCTTCCACACGATCCACGGGCGCGCCCCCGCGATCGCCACCGGCCTGAAGCTCGCCAACCCCGACCTCGACGTCTGGCTGGTCACCGGCGACGGCGACGGCCTCAGCATCGGCGGCAACCACCTGATGCACGTGCTCCGCCGCAACCTGAACCTGCAGATCCTGCTGTTCAACAACCGCATCTACGGGCTCACCAAGGGCCAGTACTCGCCGACGTCGCTGCTCGGCAAGAAGTCGCCGTCGACCCCGCTCGGCTCGGTCGACAACCCGCTCATCCCCGCGTCGTTCGCCCTCGGCTGCGGCGCGCGGTTCGTCGGCCGCGCCGTCGACACCGACGCCAAGAATCTGATCAACGTGCTGAAGCGCGCCCACGCGTTCCAGGGCACCGGGTTCGTCGAGGCCTACCAGAACTGCCCGGTCTTCAACGACGGCGCCTTCGACCACTTCACCGACAAGGACGTCGCCGCCGAGACCCAGCTCCACCTCCAGCACGGCATGCCGATGCGCTTCGGCAAGGACAACGACAAGGGCCTGCGCCTCCGCCCCGGTCGCCTCGAGCTCGAGGTCGTGACCATCGGCGTGGACGGCGTCACCGAGGCCGACATCCTCGTGCACGACGAGCACAACCACACGATGGCGTTCCTGCTCGCCAACCTCGAGCCGCCCGCCTTCCCGGTGGCCCTCGGCGTGCTCTACGCCAGCCCCGCCACCGGCCTCCCGTTCGACCGCGGCATGCAGGAGCAGAACCGCCAGGTCCGCTCGCGCGGCCTCGGCGACCTCAACACCCTCATGCGCAAGGGCCACACCTGGACCGTCGAAGGTTGAAAGAACCTCCGACCCTCCCGCCCCCGTCGGGCCCGCGCCGGTCTCCGTGACCCGCGGGCCCGAACCACTTTCTCGCTCCACCGCCCGCTCGGACGGATGTCCGTGGCCGCGGGCGCGAGCGCAGACGCTGCCGCGACGCGCCCCCTGCCGGGCGGCCGCGACAGGCGACATCTGGTGCCGGAAGAAGAGAGAATCAAGCCTCGGCCGGGGTCGTCTGAGGCCCCTGCGCGCGGGTCCGGCGCGCGCCCCTGCGAGCCCGCAGCGGCGCCTCGGCCCCAAAAACCTCTCCAGGAAAACTTGCCATGCGACTGTCTACCTTGTTGTCCGCCCGTACCGCCGTCTTCGGCTTCTTCTCCTCGATGGCCCTCGGCTGTGTGCTCACCGTCGGCGACGGCGGCAAGTCGTCCGACGAGTGCCCCGACCCGAACAGCGAGCTCGATAACGGCAAGTGCTTCTGCAACTTCGACTACACCTGGTGCTTCCCCAACGACGACAAGGACCTGACGTGCTGCCCGTTCGGCAACGACACCACCACCAACCCGTCGAACGCCACCCCGGGCACCACCTCGAACCCCGCCACCACCGATGACGTCCCGACCGGCGGCACCGACACCGGCACCGACACCGGCACCCCCCCGACCACCGGCACCACCACCGAGACCCCGCCGACCTCCGGCACCACCGGCACCCCGCCCACCGACTGCGTCGCCGACACCTCGCCCGCGAACGAGCCGTGCAACGCCGACAACGGCGAGAACTTCCTGTGCCTCACCGCCGACAACGTCGACTGCGGCCCCGAGGGCAGCCACTACTACGTGTGCATGAACGGCGTGTGGGTCGAGGACACCGCCGCCGGCGACGAGTCGTGCAAGATCGACCAGGGCGCCGACTTCTCCTACGGCTGCACGCTGAAGGACAACGTCGTACAGTTCGAGTGCGGCACCGGCTCCGGCGCGGCCTGCGAGTCCGGCTCCGCCGGCCAGTGCACCTCCGACAAGGACATCGAGTACTGCCTCTACGGCAAGACGACCACCGCCGACTGCCTCTACCTCTGCATGGTCGTCGGCGACGCCGACATGGTCACCTACGACCACGGCTACTGCGGCGAGCAGCAGGGCGACCTCTCCTGCATCTGCTGCGACGAGGGCGACGCCGGCTGCCCGATCAACGAGGGCACCACCACCGGCGGCGACACCAGCACCGGCGGCGAGTCGAGCACCGGCTAGTCCGCGGCTTGTGATCACCTGTCCGAAGAGGCAGGCTCCCGCGCGGGGCCTGCCTCTTCGGCGTCTCACGGCCCGCGCCAGCGGCTGAGCCGCGCCGGCATGCCGTGCTTCAGCACCCGCGCCAGCTTCAGCAGCTCGGCCTGGGCCCACACGTCGGCGCAGGCCGGCTCGGCCAGCGCCTGCCCGTTCGCGTCCCAGCGCAGCGTCCCGCTGTAGGTCGCCCCGCCCGCCGCGTGCACCGCGAAGCGATAGACCTCGCCGTCGCGCTCGCACACGAAGCGCGCGCCCGACACCGGATGCAGCTCCTGGCTCGAAGTCATCGGACCTTCCTGCTCACCCGAAGAATTAAAACCGCAGCCCGGCGGAGCTCGGGCCGATCGTCCCGAGCTCCGGCTCGAAGCCCGGCTCGCGCGTCATGACGACCGCCACCGCGGTGACGGCCCCGACCACGACGATCCCGCCGATCACCCCCCAGAACCACCCGCGCTTGTACACGGGCTTCTTCGCCGGCTCGTCCTTCGGCGGCGGCACCGGCGACGGATCTTGCTGGACCGGCTCGACCTTCGGCGGCGGCACCGGCGTGGCCCTGGCCTCCTCCGCGGCGATCTGCTCGTCGAGCTTGGCGATCTGCGCCTCCGCCTCGGCGCGCTGGCTCTGGTCCATCGCCGGGTTCTCGGCCAGCCGCTTGACGTAATTTTGGAACAGCCGCTTGGCCTTGCGCAGGTGGTTGATGTCGCCGCTCAGCCCGAACCACTGCGAGTACGACATCCCCAGGTTGTAGAGGAGGTCGGGCAGGTTCGAGAGCTCGTAGCTGCGCTCGAAGTGCCGCACCGCCGACTCGTAGTTGCCGAGCGCGTAGGCCTGCTCGCCCTTCTGATACTCGAGCGCCGGGTCGCTGGTCAGCGGCTCGCCCGCCGGCGCCGCCTCGGCCGCCGCCGGCGCCTCCTGCACGAACACCCGGTACGGGCTGGCCGCCACCGTCACCGGCGCCAGCGCCACGGCCAGCGCCACCAGCAATCTCGTCGATCGGCTCGTCACGGCGTGATGCCCGGACGATGCCACCCTTGCGCGCGAATGTCACTCGGGCCCGCGCAGCGCCGCCAGCTCGGCCAGGCCGGGCCCGAACACCGCCCGCATGCCATGAGGATGCGCCCAGCCCAGCTCGATCGTCCGCCGCCGTCCCTGGGTCCAGACCTCCACCCACCAGCGGCACCACCCGACCTGCGGCGGCGCCCCGACCCGCGGCGGCTCGAACCTCACCCACAACCACGGCAAGCGGTGGCGCAGCGTCCACGGCCGGGCGAACGCCTCGACCCCCCGCACCAGCGCCCCGTGGGCCACGTCGTTGAAATACGCGGTCACGTACGTATCGAACAGGATCACCGGCGCGACCGGCTGGGTCGGCACGGCCTTCCGTAAAAAGTCCTCGAGGTCGTCCGGCAGCTCCGCCCGCACCAGCCGGGCCGCCTGCTCCGTGCCCTGGTAGCGCCGCCGCAGCGCCAGCGCCTCCCGCAGCCGCGCCATCCGCTGCGGCTGGTCGCCCCACACGCAGGCCGCGAGCTGCGTCTCGGCCCCCGGCGCCGCCAGGTCGACCACCCGCGCGTCGGCCCCGACCCGCGCCAGCACCTCGGGCGCGCGCAGCGTCAGCGGCTCGCCCGGCGCCGGCCCCTCGCAGGCCACCTCGAACTGCGGCGCCTCGGCGTGCCCGAGCGTCACCACCGCGCCGTCCTGCCAGCGCAGGTCGAAGCGCCGCTGGTCGGCGTACAAATTGAGCCCCGCGCTCGCGCCGAGCTCGACCAGGTAGGCCGCCTCGACCTGCAGCAGCGCCGCGGGCAGCAGCCACACCACGCCGCGCCCGGTCTCGTTGGTCTGGATCTGCCAGGCCCGCGCGGCCTGCACGAGCTCGTCCCCGAGGGCGTCGAGCGCCCGCGAGAAGTCGCCCGCGAACCCCTCGCCCGGCACGACCCCGTCGGGCGTGACCGTGAGGTAGTACGCCCGCAAACTCTGGACCCGCGGGTCTCCCGCCAGCACGAAGCTGTGCAGCGCCGCCGCCAGCTTGAGGATCGGCTCGAGGTCGTTGTCCCACGCCTGGCCGCCCGCGAACGCCAGGAACCGCGTCCGCACGGCCGCCTGCGGCCCGTCCGCCTGCTCCGGCGCCAGCCAGCCCGCCAGCGCGTCGAGGATCGCCGCGTACAGCGGCGAATACCCGCGGGCGAACCCCGCCTGCCGGCGGATGCTCTTCATCCAGGTGCGCGCCCCGGACCCCGCCGCCGCCGACCACACCCCCGATTGCTGGGCCTCCGCCTCGTCCACCGGCCCAGTCGCCGCCTCGGGCACCGTGACCCGCGTTCCGCCGCCCGAACTGCCCGCGCTGCTCATGCCCGGCCGCCACTCTACACCTTGCGGTTCCCCCGGACATCTGAAACGCTGCGCGCTATCGTGCCCGTGCCCCTGCGACCCCTCGACGCCGCCTCCTGGGCCAGCTCCGTGGCCCCCGGCGCCCGCTTCGACCTGGCCCAGGACAGCCTCGTCTGCCACCTGCGCGACTCGGGCAGCGACCCGGCCCTGCCCGACGTCCCCCGCCCCGGCGCGTGGGACGACTGCGAGGACGCCCTGACCGCCGCCGTCGCCCGCCGCTACGGCGCCGAGCCCGCCCACGTCACCCTCACCCCCGGCGCCAACCAGGCCATCATCCACGCCCTGCTGGCCGTGCTCCGCCCCGGCGACCACGTGGTCGTCGAGCGCCCGACCTACGAGCCCCTCCACCGCGTGCCCGAGATGCTCGGCGCCGGCGTGTCGCGCATCGACCGCCGCTACGAGGACGGCTGGCAGCTGGTCCCCGAGCGCCTCGCCAAGGTCCTCACCTCGCGCACCCGCGCGGTCGTGCTGACCAACCTGCACAGCCCGTCCGGCGTGGCCTGCTCGGCGCGCACCCTCGGCGAGATCGCCGCGCTCGCCGGCCGCGTCGGCGCGCTCGTGCTCGTCGACGAGGTCCTCCTCGACTTCGCCTTCGACCCCGACCCCGCCGCCACCGTCCGCCCGGCCTACACCGTCGCCGACAACGCCATCTCCTTCAGCTCGACCAGCAAGGCGCTCGGCCTGCCGTCCCTGCGCGCCGGCTGGCTCGTCACCCGCGACCCCGACGCCGCCCGCGACCTGAAGACCGCCCCCGACTTCCTCCACGCCCGCCTGCCCGCCGCCTCCGCCCGCCTCGCCGCCTCCGCCCTCGCCCGCGCCGACGAACTCGCGCAGCGCAGCGTCCGCATCACCGCCGCCGGCCGCCGCATCGTCGAGCGCTGGGCCCAGGGCGAGGCCCGCGTCGACTGCATCCCCCCGCACGCCGGCTTCCACGCCCTCGTGCGCCTGCCGAAGGGCCTGTCCGACCAGGCCATCGCCACCCACCTGCGCGCCCGCTACGACACCCAGGTCGTGCCGGGCAGCGTGCTCGAGGCCCCCGGCTGCGTCCGCCTCAACCTCGCCGCCGGCGCGCCGATCCTCGAGCAGGGCCTGGCCAACCTCTCGGCCGCCCTCGACGACCTGCTGCTGACCGACGGCCCCCCGCGCGCCGCCGCCTGACGTCGATTCGCCGCCCGAAGCGTGTAGCGTACGCCGCGATGACCGAGCCGACCCCGCCCGAGCCCGCCGCCGAGCCCGACAGCGCCGCGATCTACCTCGCCAAGTACATGGTCGGTCGACGCGGCTTCGAGCCCGGCACGGTGGTCGAGGCCAGGCCGCTGGCCGAGGCCTGCGACATCATCCTGACCCGCGCCGACGGCATGAACCTGCAGATCGTCTGCATCATCGACCGCGAGCGCGACGCGGCCCGCAGCTTCGCCTTGGAGCGCGAGGCCGTGGTCGCCGTCGCCAAGCAGTGCCTGCAGTACACCGGCAAGATGAACGGCGTGCACTTCCCGGTCTCGGTGCAGATCTGGGACGTCGGCCCCGGCACCAGCGACGCCGGCGTGCGCGCCCGCCACGAGGCCCTGACCCGCCGCTGGCCCGGCCGCGACAAGGTCGTGATCACCGCCTGGGCCTTCGACACCGCCGCCCGCAGCGTCACCAGCACCGCCCGCTGGGGCGGCCGCTTCGCCGGCCGCGCCGCCCTCGAGCAGCTCCTCCGCGACCCCAGGCGCCCCGACCACGAGCTCGCCCCGGCCCCGGCCGCCGCCCTGTCCCCCGACTCGGCGCCCTGGCTGACCTACGGCATGCTCGCCGTGCTCGCCCTCGTGTTCGTCGGCGAGCACGTGTTCGCCGTCGCCCCGTGGAGCGGCGACCTCGCGCCCGACGTGCTCACCCTCGCCGCGCTCGGCGGCCTCCACCACCCGCTCGTCGCCGACGGCGAGTGGTACCGCCTGCTGACCTGCACCGTGCTGCACGGCGGCATCTTCCACCTGGTGTTCAACGGCGTCGCCCTCATGCTCGGCGGCGCCGTGCTCGAGCGCCTGTTCGGCCGGGCCTGGCTGCTCGCGCTCTACATGCTCGGCGCCCTCGGCGGCTCGCTGCTCTCCTTCTGGCTCAACGGCCCCGAGGTCGTCTCGGTCGGCGCCTCCGGGGCGATCATGGGCCTGCTCGCCGCCGCCTTCGTCAGCTCCTACCGCCTGCCCGAGGGCGGCGAGCGCACCCAGATCCAGATGCAGCTCGTGCAGGTGCTGGTGCCCTCGCTGCTGCCGCTGGCCATGGCCTTCGGCGGCAGGATCGACTACGCCGCCCACCTCGGCGGAGCGATCGCCGGCGCCCTCGTCGGTCTCTTATTACTCCGCACCTGGCCCCGCACCGACCCGCTGCCTCGCCTCCGCAAGCTCGCCCTCGTGCTCGGCCTCGCCGGCCTGGCGGTCCTCGCCCACGGCGCCACCCGTATCGCCGCCACCCGCGCCGAGTTCGCGACGATCGCCGAGGCCCGCCAGTACCTCGAGCACCTCATCCCCGACTCCCAGCTGCCGAAGGACGACCCCGACATGTTCGCCCGCGCCGAGGCCCTCGCCGGCGAATACCCCCGCGACCCGCGCGCCCGCCTCGCCAACGCCTACCGCCTCGCCGAGGCAGACGACCTCGACGCCGCCGCCGCCGAAGCCCGCGCCGGCCTCCATGAGACCGAAATTTTACGCGTGCTCACCCCCGACCGCCTCCTCGAGATCGAGCTGCGCCGCCTGCTCTCCCAGATCCTCCTCGTCCAGAACAAACAATCGGAGGCCCGCGAGGTCGCCGCCCCCGTCTGCAACGCCGGCCCCGACGACACCACCCCCGAATCTCTCGTCGCCCTCGCGGTCTGCCCCTGATCGCCGCGGGCCGGGCCCGCCCTCACGCCGCGCCGCACGCGGGCTCGAACCCGCGAGCGCTCACACGTTGAAGCGGAAGTGCACGACGTCGCCGTCCTGGAACACGTACTCCTTGCCCTCGGTGCGGTGCAGCCCCTTGGCCTTGACGGCCGCCTCGGACCCGAGCTGCACGAGGTCGTTCCAGGCCATGACCTCGGCGCGGATGAACCCGCGTTCGAAGTCAGTGTGGATCTTGCCGGCCGCCTGCGGCGCGAGGGTGCCCCGGCGGATCGTCCACGCCCGGACCTCCTGCTTGCCGGCGGTGAAGAACGTGATGAGGTCGAGCAGGTGATACGCGCGGTGGATCAGCCGCGTGAGCCCCGGCTCCTTCTCGCCGATCCCGTCCAAGAATTCCCGCCGCTCCTCCTCGGACAGCCCCGCGATCTCCGCCTCGATCGCCGCCGAGATCACGACCACCTCGGTCCCCTCTCTCTTCGCCAGCTCGGCCAGCTCGGCGACCCGCGGGTCGCCGAGCCCCCTGGCCAGCTGCGACTCGGCCACGTTGGCCGCGTACAGCGCCGGCTTGGCGGTCAGCAGCTGCAGCGCGTGCACGACCTCGCGGTCGGCCTCGTCGAGCTGGATATTGCGCACCGCCGTGCCCGCGTTCATGGCGGCCAGCAGCTTCTCGCAGCTGACGAGCGCCGCCTTCTCGGCCTTGTCGCCGCCCTTCGAGTTCTTCTTGGCCTTGTCGAGGCGCCCCTCGACCGACTGGATGTCGCGCAGCAGCAGCTCGGTGTTGATAATTTCCGCGTCGCCGACAGGGTCGACCTTGTTGTTGACGTGGATGATGTTGTCGTCGTCGAAGCAGCGGACCACGTGCACGATCGCGTCGACGTTGCGGATGTGCGTCAGGAACTGGTTACCGAGCCCCTCGCCCTGGCTCGCCCCCTTGACGAGGCCCGCGATGTCGACGAACTCGACGGTCGTCGGCACGATCTTCGCCGGGTGGACCGTGCGGACCAGCGCGTCGATGCGCTCGTCGGGCACCGAGACCATGCCGACGTTGGGGTCGATCGTGCAGAACGGGTAGTTCGCCGACTGCGCCCCCGCGTTCGACAGCGCGTTGAACAGGGTGGACTTGCCCACGTTGGGGAGCCCGACGATGCCGACTGCCAGTGCCATGAGGGCGCCTGGGGTAGCACGAAACGCCCACCGCCGCGGCGGAGTTTCTTCACATCGTCTAGAAGCGGTACTCGACCACCAGCGGCAGCTCCATCCCCAGCAGGAAGTTGGTCTTCTTGGAGATGTCGCCCGACAGCGGGATGTCGGTCGAGCGCGTGAAGCCGATGACCAGGTTGAGGTCGACGCCGACGGCCAGGTCCTGCAGCAGGAACATGCGCACGCCGCCGCCGCCGCGGAGGTTCAAGGTCCAGGTGGTGTCGCGGATCTGCGAGCGCGACCCGCCGAGGTCGGGCAGCCACCAGCGCCCGCCGCCGAGGCCGCCGCGGGCGATCGGCACCAGCCACGGCGTGTCCTTCAAATAGAACTTGTGGGCGTAGCCGCCGTAGATGTCGAACCCCGCGACCGTGCCGTTGCCGCAGTAGAACATCCCGCCGCAGTCCGGCAGGCGGAAGTTCGACCAGTTGGCGCGGTCGAGCAGGACCGCCGCGCCGAGGTAGATCCAGTGCGCCTTCTGGATCTGCCGGTCGTACTGAAAGCCGATGCGCACGCGCGGGAGGTAGCCCGCGAACCCGACCTGGACCGGCAGCAGCGCCGAGATCGCGTTGCCGCCGACGACCCGCTCCGGCCACTCGAACCCGCCGCCCCTGGCCTTGCCCGAGGCGCCCTTGCTGGTGTCGACCTTGCCGCCGACCTGCACCGGCGCCGCGTTCGCCTGCGCCGACGCCCCCGCGAGCCCCGTCGCCAGCGCGAAAGCCAGCCCGAGCTTGCCCCTCTTACCCTGTCGCTGCTCGCGTGCGGTCATGACGGTCTCCTCTCCCGGCTGCCTCGAAACAGCCGCTCCGGCGGCTCCGGCGCGGGCGGAGCCTAGCACTCGAGACCGCTCCGCGCGCAAATTCGCAGCAATTTCGTGACCTCCTGCGACCGCCGCCGCGGGAATCGCCGCCGCCGCGCCGGGGTTGCATCACCCGCCCCGGCACGGCCGAGCGGCCTTGCGTTACCCTACCGAGCTGCCCCCGTGCCCACCCGCGATGACCTGCGCGAGCTCGCCGTCCTGACCGCCGCCGGCGTCGCGCTCGGCCTGCTGCACCTCGCGCTGCGCCCGGGCCTGCCGCTGCTCTCGACGCCCCCCGCGGTCTGCGAGCTGTCCTCCGGGCCAGCCGCGTTCGAGCCCGAAGCCAACATGTCGGTGCTAGAGGACGCCCCGTGACCGACCTGTCCCTCGCGCCAGGCTCGCCCGCCGCCCGCCCGCTCGCCTGGCTGTGCCGCCTCGCGCTCGCCGGCGTGTTCCTCGCCGCCGCCGCCCCCAAGCTCGCCGACCCCGCCGGCTTCGCGGCCGCGCTCGCCAACTACCGCGTGCTCCCCGACGCCGCGCACAACCTCGTCGCCACCGTCGTGCCCGCGCTCGAGCTGGTCGCCGCCCTCGCGGTCCTCACCGGCTGGCGCCTCCGCGGCGGCGCCCTGCTGCTCGGCGCCCTCCTGCTCGGCTTCACCGGCCTGCTCGCCGCCAGCCTCGCCCGCGGCCTCGACCTCGACTGCGGCTGCTTCGGCCGGGCCGAGCAGAAGGACCCCGTGAGTCCGCTGCACCTGCTGCGCAACGTCGGCTTGCTCGCGCTGGTCGCCGTCCTGTTGCTCGTCACCCGCCGCGCCCCCGTGGTAGACCCGCCGCGATGAGCGCCACGCCCTACATCATCGGCATCGACCACCTGCTCAATGAAGAGGAGCGCCTCGTGTGGTCGGCCGCGCGAGACTTCGGCGAGCGCCGCATCGCCCCGGTGATCGAGAAGCACTACGAGAAGGGCACCTTCCCCCGCGAGCTCATCCCCGAGTTCGCGGCCATGGGCTTCCTCGGCGCCCCCCTCAGCGGCTACGGCTGCGCCGGCATGAACCCGGTCGCCTACGGCCTGACGATGATCGAGCTCGAGCGCCAGGACAGCGGCATCCGCAGCTTCTGCTCGGTGCAGTCGGCCCTGGCGATGTACCCCATCCACGCCTACGGCAGCGAGGAGCAGCGCGAGCGCTGGCTGCCCGGCATGGCCCGCGGCGAGACGATCGGCGCGTTCGGCCTGACCGAGCCCAACTCCGGCAGCGACCCCGGCTCGATGCGGACCCACGCCCGCCAGGACGGCAAGAACGGCGACTACATCCTCAACGGCCAGAAGTTCTGGATCACCAACAGCCCGATCGCCGACGTGCTGGTCGTGTGGGCCAAGACGCTCGAGTTCGGCAGCGACACCCCGGTCATCCGCGGCTTCCTGGTCGAGCGCGCCTTTAAAGGACTGTCGACCCCCGAGACCCACGGCAAGCTCAGCCTCCGCGCCTCGATGACCGGGGAGATCGTGCTCGACGACGTGCGGGTGCCCGCCGCCAACCTCCTCCCCAACGTCCAGGGCCTGAAGGGCCCGCTCGGCTGCCTCACCCAGGCCCGCTACGGCATCGGCTGGGGCGCCGTCGGCGCCGCGATGGCCGTCTACGAGCGTGCCCGCCGCTACACCCTCGAGCGCACCCAGTTCGGCAAGCCCCTCGCCGGCTTTCAGCTCACCCAGCAGAAGCTCGTCGAGCTCCACAACGAGATCGGCAAGGCCCTGCTGCTCGCCTACCACTGCGGCCGCCTCAAGCAGGACGGCAAGCTGACGCCCGTGCAGGTCTCCTACCTCAAACGCGACAACGTCCGCATGGCCCTCGAGAGCGCCCGCACCGCCCGCTCGATGCTCGGCGGCAACGGCATCATGGGCGAGTTCCACGTCATGCGGCACCTGTGCAACCTCGAGACGGTCTACACCTACGAGGGCACCCACGAGATCCACACCCTCGCGATCGGCCGCGCCATCACCGGCCTCGACGCCTTCAGCTGACGCGCCCGCCGGTCACCTGTCCTGCGGGACAGCTACCAGAGCCGCAGCACGCCGGTCTGGAACAGCCCGGCCAGGACCAGCAGCAGCGACAGCCCGAGCACGAAGTAGCCGGTCGACGGCGAGCCGTGAGATCCGCCGAGGCCCGCGGGACCGTGGCAGGAGCAGTCGTGAGGGTGCTGCAGCTTCATACGGGAACCGCTGGACTTTAGCACGCGGGTCCGCGGCCGGCGCAAGCACCTCCCGCCGGTCCGAACCGCGAGACGTGCTGCACGCCGCGGATGTGAGCCAGGGCTCGGCCGCGCGCCGGGCCGTCCGTGGGACGCGTCCGTACCGCTGTTCCCGGCCCTTCCGCGCCAGGATGGCCCTCGCCACGGCCTGCGCTTTGGGATAGCTTCACCAAGGCAATGGTCCACCCGGTCCAGAGTGTCATCGAGTCGCTGTACGCCGCAGGCCGGTGCCCGCGTCTGCACGTCAACGCGACCCATGCGTCCGTGGTGTGCCCCGAGGAGATCCGCCACCAGTGGAAGGAGCGGCTCATCATCGACCTCGACGCCAGCTACCCGCTCGAGCTGGCCTTCGGGACCACCGGCCTGGCCGCCAACCTGTCGTTCGGCGGCACCGTGTCGCGCTGCACCTTCCCGTGGGAGTCGATCTACGTGGTCATGGACCGCGCCACCGGCCGCGGCATCGTGCTCGACCGCCACGTCCCCGAGTCGGTGCGCAAACAGTCGAGCCCGCAGACCGCCGCCGCCATCCAGCGCCCCGAACCCGACGCCGAGCCCCCGGAGCCCCGCCCCGAGCTCCGCGCCGTCGCCGACGAGCCCGCCCCCCCCGCCGAAGCCGCCGCCAAACCCGAGGCCGAGAAGCCCGCCACCGACGAGTCCGCGGTCAAGAAGCGCCGCGCCGCCTTCCGCGTGATCGACGGCGGAGGGTGACTCCACCTGGTTCCGCGCGTACCCTCGCGGCCATGAAGATCGCCGGCATCGTCACGACCGTGATCGCGCTCATCCTCGTCGGGCTGTGGCTGGCATTCGTGCGCGCCCCGGCCCCGGAGGAGGTCTGCGCGCACAAGTCCGCGATCGCCCTGGCCGAGACCCGCGGCGAGTACGCCGCCGCCGCCGAGAACCTCATCGACCGCATCAACGCCGACTGCGTCAAGGAGCGCCGCAAGCTGCTCCAGCTCCGCGGCAAGATCGCCTACGCCCGCCAGGCCAAGTGCATCCTCGCGGCCACCACCCTCTCCGAGGCCGAACGCTGCGGCTGACATGACAGCCACCCCGGCGCCGCTTATGCTGCGCCGCGCCATGGCCACCCAGTTCATCCCGACCGGCATCGCCTTCCCGAAGCGGCCCGGCAGCGCTGCGCCCGCGACCTCGACCGCCACGAGCGAGGACGACGAGACCAGCACCTACAAGCTGCACCGCCGCTTCGACCGCATGGGCCGCCTGGTCGGCGACGGCGGCATGCAGAAGCTGTTCGCCAGCCACGTGATGGTGGTCGGCCTCGGCGGCGTCGGCAGCTGGGCCGCGGAGTCGCTGGCCCGCTCGGGCGTCGGCGCCCTGACGATCGTCGACTTCGACCTGATCTGCGTGACCAACGCCAACCGCCAGCTCCACGCGGTGCGCGGCACCACCGGCAAGCAGAAAGCCGCGGTGATGGCCGAGCGCCTGCGCCAGATCAACCCGCGCTGCGAGGTCCGCCCCGAGCCGGTGTTCTACTCCGCCGACACCAGCGAGGCCCTGCTCGCCCACCAGCCCGACCTCGTCATCGACGCGATCGACAACCTCGCCGCCAAGACCCACCTGATCGCCACCTGCCGCGCGCGCGGCGTCCCGCTCGTGGTCTCCGGCGGCGCCTCCGGGCGCATGGACCCCACCCAGGTCCGCGTGTCCGACCTCAACGCCGTCGAGCACGACCCCTTCCTCGCCGCCACCCGCAAGCTGCTGCGCAAGCACCACGAGTTCCCCCACCGCGACAAGGAGGCCTGGCACATCCCCGCGGTGCACTCGCTCGAGGCCCCGCAGGACCCCGTCGACCTCGACTACGACCGCGGCGAGGGCTTCCGCTGCGTGTGCCCGCAGGGCGAGATCAGCCCGCACGGCTGCATGCATCGCAACGTGATCTACGGGACCGCCAGCTTCGTCACCGGCACCTTCGGCCTGGCCTGCGCCTCCGCGGCCGTGCGCACGATCCTCGGCCAGCCCGTCGCCTGACGATCGGTCGCACGTCGCACGACCCCATGCGACATCCGTGCGCCGCCGCAGGTCTGTCGCACCGGCCGCGATCGACGTACGCACGCCGTTCGCCGCGATCATCACCCGCCGACCCCAAGCGCCGACGTCCACGAGCTACCACGCACCGCCCAGAGGACCGTTCTGATAGCGTCCCGGGGATGCGCGCCGCCACCACCCACAGCACCGACTCCGACACCGACGTCGCCGTCGCCGAGGCCTACGCCGCCCTCGCGCGCGAGCTCGGCGGCCCGCCCGACTGGCTGTTCGTGCAGAGCTCGGTGCGCCACCCGCTCGCGGCCCTGCAGCGGGCCGTCGCCGCCACCGGCGCCCGGGCGATCCACGGCGGCAGCTCGTGCCTCGGCGTCATGACCCAGGCCGGCGTGCACGGCGACGCGGGCCTCGGATTGTTCGGCCTGCGCGACGAGCACGGCGGCTTCGGCGTCGGCCTCGCGCCCCTCGGCGACGACCCGGCCGCCGGCGCCGGCCTCGCGCTGCAGCGGGCGATCGACGCCTCCGGACGTCAGGGCGAGGTGCCCGCGCTGGTGTGGGTGACGAGCGCCCCCGGCCACGAGGAGGCGTGCATCGCCGGCATCGAGGCGGTGATCGGCCGCGAGGTCCCGATCGTCGGCGGCAGCGCGGCCGACGACACGGTCGCCGGCGGGTGGTACCAGTTCACCCGCGACGCCGGCGACACCGGCGGCATCGTCGTCAGCGCGCTCTACCCCGGGGCCGCGGTGGCCTCGGCGTTCCAGAGCGGCTACTCGCCGACCACCCACATCGGCCGGGTCACCCGCGCCGACCGCCGCTCGCTGCAAGAGATCGACGGCCGCCCCGCCGCCGCCGTGTACGACGCCTGGTCGGGCGGCGCGATCGCCTCGGCGCTGCCCGGCGGCGGCTCGGTGCTCGCGACCACCACGCTGTTCCCCATCGGCCGGCGCGTCGGCGACGTCGGCGGCGAGCCCTACTTCCGCCTCGCCCACCCCGAGTCCGTCGGCCCGGGCGGCGACCTGCGCCTGTTCGCCGACTTCGCCGAGGGCGACGAGCTCGTGCTCATGCAAGGCTCGATCGACGCCCTGCTCACCCGCGCCGGCCGCGTCGCCGACGACGCCCTCTCGCTGGCCCAGCTGACCCCGCACAGCGCCGCCGGCGCGCTCGTCATCTTCTGCGCCGGCTGCATGCTCACCGTCCGCGACCAGCTCCCCCGGGTCGTCGCCGGCCTCAACCAGGCGCTCGCCGGCGTGCCCTTCCTCGGCTGCTTCACCTTCGGCGAGCAGGGCTGCTTCGTCGGCGGCGAGAACCGCCACGGCAACCTCATGATCTCCGTCACCGTGTTCGCACGGAGCTGACGACCCGATGTCCAGCAGCGAAGAACTCCTCCGCGAAGCCATCACCCGCCTCGAGCAGACCGCCGCCGCCGAGCGCTCCCGCCGTGAGGAGGCCGAGGCCATGCTCGCCGGCATCCGCTGCGTCGCCGAGGCCCCCAGCCTCGCCGCCACCGACGAGGCGCTGCTCAGCGGCCTCCAGCCGCTGCTGCGCTACGAGAAGGGCGCCGTGCTGGCGCGCAGCGGCGACGCCTACGCCGCCGCGGTCGCCACCGACGACGCCCTCGCCGGCCTGCGCTGGCCCGAGGGCCCCCTGCTCGCGCGCGTGCGCGCCGGTCAGGCCGTCGCCGTCTACGACGTCCAGCGCAGCGAGGAGCTCGCCGCCCTCGCCGCCCTGCCCGACGTGCGCTCCGCCCTGTGCCTGCCGATCTCCACCGGCGAGCGCACGAGCGTGCTGCTCGGCGTGCACTCCGAGCCCGCGTTCTTCTCGCCGCGCCACGTCGCCCTGGCCCGCGGGTTCGCCCGCACCGTCGGCCAGCTGCTCGAGAGCCTCGCCGCCAAGGAGCGCGTGCACGAGCTCCACCTCGCCGCCGAGCGGGCCGCCGCCCTCGAGCACAGCAACGATCAGCTGCGCCGCCAGCTCGACACGATCCAGGACCAGCAGGCCCGCATCCAGCGCCTGTCCGCCCCCATCTTGCAGATCTCCCCGCAGGTCCTGGCGGTCCCGATCGTCGGCGACCTCGAGTACGACTCGCTCGCCCACCTCACCGAGTCGCTGCTCCACGCCCTCGCCGAGCGCCGCGCCCGCTTCGCCATCCTCGACCTCACCGGCCTCGAAAGCCTCGACGCCGCCGCCGCCGACCGCCTGCGCACCATGATCCGCGCCGCCCAGCTCGTCGGCGCCCGCTGCCTCGTCACCGGCGTGCGCCCGCAGGTCGCCGCCACCCTCGCCCGGTCCGACGCCAGCCTCGGCGCCCCCGCCTACAACACCCTCGCCGACGGCTTGAATGCGGCCCAGGCCGCGCTGGCCTCGCGTCGCTGAGTGGAGTTCAAAATTAAAAACCACCGCCCCCTCGCGGGCGAGGAGGCGGCCTGTCCCTCAGGACAGCTCAATAATCATCAGAACCGGCGCGGGGGCGGCGGGGCGTACTGGTTGTGCCGCCCGTCGCTCTCGGGCCACGGCTGCGGGGTCGGCGTCGGGTAGCTGTACACCGGCGGGTCGACGGGCACGCCGCGCATGCGCAGGCCGTCGAGGCTGTCGTAGTAGATCGTCATGAGCACGTCGGGGCGGCGCTTGTGCTTGCGGGTGAAGCTGACCTCGCGGACCGACGAGTAGGTCGACTCGCCGTACTCGGTGCCGAGCCGGTTGCTGCGCGCGCGGGCCCGCTCGGCCGCGTACCCGCCGTCGTCGTATTCGTAGTCGACGCGCGGCGCGGCCGACTTGGCCGCCGACCCGCCCGCGGGCGCCGAAGCGGCGTCGGCCGGGGGCGCCGCCGGGCTCGCGCTCGTGCGCGCCTCGCCGCGGTAGTCGTACCCGCCGCCGCCGTAGGGCTCGTAGTACGGGCGCTGGGCGATCGGCACCGGCTCCTTGTGGCGCTGCCGCCGCGGCACGAACTCCTTGAACACCGCCACCCCGATCACGCCGACGTGCTGGGCCGAGCCGCGCCGCGCCGAGTAGCTGTTGCCGATGTCGGTGAAGCGGAACGCCGCCACCTGGTCGAGCGACTGACGAAAGCCCTCGATCACAACCGACCCGTAGGCCTCGATCACGTAGCCGCGCTGCGACTTGTAGTTGCCGAGCTCGCCCGACACGACGTCGCGGCCGTCGACCGTGACCACCGCCTCGACCCGCTCGCCGCTGTTGTTGTGCACGCGGATGTTGTAGCGGGCCCCGTTCTGCCCGGCGGCGTACATCGACCCGCCGTGCCAGTAGGTGCGGATCGTCCCGCCGCTCGGGCTCTCGAGCGTCACGCTGACGTCCTGGGCCGGCACCGGCGCCACGTAGTGCCCCGAGTCCGTCCACGGCTGGTGGGCCTCCGCCACCCCCGGGCTGCAGGCGAACACCGCGCTGCCGAGCATGAGGGAGCCGATCAAACCGAGGGTGAAGGACTTGCTGGTGCGTGACATGGTGCGGTCTCCGCGGCGCCCGGGGGACGTGCGCCCCCGGGGATGGATCTCCGGGCCGCAGCCCGGACGCCCTCGAAACGACCCCGCCGCGGCCCGCCTTACACCCTTGCCTCGCGCCCGTCCGCGCGCGTAGCCTCGCGCGCCATGCCCCGCGCCCTCGCCGTGCTCGCCCTCGTCCTCGCGCTCGCACCCGCGTGCAAGGGCCGCAAGGCCCGCTCCCCCGACGCCGGCGACGGCCAGTCCGCGACCGCGATGGGCTCGTGGGACGCCTGGCTCGACCTCTCCCCCCTGCTCGAGGTCGCGCGCAGCCACGCCCCCGAGCGCACCGTCGACGCCCTGAAGAAGGCCTCGAAGCTGCTGCAGGACGGCAAGGCCAGATCCGCCGACGGGCTGCTCGCCCCGCTCGCCGACAGCGACGGCCGCCACTGGGTCGCCGTCGCCCGCGCCGACCTCGCGGCCCTCTACTTCACCACCTGCATCCGCGGCGTGGCCTGGCGCCTCGAGGACCTCACCGCCAAGAGCCCGCCGATGCGCCGCAGCGACTTCAGCGAGAACACCAAGCTGATCCAGGGCGACGTCTCGGTCGAGGCCATGCTCACCGACCTCGACGCCGCCGTGTCCGCCAAGAACGCCGCGCTCGCCGTGCAGGCCCGCATCGCCCGCGCCCGCGTCACCGCCTTCAGCTCGCGCTGCCCCGCCACCCCCGACGTGCAGCAGCTGTCCGAGGGCATCCTGAAGAATGACCTCGCGACCCTCGCGGCCGAGAACCACCTCACCCCCGACCTCGCCTTCCTGTGGGCCGGCGTGCAGATGTCCGAGTTCTCCGGCGCGGCCGCCCGCCCGTTCCTGTTGATGGCCCGCGACGGCGGCTACACCGACCCCAGCGTGGTCTACATGCTCGGCGTCATCGCCCTCGAGCAACGCGACCTCGACCGCGCCGACGGCTACGCCAGCGACGCCCTCACCCAGTACGCGAAGATCGGCGACAAGGACCAGCAGGCCCAGACCCTGTTCCTCCGCGGCGAGGTCGCCCGCGCCCGCAACGACGCCGCCGGCGCCCGCAAGCACTACGAGTCGGCCCAGAAGATCGTGCCCGGCCACCCCGCCGCCGTCCTCGGCGTGGCCCGCCTCGTGCTCGCCGCCGACGGCCCCTCGGGCGCCGTCAAGTACCTCCAGGGCATCCTCCCCCAGGTCGCGCTCACCGGCCCGCTCACGCCCGAGAAGACCCCCGTCGCCGCCGACAACCTCGAGGCGCTCGCCATGTTCGTGCAGGAGAGCGAGCTCGTGGCCGTCACCCGCGACGCCCTGCTCGCCGAGGTCGACCTCGAGCCCGACGTCACCCGCCGCGGCCTGCGTTACTTCTTCGCCGCCACCCTCGACGCCCGCCTCGGCGAGTACGCCCACGCCCGCGCCCACGCGGCGCTCGCCCGCGACGAGTTCGCGACCACCAGCGAGCCCCCGCCGGTCGACGTCGACAAGTTCATCGAGCGCGTCGACAGCGTCAGCAACCCGCGCTGACGCGCGCGCTCGGCGAGCGCCGTCGGCGTCATCACCTCGGCCCTCGCCGCTCACGCTCGTCGAGCGGGTCGTCGGCGCCGAGCGCTCACGCGATCACGCCGGCCTGCGCGTCCTCCGGCAGGTGCTCGAGCGCCGCGGCCAGCTGGGTCTTGAACGCGGCGGCGATCTTCTCGAACAGCGCGGCCGCCTGGTCCTTGGCCCCGCCGGCGTCGACGAACGCGTCGTACTCGAGCCGCGCGTACTCCAGCATGGCCACCGGCCCGGCCTGCAGCGACAGCAACGGCCACACGTAGCGCTCGACCGCGTGCTCGCTGCTCGGCGGCAGGCGCCAGCGGTTGGCCAGCATGAAGCGGTCGTGGCCCTCGAGCGCCGCCGTCAGCGGCGCGCCGAGGCGGACGATCACCGCGTCGCGCGAGGCCAGCAGCCGCTGCTGCACTTTAAAGACCTCGAGCCGCTCGCGCCGGTTCTGCGCCGAGTAGCGGACGTCGTCGCGGCGAAACCCGAGCCACGACAGGAACTCGTGGTTGTGCCGCCACGCCAGCCGCTGGGCCTCGATCTCCGCGACGAGCTTGGCGATGCGGTTCGAGTGGCGGCGCTTCAGCGACACGCCGGTCTCGGTCATCATCTCGCGGATCTCCCGCGAGAACAGCGACAGCGACGTCTTGCTGTGCACCTCGTCGAGCGCCTCGAGGGCCAGGCCCACGCCCATGCCGACGTGCGCCGCGATCTGGATGGTCGTGACGACGATGCGCTCGTACAGCCCCGGCATCACCGCCTTCAGCGACTCCTGCGGGACCGTGCGGACCTGGGCGAGCGCCTCCTCCTTGGCCGCCGTCAGGCTGCGCCGCAGCTCCGCCACCGTCGGGTCGAAGCTCGAGCTGTTCGCGTGCGCGAGAAACACTTCCTTCGCCGAGACCATGGCCGGCCCACAATAAGCAACCGGCGCCGCAGTGGCTATCACCTTGGGCGCCCCTGGGAGCATTTGTGAGCCCCACGCCGGTCCAGAGGCCCCCACCAAGGCCGTTCTCATGCGCGCCCCGGCGCAAGAAATGAGCGTCTCCCGGTCCCGCGTGAGATCTCGTGTAAGGTCGGCTTGCCTGCCCGCGTTCCCCGCTCGCCCCCCGCCCACGAGACCCGTGCCGGCGGCGAGGCGTTCCCCTGCCGCCGGACCCCTCCCATGTCGCACGCGCGTCGCTTCCTCTCGTCTTGCCTGTCCCTCACGCTGCTCGTCGCGTGCAACCCCGGCGCGCCGCAGGGCCCCGCCGCAGGCGCCGGCGCCGGGCCTGCCGCCCCCACCCCCGGACCCGTGCAGCCGGTCGTCACCGACCCGGTCGCGGAGGTCTCCGCGGTCCACGGCCCCGCCGGCGTGCGCACCGAGGACCTGGCCGAAGGGACATTCCTCGGCGCCGGCGCCAAGCTGCGCGCCGGCCAGGTGCTCGTGGTCCCGCCCGACACCCTCGCCGAGCTGCGCCTCGTCGGCGGCACCGTGCTGCGCCTCAACGAGGACAGCAAACTCAAACTCCCCGACGTCCCGCAGGGCCGCGCCGTCGACCTCGCGCAGGGCGAGCTGGTGGCGATCGTCGCCGCCGGTCAGCCGCCGCTGGCCGTGCGCAGCGGCGGCGACACCCTCGACATCGCCACCGGCGAGGCCCGCGCCCTCGCCCGCGGCGAGCGCCGCAGCTACGACGTCGTCTACGGCACCTCGCGTCTGCGCACCGGCAGCCAGGACGTCCCGCTGACCCCCGGCGCCCACGTCGAGACCCCGCTCGCGCCCGCGGCCCAGCCGAACGCCGTGGTCCAGCCCGAGGTCAGCCTGCGCCCGCTCGAGGACACCGCCTGGTCGCGCACCTTCGAGGTCGCGGCCGCGATGGCCGACGCGGTCCCCCCGGGCGTCGGCAGCCTGACCGCCCGCCGCGCCGGCTCCAACGTGCAGCTGCACCGCCTCGCGCTCGTCGACCAGCGCGTCAACGTCTCGATCTCCGGCCGCATCGCCCGCACCGAGATCGAGCAGACTTTTTATAACGAGGCCGCCGAGGTGCTCGAGGGCACGTACCGCTTCCCGCTGCCCGCGGACGCCTCGATCTCCGGCCTCAGCCTGCTCGTCGGCAACACCTGGATGAACGCCGAGATGCTGGAGAAGGAGCGCGCGCGTTCAATTTTTAAGCAGATCGTCGACGCCACCATCCCGCGCGACCCGGCCCTGCTCGAGTGGGAGAAGGGCAACATCTTCAAGATGAAGATCTTCCCGATCCCCGGCCGCGGGGAGCGCAAGATCCGCCTGTCGTACACGCAGGTGCTCCCGGCCGTCGGCGACACGCTGCGCTACCGCTACCCGATCGCCGGGGCCAGCAGCGGCGCGACCGGCTCGGAGATCGAGAGCTTCGCCTTCAACGTCGCCATCGAGAAGTCCGGCCTGCCCGCCAACGCCGAGCTCGCGACGCCCATGGCCCGCCTCGAGCGCCGCGAGCTGCCCGACCGCGTCGAGCTCTCGACCGTGCGCCAGAACTTCCGCCCGGTCCACGACCTCGGCGTCGACATCCCGCTCACGACCAGCGAGCAGCGCCTCCACACCGAGACGCACCTCGACCAGGACGGCCAGGCCTACTTCATGCTCGCCATGAAGCCCGACATCAAACTGCCGGCCAGCGACCGCCCGGTGCACTACGCGTTCGTGCTCGACCGCAGCCACAGCATGACCCCCGAGCTGTGGACCGTCGCGCGCAGCCTGCTGCAGGCCATGTCGAGCTCGCTCGGCAGCGACGACCGCATCGCCGTGCTCGCCTGCGACAGCGCCTGCGACGTCGCCCCCGGCGGCCTGCAGTCCGCGTCCGCCACCAGCATCGCCGGCATCGACGGCTTCCTCGACGCGCAGATCCTCGCCGGCGCCAGCGACGTCGGCGGCATGATGCGCTCGGCCTCCGAGGCCCTCGGCGGCCTCGCCGACGCCGGCCCCGGCGACGCCGAGCGCGTCATCGTCTACCTCGGCGACGGCAACGCCTCCGCCGGCGAGCTCGCCCCCGACGAGCTGCTGAAGCACATGGAGCGCCCGCTGCACGGCACCCGCGTGCAGGCCGTCGCGCTCGGCGCCCGCTCCGACCTGCTGCTGCTCGACGCCCTGACCCGCAGCACCGGCGGCGACCTGCTGCGCGCCGACGCCAAGGACGACATCCGCGGCCTCGTCCGCGAGCTGCGCCTGCGCGCCGAGGTCCCCGTCGCCCGCGACGTCACGCTCACGCTGCCGAAGGGCATGGAGTACGTGCACCCGCAGAAGCTCGCCGCCCTGCGCCCCGGCGACACCGTGCTGCTGGTCGGCAAGCTCAGCCAGCCGGTCCACGGCCCCCTGCAGATCTCCGCCCGCAGCGAGTCGGGCGCGGTCCTCAGCGACAGCGTGCAGGTCGACATCGAGGCCCAGCGCAACACCGCCGGCTCGAGCCACACCCACCTCCCGCGCACCTGGGCCAGCCAGGAGATCGACAGCCTCACCGCGACCAGGGGCATCAGCGCCCGCGCGGAGATCATCGACCTCTCGAAGCAGTACACCGTGCTGTCGCGCTACACGGCCCTGCTCGTGCTCGAGAACGACGCCATGTTCCGCGAGTTCAACGTGGTCCGCCAGTCGGCCCGCACCACCGGCTGGAACGGCCAGCTCGGCGGCACCTCCGGCAGCGCCGGCGGCGTGCCCGTCGGCACCACCACGAGCAGCGCCTCGCCGGTCACCGCCTCCAAGGAGGAGCCCCGCGCCGCCGAGGCCCCGCCGCCGGTCGCCGCCCCGCCCGCGCCGAGCCCCGAGCCCGACGACGCCGCCCGCGGCCCGGTCGTCACCAGGGACGACGAGTCCGAGAAGTCCTCGCGCGCCGCTCGCAAGGACGAGGCCCCCGAGGAGGAGCAGAACGACCGCCGCGAGCGCGCCCAGAGCCCGAGCGACGAGGACGAGCCGGCCGCCGACAAGGCCGCCGACATCGACCTCGGCCTCGAGAGCAGCGCCAGCGAGGCCAAGGCCGACGCCCCCACGGCCGAGCCCAAGAAGGCCAAGTCGGCCCCGTCGTCCGCGCCCGCGCCCATGAAGAAGCCGAGCAGCAGCACCGAGGACGAGTACCTCGGCGACAGCAGCTGGTCGGGCGGCGGCGGCCTCGCGGGCGGCCCCTACGCGCCCGGTCGCGGCAAGGGCCGCGGCTACTACGGACCGCGCTGGAAGATCTCCAGCGCCGGCGCGGCCGCCGGCGACACCCTCGCAAAGTTGGCCAACCTCCTCGCCGCCGTCCGTCGCGACCCCACCAGCCGCCCCGCCCACCGCAACCTCGTGCGCAACGCCATCCGCGCCGGCGCCCCCGAGGCCTTCACCTACGCGACCGCCTGGTCGCAGGCCGACCCCGACCACGCCCCCGCGCTGCTGGCCGTCGCCGACCTGCTCGCCGCCCGCAGCGACCCCGCCGCCCTGCGCGCCTACGGCTCGGCCGCCGAGGTCTCGCCGTTCGACCTGAAGCTGCAGGCCCGCCTCGCCGAGGCCTACGCCGCCAAGGGCGACCACGCCCGCGCCTGCGCCCACCGCCGCGCCGTCGTCAGCATCGACCCGGCCAGGCAGGACCACCACATGGCGCTCGTCACCTGCCTCGGCAAGCTGAGCCGCACCGACCTCGCCGCCGACGCGATCACCGACGGCCTGGCCCGCGCCAGAGGCAACCTCGGCGACCTGCGCACCGCCCAGGCCGGCGCGATCCGCATGCCGAGGCCCCGCAACCTCGCCGGCGAGCTGAAGGCCACGATCACCTGGAACGGCAACGCCGACCTCGACGTCGTGTTCGTCGACCAGCGCGGCCGTCGCCTGTCGGCGCTGCGCCCCGAGGGCGTCAGCGTCGAGCAGCTCGGCAACAGCGAGACGCTCGCCATGAGCTCGGCGAAGAAGCCGGTGTTCGTCGAGATCTCCCGCTTCAACGGCCAGGGCGTCGTCACCGGCGAGCTCCGCGTCAAGACCCCGGACGTCACCCGCACCTACCCGTTCACCATCGACCAGGGCACTTTGCGCCTGGCCAGCGTCAGCTACACGGGTTACACCGGCGGATGGTGAACGTGTCCCCACGGACAGCCGCCCGCGCGCTCGCCCTCGCCGCCCTCGCGGCGGGGGCGTGCGCCCGCGGCCCGACGACCCCGCCGACGAGCGTCGTCGTCGACCCCGAGCCCCCGCGCGAGACGCCCGCCGGCGACCTGGAGATCCTCCGCCTGCGCGCCGCCATGGGCATGGCCGGCGACGTGCGCGCCGAGCTCGCCCCCCGCATCGCCGACGACACCCGCGGCCCCGACGCCGGACGCGACGCGCTGCGCACCCTCGCCATCGAGCTCGCCCTGGTCCAGGGCGACGCCGCCGGCGCACGCGCCCACCTCGACCGCCTCCGCCGCGACGTCGGCGACCTCGGCGAGCGCGCCACCCCCGAGGAGCGCGGCCACCTCGCCCTGCTCGACGGCGCCTGGCTGTTCGACCAGGGCAAGTACAGCGACGCGCGCAGCAGCCACCTGCGGGCCATCGCCGACCTCGAGGGTCAGGCCGGCAGCAGCCTCGCCGGCGCCGCCCTGCGCGGGCTGGCCGCCGACCTGCTGGCGCTCGGCGACCCCGACGGGGCCGTGTCCACCCTCGGTCGCGCGATCGAGATCCACAGCGACGCGCCCGGCGCCGCCATCGAGCTCCACGAGGACCTCCTGCTCGCCGTCGACGTCATGATCGCGCTGCAGCAGCCCGACGAGGCCCGCATCGTCGCCGGACAGGCGTACGACCAGGCCCTGAAGCAGTTCGGCGCCGACACCCTCCCGCACGCCGAGGCCCTCGTGCAGGTCGGCGCCGCCAGCATCGCCGCCCGCGACGCCGGCGCCGGCGCCAGCCTGCTCGCCGACGCCGGCGCCATCGTCGACGCCCTGCAGGCCGCCCGCGGCGACACCCGCTTCCCGGTCAGCGCCCGCGTGGTCCGCCGCCTCGCCGCCCTGCGCGCCGCGCTGCCCGCGGCCGCGTCGATCTGAGACCTGTCCCTCGGGACATCCGGATCTGTCTCCGAGGACATTCCACTCGAGATCGCCCCTCGCGCCCGCGAAAGCCCGTGCACGCGGCGTTGTTCACCCGTACAAGAAAGTCGTCGCCTGCGTACCCCAACCGATACCCGTGATCGACATCACGCATTCCGCACATTCGCGACGCGGGGGTGACGACACCAGCCGCTTACACGCCGCAGACTTGAGCCGACCGGGCGCGCCGGGTACCTTGCACGCCACTCCGGTATGGCTGGCACCTCTCCCCATCCCTCAGCGGAAGCGATCGCGGCGCCGCGCGGCCTCGTGGCCTTCCTCCGCGACTTCCACAACAAGACCATCCTGTTCCGCGCGGGCGACTGGATCATCGTCACCTACGGCGTGATCGCCGGCCTCGCGTTCTTCGCCGGCGCCTCGACGATGACCTGGTACATGGCGATGGTCGGCCAGAGCCCGGCCGCCATGGCCGCCTTCTGGGTGTTCTTCACGCTGCCGGCGATCCTCATGGTGTCGCGCCTGACCAGCATCATGCTCGAGTGGCGCGAGCTGTTTAAGCGGCCCATGCAGACGCTGCTGAAGCCGGGCTACATGCTGCACGGCGGCATCTTCGGCGGCATGCTGGCCATGCTGGTCTACTCGCTGATCGGCGGCCCCGGCCTGCTGTCGATGCTCGACTCGGCCGGCTTCGCCATGCCGCTCGGCGAGGCCATCTGCCGGCTCGGCTGCTACGTGTACGGCTGCTGCTGGGGCAAGCCGACCGACTCGCGCTTCGGCGTGGCCTACACCAGCCCGCACTCCAAGGTGCTGCGCTTCCGGCCCGAGCTGCAGGGCGTGAAGATCCACCCGACCCAGATCTACGCGCTCACCGCCCACCTCGTGCAGTTCACGATCTTCTACGCGCTGCTGCCCTACAAGCTGTTCGACGGCATGTTCGCGGCGCTCTACCTGATCACCCACCCGATCATCCGCTTCGCCCTCGAGCGCTTCCGCCAGGACGACCGCGGCAAGGTCGGCCGCTGGACCCACACCAACATCTACAGCCTCATGATGATCGGCATGGGCCTGCTCGTGGTCGCCTGGGGCTCGTCGAGCCTCGGCACCAACGTCGCCATCGACGTGCACTACCGCTACGTGCACACCGTCGCCAGCGGCGCCCTGCCGTACTTCGCCCTGGTCTTCCTCGCCGCCACCGCCGCGTTCGGCGTGCACTTCAAGGCCGTCGGCTCGTGGATCTCCAAGCCCTCGGGCGGCGTCGGCGCGAACGTCGACGAGCTGGCGATGGGCGCCCACCGCCGCGACGACGACTGCCCCAAGCCCTGAGGCCCCGCTCGACGCCCGGGCCGACCTCGGCTCGCTCCGCCCGCCCCGGCTCGCCGCGGCGGGCGTCGTCGTCTCTGGCGCCGTTGAAGCCGCCGCCCGTCTCTGCTAATGCCCGGGCCCCATGAGCGCGGAGCAGCAACCACTCGCCGCCGAGGTCCGGCGCCGCCGGACCTTCGCGATCATCAGCCACCCCGACGCCGGCAAGACCACGCTGACCGAGAAGCTCCTGCTCTACTCGGGCGCGATCCAGCTGGCCGGCGCCGTGCGGGCCAAGAAGGCCGGGCGCGCCACCACCTCCGACTGGATGGAGATGGAGCGCGAGCGCGGCATCTCGGTCACCACCTCGGTGATGAGCTTCGAGTACCCCCACCCGGGCGGCGAGGACCGCGGCGTCGTGCAGGTCAACCTGCTCGACACCCCCGGCCACGCCGACTTCGGCGAGGACACCTACCGCGTGCTCACGGCCGTCGACGCCGCGCTGATGGTGATCGACGGCGCCAAGGGCGTCGAGGAGCGCACCGAGAAGCTGATCGAGATCTGCCGCCTGCGCGACACCCCGGTCGTCACTTTTATTAATAAGTTCGACCGCGAGTGCCTCGACCCGCTCGAGCTGATGAGCGACGTCGAGAAGAAGCTCGGCATGACCTGCGTGCCGCTGACCTGGCCGATCGGCATGGGCAAGCGCTTCAAGGGCGTCTACGACCTGCTGCGCCACCGCCTGCACCTGTTCGCCGCCCAGGGCCACAGCCGCGTGCAGGAGGGCATCCTGGTCGAGGGCCTCGACGACCCGCGCCTCGACGAGCTGCTCGGCGAGCAGGTCGAGGAGCTGCGCATGGCCGCCGAGCTGCTCGGCGGCGCCAGCCAGCCGCTCGACCACAGGGCCTTCCTCGCCGGCAAGCAGACCCCGCTGCTGTTCGGCTCGGCCATGAACAACTTCGGCGTGCGCGAGCTGCTCGAGGCCTACATCCGCCTCGCGCCCGGCCCGCTGTCGCGTCAGGCGATCACCGGCGCCGCCGCGACCACCCCGCCCGCGCCCGGCGACCCCGTGCCCGTGCGCCAGGTCGAGCCGGTCGAGCCCGCGTTCAGCGGGTTCGTCTTCAAGATCCAGGCGAACATGGACCCGAACCACCGCGACCGCATGGCCTTCCTGCGCGTGTGCTCGGGCCGGTTCGAGCGCGGCATGAAGGCGTTCCACTGCCGCCTCGGCCGCGAGGTCGGCCTCGGCAACGCGACGGTGTTCCTCGCCCGCGACCGCGAGATCGTCGAGACGGCCTACGCCGGCGACATCATCGGCCTGCCGAACCACGGCACGATCAAGATCGGCGACACCTTCACCGCCGGCGAGCTGCTGCGCTTCACCGGCATCCCCAGCTTCGCCCCCGAGCTGTTCCGCCGCGTCCTCCTAAAAAGTCCGCTGAAGGCCAAGAGCCTGGCCAAGGGCCTGACCCAGCTCGCCGAGGAGGGCGCCATCCAGGTGTTCAAGCCGTTCATCGGCACCCAGTTCATCGTCGGCGCGGTCGGACAGCTGCAGCTCGAGGTCATGAAGTACCGCCTGAAGAGCGAGTACGACGTCGACGCCGACTACGAGGGCATCGAGTACACGACGGCCCGCTGGATCACCCCGAAGACCGAGGGCAAGTCGAAGCTCGACGTCCAGAAGCTGATGGAGGGCTTCCAGCACAAGAACCAGGCCAACCTGGCGACCGACAGCCACGGCGACCTCGCCTACCTCGCGCCGAACCGCTGGAACCTCGCCAAGGTCGAGGAGCGCTTCCCCGACATCCGCTTCTCCGCCACCCGCGAACACACCTGAGCCGCGGCGAGACCTGAAAAGAAAATTAAATTATTAAAGGCGGGTCGTGGGGGCCGGGCCGTGCCAGGTCGGGGCCTCGCCGTCGCGGGTGCCGAGGGCGGACAGCAGGGCCTGGGTGCTCGGGAAGCGGGCGGCGGGCGTCTTCTCGAGCGCGCGGGTGATGACGCTGTCCCACTCCTGCGGCACGTCGGGGCGGAGCTGACGCGGCGGGGTGAGCGGCTCGTGGCACTGGGCGAGGCCGACGGCGATCGGGGTGTCGCCGCGGAACGGCGGCTGGCCGGTGATCGCGTGGTAGAGCACGGCGCCGAGGGCGTAGACATCGGTGCGCGTGTCGATCGCGCCGCCCATGACCTGCTCGGGGGCCATGTACTCGGGGGTGCCGACGATCATGTTGGTCGCCGTCATGCCCGCGGCGCTGTCCGACCGGGCGATCCCGAAGTCGATGAGCTTGACCCGCTCCTGGGCGTCGATCAGCACGTTCGCGGGCTTCAAGTCGCGGTGCACGATGCCGGCGGCGTGGGCCGCGGCCAGGCCCTCGCACAGCTGCTGGGCGATCGGCAGCAGCTGGGCCGGCGACAGCGGGCCCAGGCGTTTAATTCTCGCGGCCAGGCTCTCGCCGGACACGTACTCCATCGACAGGAACACCAGGCCGTGGGCCTCGCCGACGTCGTGCAGGCGGACCACGTTGGGGTGGGAGATCCTGCGCGCCGTGCTGGCCTCGCGGCGCAGGCGCTCGGACGCCTGCGGGTCGAGCACGGCGAGCCCGGCGATCACCTTGAGGGCGACCTGCTCGCCGAGCTGCTCGTCGCGCGCGAGGTAGACGGCGCCCATGCCGCCGGCGCCGAGCAGGCGTTCAATAATGAAACGACCGGCGACCTTGGTGCCGACGCGGATCGAGCCGGTCGCCAGGGTGCCGGCCGCGTCGACGGCGGCGGCCATGCCCTGGCCGTTGCCCGGCGCGGCCGACAGCGCGGCCATGTTCTGGGTGGCCAGGCGGTTGAGCTTGGCGTTGAGCTCGAAGTCGACGTTGCAGACGATCGTCTCGAGCGCGCGCAGGCGCTGCTCGAGCACCGCGCGCTCGGCCTGCAGCGCCTTCACTTCCTTGCCACCGTTGCCCCCGTTGCCACTGTCGAGCTCTTTCATGCGCTCGAGGTGGAAGTACTTCATCGCCTTCAGGGCGACGATCGACCCGAAGACCGTCAGGAAGAAGACGATCGGGACGAGGATCTCGGCCACGCGGGGCTCAGACCTTTTCGCCGCGCGAGCGGAGGTCGGACAGGACCGCCTCGATGCCGCGCTTGTCGATGATCTTCATGCCCTGGCAGCTGACGCGCAGGCGCACGAAGCGGTTCTCGCTGGGGACCCAGTAGCGCTTGTGGTGCAGGTTGGGCATCGTCCGCCGCTTCGTACGGATGTGCGAGTGCGAGACGTTCATGCCCGTTTGCGGGCGCTTACCGGTGATCTGGCAGACTTGCGACATGGATGCCTTACGAAGGGAGGCGGAGATAATCACCGGATCGCCGGGGGTGTCAAGTCGCCGGGGCCGTTTCGGGGCGTGCCTCGGAGGGTCGAAGACGAGCGCATTCGCACCTTTTTCGCTCTGGGTCCCTGGCCAGCGCCGAGGCCGCCGGGTTAGCCTGCGCAACCTCATCCCAGGAGAGCCCCCATGGAAGCGAAGCCCGTCTACACCCCCCTCGAATACAAGGCCAAGGACTACTCCGGCATCAAGGGCCTGCACGGCATCACGGACGAGCAGATCGAGGTCCACCTCAAGCTCTACAACGGCTACGTCACCCGCACCAACGCCCTGCTGGCCAAGCTCGCCAAGTTCGCCAACGAGGGCCAGACCGCCGACTCCTCGTACCAGGAGCTCAAGCGCCGGGCCGGCTGGGAGTGGAACGGCATGCGCCTCCACGAGTACTACTTCGACAACCTCGGGGCCTCGGGCTCGCTGAGCGCGACCACCCAGTTCGGGTCCCGCGTGGCCCGCCAGTTCGGCAGCACCGACGCGTGGAAGGCCGATCTCATGGGCACCGCCAAGATGCCGGGCGTCGGCTGGGCGATCACCTACCTCGACCAGCAGACCGGGCAGATCTGGAACCACTGGATCTCCGCCCACGAAGAGGGCCACCCCGCCGGCGCCACCCCGCTGCTCGTGCTCGACGTGTGGGAGCACGCCTTCTCGGTCTACCGCAAGCCCACCGACCGTCCGGCGTACCTCGAGGACTTCTTCGCCAACATCTGCTGGGACACCGTCAACAAGCGGCTCGGCCCGGCTCCGCAGTGAGCCTCGCGTGACGAACGGCCGCGGGCCGCGCCTCCCCGGAGGACGCGGCCCGCCGCATTTAACGAGCGTCGCGAGCGAGCGCTCAGGGCATGGCGCCCTCGTTGATCCACTGCTCGACGGTCGCGATCTGCTCGGGCGTCAGGACGTCGCCGAGCGGCATCGTGCTGCCGACGCCGGTGCCGGTGATCTTCGCGTACATGTAGCTCGACGCCGCGTCGCCGGCCTCGACGTAGCTGGTGCCCTGCGACGACGCCACCCCGACCATCGCGGCGTAGGCGGTGGCCGCGTCGGCGCCCATCAGCAGGCCGCCCGAGCCGGCGCCGGCCTGGTGACACCCGCACTTCGGGCTGAGGATCGGGCCCCACACGTCGGCCTCGAAGCTGAGCCCGCCGACGCCGGTCGTCATCGGCGTGGTGGTCTCCGGCTCGGTGGTCTCCGGCTCGGTGGTCTCCGGCTCGCTCGTCGAGGTCGTCAGCGGCTCGGTGGTGTCGGGGCCGTCGGTCGTCGGCGTGGTCGCCTCGGTCGCCTCGGTCGCCGGGGGCGTCGTGTTGGTGGTCGTCGTCATGGTGGTCGGCGACGAGGTGTCGCCGTCGCCCGTGTCACAACCGGCGGCGAGGACGAGGGCGGACGCGAAGATAATTGTCTTGGAAGTCATGGGCTCGTGGTCCTGGGTGGGAGGACCTACGTACCACGACCCCGGTCTGGCCCGAAGGGTCGGGATCGTTCGCTCGCTGTGGCGTGACCCGTCGCAACGCGCACAAGTACACGCGAGGCCAGCGGGCCCGGCGCGGCCCGGACCCGCCTGCAGACGCGCCGGTCAGGGCAGCGCGCCGCCGTCGATCCACAGCTTGATGAGCTCGAGCTCGTCGGCGGTGAGCGGCGTACCGATGGGCATCGGCGAACCCGTGCCGCCGACGTCCATGTACGTGCCGTTGAGCTTGTGCCACATGTAGCTGTTGGTCGAGTCGCCGGCCGCGACGACCATCAGCGACGGCACGGACACCGACGTCTTGCCGACGGTGGTCGCGTACGAGTTCGGCGGGTCGAGGAACACCCCGGTGGTCGACGCCGAGCCGGTGCTCGTGTGACACCCGACCGTGCACTTCGCGTCCCAGATCGGCTGGATGTCGGCGGTGTAGCTGACCATCGGCGCGCCGCCGGTGGTGTCCTCGGCGGTGGTCTCCTCGCCGCCGGTCGGGTCGTCGGTCGTGGTCGGCATCGTCGACGTCATCGGCGTCGTCGACGTCATCGGCGTCGTCGCGGCCGTGGTCGATCCGTCCTCGTCGCCGCCGCCGTCGTCACCGCAGCCGGTCAGCGCCGCAGCGCACGTAAACGCGAGAATACAGGGCTTCCAAGGGTTTTGCATGGAGGCGACCAGATACCACTGGGCCCGCCCGCACCGCAAGCCACGGCGCGTCTGCACGACCGCTGACATCGGCGAACTCGCGGGCGTGAATCGATCTTCGCGGCCGAGCGTGCGCGCGTCAGTTCATCACGTGCGGCGCCGCGAGCACGAACGGTTCGATGCGCGCCTCGAAGCAGCGCCCGTCGGGTCGCGACATCATGTAGCTGCCGTGCATGGCGCCGTGTGGGGTCTCGAGCACACAGCCGCCGCTGTACTCGAACGACTCGCCCGGGTGGAGCAGCGGCTGCGAGCCGACCACGCCCTCGCCCTCGACCTCGCGGATCATCCCGGTCGCGTTGGTGATGATCCAGTGGCGCCGTCGGACCTGCGCCGCCACCTCGCCCTCGTTGGAGATTTTGATGACGTACGCGAACACGAAGCGCGGCGGCTGCGACTCCACGCCGACGAAGCGAGTCCGGACGAACACGCGGATCCCCTGGGTCAGGCAGATGGACACGGGCTCGCCATAACCAATGTTGCCGGGCCTGCGCAAGCCCCCGCGGGCCGCCGACGGCGCGTGACACGGAGGTCACGCGTCGCGGCGCCGGCCCCCGCTGCTCGGCGGGCGCCTCGCCGGGGGCGAGCGGCCGCCGGCGGCGTTAACGCGCGCACGCGGGCGAACCCTCGTCACCGCGGCGCGCGGCCCGGGCATACTAGCGGCCCGTCGTGCAGATCCACACTCCGAGGCTCTCCTTGCGCGCGCTGGTCCCCGGCGACCTCGCCGCGTTCGTCGCCTACCGCTCCGACCCCGAGGTCGCCCGCTGGCAGAGCTGGGACACGCCGTACCCGCACGACCGGGCCGCCGCGCTGTTCACCGCGGCCAGCGCCGACCTGCCGCCAACGCCGGGCGAGTGGCGTCAGGTCGGGCTGGCCCGCCGCGGCGACGACCTGCTGCTCGGCGACGTCGCGTTCCGCCGCAGCGACGACGGGCGCCAGGCCGAGCTCGGGGTGACCCTGGCCCGCGCCCACCAGGGCCACGGCTACGCGGCCGAGGGCCTGGCCGCGCTGATCGACTGGCTGTTCGACGAGCTCGGGCTCCACCGCGTGTTCGCCAACTGCGACCCGCGCAACCCCGGGGTGATCGCCCTGCTGCGCCGGCTCGGCCTGCGCGACGAGGGCCGGTTCGTCGCCAGCCTGTGGTTCAAGGAGGAGTGGGTCGACGAGCAGTGGTTCGCGCTGCTGCGCGGCGAGCCGCGCGCGTGGCGGCGCCCTCGCTAGCGGCGGTAGGCGAACAGCTCGCAGCCCTCGAGCTGCCACGGCTGGCTGCTCGCGCCGATGTCGAAGGTCAGCGGGCCCGCGGCGTTCATGTCGTGGACGGCGAGCAGGGTGGCGCGCGCGTCGGACGAGACGGTGAACTCGCCGCTCGGGCTGCGCGCGCTGAAGGTGGTGCCGCTCTCGCTCGCGACCAGCGAGCACTCGAGCAGGTAGCGCGTGCCGGGCACGCCCTTGACGCGCACGACGGCCCCGGCGCCGCCGGCGAAGCCGGGGTCGGGGCTGGTGAAGGCGATGTAGTTCTCGCCGGGGAACACGCTGGCGCCGACGCGGGCGGTGCCGGCGATCATCCAGTTGTCGGCGTCGTGGTAGAGGTTCTGGGCGTCGAACACGGTCGGGGCGTCGAGCACCGCGTCGTCGTCGGCGCCGAGGATGCGCAGGCGGTGCACCGGGTCGAGGTGCTTCAGCGTGAACTTCGGCGCGGCGACCGACCCGGCGTTGCGCAGCGCCGCGGCCTCGGTCGCCGACAGCGGGCGCGGCGAGAGCTGGCCGGCGAACACCGGGTCGACGCCCTCGAGGGTCACCCCCTTGGTCAGCTTCGGCGCCAGCGGGGCGCTCGGCGGCGGCGACTTGGCGGCGACGGTTCCGATGAGGGCGAGAGCGGCACACCCGACCAGCGCGACGACGAGGCGAGACGACATGCGAGCCACTGTAGCGCGGCGCGTCGGCGCTGGGGTCTCGCGCCCGCAGGCGCCAGGTCGAGGGCGCGGGCGTCACGTCCACGCGCGGACTCGCCAGGTGTCGCGGGCGCTGAACGTGGTAGCGTCGCCGGCTGGAGGATATTCCGATGAAGCAGACCATCGCGGTGGCGCTGATGCTGGGGCTGGTGGGGATGGCGGGTTGCGACGCGGGCGCGAAGAAGACCGAGGTCAAGCCCGACGCGAAGGCGGCCGACGGCAAGGTCGCGGACACGCCGAAGCCCGAGACGCCCAAGGTTGAAGAGCCGAAGAAGGAAGAGGCGAAGGCGCCCGAGCTCGAGGCCCCGCCGGCGACCTGAGGCGGGCCGGCGCGTGATAAGCTGCCCGCCTCGGAGGTGACGTATGCGGTGGATGATCGCGCTGGTGCTGGTGGCCGGGCTCGGCGGGGTGACGGGCTGTGATTCGAAGAAGACCGACGGCAAGACCGACGTGAAGCAGCCCGACGGCAATGTCGCCGAGCCGCCGGAGGAGCCGCCGCCGCCGCCGGTCACGTGACGCGACGGCGGCGACGCCGATCTACCGCCTCGCGTGGTGGTAGATTGGCGTCGTGAGATCGACCATCCCCCGACAATTGGTGGTGCCGGCGTTCCTCGCCGTGTCGGCGGTCGTCGCTCCTGCGTGCAAGGGCGGCGACGACGACACGACGATGGGCTCGGAGGCGACGGCGGCGAGCGAGCCGACCGGGACGCCCACCGGCACCGTGACCGACACCGGCGAGCTGCCGGATTGCCAGATGAACGCCGACCAGGCGGCCTGCACGGCGATCGCAGGCTGCGTGTGGTTCGTCGAGGTCGAGCAGTGCATCGTCGAGTGCGAGACGATCACCGACCAGCTGACGTGCCAGATGCAGGACTACTGCGAGTGGTTCGACGACCAGTGCTCGATGTTGTTGGCATGATAGCCTCCGGAGCGGCCGGTCGGGCCGCAGGCACCCCAACATGACGGTCCTCGAGAACACGCTGCGGCGCGCCGCGGTCGCACGGATCTACGACGTCGGCGAGCGCTGCGTGCTGCTCGCCGCGGACGGCAGCGGGCACGCGCTCGAAGGCCACTCGGCCGCGCTCGCGCGGGCCGTGCTCGCCTTCCTCGCCGCCCCGCGGGCCGCGGCCGAGGTCCGCGCGCACGTCGAGGCGCTGGCCGGCGCTCCCCTGCCCCGCCCGGCCGTGGTCGACGAGCTGCTGCTGCTGCTCGTGCGCGCCGGCGCGGTCGAGGTCGGGACCCCGCCGCCGAGCCCGCCGCGCGGGCCGGGGCCGCGGGTCGTGCTCGGGCTGACCGGGGCGATCGCCACGGCCCACGCGCCGCTGCAGGTCATGCGCCTGCAGCAGCGCGGCTTCGAGGTGCGGGTGGCCGCCACCGCCGAGGCCCTGCGGTTCGTGCGGACCGAGGCGCTGGCCGCCCTCACGCACCACCCGGTCGCGCATGCCATGTGGTCCGAAGGACAGGTCCACGTGGTCCCGCACATCGAGCTGGCGCAGTGGGCCGACGCGGTGGTCGTCGCGCCGGCCTCGGCGACGACGATCGCCCGGATGGCGACCGGCGACCACTCGTCGGTGGTCGCGGCCGTCGCCCTGGCCACGCGCGCGCCGGTGCTGGTGGTCCCGTCGATGAACCCGGCGATGTACGAGAGCGAGGCGGTGCAGCGGAACCTCGCCCGGCTGGCCGCCGACGGCCTGCACGTGGCCCACCCGGCGCGCGGGCTCGAGGTCGCGGACCGGCCCGACGAGCGCACGCCGGTGTTCGGCGCCTCGCCGCCGCCCGAGGTGGTCGTGCAGCTGCTCGAGGCGATCCTCCGCGCCCGTCCGCCCGAGGTCCCGCGCACCGCCGCGGCCTGGGACCGCCTCTACCGCACGACCCCCGCGGCCGACCTGCCGTGGCAGCGCGACGAGGCCGACGCCGACATGCTCGCCGCGGTCGCCCGCGCGGCGCCGCAGGCGTGCGACCTGCTCGAGGTCGGCGCCGGGCTCGGCAGCCTGGCCGTCGCCCTCGCCGGCGCGGGCCACCGCGTGGTCGCCACCGACCTGTCGGCCGCGGCCCTCGAGCACGCGCGCGCGCGCGCCCCCGACGCGCGCGTGGTGTGGTTGCAGGACGACGTCACCGCCACCCGCCTGCGCGCCCGCTTCGACGTGGCCGTCGACCGCGCCTGCCTGCACGTGCTCTCGGGCGACGAGCCCGCCCGCCACGCCGCGACCCTCGCCCGACTCGTCCGCCCCGGCGGAGCATTAATAATTAAGACTTTCGTCGAGGGGGCGAGCGAGCGGAGCGCGACGGCCTACTCGGCGGAGGGGATCTCCCGGCTGTTCGACAGTGGCTTCGAGCTCGTGCGCGACGACGCCAGCGGCTTGCCCGGCCCGCGCGACGCACCGGCGGCGCGCCTGTTCGTGCTGCGTCGACGCGGCTGACCAGCGCAGCTCGACCGGCGGCCGGCCGCCTCGACCACGTCGAGCGCGCCGGCCCCGGCCGCCTACTTCAGCGGGCGCCCGCCGAGGGCGTGGCGGATCCCGTCCTGCAGCGTCGCCCGGGTGACGATCGAGCCGAGGTCGGTCTCGAGGCGCACGAGCGTCTGCGCGACCTCGGGGCGGATGCCGGTGAGGATGACCTCGGCGCCGAGCAGGCGGACCGCCCGCGCGGCGTTTAATAAGGCCTCGGCGACCTGGGTGTCGACCACGCCGATGCCGGTGATGTCGAGGATCGCGACCCGCCCGCGCGTGGCCGAGATCCCGGTCAGCAGCGCGTCCATCACCTGACGCGCGCGCGCCGGGTCCATGAGGCCGACCAGCGGCATGACGAGGATCTCGTCGGTGATCGGGATCAGCGGGGTCGAGAGCTCCTGGATCGCCAGCGACTGGGCCTTGATGATCTCCTCGCTGCGGATGCGGGCCTCGAGCTCCGCCTTGCGCTCGCTGATGTCGGTGCCGGTCTCGAGGATCAGCGCCTCCTCGCCGCCCTCGCCCTCGTGGCGCGCGAGCCGGGTCCAGACCACGCGCCTGCGGCCGTCGCGGGTGGTCCGGAGCAGCTCGCCCTCCCACGCGCCGGTCGCGTGCACCAGCGCGTCGATCTCCGTCGACGACGGCGTCGACTCGCTGCGTAGCAGCTCGACCGCGCGGCGACCGACCGCCTCGGCGGCGGTGTAGCCGTACAGGCGCTCGGCGCCGCGGTTCCAGTAGGTGATCGTGCCGTCGGCGGTGCGCGTGAGGATCGCGTCCTGCGCGAGGTCGAGGAGGTCGGCCTGGCGCTTCAGCGCGGCGGTCCGGCGCTCGAGCTCCCGCTCGGCCAGGACCCGGTCGGTGATGTCGGTCGAGACCCCGACGCAGGCGACGAGCCGGCCGGCCTCGTCGTGCACCGCCGAGTACTGCGACTCGCTGATGCGGCCGTACTCCTCGCGGACGGCGGTGAACGACTCGCCGCCGCGGACCCGCTGGAGGGCCCGACCGCCCGCCGAGTCGGGCCGGATGAACTCCTCGACGCGCCGGCCGACCATGCGCGCCGGGTCGAGGCCGACGTCCCGCAGGCCCTTGCCCTCGAGCAGCAGGAGCTTGCCCTCGGCGTCGATGACCCAGGCCACGAACTTCACGTTGTCGAACAGGATCCTGTGCACTCGCTGCAGATCGTTCATTCGCACCCCTGCGAGATCGCGGGCGGCCATCGTGCCAGCGGCGCGGTGGTTCGTCGACGGCGCCGCGCGTGGGGTGCCCGCGGCTCGTCGGCGAAGTCGCGCCGACGTGACGCCGCGTCAACGGATCCCCGGGACAGGCGCCGCGGCGCGGCCAGCCCGGTCGGCGCGCCGCGTCTCGCGAGACGGCGACGTGACCGCGTCGCGGTCCGGCTCGCGGGATCCGTCGCCGCCTCGGACTCGCGGCGCGGGGGTCGTCGAGGTCGCGGACCCGCGCGGGTCCGTCGCGGCGGCGCGCGGCATCGGCCGGGGTCGACCTGTCCCGTGAGACAGCCGCCCGGCGGCCCGGCCGTGGCCGGCGGCGACGGTGTTATGGTGCCGTCATGAACCTGGTGCGGGGTGTGGTGGTCGGGGCGGTGCTCGCGGCGAGCGCGGAGGCAGCGGCGGCGCCGACGGTCGCGGCGGAGGTGATGCTGCCGGGCGCGCCGTTCGACGGGGTGGCGGCCGCGCCGGACGGCAGCCGGGTGTACGTCAGCCTGGTGATGCAGCAGGGCCCGGGGAAGAACGGGATCGCGGTGATCGACGCGGCGACCCACGCGGTCACCGGGGTGATCGACCTCGGCGACCAGGGCGCCGACAGCTCGTCGGCGCGTCAGCTCTACATGGCGCCCGACGGCAGCCTGCTCGTGCACGCGACGTACGCCGACAACCTGATCGTGATCGACACGGCGACCGACCAGGTGAAGCACACGCTGCCCGGCGTCGGCAGCGCGATCGCGGTGTTCACCCCCGACTCGCAGCGGCTGTGGTCGCGCGACGGGGCGACCAAGACGCTGCAGGTCTACGACACCGGCGACATGTCTTTAATTAAAACGTTCCCGCTGCTGTCGCCGGGGTCGAGCGACTTTCCCCTCGAGATGGCGGCGGACGGGAGCCGGGTGCACGCGGCGACGTCGAACGACGGGGGCAACGGGTTCCCCGAGCCGATCGCGATCGACTCGTACGACGCCGCGGCGCTGACGCTGACGAATCACTACGGGGTCGGAGCGGGGTTCCAGGCCAATGCGCTCGTCGACGCGAGGATCTCCCCGGACGGCGGATTTTTGTACGTCAGCGCCGCGAACTCGACCAAGGTCGTGCGCGTCGACCTGACCGCCGGCGCCGTGACCGGCAGCGGCGACGTGCCGCAGGGCAACGAGGGCCTGAGCCTGAGCCCCGACGGCGAGACGCTGTACCTGTTCGAGAACGGCTACAGCACCGGCCTCATGCGGGTATACGCCGCCGAGACGATGCAATTATTAAAGTCGGTGGACGTGAAGGGGCAGACGGCGCGGTTCATCGCCACCTCGCGGCGGTCGGTGTTCGCGCCGAACGGGTGCGCGGCGATCGTGCCGGCGCCGCTGGTCAACGCGATCTTCGCGGTCGACACGGCGACGCACGACAAGATCGCCACCTTCCCCACGCCGGGCGGGATGGCCTACACCGTCGAGTTCTCGCCGGACAGCGCGCAGGCCTACGTGACCGTGCGGACGGCGGCGACGAGCGGGCGCCTGGTCGTGCTCGACATGGGGCCCGAGTGTGTGACCGCGCCCGGCGAGCCGTGCGCGGCGGACGCGGAGTGCGGCGAGCTGCAGTGCGTCGACGGCGTGTGCTGCGACAGCGCCTGCGGCGACGGCGACCCGGGCGACTGCCAGGCCTGCAGCGTGGCCATGGGCGGCGCGGTCGACGGCGCGTGCGGGCCGGTCGGCCCGGCGACGTGCCGGCCGGCGGTCGGCGAGTGCGACCTCGAGGAGGCGTGCGACGGCGTGGCCCCCTCGTGCCCGGCGGACGAGCTGGTGGCCGACGGCGAGGCGTGCAGCGAGGGCGTGTGCGCCGGCGGGGCGTGCGTGCCGGAGGCGGGGTCGTCGACGGGCACGAGCGGCGAGCCCGGCACGTCGGGCGAGCCCGGCACGTCGGGCGAGACCTCGGGCGGCGTGCTCGAGACGACGAGCGGCGAGGCCGGTGGTTCGTCGGGTGAGGCGCCGACGTCGAGCGGCGCGCCCGGCAGCGCGAGCGACAGCGACTCGGCGTCCGGCGGGGTCGACCTGACTACCGGCACCGGCGGCGCGGCGCCGACGACGAGCGGCGGCGACGCGTCGAGCAGCGGCGACGCCGCGAGCGGCAGCGACTCGGCCGGCGAGACGATCGACGACGGCTGCGGCTGCCGCGCGGACGACGGGCGCGGGCTGTTGTGGCTGCTGCCGACGCTCGCGTGGGCGCGGCGACGCCGACGGTCCGGCCAGGCCTGACGCCACGGGCTGCGGTGTCGACGGACCGCTGTCCCCGGGGTCACGGCGCCACGGGCTGCGGTGTCGACGGACCGCCGGCCCCGGGTCACGGCGCCACGGGCTGCGGTGTCGACGGACCGCCGGCCCCGGGGTCACGGCGCCACGGGCTGCGGTGCCGCTGTCCCCGGGTCACGGCGCCGCGGGCCGCGGCGCGCTGGCCCCGGGGTCACGGCGCTACCTGACGGCTCGCGTCGACGACGGATCCGCGGGTCCGGGTCATGGCGTTCGGCCGCGCGGCGGGCTCGGGTCGCCGCGTGAACGCCCTCCGAGGCGGTGCCGTCGCGCGGCGAGGCTCGGAGGGCGGCGACGGTTGCGAACCTACTCGAGCAGGTCGTCGGCGAGCTCGAACGCGCTGGCGTCGACCGGGGCGGGGCGCTCCTGCATGTCCTTCAGGACAGGCGCGAGCTCGGGGTGGTCGGCGCCGAACTTCTCGAGGCCCTCGGGGCTGGCGTCGTCGATGCGCCAGTCGTGGCGGCTGTAGTAGGTGACGGACTTGCCGCGCTTGTTGGTCAGCTCGAGGCACAGCTGGAAGCCGCGCGGGGCCTGGCCCTCGCAGTCCCAGGCCTTCCAGCCGAGCTCGAGGCGGCGCTTGTCCTGCGGGAGGTCGAAGGTGACGCTCTGGCCGTGGGACTTCCACAGGAAGATCTCGATGAAGTGGCGCCACGTCGAGCTCTTGCCGAAGGCGCCGACGCGGTCGCCGCCGTCCTCGACGAGCACGAGGTGGTGGATCATGTCGCGCTCGTCGGTCGGGAGGCGCTCGATCCACACCTGGTTGTGCAGGCGGGCCGACGCGGCCGCGTCGCACAGCAGGGCCGAGCCGAGCTTGTAGGTGCCGAACAGGCCCGCGCCGAGGACGGCGAGGGTGACGATCTTGCGGGAGGTGCGTGCCATCGCCGGCGAGCATAGTCCGCCGGTCGCGGCGGCGTCTACAGCGCTCGCACGGCCTCCAGCAGGCGTGCAGCCGACGGGCGGCGGTAGAACCGCTCGCCGTCGTCCTCGTAGAAAACGATGCTCCGGTCGGGGCGAACGACGAACGTGCCGGCGAGCCCGAGGTCGTTCTCGCTGTCCCAGTGGCGGTAGGCCCGCATCATGCCGCCGCCCGGATCGCTCAGCACGGGGAACGTCAGCGACTTGCGCTCGACCATCTTCAGCGCGCCCTCGCGGTCGTCGGCCGAGACGGCGGCGACGGTGAAGCCGGCGGCCGTGAACTCGCCGAGGTGGGCCTGCAGCTCGCCGAGCTGCTCGCGGCAGAAGGGTCACCAGTGCCCGCGGTAGAGCACGAGCACGAGGCCCTTCGGGCCCATGAGTTGGTCGATGGTGTGGTTTTGGCCGTGGCCGTCGAGCAGGCTGAACTCGGGGGCGCGGGCGAACGGCGGCGGGGCCTCGGCCGGGTTGCGACGCGCGGGCTGACCGGGCGCGGGGGAGCTGGCGCAGGCGCTGGCGGCGAGGCCGGAGCACAGCGCGAGCGCGAGGCGGAGGGCTGCGACGTGCGACCGCGGGCTCGGGAGGGCTGGCACGGACGCGAGGGTAACGCCGGGCGCGCCGCGCGGGCAACCGCGCTGGTTTCGCGGCGGCGTGATAGGGTGGCCTGCGGGGACCATGGGCCTTTCGGGGGACGACACGCGCGGACCGAGCGAGTCGGCGGGGTCGTCCTCCCGGGCCTCGGGGGACGGGCGCACGTCCGCGGGCGTGCGGGCCGGGGGCGAGGCTCGGCGGCCCTTCGAGCGTGGTCGACGCGGGGACGCGGCCGCCGGCGCGTCGCTCACGCCGCTCACGCCGCTCACCGGAGACGGCCTCGGCGAGCGCGAGGCCCCGCAGCCGCGCGACACCCCGGTGACGCCGGTCGCGGGCTTGCCGGCGGCGGCGCCGGTGCGTCCGCTGAGGCGGGCGCGCGGCGACGAGGTGCCGGCGCCGGCCAACCGCGACACCCCGGAGACCACGCCGATGGCCTCGGCGCCGACGCCCCTCGAGGGCGACCACGCCGTCCCGCCGCCGCCGCCCGAGCCGGAGACGATGCCGGGCAGCATCGGCCGCTACGTGGTGCTAAAGCGGCTGGGCTCGGGCGGGATGGGCGTGGTCTACGCCGCCTACGACGAGGAGCTCGGGCGCAAGGTGGCGCTGAAGGTGCTGCGCACGCGGGTGACGCAGTCGAAGCGGGAGACCGCGAAGCAGCGGCTGAAGCGCGAGGCGCAGTCGATGGCCCGGCTGTCGCACCCCAACGTGGTGGGCATCTACGACGTCGGGACCACGCTCGAGGACCAGGTCTACGTGGTCATGGAGTTCGTGCACGGGACCACGCTGACGCGCTGGCTGCAGGCCGAGCGGCGGACCTGGCCGCAGGTGCTCGAGGTCTACGTGCAGGCCGGGCGCGGGCTGTGCGCCGCGCACAAGGCGGGCATCATCCACCGCGACTTCAAACCCGACAACGTGCTGATCGACCGCGAGGGCCGGGTGCGGGTGGTGGACTTCGGGCTCGCGCGCGCGGACGGCGGCTCGGGCGCGTTCCCCCGGCCCGACACCTACGCCGACGCGATCAAGCCGATGGCCAGCAGCAGCATGCTCAACATGCGCATCACCCGGACCGGCGGCATGACCGGCACCCCGGCCTACATGGCCCCGGAGCAGTACCTCGGGCAGCCGACCGACGCGCGCACCGATCAGTTCAGCTTCTGCGTCGCCCTCTACGAGGGGCTCTACGGCGTGCGGCCGTTCCTCGGCGAGCGCGTCGCGGTCGTGCGCGAGGCGGTGCTCAGCGGCCAGATCCAGGATGTCCCGAAGGACAGCACGGTGCCCCCGTGGCTGCGCCGCATCCTCTGCCGCGGGCTGACCGTGCGCCCGGAGGAGCGCTTCAAGTCGATGGACGAGCTGCTCGCGCGCCTCGCCGACGACCCGCGCAGGCCGGCCCGCCGCTGGCTGGCCGCCGGGGCGGCGCTGGCGGTGATCGGGGCCGGGGCGCTGATCGTCCGCGACCTCAGCCGCGACGCGCCCCACAGCGCGCCGACCCATGCGCTGTGCGACAGCGAGGCGGCGCTCGCGGGCGTGTGGGACGCCGGCCGGCGCGCGCAGGTGGCGATGGCCGTGGGCGCCGCGGCCTCGCCGACCGACGCGCGCGCGCTGCGGGTCGCGGCGGTGCTCGACGACTACGCGGCCTCGTGGCGCGACGCCGTGGCCGCGGTGTGCGTGCCGCCGGACCCCGCGCTGCGGGCCCGCGGCGCCAGCTTCGACCAGCGGGCGGCGTGCCTGCAGCGCCGCGTCGCCGGGCTGAAGGCCCTGACCGACGCGCTGGTGGTCGCCGACCGACCGGCGGCCGAGCACGCGCTGGCGGCCGCGTGGGCCCTGCCGGCGGCGCGCAGCTGCGAGGACGCGGCGGCCGCGGTGGCGGCGCCGCAGCGCGAGGCGCTGGCCCGGCTCGACGCGGCGGCGGTGGCCGCCACGCTGGGCGAGCTGGGGGCCGGGCTGGCGCGCACGAAGGCGGTGGTCGACGAGGCGGTCAAGACCGACGACCTGCCGCTGCAGGCCGAGGGCCTGTACCGCCAGGCGAGCCTCGAGCACCTGGCCGGCGACGACGCGGCCGCCGAGCGCAGCCTGCACGGGGCGCTGTGGGCGGCCGAGGCCAGCCAGCGCGGCGACCTCGAGATCGACAGCCTGACCCTGCTGCTCGAGGTGATGGGCCGGCTCGGCAAGGACGCGGACGCGGTCACGCTGTGGCCGCGGCTGACGCGCTCGCTGCTCGAGCGGCGCGACGACGGGCTGCGCGAGTCGGCGGCGCTGCACGCGTTCGGGCGCGTGCTGCTGCGCCGCGGGCAGCACCCGGAGGCGGTCACCCAGCTCGAGCTGGCGCTGCGGCTGTGCGAGCGCAACCTGGGCGCGACGCACCCGCAGGTCGGCGAGGTGACGGTCGACCTGGCGATCGCCCACACCAACACGGGCACGCTGGCCGAGGCGACGCGGCTGCTCGACGGCGCGGTGACGCTGCTGACCAGGGCGCTCGGCGACCGCGACCCGGCGCTCGGGCGGGCCTACCTCGCGCGCGCCGAGGCGCGGCGGCGCGGCGGGCTGCTGCGCGAGGCGGCCGACGACTACCGCCGGGCCGGCGAGCACAGCGCGGACGACGAGCTGCGGCTGGCGGCGGTGCGGCTCGGGCAGTCGCAGGTGGCCGCCGACGAGGGCCGCTGGGGCGACGCGGCCGAGGGCTTCGCGGTGGCGCTGGCGCTGGCCGAGCAGGCGCGCGGGCCCACCGATGTGCTGCTGGTCGAGCCGCTGCTCGGGCAGTGCGCGGCCGCGTCGACGCTGGGCCGCCACGAGCAGGCGGTGGCGGCCGGTCGACGGGCGCTCGACGTGGCCGACCGGGCCCACAGCGCGGCCGCGTCGGGCCCGGCGCGGGTGGCCCTGGCCAGGGCGCTGTGGGCCCAGGCGCAGGCGGCCGGCACGGCGAGCCCGGAGGTGCGGGCGCAGATCCTCGAGCTGGCCCGCGCGGGCCTCACCGAGCTGCAGCGAGCGCCCCACCCCGACCCCGCGAAGATCTCGGCGACCGCGACGTGGATCGCCGAGCACGGCCGCGAATAGTTCAGGGCGTCTGCAGGAACACCGGCAGCGAGCGCAGCACGGCGGCGCGCCGCTCGAGCGCCTCGATGTCGCCCGCGAGCTCGCGGTAGAGGGCCGGCCAGTCGATCGCCGTCGGCGGGCCCGGGCGCGCGAGCAGGCGCCGCAAGTAGGCGGCGCCGAAGTAGGTGAACCGGGCGCCCGACTCGCAGCCGAAGCTGGTGCGGTCGTGGCGGGCCGCGGCGATCGCCGTCAGCCCGGCGGTGCCCGCGGCGACGTCGGGCAGCAGGAAGCCGCCGCTGTGGCAGGCCTGCAGGACCACCAGCTTGGGGGTCTCGGCCGGGAACGCCTGCAATGACTCGTGCAGCGCCGCGGGGGTGAAGGCGAGGTCGCGCGGGTCGGCGCCGCGGCGCATGGCCAGGGCCAGCTGGCCCGGCTGGTAGCCGCGACCGACGCCGGCGCCCATCTGGATGACGTACTGCGCGAAGAGGTCGCGCTCGCTGGGTAGCAACCTGTCCTCGGGGACATCCGTGGGCATGATGTCGGCGAGGCCGTGGCTGCTGACGTAGAGGTAGACGAACGGCAGCCCGCGGGCGGACTGCTGGCGCAGGTGGGCTCGCAGGAGGGCGGCGGAGGCGGGGTAGCAATTTTTCAGTTCGTCGGCGAGGCGACGGTACTGCTCGCGGTCGCCGCGGAAGTCGCCGCGGCGCGGGCGGGCCCAGTAGCAGGCGATCTCGTCGGGGCGAAAGCCGCGGGCCAGCCACAGCGCGCGCTGGGCCACGACCTCCTCGGCGAAGTTGGCGACCTCGACGCCGCCGGCGACCAGGAAGATCTTGGCGCGCGCGGGCAGCGGCGCCGTCGCGTACGGCACCGCGGCGACGAACCTCGCGTGACGCACCGGCGCGGCGCAGGCGACCAGCAGCAGGGCCATGAGCGGAGCGAACAGCGAGGCCAGGCGGGGCACGTGCGAGTCGACGATACCGGAGTCGCCGCGCCGCCGCTCGCGCGGGTTGCCGTAACCGCGCGCGTGCGGAATACTGGCCGGCATGTCTGCCGCAAAACAGCTCGAGCCCGAGGACGACAAGGTCATCACCGTGGACGTATCTCGGGGCATGATGAGCGCGGCGTTCGCGTTGTATCCTGGCAGCAAGCGCTACCTCCTCGAGCTCGATCCGGACGCCCGGATGCTGCCGCGGGTCTGCCTCGACCGTGGCCGGCAGACGGACTTCGAACAGCTCGAGCTGCCGCTGCAGCAGCAGGTCGTTCAACTGCTCACGGGCATGTCTCTGGAGCGGCTCGGAGCGCTCGGCCTGTACGTGGAATTCATGGACGTGCACTCGTACGAGGTCCTCGCGCTACTCGACCCGGCTGCAGATCCCGCCACTCTGCCGGCCAGCGGTTCAAGTAGTGCCTGAGCGACTCGCCCCACAGGGTCGCATCCTCGGCGTGGTCTGTCGGATCGCGGCGGAAGCAGACGGTGAGGTTGATGGCGTCACGCCTCGCCTGCTCGTCGGGTTTGTGCCGACGGTTCACGGCGCGCCGATAGCAGTTCTCCCGCAATTGGTTCAGCGCCAGCCGCTCCATACCCACGCGATCAACACGTAGAATAGCGGCGCGCCGAGGGGATCACCGAGCTGTCTGCGCGACAGGGTGAACCCGACGTCGGCCGCGTGCTCGCTGGTCTTGCCAGGGTTGCCGCTCTTGACCTGGAGGCGGCACAGCTCGTGGGAGACGTCATTGATGACGATGGCATCGTCGCCGACGTCGACGGCCGGTACGGCGACGTTGTAGCCGCGGCGCAGCAGCAGCGACAGCACGGCGAACTGGCCCGACATACCGAAGAACGAGCGCTCGGACATACGCGGGCGGTATAGCAGCGAGGGATCGGCGAGGCCGGTCCACGTAAAATTAATTGTATGCAGTTAAATGCAGCAGGCCGGCCAAGGGGTTGGCCGGCCCGCATCGGATCACGATCCGATCAGGTTTTTACAGCTCGCCGATCTGCTTGAGGAAGTCGGTGGCCTCGTGGCAGTTCGGGTCCTCCATCAGGGCCTTCCTGCCCCAAAGGACGGCCTTCTGGCGGTCGCCGCGGCGCTCGGCGATGTAGCCCTGGCGCAGGTAGGCGACCGCGCGGGACATCGGCGCGGCCTCCATCAGGGCGATGCTGCGGAGCACGCGGATGGCGAGGTCGAAGTCCTCGAGCTTCTCGGCGAGGGCGGCCAGCTCGACGGCGACGTCGCCGTTGTTGCGGTCGGTGTTGTGGGCCTCCTTCAGCCAGTGGAGCTGCTGCTCCTGGTTGCCGACGGCGCCGGCGACCGCGGCCTTGCGGTACTGCAGGACGCACAGCTCGGGCGAGCGGCGGCCCTTCATCGACTCGATGGCGGCGTCGAGGATCGCGTCGGCGGCGTCCTGCTGCTTCGACTGGGTGTAGGCCTCGACGAGCAGGAGGTTGACGGCCTGGTCGCTGGGCTTCAGGGCGAGGGCCTGCTTCAGGGCCACGGCCGCGGCCGCGGGGTCCTCGTCGAGCAGGAGCTCGCCGGCCTGGCGGAGCATGAGGAAGCGGGCGCTCTCGTCCTCGACGCTCGAGGCCTCGTCGATGAGGATGCGGGCGAGCGCGTGGTAGTTCTCCTCCTCCTCGAAGATCGCCTTCAGGCGCTCGCGCACCGCCTCGTTGCCGGGCTGGGCGGCGTAGGCGATCTCGAGGCCGGCCTTGGCGTCGCTCGGGCGGCCGACCTTCTCGCAGGCCTCGACGAGCTGCAGGACCGCGGAGATCTGGGCCGCGCCGGACTCGGCGGCGACCAGCCTGGTGCAGCTCTCGATCACCGACTCCCACGAGCCGGCGGCGGAGTCCATGGCCATGAGCATGCGCAGGGCGGCCGTGTCGTTCTGCTCGCGCGCGACCCACGAGGCCAGGGTGTGGCGGGCCTGGTCGGCGGCGCCTTCCTTGCCGAGGACCTCGACGAGGCGGAGCGTCGCGGCCCGCTCGCCGTCGCGGTCGGAGCGGCGGGTCGCGGCGCTGCGCCAGCGCTCGAGGCCGTCGATGAGGTCGGGGATCAGCTCGGCCCCCACCACTTCATAGGCCTTCTCGAGGTCGGCCGCGGCCTTGTCCTCGGCGCCGACGATCATGCCGAGCTCGGCGCGGCGGCGCAGGAACTCGATGAGCGTGCGCTGGTCGAGCGGCTGCCAGTCGAGCGCCTGGGTCAGCTCGTCGATCGCGGCCTGGTGCTCGCCGGTCTCGGCCAGGCGGGCGACCAGCTCGCGCAGCAGGGCCATGTTGACGGGGTCGACCGAGCACGCCTTGCGCAGCACCTCGGCGGCCCGGGCCGCGTCGGACAGCTTGTCGGCGTAGAGGCCGGACGCCTCGCGCAGCAGGCGGACCGCGTCGGACGGCTCGATCGCGCGGTCGGCCGAGTCGACGAGCAGGCCGGCGAGCGCCGACCAGTCCTCGCGCCCGCGGTACCACCGCTCGAGGCGGCCGCGCAGCTCGTCGCTCTCGGGGGCGGCCTTGTAGCCGCGCCCGAGCACGCGGGCCACCGCCTCGCTGTCGCCGAGCGCGTCCCACTGGTCGGCCAGGCCGAGCGTGCGCTTGACCGCGTCCTCGCCGGTCTCGACCGCCAGCAGGCGCTCGGTGATCTCGGCGCGCTCGCGCTGCTCGTGCTCCGGGTCGAGCAGGCCGAGCAGCGCCTCGATGAGCTCGCGGTTGTCGGGCGCGAAGTCGAGGGCGGTGCGGTAAACCGACTTGGCCTCGTCGGGCTGGGTGCGGCGGTGGAGGTCGCCGAGGCGCAGGGCCGCGGCCACCACCGCCTCGCCGTCGCGCGACTCCTGGGCCGCGAGCAGCTGCTGGGTCAGGAGCTCGACCAGCTCGGTGTCGTAGCCCGTGCGTTCGAACACCTCGGCGAGCAGGCGCTCGGCCTCCTTGTGGCCGGGCTCCTCGGCGAGGATGTCCTTGAGCAGGCGCACCGCCTCGGTCTCGCGGGCCATGGTCGCGAGCAGGCCGTGGACCAGCTCGAGGCGCATGCTGTTGCGCTCCTTGACGTCGGTGAGGCTCTGCAGGGTGGCCTCGACGAGGTTCTGCAGGCGGTCCTGGTCGCCGAGCTGGCGGTACACGTCGCGCAGCGGGGCCCAGACCTTGCGGTTGCCGGGGTCCTGGGTGAGCAGGTCCTCGTAGAGCTCGGCGGCCAGCGACAGCTTGTCCTGCTGCTGGGCGGCGAGGCCGGCGAGCTCGAGGCCGAGGTCGAACACCTGGGCGGGCTCGGCGAGGGCCGAGGCGTCGCGCAGGTGGGCGATCGACCCGCCGAGGTCGCCGGCGTCCTTGCGGCGGCCGGCGAGCGCGAGCAGGGCCCAGACCGCGTGGTCGTCGGCGTCGCTGCGCTCGCGGGCCAGCTCGAGCGTGCGGCTCATGAGGGCCTCGGCGCGCTCGCCGTCGCCGGCCGCGAGCGCGAGGTCGGCGGCCTCGCGCGCGAGCGCCGGGCTGGCGTCCTGGCCGTGGGCGCGGCGCTCGAGGAACGCGAGCAGGGCCGGGGCGTCGCCGATGTTGCGCAGGACCTCCTCGTAGAGCGCGAGCAGCTCGGGGTGGTCGGGCGCCGACGCGAGCGTGCGGCGCAGGATCGGCTCGGCGATCTCGTAGCGCGGGTCGTGGTCGAGGGCGCGGCGCATGGCGGCCACGCCGGCGTCGCGCGAGTCGGGGCCGCCGAGGTGGATCTCCGCCAGGCCGAAGGCCGCGCGCGCGCGGACCTCCGGGGTCATGGCGTCGTCGGGCGCGCCCGAGATGCGCTCGAGCAGCTCGACCTGGCGGGCCGAGTCGCCGCGGGCCGCGGCGATGCGGGCCAGGCCCATCCACGCCTCGACGACGCGGTGCTCGAGCGACTCGACGCGGCCGTAGATCTCCGCGGCCTTGTCGTGGTCGCCGAGCTCCCGCTCGACGATCTCCGCGACCCGCAGCAGCAGGTCGGCGGCCAGCGGCGCGTCCGACTTGCGGCGCGCGCGGTCGACGAGCGCCAGCGCGGTGTCGATGTAGCGCTGGCTCTGGCCCTGGCGCGCGGCCTGCTCGGAGGCCGCGGCGTGCAGGTCGGCGGCCGCGGGCGCGTCCTGCAGGGCCTGCAGGCGCAGCGCCAGCGACTCGTCGCCGCGGCCGGTCGCGTCGAGCGCGTCGGCCAGCTCGCCGAGCAGCGCCGCCTTGGCCTCGCCCTCGGGCCCGTACGACAGGCGCGAGCGCAGCACGCGGATCAGCAGCGGCGCGTCGCCCCGCAGGCGCAGGGTCCGCTGGAGCTTGCGGGCCTCGCGGTCGTCCTGCAGCGCGGTGGTGATGGCCTGCTCGAGCAGCTCGGCGGCCGGGCCGGACTGCTCGCGGCGGGCGGCCAGGCGGTGCAGCTCGTAGAGCGCCTCGCTGATGCCGATCGCCTGCTCGTCGTCGGTCGAGCCGGGGCGGCGGCGGGCCGACAGCAAGAGGGCGCGGTAGGTCCGCTCGGCGCGCGCGAGCTCGCCTTCCTCTTGAGACAGCTCGGCCAACATCTGCAGCGCCTGCAGGTTGGTCATGTCCATGCCGGTCGCCAGCTCGAGCTGGGCCAGCGCCTCGATGCGGTTGCCCTCGGCGCGGGCCAGCGCGGCCAGCTTGGTGTGCACGTGGGCGCGCTCGGGCGAGCGCCGGCGGCCGAAGTCGGCGAGCAGCTTCTCGAGGATGGCGCGGGCCTCGGAGTAGCGGCCGGCGGCCCACAGCGCGTCGGCGAGGTTGCGCAGCACGCCGGCGTCGTCGGGCACGAGCTGGCGCAGCTGCTCGAGCACCGGGATGGCGCGCCCGAGCTGGCCGAGGCGGTCGCGGTAGATCGCCGCGGCCTCGTAGTCGTAGGCCAGCAGCTGGGCGCGGTCCTCGGCGTGCGGGGCCGCGGCCTGCAGCAGCGCGGCGAGCGGCTCCCAGGCCTGGCCGTCGCGGTAGAGGCGGAGCAGCAGCTCGCGGGTCCGCGGCTCCCTGGGGTCGTCGTTGACGGCGCGCGCGAGCGCGTGGATCGCCCGGTCGGTGCGGCCGGCGGACAGCAGGGCGTCGGCGAGCTGCAGGACGATCGGCACGCGCTCGGCCCCGGTCGTGCGCTCGAGCCGCTGCTGCAGCCACGGGACCGCCTCGGCCGCCTCGCCGCGGGCGAGGTGGAGGCGGGCCAGGGCGTCGAGCGAGGCGAACACCTGCGGGTCGAGGGCGACCACGCGGCGGTGGCTGGCGAGCGCCCGCGGGACCTGCCCGAGGCGCTCGCTGAGCTCGGCGTGCTGGGCCCACAGGCGGACCGCCCGCTCGCGGTCGCCGATCGCCTCGAGGCGCTCGGCGTGGGCCGAGAGGAACTCGGCCAGCTCGTCGGGCGAGGCCTTGGCCGAGAGCACGGCGATCAGCGCGGCCAGCGAGGGGTCGTGGCTCGGCTGCTCGTCGAGGTTGCGGCGCAGGGCCGCGACTCGGCCGCCGCGCTCCTCGACGATGCCGACCACGCGCGAGACGTCGAGGCGCAGCTCGAGCTTGCGGGCGGGGTCGTCGGTGCGGGCGAGCTCGTGGTGGCGGATCGTCAGCAGCTCGGGGTAGCGCTCCTCCTGCTCGAGCAGGTCGCCGAGCGCGCGCACGGTCGCGAGGTCGTCCGGGTTCTCGTCGACGACGCTGCGGTAGAGGGTGATGGCGTGGCCGCGCTCGCCGAGCTCGGCGTAGATGCCGGCGGCCTTGCTGCGCATCGCCTGCGAGGTCGCGGCGGCGAACGGCAGGGTCGCGTTGCGGGCCAGGAGGTCGGCGGCGGCCCGGCGCTCGCCGGCCTGCTCGTGCAGGCGCGCGAGCTGCTGGACGGCCCAGCCCACGCACTCCTCCTCGCTGCGCTGGCCGCTGGTGTGCAGGCCGCGGTTCCACAGCGCGGCCGCGCGGCCCAGCAGGCGCTCGAGGATCTCCCGCGTGCGCGGGGTGTCGCCCTCGAGGCCGAGGGCCAGCTCGGAGGCCTCGAACAGCTCGTCGAAGTTGTCGGTGCGCGCCGAGTCGAGGGCCAGCAGGCTGTCGATCAGCGCGGCGTCGGGGTTCTGGCGCTGCAGCTCGACCAGCATGACGAGGCGGGCCTCGTGCCCGGGCTCGCCGGCCAGCGAGCGGTCGAGGGCGGCGCGGGCGGCCGCCGCGTCGCCGCGGTGGTCGCGGTGCCACACGGCCACGCGCGCGTCGAGGAAGGCCCGCGCCGTCGACGTGAGCCCGTCGGCGCCCTGGACCGCCGCCTCGAGCGCGCGCGTGAAGGCGTCCCAGCCGCCCTGAGCGTCGGCGTCGGACTCGACCTGCGCGAGCAACTCGGGGTCGACCTCGGCGTCGGCGACCGTCGCGCCGACCTGGGCCGCGGCCACGGCGTCCCAGCGGCCGACCCGCGCGGCCGTGCGGGCCGCCCCGCGGACCGCGTCGGTCTGCCCGGGGTCGAGGGCCAGCACCGCCTGGTAGGCCGCGAGCGCGCCGGCGTTGTCGCCGAGCTTGTGCTCGAGCGCGCGGGCCTCGCTCATGCGCAGCTCCGCGGTGCGCCGGCGGTTCGAGTCGCCGAGCGCCGCGACGGCGTCGCGGTAGGCCTCGACGAGCGTGACCCAGTCGCCGGTGTGCTCGGCGAGGCGCACGAGGTCGCGCTCGAGCTCGCGGTCGGTCGGGGTCAGGGCGAACGCGCGGCGCAGCAGGGCCAGGGCCGCGGCCGCGTCGCCAATGTGCCTCTCCTGGATGCCGGCCGTCTCGCGCAGGATGTCGGCCTGCTCGAGCGTGTCGCTGGTGACCTCGAGCCGCGACTCGACGATCTGCGCCAGCTCGGACCACTCCTGGCGCCCGCGGTAGAGCTTGCCGAGCAGCGCGACCGCCGACGGGCGGGCCTCCGCGTCGTCCAGCACCGCGAGCAGGCCCTCGCGCGCGCCGGCGTGGGTCGGGTCGGCGGTCAGGGCCGCGTCGTAGCAGGCGACCGCCCGCACGGCCGCGCCGAGCTGGCCGCGGAACACGTCGCCGAGGCGGGTCGACAGGTCGGCGACCTGCACGGTGCCGCGGCCGGTCGCGCCTTGGAGGAGGTCGGCGAGCTCGGACCAGCGGCCCTGCTGCGCGAGCAGGCGGGCCAGCGCCTCGACGCCCTCGTCGGAGTCGCCGAACTCCTGCTGGATGCTCTGCCAGGTCGAGATCGCCAGGGTCGCGTCGCCGAGGTCGTCGGCCAGGATCGCGGCCATGCGCGTGAGGTCGGCGCGGCGCTGGTGCGGCGCGACCGGGCCCTCGGCGCGCTGGCGCAGCAGGGCGGCGTGGTCGGCGTGGAGCCCGAGCCGCTCGGCCAGGGCGACGGCCGCGGCCAGCGCCTCGGCGTCGTGCTCGTCGAGCGCGAGGCGGGCGCGCCAGTTGGTCAGCGCCCGCTCGGGCTCGCCGAGGTGCAGCGCCAGGCGGGCGGCGTCGCCGTAGGCCTCCGACTGGATGGTGCCCTGCTCGAGCCGGCCGCGCCGCTCGAGCACCGCGAGCCGCTCGGACCCGCGGCCTGTCTCTTCGAACAGGTCGTCGAGGCGCCGCGCGACCCGCCGGGCGGTCGCCTCGGGCGCGGCGTCGTGGGCCAGCACCTGGCTGTAGAGGTCGATGGCCGCGGCGGTGTCGTGCAGGGTGTCGTGCTGGACGTCGCCGGCCTCGGTCAGCAGGGCCACGCGGCGCTCGGCGTCGGTCGCCGCCTCGGCCGCCGCGAGCAGGCCGCGCACGTAGATTAAAAACTCGCCGGTGGTCTCGGCGAGGTGCCGCAGGCGCCGCTGGTCCTCGACGAGGTCGGGCCCGCGGCGCAGCACGTCGACGTAGTGGTCCATGGCCGAGACGGCGCGGTCGATCGCCACCAGGCGCTCGCCGATCTCGCGGTGCAGGGCGATCGCCGTGGGCGTGTCGGCCAGCGGCAGGGCCACGCCGAGCACGCGGATCACCTCGTCGGGCCGGCGCGCGTCCTCGTAGGTCGTGCGCAGCAGGTCGAGCGCCCCGGCGCGCACGCCCGGCGAGGCCGACGGCAGGGTGATGATGCGCTCGAGCAGCAGGCAGCCCTCGCGGTCGCCCTCCGACTCGGACAGCAGCGTGCGCACCTCGTCGAGCGCCGCGTCGGGCGCGTGCAGGCGGTCGAGCGCCGTCTCGGCGATCCGCGCCTGCAGCCCCGGCGTCTCCTCGCGGCCCTTCAGCTCGATGCGCCGCTTCCACAGCGCGATCAGGTCGCTCCAGCGCTCCTGCCGCTCGAGCAGGCGCTCGAGCGAGGCCTCGAGCCGCTCGTCGCTCGGGCGCAGGCCGAGCAGCTGATGCATGTAGTCGACGGCGCGGTCGGCCTGACCCGCGAAGTCGCGGGCGATGTGGGCCGCCTCCTCGAGCACCTGCACGCGCCGCGCCTCGCCGATCGGCGCGACCAGGGTCTGGTCGTACAGCGCCAGCAGGTCGCTCCAGCGCTCGGCCAGCGTGTACACCGAGGTCAGCTTGACGAACGCCCACTCGGCGTCCGGCACGACCGCCAGCACCCGCAGCAGCACGCGGGCCAGGCTGGCGTTGTCGTCGCCGAGCCAGGTCTCGTGGAACGCCGCGGCCCGACGACCGAGGTTGCCGGCCACCTCCGGCGACAGGTTGTGCTCGAGGGCCTCGCGGTAGGTCGCGGCCACCTCGTCGACGCGCTGCAGGACCTCGCCGAGCTGCTCGGCGAGCGCCCAGTGGGCCTCGTTCTCGGGTTCGTTGCGCGCGGCGGCGAGGGCGGCGGCGAAGGCTTGGTCGTCTGCGGGTTGAAGTGCCATCGATCGAATGCCTCGTGAGTCGGACTTCCAGGAGCGTGCGGCCGCGCGGCAGGCGAGCGACGCACATAAAATTCGAGGGTTGCACCATACCAGTCTTTGCTGGACGTCGCGGGCCGGTCGGACGGTCGGCGGCGCTGTGGGGCCGGCGCGCACGCGCGCCGACGGGTTCGTCCGCGCGGCGACGTCACGCGCTCACGCGGAGCGACCGCGCGGATGCGGAGCGTCGACCGGGGCCCGAGGTCCGACGACCGCAGCCGCCGCGGAACGATGGACATGCACGCAGTCGCGGCGAGCTTGCGACCGCGGTGGCGCGACGAGTCCGTCGCCTCGCTGTCACTTCGCGGATCCGCGCGCGGCCTCGATGCCGCTGCACGTAAATGAAGGAGCGATCAGGTCGCGGGCCCTCGCGCCCCGGCGGCGGCGAGCCAGGCCTGCAGCCAGCGGCGGCCGCGGGGCAAGATCTCCGCGGGCCCCAGCGCGAGGCACTCGGGCATCGCGGCGAGCAGCGCCTCGGCCACGCGGTGCGGGGCCCAGCGCTGCTGCATCACCCACTGCCAGTCGGCGATCACCTGGGCCTGGCGCTCCTCGGGGAACGCGGCGGCGACGGCCTCGGGCGCGGCGAGCTGCGCGGCCAGGCGCTGGACCTCGTCGCGGCGGAGCTGCGCGCGCGGCTGCGGCAGCAGGTGACGATCGATGGCGTAGACCAGCAGCGCGACGATGAAACCGACCAGCTCGCCGAGGCGGCGGCGGTGCTCGTCGCGCCGGCGCAGCTCGCCGCCCGCGCGCGGGCGCGGCCCGGCGAACGCGAACGTCCCGTCGAGCGGCGCCTCCGACGACGGCCGCAGCGCCACCTGGCGCGCGCGCTCGAGGTCCGCGAGCAGCTCGGGCGCGCCGCACGGGGTCAGGCGGGCGGCCAGCGTCAGCGCCAGGTCGAGGTAGGCGCTGCGGTCGCGGTCCTCGTCGTCGAGCCGGCGCCGGCGCGGGCGCAGCGGGGCCGCGCCGGTGCGGGCCAGCGCGAGGTCGAGGGCGTCGTCGAGGTCGAGGTCGCGGGCCGCGGTCATCGCCATCACCTCGGACTGCAGCTCGCTGCGGTCGACGGCGAGGGCGACGAGCGCCAGCTCGAGCTCGAGGAAGCGGTGGAACAGCTCGCGGATGGCCCGCAGCTCGTGGCAGCCGCTGTCGCCGTGCAGCGCCGCGGCGGTGACCGGGCCGAGCGTGCCGCCCTCGGCCAGCACCAGCCCGAGCGGCACGGCCCGCAGCAGCGCCGCCGGCTTCGGCGCCCACACGGCGTCGACCGCCGCCAGCGCGAGCAGCAGCGGGCGCGGGCGGATCTCGACGGCGTTGACGTCGACCAGGCGCTCGCGCCCCGGCACCGCCCGCCGCAGCACGAAGATCGCCTCGGGGCCCCACCAGCCGGCCGCGCGCCCCAGCCACAGCAGGCGCGCCATCTCGTCGTCGTGGCGCGGGCCGCAGCGCGGACGACCCAGGCATCGAGCTTCGCTGGCCGCGAGGACAGGTCCCATCGGACAGGTCCCGTCGGCCCACGCGCGCGTGGCCGCCAGCAGCAGCTCGCGCCCGAACGGGGCCAGGCGCTCGTCGCGACCGAGCGGCTCGCCGAGCTCGACGTGGTCGGCGTCGACCGCCGCGGCCACCAGCGCGGCCAGCCAGCGCCGGCGCGTCGGCTCGTCGAGCGCGCTCGCCGGGTCGGCGACCACCCGCGCCATCAGCTGGCGGTGGGCGAACTGCCCGAGGTCGAGCTCGGCCAGCAGCTCGCGCTGCAGCGCCGCGAGGTCGGTCGGCAGCGGCTCCTCGGTCTTGCGCGCCGACAGCACCGCCAGCATCCCGAGGTGCGCCGGCCGGCGCGTCAGCTGCGGCGCCGTCGCCCGCACCGCCGCGACCCGGGCCGGCGCGGCCCGCCCCCACGGACCCGCCTCGCGGGCCCACACCGCCAGCAGGCGGTCCTGCGGGGCCTGCGACAGCGGCAGCACGAACACCCGCCGCAGCCCTGGCGCGTCGACGAGCCCGGGCGTGTCGGGCGCGCGGCTGCTGACGACCACGCGCTCGCCGGCGGCCGCCAGCTCGGCCGCCCACGCGGCCGCGGTCTGCTGGCCCTCGCTCGCGCCGAGCTCGTCGACCCCGGCGATCACGTGGCACGCCCTCAGCCGGCGCAGCGGCGCGGCCCGCCAGCTGCGGTCGAACTGCCGCCGGATGTCGAGCTCGACCGCGTCCCACCAGCGATCCAGCGCCGCGCGGGCCGACAGCCCGCTCCACGGCCCGGTGAGGTCGAGCAGGCCGATGGCCGCGCGCGTGGCGTGCCCGCAGATCAGCAGCGGGATCGGCAGCGGCCGGTGGTGCAGGCCGAGCACGAGGTCGTGCAGCAGCGTGCAGACCCCCGCGGTCGCCCCGCCGACCAGCCAGAGCCCGGGGCTGTCCTCTGCGACCTGTCCTTCGAGCCAGGCGTCGAGCTCGTGCCCGGTCGCCGCCAGCGTCGCCTCGTCGGCGTCGTCGGCCAGCGGCGCGGGCCCGAGGCGCAGCCCGCGGCACAGCTCGTGCCAGGCGATCGCCTGGTCCGGCGTCATCAGGTCGTCGATCAGCGCGTGGCCCAGCTTCAGGTGCAGCCAGTGGAGGTAGGTCTCGACGCACGCGCCGAGCCCCCGCGCGCCGCCGTCGATCACGCCGACCTCCGCCGCCGCCAGGCCAGCGCCAGCACCACCAGCCCGGACCAGCCCGCGCCCTCACCGCCGCTCGCGCACCCGCAGGCGCTCCGCGGCGCCGGCGGGCACAGCTCCGCGGGCGCCGCCGTGCGCGGCCCCGCGGGCTTCGACGGCGGCGCGCCCGGCGGCGCGTCCGCCAGCGTCGGCCCCGGCCGCGCCCCCTGGCCGCGCAGCTCCGCGAGCCCGAGCTCGGTGAGCAGCGCCCCCGCGTCCTCGACGCGGTCGAGCAGCCACAGCATGTAGCGCACGTCGACCACCACGTTGCGCGAGCGCGCCGGGTTGTAGCCGAAGTCGCCGGCGATGTTCTCCCACACGCGATCGAAGTTGAGGCCGACGAGCTCGCCCTTGCCGTTGATCACCGGGCTGCCCGAGTTGCCGCCGGTGGTGTCGGCGTCGGCGAGGAACGCGATCGGCAGGTCGCCGAGCAGCGGGTCGGCCCACGCCGTGTCGGCTGCCCCTTCGGCCAGGTCGATGACCTTCTGCGGCAGCGCGAACGGGGCCGCCCCGGTCAGCTTGGCCAGCTGCCCGCTGATCGTCGTCTGCGGCGTCGCCGTCAGCCCCTCGCGCGGCGAGTAGCCGCTCAGCTTGGCGTACGAGAAGCGCAGCGTCGAGTTGGCGTCGGGGTACACCGGCCCCTGGCGGACCGTGCGCAGCATCGTGAAGTAGCGCGGCCCGACCTGCGCCAGCTTGCCCGTGCGCGCCTCGTTGCGCGCCTCGAGCGCCTCGATCTCCGGCACCAGCGCGCTCGCCAAAATTATCAGCGGGTCGCGACTCTTGCTGAGCGTCGCCTCGTCGGCGGCCAGCAGCGCCAGCGTCGCGTCCTTGTCGGCGAGCCTGCTGCCCGTCAATAGTTTGCGCGCCGCCGGCACGAACGCCGCCCGGTCGGTCCCTCCGTCGCCGACCAAATTATTAAAGGCGGCGATGCGGGCGTCGCCCGCGAGACGCGAGGCCCGCAGCAGCGCCGCGGCCAGCAGGTTGGCCTCGACCTCGAGGTCGTGGTCTCGCAGGCGGCGCTCGACCCGGTCCTTCAATTTTTTGGCGTCGCGGTCCATGTAGCCCGCGACCCGCTCGAGGTCCGGCTTCCTGGCCTCGCGCGCGCGGCGGACCACGTCGATCGCGACCCCCAGCAGCCCCACCGTGCTGACGCTGTCGAGCAGGAACTCGCCGGCGAACCGCTCGCGGCGGTCCTGCGACAGCGCGCGGATGTCCGGCAGCACGTTATTAAATTCGGCGTTCTCCGGGCGCGCCGCCCACTGGTCGAGCGCGGCCTCCTCGCCCTTGCGGCGCTCGACCAGCTTCATCGCGCGCAGCCCGGCGATCATGCCCTGGGCGTTCTTGTGGCGGTTGGCCAGCGACTTCTTGGTCGAGGCGACCTTGATGCCGACCGCCTGGTCCTCGCCGCCGAGCTGCTCGAGGATCGCCAGCCACTCGCCGTAGAGGTCGATGCGGGCCGGGAACACCTGGTCGATGTAGCGCTCGACCTCCACCGTCGGCAGGTAGCGCTGCGTGAGCCCCGGGTAGCCGAGCACCGCCACGAAGTCGCCGGCCTTCACGCCGTCCGCGCTGACTTTGAAGAATTCTTTGGGCTTGTAGGGCACGTTGCCCGGGGCCGGGTCGGCCGACTTGTTGTCGGGCCCGGCGTACGCGCGCAGCAGCGAGAAGTCGCCGGTGTGCCGCGGCCACATCCAGTTGTCGACCTCGCCGCCGAACTCGCCGATCGCCGAGGGCGGCGCGTAGACCAGGCGAACGTCGCGCAGCTCGCGGTAGGTCATGCGCTGGTACAGGCTGCCACTATAGAAGCTCGAGACCTCGCAGCGCAGGCCCTTGTCGGCCGCCTCGCAGGCCTCGACGATCTGCTTGCGCGTGCGCTCGATCGCCTGGGCGCGCGCGCGGTCGTCGGGCGCCGCGTCGGCCGCCGCGAGGATCTGCGACGTCACGTCATCGATCGCCTCCAGCACCCGCACCGTCGCGTCCCTGGCCGGCAGCTCCTGCTCGCGGCCGCGGGCCACGAACCCGTCCTTCAGGTAGTCGTGCTCGACGCTGCTGTTGGCCTGGATCGCCGCGTACGCGCAGTGGTGGTTGGTCGCCAGCAGGCCGTCGGCCGAGATGAAGCCCGCCGAGCAGCCCGAGAGGTTGACCGCCGCCCGCATGAGCCCGCCGTCGGCGCTCCACAGCCGCTCCGGGGCGAGCTGCAGGCCCATCTCCTGCAACCGCGCGCGGTCGAGCTCGGCGATCTGCGACGGCATCCACTGGCCCTCGTCCGCCCTCGCCGACCCGCCGAGGCCCAGGCTCGCGAGGAGGACGAGGCAGGTCGGACGCGGGCGCGGCGTGCGGGGCATGCTGGCACTTTACACCAGCGCCCGCCCGCGACGACAAGCCCGGCACGCGACACGCGAGCCCGGCGAGCGGACCGCCGGAGCACGCAGCTGCGCCGCGAGGAGACCCCCGGCGCAGCTGCACGGGTCTACAGGCCGACGGCCTGGCGCGCACGGCGGACGAACCGCGGCCGCAAACCCAGCGGTTCCAGGAACTCGACCAGCACCATCAGGGGCCCCATCAAAAAGGAGATCGGCCGCTTCAGCAGCGCCGGCTTGTTGCCCTCGATGCGGTGGCCGGCGACCTGGATCGCCCATCCGACCAGCTGTCCGCCGATCAGGATCGGCCAGCTCGGCAGCCACACGCCGAGCCCCAGCGTCACCAGCAGGAGCGGCACGCCCACCATGTGGGTCATGCGGTTGAGCGGGTGGCGATGCTCGTACAGGTAGAGCGCGAACTCCCGCGTCCAGAACTCGTCGATCGCCTCGAGCTGCGCCTTCGTCATGGCCGGCTGGTCTACCCGAGATCGTGTGCCGTGTCACCTGCTCGCGCGCGGCGGCCTCGCACGCGCGTCCCGCCGCGTGCGAGACTCGGCCCATGGTACTGGCAGTTCGTGGCAAGGGTGGTGGCGGTCTTGGTTCGAAGCTGTGCGCGGCCGCGGCGGCGACGGCGGCGCTCGCCTGGTCGGCCGACGCGTCGGCGCTCATGCAGCCCAACAACCAGGTGATCCCCGTCGGCAACAGCCTGCAGAACCTGTTCAACACGCTGATGGACCCCATCAACGCGCTCATGGACGCCAAGACCACCCCGGAGACGTTCCGCCCGCAGTGCCAGGTCGAGTTCACCACCCTGCAGAAGAACGCCGGCTACCAGAACTCGTTCGGCTGGTACAACGTGACCGACCAGAAGCCGACGCTCGCCGACCTCCACCAGATCCTCGCCTGCAACGATCCGGTCGGCACCACCAAGAAGGTCTCGATCACCGCCGACCCCGCCTACCTCGGCGGCGAGGTCGGGTTCTTCGAGGCCGTCGGCAACTGCGCCAACATCAACAACCCGCCGTCGGTGCAGTACGTGTTCTTCAGCCAGCCCAAGTGGAACCCCGACGCGCAGAACCAGAACCCGTTCATCCACCTCATCGTCTACGACAGCAAGGCCACGCCCCGCACGTTCTACTTCGCGTGGGAGGACCTCATCCAGGGCGGCGACAACGACTTCGACGACCTCACCACCAGCGTGTCCGGCGTGTCCTGCTTCGGCATGCCCTGCCTCGACCCGCCCGACTCCAACGACATGGACGACGACGGCATCTGCGAGCCCGACGGCTTCGTCACCAAGGACAACTGCCCCGAGGTCGCCAACTTCGACCAGAAGAACTCCGACGCCGACGCGCTCGGCGACGCCTGCGACAACTGCCCCGGCGACGCCAACCCCGACCAGGCCGACAAGGACGAGGACGGCATCGGCGACGCCTGCGACCCGTTCGACGACACCCCCATGTCGACCGGCGAGATGTCCACCGGCGACGCCGGCAGCGACACCGGCGGCAGCGACACCAGCGGCACCACCACCGGCGACGCCGACACCGGCATGGCCAGCGCCGGGACGTCCGGCGACGAGGTCAGCTCCGGCAACGCCTCCCTGCCCGCCACCGACACCGGCAGCGCCGACACCTCCGGCGGCGTCGTCACCATGAGCGGCAGCGCCGACACCGGCGGCGAGTCCGGCGGCAGCGACGCCACCTCCGGCGAGTCCGGCGGCGACGAGGGCTCGGGCGGCAACGAGGGCGGCAGCGACGGCGAGGCCGGCGGCAACTCCGGCGCGAGCGAGCCGACGTCCGGCGGCCTCGGCGGCAGCACCGGCAGCGGCTCGGGCACCGACGGCGTCGGCGAGTCCGACCCCGGCGGCTGCGGCTGCACGACCACCCCGAACGCGGCCGGCCTGCTGCCGCTCGCGCTCGGCGCCCTCGCGCTCCGCCGCCGTCGCCGCTGAGGCGCCCCCGGTGCCCCTCGAACGGCGTCCCGGACGAAGCGCGATGTTGCGCGCATGACCCCGGCGAGCGACACTCGCCGGCCCATGACGCCCCCCACCGACGCCCACGCCCCCGTCCGCCCGAGCCGCGCCGCCAGGATCGCCGGCTGGGTGCTGACCGCCGTCATCGCCGTGATGCTCGTGCCGAGCAGCCTGATGAAGATGTCGGGCGCCTCGGAGGTCGTCGCGGGCTTCAACCACCTCGGCATCCCTGCCGAGCAGGTCTCCCGCATCGCCGCGCTCGAGCTGGCCTGCGTGCTGATCTTCCTCATCCCCCCCACCGCCGTGCTCGGCGCGCTGCTCCTCACCGGCTACATGGGCGGCGCGATCGTCCTCCACGTCCGCCTCGGCGAGCCCTTCATGGTCCAGCTCATGATCGGCGCGGTCGCCTGGGCCGGCATCTGGCTCCGCGAGCCCCGCCTGCGCCGCCTGCTCCCCCTGCGCCGCGGCCAGTAGTTTTTAATTTTTGTCGTCGCTACGACGCGGCGCGCTCGCGGGGCGCCGCGCCGGTGACCGCGAGGGCGACGCCCGCGAGCAGCGTCGCCGCCCCGGCCAGCACCGGCAGGCCGATCGTCTCGCCGAAAATTAAATACGCGAGCACGCTGGCGCCGACCGGCTCGGCCAGCAGCACCAGCGACACGACCACCGGCGAGCCGTGACGCATCGCCCAGTTGAAGCACGTGTGCCCGACCACCTGGGGGAACAGCGCCATCAGCACGATCCACCCGTACGAGGCCCACGGGTGCCCGCCGTAGCCGGCGCCGAACAGCCACGGCAGCGGCGCCACCAGCAGCGCCCCGGTCGCGTAGGCGACCACCGCGTGCGCCCCCACCGAGAAGCCCGCCTGCTGCGCGCGCCGCCCGAGCAGGAAGTAGCACGCGCCCGCGATCGCCCCGAGCACCGCCAGCCCGTTGCCGAGCAGCGGCCAGGCCCCCGCGTCGCCGGTCTGCGCCAGCCCGACAATCAATCCGCCGGCGATCGCCACCGCGATGCCGGCGGCGGTCCTGTGGGTCGGCCGATCGCCCCACGCGATCCAGCCGATCAGCGCGACCCACACCGGCGTGCTGGTGACGAGCGTGGTGCTGGCGACGATCGACGTGTACGCCAGCGACGAGATCCACGCCGCGAAGTGCACGCCCATGCACAGCCCCGCGAGGCACGACGACCGCCACGCCGCCGGCAGCTTCGCCGGCCCCGGCACCCCGCGCCACACCGGCGCCAGCAGCAGCGTGGCGACCGCCAGGCGCACGCCGCAGATCACCAGGCTGTAGCCGACGTCCCCCGCGCCCGCCGCCTGCTGGGCCAGCCGCGCGAAGATCGAGCCCGCCGAGATGGCCAGCACGCCCGCGGCCAGCACCCACGCGAGCTGTCGCGCCTGCATCGCGTCCAGGCATCGCCGCGCGGGCCCCCGCTGTCAAGGCCGCGGCCCATGCGGTTCCCCCCTCGCGCGCACCCCGCTACCATCCCGGCGATGCTCCGCCTGTCCGCGCTCCTCCTCCTGTCCGCGTGCACGCTGCAGAACCCGGCCTACGACGCGCCCTCCGCCGGCCAGACCACCGACGCCCCCGCGACCGGCGACCTCACGTCCGCCAGCCCGGCGCCGACGACGTCGCCCTCGACGTCGTCCTCGACGTCCACCGGCGGCGACGCCACCGACGCCGCCACCTCCGCCGCGAGCACCAGCGCCACGACCTCCGGCGTCGACCCCTCCGTCCCCGGCACGTCCCGGGGCTCCGACGGCTCGACCACCGGCGACCCCGCGACCACCGGCGCGCCGTGCCCCGACTGCCCCGCCTGCCACACCTGCGTCGACGGCCTGTGCGTGCCCGCGGGCACGGGCACCCCCTGCGACGCCCCGCTCGGAACCCCCTGCGAGGACCAGGTCTACGGCCCCAGCGACGACGGCCAGACCCGCTCGTGCCACGCCTACGCCCCCGGCTCCGGCAAGTGCGACGCCGACGGCGTATGCCTGTTCTCCTGCTCCGAGATGGGCGCCGCCTTCGTCACCTGCGACACGGCCTGCCTCCGCCCCGAGTTCCCCTGCACCCCGGGCGCGTCCGTGCAGGACGTCGCCATCGCCTCGCTGTGCTCCGTCGACCAGCCGACCCCCGGCTGCAAGGGCTCGTGCAACAGCGGCCAGGGCTACTTCGACTACGACGTCAACCGCTGCGACGGCGCCGGCAAGTGCGTGTTCGACTTCAACGACGACTGCGACCTGTTCAAGTGCAACGACGCCGGCTGTTTCCAGCAGTGCAACGGCGACGGCCAGTGCGTCGACGCGGCCCACTGCGACAACAGCAAGTGCGAGCCCGACTGATCGCCCCGCGCGTCAGTGCGTGATCAGCGGCCCCGATCCTTCGTGTGCTCGACCACCGGAGTCGTCCGCGGGGGAGCCACATCGAAGATACGCTCCGTAGAGACGGCGTTCTTCACCCAAGTCGGCAACTCGGACCACTGTTGCGCACTCTTCTGAAGCGTCTCCGAGAGCAGCTCATGTCGGGTCTTCTCGGTCTTCATGGTGGCTCCCCGCTTGGATCCAGTCTCGCGCCCTGAGCGCGTCGGTCACCCTATCACGCAGGCCCACCTCCGCCAAGAGGTGAGGATTCCCGAGCTGTCGAACCCGCGGGCGGGCCGCCGACGGACTCCACTTGACGGCGAAACCGCGAGCATCCTTTCGTCGCCCGAAGCCGAAGAACTCCTGGTATCGACGGGGAGCAACGCCGGTGAAGGGCCGGAATCTGACCTTCGGCGAGGACTCTTCGGCCTCGAAAGAGATCGCCTCCGGATAGAGTCGGAGCGCGAGACTCTTCGGGTAGGGTTCGATATAGACGACCTCGGCGATGCCTGCGCCGATGATGTGACGCGCGCACACGTGGCACGGGAAGGTCGTGCAGTACAACATCTTCCCGCCGATCGATGTCCCAGTGCGTGCCGCCGCCAGGATGGCGTTCATCTCCGCGTGGACGACTCGGCCAAACTCGATCAGGTTAGCCACGCGGGCATCACCGAACAGGTCACGCTCACGGGCCTGCTCGACCAGATCTCGCAGGTCTCCATCGATATACTCCTTCGCCAGCCAACCCGCGTCCTTGAGCCGGACGAAGATCTCATGGAGGATCTCGTGCCCGATGAGCGCGTTCGGATCGGAGCCGAGTTTGAAGTCTCGGCCGTCCGGAACATCATTCGTCCAGTAGATGCCACCACCCGGCTTCGGCACCTCGTTGCAACCTGAAGTGACGATCTCGCCATCTGCGCCCGAGATGGTCGCGCCGACCTGGCGCGACATATCGGCCGACCGCAACGCCGCCGCGCTCGCGGAGAACATCGCATATTCGTCCCGTGTCGGGCTCTGCTCGGGGTCGGCGAAGAACAGGCGCACGAGCCGCTCGATCTCCTTGCGCGGGTCGGAAGTCGCGTCGACGAAGTAATCGGCCAGCGAGAACGCCTTACGGACGCTCTGCCCGAACTCGTGGTTCGCCTCGCCGTCCTGGTCGCGCCTCACGAGGCTCCTCGCCGATTCTTCAGCCTGCTCCGACGTGACGGCCGACGACTTCCTGATACGCCGCCTGGCGCCGGGTATCCTCCGGTTCATAGACGGAAATGACGATCAACGAGGCGCCATACAGCTCGCGGAGCAACTCCACCTACCAAGAAACTGCCCGGACACGGGAGGGGCCCGGCCGTGGGGTAGCGGCGTCAGGTGAGGGTCAGGCTGCGGGACGGAGCTCGACCTGAAACCCGAGCTCGGCGAGCCTGCGGGTGTGGTGGGTGACGGCCCGCTGCTTGTTCTTTGGGGCTCGGTGTTGGTGAGCGAGCTCGTGGTAGGGGGCG
>JAEUJW010000031.1 GCA_016793465.1 Myxococcales bacterium
AAGAGACATGTCCGCGAATCCGGTTGCGCCCTCAGGGCCGGGGTGGGTCCGGCTCTCGGCTCGCCGACCGCACCGTCCTTTAGCCAGGGTCTCGAAGGACAGGGATCCGGCAAGTGGGCCAACCGAGTCCAGCGCGACCCGGGGCGTCGCAGACGGCCCCGGGTCGACGCGCCCTGTCTGAGGGCGGACCGCTTGCCGGATCCCTGGCCCCGCGACGATGTGCGGGCGCCCAGCCGGACCCACCTCGGTCCGTGCGACGGCGTCCTTGGTCGGTCAAAATCCCTGTGTCGAGGTACTAGGACGCCTGCTCGAGCCTCGCCACGGTCTCCGCGGTCAACCGCAGCGGCGGCAGCACCTCGAACAGCCGCCGCGTGTTCAGATACACCCCGTACGGATAGTCCGCCGAGGCCACCTCGTGCTCGGGCAGGGCCACGAACCCCTGCTCGAGCGCGAGCAGCAGCCGGCGATCGCAGCGGCACGTGTTCTTGCGATCGAGGTGGCTGCAGCGCGGATCGAAGTACGCCTCGAGCCCCTTCATCATCCGCGACTTGTACGACGACAGCGTGCTCTCCTCGACGTCGAACGTCTCGCGCACCTCCGCGTCGGACAGCCCGAGGATCACCAGCAGCACGAACGCCTCGCGGACCGCCGGCGCCAGCGTCTGCACCGCCGCGATCAGACAGCTCTGCATGAACCCGCTCAGCAGCACCGGCAGCCGGCGCACGTCGCCCTTCAACAGGGGGTGCTGCAGCGGCATCGAGATCGACGTGCCCTTGCGCAGCAGCTCGTCGAGGTGGTGCTGCTTATCCCACTGCGACACCTTGCGGCTGCTGTGCATGCGCTGCAGGACCACCGCGCGCAGCCCGTGCAGTCGGTCCTTGAAGCGGGCGCCCGGCGGGATCGGGTCGGCCATCGCCAGCTTCAGCGTCTTCAACGCCTCGCCGCGGTCGCCGAGCATCCACGCCGCATATGCATAAAGCCTGTCGATATCGCGGAGCGGCTCCTCCAGAGTCTCGGAGGTGGCGACGCGTTCGGACCCGGCCCCATCGTGCATGCCCCCCAACGTATCAGCCTCGCCGGGGTCGGCCAACAACTGCGCCGACGTTCCGGGTTTCGCCGCCGCGACGTCCGCCGACGCCGTCTCGCACGCTGTTCGGGGCCGCCGACCCCGGGTCAGGATCCCACGATCGGATCACCGCCGAGGGCGTATGGATCCCCTCGGATCCGTTCATAAACTTCGTCCGGGGCGAACGGGTGTCCGCCGCGGCCTCATCCGCGCCTTGTGCCGTGCGGGCCGGATCGGCGATGCTCCGCGCCTGGCATGAAGCCCAGCGAGCCCCCAGCGCCACGGCCCACCGGGCTCGACGGGGGCGACCTGCCGCCGGCCGCGGACGGCGAGACCCGCCTCGAGGGCAAGGTCTCGAGCACCGTCTATCACGACGAGCGCACGCGCTACAGCGTTCTGCGGGTCTACCTGGCCGGGCAGGTGCAGCCGACCACCTGGGTGGGGCGGGCCTCCGCGGTCGACGACGGCGCGCAGGTCGCCGGCGTCGGCGAGTGGACCTACCACCCCACCCACGGGCGCCAGTTCTCGTTCACGCGCCTGACCGCCAAGGCGCCGACCACCCTGCCGGGGATCCTGCGCCGGCTCGAGCGCTATCCCGGCCTCGGCCCCGAGCTCGCCCAGCGCATCGTCACCCGCTTCGGCCTCGACAGCCTGACCATCCTCGACAAGCAGCCGCGCCGGCTGCTCGAGGTCAAGGGCATCAAGGAGCGCACCCTCGACGGCATCATGGTGTTCCACCAGACCCGGCACGGCCCGGTCGCCGAGGTCGAGAACCAGCTCCTGGAACTCGACCTGCCGACCTGGCTCGCCGAGGCGATCGTCCAGCGCTACCCCGACAACCCTCTCGCCATGCTGCGCGAGCGCCCCTACCGGCTCGCCCGCGACGTCCGCGGCATCGGCTTCGTCACCGCCGACAAGATCGCCCGCGCCCTCGGCATCGACCTCGAGAGCGAGGAGCGCGTCGACGCCGGCCTCGTGCACGTGCTCGACCAGGCCGAGCAGGACGGCCACTGCGCCCTGCCCGAGCCCATCCTCGTGCACAACGCCAACCGCCTGCTCGAGCTCCCGCCCGAGCGCATCAGCGCCGGCATCACCCGCCTCGTCGCCGACGAGGGCCTCGTCCGCGACGACCGCCGCGACCTGCCCGCCCCGCTGTGCTACCCGCCGCGCCACTACGAGGCCGAGATGAACGTCGCCCGCGCGCTCGTCGACCTGGCCCTCGGGACAGCCGAGCGCACGACCTGGCGCCCGATCGCCGCCCCGTCCGACCTCAGCCCCGGCCAGGTCGCCGCGCTCGCCGCCATCGCCGAGGCCGGCCTCGTCATCCTCACCGGCGGGCCCGGCACCGGCAAGAGCACCGTCACGCGCCAGATCCTCGAGACCGCCGCCGCCAACGGCGTCGACGTGCACCTCGCCGCGCCCACCGGCCGCGCCGCCAAGCGCCTGTCCGAGGCCACCGGCCGCAAGGCGACCACCATCCACCGCCTGCTCGACATCCAGGGCGGCAGCGGCGAGTTCCTCTACGACGAGCACAACCCGCTGCCGCCCGGCCTCGTCGTCATCGACGAGGCCTCGATGCTCGACCTCCCGCTCGCCGACGCGCTGCTGCGCGCCCTCACCCCCGAGCACCGGCTCATGCTGGTCGGCGACGCCGACCAGCTGCCCTCGGTCGGCCCGGGCAACGTGCTGCGCGACCTCATCAGCGCCGCCGACCGCCCGAACTCCCCGATCCCCGTGGTCCGCCTGACCCAGATCTTCCGCCAGGCCGAGGGCTCCTCGATCGTCGTCGCCGCCCACTCGGTGCTGCACGGCCGCGTGCCGCAGGCCGACAAGGCGGGCGACGGCCAGTTCTACCTGATCCAGGCCCGCGACGCCGAGCGCGCCCACGAGCTCGTCATGAAGGTCGTCACCGAGCGGATCGCCAGCGCCTACAAGCTCGACCCGCGCACCGAGGTGCAGGTGCTGTGCCCCATGCACAAGGGCAAGGCCGGCACCGAGTCGTTCAACCGCAGCCTGCAGGCCCACCACACCGCCGGCGCGCCCGAGCTCGTGCTCGACCACCCGGGCCGCGGGGCCCCGCGGATCTTCCGCGTCGGCGACCGCGTCATGCAGACGCGCAACGACCACGAGCGCAACGTGTTCAACGGCGACATCGGCGTCGTCACCGCCGTCGACCCCGACGGCGTGACCCTCACCGTCGAGGTCGACGGCGCGCCCGTGTCCTACGACAACAAGCAGCTCGCCGCCCTGCAGCTCGCCTACGCCGTCTCGATCCACAAGTCGCAGGGCAGCGAGTTCCCCGCGGTCGTCGTGCCGCTGCTCGGCGAGCACCACGTCATGCTGCGCCGCAACCTGCTCTACACCGCCATCACCCGCGCGCGCCGGCTGTGCGTCGTCGTCGGCGACCCGCGGGCCGTCACCCAGGCCGTGCACCGCGGCGACGCGGCCCGCCGCTTCACCGGCCTCGAGAGCCGCGTGCTCGCGGCCCTGCGCGCCGGGCTCGGCGAGCCCGAGCTCGACGTCGAGGCCGCGACGCCCGAGTTCTGAGCCCGCCTACTGCGGCTCGGGGAAGCACTCGAACTGGATGTTCCCGTCGACGTTCCCCCAGTTCAGGCTGACCTGCTCGGCGGTGATGCCGAGCGGCTTCAGCACCCGGTTCACGCTCATCAGGTCCTTCAGGTTGAGGTACGCGTTCGAGTTGGGGTCGGCGAACTCCGAGCTGATGTACATGCCGCCGCCGTGGGCGGCCATGTAGTCGAGCAGCGTGTCCATCTCGGCGTCGCTCGGCTGGTCGCCGTTGTCGAACTGCCCCGAGCCCTCGAGGTACATGACGATGTCGTAGTCGGCCCGCAGCTGGGCCGCGTTGCCGACGTACTGCGCCGGCAGGTGGATGCCCGCTGCGTCGGACGGCACGTTCCACTGCTTGGGCCCGTCCGCCTGCGACCAGCCGAAGTACAGGATCTTCGGCTGGACCCCGCCGTTGCCGGCCAGCCAGTCCCAGATCGGGCAGTCGGTCACCTCGTTGAACGGCAGGCTGCTGTCGGCGGTCGCCACGTAGCGCCCGAGCCCGTGGGTCCCGACCGCGTAGACGATCTGGCCCTGCAGCTGGGCCGTGGCGAACACGTCGCCGCCCTCGATCGTGAACACCCCCGACTGCATCGACGCGATCGTCAGCCCGCACTCGATGCACACCGGCGGGGCGATGTCGGGCTGCAGGCCCATGTCGAACTTCGGCGGGTCCGCCGTCTCCGACGAGTCGACCGTCGAGCCCTCGCCCGTCGACTCGCCGGTCGACGTCTCCGGCGGCTCGTCGGTCGTCGGCCCCGGGCCGGTCGCCTCGCTCGTCGGCCCCTGGCTGGTCGGCGCGCTCGCCGAGCCCGAGCCGCCGCCGGTCGACTCCTCCGCGCCGGTCGCCCCGGTCTCGCCGCTCGCCGTCGACGGGGTGGTGGCCGGCGCCGTGGTGATCTGCGGCAGCGTATCGCCGCCGCCCGTGAGGTCCTTGTCGTCGCCGCAGGCGGCGGCCGCCAGCGCAGCGAGCAGGGCGATCGTTCGCATTCGACTCGACTAACACGCCGCCCGCGGGCCGGCCAAGAGGTGGCCCGCCCCCGCCCGCGCGCATGCGGAGGTCGCCCGCGCCCGCCGCTTCAGTCCGACGCGTGCACGCTGAGGCGCCCGACCGTCGTCACCGCCGAGATCAGGTGGGCCGCGTTGGCCTCGCACTTGACCCCGAACTGCGGGATCGCCTTCTTGTCGAGCTCGCAGCGGTACGCCCCCGCGGGCACGCGCAGATCGATGTCGCCGGCCGCCACCGTGGCGTGCAGCGCCTGCGGCGCGGCCGCGAAGATCATGTCGACGTTGCCGCCCTCGGTGCTGACCTCGATGTTCGCCCCGGTCAGCCCGAGCCCGCTGACGTTGCCGAGCCCGACGTCGACGTCGACGTCGCCGCCGACGTCCATCAGCGCGACGTCGCCGTCGCGCACCGCCACCGTCACCGCCACCGTCGGCGGCACGCGGATGCGGTGGTTGATCTTGCACTTCGGCGCCTGGCCGCACTTGCCCACGACCTGCAGCACGCCGTCCTTCATCTCGTGCTCGACGTCGCGGCCGGGCGCCTCGCGGTTCATGCGCACGATCTCGACCCTGGTGACGTCCGGCGCCGCCACGATCTCCACGTTGCCGTGGTCCACGTCGACCACCACCCGCTTGACCGCGCCCGGCACCACCACCGGCGCGCTGCGCACCGGCGACGCGGCGCAGCCGGCCAGCGCCAGCGCCGCGACCACGCTCCACGCGCCCTGCCTCGCACGGGTCATGTCCCCTCTTACGCCGGGCCACGAGCGCTGGCAAGCAGCCGCGCGAGCGGAGCGCGCCCACCAGGGATCGAACCTGGGACCCTCGGCTTAGAAGGCCGATGCTCTATCCATCTGAGCTATGGGCGCGTGGTCGGGGCGAGAGGATTCGAACCTCCGGCATCCTGCTCCCAAAGCAGGCGCGCTACCAGACTGCGCTACGCCCCGTCGGCCGCGGACTTTAAGGAATTGCCGCGCCGCGGTCCACCCCCCGCGAACACTTCGCGGCTGCGGGCCGACTGGACCGCGTATACGCGACAATCCCGGCGACCGGGTCAGCCGGCGCCGGCCAGGTACTCCACCAGGCGGGCCACCGCCTGGCCGCGATGCGACACCGCCGCCTTCTCGGCCTGGCTCAGCTCGGCGACCGTCCGGTCGTGCGCGATCCACACGTGCGGGTCGTAGCCGAAGCCGCCGTCGCCGCGGCGCTCGCGGCGGATCTCGCCGTCCCAGCGGCCCTCGAACAGCACGATCGGCGAGCGCTCGCCCGCCGTCGGCCACGCCCTCGCGCCCGCCGTCGCCAGCGGCGCTCCGTCGACCCGCCGCAGCGCCAGCACGCACACGTAGTGGCACGGCGAGCGCTCGAGCCCGCGGGCGGCCAGCTCCGCGACCATGCGGGCGTTGTTGCGGGCGTCGTCCGCCTCGGGCCCGGCGTACACCGCCGAGTCGACGCCCGGCGCGCCGTCCAGCGCGTCGACGCAGACCCCCGAGTCGTCGGCCAGCACCAGCGTCTCGCCGGGCTCGCCGAGCTCGCGCAGCCACGCGGCCACGCCGTCGACCTTCAGCATCGCGTGGGCCACGAAGCTGTCCTGGTCCTCGACGATCGTCGGCGCCCCCGGGCCCGCGTCGCGCGCCGCGACCACCGGGCGGGCCGCCCCGGCCGCCGTCAGCGCCGCGCCGAGCTCCGTCACCTTGTGGCGGTTCGCGGTCGCCAGCACGATCCGCCCGCTCACGCCGCGCCTCCGCGGCCCAGCGCCGCCCGCTGCGCCGCCAGCAGCTCGGTCACGCCCCCCTCGGCCAGCCCCAGCATCGCGTCGAGCTGCGCGCGCGAGAAGCTGCCGCGCTCCGCCGTGCCCTGGACCTCGACCAGCCCGCCGCCGGCCAGCATCACCACGTTGAGGTCGACCTCCGCGCGGCTGTCCTCGGCGTAGTGCAGGTCGAGCACCGGCACCGGCGGACCGTCGGCGATCGCCACCAGCCCGACCGACACCGCCGCCACCTGCTTCAGCGGCGGCAGCTCCGCCAGCATCCCGTCACGCACCAGCGCCCGCAGCGCCAGCTCGAGCGCCACATAACCGCCGGTGATCGCCGCCGTGCGCGTGCCGCCGTCGGCCTCGATCACGTCGCAGTCGATCGTCAGCGCCAGCGGCCCCTGGGTCCCGACCAGGCGATCGCGGTCGACCGCCGCCCGCAGCGAGCGCCCGATCAGCCGCTGGATCTCCTTGGCCCGCCCGTCGGCCTCGCGGCGCCCGCGGGGCCGCACCGACCCCGGCAGCATCGCGTACTCGGCCGTCACCCAGCCCCCGCGGGTCAGCCACGCAGGCGCCTTCGCCTCGAGGCTCGCGGTGCAGATCACCCGCGTCCCGCCGGTCGAGATCAACGCCGACCCGAGCGCCGAGGAGATGAACCCCGGCTCGATCGAACACGGCCGCAGGCGATCAGGGGTGCGTCCATCGCTTCGCATGGCGCGGGAACCTAGCAGCCGCCGCGCACCGCGGACAGCCGACAAACAATCTGCACGCCCGCACAAACACACCAGCAGCGAGCCCTCACCACGCCGCCGACGCCACGCACAAAAGCCTCGCTCACACCCACGAGCCGAACCCCGCCACACACCCGACCGAACCCCGCCACACGCCGAGCCGAATCCCGCCACACGCCGAGCCGAACCCCGCCACACGCCCAACCCCGCCCCACGCCCACCCGAACCCCGCCCCACGCCGAGCCGAACCCCGCCACACGCCCAACCGAACCCCGCCACACGCAACCGAACCCCGCCACACGCCCGCCACACGCCCAACCGAACCCAACGCCCAACCTCGCTCGCCCCACCAGCGCCGAACCCCGCCGTGATCCCCGAGCGCGAAGGGAACAGCGCCCGCACGCGCCACGAGGGCCGAAGGCCGATCGCCCGCAGGGCGACCCAGGGCCGCAGGCCCGTGAAGAAAGTAAGACAGGCGGAGTGCCGTCGGCACTCCGCCCTCTTGCTTGGTGAGTCGTACGGAACCGACGAACCGTTACTTGGCGTCGCCAGCCGGGGCGGCCGGGGGCGCGTCAGCGGGCTTGGCGTCGGCCGGCGGGGCGGCGACGTCCTTCTTGTCGTCCGTCTTCTCGACCGTCTTCTCGGTCTTGACCTCGGTCTTGGTCTCGGTCTTGGTCTCGACCTTCTTCTCTTCCTTCTTGGAGGTGTCGCCGCCGCAAGCCGGGGCCATCAGGGAAACCGCGGCGAGGGCCGCGAACAGGAACTGGGTGTTGAGCTTCATGGACAGAAATCTCCTACGTGCCTTGATCGGTTGATCGAGTCGTGAACGGGACTGTATTCCATGTCCCGGGAGTCCAGCAATGTTCACGACTGTTTCCAGCTGCGCGAGATGCGCAGTCGCTTGCACTCCCGGCGTGGCCGCATCGAACGCGACCCGAGCGGCCGGGGCCTCGCGGCGATCGAAGTTTCCCGGGGCGCCGCGGCCCCGCCCCGCCGGCTGATCGCCGCCCGTGGGGGCGCGCGGGCCCTGCACGGACAGCCAGGGGTATCGTGGGAAACCTCCGGTCACGCGCGCCGCGAGGCTCGCGGCGCGGGGCCCTATGCTCGCCGGCGATGACCGAAAAGGACCCCTCGATCACCGCGATCTTCCAGCCTGACCCCGCCGAGCCGGTGCGCGCCCTGCTGGTCGCCGGCAGCTGCGGCAACGTCGGCTTCGGCAAGCTCGGCCAGTTCGCGCGCTTGCTCGCGCGCCATCGCGTGCCGGTCGTCGCCCTCGACCTCTCGCCCGACGTCCTGCAGATCCGCGAGCGCCTGGCCAGGGAGTTCGCGCCCCGGCTGTCGGCCGAGGAGATCGCCGCCATCACCGGCAACATCACCGCGATCCAGGGCACTCTGGACGCCGTCCCGGCCGAGATCCCGCTCGGCTTCGTGTTCGAGGCGATCCCCGAGAAGCTCTCGATCAAGCGCCCGTTCTACGCCGCGGTCCGCCGGCGCGACCCCGAGGCCTTCATCTTCTCGGCGACCTCGGGCCTGACCACCCGCAAGCTGTTCGACGGCCTCGACGGCAACGCCCGCTGCGGCGTGCTCCACCCGTTCTTCCCCCACCTCACCAACAAGCTGTGGGAGCTGCCCGAGCGCGGCGCCGTGACCGGCGAGGCCGAGCTGAAGCTCGTCAAGCGCTGGCTCGGCGGCGCCGGCATGAACCTGATCCCCGTGCGCGACGTGCCGGCGTTCGCCGCCGACCGCCTGTTCTGCGGCATGATGCTCGAGGCCGTGCGGGTCCACGCGAGCCTCGGCCTGACGCCGGCCCAGGTCGACGACGCCTGCAAGCAGCTGCTCGGCACCTCGCCGTTCCTCGTGCACAACCTGATCCGCGGGGCCAACGCGCTGTCGGCCCACTGCATGGAGCTCATGCAGGAGGAGGTCGACAGCACGCTCTACGCCATCCCCGAGGCGTGGCGCCCGTACATCGAGGACCCCGGCAAGCAGTGGCCGTACGAGCGCGGCCAGAGGTGCCCGCCGCAGGCGCTCGAGGCCGTGCGCACGCGCATGCTCGGCATGCTGTTCGCGCTGACCGCCTACATGGCGCGCCACGACATCGCCGGCGTCGACGCCATCAACTTCCTGGCCGAGAAGGCGCTGGCCTTCCGCGAGGGCCCGCCGGCCCTGCTCGAGTCGATGGGCCTCGAGAACGCCGCCGAGCTGACGCGCCGCTTCCTGCAGGAGCAGCAGATCACCCGCGCCGACGAGGTCGCCCCGCTCGAGGTGTTCCAGAAGTCCGGCCCCGGCGAGCGCGTCGGCTGGCACCAGGTCTACGTCGGCCGCAGCGCGATGAACGGCGTGGGCCTGATCTCGCTGAAGCGCAGCACCCTAAACTTCACGTTCGTCGCCGAGCTCGACCGGGCCATCGACGCCCTGCAGCGCGACCCCGAGGTCAAGGCCATCGTGCTCGCGCCCGACGGCACGTTCTCCCGCGAGTTCGGCCACGGCGCCGACCTCGCCAACTTCGTCCCCGTGCTCGGCGACAAGGACGGCGCCCTGCGCCTGATCCAGACCTGGAAGGCCACGCTCGCCAAGCTGCGCGCCGGCAAGCCCACGGTCGCCGCGCTGGTCGGGCGCGTGCTCGGCGGCGGCCTCGAGCTGGCGACCTGCTGCCACGCCCGCATCGCCGCCGAGGGCACCATCCTCGCCCAGCCCGAGGCCGTGGTCGGCGTGCTGCCGGGCCTCGGCGGCTGCCACCAGATCCACCGCCTCTCGCACCCCGAGAGCTACCCGCGGATCAACGCCCTGCTGCTGACCGGCGACAGCTTCACCGCCGAGGAGGCCGCGCAGTGGGGCTTCGTCAGCAAGCTCGTGCCGGTCCGCGAGCTCCCGAAGGCCAGCATGGCCTACGCCGCCGAGCTCGGGGCCGGCCGCGAGCTCCCGGCCTTCCGCAGCGAGCCCGCCGAGGTCAACGTCGACCCCAACATCGCCCCGCACAACAGCCAGGGCGTGGCCCTCGACCGCCAGCACCGCGAGCTGCTCACCCGCACGATCGAGGACTGCAACCACCTGCCCGCCTCGCTCGCCGGCGACGTCGAGGCCGAGCGCGCCGCCGAGAGCTTCACCCTATCGGCCTGCAAGATCGGCGTGCAGGCCATGCTGCGCGGCAAGCCCCCGCAGTTCGAGAACCCGCTCGGCTGAGCGAGCGGCCGCGGCCGTGCGCGTCGACGGCGACCGGGCCCGCCTCGCCGGCGGGCCCCGGTGTCGACCGGGCGTGTCGCTGCTCGCGGCCAGCGACGAGCGATCGGCTCGCCGCCCCCCGCGCGGCGCACGGGCGCGCTCGTCGAGCCGCGCAGCGTGCCGACGATCGGCGCCGCCGTGAGCCTCACATGCCGGGCCTGTCGCCCGGCGCCGCTCACGAGCGCCGGCGCAGCCCGTACACGGCCATACCGGCGAACACCACGCACGCGCCGAGGATCCACGGCCAGCGCGGGATGTCGCTCGACAGCCGCACGCGCGGGCCCTCCTCGGGCTCGGCCGACCTCCCGGTGGGCGGCGGCCGGCGCCCGGCGATGAACGGGATGACCTCCTCCGTGCCGTCGGCGTAGCCGTAGACCACGCGCTCGCCGATCACGAAGAAGTCGGCGTCGTCGCGTTCGACGCGCAGCACGTCGTGGATCTTGCGCAGGCGATCGCCGGCGCCGACGCGCCGCGGCTCGGCCCTGACCGGGTGGCGCGTGGCGTGGGCTCGCGGGTCGCGGGCGAAGAAGTCGGCCCGCTCCGCCGCGCTCATGGCGTCGAGCTCGGCCACTCCGTCCATGTCGACGCCGGTGAAGCCCTCGCGCTCGACCACGTAGAGCTGGCTGCCCTTGCACGGCGGCATCGTCGTCTCGATGCCCGCGAGCACGACCGCGTAGTCGCGCTCCGGCCCGCCCGCGCAGCGCGACGGATAGGCCACCACCCACTGATCGCGGAGCTCGTCGGCGTTCTGCACGCTGAACACCTCGACCGGCGCGACCGCCTCGGCCGGCGCAGCAGCGGCCGCCCGCGCGAGGCCGGCACACAGCACGAACGAGACGACGACGGACGGGCGCACGCGGGGAGTATCGGCGACTCCCGGGAACCGGGGCAAGCCTCCGCCGCCGGCGCCCGACGAGCCTCAGCGCCGCGCATGCGCATCCTCTCACCGCGGCGCCGCGCGACCGTCCGCCGCGCCCTCGTCGTCGCCGTCGCCGAGCGCGCGCCCGGTCAGCTCGAGGAACCCGCGCGTGCGCCCCGAGAACGCCAGCTTGCCCGCCCACGTGGTGCCGAGCGCCGCCACCTCCTGCGGCGTGCGCGTGCGGGCCTTCACCGCCAACCCGGCGGCGCGATAGGCCCGCACCAGCCCGGCCACCGCCGCCTCGTCGTCGATCGCCGCCAGCCCCTCGGTCGCCGCGCCGTCGCCCTCGCCGTGGCCGAACACCACCTGCAGCGCCGCCCCCGGCCTGCACAGCCCGCGCAGCCGCAGCAGCGCCGCCGGCTCGGGCAGGGCCACCGCCCGCAGCAGGCTGCCCCACGGCAGCAGCACGGTCAGGCGATCGACGAGCCCCGCGAGCTCGCCCGGCGCCTGCGCCAGCGGCAGCACGCCGAGCAGCGCGTTGGTCAGCCCGCCGCGGGCCGGCTTGCCCGCCAGCCTCCTGGCCAGCGGCCGCATCGCCTCGGCGCTGGCGTCGACCCCGAGCACGAAGATGTCCGGCCGGGCGCGCGCCGTGCGTTGCACGTACGTCCCGTCACCTGTCCCGAAGTCCAGGTGCACCGCCGTACACCCGGACACCCGCGCCGCGAGTCATCAGCGGTCGACCCAGTGGTCTTTTTTGCCCTGAACGATCAGCACCGGACGAGCCTACGCCGATCCCTCGCCGCTGTCAGCGCGCAGCAGCGCCCGCAGCACCGCCGCCTCGAGCTCGACGCCCGGCGCGGCCAGCACCCCCCGCAGCCCCGCGCGCGTCGCCGAGGCCACGTTCTCGGCCTGGTCGTCGACCACCACCGTGCCGGGCGGCACCATCAACTTCGTCCAGAACGCCGGGTCCGGCTTGGCCACGCCGAGCTCGCCGCTGATCGCCCAGCGGTCGACGACCCCCGCCGGCATGCGCTCGCGGATCGCCGCGCCCCACTCGCGCGCGTAGTTGGTGGCGACCACGACCTCGTCGATCACCCCGCCGCGGCGCAGCCGCTCGACGACCGCGATCCGGTCGCGCCGCACTCCGAGCGCCGCCCGGTAGATCCGCCGCGCGTCCGCGTCCCAGAACGCCTCCTCCGCGATCGCCCCGACCCGCAGCCGCCGCCACTGCTCGAGCTGCGGCGTCGCCACCAGCTCGCGCCACGACGGCCCGGCCAGCACCCCGATCAGGTCGAACACGATCACCCGGCCCATCGCACCCTCTCACAGCAGCCCGTAGCGGACCAGGTGCTCGTTGCAGCAGTCCCACAGGTGGCGCACCACCGCCTGCGCCGCCGCGTCGAGGCGGTTCGACACCTCGTGCATGCGCACGTACAGCCGGTCCTCCTCGCGCGTCGCGTAGTCGATGAGGTCGAGCCCGCGGCGCACCTCCGGGTCGGCGAGCGCCGCCAGGAACCCGTCGTACGCGCGCACCAGCTCGGCGCACAGCCAGAGCCCGCCGAGCGCCCGCAGCGCCTCGGCCACGCGCACCAGCGAGGGCAGCCGCAGCGCCCGCGCCAGGTACTCGTCGCGCGCCTCGTCGGGCAGCGAGGCCGAGCGGCAGAACACCGTCAGGTTGGCGAGGTGCCACAGCTTGCGCGCGTTGCGGAGCTTGAAGTAGCGGATGGCCCAGTGCTTGCCGTCGACCTCGACCTTGAAGCGGTAGTCGACGCAGATGGTCCGGTAGTAGCGGTGCAGGTCGTTCTGCAGCGAGCTGAGGAACTTGCCGCGGGTCACCGCGCCCTGCGCGTAGGCGGCGAAGATCGCCTCGGTCACCGCGTCGGCGGCGGCCGCGTTGGCCAGCCAGGCCCCCTCGGTCAGCAGCAGCGCGCGGTACGTCAGGTGGATGTTGGTGTCCTTCTGCCCGCCGATGTCCTCGAGCAGCGCGCGCAGGTCGACCGCGTTGCCGAAGGTCTTGTCGGACACGTTGTAGCCGAGCGGCCGCAGGCGCTCGGCCAGGGCCACGCGGGCCTCCTGGGCCGCCGCCAGCGCCAGGCGGTCGCGGTGGTACACCACCGCGAAGTCGAGGTCGCTCTCGGTCGACGACTCGAAGCGCCCGAGCGACCCGACCGCGAACACCGCCAGATCCGCCGGCGCGCCCGCCTCGGCCAGCGCGCGCCGGATCTCGACCAGCCGCGCCCACGAGCCCGCCGCCCCGGCGATCACGTGCCGCGCCTCGTGCTCGCCCACTCCGAGCTCGGCCAGCAGCGGGCGCATGTCGATCGGTCCAGCCATAAATTCGATCGGCTCTTGAGCTCAGATCTCCGGGCCCTCGGCGCCGGGCGGGATCGGCATGTCGTCGACCTCCGCGAAGCCCGGCAGCATCATCTGCTGGGCCGCCGCCTGCTCGCTGACGTAGAACAGCTGGCGCCCGTGGCGATAGCGGCGCGCCCAGTCGGCCCGGCGCAGCCCCCTCGGCCCCGGCTCGACCCGCGGGTCGACGTGGTAGCGCTTGCGGGCCCGCGGCAGGTCGTCGCCGGTCACCGGTCGCCGCGTGAATTGGAAGCGTTCGTCGGCCCCCGCGCTGAGCCCCGCCGCGCGGGCCGTCGCCGTCGCCAGCGGCTCGAGCGCCGCGTCGTCGAAGCCGAGGAAGCGCCCGAAGATCCCGCGGTCGTAGGTCTCGGCGACCGCCCGCGACAGCGCCGCCTCGCACACGATGTTCGACGGAAGATTAATGATCTCCGCGTACATCCGGTCCTTCAGCGCCCAGAACTTGTCGAGGATCGGGATCGCCGCCGGCGTGATCGCCACGTCGTCGCCGTCGCGCGCGAACAGCCCCGCCGGCAGCTTCAGGCCCGGCTGGTGGAACGCCCGCGCGGTGCGCACGATGCCGTCGAGCGTGTCGACGTTGATCGGCCCGAGCAGCAGCGACGACAGCGCCGCGTGGCCGGTGTCGGCGCCGACGATCACCGCCCACACCGCCTCGGGGTCGAGCCCCGCCGCCGCCAGCACCGGGCGCAGCGACTGCTCCGCCGCGATCTCCCCGTTGCCGCGCACGATCCACTCCGACACCCCGTGGTGGGCCACCCCGAGCGCGCGCACGAAGCCCGGCTCGGCCGCGTGCGACAGCGGGTAGTGGCCGATGTCGTGCAGCAGGCAGGCCGTGACCAGCAGCTTCAGCTCGGCCGGCGCCAGGCCCAGCGCCTGCCCGGCCTGCAGCCCGAGGGCCGCGACCGCGAGCGAGTGGTCGAGCCGCGACGTGGCCCGCCGGCTGCGCGGGTGGCGGTCGAGCGTGCCCAGGAAGCTCACGCGTCCGAGCCGCGCCAGCCACGGCGAGGCGAGCAGCGGCGCGCCGACCACCTCGGCGAGCCGAGCCGCCACCGCGGCGCTGACGGAGCCTGACCTCATGACGGGTCCGGGACGCTCGCACACCGCGGACCCCTTGCCAAGCGCACTCGCCTCGAGCGAAGCGTCGACCATGCCCGCCGCCAAGCCCCGCCCGGCCGCCGAGTCCGCGGCCAAGCGCGTCGCCACCGCCAAGCCGGTGCCGAGGCCCGCCGAGAAGGCCGCCAAGAAGCCCGCCAAGCGCGTCGCCGCCGCCAGGCCGGCGCCGAAGCCCGCCAAGCCTGCGCCCGACAACCTCGTCACCGCGCAGATGATCCCGACCTCGGCCGGCGTTCGTTGCTGGCTCATCAAGAGCGAGCCCGCCGTCTACTCGATCGACACCCTCGCCAGCCAGGGCAAGACGTCCTGGGAGGGCATCCGCAACTACCAGTGCCGCAACCACATGCGGGACAACATGAAGATCGGCGAGCCCGTCCTCTTCTACCACTCGAACTCCGAGCCGTCCGCGGTGGTCGGGCTCGCCACCGTCGCCAGCGCGCCCTACCCCGACCCGCTGCAGTTCGACGGAAAGAGCGGCTACCACGACCCCGCCGCCACGCCCGACGCGCCGCGCTGGCACATGGTCGACTTCGCGTTCGTGGAGAAGTTCCCGGCCCCCGTCGGCCTCGACGTGCTGCGCGCCGACCCGGCGCTCGCCGGCCTGCTCGTCGCCAGCAAGGGCAACCGCCACAGCATCCAGCCGGTCGCCCCGGCCCACTTCCTCCGCATCACCGAGCTCGCGCGATCGACCCGCGCCCGCGGGCTCCTGGGGGCCCCATGACCGCGCTCCGCCGCAACCTCGAGCTGAAGGCCCGCTGCCGCGACCTCGCCTTCGCCCGCGCCGCCGCCCTCGAGCTCGGCGCCGCCGTGTCGGCGTTCGAACGCCAGCGCGACACGTTCTTCCACGCCCGCGAGGGCCGCCTGAAGCTCCGCGAGATCACCCGCTGGACCGGCGACGTCGACCCCGCGCAGGCCCCCTCGACCAGCGCCGCCGAGCTCATCTGGTACGACCGCCCCGATCACCTGACGGCCCGCACCAGCAGCTACCGCCTGGTGCCCGCCCCCGATCCGGCCCCGCTGCAGGCCGCGCTGGCCGCCGCCTGCGGCGTGCGCGGCGTGGTCGTCAAGAGCCGCGCGATCCTCCTGTGGCAGGGCGTGCGCATCCACCTCGACACCGTCGAGGAGCTCGGCGAGTTCGTCGAGTTCGAGGCCGTGCTCGGGCCCGACCTCGGCGACGCCACCGCCGCCGAGCGCCTCGCCGCCCTCCAGGCCGCGCTCGCGCTCCGCGACGCCGACCGCGTCGCCCACGCCTACGCCGACCTGCTCGGCCTGTGACCGGCAAAAATTAAATTATTTAATTAATTCAATAAAGCTGTCCCACGGGACAGCTCCACTCGCTCGCGCCGTGCAGCCGCGCGAGCGTGCCGCCGGGCGCATCGAAGCTGTCTTCCGGGGCAGGTCGTCCTCGACCCGCCGGCCGCGCGCCCACCAAGCCGATCGCATCGAGGCTGTCTCCCGGGACAGGTCGTCCTCGGCGACCTGCGCGTCCCGCCACGCGCGTTCGTGCACGGGCGTCGCGACGCCGACCGTGTGCGGGTGATCGTCGCCGCCGCCGCGATGCGTGGCAGGGCGCCGCGCCGCTTGGCACCGCGCCGCGTGCGTGGCGGGGGAGCGATCGCCGCCGCCGCCGCGGTGTTAGTGTCGCCGGCATGTCGCGCCCGCAGCTGCCGCTGACGTCGTTCGTGGGCCTCGCCGCGTGGTCCCCCGCCGAGGCCGTCACCCGCCTCGCCGCCCTGTCCGCGGCCCTGCCCGCCTGCGACGACCCCCACGCGCTCGCCGAGCTGGCCCGCAGCGCGCCCGAGCACGTCGCCCCGCTCGCGCCCGAGGTCTGCCTCGCCGTCTGCGACGTCGTGCTGACGCTCGTCGAGCACGCCCCGCGCCTGCCCGTCGACGTCGACCGACTCGAGCCGCGCCTGCGCTGCGCCTGGCAGCGCGTCGCGCTGGCGGCCGCCGACGATCGCGGCCCCGCCGATCGCCTCACCGACCGCGAGCTGCTGCCGGTCGCGCACGGCTGGAGCCTCGACGAGGTGCTCGCCCCGTCGACGCTGCTGCGCCGCCTGGCGTCCGCCGCCGACGCCCGCCTGCGCGAGCGCCTGCTCGCGTGGATCCACCCCGCCGTGCACACGCTCGCGCTCGGCCCCGCCGAGGCCGTCGCCCTGCTGCTGCCGCTCGCCGCCGACGCCGAGCCCGCGCTCCGCGGCCGCGCCCTCGCCCTGCTCGCCGAGCCGTGGGTCCGCGGCCTGTCGCCCGCGCAGGCCCGCGACCGCGAGGCCGCGCTCGCCCGCGGCGTGCTCGACGAGGACCCCGCGGTCGCCCGCGTCGCCGTCGCCGCCGCCGCCGCGCTCGACCGCCGCGACTGGCTGCTCGCGCTGGTGCTCCCCGGCGGTGACGCGCCCGCCCGCGTCGACGCCGTCGAGGCCCTCGGCCCGCTCGCCCAGGCCGACGACCTCGCCCCCGTGCTCGCGCTCGCCGCCGCCGATCCGCTGCGCCACGGCCCGGCCGTGCGCCGCTTCCTGCTCGCCGCCCACCGCCACGGCACCTTCCTGCGCGCGCACCACCTGGACGACCTGCTCGCCGCCTTCGACGCCCACCCGCCGTGGACCGGCGACGAGATCGCCAGGGTCACCCACATCGTCCGCGCCGAGCTCGTCCAGCGGCTCGCCGAGCTCGCGCCCGACGACCCGCGCTGGATCCGTCGCGCCGACATCCTCGCCGCCAGCGTCGACCCGCAGGCCCCCGCGCTGCTGCGCGACCTCCTCGGCCGCGTGCGCGACCTCGACGTCGCCGCCGCGCTGATCGCCGCCGCCGGCCGCAGCCCCGACTACACCGACGAGGCCCCGCTGCTCGCCTGGCTCGACCGGCTGCCCGAGGTCGCGCTCCCGGTCCTGCGCTGCAAGGGCGGCGCGGCGGCCGAGGCCCGCCTGCGCGCCCTCGCCGTCGACCCGCACACCCCGCCTGGCCTGCGGGCCAGCGCGCTCGACGTCCTGTGGACCCTCGCCGGCGATCGCCAGGCCCTGCTGCGCGACCTCGCCGCCGCGCTCGGTCCGCACGAGTCCGGCCTGCTCCGCGCCGATCGCCGCAGCCCGCGCGACCGCGGCGTGGCCGCGCTGGTGGTCGCCGCCCCCTGGTCCGACGAGCCCGCCCACGCCCTCGAGCCCGCCGAGCGCTTCGCCGTGCTGTGCGAGTCCGGCGACCCCGAGCACCGCGCGCGCGTCGTCGAGCTGTTCCGCGAGCAGGTCCGCGAGCTCGTGCGCCAGGCCCTCGCCGGCGACTTCGCGATCAAGCGCGTCGCCCTGCCCGAGCTCGAGCAGCAGCTGTTCCGCTACGGCCGCCACCTCGCGCACGACGGCCGCCGCGTGCGCGGCTGGATCGAGCCCGCGCCCGAGACCGGCCGCGACCTCGTGCTGCAGGTCGCGATCGACTGGCTGCGCGAGTCCCCGAGCCCCGCCGTCGGCGTCGCCCTGCTCGAGACGATCGCCCGCCACGCCCCCGGCCCGGCCGTGCTCCGCATGATCGAGCCGTGGTGGCGCCACCGCGAGCGCGAGGTCCGCCGCGCCGCCATCGAGGCCATCCTCGCCGCCGGCGAGGGCGCCCGCGGCCTCGAGCTGTCGCTGTGCCGCCTCGCCGCCGACGACGAGCCGCGCATCCTCTCGCAGGCCCTCGCCGCGGTCGCCGGCCTCGGCGCCGCGTGGGCCGAGCCGATCGTGCTGGCCGCCCTCGATCGCCCCGAGATGGCCGTCAAGAAGGACGCCGCCGCCGCCCTCGGCTCCGTCGCCGGCGGGCGATCGATCGCCACCCTCGTCGAGTGGCTGGCGCACCACGACAACCGCGGCCTGCGCGAGCTCCTGCTCGCCGCCCTCACCCGCGCCGCCGGGCCCGCGCTGGTCGCCGTGCTCGTCGACGCCCTCGGCCGCGAGACCGAGGCCCGCCGCGTCGACCTCCTCATCGACGCCCTCGGCGGTCGCCTGCCGCTGGCCGCCGCCGTCCGCCTGGCCCGCTCGCCGCGCCCCGCCCACCAGCGCCTGCTCGCCGCCTGTCTCGCGGGACAGGTCACCCTCGCCGACGCCGACGTCGCGCGCCTGACCGCCCGCCTGCGCCGCGCCCGCCTGATCGCCCGCCCCGCGCGCCCCGACCCCGGCCGCGCGCTGCGCCGCGAGGGCTTCACCGTCGAGGCGGCCCGCGCCCTGCTCGACGCCCGCGCCCGCGACAGCGAGGCCGAGGTGCTGGTCGCCGTGCGCGGCGCGCTCGCCGAGTGGATCGCCTGGCTGCGCGCCGCCGACTCGCCGGATCCCCGCGCCCTCGCCCTCGTCCTCGACGCCGCCCAGCCCGGCCACGCCGAGCACCTCGAGGCCCTGCTCGACCTCGCCGAGCGCCACCCGACGATCGTCGACCCGACCGCCGTCGTCGCCATGCTCGAGCGCTGCCTCGCCGGCCGCGGCCTCGCCCGCGCGCTCGAGGTCCGCGCCGTCGCCCTGCTGCGCGTCCTGCCGCCCGCGCCCGGCCTCGGCCTGCGCCGCTTCCGTGCGCTCGCCCGCCTCGGCGCCGTGCGCACGCGCGGCGACCTCGAGCGCTGCCTCGGCGAGACCCGCCTCGGCCCCGACCTCGCCCGCGACAGCGCCGCCCTGCTCGAGGAGGCGCTCGCGCTGCCCGCCGCGCGCCTCGACGAACCACCCGATCTCACCGACCTGCGCGAGCAGGTCCGCCGCTGGCACGCCCTCGAGCCGAGCATGCGCGCGGCGTGGTTGACCGCCGCGCTCGACGAGCGCCCGCTCGACCTGCCGCGCCCACCCGCGCCCGCCGAGGCCCCGCGCCCGCGCTTCCAGCCGGCCTCGCGGGCCGACCTCGCCGACCTGCTCGTCAGCCTCCGCGAGGCCGACGTCCAGGAGCGCACGCGGGCCGCCGCGCGCCTGCTCGCCTGGCCCGACGCCGCCTCGCTGCACTCGCAGGTGCTCGACGCCCATCTCCACGGTCGCATCGAGCTCACCGCCGATCAGCGCGCCCAGGTCGCCCCGCTGCTCGCGCGCTGGCCGACCGCCCCCGGGCCCGCCGAGCGGGCCCTCGCCCTGCTGCCGCACCTGCCGCCGCATCACCTCCGGCGGTTCGTCGCCGCCTGGGTCGCCGCGTTCTTCGCCGGCGAGCCCGCCGCGGTCGCGCCGCTGCGCTCCGTCGACCCCGAGCTCGTCCTCCCGCACGCCGTCGCCGCGGCCGCCGCCGACGACTTCCGCCTGCTCCAGTTCCTGCGCCCCGGCCCATCGCTCGCGCTGCGCACCCTCGTCGCCGCCGTCGCCGCGCGCGACCCCGAGGCCGTGGCCCACCTCATGCCCGCGGCCGACGAACCGCCGCCGACCGCCGCCGACCCCGAGGACCCGATCGCCGGCCGCGGCCCCGACGAGCTGCTCGCCGTGATCGACGACCCCCGCGCGGCCCGCGGCCTCGCCGTGCGCGCCGTGCATGCCCTCGCCGGCCACGGCGAGCCCGGCGTCCCGGGCCTCGAGCGCCTCGTCGAGGACCCGCGCCCGCCCGTCCGCAGCGCCGCCCTGCGCGCCCTGCGGGCCGTCGCCCCGCGGCCCGTCGCGCTCGCGGCCGCCGCCCGCGCGCTCGCCATGGAGACCCGCGCCGACGTCGTGCTGTCGCTCATGAAGAGCCTCGGCCACGCCCGCCACGAGCCCGCGCTGCCGGCCCTGCTGGGGCGCCTCGAGCACCGCGACCCCAGGCTCCACGAGGGCGCCCGCCAGGCCCTGCTCGGCTGGGGCCCCGCCGTCATCCCCGCCCTCCGCCGCGCCGCCCGCCACGCCCGCCCCGACCGCCGCCCGATCTACGCCGCCCTCATCGCCGACCTCGAGCAGCTCGACGCCTGAGTCGACGCGCCGCGACGGCGCGTCCGACCGCGTGAGGACACCGCGTCGCAGCCCCTTTCAGCCGCCGGGCAAAGCGGGTATGCGTTGCCCGTGCCCGCGACGCCCCGCTTCCACCGCCTCGGCGTGGCCGTGCTCGCCTACACCGTGTTCGTCATCCTGTTCGGCGCCTGGGTCCGCATCACCGGCTCGGGCGCCGGCTGCGGCGAGCACTGGCCGACCTGCCACGGCGAGATCGTGCCGCGCACGCCGACCCTCGCGACGATCATCGAGTTCACCCACCGCACGACCTCGGGCCTGTGCCTCGTCGCCGTGCTCGCGCTGCTGATCGCCGCCGCGCGCGCGTTCCCCCGCGGCCACGCCGCCCGCCGCGGCGCCGCCCTGTCCGTGCTGTTCACCGTCACCGAGGCGCTGCTCGGCGCCGGCCTGGTGATCTTCGGCCTCGTCGACAAGGACGACTCGATCGGCCGCGCGGTGATGATGGCCCTGCACCTCGTCAACACCTCGCTGCTGACCGGCGCGCTGACCTTCACCGTGTGGTCGTCGCGCGGGCCGTCCGAGCCCGGCGGCGAGCGCCCGGCGAACGCCGGCCTGTGGCTCGGCGGCGCGATCGTCGGCCTCCTGCTCGTCGGCGTCAGCGGGGCCGTCACCGCCCTCGGCGACACGCTCTACCCCGTCGGCGGCGCCAACGAGGGCGCCGGGGCCCACTTCCTCCAGCGCCTGCGCGCCTTCCACCCGTTCATCGCGGTCGGCGTCGGCCTCTACGTGCTGCACGTGGCCCACACCCTCAGCGGCCCGCACGCCGCGCCCGCGGTGCGCCGCTGGGGCGGCCTCGTCATGCTCGGCGTGATCGTCCAGGTCGCGGCCGGCGTCGTCAACATCCTGCTGTCCGCGCCCGGCTGGCTGCAGATCGTCCACCTGCTCCTCGGGACAGGTCTGTGGATCGCCGTGGTCTACTTCAGCCTGCACGTGCTCGGCCCGCGCGCGCTCGCCCCGCGGCGGGCCCGCTGAGCCCCGCCATGCCCGCAGCGATCCGCGGCGTCGTCTTCGACCTCGACGGCACGCTCTACGACAAGCGCCCGCTCGAGCGGTACATGGTCCGCCACTCGCTGCTGTCGCTGCGCCGCCTGCTCCGCTACACCCGCGTGCGCACCGGCCTCGCCGGCGCCGACCACGGCGACGCCGCCGCGATCGCCCGCGTCACCCTCGAGCGCCTGTCCGACGACCCCGCCGCGCACGCCCCCTGGCGCCGCTGGATCGCCGAGCACTACGAGCCGACCCTGCTCCGCGGCCTGCGCGAGTCCAGCGCCGCCTACCCCGGCGTCGCCGCCCTGCTCGCCGACCTGCGCGCCGCCGGCCTGCGCCTCGGCCTCGTCAGCGACTACCGCGGCGTGCCCGACCGCCTCGCCGCCCTCGGCCTCGCCCCGGGCGCCTTCGACTTCGTGCTCGTCACCGAGGAGCACGGCGCCATGAAGCCCGCGCGCCGCATGATCGACGCCACCCTCGCCGGCATGCAGCTCCCGGCCGACGCGCTCGTGATGGTCGGCGACCGCGACTTCACCGACCAGCGCTTCGCCGAGTCCGCCGGCATGGCCTTCCTCGGCGTGCGCCCCGGCCGCGCCGCCGTCGACCCGTGGATGCCCTGGCCCGCCGTCGCGACCCGCCTGCGCGCGCTCATCACGACGTGACCGCCGCCCCGCCGCGGTCGACCCGCGGATGCCCTGGCCCGCCGTCGTGACCCGCCTGCGCGCGCTCATCCCGACGTGACCGTCGACCCGCGGGTGCCCTGGCCCGCCGTCGCGACCCGCCTGCGCGCGCACATCACGACGTGACGCCCCGCCCCGCCGCCGGTTACAACCGCCGCATGTCCGCCGACGCCTTCGAGCTCGCTCGCACCAGCCCGCTCGGCCCGCCCGCCGTCGGCCGAACGATCGTCCACCGCCCCGTCCGCGAGCTCGGCACCGGCCTGTTCCTCGCCCTGCTCTTCGGCCCCGTCGGCCTCGCGCTCGCGGTCGGCGGCCTCCTCATGCTCGCGGGCTGGCCCCACCCCGGACTCGGCCTGCTCGGCGCCGCCGAGCTGGTGTTCGGCCTGGTCTTCCTGTGGGTGACGGCCGGCGTCGCCCGCGACCTGCTCGCCTCGCGCCGCTTCAACCGCCGCGGGCTCGTCATCACCTGGGGCCTCGAGCACGTCGACATCACCGAGCTCGCCGGCGCACAGCGGGTCGCCCTCGAGGCCGCCGCCGATCACCCGCTGCTGCGCTCGCTCGTCGTCGACGTTCGCATCCACACCGTCGCCCGCGTGCGTCACGCCTGCCGCCGCCTCGCGCCCGACGATCCGCGCCGGCTCATCCTCGAGACCCTCGCGCTCGACGCTCTCGAGCCCCCGCCCTGGACCGCCGACGACCCCCCAGCCCCGGCGCCGCTGTACGCCGCCGTGATCGATCGCCGCGTCGTGCTCGCCCACGAGCTCGCCGACCTCGACGACTGCGGAGACGCGACCCGCTGGCGCGTCGCCACCGCGTGGGATCCCGAGGCCCACGCCGCCATGCCGCGCCTCGATCCCTCCGCGCTCACGCGCCTGTGACCCCGCGTCGATTCGGCCCGCGCGGGGCGCCGCGGGCACCTCCGGTGCTGACAGTCCGCCGGACGAACCACGCCGCCGCGGCTGGCGACCCGTCGCCCGCCTACTTGTTCCCGAGCGCCTCGAGGGCCGCCTTGACCTGCCGGGTCTCGCGCAGCGCCTGCGACTTCGAGTAGGCCGCCCGCGCCTCCTCGGGCTTGCCCACGGCCTCGGCGATCTGCCCGAGGTTGAACCACACCGCCGCCTGGAACGACGGCCTGGCCTCGAGCCCGAGCGCCTTCTCCGAGTCGCTCCTGGCCCCCGCGTAGTCGCCGGCGCGCAGCCTGGCGTAGCCGCGTTCGGCCCAAGCCGCGGCCTGGCCGGCGTCCTGCACGATCGCCGCGTCGAACGCCGCGATCGCCCGCTGGAGGTCGCCCGCGCGGCTGAGCTTGCGGCCCTCCTCGAGCTTGCCGAGGGCCGGCGAGGCCGGCGCGACGTCGCCGTTGCTCGCCTCCTCCTTCGGCCACGGCGCCTCCTCGACCCGCGAGAACGCCGCCGCCGCCTCCTCGCGGTCGGCGAGCGTCAGGCGCGAGAACCCGAACGCCAGCGCGTCGCCGATCGGTCGGATGTCCTTCAGGACAGGCGCCGGCAGCGGCCCGGCCAGCCCGAGCGGCGCGGCCTCGGGGATCAGCCCCGAGCGCGCGTCGCCGTGGGCCGCGTAGTCGGGCGAGCACACGTACGGCAGGTCGGCCGTGAACGACCACGCGATCGTCGGCTCGCCGCCGACGAGCGACAGCGACGCGCTCGCCAGCTTCATCACCTCGTCCATGACCTGCTCGGTGGTGGCCTCGGGGTCGTCGCCGGCCTCGCACTCGTTGAGCGGGCCCTTGATCGCCTCGGCCGCGCGTCGGCGCAGGTCGACCGGCAGCGCCCTCCACCAGTCGCCCGCGAACGGGCGCTCGACCGCCCGCCCGCCGGCCACGTCGAACACCGACGTCCTGCTCTCGGTCATCCCGTGGGCCCCGCAGAAGAACCCGCTCGCCGCGTCCTCGACCAGCAGCCGGGCCTGGACCCCGCCGCCGATCGACAGCCCGTACCAGATGTCGTCGCCGTGGACCGTGCCGCTCGCCGCCTCGCGGATCGCCACCGCCTCGATCCCGCCGAGCGGCCGGGCCCGCAGCCCGAGCGACGGCATGTGCCCGCGGTCCTCGCACTGCGCCGACTTCGGGTCCTGCTCGCACTCGCAGCCCATCACCCTCTGGCGCCCGTCCGCGCGCTCGACCTGCCACATGCCCGCGCCGTCGCCGACGATCAGCGCCTTCTTCTCCCCGACCGCGGTCGCCGCCTCGCCCTCGACGCGCAGCCAGCGGGTCGTCCACCCGCCGTCCTTGAACCACCACACCAGCCAGTCCTCGCCCGCGGCCGCCGGCGCGCTCGCCGGGGCCTTCGCCTCGACCTTCGCCGCGCCCCCGGCGGCCTTCGCCTCCGCCTTCGCGTCCGACCTCGGCGCCCCCGCGCCGCCGGGGCATGCGACGCACAACGACACGACTGCGAGCCAGGCCTTCGACATCGGCGGCACTCTACGCCATCGGCGCTGCCGGCGCCGAGTTCTTCGCGCGCGCCCCCGCGCTAGCCGATGAAGCGCAGCACGCCGTCGGCGACCACGCCGAAGCGGCCGGGCGCGACCGGGAACACCGGTCCGACCGACTTCCCGAGCCACAGCGAGAACCTCGCCGTCCCGTTGGGGTCGAGGGCGATCAGCGACTCGCCGTCCTGCACGTAGATGTAGCCGCCGAGGTCGACGATCGGGCCGAGCACGCCCCAGCGCAGGCTGGTCGCGATCTCGGCCCACCAGATCTTGTTGGCCGACGAGTCGATGCGGGCGACCGCGCAGTCGCTGACGGCGATCCACCCGCCGTCGTTGTACTCGGCGAACACCGCGGCGCACGGGTGGACGCCGAGCGTGTCGCCGTAGGCCGAGTAGAGCACCGAGCAGCGGTCGTTGCGGCTGCCGACCGCCGCGTGCTGCGAGCGGTTGATCGTCGGCAGCAGGTCGGCCTCCTTCAACTCGGTCGACCACACGCGCTCGCCCGACAGGCCCACGCGGCAGAAGCCCGAGCCGCTGTAGCCGGCGATCGCCAGCGAGTCGTCGGGGTAGATCGCCGGCGGCACGATGTCGTAGCCGAAGCCGCCGAGCCGGCGCAGCCCGCCCGGCTCCCACGCGAACACCCCCTCGGCGATCGTGCTGAGGATCGGCACGCCGGTGCGCGTCACCCCGAGCGACGGGCCCGAGTCGTCCATCAGCGGCTGCCACACCTGGGCCTCGACCTGGCCGTGGTGGTCGACGATCACCGCCCCGTCGCCGAGCCCGAGCAGCGTGCGCCCGCCGGCCAGCGCCGTCGGCAACGAGCGCACGCGCCGGCGCGGGCCCGGGTCGTCGATCACCGGCGCCGGCGCGGGCGCGGCCTCGCCTCGCTCGTCGGGGTCCTCGGGCGGGCGCACGATCGCGGCCGCGAGCGCCATCACCGACACCGTCCAGCGCACCGTGCCGTCGAGCTCGACCGCGCTGAGGCAGTCGCCGTGGACCACGCGCAGCGCGCCGTCGTCGGCCACCACGCCGCCGTCGAGCGGCGAGGGTTCGGTGTCCACCGGGCGCAGCGCCGGCAGGAACAGCGGTTCGGACAGCCGCGGCGCCGCCGGCCCGACCGCGGAGAAGCGCCGACGATTGCCGGCGTCACCGGCGGAGCGCGGCCACGGAGTGCTGGCGAGGACCCACGACACGGCACGCGAGGGTCGCTCGCCGCCGCCGCCGCGTCAACCTTCGAATAGCGCGCGAGCCCGGGGCGTCGCGACCCCGACGTGCGCCGCGGCCCGACGACCAGCCGCTCGTCGCCGCCGGATCGCCGCGCCGCTACACCCGCGGATCGCCGGCGGCGCCCCGCGGCGCGTCGAGCAGCTCCCGCACCCGCGCCGTCAGCTCGGCCGGCGCGAACGGCTTGGCGATCAGCGGCCCCGCCGCCTGGATGGTCGTCTCGTCGGCGGTGTAGCCCGACATGAACAGCACGCGCGCGTCGGGCTGGATGACGCGCAGGCGCTCGACGAGCTCTCGCCCGCTCATGCCCGGCATGATCACGTCGGTCAGCACCAGGTCGATCACCACGCCCGTGCACAGCAGCAGCGCCTCGCTGGCGGTGCGCGCGACGATCACGTGGTAGCCGAGCCCGTCGAGCACGCGCTTGACCAGGTTGCGCACCCCGTCCTCGTCCTCGACGACCAGCAGCGTCTCGTGGCCCGCGACCTCCGAGGCCGGGCGCGCGCTGGTCTGCGCCGCCGCGGCCGGCGACCGCCGCCACGGCAGGAACACCCGCATGCACGTGCCCTGACCGACCTCGCTGTCGACCTCGATGCGCCCGGCCAGCCCGTCGACGACCGCGTGCACGGTCGACAGCCCGAGCCCGCTGCCCTGCCCGCGCGGCTTGGTGGTGAAGAACGGCTCGAACATCCGCGCTTCGGTGGCCGCGTCGATGCCGCAGCCGGTGTCGCGGACCTCGAGCATGGCCGTCGGCCCCGCGCGCAGCCCGGTCGCGATCGTCAGCTTGCCGCCGGCGGGCATGGCCTCGCGCGCGTTGACCACCAGGTTGAGCAGGATCTGCTCGACCTGGCTCACGTCGGCGATGATCGGCAGCGGCTCGGCGGCCAGCGCGATCGTCAGGTCGATGTCCTCGCCGATCACCCGCGACAGCATGCGCAGCGAGTCGCGGACCACCCGGTTCAGGTCGAGCTCGACCGCCAGCGGCACCTGGCGCCGCGAGAACGTCAGCAGCTGGCGCGTCAGCGCGGTCGCCCGCCGGCCGGCGTCGTCGATCTCCGCGACCAGCTCGAGCAGCGGGCCCTCCTCGAGCTCGAGCTGCAGCGACGCCGTCCCGCCGAGGATCACCGTCAGCAGGTTGTTGAAGTCGTGGGCCACCCCGCCGGCCAGGCGCCCGACCGCCTCCATCTTCTGCGCGTGCAGCAGCTGGGCCTCGAGCCGGCGCCGCTCGGTGATGTCGAGCAGCGTGCCGAACAGCCGCGCCGGCCGGCCGAGGTCGTCGCACACCACCTCGGCCACGCTGTGCACGTCGCGCACGCCGCCGTCGGGGCGCACGACGCGGTGCTCGAGGCTGAGGGTCCCGCGCTCGTCGATCGCCCGCGCGACCGCCGACGCCAGCGCCGCGCGGTCGTCGGGGTGCACGTGGCGGATGACGTCCGCCGCGTGGTCGAGCGAGCCGTCGTGCGGTTCGCGGCCGAGGATGCGGTAGACCTCCTCGGACCACAGGCTCGGCCCGTGCCCCTTCAGCTCGAAGATGTAGCTGCCCACGTGGGCCAGCGCCTGCCCGCGGCGCAGCGCCGCCTCGCTGCGGGCCAGCGCCTCCTCGCCGCGCTTGCGTCGCAGCCCCGCGAGCAGCACGTCGGCCAGCCCGCACAGCGGCGCCAGCAGCTCGGCGGTGGTCGTCGTCGGCGCGGCGTACCAGCGCAGCGCCAGCCCGCCCTGCAGGGCCTCGCCGGCGCGGACCGCCGCGAACGCGAACGACCGCGTGCCGTCGGCCGCGACCACCGCCTGCACCTCGGGCGCGCGCCCGTCGGGCTCGGCCGCGTCGCCCACGAGCACCAGCTCCGCGCTCGCCAGCTGCTGCACCACCGCGTACGGCCGGGCCCGCCCGCTGACCGGCCCGGCGCCCCACGCGTGCGACCGGGCGACCACGCGGCCGTCGCGGCTGGTCTGGACCAGCGCCACCGAGCCCGCCTCGAACAGCGCGCCGACGCGGGCCAGCGTCGACTCGATGAGCCCGTCGATCTCCGCCGCCGTGAGGTCGAGCAGCCGCCGGGCCACGTGCAGCGTCAGCCCCTCGATGCCCCCGCGTTCGCCCGGCGCGCCCATTGGCAGCGCAGCGCACCATACCACGCCCGCGAGGCCCGCCGGCGGGCGCGCTCGCCGCCGCAGGGTCGCCCGCGCTTTGCCCGGCTCGCCCCGCTCGGGTACCCTCGCCGCGATGAACGGCCGCCGCGCCCGCCTGCTCGCGTCCGTCCTCGGCTGCGCGTGCAACGGCGCGGGCGGGGGCGCAGACTCCGGTGACGTCCCGGAACCCGTGGTCTGCGAGGGCGAGGTCGACGTGCCCGACGAGGCCCTGCGCGAGCTCCTGCTCGGCATCCTCGCCGATCCCGAGGCCGGCGACGAGAGCTCCGACGGCGGCGCCGACAGCGTGCTGACCGCCCAGGACCTGGAGCGCCTGGTCGGCGTGCAGGCGGCCGAGCGCGGCATCGAGTCGCTGCGCGGCATCGAGTGCGCCACCAACCTCACCTCGCTCGGCCTGGCCGGCAACAAGATCGCCGACCTGAGGCCGCTGGCCAACCTCACCGGCCTGCGGGAGCTCGAGCTCTCGCGCAACCCGGTCGGCGACCTGGAGCCGCTGCGCGCGCTCGTCGGCCTCGAGAAGCTCGTGCTCGGCGACGCCGGCGTCGCCTCGCTGGCCGTGGTCGCCGCCATGCCGGCGCTCAGCCACCTCGACGTCGCCAGCGGCAGCGTCGCCGACCTGACCCCCTTGAAGGACCTGAAGAACCTCGAGTCGCTGGTGCTCTCGAACAACAAGGTCGGCGACATCGGCCCGCTCGCCGGCCTCGGCGAGCTGTTCGCGCTCGAGCTCGACGGCAACACCGTGCGCGACCTCGGCCCGCTCGCCGGCCTCGACAAGCTCGAGTACCTCGACGTCGACAACAACCTCCTGACGACCCTGGCCCCGCTGGCCGAGCTCCGCCGCCTGCGCGACCTCGAGGCCAGCGACAACCGCCTGACCGACACCGCCGGCGTCGCCGGCAAGCCCGACCTCGTCGAGCTCTCGCTCGAGGGCAACCAGATCTCCGCGCTCGCCGGCCTGGGCGGCCTGGGCGGCCTCACCACCCTCGACGTCGACGCCAACCGCCTCACCGACCTCGGCGAGGCCGGCGACCTCGAGCGCCTGCGCACCCTCAGCGCCCGCGAGAACATGATCACCGACATCTCGGCGATCGCCGGCCTGCCCGAGCTGCGCCGCCTCGACCTGCGCCAGAACCCCGACCTCGTGGCCCTCGGCCCGCTCGCCACCCTCGACATGCTCGACTACGTCGGCGTCGGCGGCGGCATGCAGGACCTCGACCTCGCCCCGCTCGCCGCGCTCCCGCTGCTGCGCCAGGTCGACCTGCCCGGCATCGGCGGCGCCGACTACGACCTGCTGGCCGGGCTCCCGGCGCTGCGCGCCCTGGTGGTCACCGGCGCGGCCGTCGACGCCGGCGACCTCGCGGCGATCGCCGGCCTCGCCGGGCTCACCAACCTGGCCATCCGCGACACCGCGATCGCCGACCTCGCCCCGCTGCAGCCGCTCGTCGGCCTGCAGGTGCTCGACGCCGGCGGCACCGCGATCGACGACTTCGCCCCGCTGCTCGACCTGCCGGCCCTGCAGACCGTCGACGTCTCGGGCACCGACGTCGCCGACATCGCCGGCGTCGCCGCGCTCGAGGACCTCGCCACCCTCGACCTGCGCGAGACCAGGGTCGCCGACCTCACCCCGCTCGTCGACCACGTCCGCTTCCGCAACGGCGACACGGTCGACGTCACCATGACCCGCCTCGACGCCGGCGACTGCCCGGCGCTCGACGCCCTGCGCGAGCGCGCCACCACCGTCGTCAGCGACCTGACCTGCGAGTAGCCTCAGCCCGGCGGCAGCTCGCGCACGAAGCGGGCGAGGATCGTCTTGACCCCGGCGGCCCCGAAGTCGATGTCGAGCTTGCGCGCCTCGCCGGCCCCCGCGGCGCGCAGGACCCGGCCGACGCCGAACTTCGGGTGCTCGACGCGCACCTGCGCCGCCTCCACCGCCGCCTGCGCGACCGCCAGCCGCGGCACCAGGTCGTGCTCGGCCTCGCGGCGGTCGAAGCGGTGCGGCGGCTCGTCGTCGGCGTCCCAGGTGTTGACGCCGAGGTCGACCAGCATGTCCGCGAGGTCGTCCATGGCCGTGTCCCGCAGCCAGCGCTCGAGCCCGCGGGGCTGCGCGGAGCCGTCGACGCGGTGCCACGGCGTCACGCTGGTGGTCGCCCACGGGTGCTCGTCGCGCGGCACCAGCCACAGGTCGTCGCCGGCGCGGGCCAGCACGATCGTGTCGCGGTCGACGCCGGCGGCCCAGGCCTCGCGCGTGCGCTCGATCATGCCGTCGAGCGTGACCTCGTAGACGTCGCCGAGGTGCGGCACCCGACTCGCGAGCGCCGCCAGCGTCGCGTCGGACAGCCGCGCGCCGAGCTCCTGCTCGACCGCCGCGACCTGCTCGGGCGCCAGCTCGGTCGGCAGCTCGAGCGCCCGCAGCCACGCGTGCCGCGGGTCGACGTCGACCAGCGGCGCGTGCAGGCGGCGGTACTCGGCGAGCGTCGCCAGCAGCGACGCGGAGGCGGTGATCGGTCCCGGGGCGCGCTCGGCCATCGGCCCGACGCTAACAAACTCCGCGCGCGCACGACAGCGGCTCAGGCCGCCCCGAGCTCGCGCCGCGCCGCCTCGCCGATGCGCCCGGCGTAGTCCTCGAGCCGACCGAGGTCCGGCCCCTCGAGCATGACCCGCAGCTTGGCCTCGGTCCCCGAGTAGCGCACGACCACGCGCCCGTCCGCGCCGAGCTCGGCCTCGACGCCCTGGACGACCGCGCCGAGCCCCGGCAGCTGCTCGAGCGGGACCCGCCGGGCCACCGGGATGGCCTGCAGCACCTGCGGGTAGCGGGTCATCACCGCCGCCAGGTCGGCCAACGGCTGGCCCGTGCGCTGCATGATGGAGAGCACCTGCAGGGCCGCGACCACGCCGTCGCCGGTGGTCGCGTGGTCGAGGAACACGAGGTGGCCCGACTGCTCGCCGCCGAGGTTGTAGCCGCCCTGGACCATCTGCTCGACCACGTAGCGGTCGCCGACCGGCGTGCGCAGCAGGCCGATGCCCGCGGCCGCGAGGCAGCGCCCGAGCCCCATGTTCGACATGATGGTCGCGACCACCGCCCCGCCGCGCAGGGCCCCGCGGGAGTGCAGCTCGCGGGCGCAGATCGCCAGCACCGCGTCGCCGTCGACGAGCTCGCCGCGGCTGTCGGAGAACACGGCCCGGTCGGCGTCGCCGTCGAGGGCCACCCCGAGGTCGGCCCCGTGCTCGCGGACCGCGGCGCACATGCGCGCGGGGTGGACCGCGCCGACGCCGGCGTTGATGTTGAGCCCGTCGGGCTGCACGCCGAGGGCGATGACCTCGGCCCCGAGCTCGCGCAGGACCAGCGGCGCCACCTTGTAGGCGGCCCCGTGGGCGCAGTCGACCACGATCTTGAGCCCGTCGAGCTTGTAGGCCGCCGGGAACGCGTACTTCACGTGGGTGATGTAGCGGCCGGTCGCGTCGTCGATGCGCACGGCCTTGCCGATGTCACGCCCGCGGGCCCGCTGCTCGTCGAGCGCCGCGCCGGCCATCAGCGCCTCGAGGTGGGCCTCGGCCTCGTCGGGCAGCTTGAAGCCGTCGGCCGCGAACAGCTTGATGCCGTTGTCGACGAACGGGTTGTGGCTGGCCGAGATCACCACGCCCGCGTCGGCGCGCATCGAGCGGGTGATGTAGGCGATGCCCGGCGTCGGCAGCGGCCCCACGAGCATGACCTCCGCGCCCATGGCACACACCCCGGCGGCCAGGGCCATCTCGAACATGTAGCCCGACAGGCGCGTGTCCTTGCCGATGACGATGCTGCCGCCGCGCCCGAAGTGGGCCGCCACCGCCATGCCGAGGCGCAGCGCCACCTCGGGGGTCATCGGCGCGGTGTTCGCCGGCCCGCGGATGCCGTCAGTCCCGAACAGTCGCCTCTCGCTCGCCATGCGCTGCATGTACCACCCGCGCGATCGAGACACCAGCCGTCCGCTTGCCGGCCGCGCCGGCCCGCCCCTACAATCGGCCGTGATCGCCAAGGTCCTCGTCCAGCGCGACCCCACGAGCGGCGAGCTGCTCAACAAGAACGTCTACAACGCCTGGTACGGGTTCATGAAGATGGGCGCGTGCTGCGAGTCGTTCCACGCCGCCGACCTGCTCGCCGGCGCGGTCGAGCTGGCCCGCGACACGCTGGTAGTCGGCGGCATCGGCTGCGTGCGCGCCGCGCTCGCCCAGCTCGGCGCGCCCGAGCCCGAGAACATCGACTACCCCGCGCCGCTGCGCCCGTTCCTGCTGCGCGACGTGCGGCGCGCGACCATCCGCGAGGCCCACCGCCTGTGCCGGGACGACCGCTTCGACCCGCCGGTGTTCGTCAAGCCGGTGACCGGCCACAAGGAGTTCACCGGCCACGTGCTCGCCGTCTACCGCGACCTGCTGCGCACCGCCGGCTGGGCCCACGAGGCCCCGGACACCGCCGTGTGGCTGGCCGACGTCGTCGAGTTCGTGGCCGAGTGGCGCTACTTCGTGCTGCGGCGCGATGTCGTCGGCGTCGGCCACTACCACGGCGACCCGCTGCGGGCCCCCGACCCCGCGGTCGTGCGCGCCGCGGTCGCCGCCTACGACGCGTGCCCGGCCGGCTACACCCTCGACTTCGGCGTGCTCGCCGACGGCCGCACCGCCCTCGTCGAGGTCAACGACGGCTTCTCGTTCGGCTGCTACGGCCTCAACCCCTACACCCACGCCCACCTGCTCACGGCCCGCTGGCGCGAGCTCGTCGGGCTGGCGGGCTGAGCGCCTACGCGTACAGCAGGAACTCGCGGCGGCGGGCGAGGAACGCCTGGCGGCCCGGCTCCTCGTGGGCCAGCAGCTCGGCGATCGGCGCCTGCGCCTCGACGGCCGCGCGCAGCCACGGGCCGCCCGCCAGCAGGTCGAGCGCCGGCCGGTCCGCCACGAACTCGTACGCCTCGGTCCGCCAGCGCATCGCCCCGCCCGCCAGCCGCCAGCACGCCCGCAGCAGCGCCCACGTCGTCCGCAGCGAGCGCACCGCCGCGGCCTCGCGCACGTGCAGCTGCAGCCCGCCGCAGCGCCGCCCCGCGAACTTCTGGAACATCGGCTTGAAGCCCAGCGGGCGCAGCGAGAGCCCCGGCGCGTCCTCCTCGGCGATCGCCGCCGCCACGGCCGCGCCGTCGAGGAACGGCGCGCCGAACACCTCGAACGGCCGGGTCGTCCCGCGGCCCTCGCTGAGGTTGGTGCCCTCGAGCAGGCACTGCCCCGGGTAGACCAGCGCCGTCTCGAGCGTCGGCATGTTCGGCGACGGCAGCACCCACGGCAGCCCGGTGGCCCCGAACAGCATGTCGCGCCGCCAGCCCGCGCACGTCAGCACCGTGAGCCCCGCGTGCGGGGCCCGCCCGCGCTCGACGATCGCCATGCGCGCGAGCTCGCCGAGCGTCATCCCGTGGCGGACCGCGACGTCGTGCAGCCCGACGAAGCTGTCCTGGCCCGGCTCGACGCGCCCGCCCTCGACCCACGCGTCGAGCCCGCCCAGCGGGTTGGGGCGGTCGAGGATCAGCACCTTCACCCCCGCGCCGAGCGCCACCTCGGCCGCCAGCACGGCCGTCCACACGTAGGTGTAATAGCGCGCGCCGACGTCCTGCAGGTCGATCACCAGCCACTCCGCCGCGTGCAGCATCGCCGGCGTCGGCGACAGGCTGGCGAACGTCTCGCCGTACAGGCTGTACGTCGGGACAGGTCCGCGCGGCGCGCTCGCTCCGCCCACCGACTCCATGTCCTGGGCCGCCGCGTCGAGCCCGTGCTCGGGCCCCAGCAGGCTGACGAGGCGCGCCCCCGCTGGTCCCGCCAGCACCTCGGTCGCGTGGCGCAGCGAGGCGTCGATCGCCGCCGGGTGGGTCAGCAGCGCCACCGGGCGCCCGCGCAGCGGCGGGCCCTCGCCGGCGGCCAGGCGGTCGAGCCCCGTGCGCACGATCGTCGCGTTGGTCACGCGCACCTCTTTAGGATCCCCCGCCGCCGCGGCCAACTTTTTTGCCCGCGGCCCGCGGCGTGAGACCTTGCCCCTCGCATGCGCGACCCGCTGGCACCGATCCCCTCGCCTGCCCGCGACCCGGGCTACTGGCGCGACCTGAAGGCCCCGCACGGCACCCGCCTGCCGCCCGCCTACCGCCCGGCCGACGACGACGACGACGAGTACTCGCCGCTGCGCCTGCTCGAGCGCAACCAGGGCGACACCCACGGCCTCGACCGCCGCCACCGCCCGCGCCTGCTCATGCGCGACGCGATCCCAGGCGAGGATCACGGCACCGGCCGCCTGCTCTCGGCCTCGCACCGCCCGCTGCGCGTGATCCTCGGCCTCAGCACCAGCCACGGCTGGGCCCTCGTGCGCGCCCTGACGATCGCCCCGAGCGGCGTGCTGCTCCACCTCCTCGATCTGCTCGGCCCCGACACCACGCCCGAGGATCGCGCCGCCGGACAGGCCGCGCTCGGCCGCCTCGCCGCCCAGCTCGTGGCCCCGCTGCGGCCCGGCGCCGTGCACCCGCCGGGCTCGCCGCTGGCGACCGTCGGCGGGTGCCTGCTGGCCCCGCGGGTCGTCGCCGACCTGTCGTCGTGGGCCTCGCAGCCGGTCGGGCGGCGCGGCACCTCGCAGCGCCGACCCGCGGCCCTGACCGTGCTGCTGGTCGTGCCCGACGCGCGCGGCGGCATCGTGCGCATCGAGGGCGAGCTGGTGCCGATGACCGATCCGCAGCCGCAAGTGCTCGCCGTGGCGCTCGGGCCGCGCGCCCTCGCCGAGCTGGAGCAGGCCAGCGGCGTGCTCGGCACGGCCGCGGCCCGGGGTTGAGATCCCCGCCCGTGCAGCCGATGGCGCCGCGAACCGTGCGCGACGCGGCCGCGGCCGATCCGCGCCGACCACCGGCGGAGCCCGCGGACGAGCGTGGACGCGTGGGGAAAGTCCGAACAAACGCGCGCCGGCTGCCTGTTGCGGCCCCCAAGGGAGCATTGACGCTGCCGAACCTTGTCTCTATCCTCGCGTGGCCACATATCGTGGCACCCACTCATCAGGGGATCCGGTCTTGAACGCACCCAAGAAACCAGGCACTGACCTCAACGCCCTCAAGGCCCGCCTCGCGAAGAAGGGTGGGGACGCGCCGGCAGCCGCAGCCCCGGCGGCGCCGGCAGCACCGGCGCCGGCCGCTGCTGCGCCGAAGGCCGCCCCGCCGCGCCCCGGCGTCAAGAAGCCCCCTGCCGACCCGAACTTCATCCCGGCCCCCGGCGAGCAGTCGCCGCCGGCGCTCGATCTGCCGCCGCCCGGCGAGGTCGCGCTGCCGATCGACATCCCGGCCCCCGGTGAAGTCTCGCGTCCTGCCTCGGCGCCCGTCGCCGCGGCCGCGCCGCCGGCCAAGAAGGTCCTCAACGTCGATCCGGACGCCGCCCCGTTCGGCGCCGACATCGGCGGCGGGTTCGACCCCAACGCCGGCGTGATCGGCGGCGGCGACGTCGGCGAGATCCAGCAGCGCGGCAACAAGGGCCTGGTCGCCCTCGCGGCCGGCGCGGCGCTCATCCTCGGCGTGGTGGTCGGCTACCTGTTCAACCAGATCTCGAGCAAGGGCGCCCAGGTCAAGGCCGGCAAGGACAAGGGCGCCGTCATGTTCACCGAGGCGCAGGCCGTGGCGAACATGCGCAAGGACATCTCGCTGAAGATCGACGACATCGGCAAGAACATCGTCGCCAAGCCGGACGAGGCCGCCAAGACGCTCGAGGAGCTCAACAAGACCGCCTTCGAGAAGACCCCGAACGTCGAGACCCTGTTCGGCTGGCAGCTCGCGGCGATCAACGCCGACGGCATCCGCAAGACCTTCCTGCTGTACAACGAGGCCTCGGGCCTGCGCGTCGACCTCGGCTACCTGACCGGGTTCGTCGCCGGCAACGTGCAGACGCTGGCCAACGGCGGCCCGCGGGTGTTCGCCGTCATGTTCAAGGGCAAGGGCGCCGTCCTGGTCGAGCGCCTCGAGCCGATGTGCGGCGACCCCAAGGCGCCCGCCGCCTGCGCCTCCGGCAAGGAGGGCGAGGCCATCGGCTTCAACGTCCGCGTCGACCCCAACGCCGCCCCGGCGTTCGCCGCCCTCGGCTCCGAGGACGGCCAGATCCAGCCCCTGCTCCCCGACGGCGGCGTCTACCTCGCCGCGATCGGCTCGAGCCCCGAGGCCAACGCCCAGAAGACCGCCGGCATCCTGTTCGCCCGCGTCAAGGAGCGCCTCGAGGCCATGAGCAAGGCCGAGGGCCGCGCCCTGAAGGCCCTGCAGAAGTACTCCGACGACCCGAACGTCGACGGCCCCGCCGGCGACCTCGAGGACTGACCGCCTGCGGCGGCCCCTCCGGGTCCGCTGCCCTCGCCGAAACGGCCGGTGAACCCCAGGTTCTCCGGCCGTCGTTCGTTTCGAACACCGCATCGGACGGGCTCGCTCTGGGCCCTCGGCGGCCCCTCCGGGTCCGCTGCCCTCGCTCGCCGAAACGGCCGGTGAACCCCAGGTTCTCCGGCCGTCGTTCGTTTCGAACACGGGCCTCGCTCGCTGTTTTTGCTCGCCCGGCGCCGCGCCGGATCCGCTACCCTCGCGGCGCCGTGCCCGTCCCTGTCTCCGGCGCCGATCGTCCCCGCGTGTGGGTCACCAACCCCGCGCGGTCGGGCCTGTTCGGCTGGTTGTTCCGCTACTACGTGTTCGCCGGCCTCGGCCTGCTGATCGCCGCCGGCGCGGTCGGTCACCGGATCTACCGCGGCTACGCCGCCGAGCTGCCCGACCTCGGCGCCGTCGAGCAGTACGACTCGATCGCCCCCGGCGTCACCCGGATCTACGCGCGCGACGGCAGCGTGCTCGCCGAGCTCGCGCGGGAGCACCGCGCCTACGCCTCGATCGACGAGATCCCCGAGCCCTTGATCAATGCCTTCCTCGCCGCCGAGGACCGCCGCTTCTACAGCCACGCCGGCCTCGACTGGCGCGGCCTGGCGCGGGCGATCCGCGCCAACCTGCGCTCGGGCACCGTCGTCCAGGGCGGCAGCACGATCACCCAGCAGGTCGCCAAGGGCTTCCTCGGCGACGAGCGGACCATCGATCGCAAGCTGCGCGAGGCCATCCTGTCGGTGCGGATGGAGAGCCGCCTCGGCAAGCGGCGGATCCTCGAGATCTACCTCAACAAAATTTTCCTCGGCCACGGCGCCTACGGCGTCGCCGCCGCCGCCAGCCGCTACTTCGGCAAGGACCTCGACGAGCTGACCCTCGCCGAGAGCGCCCTCATCGCCGGCATGGCGCGCGCCCCCTCGCGCTACAGCCCCGTGCTCAACCAGGAGCGGGCGCTCGCGCGGCGCAAGGTCGTGCTGCAGGACATGGTCGAGGCCGGCTTCATCAGCGCGGCCGAGCGCGACGCCGCCGTCGCCGAGGAGCTGCGCCTCGTCGCCCCCGTCGACGTGTTCCGCCTGCGCGCCCCTTACTACGCCGAGCAGGTCCGCCGCGAGGTCGTCGACCGCTTCGGCGAGGCCAGCGTGCTGCAGGACGGCCTGCAGATCGAGACGCCCGCGCAGCTCAGCTACAGCGAGGCCGCCCACGACGCCATCGACGCCGCCGTGCGCAAGCTCGACCGCCGCCAGGGCTGGCGCGGCCCGGTCGCCCACCTGGCCGACGCCGCCGCCCAGACGACCTTCCAGGGGCGCGCCGAGGCCCGCTACGGCGACTCCGCCCTCGTCGACGATCCGCACCGCTGGCGCCTCGGCCTCGTCACCGCCGTCGACAAGAAGGGCGCCAAAATTAAAGTCGGCCGGGTCGAGGCCTCGCTCCCGCTGAAGCGCATGAACTGGGCCTACCGCTACGACCGCAACGCCACCCTCAACGACGCGACGATCACCCGCGCCGACGAGGCCCTGGCCGCCGGCGACGTCGTGTGGGTCCGCCCCTACCGCAAGCGCAAGGCCCAGGTCGCCGAGCAGGCCGACGAGCTGCACGACCCGCGCAAGCCGACCCTCGGCAGCGGCGAGGAGACCCCGCAGAAGCCCGAGGACGGCCCTCTGGCCCCGCCGCCCGAGCCCGAGAAGGACAAGGTCGAGCTCGACGGCGAGACCGGCCTGCCGATGCTCGAGCTCGGCCAGACCCCGCGCCTCGAGGCCCTGCTCTACACCCAGTCGGTCGACAGCGGCTACGTCGACACCATGGAGGGCGGCCTCGACTACGACCGCTCGCAGTTCAACCGCACCACCCAGGCGTGCCGCCAGCCCGGCTCGGTGTTCAAGGCCTTCTACTACTCGCTGGCGCTCGACGGCGCCTACCGCATGGACTCGATCCTGCAGGACACCCCGTGGGTGCCCGAGAACGGCGAGGCGTGGGACCCGAAGAACCTCGGCGACACCCTCGACGGCGAGGTCCTGCTGCGGACCGCGATGATCCGCAGCCTCAACCTGCCCTCGATCCGCCTGTTCCTCGCGCTCGGCGCCGACAACGTGGTCGCCTACGCCCGCCGCATGGGCATCACCACCGAGCTGATCGCCGACCGCGCCCTCTCGCTCGGCGCCTCGTGCACCCACGTGCACGAGCTCGTGCGGGCCTTCAGCATCTGGGTCCGCGGCGGCAGCTGGATCGACCCGGTGTTCGTCCGCCGCGTCACCAACAAGCGCGGCGAGGTCCTGCTCGACGCGCGCGACCCCGGCGACCCCGTGGTCGACGTCGCCGGCCGCCTCGACCGCATCGGCACCCTCGCCCTGCGCCCGCCGAAGCAGGTCGTCGACGACCGCACCAGCTTCCTCACCATCCGCCTGCTGCGCGAGGTCGTCACCGCCGGCATCGGCGCCCGCGCGGCCCGCATCAACGTGCCCGTCGGCGGCAAGACCGGCACCGCCTCCAAGTACACCAACGTCACCGACACCTGGTTCGTCGGCTTCACCTCGCGCGAGGTCACCGCCGCGTGGATGGGCGACGACACCTACCAGCGCTCGCTCGGCGAAGAAGACGCCTCCTACACCACCACCGTGCCGATGTGGCAGCAGTACATGAACCACGTCGTCGACGGCGTGCCCCACGACCAGGTCCCCCGCGTGCGCCCGCCCGGCCTCACCAGCAAGGTGGTCGACGCCCGCACCGGCAAGGACCCGGTCCCGGGCATGCCCCAGGCCACGCTCTACTACAAGGACTGACGGATCGGGCGCTGCCCGCGTCGCTCGCCGCTACGCGCCCTCGGCGAGGAACCCGAGCAGGCACGCGTTCAAGCGCGCGGCCTGGTCCCACACGACCAGGTGCCGCGAGTCCTCGACGATCTCGAGCCGCCCGCGCCGCACCCCCGCGACGATCGTCTGCTTGTCCGCCAGCGCGATCAGGTCGTGCTCCGAGTGCACCACCAGCACCGGGCAGGCCACCTCGGCGAGGCGGCCGCGCGCGTCGAAGCCGTCGACCGCGTCCTGGGCCGCCGCGTAGCCGATCGGCGAGCACGCCCCCATCACCGCGATCAGCCGCGAACGCAGCGGCGCCTGCTCCGGGTCCGGCAGGTGCATGCCCGCGTTCGCGCGGGCGAAGCGGCGCATCCCGGCCAGGCGGATGAACGTCCGCACCACGAAGCTGCGGACCCGCGAGCCGTCGCCGAACGCCGCCGAGTTCACGAGCGCCAGGCTGCGCACCAGCTCCGGGCAGTCGAGCGCCAGCTGCAGCGCCACCATGCCGCCGAGCGAGTGGCCGACCACGTGGCACGCCCCGAGCCCGAGCCCGCGGATCAGCCCCGCCACGTCCGCGGCCAGCAGCGCCATCGTGTACGGCCGCGGCGTCACCGACGACTGCCCGTGCCCGCGCAGGTCCGGGCAGACGACCCGGTACTCGCGCGACAGCGCCGCCGCTTGCAGGTCCCACGCGTCGCCGCGCCCGCCCTGGCCGTGCAGCAGCACCACCGGGTCGCCCGAACCGGTCTCGCTGTAGCCCAGCACGATGTCGCCGAACTCGAGGATGCTCATCGACCGCCCCACCATACACCGACCGCGTCGCCGCCCGGCGGGTGAGCGCACTCGCCCGACTTGACGGCGCTCGACCGCCGGCCGCACGCTCGCTGGGATGGACCCACGCACCTGCCGACCCACGCGGCGCGGCGTCTTGCGAGCCGCGGGCGCCGTCCTCGGCCTCGCGCTCGCCGCGTCCGCCTGCGCCGCCGACTGCTCCGCGCCGCTGACCCCCGCGCACCTCGAGCGCCTGCGGTCGTACGCACGGTTCGTCGGCTTCATCCAGGCCCTCGTCGGCAACACCGCCCGCGGCGACTACCTCGCCACCCTCGCCCGGCTCGCCGCCGCGATCGGCAACCCGACCCTGCAGCGGCTGGCCGACGACCTCGTCGCCGTGCTCAAGGACGACGCCCTCGGCGACGTGAAGGCCCACCTCCCGCTGCTCGCCCGCGGCGCCGTCGACCTCGCGCTGAAGGCCGTCGACGACCCCACCGTGTTCCTGCGCGACAAGGTCATCGACCTGATCAAGACGCGCACCTTCGTCGGCGAGCTCGACGCCCACGCCACCGCCATCATCGACCTGCCCGGCGCCCTCGACGGGGCCCGCGGCGCCGGCGACGCCAGAGCCATCGCCGGCGCCGCCGACCACGGCACCGCCGCCCTCGCCTACTTCCGAAAATTGCTCGAGGGCCTGCGCGACGTCGGGGCCACGCGGATCCCCCTCCTCGACATCACCCTCGTCGACGCGATCGGCCACTGCGCCGGCCGCCCCGACGGAGAGGTCGCCGCCACCCTCGACGCCGCCCTCCGCGACCTCGCCGACGTCGAGGCCGCCCTCGCCCTCACCGCCCGCCAGTGCGCCGCCTGAAAGGCGTCCGCGCCCCACCGGGTTCGCGACCACCCCGGCCCGCGCCTCGCCGCCGTGCCCTGACGAGCACGGCGACGCGCCGCGGTCAGCGCCGCCGTCGGCGCAGCAGCCCGAGCAGCCCGACCAGCAGCAGGCTCGCCGGCGCCGACGGAGCCACCAGGCAGCCGCACCCGTCGTCCTTCATGTCCGGGTCCGGCACGCTGGGGAACGTGTCGCCGGGGAACCCGCCGCCGCCGTCGTCGTCGTCGGGCGAGCCGCTCGCGTCCCCGCCGCTCGTCGGCGCCGTCGGCTCGTCGCCCGACGCGTCGCCCGGGTCGGCCCCCGTGTCGCCGGCGGCGTCGTTGCCCGAGTCCGCCGACGCGTTGCTCGTCTCGCCCGGGTCCGCCGTCGTCTCGGGCGGATCCGGCGCGTCCGACGTCACCGTGATGCAGACCTCGTCGCTGTCGGCCGTGTTGTCCGAGAAGTCGTGGGCCGTCGCCGTGAAGCAGTAGTCGCCGGCCGGGATGTTCTGCACGCCCCACGAGAACGGCGCCAGCGCGTCGGTCTGGATGAACGACCCGTTGTTGAACAGCTCGACCTCGGCGACGCCGACGTCGTCGCTCGCGGCGGCCGTGATCTCGAAGCTCGACCCGGCCGGGAGCTCGGCGCCGTCGGCGGGGAACGTGATCGTCACCGTCGGCGGCGTGACGTCCGGCTCGCCCTCGCCGAACAGCCACAGCAGCTCCCGGTGCGAGTTCTGGCTGCCGTTGCCGCAGAACTGCTGGTGCTGCTGCCCGCACAGGATGCCCTGGCCGCCGCCGTCGAGGCTCAGGCACTGGTCGAGGAAGCTCGGGTCGAGCCCCTCGTTGTACGGGTTCATGATGTCGTTGGGCTGCTGCACGTGCTCGAGCCCGTACGCGTGGGCGATCTCCTGCGACATCGTCGTCGCCTGGACCGCCGCCGTGAACTGGTCGCTGTCGCTGTGGTAGGCGAACACGATGTTGCGGGCCTGCTCGTCGTTGCAGTCGAGCGGGGCGATGCCGAGGACCCCGCCGCCGAACGGGTTGGTCGGCGAGACCACGCACATCGTGTACGGCCCGCCGTTCGGGCGCTGGTCGGTGATGACCACGTCGTACTTGGCCCAGTCGGCCAGCACCGCCTGCAGCGAGGCCGTGCGCTTGGCCCCGTCGCCGTAGGCCGCGTAGTTGCCCTGGAACTCCTGGAACTGGCTGACGTTGGCCGCCGAGTCGTCCTCCTGCCCGGTGAACTGGATGCTCACGCCGTCGTAGTTCAGGAAGAACACGTTGGACTGCGCCGCCCCCAGCGCGCTCGGCGGGCGCGGCCCCGCGGTCAGCCCGTCGCGGGTCTGCGGCACCGGCCGCGGGTCTGCGCGCTTGTGCACCTTCGAAGAATCGCCGGCCATGGCGGCGCCGGGAGCCAGACCGAGGCCCGTGACAAGGAGAATGGAGCGTGACGCGATCGAGATGCGCATGAGGAACCTCCGGGGGCCGGTCGGCCGCCGCGGCAAGCTACCAAACCATCGCTAACAAACTCGCCGAAAGCGCCGCGAAGCCGACGCGCTCATCTCACACACCCGAGACCGGGTTCCGAGGTTCCGTGCCCCCTCTCCGCGCCGGGCTGTCGACGCGAGGCCGCACACCCGCCGCGACGCCCCCTCTCTGTCCGCGCTTCGCCGGCGGCGCGGACCGCCGTCGCCCCGGTGAGACCCGTGTATATCCCGTCGCGTCGCGCCTCGCGATCGATTGCTGGCACCATCGGGCCATGCGCCGCTCCGCCCTCGTCCTCGCGCTGACCGCCTGCAGCCCCGGCGGCGACGACCCGACCACCACCACCTCCGCCTCGACGTCCACGCAGACCGGCGAGCCCACCAGCGGCGCGCCCACGACCGGCGGCACCTCCGGCGACGCCGCGAGCAGCACCGGCGCCCCCGCCTTCGAGTGCACGCCGCAGCCGCTGGTCGCGATCGGCACGGGCTTCTTCCGCGACATCTCCGAGGCCAGCGGCATCCGCGTCGACAACTACGCCGCCGACCCCGCCGGCCCGATCCCCATCAACGACCACAGCCGCCTCGCGTTCGTCGACCTCGACGGCGACGGCTTCGACGACATCGTCGCCCACAGCCTGTTCCCCAACCCCCAGGCCGGCGTGCCGTTCGAGCACCTCGCCTACCGCAACAACGGCGACGGCACCTTCACGCACATCAGCGACGACACCGGCCTGCGCGACGTCCAGGCCGGGTTCTTCGCCTTCGGCGACGTCGACAACGACGGCGACCAGGACTGCTTCGCCGGCCTCGACATCGAGCTCGACGGCCAGCACAACCGCCTGCTGCTCAACGACGGCACCGGCCGCTTCGACGAGCTCGCCGACGCCGCCGTCGACAGGGTCAACCTCGCCGGCAACGCCGTGTTCGCCGACTTCAACGGCGACGCCAGGCTCGACCTGTTCGTCGGCAACGGCCAGACCAGCTACGCCGTCGCCGACCAGCTGTTCTTCGGCTACGGCAACGGCGAGTTCCAGGACGTCACCTCCGTGTACATGCCCGGCGGCAAGGCCCAGCCGAGCAACGGCAGCGTCGCCTGCGACTACGACGACGACGGCGACCTCGACGTGTTCGTCTCGACCTACGGCGTCAGCACCTACGACGGCCTCAACCACCTGTGGGAAAATGACGGCAGCGGCAAGTTCACCGAGGTCGGCGTGGCCCGCGGGTTCGCCAGCCTGGCCACCGGCAACTACTGGCTGGCCTCGACCGGCATGGGCCAGGACCCCGAGCCCGACGTCGGCCCCGGCGAGTACGTCGGCTCCAACGGCTTCGGCATCCAGTGCGAGGACGCCAGCGGCGACGGCCTGCCCGACGTGTTCCTCACCGCGATCTCGCACCCGGTCGACGCCGACTACTCGCGCAAGTGGTCGGACCCCACCCAGCTGCTGATCAACGGCGGCCCCGCGGCGGGCTACACGTTCACCAACGAGTACCTCGCGCGCGGCCTGCCGTTCAACGAGGGCGACGTCGACGGCGCCATGGTCGACTTCGACAACGACGGCCGCCTCGACCTGTCGGTCTCGCGCGACAGGAAGTACGAGCCCGCCTACCCCGAGGTCGACCAGCAGAGCTGGTTCGGCCTCATGCATCAGAACCCCGACGGCAGCTTCACCAGCGTCGGCCCCGTCAGCGGGATCAACGACTCCAACGCCGAGTTCCTGCGCATGAAGGCGGCCCAGAACCACGCCTGGTCGGACATCGACCACGACGGCGACCTCGACCTCCTGGTCGGCGGCCGCGACACCGGCGGCGGCCGCCCCAACTTCCTGCTCCGCAACGAGGTCGGCCAGGACAACGCCTGGCTGGCCTTCAACCTCGTCGGCGACGGCGACAAGGTCAACCGCGACGCCATCGGCGCCCGCGTCACCCTGGTGTTCGCCGACTGGAAGATCTCCCGCGAGGTCAAGTCGGGCCGCGGCAGCTACAACTCGCTCGACACCCGCACCCTCCACTTCGGCCTCGGCGACCTCGGCTGCGACTTCACCGTCGAGGTCCGCTGGCCCGACGGCACCACCCAGTCGCTCACCCCCGCCGACGTCGGCGTCAACCGCTACGTCACGCTGACGTACCCTGGCGAAAATTAACTAATTAAAAAATTCCCAAATCACATCGCCGTGAAGCAGGCCAGGAACGCGTGCGGCGCGCGCACCACCGGCCGCTCGTCGAACAGCACCGCGTTGCCCTCGACCCGCACGCGCGTCGCCCCCTGCAGCCGCAGCAGCAGGCGCGCCGCCGCCTCGCTCTCGTCGGCGTCGACCGGAAAGCTCGGGTGACGATCGATCGCCGTCGCCCACGCGTGGCGCAGCGCGACCGCGCCGTCCTCGCCGACGTCGCCCGCGAGCGACAGCTGCACCCCGGGCAGCACGTGCAGCCGGTGCGCCGCCAGGGCCCGCGTGACCGCGCCGACGAAATAATTAAAATCGGCCGCCGCCGACACCCGCGCGACGTACGGCCCGTACTGCGGCAGGCTCGCGCGCACCGCCTCGGCCCGCTGCAGCGACCACCAGCAGCGCGGGCTGCACGGGATCCACGGCACCCAGCGGAACACCCGGCGATCGCAGCAGTTGAGCGGCGCGTGGCCCCACCCGCGCCAGCCGCCGAAGTTGGCCTGCAGCATCGCCGCCTCGGAGCGCGGCCGGATCGCCAGGCCCGCCTCGACGCAGCAGTCCGGCACGTCGAGGATCTGGCCCGCGCCGACGTGATCGTGCTCCACCTCGAGCCGCGCCGCCTCGCGCAGGCGCCACGGCTCGTGCCCGACGTACACGCGCGTCGCTCCGTCGATCGTCGCCGCGTAGGTGGCCATCCCGAGGTGCTCGACCCGCGCGAGCTCGGCCCGCGCCGCGTCGCCCTCGACCGTCCACGCGTGGATCCTGGCGACGCCCGCCACCAGCGCGACCAGCCCCGCGTCGGCGACGCCCAGCGGATAGGCCAGCGGCCGCTCCTCGACCAGCCGCCGCTGACTCGCCAGCGCCGCCGCGTCGACCCGCTTGCCGCGCGCCAGCCACTCGCACAGCGCCCGCGGCGTGTCGCACAGCGGCACCATCGCGCCCGATCATGCGCCCGCGTCGCGTCGCGGCGCAACACCCCGCCCGCGCGCGCCGACGACGCGGCTACGCCTCCGCCGCCGCCTGCATGGCCGCCCACAGCGCCTCGACGTGGCGCCGCTCGGTCGCCTCGGAGCCGAACGACACCCGCACGATCCACGCCCCGTTCACCTGCGCCGGGGTCAGCAGCGCCGCGCCGCCGCGGTTGATCGCCTCGGCCCAGGCGAGGTTGTGCGCGTCGAGCTCGGCCGGCGCCAGCCCCGGCGGCTCGTGGCGCACGCACACAGTCTGCAGCGGCACCGGCGCGACCCGTCGCCAGCGCGGCGCCGCGTCGATCTGCGCGGCCAGCCAGCGCGCGTGCTCGAGGTCGCGGCGCAGCCGCTCGCGCAGCGCCACGGCCCCGTGGTCGCGCAGGTGCAGCCACAGCTTCAGCGCCCTGAACCGCCGCCCGAGCGGGACGCCCCAGTCGCGATAGTTCTTGACCTCGCGGTCCGCCGCCGTGCGCAGGTAGCTCGGGTTGGTGCTCATCACCCGCACCAGGTGCTGCGGATCGCGGACCAGGTACAGCGAGCAGTCGAACGCCACGCCGAGCCACTTGTGCGGGTTCCACACCAGCGAGTCGGCCCCCTCGACGCCCGCCCACAGCCCGCGGCACTCCGGCAGCAGCATCGCCGAACCGGCCATCGCCGCGTCGACGTGCACCCACGCCGCGCGCTCCGCCGCGATCCGCACGACCTCCGCCAGCGGGTCGATCGCCGTCGTCGCGGTCGTGCCGATCGTCGCCACCACCGCGCACGGCCGCCGCCCCGCGGCCACGTCCTCCGCCATCATCGCCGCCAGCGCCGCGGGCCGCAGCGCCAGCGCCTCGTCGACCGCCACCTTGCGCAGGTTGTCGCGCCCGAAGCCCGCCAGCAGCGCCGCCTTCTCGACCGAGCTGTGCGCCTCCGCCGACGCGTAGACCACCAGCGGCGCCGCCTCGGCCTGCAGCCCGCCGCGCGCCTGCCCGTGCCCGCTCGTGCGCTCGCGCGCGCACAGCAGGGCCACCAGCGTGGCCGTCGACGCCGTGTCGTGCAGCACGCCCTGCCACGCCTCGCCGAGCCCGACGAGCTGGCGCAGCCAGTCGCACGTCACCTCCTCGAGCTCGCTGAGCGCCGGGCTGGTCTGCCAGTTGATCCCGTTCTGCCCGAGCCCCGCCGCCAGAAGCTCGCCGAGCACCGACGCCAGGCTCGCGTTGCTCGGGAAGTAGGCCATGAACCCGGGGTGCTGCCAGTGCGTGAGCCCCGGCCCGATCACCCGCTCCAGGTCCGCGATCAGCGTGCGCTCGAGGTCCTCGGCCTGCTCCGGCGCGCTCGTCGGCACCATCGCCTTGATCTCCCCGGGCGCGCAGCGCGGCCGCACCGGCCTCGACTCGCAGCCCGCGCGGTAGTCCGCGATCCAGTCGACGAGCGCGTGCCCCAGCCTGCGAAACTGCTCCGGCGTCATGGCCGGCGAGCATGCCCGCCGGCGCCGCCGCAAGCAAAGCCGTCGTCGCCGCCTCCGCGGCCCCGCCGGCGCCGCCGCAGCCCGAGCAGCAGCCACACCCCGGCCGCGCCCGACCCGCCCGAGGCGCACCCGCAGCCGTCGTCGTCCGCCATGAACGAGCTGGTGCCGTCGCTGCCGTCGACGTCCTCCGAGTCGCCGGTCATCCCGCTCGACCCGCCCTCGTCGCACCCGGGGTCGTCGACCCACGTGGGGAACGGCGCGTTCGTGATGCCCGTGACCGCGATGTCGTCGATGTCCCAGCCCGGCCCGCCGACGCCGCCGTCGGTGCCGATGCGGAAGCGCAGCAGCGCCGTCTTGCCGGCCAGCTCGGTCCCGAGGTCGAGCTCGACCCGCGCGCGCGCCGGGAACCCCGGGCTGGCGCCGATCAGCGCGTCGCGCCCGTTGAGCGCGTTGCCCCCCGACGCGATCTTCCCGCCGTAGCCCGGCTCCGCCCCGAGCTCCGCCACGTCGACCCACGTCGCGCCGTCGTCGCTCGACACCTCGATCACCGCTCCGTCGTAGGCCGTGCCGTCCGTCAGTTCGAAGCTGTACGCGTGGTCGAACGCGATCACCAGCGGCTCGTCGCCGACCTCGAGCTTCGGCGACACCAGCGACACGTCGCTGGTGTGCCCGACCGCGCCCCCGCGCCACGAGTACCCGCCGTCGCCGGCCGCGCGCGTCCAGATCGCCGAGCTCCCGCCGCCGCTCGGCGTCCACGCCGACGGCTCGGCCTCGACGTCGTCCCGGTTCGAGCTCGCCGGCGCCACGTCGGCCGACGTCTGGACGCGCAGCGCGCGTTCACCCGCGCCCGCGCACGCGCCCTCGCCGTCGAGGCGCACGCGCAGCTCCACCGCCCGCGCCGCCCCGGCCGCCTCGGCGAGCGCCACGTCGATCGTCACCGTCGCGCGCCCGAGCGGCGCCAGCTCGGGCAGCGCCACGCTCGGCCCCTGCGGGAACACCAGCCCCGGATCCGGATCGACCACCTCGACCACCGCCCCCGCCGCCAGCGGCGCCACCCCGCCGTTGTACACCTCGACCGTCACGCGCCCGGTCTCCCCCGGATCGATCACCCCGTCCTTGTCACACCCGTCCTGCTCCGCCACGCTCGCCGCCAGCAGCACCCCGCTCGCCCCGACCTCGAAGTCCTCGACGACCCCGACGAGCGTGCTCGACCCGCGCTCCGGCGACAGCGCGCAGCTGCCGGCCCCGCGCCGGGCGAACGCCCGCGCGATCGTCATGAAGTCGTCCGGCGCGCCCGCGGCGGCCATCAGCAGCGCGTCGCGCTGCTCGGTGTACGTCGGGTCCGGCGGCGCCAGCATCATGCCCGCGACCACGTAGTCGCCCATGCGACGGTGCACCTCGGCGAACCCGAGCTCGCCCGCGTGCGCCTTGTGCAGCGCGACGTAGACCTCCCACAGCATCGTCGCCCACACCTCGCCCGCGTTGTGCGACTGGCTGTTGGGCAGCCCGTTGGTCAACAGCGGGTGGATCGTCGGCAGCGGCTCGCCGTCGCTGATGTGCCTGAACGTCAGCGCGTTGCGCCGCGGGTTGACCGAGTACGGCACCCGCCGGATCCCGTAGTAGCCGGCGGTGTCGAAGTTCGCGTAGGTCGTGCCCGCATACACCCCGTCGAGGTCGTCGCCCTCGCGCAGCGCCATCATCAGCGCGTTGAAGTCGGCCCAGCCCTCGCTCATCGCGCCGCAGGCCGGGTTGCCGCAGTCGGTCAGGCGGTGGTGGAGGTAGTGGCCCCACTCGTGGGCGATGATCATGTTGTCGACGGTGCCGTCGCGCTCCACGCTCGACCACCCGGTCATGTGCACGAACTGCTGCTCCTTCTCCATCGCCGCCAGGACGGTCGCGCCGTCGGCCAGCGTCACCGCCAGCGTCGGCACCGGCGGGTCCTCGAGGTCGTTGTCGTTGCCCGGCTCGATCGGCGCGTCGGCCTCGACGTTGTCGATGATCACCACCCCGAGCGCCCCCGCCTGCCCGGCGAACGTCACCTTGGTCTCGAACGTGCAGTCCCCGCGGTCGACGACCGCGATCTTCCCCTGCATGTCGACGACCGGCGCCTCGCAGCCGTCGGTCGGGCTGGCGCCCGCGCCGTCCTCGAAGCGCACCAGCGTGCCCTTGACCCCGTAGCTCTTGGGCCCGAACTTCGCCAGCCCGCCGGTGAACTCGATCCCCGCGGTGTCGAGCGTCAGCTTCGCCTCGGTGTACAGCCCGGTCCACAGGTACATCTGCATGCGCGGCGAGCCGCCGTCCATCGGCGTCGACATGTTGGCGTTGTTGCGCGTGCCCTCGAGCGCCGCGTCCTGGCCCTCCGCCAGCAGCACGTCGCCGTCCTGCCCGCCGCGCCCGTAGTTGTCGGCCTGGGCGTTGCCCGCCTGCTCGTCGAAGCCCGAGTCGTACCACCAGTCGTGCATCCAGTTGTTGACGTAGAACAGCTGCACCAGCGCCGCCATCGACTGCTCCGGCGTCGCCAGCGGCTCCTCGCCGACGTCGTACGTCCAGTCGAACACCCCCGGCGAGCTGACCGCCCCGCGGAACTCGCCGTCCTCCGCCTTCAGCCCGCTCGGGTCGCGCCAGTCGACGTAGGCGTCGACGTTGTTGCCGCGCGTCTCGCCGGCCCCCGGCGCCAGCCACGGGTCGCCGAGGCTGTGGAAGCCCTCGGTCGTGATCAGCACCGACGGCGCCGCCTCGGTCGGCCCGACGTCGGGCACGCCGCGCGGGTGCGGCGTGTAATCCACCAGCGGTCCGTCCGCCGGCCGGTGATCGCCGCCCTCGTCGGCCCACACGCGGTACGCGTGGGCCTCGAAGGCGGTCGCGTCGTGGCGGTACAGCACGCGCCCGTCGTCGCCGATCACGTACTGGAACACCGAGTGCCCGCGCGCGTCGCGGGTCTGCAGCTCGACCAGCGTCGCCGGCACCAGCGCCTCGCCGATCGGGAAGTACACCGGCTTGACCCGCGCCGGCTCGACCATGCGCGCGTCGCCCGCGAGCTCGTAGCGCCGCCACCCGCCGCGCGCCTCGACCGCCCGCACGCGCGAGCGAGCGCCGACGCCGTGGCGATCGCCCAGCGCCGCCGCCACCGCCGCCGCCTCGTCCCCGGCGGGCGCCCGCACCGCCGCCGCGTGGGCCGCCGGGTGCGGCGTGCCCGAGATCCCGATCGGCCGCAGGTCGCGGGCCAGCAGCACCTTCACGTCGCCGTGGAACACCTCCACGCCGGCGACGGTCTGGCGCAGCCCGACCACGATCCCGCCGCGCCCGGTGTCGTGCACGAAGCGCAGCCGCAGGCCCGCGAGCGCCTCGCGCGAGACCCCGTAGCTGGCCCGGTGGCGATCCAGCAGGGCCCGCGCCGCCGCCTCGGGCCCGAGCCCCGGCGCCGCCGCGCCCGGGGCCCACAGCAGCGCCGGCGCCCCGCGCCCCGGCTCGTGCGAGGCGACCACCACGGGCCCGTCCGCAGCCCGCGGGGCCGCGGCCACCCGCAGCCACGCGTCGTGGTCCCGCGGCCGCTCGCTCGCCCCGGCCTCGTCGACCCACACACCCAGCAGCACCAGCGAGAGGAGCGCACGCGTCGTGATCACACGCCATCGTAGGCAGCGCCCCCCGCCGCTGTCACCCACAATCGCGTCGCCCGGCCTGCCGCCCGCCGCCGGCGGGTGCGAGCGCCCGGCGAAACTGTTACCGTCGCGTCGCCGTGCCACTCGCCCCGTACCCCGACATCCCCGCCGGTCTGGTCGCCGTCGACGCCGCCGAGGCGTCCGTCCACCTGCAGGTCGACGAGGCCCTCTACCCGCTGCAGGCCGTGTACGGCGCCGCCTACGTGTTCCTCGACCGCTGCTACGTGTTCCTCGACCGCCCCGAGCCCGGCCGCGTGCGCGTGAGCCTGACCGCCCGCGGCGGCGTCGCCGAGCCCGCGGCCCTGCGCGCGCTCGTCGGCGAATTCGCCAACGAGCTGCTGTCGTGCGCCTGGCGCCACCAGATCACCCAGGACAACCGCGTGCTGCTCGAGACCGTCACCATGCAGGCCGTGGCCGGCGCCATGGGTGCGCCGTCCCTCGACGACCTCGCCAACTTCGACTTCAGCGACCAGGGCTTCGACGACCCCCTCGGCATCGCCATGTCGTGGGAGGAGAAGCACGGCAAAAAGCCGCCCCCGCCGTCCGGGCCGGGCCCGTCGAAGCCGGAGGTCGCCCCGTGACCGCGGCCGCCGAGCACTGGCACGACCTCCGCTTCCACCGCGACCTCTACGCCGGCGTCGCCGTCGACGAGGCCGTGCAGCGCTACCGCCAGCACATCGAGTTCACCCTCGAAGAGCAGCCCGACGCCTGGGTCGTCCGCCTGCGCGCCCTGCGTCCCGAGCTGACCCGCCGCGTCGCCCACGAGCTCGCCAACTACGCCCTCGGCCTCACCGTCCAGCGCGGCGGCCCCGGCTGAGCGACCGCCCGCCCGAGCTGTCCTCCGCGTCGTAAAATCGATGTAGCCTCGCAGCGATGGCGAGCCGCGAGGTCGAGCTGTGCCTGCGCCGCGACGGCGAAGACGTCGTCGTCACCGCCGACGACGACGTGCACGTGCGCGTGCGCCTCGACGTCGAGGAGGTCCTGCGCATCCCCGGCGAGCTCACCCCGCGCCGCCACGCCCGCGGCCGCGAGCGCGCCGTCGACACCGCCCGCAACCTCGCCGCGATCGGCCTGCGCCTCGCCGACCTCCTCGTGCCCGCGCGCGCCCGCCTGCTCGCCGCCCTCGCCGCCGACGAGCCCGTGCTCGTGCGCCTCCGCGGCGACGACTTCGACCTGCTCGCCCTGCCGTGGGAGGCCGCCCACCTCGATCCGCACGGCCCGCTCGGCCTCGTGCCCGGCGTGCGCGTGGTCCGCGAGCTCGCCCCCCGCGACTCGCCGCGCCACCCCGCGATCCCCGGCCCGCTGCGCGCCCTGATCGTCGTCGCCAGTCCGCACGGCGATCCCGACAGCGAGGGCGAGCTCGGCCTCCTGCTCGCCGCCACCGCCGACCTGCCGCACGCCGTTCACGTCGACTTCCTCGACGACGCCGCCGCCACCCTCGACGCCCTGCGCGCCCGCCTCGAGCGTGAGCCGTTCCACCTCGTCCACCTCGCCGCGCTCAGCCGCAGCGGCGCCCTCCTGCTCGAGGCCGACGACGGCCGCGTCGCCGAGGTCGCGCCCACCGACCTCGCCGACGCCCTCGCCGGGGCCCGTCACCCGCCGCCGCTGCTCGTGCTCTCGACCCGCTGCACCGGCGCCGCGCTCGAGGGCCCCGGCCCCATGCACGCCGTCGAGCCCCTGATCGCCGCCGGCCTGCCCCGCGTGATCGCCATGCAGGGCACAGTCGACGCCGCCTACGCCGCCGAGCTCGCGCGCGCCCTGCTGCTCCGCCTCGCCGACCCCGACACCTGCTCCCCGGCCGAAGCCCTCGCCGAAACCCGCCGCGCCCTCGAGCACACCCGCCGCGCCCGCCTCGACGCGTCCGCGCCCTCCGAGACCACACGTCGCGGTGAGACCCGCGCGCTCACAGCCCGGCCCGCGCATGCATCCCCGAGCTCGCGCGATCCGGTCGGTGCATCCGCACGCTCCGAACCGACGCCCGGCGCCCTCGATCCCGCCTACGCCAGCCCAGCGCTGTTCGTCGCCAGCGGCCTCGCCACCTGTCCCCTCGGACAGGCCCCGATCTCACCATCGCCCGCGCCCACGCTCGCCCCTCTGCGTGGCTTCTCGCCGCCCCCCGCGGTGCTCGGCCGCCGCAGCCTGCGACGCGACCTCCACGCCGCGCTCGCGCGCCGCGGCAGCCGCGGCGCCCAGCTGATCGGCCCGCCCGGCAGCGGCGTCGACGACCTCGCCCACGACGTCCTCCGCGCTCTCCACCGCGAACACTTCCTCGTCGCCACCCACCACGGCCAGTTCACCCCCCACGACCTCGCCGCCACAGTCGTCGACGCCCTCGACCTCGAGCGCCCGACCTCCGCGTTCGTCGATCCGCCCGAACGCCTGCGCCGATACCTGCGCGCGCTCGCCGACCGCGACACTCCCGAGCCGCATGTCCTCGACGCCCTCGCCGCCCTGCTCGGCGAGCAGCGCCTCGTGCTCGTGCTCGCCGACCTCGCCGCCGATCTCCTGCCCGACGGCGCTCCACCGCTCGGCCTGCGCCTCACGCTCGACCGCCTGGCCCGCGCCGCCGATCACGGGGCCCTGCTCGTGCTCACCCCGCGCAGCTTCGCCGGCCCCGGCAACCTGCTCACGCCCCTCGTCGTCGACCCGCTGCCAGCCACCGCCGCCGAGCTCCTCGTCCGCGCTCACCCGGTCCTCGCCCGCCTCCCCGCCGCCGATCGCCGCCTCCTCCGCGACCTCGCCCGTCCACGCACGATCCTCCTCGCCGACGCCCTGCTGCGCACGACCCCCGAGCTCTGGCCCGCGCTCCGCGACAGGCTCGCCGAGGACCCCGAGACGACGCTGTACACCGCCCTGCGCGGCGGCCTCGACGACCAGGCCCGCGGCTTCCTCGACGTGCTCGTCTACCAGCGCCCCGTCCCCGCCGCCGCCTTCGCCGCCCTGCTCCCGCTCGCCGGTCTCGAGCCCGCGTCGCTCCCGGCCCTCATCGCCACGCTCGTCGATCGCCGCCTCCTCACGCCCGTGCACCGCGATCTCTGGCGCCCGTTGCGACCCGCGACGGCCCACCCCGCGGCCCACCTCGCCGCCGCCGAGTGGTGGCGCACCCGCAGCGCCTGGTCCTCCCATCTCGAGGTCCTCGCGCACCTCCGCGCCGCCGCATCCACCGACGCCTTCACCCTCGCCGACGCCATGTACGCCGCTGCCGTGACCCACGGCCGCCACCTCGCCGGCCTCGCCCTCTGCGAGCACCTCGCCGCCGTCTGGCCCGATCGGCGCGACAGCTGGTCGGCCCGCCACACCGCCCTCGAGCGCCGGCGCAAGCCCCCCGCCGAGCCCACGCCGGTCGTTCCGGCCCGCGACTCGATCTTCGCCCCCACGCCTTCCTCCCGCGACTCCGCCTCCGCCCGCGAGCCGCCCTCAGACCGCCCCACCGTGTTCGCCCCCTCACCTCCGCCGCCGGCCGCCATGGGTCTCGCCGCCGACGAGGGCGCCAACCTGCTGCACTCCGCCGTGCTCCGCCTGGCGGCCCGCACCGACCTCTCGCGCGTCGTCGAGGTCCTCGCCATCTCCGCCGCCGGCGCGCACCGCCGCGGCGACCTCGTCAAGGCCCGCGGCGACCTCCTCCTCGCCGTCGAACACACCACCACCGCCCTGCAACGGCGCAGCATCGACACCTCCGCCCGCACCCTGCTCGCCTGGGCCCTGCTCGACCTCGCCGACCTCGAGCACAGCACCGACCGCGAGTCCGCCGCCCGTCGCTGCGCCGCCGCGCTCGAGCTGACGGCCCGCGGCGCCGCGAACCGCGAGCTGCAGGTCGCCGACGCCGTCGCGCATCTGCGCCTCGGCGACATCCTCCGCGGCCTGCGCCTCGCCGACGCCGAGGCCGAGCTCGACCTCGGCCTCGTGTTCACCCTCCCGCCGGGCTTCGTCCACCTCTCGCTCGTCCGCCGCGAGCACGCCCTCGCCCTCGCCCGCCGCGGCGCCGTCGACCTGCAGTACGGCCGCCGCGAGGCCGCCCGCGAGCGCCTCAACGAGGCCGCCGCCTCGCTGGCTCGCCTCGCCGAACACCCCCGCGGCCGCGGCGCGGCCCTCGAGATCCGGCTCCACCTCGCCGATCTGCAGCTCACCAGCGGCCGCAGCGACGACGCCCGCACCACCCTGTTCGCCGCCCTCGACGGTCAAGACGGCCCGCAGGGCGATCGCCCGCTCGACCTCCTGCGCTGGCGCCTCGCCCGGACCCTCGCCGCCGTGCAGCTGCGACGAGGCGACCTCGCCGACGCGCGCGCCCAGCTCGACCGCGCCCGAGCCATCGCCGGCCCCCTGCTCGAGCGCGAGCCGTACGCCCCCGACCTCCGCCACGAGCACGCCCTCACCTGCATCGTCACCGGCGACCTGCTGCGCATCGTCGACGACCCGCCGGCGCCGCAGCGATGGCTCCTCGAGGCCGAGAAGATCCTCGCCGGGCTGACCGCGAGCTCTCGCTGCCGCGATCGCCACGTCGACCGGGTGCGCGCCCTGCTCGAGCTCGCCGAGTACCACCGCCACACCGACGACCCCATCCGCGCCCGCGCCCACGCCGAGTCGGCGCAGGACCTCGCCGATCGCCTCGGCGCCGACGAGCCCGCGCGCCTCGACATCCAGCGGCTGCGCGCCGCGGCTCGCCGCAGCCTCGCCGCCCTCGCGCTCGCCGACCGCAGCGTGGCCCGCCGCATCATCGCCGTCGGAGAGGCGATCAGCGAGCTGATCGCCTCCCGCGATCCGCACGACCTCGATCTCCGGCACGACCTCGTATTCTGGAAGATCCTCCACGCCGCCCAGGACCCCGGCCCCGGAGGCATCCAGCACCTGCTCGTCGGCCACGCGCTCGCCCAGCCGCTCGTCGGCCGCGACCCCGGCCGCGCCGACTTCAGCCGCCGCATGTGGGCCATCGCCATCGACCTCGCCCGCCGCACCCGCGGCAGCGATCCCGCCGCCGCCCACGGGTACCTGCGCCAGGCCCTCACCCTCGCCGAGGACCTCGCCGAGCGTCACCCCGACAACGACGCCGCGGAGGCCGACCTCGCCCGCACCTGCACCGACCTCGCCGCCCTCGATCCGCTCGAGGCCCGCCGCCTGCTGACCCGCGCCGTCGTCATCCAGCGCGCCCGCATGTCCGCCGCTCCGGGCGCCGCCTCTCGCACCCGCGACCTCGCCGCCGCCCTCGTCGAGCTCGGCAACATCGAGGACCCCGCCGCCGCACGCGCCGTCCACCACGAGGCCCGCGCCCTCCTGCGAGCCCTCGGCCGCGAGCGCCTGACCTCCCGCGACCTCGCCCGGCTGACCTGGCTCGACCAGCGCCTCGGCGAGGCCTGACCCGCCTGCGCACATCTGTTACCGTCACGCACGCCGATGTCCACCGCCCTCGACCTCCACGCCATCCGCCCGCGCGCCGGCACCCAGGCGTTCTTCCGCTACCGCCCGGTCGGCGACCGCGTGGTCGTCACCAACTTCGAGGGCAACTTCCTGCTGCTCACCCGCGACGAGTTCGCCCACTACGCCGCCGGCACGGTGCCCGTCGGCGGCGAGCTCGAGCGCCGCCTCGAGGGCGCCAACTTCCTGCGCGCCACCTACGACGTCCGCCGCGCCGCCGAGCGCCTGCAGGCCCGCCGCCGCTTCCTCCACGCCGGCCCCAACCTCCACATCTTCGTCGTCACCCTGCGCTGCAACCAGACCTGCGTGTACTGCCACGCCTCGCGCGCCAACATGGACGCGGTCCACACCGACATGACCCCCGAGGTCGCCGACCGCGCCGTCGACCTCGCGCTGGCGAGCACCAGCCCCTTCATCACCATCGAGTTCCAGGGCGGCGAGCCCCTCGTCAACTTCCCGGTCATCAAGCGGATCTGCGAGTACGCCGAGGAGCGCGCCCGCGTGCTCGGCAAGACCCTGCAGTTCACCATGGTCAGCAACTTCACGCTGATGGACGACGAGAAGCTCGACTACCTGGTCGCCCACCGCGTCCAGCTGTGCACCAGCATCGACGGCCCCGAAGCCCTGCACAACGCCCAGCGCAAGCTCCCGACGCTCGACGCCCACCAGCGCGCCGCCACCTGGATCCGCGAGATCAACCGGCGCTACGAGGCCATCGGCCTCGACCCCACCCTCTACCGCGTCGAGGCCCTGCTCACCACCACCCGCGAGACCCTCCCGCAGTGGAAGCAGGTCGTCGACACCTACGTCGACCTCGGCTGCCGCGCCCTGTTCCTCCGCCCCATCGACCCGTTCGGCTTCGCCGACCGCACCCGCCTGCGCGTCGACTACCCGCGCAGCCAGTACCTCGAGTTCTACCGCAACGCCGTCGACTACATGCTGGAGCTCAACCGCAAGGGCGTCCAGGTGCTCGAGCGCTACGCGGCCATCTTCCTCACCAAGATCCTGCGCGGCGAGGACCCCAACTTCCTCGACCTCCGATCCCCCGCCGGCGCCGGCATCGGCCAGCTCGCCTACAACTACGACGGCCAGATCTTCACCTGCGACGAGGGCCGCATGCTCCACGAGATGGGCGACGACCATTTTAAAATCGGCCACGTCGACACCACCACCTACCGCGAGCTCGTCGGCCACGAGACCGTGCGCGCCATGGTCCTCGCCTCCAACCTCGACGGCCAGCCCGACTGCATCAACTGCGCCTACCAGCCCTACTGCGGCACCATCTCCACGTTTAATTACAAGAACCAGGGCAGCGTCTTCGGCCAGATGCGCACCAGCCCGGTCTGCTCGGTCCACAAGGGCATCCAGGACTACCTGTTCGAGCGCCTCTCCGAGGCCGACCCCGAGACCCTCGCCACCTTCGACCGCTGGACCACCATCCGCGCCCGCGAGCACTTCGTCCAGTCCAGCACCTGACCCCCGCTCCTCCCGCCGACGAGCATCCGCCCGCGGTCCGACAAGCGGGCCCCCTCTTCGACACCCCCAAGCCCGCGATCCGACGAGCGGGCTCGCCCGCCGACACGCATCCTCCCGCGGTCCCCGAGCGGGCTCTCCCGCCGACGCGCAATCCACCCGCGGTCCGAC
>JAEUJW010000039.1 GCA_016793465.1 Myxococcales bacterium
CGCCCGCGGTCCGACAAGCGGGCCCCCTCTTCGACACCCCCAAGCCCGCGATCCGACGAGCGGGCTCGCCCGCCGACACGCATCCTCCCGCGGTCCCCGAGCGGGCTCTCCCGCCGACGCGCAATCCACCCGCGGTCCGACCAGCGGGCTCTCCCGCCGACGCGCAACCACCCGCGGTCCGACAAGCGGGGCCCCCCCCCCGCCCCCCACGGGGGCCCACGCGGCCGGCGGGGGGGGCGCCGTCGGGGGGGCGCCAAGGCTGGCGCGCCGGCGCACGCACGCCCAGGACCACCCACTTGAGCGGAGCGTGGCCCGAAGCCGCGATGCGCCGAGCACGTGCCATGGGGGGTTCCTGACGAAGCGAGGGACCCGCCGTCGGCCGCTTCGCCCCGAGCCCCCACCCCTCAGGGCCCCGCGTTGCTCGTTCGACGCCCGAACCCATGCGTTGAACCGCCACAGCGTTCCGCACAGGCGCGTGCCATGGGGGCTCCCGAGGAAGCGAGGGCCCCGCGTCGATGATTCAACGCCCGAACCCACGCGTTGAACCGCCGACCGAACGCCGACCAAACCAGACAGGCTCAGTCGAGCAGGCGGATGCCGAACAGGCGCTGCTGTTGGCGGCGCCAGCGGGCCTCGTGGTAGAGGCCGAGGTAATTAATTTCGGTCGGCCACGGGGGCGGGCTGCGCTGGAGGTGGTCCATGCCGGTCAGCACCTCCTCGAATTTGTGGGCGAAGGTCGAGTGACCGTGCTCGCCGAGGGCGTCGGTGAGCTTGCGGATCGCGGGCGCCTGGACGAACCCGCGGCGCATGAGGTCCTGCACCGAGTTGCCGACGCGCTCGGGGGTGTAGCCGGCGGCCTCCATGGCGGCGAGCACGCCGAGCAGGGGGCGGGCGGCGAGCAGGCCGGCGTCGAACAGCAGCACCGCGACCTGAAAGTAGTTGTAGATGGCGACGACGCGGGCGCCGTAGGCGGTGAAGCGGTCGAGCGGGCTGCGGCGGTCGAGGTGGATGAAGATCCGGCGCACCATGTCGCCGGAGCCGGCGAGCTGCTTGTGGTGGGCCATGATCTCGTCGACGTCGTGGCGGTAGACCTTGCAGGTGGTGAGGATGGCGGACAGGCGCACCGCGTCGACGTTGCCGGCGAGGATGTCGGCGTAGAGGCTGTAGATGAAGGCGTCGTGCTCGGCGTCGTCGCCGAACAGGTACTCGTCGACCACGTCGCCGCCCATGTGGCTGAGCAGCAGGGCCCTCAGCTTGTAGCCGACCTGGCCGCGCAGGGCCCGGAAGCGGCCGCGCAGGAGGTTCTCGAGGTTCGGCTTGAGGATGAACATGTCGGGCTCGACGCCGTCGAGCTCGAGTTTCTTGGTCAGCACCTTGCGCATCTGGCTCGGCGACCCGCTGATGAACGTCACGCGGCGGCTGGCGCGGTCGGCGGGGTCGATGAGGGCGCGCAGGAGGGCGGGGGCGCCGACCACCGACACCTTGTCCTCGGGCTTTTGCCTGAACGTATTGATTAAATCTTTGACGGTGTCGAAGTTGGTCTGCAGGTAGGTCTTGTCGAGGTCCCAGCGCAGGTGCACGAGGCGGCGCACCGGCGTGTCGGGGGTCGCGGTCGGCTTGGTGTTCGCGTCGTCGGTCATGCGGTCTCGCTCGGCGCGGGGGTGTCGCGGAGGGCGGCGACGCCGGCGGCGACGGCGTCGAGGACCTTCAGGCGGTCGATCTTCACGCCGAGGCGGATCGCGTTGACGAAGGCGCGGCGGCCCGAGTTGGTCTGGGTGACGATGACGGCGCGGTCGAGGCCGAGCAGGGGGGCGCCGCCGTAGTTCTCCCAGTCGGTGAACTCGCGGATGGCGGCCAGGCCGTCGCCGAGCATCTGCACGCCGAGGCGCCACTGGAACTTCTCGGCGGCGCGCTTGATCAGCGACTCGCCGGTGGCGGCCACGCCCTCGAGGGTGCGCAGCAGCACGTCGCCGCTGAAGCCGTCGGTGACGATGACGTCGGCGTCGCCGGACGTCACGTGGTCGGCGCGCAGGCAGCCGACGTACTCGAGGCCGGGCGCGCCGCGCAGCAGGCGGCGGTGGGCGTCGCGCACGCGGGAGGGGGCGCCGGACAGGGCCGTCCCGTTGGACAGCAGGGCCACGCGCGGGGTCTCGATGCGCGAGATCTTGGCGGCGTAGGCGGCGCCCATGGCGGCGAAGGCGATCAGGTCGTCGGCGCTGCACTGCACCGTGGCGCCGACGTCGAGCAGCAGCGCGAACGGGTCGGAGGCGGGGCCGTGGGGGCGCAAGGTCGGGTAGACGGCGGCGAGGGCGGCGCGCGAGACCGAGGGGATGCGGCCGAGGATGCGCTGGGCGGTGGCCACCAGCACGGCCGGGGCGCCGGCGCTGATGAACACGCCGGACGGGTCGCGGGCCAGCAGCTCGAGGCCGACGGCGATGCTCGAGCGCGGGGCCCTGGCGGCGGCCTCCTCGGGCTCGAGGTCGAGGTCGATGCAGTCGGGCGCGTGGGCGACGCGCAGGTGCTCGGCGTCGTGGGCGATCTTCTGCAGGGCCGCGGTCACCGCGGCCTCGTCGCCGACGGCGGTGATCTGGTGGCTGCGCTCGAGGCTGGCGATCGCGGCGGCCTCGAGCGCCTCGCGCCCGGCTTCGCGTCCGGCACAGGTGTCGATGACGATGTGGGCCACGGCTCGCCTCGGGGGGCGCCCTTTTTACCAAGCGGCGGGGCCGCGGGCCAGCATCCGCCGCGGGCGCCGATCGGGCGGCGAGCGAGCGTGGGGTGCGGGGCCGCGTGCCCCGCCCTGCGCGTCACAGGCGGGCGCAGCGGAGCTCGACCAGCCAGTCCTCGCAGGCGGCCTCGTTGGCGGCCGACTCGGGCAGGGGGCTGGTGTCGAGGGCGCGCTGGAGGTCGGCCTCGAGGGCCGGCCAGGCGGCGCGGTGCTGGGCGTCGATCTCCGGGGTGACGGCGCCCTTTTCGGCGCCCTCGACCTTGATCCGCACGAGCGCGAGGGCGTCGGGGTAGCCGAGCATCGGCGCGAGCGTGCGGAGGTCGGCCACCAGCTCGCCGGTGCGCAGCAGGTGGATGCCGGTGAGGGCCACGCGGTAGGCGTACAGCAGGCTCTTGGCGCGGGGCCTCTCGCTGCGCTCGTGCTCCTTGCACATGCCGCGGAAGAAGCCCTGGTAGTGGCGCGAGAACTTCTTCGAGACGGCGCCGCGCGCGAGCGCCTGCAGCGCGTCGAGCTCCTCCCCGGGGTAGAGCTGGAACTTCGAGAGCAGGCGCTCGATGACGTTGCCGTTGCCGCTCACCAGCAGGTGCAGGGCCTTGCCGGCCTCGGTGAGGGTGAGGTCGCACTCGCTGCCCTCGAAGTCGACCAGGCGGTCGAAGCTCTCGGGCGGGCGGCTGAGGCCGAGCAGGCGCCGCGTGGGCGCCAGGAAGATGCCCTTCAGGTCGAGGTCGCTGTCGGGCGAGGAGAAGCCGTAGTCGTGGCTGCCGGTGACGCCGCACTGCAGCACGGCGCCGGGGACCGGGGACTGGGCGATGAAGCGGCGCCCGAGCTCGAGGTCGGGCAGGGCGTTCGGCGGCAGGTCGGTGTGGCTCATGGGACAGGTCCTTATGGTCAGGTGCGCGCGGCCAGCACGCGGTCGACGAGCTCGGCGCACAGGCCGTCGAGCGCGGGCTCGTCGGGCTCGGCGGGCAGGGTGGAGGTGGCGGCCGCCGCGTGGACCTGCTTGCCGAGGTCCTCGGCGAGGGCCATGAGCGCGTCGTAGGTGAGCGCGCCGGCCTTGATGCCGAGCAGGTCGTCGCGGTCGTCGCGGCGGACCCGGACCTGGCCGGTGGCGACGATCTCGAGGCCCATGCGCAGCAGGCGGACGAGGTGCAGCGCGTGCTTGGTGTCGTAGCCGAACCGGGCCTCGAGCTCGCTGCGCCGCGGGTTGCGGGTCTTCAGCCACGACTGGTACGACTCCCACTCCTTGCGCGCGCCGCGGTAGCGCCGCTCGCGCTCGAGCACGTCGAGGAAGTTGGTCGAGAGGTCGACCGGCTCGAGGCGGCCGTCGCCCAGCATGGCCTCGACGGCGCCGAGCTGGTCGCGCGAGATGAGGCTGCGATCGGGCAGGCCGAAGTCGGCGCGCACGGGCTCCTTCTTCGGCGGGTTCATGACCCACTTGCGGTGGGTCTTGATGCGCCCGAGCTGCGACATGGCGTAGCCGGAGAAGCTGTCCTTGACGCGCAGGCTGAGGAAGCGCTCGCGGTTGGCGAGCAGGCGCTCGCCCGCGGGGGTCATGTGCACGTGACAGCTGTCCGGGGTCCACATCAGCTCGAGCACGGTCGGGTTGGCGGCCACGGCGAGGCGGAAGTACTTGCGGAGCTCGTAGCGCACGTGGTCCGGGCCGAGCTCGACCTGCTCCGGGCACGTCAGGTAGCCGTGGTACCAGCCGGACGGGCCCACGAGGATGCCCTTGTAGTCGACGTCCGAGGACGGGGTGGCGAGGCCGTAGGCTTGCGAGCCGTGCACGGTCTCGTAGATCAGCGTGCCGGGGGTCTCGAGGGTGGCGGACATCCGGCCGACGCTAACACGGCGGCCGGGTGCGTGTGCGCCCGCGGGGGCGCCCGCCCGCTTGCGGCGGAACGGGGTTTCGGGGCAAAACCGTGGGATGCGTCTGGTCCACATCGTTGTATGCGCGGGGTTCGGGGCGGCGGCGTGCGGCGACGACGGCGGGCGCGAGACGGCGGGTCCGCAGACCAACCCGACCACGCTGACGACGTTCCCGAGCACGGATCCCGCGACGACCAACCCGCCGGCCTCGTCGTCGTCGGAGCCGACCGGCAGCAGCGCGGACGACGGCGGCGCGACGCTGATCGAGGGCACGACCGCGGCCTCGGGCGTGACCACGCCGGAGACGTCGAGCGACACGTCGGCGGCGTCGGTGTCGACGGCGCCGGTGACGTCGGACACCGGCGCGACGGTGACGACCGACGCGCCCGGGTCGACCGGCACGACCGCGGCCTGCACCTGCACGCCCGGCGAGATGGACGGCTGCGACGGCGACGGCCAGCAGATCGTGTGCCAGGACGACTGCCAGACGTTCGCCCCGGAGGCGTGCCCGAACGGGCAGTCGTGCGTCGGCGACGCGTGCACGGCCCTGGCCTGCGTGCCCAACTCGAAGGCCTGCGACGACGACACCCACTACAAGACCTGCAACCCCGACGGCCAGGCGTTCGGGCCGCCGGTGGCCTGTCAGCCGACCGAGGGCTGCTTCGGCGCCGGCGAGTGCCTGTCGCTGTGCGTGGCCGCCGAGACCGAGCCGAGCTCGGTCGGCTGCACGTTCTTCGCCGCGCGCATGGACAACTACAACGGCAACGAGACCGACTCGCTGGTGGTCGGCAACACCTCGAAGGTGGCGGCCAGCGTGCAGCTGTTCTTCACGCCGGTCGGCAGCAACGTCGAGGCGCCGCAGGGCGGGCCGCAGATGGTCCAGCCGGGCCAGACGGCCACGTTCTCGATGACGCAGGCGGCCTTCGACAAGGCCTCGGGGCTGCGCAAGGGCGGCTCGTACCGGGTGGCCACCACGGTCCCGGTGGTCGCCTACCAGCACTCGCCGATCTCGGCCCAGGCGACCAACGACTCGTCGATGCTGCTGCCCGAGCACGCGCTGACCCAGGACTACGTGATCGCCTCGTACAAGGACTGGCTCGGCAGCTACCCCAGCTACTTCTACGTGATCGCCCGCGACGACGGGACGACGGTGCAGTGGACGCCGACGATCAACACGCTGGCCGGCGGCGGGGTGCCGGCGGTCAACCAGGGCGGGACCGGGCAGGTCGTCATGAACCGCTTCGACAACCTGCAGGTGCGCGCGCCGAACAGCCAGGACCTGTCGGGCACGATCGTGCACTCCGACAAGCCGATCTGGGTGATCGGCGCGGTCGAGTGCGTCAACGTGCCGTCGGGCGTGACCTACTGCGACCACATCCAGGAGCAGATGCTGGCCCTCGACTTCTGGGGGAAGAAGTACGTGGGCGCCCACTCGCCCAAGCGCGGCAGCGAGAAGCACTACTGGCGGGTCTACGGCGGCGAGGACGGCACCACGATCACGACCACGCCGGCCCAGCCGGGCACGCCGTTCATGCTCAACAAGGGCCAGTGGAAGGAGCTCGAGATCGCCAACAACACGAGCTTCGTGTTCGACGGCGACAAGCCGTTCCTGCCGGTGCAGTACCTCGCGGGCCAGAACGGCGGGGCCGGCACCGGCGACCCGGCGATGTACCAGATGATCCCGGTCGAGCAGTTCCTGAGCCGCTACGCGTTCGTGACCGGCACCGGCTACACCAAGCACTACGCGCAGATCATCCGCACGGCCGGCGGGGCCGACGTGACGATCGACGGGGCGGTGGTCGGCGGGTATTACGCGGTCGGCGGCTTCGAGGTCGCCGACCAGCCGATCAGCGAGGGCGCGCACCTGGCCGAGAGCGCCGACCCGTTCGGCATCCTCAACATCGGCTACACGGACGTGACGTCGTACGCGTACCCCGGCGGGCTGCGGCTGAAGGTCATCAACCCGCAGTGACGGCGATCAGGGCCGCGCGGGCGGGCCCTCGAGGCCGAGGTCGACGAGCCCGGCGCGGACCCTGGCCATGAAGGCCGGGCCGGGGTCGCCCTTGCGCGTGCGGTAGTCGGGGTCGAGCTCGCGGAAGTAGGCGTGGCCCTCGAGCGCGAGGTACTCGTGGTGGCCGATCAGGTGGGTGATGCCGGGGAAGCGGCGCTTCAGGTCGCGGACGAGGGCGATGTCGGCGTCGACCTGGGCCTGCGTGAGCGGGGCGCGCTTCGGGTCGCCGACGTTCTCGACGCCGATGGCGAGGTGGTTGAGGCCGACGCAGTGGCGGGCCATCTGCGTCTCGGGCATGAGGCGGACGACGGCGCCGTCCTGACCGACGAGGAAGTGGGCCGAGACGTTGAGGTCGCCGGCGCCGGCGATCACCTTGCGGGACTTCTCGACGGTCGGGCGGTCGAAGTAGCGCCAGGTGGCGTCGAGCGAGGTGCCGCCGGTGTGGTGCAGAACGATCAATTTGGGGTCGATGGTGGTGTCGCTTATCGCGGGGTCCTGGTGGCGCTGGCGGTAGGCGATCGTGCGGCGGATGCGGGCCTCGTCGTAGCGGATCGGGCGGTCGACGATCGTGAGCGTCGAGGGGGGATCGGGGAGGGCAGCAGGCGGGTCGATCGCGGGCGCGGGCGGGTCGACAGGCGGGGCCGGGGCGGGCGGCGCTGCCGTGTCGACCGGCGCGGGCGCGACGGGCGCGGGCGCGGGGGCGACGGCGGGCTCCGCGGCGGGGGGCGACGGCGGCGGGTCGCAGGCGAGCAGGGCGGTGAGCAGGCTGGCCGTGAGGACATGTCGGCGCCGCCTGGCCGCCGGGACAGGTCGGAGCGTGCTGGCCGCGAGGACAGGTCGGAGCGTGCTGGCCATGAGGCGAGGTGCGTGCTGGTCGTGAGGACAGGTGGAGGGCGCTGGCCGGGGCGAGACATCCCCGGGGATGAGAGCGATTAAATTAGAATTAATTAAAATTATTTCTGGCCTTTGGCGGCCTTGCGCTCGCGCTTCTCGCGCTTGACCTCGACGGTGCGCATGCGCTTCAGCTGCACGCGCTCGCTCGGGGGGCGGCCGGGCAGGGCGGGCTGGTCGTCGTGGTGCTCGGCGAAGCTGCCGGGCAGGGCGCCGAGCTCGAACATCGCGACCTCGCGGCGGGCGCGCTCGCCGAGGCGCAGCGGCACCACGGCGGCGCCGATGCCGGCGCCGACGTAGACGCTGCCCTGCGGGGTGGGGGCGCTGCGGGTGCCGTAGAGGCCGTGGATGTAGCGGTGGCCGACGATGCGCCCGAGCGCGAGCTCGTTGAGGCGGGCCAGGGTGACCTGGCCGGCGTGGGTGTGGCCGGACAGCACGAGCGAGACGCCGGCGCTCCACAGGCGGTCGGCCTCCTCGGCGATGTGCGAGAGGCCGAGGGTCGGGAGGTCGGGGCGCAGGCCGTGCACGGCCCGCTGCCAGTCGGCGTGGCCGGTGTAGGCGTCGTCGAGGCCGACGACCTGCAGGCGCTGGCCCCTCAGCTCGAGGGTGGTGAACGCGTTGTCGAGCACGAGGGCGCCGGCGCGGAGCAGCGTGCGGCGGACCTCGTCGGCGCCGGACCAGTGGTCGTGGTTGCCGAGCACGGTGACGACCGGGGCGTCGTAGCCGGCGAGGACCTCGGCGAGCGCGTCGAGGAAGGCCTGGCTGTGGCACACGAAGTCGCCGGTGATGCACACGAGGTCGGGCCGCTCGGCGTTGACGAGCGCGACCGCGGCCTTCTGCACGGACATCGGGGTGATGCGGCCGACGTGGATGTCGGTGACGTGGGCGACGCGCAGCGGCGCGGTCAGCAATTCGGCGTGGCGGGCCGGGCCGCAGAAGCGGCGCAGCTCGATGCGCGAGCCGCCGTCGATCCAGGCCAGCGGGTTCCACATGCGCGAGCGGAAGATCCGGGCGGCGAGCCCGGCCTCGGCCTGTGCAGGCCCGCGGTCTGGCGGCTGCGCGGGCGGTGAACCGTCGGGTCCGGAGGTCGTTCTGCCGGCGCGTGGGCGGGCCATCGGCGGGGCAGTATAGCGGAGGCCGCGCGCCGGTCGGGGCGTCGTCAATCGCCGCGGCCGGTCAGATGTGCGCCGACGCCGTGGACCGCGCCGGGTTTCGGGTGTACAGCGGTGCCGGACCATGAACCCGTCCGCGATCCCCCGGGCCACCCGCCGGCTGCAGGCCGCGCGCCTCGTCGGCGCGACGACGCTGGCGGTCCTCGGCGAGCGCGTGGTCGACGGCACGCCGGGCACGGCCAGCTTCCTCGCGCACGCGCTGCCGCTCGGGCTGACGCTCGGCGGGCTCTACAGCCTCGTCATGGCGCTGTGCACGGCGGCCTGCGTGGCCGGCCTGCTCGGCGCGCGGCGCTGGGCGGGCGTCGTGTTCCCGCTGCTGCTGTCGCTGCACATCGGCGTGTTCGTGCCGGTGCTGGCGAGCGACGCGTCGACGGCGATGGCGGTGATCCTGTGGTGCCTGCTGCTGCTGGGCGACACGCTGTTCTCGCTGAGCATGCGCGGCGTGCGGGTGCGGCGCGAGCACCCGACGCGCAGCGAGCCGGCGGCCGAGACGGGGCCGTGGATCTCGCGCTACGGCGACGCGGCGCGCCACCTGACGATGGTCGCGGTGCTGGCGACCACCGCGGTCGGGGGGTTCCGCCTGACCGGCTCGCTGACGGCGCACGTCGTGTGCCTGGTGTTCGACCTCGGCGTGATCCTCGGGACCGCGCCGCTGGTGTTCCTCGCGCTGCGCCAGCGGCGGCGCTACCTCGTCGCGCTCGTCGTGCTGCTGGCGCTCGGGCTGCCGTCGGCGCTGACGGGCGTGACGGCGCTGCTCGGGCTGTGCGACGTCTACCTCGCGGGCGTGCTGGTGCTGATGCTGGCGCGCAGCAAGGTCATCGCCGAGGCGCTGCAGAGCTTCTATACCCGGCCGGCGCTGCTCATCCTGTCGACGTTCGGGGCGCTCGCGGGGGTGGGGGCGCTGCTGCTGACGTTCCCGGGGGCGTCGACGGGTCCGCAGGGGGTGCCGTTCATCGACGCGCTGTTCACGGCGATGAGCGCGACCTGCGTGACCGGGCTGATCGTGCTCGACACGCCGAACGCGTTCTCGCCGCTCGGGCACGTCATCATCCTGATGCTGATCCAGCTCGGCGGCCTCGGGATCATGGTGCTGTCGACGTTCGCCACGGTCATGCTCGGCGGGCGGCTCGGGCTGCGCGGCGAGCAGGCGCTCGAGGAGATGCTCGACCTGCAGAGCCCGGGCTCGGCCTACGAGCTGACGCGCTTCATCGTCGTGTCGACGCTGCTCATCGAGGCGTTCGGGGCGGCGCTGCTGTGCCTGGGGTTCCACTACGGCCACGACCTCGCCTGGGGCGACGCGCTGTGGCGCGGCACGTTCCACGCGATCTCGGCGTTCTGCAACGCGGGCTTCTCGCTGTGGACCGACTCGCTGATGCCGTTCCAGCGCGACACCTTCGTGACCGCGGTGCACGCCGCGCTGATCGTGCTCGGCGGGCTCGGGTTCACCGTGCTGGCGGCGCTGTGGCTGCAGGCCCGCGGCCAGCAGCGCCGGCAGTCGCTGCAGACGCGGGTGGTGCTGTGGATGTCGGGCGGCCTGATCGTCGGCGGCACCCTGCTGTTCGCGGCGACCGAGTGGAACGGCGCGCTGGCGGGCTTCAGCACGTGGGACAAGTGGCTCAACGCCGCGTTCCAGAGCGTGACGCTGCGCACGGCCGGCTTCAACAGCGTGGACTTCACGACGCTCGAGCGCTCGACGATCCTGATGATGATCGTGTGGATGTTCGTCGGCGCCTCGCCGGGCAGCACCGGCGGCGGCATCAAGACGACCACGCTGGCGGTCATGCTGGCGGCCATCCCGGCGCTCATCCGCAACCAGCCGCGCGCGATGCTGCTCCGGCGGATCATCCCCCACGACATCGTGTACCGGGCGGCGACCATCATGACGGTGGCGACCATGGTCGCGGTGCTGGTCACGTTCCTGCTGCTGGCGACCCACGAGCGCCTGTCGTTCGAGAAGGTGGCGTTCGAGGCGGTCAGCGCGCTGGCCACCGTCGGGCTGTCGATCGGGGCGACCGGCGAGTTGAACGCGGCCGGCAAGTGGTTGATCATCGGCACCATGTTCATCGGCCGCGTCGGTCCGATCTCGCTGGCGCTGGCGCTCGGGACGCCGCGCAACAGCCACATCTCGTTCCCCGAGGCGAAGGTCATGGTCGGCTAGCCGCGCGCTCGCCGCGAGGTCCAGGGAGGCAGTCATGAGCGGAGAATTCGCGGTCATCGGGCTCGGGCAGTTCGGGCGGGCGGTCGCGCTGAGCCTGGTCCGCGAGGGCGCGGCGGTGCTGGCGATCGACGCCCTGCAGGAGCGGGCGCAGCTGGTCGAGGCGGAGGTCGACGCGGTCGCGGTCGCCGACGCGACGAGCGAGCTGGCGCTCGAGGAGCTCGGGCTCGAGCGCATGAGCTGCGTGGTCGTGGCGATGGGCGCGCGGGCGCGGGAGACGTCGATCCTGACGACCGCCCTGCTGCGCCAGCGCGGCATCCCGCGCATCATCAGCCGCGCGGCCAACGAGCTGCACGGGCGCGTGCTGCTGGCCGTCGGGGCCCACGAGATCATCAACCCCGAGCTGCAGATGGGCCAGCGGCTGGCCCGCAACCTGGCCCACCCGATGATCATGGAGCAGCTCGCGCTCGACGAGAACACCAACCTGGTCGAGCTCGCCTGCCCCGAGCAGTTCATCGGCAAGACCGTCGAGGAGGTCGACATCAAGCGGCGCTACGGGGTCTCGCTGGTGGCGCTGCGCCGCGGCACGCAGGTGATCGCGACCATCGGCGCGGGCGAGAAGATGCAGCGCGGCGATCGCATGCTCGTGGTCGGTCCGCCGGCCTCGGTGAGGCGCGTGGCCAGCCTGGCCTGAAGGACAGACGCCATGACCCTGCGCACGCGCATCCTCCTCGGCTACGGCTACCTGATCGGCCTCCTGCTGCTCAGCGTGTCGGTGGCGGCGCTCAACTCGTCGCGCGTCGCCGGCAACGCGCGGCAGATCCGCGAGCGCAACATCGACAGCCTGACGTTCGCGGTGCAGATGATCGAGCAGCTCGAGCGCCAGGACTCGGAGACGCTGCTCGGGCTGCTGCACCCGGCCCAGGGCACGCGGCTCGAGGACGCCGAGAAGGCGTTCCAGGCCGCCCTCGACGAGGTGCTGAGGCTCGACGAGCTCGGCGGCGGGGCCGACGCGGAGGCGCTGGCGGCCATCGTCGACAAGTTCACCCACTACCGCCGGGTCCGCAGCGAGCTGCTGACGCAGCAGCACGAGGACTCGCTGGCGGCCGCCGAGGACTACGGGCGGGACACGGCGACCGCGGTGTTCGAGCTGAAGGGCCTGCTGTTCGCGTACCTCGAGGGCAAGAAGGACGCGCTGAAGACGGCCAACGAGGAGGCCTCGCGCACGGCCGTCGAGGGCGCGGTGCTGCTCGGGGTGATGGTGACGCTGGCGCTGCTGTCGCTGGGGTTCCTGTCGCGCAGCCTGCAGCGCGACGTGCTCGGGCGCCTGCTCGAGGTCGGGCACGTGACCGAGGCGATCGCCGCCGGCGACCGCCGCCGCCGCGTCCGCGACTTCTATCATGACGAACTGGGCCTGGTCGCCCGCCAGCTCAACGCCGCGCTCGACCGCCAGCACGAGCTCGAGTCGCAGATGCAGGGCCGCTTGCACGAGCAGCGCCGCGGGCTGGTCGGACTATTAAACCAGTGGCCGACGCCGGCGGCGATGATCGGCATCGACGGCGAGGTCGTGGCGTCGACGCTGACCCCGGCCGACGAGGCCGAGCTCGAGCGGCTGACGCCGCGGATCCGGGCGGCCGCCAAGGTGCTGATGACGCGGCGCTTCGTGAAGGCGGAGGAGCTGGCGGTCGACATCAAGGCGAGCGACCAGCGGCGGCTGGTGCGGGTGCGGGCGATGGCCTCGGGCGACAACCAGATCTCGGGCTGGCTGGCGACCTTCGACGGGCCGGCGGAGCGGGTCGACAGCGACGTGCACCGGCGCGCCGACACGCGCGAGTTCGAGGCGGTGTCGGGGCCCGAGCCGGCGGCGCCGCAGACCGCGGCGGCGCGCAGCTCGGGGGCGGTCGAGGCGGTCAAGCGCGAGCCGAGCGGGCTGGCGCCGCGGGCCGCGGCGGTGGGGCAGGGCAGCGCGCTGCTCGGGCCGGCGCCGTACGAGCCGAGCGGGCTGCGCACGGTGACGGGCAGCGCGTCGCTCGGGCCGTTCGAAGCGCCGCGATCGCCGGGCGCGTCGATGACGGCGGGCAAGCTGAGCGAGATGAGCGGGATGCGCCCGGTGGTCATGCCGGGCGGCGCGCACGAGGAGGCCGAGGCGATCGTGCCGAGCGACGCGGGCGCGCCCGCGCGCGACGACGCGGGCATGGAGGCGCTGCGGATCCTGGCCAGCCTCGGCGCGAAGGACCCGGGGCGCGCGGGCGAAGGAGCGGGCGAGGACGGCAAGGACTAGCGCGGACGGCCGCGAAACGGCGGTCGGACGGCGGCCGCTGCGGGCGGCCCGCGGGCGTGTACGATGGGCCCGCGTGCCCTCGCGGCGCGCACGGAGGTCGCAGTGTCGACGACGAAACGAACAAGCGCGGGTCGGCCCGGCAGCGGGGGCAGCAACGGCGGCGGGGGCAACCTCATCGGCGACCTGAAGTCGAAGATGCGCGGCGGGTCGGGCTGGCTCGACTGGCTGTGGATCGGCGGGGCGGCGGTCGCGGTGCTGTCGGTGATGCTGGGCTCGTTCACCTCGATCGAGCCGGGCCAGGTGGCGGTGCGCGTCAACAACGTGACCGGCGGGCAGACGACGGTCACGCAGCCGGGCTGGATCACGCGCCTGCCGTTCGGCATCCACACGGTCTACGTGCTCGACGCCAGCCCGCAGACGTTCACCATGCACGGGTCGAAGCAGACCGACGACCTCAACGTCGGCGAGCTGACGGTGCGCGCCAGCGACGGCTCGAACTTCCACTTCCAGGACACGACGATCATCTTCCAGATCGTCGGCGACGAGGCCGAGAAGGTGCTGCGCGACGCGGGCCTCGAGCGGGGCTTCGTCAAGTGGCTGCGGCCGTACGCGCGGGCGATCCTCCGCGACGAGTTCGGCAAGGAGTCGACCATCTCGGTGTCGAACCCGGCCAAGTTCGGCGAGGCGACCGAGCGGGCCAAGACCCGCCTCAACGAGCTGCTCGGGGCCCACGGGGTGACGATCACGCAGATCGTGACGCCGCGCCCGCAGTTCAACGACGACTACGAGAAGCTGATCGAGGAGCGCAACAGCCTCGGCAACCAGCTCGAGGTCATCAAGAGCAACCTGGCGGCGGCCCAGACGTCGCGCGAGCGCAAGCTCGCCGAGGTCGACCGCGACCAGAACCGCCTGATCCAGGAGAAGCGCACCGAGCTCGAGAGCCTGCTGGCCTCGGCGGTGGCCGAGCAGGCCAACAACACCCGCGAGGCCGACACCTACAAGATCTCGATGATCGGCCAGGGCCAGGCCAACCGCTCGGCGGCGACCCAGCAGGCGACCGAGCTCCGCGGCCAGCTCGACGCCGAGTACCGCGCGCGCAAGGCCGAGATCGACGCGTTCCGCAGCCAGCCGGTCGAGCGGGTGATGGAGCGCCTCGGCGAGCGCCTGAAGGGCGTGACCATCGCCATCGAGCCGTGGGCCAACGACGCGGCCCCCTCGCGCATCGAGGTCGAGCAGGTCGGAGGTGCCCAGTGAAGCGCGTCGCCATGTTCATCTGCATCACCGCGCTGGTCCTGCTGATCGCGCCGACGTGCTTCATCAGCACGGTGCCGCTCGGCCAGATCGGCGTGCGCAGCAGCAACATGTCGGGCGTGCTCGAGGCGGACCTCGGGCCCGGCTGGCACCTCAACGTCGCCTCGATCCACGCGCTCACGCTGCTGCCGAGCCACTACCTGTTCCTCGACTACGGGGCCGAGGACGGCCAGAGCCTGACGATCCGCACGCGCGACAACAACAACGTGTTCGTCGACGTGACGGTGCCCTACCGCATCAAGCCGGGCGAGGGCCACATGATCATGAAGGCCGGCAACCACATGCAGACCGGCAACGGCACCTACCGCTTCCAGCGCCTGGCCGCCGAGACCACGGTCAGCGTGCTGCGCGAGGACCTGGCCAACCTGACGTCGTCGGACTTCTACAACACCGAGAAGCGCCTGACGGTCGCGGCCGACACGCTGAAGGTGCTAAACGAGGAACTGGCGCCGCTGCACCTCGAGGCCCAGGCGGTGCTGCTGCGCGCGGTGTCGTTCCGCCCGGAGTACGAGGTCCAGCTGCAGGCCATCCAGCTCAACGAGCAGAACAAGCTGCTCGACGGGGCGCGCCAGAAGGTCGCGCAGCAGCAGCAGGAGCTCGACAACTTCGAGCTGCAGACGACCGCGCTGTCGAACGCCCGCCAGCAGGACTGGGTGAAGCGCCAGGCCGACCTCGAGCGCGTGTACCAGGTCGGGTTCGTCGACACCAAGGGCGACCGCACGCCCGGGGCGGCCCGCCGCGTGCTGAAGGCGATGAGCGAGGAGGACGCCGACAAGCTGCGCGTCGAGGCCGGCAAGCTGCTCGAGATCGCCGACGCCGAGAAGATCATCGACGAGTACCTGCTCGGCATCCAGAACATCCAGGCCGAGACCCTCGAGTACAAGCAGCGCGTCACCGCCGAGGCCGACGGCGTGGCCGGGCGCCTGAAGGCCGAGGGCGAGGCGGACCTGGCGGCCGTGCGCGGCGAGTTCGAGACCAAGATCAACGCGCTGCTCGGCAGCCCCGCCGGCCGCGCGTACGTGGCCTACAAGTCGGCGGAGAACGTGCAGTTTAGCCAGACGCTGACGTTCCAGAGCCGCGAGGGCATCCCGGCGGTGCTGCGCCTGCGGAACTTCGCGCTGCAGTTCATGGGCGGCGGCTAGTCGCCATGGGGCCTGTCCCGCGGGACAGGTCCGGCGTCAGGGCTTCGGCGGCGGGCCGTGCTTCGGATCGGGGATCCGCGGCGCGTTGCCGTCGGGGCGCAGGCGCAGGCCGGTGGGCGCTGCCGGGCGCGCGGGCGGCGGCGTCGACGGATCGGCGGCCGCGGCGACGGGCTCGTCGGCGGGGGCGGGCGGCGGCTTCAGGGTCGGGTCGAGCGGGATGACGACCATGAGCCCGGTGAGGCTGCCGATCGCGTTCTTCTCGACCCGCACGACGCGCGCGGCCAGCGGCTCGCCGGTGGGCTCGCTGACGAGGATGGCGAGGTCGCCGGGCTCGAACACGCCGCGCACGCTGTAGTTGCCCTGGGCGTCGGTCATCGAGCGGGCGATCGCCGGCCCCGGCGCGGCGACCTGGAAGGCCCGTCCGGCGACCTTGTGCACGGTGATCTGGACCTCGGCGACGCCGGTGCCCGGGCTGCCGGGCCCGCCCTCGGCGAGCACCTTGCCGGCGAGGTGGGTGACGGCCGCGCCGTTGAAGTCGGCGTACGAGCAGCGCGCCGCGTCGGTCGAGACGGCGCCGTCGCGCAGCGGCATCATGCGCACGTCGGGGCAGGTGGTGGTCTTGCCGTACGCGGCCTGTCGCGGGTAGCGCACGTGGCTGTTGGCGCGCACGCCGGTGCAGGCGACCGCGAGCAGGCCGACGAGCCCCACCCGCCGGGCCGCGGCGCGCGCGTGGGAAATCCGGGAGACGTCGCCGACCATGCGGGCATGGTAGCCGCAAATCTCCCCGCGAGGCGCTCCGCCGCGGGGTCGTCGGCCGCTGTCCGCCGCCAGCCGCAGCCTCGGCCGTTGACCCGCGGCCGGGCTTTGTGCTCTCGTTGTCCGCCATGTCGAGCCTCCCCGACGACCCCCTCGGGATCGAACTGCACACGGGCGTGGCCCGCTTCATGAAGTCGGTCTACGCCTGGACCGCGGCCGGCGTGGCCTCGACGGTCACCACGGCGGTGGCCCTCGGCCACAGCCCCGAGGCCGTCACAGCCCTGCGCGAGGCCTCGGGCTCCCGCCTGATGTGGCCGGCGCTGGCCGTGCTGGCCCTCGCGGTCGGCTCGCGCCTGCACAGCATGTCGCCGCGGCGGGCCCGCATCGCGTTCCTCGGGTTCTCCACGCTGCTCGGAGCGGCCCTGGCGTGGATCGGCGCGGTGACCTCGTTCGCCCCGGAGCGCCTGGCTCTGGCGGGCGGCGCGGCCGGCGTGGTGTTCGCGGCGCTCGCGTTGTTCGGCAGCCGCACCCGACGCGATCTGTCCGGCTGGGGACCGGTGCTGATGGCGACCCTGCTCGGCGGGATCTTCGCGCTCGTGCTCGACGTGCTGGTGCTGCGCTCGGCCGGCGTGTTCGGCCTCGAGACGGCGGTACAGGCCCTGCTGTGCGCCGTGTTCGCCGGGTTCGTCGCCCACGACACCCAGAAGATCCGCCAGATGTACCGCGCGCACGGCGGACGCGACAACCTCGCGGTGGTCGGCGCGCTCAAGCTGTACCTCGACTTCGTCAACCTGCTGCTGGCCTCCCTGCGCGTGTTCGGCGCGGCCCGCTGAGCCCGCGGCGACTCGCGCCGGCGAGAGCACACCCTGGCGAACGCCCGCGTCGCGCCCGCACTGCGAGCGACACGCAGCGCCCGCGTGTGAAGGCGACATCACGCGCGCACGTGGCACGGGTCGAAGGCCCGTGAAGCTAGGACAGCATGCGCTTGCGGCGGCGGCGGCGGGGCCGGTCGTCGCCCGACGGATCGTCGTCGACGGGCTCGGGCTCGGGCTCGGGCGGCAGCGTGTACTCGGGCGGCGGCTCGCTCGAGAGCGGCGGGAGCCCGAGCGCGGTGCGGCGGGTGTCGCTCAGCTGGAAGAAGTTGGCCAGCTCCTCGAGCACGGAGAAGCGCAGCTCCTGATCGAACTGCTCGGGGCTCCGGGCCATGCGCATGAGGTTGCGGCGGTAGACGGCGAGGCCGGTGAGCTCGGGCCGGCGGTCGTCTTCTTCGTAGTCGTGGTGGCCGCCGCGGGTCGCCAGCACGATGGCCGGCACGCGCGGGTCGACGCCCTCGAGCACGAGCTCGAGCGAGGGCACGTCGTGCACGAGCAGGACGAGGGCGGCGCGGCGCTGGCCGAGCTCGCGGAGGGCCTCGTCGGTGCAGGTGCTGAGGATGTGCACGACCTTGCGGTGGAGCTGGGCCGGGGTCGGCAGCCACTTCGGGGCCTGGTGCTGGGCGTCGAGGCGGTACACGCGGAGGGCCGCGTGGCAGGCCGCGCGCGCGTCGCCCGAGAGGAACTCCGCCTCGCTGACGAGGTGCCAGGCGTCGGCGTTGCCGGGGAAGCGCTCGACCGCGGCGCGCAGCAGCGGCAGGGCGCCGTCGGCGCTGCCGAGGTCGAGCCACAGGCGGCTGAGGCGCAGCGCGAACTGCAGCACGCGCTGGACCTGGGCCGAGCGCTCCTCCTCGTCGAGCGGCTCGCCGTCCTCGTCCTCGCTGAGCTCGGCGACCGCGTCCTCGTCGTCCTCGGCCTCGGCGTCGGCGTCGGCCTCGTCCTCGGGCATCGCGTCGCGGGCGCGGGCGCTGCGGTTGCGCACGCGGCGGGGCGCGGGCTCGGCGACCTCGGGGGGCTCGAGCACGTCGTCGGGCTCGTCGTCGGGGCTGGCCGAGACGACCTCGGGGGCGGCCGCCGGCGGCTGCAGGATCGCCGTGAACAGCGGGTGCTCGCGCAGGGTGTCGAGGCGAGCGCGGGCCTCCTCGTCGCGGCCCAGCGAGATCAGACACTCGGCGCCGAGCAGCTCGAGGTCCATGGCGTCGATCGCCGAGACCGCGTCGAGCTCGAGCGCGTCGTCGCAGTAGTGGAGGGCGCGGGTGGCGTCGCCGAGGTCGAACAGCGCCACCTGGGCGGCGGCCGCGTAGGGCTCGAAGTAGTCGGGGTCGAGCTCGATGGCCTGGTCGTACCAGCGCAGGCTCTCGCCGGCGTCGCCCTCGGCCAGGGCGATCGCCCCGAGCAGCACGGCGGCGTCCGGCGCGTCGGGGCGGATCCGCTGGGCGTGGTTGGCGGAGGCCCGCGCGGCCTCGAAGTCCGCGCGGTCGAGCAGCGACCAGCCGCGGTCGAGGTGGGCCGCGTAGCGACTCGTCTCGCCGAAGCCAGCGTCGTCCATCTCTTCGCCGTCGCCGATCGACATGGTCCCCGTCTATAGCACGAGGGCGCCTGCATCTGGCAGCCGACACCGGGGCCCGCGAGGGCGCGCCGCGAGGCGCTCCCCGACCGACATCTCGCGGCCACGGCCCGTGTCGATCGCGTGGTCCGGCGATCGGCGCGCCGCCGCGCCGGGACGCTCGCGATTCGTTTGGGGGATCGGCGGCATGCCACGTATGGTTGACCGCCATGTCGCGCGTCCGAACCAGGGCTCTCATCGTGTCCGTCGCGCTCGCGGGTCCGTGGCTCGGCGCCTGTCGCAGCACCCACGCCTCGGGCACCCACGCGGTCGGCGTCGGCACGCAGGATCCCGGGCGCGTCGCGCCCGAGTTCGAGGCCGACTGGGAGGCGGTGAAGCGGGCCCAGACGCAGGACCCCGGCGCACCCGCGGTGGCCGCGGCCGCCGATCGCCTGCTGGCCCGCGACCCCCCGCGCAACCTCCGGCTCGCGGCGCTGCACGCCAAGGCCGAGCAGGCGCTGCTGGCCGGCGACTACCCCGGGGCGCTGCGCTTCGCCTCCGGCGGGGTCGACGTCGGCGCCGCCAGGGGCGAGCCGCTGAGCCCGCCGGAGCAGGGCCTCGTGCAGCAGCTCGGCCGGGTGCGGGCGCTGGCCGGGGCCGTGGCCGCCGACGATCCGAAGCAGGCGCTCGCGTGGTTGAAGGACGCCGAGATCGGGACCGATCCCGATCCGGATCTGCTCGCGGCCGTGGCGATCGCGCGTGAGCGCGCCGGCGATCGTGCGGGCGCGGTGCTCGCGTATGCCCAGTGGCGGGCGGCCCTCGGCGACGACGATCCGGCGGCCGCGCTCGCCGAGACCCGCATGCAGGCGCTGTGGGTCGGGGTCGACGACCTCGCCCTCGAGGCGACCGCGCGTCAGACCACCGGGCTGGCCGCGGCCTGCCTGCTGACCCGGGCCGGGCACGCGCCGGACCCCGCGGCCCCGGCGTGGGTCCGCGGGTGCGTGCCGGGGGCGGCGAAGATCGGGCTGCTGCTCCCGCGGACCGGCAAGTTCGCCGGGCTGGCCGACATCCAGCTGGCGGCGGCCTCGGCCGCGGTCGCGGTGCTGGCCCGCGGCGGGCGCGAGGCCGCCTCGCTGGTCTGGCAGGACGCCGGCTCGACCCCGGCGGAGGCCGGCAAGGCGACCGCGGCGCTGGTCCGTGGCGGGGCCGACGTGCTGGTCGGGCCGGTCGGGCCGGGCAACGTCGACGCGGCCGTCAAGTCGGCGGCGGCCGCGGGCGGCAAGTCGCGGTTCGTGTTGCCGGGCGAGGGCACCTCGGCCGCGCCCGGCATCGCCCCGACGCTCGAGGCCCGCGCGGGCGCGCTGGTCGCCCACGCCAAACAGCTCGGTCGCGCCTCGGCGGTGATCCTCGCGCCCAACAATTCGTACGGCAAGCGGGCCGGCGATTCGATCGAGAAGTCGCTTGAAGGATCCGGCATCAAGCTTTTGAGATCTTTGTACTACCCGGACAGCGAGACGAGCTTCGCCAGGACCCTCGCGCCGGTCCTCGACCTGCTCGTGAAGGGCGAGGTCGCGGTGTTCATCCCGGACCGCATGGTCCGCATGGAGCTCGTCGTCCGCCAGCTGGCGCGCGCCGGAGTCGGCAAGAACGCGGCCATCCTGACCACCGGCGAGGGCTTCTCGGAGGCCCTCGGCCCCGGGCACGAGGTCCTCAACGGGGTGTGGGTCGCGCCCGTGGCCTGGCCGACGCCGGACGCGGCCGCCTTCGCCGACGAGTACCAGGCGCGCGAGGGCCAGCAGCCCGGCGACCAGGCCTGGCTGATCTGGCGGGCCATGGCGGCCGCGTGGGGTGGGGGACGGATCGCCCCTCCCGCCGCCGCCGTGCTCAGGGTAGAAGGCGGGCGCCTTGTCCTCGCCCAACCGACGGCCGACCTCCAGCCCCGCGAGACGCGCTGAGCGCCCGCGGTCCGGCCCGCCCGCGGGCGCCCGGGCGGACGCGCGTGCGCCCGCCGGTCGGCGCTCCGAGCCGGGCGGCGACGGCCGAGCGCCGCGCCTCGCCGCCGACGCCTACCTCGTGCCCGGCGAGCGCGCGGTGGTCGAGCTGCTGCGGGCCTCGCCCCGGCGCCTGCGCGGGCTCTACGTGCTGGCGACCCGCCCGCCCGGCGAGGTCGAGGCCCTGGCCGCGAGCCATCGCCTCGCCGTCACCCGCTGCAGCCCCGACGAGCTGGCCGCGATCCTCTCGCCGGAGCTCGCGCGCGGGGTCGTCGCGGTCGCCACGCCGCCGCGAGACCACGACATCGAGGACCTGCTCGGCCTGCGGCCCGCCGCCCCCGATCGTCGCCGCGTGCTCGTCGCGCTCGACGGCGTGCAGGACCCGCACAACCTCGGGGCGTTGATCCGCAGCTCGGAGTTCTTCGGGGCGCTCGGGATGTTCTGGGCCCGCGATCGTTCGGCCGGGCTCTCGCCGACGGTCGTGCGCAGCTCGGCCGGGGCGAGCGAGCGCCTGCCGCTCGCGCAGGTGACCAACCTGGCCCGCGCCCTCGCGGCCTGCAAAGAGGCCGGCTGGTGGATCCTCGGGACCGTGCCCGAAGGCGGGCGACCGCTGCGCGAGCTGGCCGCGGCCGGCTTGCCCGACGCACTCGTGGTCGTGCTCGGCGGCGAGGAGCGGGGCCTGCGGAGATTGACCCGCGAGAGCTGCGACTTTCTCGCCACGATCCCCGGCGCGGGCGGGGTCGCCTCGCTCAACGTCTCGGCCGCGGCCGCGGTCACGCTCGCAGGGGTGTCCTGACGCTCGTTCGCGGGTGTCGGCCGAGTTTGCGGGCGCGTCGCGTTTGCGCTCGGAATTCGCGGCCTTGGAGGCCTCTCCAGACTGACCTAGATTCGCCGCCCGATCTTCGCCACCATGTGGCAACCTGCACCCGCCGGAAGTACGGCGGCCGGTCCCCCGCGGGCCCGGTCCTGCCCCGAGGCACGTATGTCTGAACTCCGCCCCGTCCTCTTCCAGTACCTCGCCTCTCCGTCCGATGCGGCCCGCCGCGCCGCCCTCGCAGAGGCGCTGGCGTCTGTCGACCTGGTGGCGGCCCGCGCCGAGGCCAAACAGGACCCCGGGTCGGGCGACGCGGCCGCCAAGGTGCTCGGCCGCATGATCCTCGACGGCGCCAGCCACGAGGAGGTCGTCGACGCCGCGAAGGTCGCTGCACAGCGGGCCCCGCGAGAGGGGGCCGGCAACGACGTCGCCCTCATCACCGGCATGGTCGTGTGGCGCCTGACGGCCCCGGGCGGGGCCCAGAGCCCGTCGGCGCAGGCAGAGCCCTACTTCCGGCGGGTCCGCCGCAACGAGCCCGCCAACCCCGAGGTCCTCGCCTTCTACCGCGACATGTTCGGCGCCGACAGCGACGCCAGCCAGCTCATGCAGGTGCTGGTGCAGGCCCGCCGCGCGCTCAAGAAAGAGGACGGCGAGCCGCGCTTCCTGCTGGCCCAGGAGATGGCCGACCTCGCCGAGAAGAAGCTCGGCAGCCTCGACCGCGCCATCGAGGTGTGGCGCTCGGTCATGCGCGAGGACGGCTACGACGCCCGCGCCGCCAAGGCGCTCGAGCGGCTGTACCGCGAGGGCCAGAAGTGGACCGCCCTGGTCGAGCTCCTGAAGGAGGAGTACGACCGCGTCCCCGACCGCCCCGAGACCAAGGAGGAGCGCATCACCCGCCTCCTCGAGATCGCCGAGCTCTACCGCGATCAGCTGCGCCTCGACGCCATGGCGCTCGGCATGCTGCAGAAGATCCTCGACATCAACCCGCGCCACAGCGCGACGATCAAGGCGCTCGCCGACACCTACGGCAACACCAACCGCTGGAACGACCTGCTCGCCGTCTACAACCGCCTGCTCGACGCCGCCCGCGGCGAGAAGGACGTGCCGCGCCAGGTCGACATGCTGCGCCGCATCGCCGGCATCTGGGCCGACAACCTCAACAACGCCACCAAGGCGATGGAGCTGCTCGACGACGCCATGGTGCTCATGCCGGGCGACAAGGAGTCGCGCAACATGCTCGCCCGCATCCACGAGGCGCGCAAGGACTGGCGGGCGCTCATCAACCTGCGCCGCGCCGAGCTGGCCGGCGCCGAAGGCGACGACGCCCTCGCGGTCCGCGTCGAGCTGGCCCGCCTGTTCGAGGAGAAGCTCGCCGACCGCAACGAGGCAGTGTCGACCTGGCGCGAGATCCTCGACAAGCACGGCGACGTCGACATCGCCCTGCAGGCCCTGCTGCAGATCTACGAGCGCGACGGCAAGTGGACCGAGGCCGCCGAGATCCTGCGCCGCAAGGTCAACGCCGCCGGCGACCCCGAGCACGCGGCGCTGCTGCTCACGCGCCTGGCCGACATGTTCAGCGACAAGCTGAAGCAGCCCGCCGAGGCCGTGCAGATCTGGGCCGAGGTCGCCCGCAAGGTCCCGAGCCACGAGCGGGCCAACGCGGCCCTGCGCGCCGCCTACGTCGACGCCGGGCGCTGGGACGACCTCGTCGCGCTGTACGAGTCGCAGGGCCGCCTCGGCGACGTGCTCGGCGTGCTCTACGAGGCCGCCGACAAGCTCGAGTCCAGCGACGAGAAGTTCGCGCTGTACCGCCGCGTCGCCACCCTCGCGCGCGACCGCCTCGGCGAGCCCGAGCGCGGCCGCGTGGCCCTCGAGCACATGCTCGCGCTCCAGCCCGGCAACCAGCTGGTCGCCCGCGAGCTGCTGCCGATCTACCGCGAGCAGGGCGACTGGGCCCGCGTGCTCACGATCTACGAGGTCCTGCTCGCCAGCTCGGTCGACGACGACGACCGCCTCGACGGCATCGCCGTCATGCGGGACATCGCCCTGCAGAAGCTCAACGACCCCAAAAAGGCGCTGTACTGGGCCGGCCAGGCCTACCAGCTGCGCCCCAACGACGAGGTCCTGCGCGCCGGCCTCGAGTCGGTGGCCGAGCGGGCCGAGGGCTGGGAGGAGCTGTGCGGCTACTTCGAGGCCCGCGTCGCCAGCTCCGAGTGCGACAACGCCGAGCGCCTCGAGCTGCTCGACAAGATGGCGAGCATCACCCGCGAGCGCCTCGGCCGCCCGCTCGACGCCGGCCGCTACTTCAAGCAGATCGTCGACCTCGACCCGACCAACCGCACCGCGATGGCCGCGCTCGAGGAGATCTACACGGCCGGCGAGAACTGGTCCGACCTCGCCAACGTGTACTCCGTGCGCCTCGGCGTGACCCACGACAACGGCGCGCGCCTGGCCGTGCTGCGCCGCCTCGGCGGCCTGCAGGAGAAGCAGGTCGGCGACCTCGACGCCGCGATCGCGACCTACAAGCAGATCCAGTCGCTCGCGCCCGGCGACGCCGAGGCGATGGACAGCCTCACGCGCCTGTACCGCGCCCGCAACCGCTGGTCCGAGCTCGCCGAGATCCTGCAGGAGCGCCTCGATCAGCTCGAGCTGTCGAACGACCAGATCCCGCTCCTCTTCGAGCTGTCGCAGATCTACGCCACCCGCCTGCGCTCGTCGCAGAAGGCGATCGCCGGGTTTCTTCAGATCCTCGACCTGGAGCCCGACCACCTGCCGACGATCGACGCGCTCGAGGTCCTGCGCCGCGCCGACCCCAGCTCGGCGCTGTCGGTCATGCGCGGCCTGCTGCCGTACTACCGCAGCATCCGCGACCACGGCCGCGAGGCCGAGGCGATGGAGGTCATCGTCATGGCCGAGCCCGACTCGGCCGCCCGCACCACCCAGCTCGTCAGCCTGGCCAACCTCTACGGCCAGATGGAGGGCCGCAAGGCCGACGCCCTGCGCGTGCGTCGCGAGCTGATGATCGCCTCGCCCGACGACGCGAACCTGCGCGCCGAGGTCGAGAAGACCGCCCGCGAGCTCGGGCGCATGGACCTCGTCGCCTCCGCCTACGGGCAGATGCTCGCGGGCCTGCACGCCCGCGCCGAGCTGGCCGAGACCCAGGGCCGCACCGTGTCGAAGGACGAGCAGGCCCTCGTGCGCGAGCTGCTGCTGGCCCGCGGCACCATCCTGCGCGACGACCTGCGCCAGGGCGAGGAGGCCGAGCAGGCCTTCGCCGCCGTGCTCGACCGCGAGGAGACCCACCAGGTCGCCTACGAGGCGCTCGAGGAGCTGCTGAAGATGCGCGGCGCCAACGAGGAGCTGATGAAGCTCTACCGCCGCCGCGTCGACGTCGTGTTCGACCCCGAGGAGCAGAAGCGCCTGCTCTCGCGCATCATCTACATCGCCAAGGACGTGCTCGGCCAGCGCGAGGCCGCGGTCCGCACCGCCGAGGAGCTGCTCGACCTGGTGCCCGACGACCTGCGCACAATGGAGACCCTCGCCGGCCTCTACGAGCAGTCCGACCGCAGCGACGACCACTACTCGCTCGAGGAGCTGCTCGGCCGCTGGGCCGACCTCGTCGAGGGCGACGAGCAGCGCCACGCGCTCGCCAGCCGCCGCGCCGCCCTGCGCATGGACAAGCTCAGCGACGCCTTCGGCGCGGTCGACCTGCTCGGCCAGGTGCTCGGCGAGGACCCGGGCAACGCCGACGCCCGCAACCTGCTCGAGCGCCTGCTCGACCACAAGGACGTGCAGCTGCAGGCCGCCGCGCTGCTCGAGCCGATCTACCTCGGCCTGCGCGACCACGCGGCCCACGTCAAGATCCTCCACGTCCGCAAGCGGGCCGCCGAGGACCTCGGCTCGAGCGACGAGGCGATCGGCTACCTCCTCGAGATCGCCCGCATCACCGAGTACGAGCTGAGCGACAGCGACGCGGCGTTCGCCGCCATCCGCGAGGCCTACCTGGTCGAGCCGCGCCGCGTCGACATCCGCAGCGAGCTGCAGCGCCTCGGCATCATGCTCGAGAAGCAGCGCGAGCTCGTCGACGTGTGGCAGCAGTCGCTCGAGAAGCTGCCGGACCCGGCCGCCAAGATCGAGCTGCTCTCGCGCATCGCCGTGGTCCTCGACGACCACATCCAGGACCACGACGGCGCCCGCAAGGCCTACGCCGACCTGCTGGCCCTCGACCCGCCGGACGCCGAGCTGGCCCGCCGCGCGACCGTGGCGCTGGCCCGCCTGCACCGCAGCGCCGGCGACGCCCCGGCCCTGATCGACACCCTGCGCGCGCTGCTCCGCTTCAGCGACAAGGACCACGACCAGGTCAAGATCAACCTCGAGATCGCCGACCTCTACGAGTTCAAGCTGCAGGACCTCGCGTCCGCCGCGACCGCCTACCACGAGGTCCTCGACGTCGACCCCGGCCAGCTGCCGGCCCTCGACGCGCTCGAGCGCATCTACGTCAGCCAGGGCCAGTGGGAGCCGCTGGTCCGCGTGCTGCGCCAGCGGGTCATGACCGCCGAGGACCCCGGCGAGCGCGCCCGCCTGTGGCGCAAGATCGGCGAGGTCCTGCAGCACCGCCTCGAGAACCAGTACGAGGCGATCGAGGCGTTCCAGGGCGTCATCGACGCCAACAGCTCGCCCAAGGAGACGGCCCACGCGCTCGACCAGATCGTCGGCCTCAACAGCAAGCTCGAGCGCTGGCCCGAGGTCGAGGAGGGCCTGCGCAAGCTGCTCGCCCTCGCCGAGTCCCCCAACCACCGCTCCGAGCTGCTGCTGCGCACCGCCGAGGTCGTCGGCGAGAAGCTCGGCCGCTACCCCGACGCCGTCGACCTGCTCGAGGACATCCTGAAGATCAGCCAGGAGGACGAGTCGGCCCGCGCCATGCTCGTGCAGTACCTCGCCCACGACGACGTGCGCGAGCGGGTCATCAAGATCCTGCTGCCGATCTACGAGGTCGAGATGAACTGGGCCGCGATGCTCGACCTCGAGGAGCGCCGCGCCCGTCACCAGCCCGCCGGGCGCCTGCGCATGGACGCCCTGCTGCAGGTCGCGCGCACGCTCGAGGACCGCCTCGGCAACCCGAGCCGCGCGTTCTCCGTGCTGTGCGAGGCGCTCGTCGACGCCGTCGGCGAGCCCGAGCTCGGCGAGATCCTCGGCCAGCTCGAGCGCCTCGGCGAGGACCCCGATCGCTACGCCGAGCTGCTCGACGCCCTGCTCAAGGTCGTCGACAACGTCGCCGCCCCGGCCGACCAGGCCCGCGTGCTGCGCAACATCGGCGTGCTCGCCGGGACCCTCGACCGCCTCGACGACGCCCGCCGCGCCTACGAGCGCCTGCTCGAGGCGGATCCGTCGGACGCCCGCACCGCCGAGGCGCTCGAGCGCGTGCTCGTGCGCCAGAACGACAACGACGCCCTCGCCGAGCTGCTGGTCCGCCGCGGCGAGCGGGCCGAGGGCGCCGCGCAGGGCGAGTTCTTCGTGCGCGCCGCCGAGATCTACAAGGACCGCCTCGACCGCCCCGAGGACGCCATCGGCCTCTACGAGCGCGTCGCCGGCGACGGTCCGTCCGCCGACAAGGCCCAGGCCGTGCTCGGCCCGCTGTACGAGAAGACCGAGCGCTACCACGACCTCGCCAGGTTCCTCGAGGGCCGCCTGGCCCAGCAGTCGGGCCGCGACGTCACGCTGACGCACCTGCGCCTGGCGGAGATCCAGCGCAGCCAGCTCGGCAACCTGTCCGAGGCCCTGCGCCAGTTCGCCACCGCCCTGCGCCACGAGCCCGAGTTCGTGGTCGCCGGCGAGGACCTCCCGCGCTACATGGCCGACGAGGACCTGCGCCCGCAGGTCATCGAGCAGCTCGAGCCGGTGTTCGTGGCCATCGCCGACTGGCCGCGCCTGATCCAGATCCAGGAGCTGCGCCTCGCCGAGGCCGGCGAGGACGCCGAGCGCCGCGTGCAGATCCTCGCCGCGATCGCCCGCATCCAGGAGGAGAACCTCGAGAACTTCGACGCCGCGTTCGCCACCTACGGCCGCATCTTCAAGGAGGACCCGACCAACGCCGCGGCGCGCGAGCAGATGGCCCGCCTGGCCAACGTGCTCGCCCGCACCGAGGACTACGCCAGGATCCTCACCGACCACGTGACCGGCGAGGCCGCCGACGACGAGCGCGACGAGACCCTGGCGATCGTGCGCGAGGCCGCCGAGCTGTGGGCCCGCCCGCTCGACCAGCCCGCCAAGGCCGTGCCGCTGTACGAGCGCCTGATCGCCGCCCGCCCCAACGACACGTCGGTGTTCCCGGCCCTCGAGGTCGCGCTCACCCGCGCCGAGCTGTGGAAGGAGCTGGCCGCCGCCTACTGGCGCGAGGCCGACACCAGCCTCGACGAGAACCACCAGCTCGAGGTGCTCATGCGCCTCAGCGAGCTCGCGCTCGGCGTCCTCAACGACAGCGAGCTCGCCATCAAGGCGTTCACCCGCGTGCTCGAGGCCCGGCCCGAGCACGAGACGGCCCGCGGCCGGCTCGAGCGCGTCTACGAGTCCCAGGAGCGCTGGGAGGCGCTCGCCCTGTCGCTGCGCCAGCGCCTCGAGCGGGCCGAGGACGCCGCCACCCGCGAGGCCATCCTGCTGCGCATCGCCGACATCCAGGACATCAAGCAGGACAACCCCGACGCCGCCATCGACACCCTCGAGTCGCTGCTCGCCGAGCAGCCCGGCCTCGGCGGCGCGATCCAGGCGCTCGAGCAGCTCGTCGAGATCCGCGAGGCCCAGCGCGTGCGCCTGTTCGCCATCCTCCGCCCACTCTACGAGCAGGCCGGCGACGCCATGCGCCTGGTCGCCGTCGACGAGTGGCAGCTGACCCAGACCGACGACGCCGTGCAGCGCCACGAGCTGCTGCGGGAGATCGCGACCCTGCTCGAGCCGCAGGGCGAGCAGGGCCCCGAGTACGCGTTCCACGCCCTCGTGCGCGCGCTCGCCGAGCCCGGCCCGCAGGAGGCCCAGGAGGCGCTCGACGCCGAGATCGCCCGGCTCTCGCGCCAGTACGGCTACGACGCCCACCTGCGCGAGGCCCAGCTGCAGGCCGCCGAGTCGGAGCGCCTGGCGTCCGACGCCCCGCGGCGCGTGTCTCTGATGCTGCAGGCCGCCCAGCTCGCGGTCAACGCCGGCGACAACGACGCGGCCATCCGCATCCTCCGCCACGCGCTCGAGGTCGACCCCGACGACCGCAACGCGCTCGCGCTGCTCGACGAGGCGCTGACCCTCGCCGCCGACTTCGAGGGCCTGCGCGCCGTGCTCGAGCGCCGCGTCGCCGTCGCCGACGACGACGACGAGCGCATCATGCTGCTGCGCCGCCTGGCCCGCCTCGTCGAGGAGGGCCTCGGCCAGCCCGACGCCGCCGAGGTCGCGTGGCAGCGCATCCTCGACATCGACGCCGGGGACGCCACCGCGATGCTGCGCCTGCGCCGGCTGTACGCCGCCAAGGGCGACCACCCGCGCCTCATCGGCGTGCTCGACCGCCAGATCGAGATCACCGACGACCCCGAGGCCCGCAAGGCCCTGCGCAAGGAGCTGGCCCGCATCCACCGCGAGGGCACGGGCGACCGCGCCGCCGAGATCGAGGCCCTGCGCGCCCTGCTGATGGACACGCCCGACGACGACGAGGCGATGGCCGCCCTGGCCGCCGCGCTGCTCGCCGTCGAGAACTACCCCGAGGCCGCGACCGCCATGCTCGACCGCGTGGCCGCGACCGGGATGCCGAGCCGCAAGGTCGCGCTGCTGCTCGACACGGCCCGCCTGTTCGTCGACAAGATGAACGACACCGCCGGCGCGATGCCCCACTACGAGTCGATCTTCGCCATCGCCCCGGCCCAGGCCGACGCGCTCGCAGATCTGATGAAGCTGGTCCAGATCCCGGCCAGCTCGGAGTCGGCGGCCTCGCTGCTGATCCCGCAGCTCGACGCGGCCCACCGCTACGCCGAGCTCGCGCAGGTGTGGGACGCCCGCGCCCGCCTGGCCGAGAACCCGTCCGACACCATCGAGGCCCTGCGCCAGCTGGCCAAGGTCCGGTTCGAGCGCCTCGGCGACATCGCCGGCAGCCTCGCCGCCAACAACCAGCTGATCGACCGCGTCGGACCCGACGAGCTGCGGCCCGTGCTCGAGGCCAGCAACAAGATGTCGGTGCGCCTCGACAAGGCCGAGCAGCACGTCGACGCCCTGGCCCAGCGGGCCGCCCGCGCCGAGCTCGACCCGCAGTCGCGGGTGATGATCGCCCAGTCGGCCTCCGACATGGCCGAGGGCATCCTCGGCGACCGCATCCGGGCCCTGCACCTGCTCGCCGGGCTGCTCGACGCCGGCATCGCCGACGAGACGACCACCCGCAACATCGAGCGCCTGGCCCGCGCCGCCGGCGACAAGAAGCTGCTGGCCCGCGCCCTCGGCGAGTCGGCCAAGCTGCTGGCCGGACAGTCGGGCCACGCCGATATCCTCGTGCGCCTCGGCGACGCCCAGTTCGACGTCGGCGACCTCGCGGCCGCGACCGCCGCCTACTCCGAGGCGCTCGACGACCGCCCGGGCTTCGCCGGCGCCGTCGCCGGCCTCGAGCGCGTGCTCGACAAGTCGCAGAAGACCAACCAAAAGCCGCCCGGCCAGCTGCTCGAGGCCCTCGGCAACGCCTACGTCGGCGCCGGCAACCGCCCGGGCCTGACGAAGATCGCCCGCCTGCGCCTCGACGGCGCCGAGGCCGGCGACCGCGCGGCCGGCCTCGAGGCGCTGGCCCGCCTGTGCGACGAGGGCGGCGGCTCGCCCGAGGAGGCGCTCGACGCCTGGGGCGCGCTCATCCAGATCGACGCCGAGAACGCGCTGGCGATCGAGCGGATCGTCGCGCTCACCCGCAACCCGGCGCTGCTGCTGAAGGGCGTCAAGTACCTGGCCGCGGCCATCGACGCCGCGGTCAACGACAGCCGCTCGTGCACGGCGCTGTGCGTCGAGACCACGCGCATCCTGCTCCGCGACCTGCGCAAGCCCGGCTCGGCGCTGCAGGCCCTGAGCCCCGCGCTGCGCGAGAACCCCGACAACCTCGAGGCGCTCGAGCTGCAGATCATGGCCTCGCGCGCCGACGGCAACCTCGAGATCCTGCACGACGCGCTGACCCGCTACGCCCGCCTGTCGAACAAGCTCGAGCTGTCGGTCCCGCTGCTGCGCGAGGCGGTCGGCGTGGCCGAGGCGATGGCCAACCCGACCATGGCCCTGGCCGACCTCCGCGCCCTGCTCGAGCTCGACCAGAGCGACGCCGGCGCGTGGGAGGGCCTGCTGAAGCTGCTGCAGTCGACCGGCGACAACGAGGGCCTGGCCGCCGCGCTCGAGCAGCGCATCACCATCACCACCGACATGGACGAGCGCCGCGCGCTGCGTCATCACCTCGCCAACCTGCTGGTCCAGCTCGGCGGCCTCGACGAGGCGATCGCGGTCTACGGCGACATGCTGGCCGCCCGCCCCGACGACATCCAGGCCATCCAGGAGCTCGAGAACCTGCACCGCCGCCTGAAGAACTGGAAGGACGTCCGCGAGGTCCTCGAGCGCAAGCTCGAGCTGCTGAGCGGCGGCCAGCGCGTGCCGGTGCTCGAGGAGATGGCCCACCTGTCCGAGAACCAGCTCGAGGACGCCGGCGACGCCATCGAACAGCACCGCCGCCTCCTGCTCGAGGCGCCGACGCACACGCCGAGCCTGGTCGCCCTGTGGCGCCTGCTCGACACCGCCGAGAAGTGGGACGAGCTCGCCGAGCTGCTCGAGCAGTTCATGGCCGTGCTGCGCCAGATCGGCGGCAACGACCAGCTCCGCGAGGTCGGCCTGCGCCTCGCCGAGCTCTACGCCGAGCGCCTCGGCGACGGCGAGAAGGCCCGCGGCATCCTCAACGACCTGCTCGAGGTCAACGCCGACTTCGTGCCCGCGTTGGTCGCGCTGGCCGCGGTCGAGGAGCAGCAGGGCAACGACGAGGCGATGCGCGCGCTGCTGCTGCGGGCCCAGGCCATGCAGCCGCAGGGCGTCATCGGCGCGCAGCTCCAGCTCAAGCTGGCGGTGTTCGCCGAGTCGCCCGAGAAGCGCCGCGAGCACCTCGAGACGGCCCTGCACCTCCACCCGGCCAACGTCGAGGCGGCCCGCCTGCTGCTCGACCTCAGCCGCAAGGAAGGCTACTGGGAGCAGGTCGCCTACCTACTGGCGCTGCTCGCCACCTACGCCGAGTCCGACGCCGAGCGCAAGAAGCTGACCCTCGAGCGCGTCGACATCCTCATGTCGCAGGTCAAGGACCCGGAGGAGGCGCTCCGCGCCCTCGCCCCGGTCTACGAGTCGGTCCAGGACGACATCGAGGTCAACCGCCGCATCGCCGACGCCCTGTTCGTCAGCGAGCGCTACGAGGAGGCCGGCGGCATGTACGGCTGGCTCGTCGAGGTCAGCTCGTCGGGCGGCAAGAAGACCAAGCCGCAGGCCCACTACATGACGCGCCTCGCCCGCGTCGAGCTCGCCGCCGAGGCCGTCGACGCCGCGCTCGACCGCCTGAAGGAGTCGTACCGCATCGACACCACCAACCCCGAGACCCTGGTGCTCCTCACCGACGTCTACGCCCACAAGAACATGTGGGACGAGTCGCTGAAGACGGCCCGCGCGATGCTCCTGCAGAACGTCGACCAGTCGGGCCTCGTGCGCCGCGGCGACATCTACATGCGCCTCGCCAACGCCCACGTCGGCCTGAAGGAGAACCAGAAGGCGCTGTCGATGCTGAAGCGCGGCCTCGAGGAGGACCCCAAGCACCCCGACATCGCGGCCAAGATCGCGTCCCTGCAGGCGTCGTGAGGGCAGGGGAGACGATGATGCGCGCGGCGACGAGGACCCTGGGCCTCGCGCTCGCGCTCGCGGCCTGCGGCGCGCCGGCTCCGACGCCTGCGCCGCAGGCGACGCCGGCGGCCCTACCGTCGGCGCCGCCCGACGAGCACGCCGCGCGGCACGAGCAAGAGCACGCGCTGCACGCCCAGGAGCACGAGATCTCGCAGGAGCTCGCGGTCCCCGCGATCGACCACCGCGCGCGCGGCCACCATCGCCACCACCGGTTCGAACGCGCCGACGAGTGGGCCCAGCAGTTCGACAGCCCCGAGCGCGACGCCTGGCAGCGCCCCGACGCGGTGCTCGCCGCGCTCGCGCTGCGACCCGACATGACCGTGGCCGACATCGGCGCCGGCACCGGCTACTTCACCGTCCGCCTGGCCCGCGCCGCGCCTCGCGGGCGCGTCCTCGCCGTCGACCTCGAGCCCGACATGGTGCGCTACCTCGGCGAACGCGCCGCCCGCGAGGGGCTCACCAACGTGACCGCGATCCAGGGCGAGGCCACCGACCCGAAGCTCGGCGAGCCCGTCGATGTCGCGCTCGTCGTCGACACCTACCACCACATCTCCGACCCGACCCGGTTCTTCGCCAGGGTCCGCGACGCCCTGCGACCGGGCGGCACGCTGGCGATCGTCGACTTCAAGAAGGACGCGCCCGACGACGCGCCGGGGCCCCCGGCCGCCATGCGCATCGCCGACGAGATCGTCGCGGCCCACCTCGCCAAGCTGGGCTTTCACCACGTCCGCACCGACCGCGACGCGCTGCCGTACCAGTACATCGTCCTGCTGCGCCGCGACTGACGCGAGCGGTGCACGCGGACAGCGGGCCGTTCGCGGCCGCGTCGCGTCGGCCGTGACGCGGGTGCACTTCTCTGTGGCGCAGATCACGGCCGTCCGTCACCATGGCTGTCAGCGTGGCCGACCTGCGCCCACAACCCGGCGATCGCGTCGACCCTGCGGGTCACGCCGGGGTGTTCACCGCCACGCATGAGCCCGGGCAGACGACGCCACGACCCGCGCACGCGTCCGCGCTCGGGCCCAAGCTCGGCCGCTTCATCATCCTCGACCACCTCGGCTCGGGCACCATGGGGCACGTCTACGCCGCCTACGACGACGCCCTCGACCGCAAGATCGCCGTCAAGGTCCTGCGCCACGGCGGCGGCGAGGCGGCCCTGCGCCTGCGCCGCGAGGCCCAGGCCATGGCCCGCGTCGACCACCCCAACGTCGTCGCCGTGCACGAGGTCGGCACCGAGGGCGGCAACGTCTACGTCGCCATGGACTTCGTCCGCGGGACCACGCTCGCGGTCTGGCAGCGCCAGCCCGGCCGCACCTGGTCCGAGGTGCTCGAGGCCTACGTGCAGGCCGGTCGCGGGCTGGCCGCGGCCCACGCCGCCGGGCTCATCCACCGCGACTTCAAGCCGACCAACGCGATCATCGGCGACGACGGGCGCGTGCGCGTGCTCGACTTCGGCCTGGTGTGGGCCGGCGAGAACCGCGAGTCGGCCGCCCGCGACCTCGCCGAGACGCGGCCGGACCTCTCGAGCAGCTTCGAACGGCTGCCGACCCGCCTGACCCGCGACGGCGACGTCGTCGGCACGCCGGCGTACATGTCCTCGGAGCAGATCCGCGGGCTGCCGCTCGGGCCGTCGACCGATCAGTTCAGCTTCTGCGCGTCGCTCTACGAGGGCCTCTACGATCAGCTGCCGTACCAGGGCGACAGCCTCGGCGCCCTGTTCGCGGCGATCGCCCGCGGCCGCGTGCAGGACCCGCCGCGCGCCAGCCGGGTGCCCGCGTGGGTGCGGGCGGTGGTGCTGCGCGGGCTGTCGGCCAACCCCAACAGCCGCTGGCCGTCGATGGACGCCCTGCTGCGCGCGCTCGACCCCGGCACCGCCCGTCGCCGCCGCCGGGTCGGCCTGGCCGCGGGCCTCGTCGGCGTGGCGGCGCTCGGCGGCTTCCTCGCCGCCAAGTCGCAGGCCGCCTCGCTGTGCTCGGGCGCCGACGCCGAGCTCGCCGCGGTGTGGTCGGCGCCCCGGCGCGCGCGCGTCGAGCAGACCCTCGCCGCCGCCGGCCCGGCCTTCGCCGCCGAGGTCGCCCCGCGCGTGACCGCCGACCTCGACGCCTACGCCGCCGCCTGGAAGGCCATGCACCACGACGCGTGCATGACCCACCAGCGCGGCGAGCAGTCCGACCAGATGCTCGACCGCCGCATGGCCTGCCTCGGCCAGCGCAAGGCGGCCCTCGGCGGCGCCGCCGAGGTCCTGGCCGAGGGCGGCGACAAGGTCGCGATCGAGGCCCTGCGCGTGGTCCACGACCTGCCCGAGGTGGCCCGCTGCGGCGACGTGGCGGCGCTCGCGGCCGGCGTCGCCCCGCCCGCCGACGCGGCCGCGGCCCAGCGCGTCGGCGAGTCGCGCGAGACCCTGGCCCGCGCCGAGATGCTGGCCGCCGCCGGCCGCGTCGAGGCCGCGCACGCGCTCGTCGACGCCGAGGTCGAGGCCGACGCGGCGAGCGGCTACCTCCCGCTCGAGGCCGAGGCCCGCCTCGTGCAGGCCCGACTGCTCGTCAACTTCGAGGTCGAGCGCGAGAACGACGAGCGCCTGACCGCCGCGATCCTCACCGCCCTCGGCGCCGACATGGACGAGGCCGCCGCCGAGGCCCTGGCGCTGCGCATGTTCCTCCGCGCCCAGCACCCCGGCCGCAGCGAGCAGGCCCTCGCCGACGCCGACATGGCCCGCGCCCTGCTGCGCCGCCTGCCCGCCGGCGACCGCGTGCTCGGCCTGCTCGAGAACAACCTCGGCGTGGTCCAGCTGTCGCGCGGCGACCTCGACCGCGCCCGCCTGGCCTTCGAGACAGCCCTCGAGATCCGCGAGCGCAGCGGCGCCAGCGAGCAGGAGCTGGCCTACACGCTCGTCAACCTCGCGCTCGTCGAGCCCGACGCGGGCGACCGCGAGTCGCACCTGCGCCGCGCGCTCGAGCTGTTCGAGACGGCCCTCGGCCCGGCCCACCCGCAGACGCTCGACGTCCGCATCGCCGCCGGCCGCTACACCCAGGGCCCGCTCGCCGCCGCCGAGCTGCTGGCCCCCGGCTGCGACGCCGTGGCCCGCTTCTCGCCCGACAACCTGGCCCAGCGCAGCCGCTGCCTCGCCGACCTCGCCCACCACCACGACGAAGCCGGCCGCTCGCGCGAGGCCATGAACCTGTGGGCCGAGGCCGACGCGCTGCTGGCCCGGGCCCGGCGCGCCGGCGAGGTCCCGCTGTCGGAGGTCGAGCAGCTGCTCATCCAGGCCGGCGGCGCGACCGCGGGCGAGACGGTGCTGCCGCTGCAGCAGTGGCTGACCGCCAACTTCCCCGAGGCCGCCCGCAGCGACGAGGCCGCGATCGAGTGGTGGCGCCGCCGCGACCGCGCCGACATCCGCCTCGTGCTCGGCCTGCAGCTCCGCGGCCTCGCGCGCGACGCCGAGGCCCAGTCGACGCTGGCCGCGGCGATCGCCGACTACGAGGCGACGCAGGGCCAGACCCGCGACGTCATCGGCCAGCAGCACTTGGCCCGCGCTCGCCTCGAGCTGGCCGCGCTGCGCCTCGAGGCCGGGAGACCGCGGGAGGAGATCTCCCCGCTGCTCGACGCCTCCGAGGCCTGGTACCGCGCGGCTGGCCCGGATTATGCTTGGCGGATCACCCGCAGCGAGCGCCTCCGCGGCCAGTTGCCGCACGAATCGGCGCCCTGACGGCGTTCAACTCGACGCAGAAGTTGCATGCCTTCGCGCAAGCGCGGCCATGTGCTGTTGCAAATGTGCCTGAAAGCCCTCGTGCGCGGGCTTCTCAGCGAGCCGTCTCGGTGCATAAGCTGCACGAGGTACGCAAGAGGTTCGTGGATTCGAAGAAGACGACCTTACGTAAGCTCTGGCGCACCGTTTGCACAGCTGTGACCGATACCACCATGCAGTCTCGAGACCCCATCCACCGAACCCCCCGAGTCCGCTCCTCGCTATTCGCCGGAGCGCTTTTATGTCTGGCGATCGGCTGCGACGAGAGTGCCGCGGATCACAGCGAATTACGCGACGGCACGGCCTCGTCCACGTGCGGGACCTGGCGCTGCGGCTTCAACGCGGCCGAGATCAACGGTCGCTCGCTGCAGTCGCTGAACCTCCACGGCGAGGCCAACGAGGACGGCGTGAAGATCGTCGGGTTCACGCCGCCGGCGCTGTATCTGCTCGGTAGCCCGTGGACCCTCGCCGTCGAGGACGACGAGTTCGTGGCGAAGCGCGGCAACCAGCGCCTGCGCGGCAAGCAGCTGATCGGCAGCACCATCCTGATCCAGGTCCCGCTCGGCCTGCCGATCCCCGTCACCATCCTCAACTATGAAGAGGTGCCGTCGTGGGCCGACGGCGCCGCGCCGATCGGCGCCTACACCCTGGTCTCGCTCGACGTCGGCAGCCTGCTGAAGCGCAACGTGTGCTCGGGCTCGCTGCTCGACCCGCTGGTCGCCGCGGCCACGATCATCGGCGGCGAGACCTACGACAACGCCACCAAGTCCGTCGAGGCCGGCCGCGAGGGCTGGTTCACCATCGCCTGCGCCGGCTCGGCCGCCGCCAAGATGAAGCTGATGGGCTACTCGCCGCAGACCGAGTTCGACGGCACCGGCCAGCCCAGCACCGTCGACCAGCGCACCGCCACCCTCAAGATGATCACCGCCGACTACTGCGGCACCGGCCACAGCTACACCGAGACCGGCACCCCGGTGGTCTGGAACAACCTCGCCGGCAGCGTCGACAGCAGCGTGTGGCACACCCCGGGCGAGGTCGAGGCGGTGTGGAACGAGAGCGGCGCCGTCTGCCTCGGCGCGACCCGCCTCGCCGGCGCGGACGTCGAGTGCGCGTCGGCGTTGCCGTCGTGCGCCGACCACGACATCGGCGACGGCGAGTGGATCACCCGCGTCGCCGCGCCCTGAGCCCGCGCGGCCCGCGGTCACTCGAGCGAGACGCCGGCGACGAGCGCGGCGTCGTCGTCGATCCAGCGCCGCAGCGCCGCCTCGCGCACGCGCAGCGCCCGGGCCGCGTCGACGACCGATCCGTGGGCGACGAGCACCGCGCGCACCTGGCTGCGGAACGCCGGCGGGTCGGCCCGGCGCAGGGCGACGAGCAGCCGCTCGCGATCCTCCGAGGGCAGGGTCATGGCCGCGAGTGTAAGCGCGGCCCGCCGCCGCGGCGCGGGGGTGACGACCAATTGCCCCCGCAGCGCTCCGGCCTGGGGTACCGCCCTCACCGTGCCGGTGACGGGGCCCGACCTGCGGGGCCCGTTGTTTTCGAGGACGGGTGCGGTTTGGCCGGGCTGGAGCGCTGCGAGGTCCGACCATCGTACCCGCCGCGGGTGCGCCGCACGAGATCATGCGATCGTGCCCGGCCCCGGGTCCGAGCGGCGGGCCCGAATCAGCGCAGCGCGAGCCGGTGCCCGACCTCGAGCAGGAACTGGAACTCGAGGTCGTCGCGCAGGCGGGCGCCGTCGGAGGTCAGCGTGTGCCGCGTGCCGTCGGCCTCGAAGGCGACCGCGGGCCGTCCGTCGAGGTGCCCGAGCCAGAAGCGGACCCCGCGATACACGCGGGCGTTGCCCGGCACCAGCCCGCCCGCGGGGTCCTGGCGGTCGAGCACGCGGCGGCCGTCGACCTCGAGCGCGCGCACGCTGAGCGCCGGCGCCGGCGCGTCGACCTCGGCGCCGACGAGGCGCACGCCGGGGTGGACCTCGCCGTTGTCGCGACCGACGACGATCGGGCCGGACTGCGGCGCCTCCGCGGTGGCGACCGTCGGGTCACCTGTCCTTGCGACCAGGAACAGGGCGATCGCCGTGGCGCCGGCCGGGACCATCACGGCCGCGCCGCGGAACAGGGCCCGCAGGCGCTGCCAGCGGCCCGGCGCGGCGGCGGACTCGCGGCGCTCGCTGGCCCGCTCGCGGTCGACGGCGTCGAGCTCGAGCAGCACGCGGGCCCGCAGCGCCTGCGGAGCTGCCTCGGTGGACATGTCCTGGAGGTCCTGGCGGATCGCGCGTTGCTCTTCGACCATGTCCCGGAGGACAGGATCGTCGGCGAGGCGGGCCTCGACGAGGGCGCGCTCGTCGGGCGTGAGCTCGTCGGCGACGTAGGGCTGGATCAGCCCGATCAGGCTGTCGGAGGGCATCGGCGTGTCCATGAGGTTGTCTGGGCCTGGGGTCATGCGCGACCTCGGGAGCGGTAGGCGGCGAGCGAGACGGGCTCGGAGTCGGACTCTGGTTCGGGCGGGGCCTCGGCCTTGGCGGCGGCCGACGAGCGCGGGCGCGGGGTCGGGGCCGGCGGGCGCGGGCCGGCGTCGGCGGCCAGGCCGTGCTCGCGGGCGGCCCGATACAGCAGGGTGTGCAGCTGGCGGCGGCCGCGGTGCAGGCGGCTCATCACCGTGCCGACCGGGATCTCCATGGCCTCGGCGACCTCCTTGTACGACAGGCCCTCGATGTCGGCGAGGGCGACGACCATGCGGAACTCGACCGGCAGGCGCTGCAGGGCCGCCTCGATGCGCTCGCGGACGCTGCGCTGGGCGATGACATCCTCGGGCTGGGGCAGCGGCGCGGGCGCCTGGCCCGAGGGGTTGTCGTCGCCGAAGGTGTCGTACTGCATGGCGAGCTCGCCGACGTGGGCCCGGTCGCGGTTGCTGCGGTGGTAGCGGTTGATGAAGGTGTTGCGCAGGATGGTGAACAGCCACGCGCGCACGCTGGTGCCCGGCTTGAAGCTGCCCCAGAAGCGGTAGGCCCGGACCATGGTGTCCTGCACGAGATCTTCGGCCTCGGCGCGCGAGCGGGTCAGGCGCATGGCCATGCCGAACAGGCGGTCGAGCTGGGGGAGGACGGTGTCCTCGAAGTCGCGGCGGGCGGCGGCGTCCATGCGGGTGGGGGAACCGGGGTCTTTCATCGGCTATTCCCGTGCGGTTTCTCGTGCTCCTGGGCGGGCCCCGGGCGAGGGAGCGGGGGTAGGGTGCCGCGCGATGACCGCGGAAGCAACGTACCAGAGCCCGCTGGCCCAGCGCTACGCGACGCCCGGCATGCTCGCCAACTGGGCCGACCGCCGGCGGGCGCTGCTGTGGCGCGACCTGTGGATCGCCCTGGCCGCGGCGGAGCACGCGCTCGGGCTGCCGGTGAGCGCGGGGCAGGTGGCGGCGCTGCGGGCGGCCCGCGAGGACCTCGACTTCACCCGGGTGGCCGCGATCGAGGCCGACGTCCGCCACGACGTGATGGCCCACGTGCGCCACTTCGGCGAGCGCGCGGGCGCCGACGCGGCCAGGATCATCCACCTCGGCGCGACCAGCTGCTTCGTGACCGACAACGCCGAGCTGGTGATGATCCGCGAGGGCCTCGAGCTGATCGCCGACCGCCTGTACGCCGCGCTCGAGGCCCTGGCGAGCTTCGCCGCCGCCCACCGCGAGCTCGCCTGCCTGGCGTTCACCCACTTCCAGCCGGCGCAGCTGACGACCGTGGGCAAGCGGGCGTGCCTGTGGGCCCAGGACCTCGCGCTCGACCTCGGGACCGTGCAGTCGCTGATCGAGCGCCTGCCGCTGCGGGGCGTCAAGGGCACCACCGGCACGCAGGCCTCGTTCCTCGCGCTGTGCGGGGGCGACCACGCCAGGGTCCGCGAGCTCGACCGCCGGGTCTGCGAGGCCATGGGCTTCAAGGGCTCGATCGCGGTCAGCGGCCAGACGTACACCCGCAAGCTCGACACCTGGGTGGTCTCGGCGCTGGCCGACGTGTGCGGCTCGGCCGGCAAGATCGCGGTCGACCTGCGCCTCCTGGCCCACAAGCGCGAGGTCGACGAGCCGTTCGAGGCCTCGCAGATCGGGTCGTCGGCCATGGCCTACAAGCGCAACCCGATGCGCAGCGAACGCATCTGCAGCCTCGCCCGCTTCGTGCACTCGCTGGCCGCGAGCCCGCGCGAGACCCACGCCAACCAGTGGTTCGAGCGCACGCTCGACGACAGCGCCAACCGCCGGCTCGTCATCACCGAGGCGTTCCTCGCCACCGACGCCGCGCTCAACCTGCTGGTCAACGTGTGCGCCGGGCTGGTCGTCAACCCGGCGGTGATCGCCGCCAACATGCGCGACGAGCTGCCGTTCATGGCCACCGAGAACCTGCTGATGCGCGCGACCGCCGGCGGGCTCGATCGTCAGGATGTCCACGAGACGATCCGGCGCGCGAGTCTGGCCGCGGTCGCGGAGATGAAGGCGGGGCGCCCCAACGACCTGATCGCGCGCTTGCACGCCGACCCCGCGTTGACACCGTTCATCGACCCGTCGGGGCTCGACGCACGGCGTTACGTCGGCCGCGCGCCGCACCAGGTCGACGAGTACCTCGAGGAGGAATTGCGGCCGCTGCTGCGCGCACACGCCCGCCGGCGCGGAAGATTCACGGCGGCGCTGACGGTGTAGCCCGCCAGTCTCCGGGCGTATCCTCGGGCCCGCTTGCAGTACCACGAGGACGATGAATTCGACTTCGAGCGGGCCTTCGCCGACTTCGACGACGACGAAGAGGAAGGCGGCGGCGAGCTCGCGGACGAGGTCGTGCCGCCCCGCGCGGCCGAGCCGCCGCCGCCCGCGACGCCGCCCGAGCTCGCGGACGTCGACGACGTGATCGTCGGCTACGCGGAGTTCGACGAGGACGACGACGAGGACGACGACGACCGCTTCCTCGCCTGACGCAGGCCGAGCAGCGCGAGCAGCACCAGCCACGCGCCGCCGCCGGACAGCGGCGAGCCGCGGCCGGCGTCGCAGCTGCAGCCCTCGCTGCGGGTCGGGTCGGTGTCGACGCAGTCGCACAGCTCGCAGCCCGCGGGTCGCAGGTCGACGGTCGTGCCCGAGTCGGAGTACAGCCAGCACATGCCGCCGTAGGGCACCGCGTAGAAGCCGCCCTTGCCGCACGTGTAGCCGCGCGAGGTGATGCCGGCGAGCACGTACTCGCCGGTCGACAGCCTGGCGAACGCGGGGCCGCCGGAGTCGCCCTGGCACGAGTCCTTGTCCATGCCGCCGGCCTGGAACTCGAGGCCCGACTTGCTAAAGCGCGTGATCGGCACCTCGACCTCGCGCTTGATGCCGGTGATCGTCATGTTCTCGTCGAGGCCGTAGCCGACCACGATCACCGTCTCGCCGACCGCCATGAGCTCGTCCCACTCGTCCTGGCTGGCGACGATGCGCGTCGGCGTGATCGACTGCGGCTCGGCCAGGATGAGGTAGCCGTAGTCGTGGATGTCCTCCTTGCAGTCGTCGGACGGGCAGAACTCGGGGTCGAAGCCGAAGTCGATCACGGGCACCTCGACGGTCGACGGGTCGTAGACGTTGTTGCCGAAGCTGACGCTGATCGACGAGGGCCCGGGCACGTTGCTGAGGCAGTGCGCGGCGGTCAGGACCACGTCGGGGCGGACCAGGGTGCCGGTGCAGAGGATCGAGCCGGCGTGGATCGCCACCGCGGTGGGCCACGCGCCCTCGACCGAGACATAGCCGCCGAAGATCGGGGCGGGCTCCGGGGGCGGCGCCACCAGCACGTCCGGGTGCGTGAGGACGACGGCGGCGGCGAGGCCAACGAACGACATGGCCGCCAGCATAGCCCATACGCCGTCCTGGCGGGTCCGGCGAGCCTCGCGCGCGGCCGCGCCGCGGGTGCGCAGCACGACGCGCACCCGCCCGCGCCGCGAGCCCGGTCCACGATCGTCGCGCGGTCGCACTGGACAGCGTCGCGGCGATCCCGTACCGATCGCTGGACGTTGACCCCCCGTCCTGGCGCCTTGTCCGACCCCATCGAACCGTCTCCGCCATCTCCCCACGGCCGCGAGCCCGCCGACCTCGATCCGCAGGCCGCCGGCGAGCCCGGCGTCGCCGGCGAGCGCGAGGCGGGCGAGCCGGCGCGGCCCGTCGATCCGTCGGCGTCCGCGAGCGGTCTGCCGCCGCGGTTCGAGCTCGACCACGACTTCACCGACGCGCTGGCCCACATCTCCAGGATCCGGAAGCGCAAGAAGCTGCGGCGCGACCCGGTCTACCAGCGCATCCGTCCGCAGCTCGAGAAGGTCCTCCGCGGCTTCGAGTGGGACCTGGAGCCGACCCTCGGCACCCAGCTGACCACGCGCCGGCCCGGCCAGGTCCGCGTGGTCGCCTGGAACATCGAGCGCGGCAAGCGGTTCGAGGGCATCGGCAAGCTGCTGCGCGAGGAGCCCGAGCTGCGCGACGCGGACATCCTGCTGCTGACCGAGGTCGACATCGGCATGGGCCGCACGCAGAACCGCAACGTGCCCCGCGAGATCGCGGCCATGCTCGGCATGGGCTACGTGTTCGCCAACTACCACATCGTGCTCGCCGAGGGCGACCGCAGCGAGCGCGGCCACGGCGTCCCCAACACCAAGGCGCTGCACGGCTGCGCGCTGCTCAGCCGCTTCCCGGTGCTGCGCTTCGAGGCGGTCGAGCTGATCGAGCGCCGCGACAAGTTCCACGCGCTCGAGAAGCGCATGGGCAACAAGCGCACGCTGCTGTGCGAGCTCTTGCTGCCCGACGGGCCGCTGACGCTGGCGCTGGTCCACCTCGACCCGTTCGGCGGGCCGCGGGGGCGCGCGCGTCACCTCGCGCAGATCGTCGACCGCATGCACCGCTTCGGCGGCAAGCGCATGCTGCTCGGCGGCGACCTCAACACCAACACCTTCGACCTCGGGACCCCGCGCGGCATGGCCTCGAGCATCTTCCTGAAGCTGGCCCGGTTCTCGTGGCAGCGCATGGCCGAGACCTACATGGCCCCGGAGGAGCACGACGAGCGCAAGGTGTTCGCCGCGCTGCACAAGGGCGGGCTCGAGATCGAGGGCTACAACGACTTCAGCAAGGGCACCATCTACGGCGACGTCTACGACCCGGAGCTCAACCGCAAGCTGCTCGACTACTTCCCGCGGGCGATCAGCGACTGGATGATCCGCTGGCTCGAGCGCAAGCTGGCCCCGTGGGGCGGGCGGGTGCCGATGCGCGTCGACTGGTTCGCCGGCGCCGGGCTCACGCCGCGCACGCCCCAGGTGATCGAGCGGCCGACGGTCGACGGCCGCATCGTGTCGGACCACAACCCGATCCTCGTCGACCTCGAGCTCGGAGCGCCGCTCGCCGAGTGAGCGCTCGCAACTGCGCGGACTCGTAGGATCGAGTTGCTGATAGACTGCGTCCGGAGGGCGGCGCTTGGGCGAGGCTGACAGCGCGGCGATCACCGCCGCGGCGACCGCGACGGAGGCGCAGTCCGGGTCGCGGGTGGAGGCCGAGCCGGAGCGCGGGGCGGTGATCGGCCGCTACGTGGTGCTCTCGCGGCTCGGCGCCGGCGGCATGGGCGTGGTCTACGCGGCCGTCGACCCCGACCTCGATCGCAAGGTGGCGCTGAAGCTGGTGCGCGCGCGGACGGCCGACGCCGGGGCGAGGCTGCTGCGCGAGGCCCAGGCGCTGGCCAAGCTGTCGCACCCGAACGTGGTGGCGATCCACGACGTCGGCGTGCACGGGGCCGAGGTCTGGCTGGCGATGGAGTTCGTGGCCGGGCGCACGCTCGAGGCGTGGGCCAAGGAGCAGCCGCGGCGCTGGCCCGAGGTCGTGGCGGTGCTCGCCGACGTGGCGCGCGGGGTGGTCGCGGCCCACGCGGCCGGGCTCGTACATCGGGACCTGAAGCCCGACAACGTGATGATCGGCGACGACGGTCGCGTGCGCGTGATGGACTTCGGGTTGGCGCACGGCAGGCCGACCAGCGGCGAGTCGATGCGAGCCCCGCTCGCGCCGATCGACGAGGTCGGGCTGCTGGCGACGCTGGCGCCGGCCTCGGCGAGCGCGGCCTTGGCGGCCGTATTGACGCGCGTCGGGGCGATCCAGGGCACGCCGGCCTACATGGCGCCGGAGCAGTGGCGCGGCGAGGAGGCGCCGGCCGCCACCGATCAATTCGGCTGGTGCGTCGTGGCCTGGGAGCTTCTGCACGGCGAGCGGCCGTTCGCCGGCGAGTCGCTGACCGAGCTGGCGACGGCGGTGACGGCGGGCGAGCGCAGGCCGCCGCCGCGCGGCTCGCGGGTGCCGGCGTGGCTGAGAAGGATCGTCGCGCGCGGGCTGGCGGTCGACCCGTCCGAGCGCTGGCCGTCGATGGCGGCGCTGCTGCAGGCGCTCGAGCGCGGCCGCGGGGCCGCCCGGGCGCGCACGGGGGCGGCGGTGGTCGGGGCGGTGGCGCTGCTCGCGGGCGGGCTGGCGGGGGTGCAGGCGTGGCGGCACGCGCGGGCGGTCGCGGCCTGCGAGGCGGCGGGTGCGAGCATCGAGTCGACCTGGGACGCGGCGGCGGGCGAGGCGCTTCGCGCCGGGTTCACGGGCACGGGGGTGAGCTACGCCGCGGCCGCCGCGGACAAGACCGTGCCGCTGCTCGACGCGGCGGCGCGGGCGTGGCGGGCCGATCGCACGGCCGCGTGCATGCGCATCGAGGTCGAGGGCGCGTGGTCGCAGGGCACGGCCGAGCGCGCGCTGTGGTGCCTCGAGGATCGGCGGACCGAGCTGGCCGCGACGATCGCGGAGCTGCTGCGGGCCGATCGGCGGATCGTGCCGCAGGCCGTGCCCTCGGCGTCGTCGCTGACGCCGACGTCGACGTGCCTCGATCCGGCGCGCCTGGCCCTGCTGCCGCCGGTGCCGCCGCTCGAGCGCCGGGCCGAGGCGGCGGCGCTGCGGGGCGTGCGCTGGCAGGCGCTGGCCCTGAAGCAGTCGGGGCGCTACGACGAGGCGCTGGCGCTGATCCTGGCGAGCAAGCCGCGAGCGGAGGCGATCGAGATGCCGGCCATGGTCGCCGCGCTGGCCCACAACGAGGGCACGCTGCTCGAGCGCAAGGGCGACTACAAGCTCGCCGAGGCGGCCCAGCGCGCGGCGTACATGACGGCCTCGCGGGTCTCGGCCTGGGCGGTGGCGTCCGAGGCGGCGAGCGACATGATCACCCTGGTCGGGCTGCACCTCGCGCGTCCGGGCGAGGGCCAGACCTGGGCCGAGCTCGCCGAGGTGGCGCTGGTCCACGCGGGCGACGCGACCGGGCTCGGCGAGGCCCGGCGCCTCGGTAACCTCGCGCGGGTGCGCGACTCGGAGGGCGCGCTGGCCGAGGCGCGGGCGCTGCACGAGCGCGAGCTGGCGATCACCGAGCGGGCGGTCGGTCCGATGCACCCCGACAACGCGGCGACGCTCAGCAACCTGGCCAGCGTGCGCCTCGCGCAGGGCGACCCGCGCGCGGCGGTCGAGCTCGGCGAGCGCGCGCTCGCTATCTTTACGGCGGCGCTCGGTCCGGTCCACTCCGACGTGGCGATGGTGCTCGGCAACCTCTCGAGCGCGCGCTGGATCGCCGGCGACCACGCGGAGGCCAAGCGGCTCGCCGAGCGTACGGCGGCGATCCTCGGCGAGACCCTCGGCCCCGACAACCCGGCGGTGGCCACCGCGATCGCCAACCTCGGGACCATGCACTGGGCCTCGGGCGAGTACGCGGAGGCGCTCGCGGCCCACGGCGAGGCCCTCGAGATCCGCGAGCGGTCGTACGCGCCGGACCACCCCGAGATCGCCGGCTCGCTCGACAACCTCGGCAGCGTCCGCATGGCGATGGGCGAGCTGACGACGGCTCGCGCGCTGTACGAGCGGGCGCTCGAGCTGCGCGAGCGGGCGTACGGCCCGGATCACCTCGACGTCGCGGCGACGCTGGCCAACCTCGCCGGCGCGCGCCTGCGGCTCGGCGATCCGGCGGCGGCGCGCGAGCTCTACACCCGGGCCCTGACGATCCACGAGCGCGTGCTGGGCCGCGAGCACCCCGATGTCGCCTATGACGTCGCCGGCCTCGCCGACGTGGCGCTGGCCGGGGCACGGCACGCCGAGGCCGCGAGCCTGGCCGCGCGTGCGCTCGAGATCCTCGAGCGATCCGACGGCCCCGCCGAGGAGCTGGCCCGCTGCCGCTTCACCCTCGCCGAGGCGCTGTGGCCCGCGCCCGCCGATCGCGAGCGAGCGCTCGCGCTGGCCCGGGCGGCCCGCGACGGGTACGTCGCGCTGCCCGGATCCGAGGCCCGGGTCGCGGAGATCACGGCGTGGCTGGCCGCCCACGCGCCGCAGCGCTGAGGTATGGTCGCGCCGATGATCGAGATCCCCACCCCCGAGGCGATCAACACGTTCGTCGAGCGCGAGTTCCCCTCGGCGCACGGCACCGGCAGCCGCTGCGTCGAGATCGGCCCCGGCTTCGCGGTCGCCCGCTGGACCTACGACCCCGGCATGCTGCGGCCCGGCGGGTTCGTCTCGGGGCCGATCCAGTTCGCGCTCGCCGACACCGCCCTGTGGTTCATGACCTTCACCGTGCTCGGCCTGGCGCCGATGGCGGTGACCTCGGAGCTCAGCATCCAGTTCCTGCGGCCGGCGGCCGGCGGCGACCTCGTCGCCCGCGCCGAGCTGCTGCGCGCCGGTCGGCACAAGATCACCGGGTCGGTGCGCCTGTGGATCGACGGCGCGCCCGACAGGCCGGTCGCCCACGTGGTCGGCTCGTACATGCAGATCGGCTGACGCCGCGGCTCAGCCGGCGAGCGCGGGGCGGCCGGCGCGGGCCTCGTGCAGGCGCACGCGGGCCTCGCAGCCGCGGCGGCCGTCGTCGCGGTTGGCCAGGCCGAGGCTGCCGCCGTGGGCCTCGGCGATCTGGCGCGAGAGCACCAGGCCGATGCCGCTGCCGTCGGGCTTGGTGGTGAAGAACGGGACGAACAGGTTGGCGGTGTCGGCCAGGCCGGGGCCGTCGTCGCTGACCGTGAGCTCGAGCGTGCCGCCGTGCAGGCGCCACGACACGGCCACGCCGGCGCCGGCGCCGGCCGCCAGCGCGGCGTCGGCGGCGTTGCGCACGAGGTTGATGAGCAGCTGGTCGAGCTGGTCGCCGTCGGCGAGGATCGTCGCGGGGTCGCCGGGGCGGACGGCGATCGGCAGGCGGCGCTCGAGCGCGACCACGCGGTCGACCCAGGCCGCGACGTCGACCGGGGCGAGGCTGGGGCGGGGCAGGCGGGCCAGGCGGGCGTAGGCGGCGAGGAAGCGGGCGAGCCCGCCGGCGCGGCGGGTGACGACGTCGAGGCCGCGCGCGAGGTCGTCCTCGAGGTCGGACGGGCGCTCGGCGGGCGGGCGGCGCAGCTGCTCGCGCAGGTGCTCGGCGATCGACTGGATCGGCGCCAGCGAGTTGTTGATCTCGTGGCCGAGCACGCGCACCAGGCGTTGCCAGGCCAGGCGCTCCTCCTCGCGCAGGGCCCGGCGCAGGTCGGTCAACACGATCAGCGTGTGCGACAGGCCGCGCTGGCGGAACCGGGTGCGGCGCAGCTCCCACGGGCCGGCGTCGCCCTGGAACAGCGACAGCAAGGTGCGCGGGGCCTCGCCCTCGAGGCAGGCCGACAGCCCGAGCGCCGCCGCGTCGCGGCCGATCGGGTGGGCCGCGCCGTCGCGGGTCAGCAGGCGCTCGGCGGCGCGGTTGGCCAGGCGCAGGTGGCCGCCGGCGTCGAAGGCCAGCACGGCGACGTCGATCTCCTCCATCACCGTGCGCAGCAGGGCGTCGGCCTCGAAGGCGCCGAGGCGCTGCTCGCGGAGCGTGTCGGCGAGGCCGTTGATCTCGCGCATCACGCCGGACAGGGCGTCGTCGTCGACGGCCGCGGCGGCGGTGCGGCCGCGCAGCGAGAAGTCCTCCTCGCGCATGGCGCCGAGCAGGGCCGAGACCACCTGCAGCGCGCGGGTCACCCGGGCGTGCAGGGCCGTGAGCCCGCCGACGCACGCGAGCACGAGCAGGGCGCCGAGGGTCCAGCGGGTCTTCGGGCTGTGCTCGCCGACCGCGAGCAGGACCAGCGCGACGAGCAGCGCCGGCACGGCCGCCGCGCCGGCGAGCAGGACCACGCGGACCTCGTGGCGCTCGCTCCACCGCTTCACGGCTCGAGCCCGTAACGCGCGAGGCGGCGGTACAGCGCGCTGCGCGACAGGCCCAGCCGCTGCGCCGCCTCGCTGACGTTGTTGTTGCTGCGGGCGAGGGCGCGGACGATGAGGTAGCGCTCGGCCTCGTCGAGGGTCATGTCGTCGATCGCGGCCCCGCGCTCGCCGGCGCCGCCGCGCAGGGCGAGGTCGGCCTCGAGGATCGCCGGGCCCGTCGCCAGCAGCAGGGCGCGCTCGACCACGTGCTCGAGCTCGCGGACGTTGCCGGGCCAGGCGTGGGCCAGCAGGGCCTTCTCGGCGTCGGCCGCGAACTCGACCACGGTCCCGCCGTAGCGCGGGCCGCGTTCCGCGAGGAAGTGGCGGGCCAGGCGGAGGATGTCGTCCCGGCGCTCGCGCAGCGGCGGCAGGTGGATCTCGACGGTGTTGAGGCGGTACAGCAGGTCCTCGCGGAACGCCCCGCCGGCGGTCAGCTGGGCCAGCGGGGCGTTGGTCGCGGCCAGCGCGCGCACGTCGACGCGGCGGACCTTCGACGAGCCGACGCGCAGCAGCTCGCCGGTCTGCAGCACGCGCAGCAGCTTGGCCTGCTGGGCCGCGGGCATGTTGGCGATCTCGTCGAGGAACAGGGTGCCGCCGTCGGCGAGCTCGAAGCAGCCGATGCGGTCGCTGCGGGCGTCGGTGAAGGCGCCCTTGACGTGGCCGAACAGCTCGCTCTCGAGCACGCCCTCGCCGAGCGCGCCGGCGTTGACGGCGATGAACGGCCGGGCCGCGCGCAGCGACCTGGCGTGCAGCCAGCGGGCCACGACCTCCTTGCCGGTGCCGTGCTCGCCGGTGATCAGCACGCTCGCGTCGGACGGGGCCACGCGCTCGAGGATCCGCAGCACCTGCTCCATCGCCCGCGAGCCGGCGATCAGCGGCGGCAGGCCGTCGGCGACCAGGCGCTCGTTCTCGCCGGCGAGCCGGCCGGAGCGCCGCAGGGCCCGCCCGAGGTCGACCTGCGTGCGCAGCGTGAGCAGCAGGCGGGCGTTGTCCCACGGCTTTTGGATGTAGTCGCGGGCGCCGCGGCGGATCGCCTCGACCGCGCCGTCGACGCTGCCCCACGCGGTCATCACCAGGATCGGCAGGGTCGCGTCGAGGGCGGCGACGCCGGCGATGAGGTCGAGGCCCTCGCGGCCCGAGGTGGTGTCGCGGGCGTAGTTCAGGTCCATCAGGAGGGCGTCGAAGTCGTGGGCCGTGACGGCGGCGAGGATCTCGGCGGGCGAGCGCGCGAGGTGGAGCTGGAAGCCCTGGCCCTTCAGCAGCAGCCGCAGGGCCTCGAGCACGTCGGGCTGATCGTCGGCGATGAGGACGCGGGCGGGTGGCATGGACGGGTTCATGCGCGGCGCTCGGCCGCATGATACGTCGCCGGCGGGGCGGCGAGGAAGCGCGGGGTTCGTGGGCTGCGGAGCGGGCATGAGATCGCCGGGCTACTCGAGCTTGATGCGGTCGCGGCCGTCCCACTTCGACATGTCGGACAGGACGACGCGGTCGCCCGCCTCGAGCCCGCCGAGGACCTCGACGAGGGTCGCCGAGACCCGGCCGAACTGCACGTTGACGCGCGAGGCGTAGGGCGTGTCGGCCTCGATGCGGAACACCCCCGAGGTCGAGTCGGGCTGCACGAACGCCGGGCGGCGCACGAACAGCACGTCGGTCAGGCGCTCGAGCTCGACGGTGCCGACGATGTTGAGGTCGGGCCGGGCGCCGCGCGGCAGCGGCCCGGTGAGCCCGACGTCGACGGTGACGGTGCCGCCCGAGGCGGCCGGGTCGACGCGCACGACCTCACCGTCGACGACGCCGTTGCGGGTGTCGATGCGCGCGCGCTGGCCGATCGCCACGTCCTTGGCCAGGGTCTCGGGGATCGCCAGGCGGGCCTTCAGCAGCTCGGGGCGGGCGACCTTGGCGAGCAGGCCGCCGGGGCTGATCCACTGGCCCGCCTCGAGCGGGAGCTCCTGCAGCACGCCGGACACGCCGGCCCTGATCTTGAGGGCGGCGAGCTGCTCGCGGCGAAACTCGGCGATGTGCACGAGCCGCTCGATCTGCGCGGCCTGGGCGGCGAGCCGCGACTTCAGGCCCTCGCCGAGGACGGCCAGGCGCTGCTCCTCGAGGGTCGCGCGGCGGGCGGTCGTCTCGAGCTTCTCCCTGGCGGTCGTCTCGTCGTCGCCCGAGAGGTAGCCCTGGCCGCCGAGCGCGGCGCTGGCCTCGGCCTTGCGCTCGGCCTGGGTCCTGTCGACCTGCAGGGTGGCGACCGCGACCTCCTGCGCGAGCCTGTCGCTGCGGAGGTTGGCGCGCATGTTGGCGAGCTCGACCCGCGCCGCCGCGACCTGGCGCTCGGCCTCGAGGGTGTGCAGCTCGAGGTCGGGGTTGCGCAGCTCGAGGATCAAGGTGTCGGGCTCGACCGGCGTGCCGGGCCGCACGTGGATCTTCTCGACGCGCGCGGCGGTCAGCGCGGTGATCCACTGGATGTGCTGCGGCACCAGCTTGCCGTTGCCTTGCACGTCGCGCAGCATCTCGCCGCGCTCGACCGTGCCGAGCCACAGGCCGGCGCGCGCGGTGGCCGGGGGCTCGGCCCGCAGCTGCCCGATCGCCAGCGTGCCGCTGACGAACAGGGCCACGGTGACGAGCCCGGCGAGGAGCTTGCGGCCGTGGCGGTAGAGCAGCGAGCGGCGGGGGCGAACGACGTCCACGCCGCTGCTTCAGCAAGTCCCGTGCCCCTTGAAATTGCAGGCCAATCCCGGAGGAGGCGGGGCCCGGTGTTCGGATCCGCGGGCGCCCGATCCCATTTCCGGACACCGCCCCGAACGCCGCCCAGGCGGCCCCAGGGGCTCACGGTTTGACGAATTTGAGGATGAAGCGGTCGGCCTGGCCGCGCTTGCCGGCCGCCTCGGCGGCGCGCGGCGAGGCGTTCCAGTCGCGCGGGTCGTCCGGGTTGCGCAGGAACTCGGCGCTGCCCTCGAGCTTGAAGCCGGCGGCCTCGACCTCGCTGCGGACCAGCGACTCCTCGACGCGGTGCAGGGTCTGCGAGTCCTTGCTGCCGGCCCCGGCCCTGGCGCTGTGGTCGACGATCACGTAGCGCCCGCCGGACCTCAGGCCGTCGAAGATGGCGCGGTTCATCTGCTTGTTGTCGACCTTCATCCAGAAGGTGTCGTGGTAGAAGATGAAGTTGATCACGAGGTCGAGGTCCTTGATGTCCTTCGGGACAGGCTGCTCGAACTCCTGGTCGACGCGCGTGACGTTGGCGAAGCCGGGGGTCTTCAGGCGCTCGCTGAAGGCGGGCTCGGCGAACCTCTCGCGCACGCGCCTGCTGTTCTGGGCGTAGACGCGGCCCTCGGGGCCGACCGCCTGGGCCAGCAGGAAGGTGGTGTAGCCGAGGCCGGCGCCGACGTCGGCGACCTTCATGCCGGGCTTCAGGTCGAGGAAGGCCAGCAGCTCGGCCGGCTTGCGCCCGGGGTCGAGGGCCCGCTCGTCGTCGGGGCGCGCGGGGTCGGCGACGATCGCCCGCCAGCGCGCGGAGCTGTCCTCGGGGCCAGGTGCGGGCGGGGTCGCGTCCGGGGCGGGCTCGGCGGGCGCGGGCGGCGGGGTGGGCTCGGGCGCGGCGGCCGCGGGCTCGGCGGGGGCGGCCGGACGACAGGCGAGCGGCGCGAGCGCGAGGAGCAGGGCGAGCGGGCGGTGGGGCATGGCGCGCACACTACACCTTTCGTTTTTCGTCGACGAGCGCGGGGCCGCCGTAGCGACGCGGCGCGCCGGCCCTGGCCGCGGCGCGCCTGCGGGTCCGCGGTCAGTCGGCGGCGAAGCAGTAGATGCGCCCGGCGCCGCCCTTGGGGGCGGTGTCGTTGCAGCCGCCGCTCTCGTGCACCGAGTTCCACGGGCGGTACTTCTCCTCGTCGCTCATCATCGGCCCGAGGCCGTCGCTGTGGCCGACCTGGGCGAAGTCCGCGGCGTCCTCGGACGTCCAGTCGAGGCAGGTCATGCCGACGGTGACGGTGCCGTCGCGGTTGGTGCCGGTGAGGATGTCGTGCTCGTTGGGGGTCGGCGAGCCGCCCCACTGGCCGTTGATCGGCTGGCCGTTCTCGTCGAGGAACAGCTCCGGGTCGCCCGCGAGCGCGTGCAGCTCGGCGAGGTCCCTGGCCACCAGCGCGAGCTTGGCGTTGTACCAGGGGCCCTGACCGATGCGGTCCCTGGCGTGGATCGGGCCGTCGTCGGGGCCCTTCTCGACGCTGAGGTAGGCCCGCCACTCGCGGTCGCCGGCGCCGACGGCGTCGGCCAGGCCCTGGCAGATCTGGTCGGCGCCCGCGAGCCCGCCGAGGTTGCCGGTGGGGCTGGTGGCGCTCGAGACGAAGAAGCCGAGCGAGGGCTCGGCGCCGCCGCTGCTCTCGCCGGTCGTCGTGGTCTCGCCGGTGCTGCCGCCGGTGGTGGCGTCGCCGGTCGAGCTGGTGGGCGAGCCGGTGCTCGTGCCAGCGCCGGTGGTGGCGTCGCCGGTCGGCGCGTCGCCGGTGGTCGGGTCGACGGTGCCGCCGGTGTCGGTCGCGCCGGTCGAGGGCTCGACGCCGGTCGGCTTGCACACGTCCTCGACGCACATGAGGCCGGGCAGACAGCCGCCGCCGACGCACGAGCAGTCCTCGTTGCCGGGCACGCAGATGTCGTTGGGGTCGCCGCAGGCGAAGCCGAGGAGCAGGCCGAGGGAGAGGAGCGCCGCTTGAGGTCGGAACATGGCGCGGAGGGTAGCGAAGCGCGCGCGCGCTGACCACCCGCGGGCAGCCGGCGGACGCGAAAAAACCGGTCGTCGCGCGACAGACGTTTCAGGCGAGGCTGTGGGTCGGCGACCTCGAGCGCCGATCAGCGGCGGCCGATCAGGCGCATGAACCACGCCTCGGTGATGTGATCGATGCGCCGGCCGCTCTCGCGTTTGGCGGCGGCGGCGAGCAGCTTGCGGCCGCCGGCGTCGCCCGCGGTCCACAGGCGCGAGGTGCCGACGACGAGCAGGTCGGTGCTGGCGTTGACCGAGTTGGAGACGCTGGCCCCGGCCTCGCGCGCGAGGGTCACGGCGGTCGCCCGCGACACGCTGAGGCGGCCGGTGAACACGACGTTGCGGCCGGCGAGCGTGCGCGGGCGCGAGGGCCCGGCGGGCGCGCCGTCGCGGGCCCCGGAGCGCAGGGCCTCGGCCATGGCGCGCGCGCAGTCGAAGCGGTTGGCCCGCTCGCCGATGGCGCGGGCGAGGACCAGGCGGGTGGCGGCGGAGCAGCGCAGGCTGCGGATGTCGGCGGCCCGCACCGGCTCGACCTCGCCGGTGAGCAGCACGGCGAGCACCTGCGCGACCTGCCAGAGGTCCTCGCGCACGTCCCAGCGGGTGCGCTGCTCCTCGCGGATGGCGCGGTCGACGAACCACGGCGGGAAGGCGTCGGCGGCCACGCCGGTGCGCGGGCCGTGGGTGGTGAGGCCGAAGTCGCCGAGCTTCAGCACGATCGGCGAGCCGCAGGCGAACACGTTGTAGGGGGTGATGTCGCGGTGCAGCGCGCCGCAGCCGTGCAGCTTGTCGACCGCGCCGAGCAGCCGGGCGACCTCGGCGACGGCGCGGGCCTCGGGCCAGGCGCCGTCGCGCCGCACGACGTCGGCGACGGTGCCGCAGTCGGCGAGCTCCATGACGACGACGTACATCGGCTGGCCGCCGTCGAGGATCGGGAAGGTCTCGTGGATCTTGACCACGCGCGGGTGATCGCCGAGCAGGTGGGCCATATAGGCCTCGCGGTGCCAGCTCTCCTGGTCGCGCGTCAGCTTGATGCACAGCGGCCCGTCGAGCCCCGCGCTCGTGCAGCGCCACACCGACCCGAAGCCCCCCTTGCCGAGCAGCTCGCCGAGCTTGTAGCGGACGCCGGTCTCGGGGCTCTTGATCACACGGGCAGCAGTGCGGGTGGCCATGGCGCTTGCGCAGGCAAGGCTAGCGCGAAGGGGGCACGCGCCTCAGCGGTCGAATTCGCGGCTACAGGCGGTCTGACACGGCGTCAGCGCCACGCTCGCGGGTGCGCCGAGGGTCGCGGCCGCGAGCGCGAGGGCGAGGCGCGGCGACGCCGGGGACTGCGGGGCGCGCACGGGGTCCGGGCGAGGAGGCCCGGCGCGGAGGTCCGCCCGGGCGCTCGACCTCGGGCTCGCCTGTGCGGCCCGGAGCGCGACGCGGCGGCCGCCTCGGGCCGCTGCCGGGCCGCGGATCTGCCGGCGGGTGCGCGCGGTCGCCGGCCTGCGTGCGTCGCTGCCCGCGGCGGCGGGGTGTGCTCAGCGGTTCGGGTTGCGCACGCAGTCGTAGCCCATCTCGGGTTCGCCGACGTCGATGATCTCGAAGTCGGTCGGCGCGATGCCGTCGAGCACGCGCGGGCCGTGCTCGCCCCACAGGTCGTCCCACGTCTGACCGCAGCCGTCGGAGCTCTCGGCGGTGAGGGCGATGTTGCCGCCGTCGGCGAGCAACATGCCGTGGTGTTGCAGGCCCCAGACCACGGCGACGACGACCGGGTTGGTGGGGTCGAGGCCGGCGGCGGCGGGGTCGAAGTCGGGGCGCAGGCGCCAGCGCGAGCCGTAGATCGGCGCGGCCGGGTCGATCGCCTGCGGGCCGCCGGCGTGGCTCGCGGGCCACACGTACATCGGGCCCTCGACGGCGTCGTTCGGGGCGCGCTGCATGCGGTCGTTCGGCAGGATGAAGCGGATCGCGTGCTGGACCTTGCCCGCCATCACGTCGCCGACGGTGAACAGCAGCGGCGCGATCGGGAAGCCGGCCGCGTCGGGGCCGGTGCAGTCGCGGCCGATGCCCCACTGGTACTGCTCGACCGGCGGCAGCGCGCTGCCCGGCGCCGGCGGCGGGCCCCAGGCGTCGAGCGTCATGTCCCAGGCGACGTCGCACTCGGTGTAGTACTGGCCGCCGGTGTAGGTCGCGCGGTACGACTCGTACAACACCCCGCCGTCGAAGTCGGCGACGAGCAGGTGGCAGTCGCCCTGGTAGTCGCCGTCGACGCGGCCGGGGCACACGAGGTCGGGCAGGCCCTCGATGCGCGCGCCCTCGGGGATCGGGAACATCACCCCGGGGTCGCAGTCGGCGCTGTAGGGCACCGGGTCGGCCGGCGTGCGCGTGACCTTCGGGGCGCTCGCGTCGGCGTCGTTGATGATGAAGCTGGTGTCGATCTGGAAGCGGTTGTCGTTGCCCCACCCGCCCTGGGCCGCCAGCCACGCCGTCGTCGCGGCCGAGTCGGGGCGGACCGGGGCGTCCGAGATGTCGGCGTAGATCCAGGTGTCGGCCGCGAAGTAGCGGCCCGCGAGCGCGCCGCAGTGGCCGACCGGCAGGGCGTCCGCGGGCGGCTCGCCGGTGGTGGTGAGGTCGGTGGTCGCGTCGCTCGTCGGGCCGGCGCTCGTCGGCGCGGCGGTGGTCGCGTCGCCCGTCGCGTCGCCGGTCGGCTGCGAGGTCGCGTCGGGCGCGCTCGTCGGCTGCGTCGTCGGCGAGGGGCCCGTGAGGTCGTCGGTCGCGGTCTCGGGCCCGGTCGAGCCGTCGGAGTTGGCGCCGCCGCAGGCGACGAGCACGAGCACGAGCGAGGCGTGGATCCGCATCGTCGCATCGTACCGACGAGGCCGGCGCCACGCGACGGTCTTCGGCGCGCGTCCGCGTGGGTCGTCCGGGGCCCGGACGCGGCCCCGACGAGCGTCGAGACGTCGCCCGGGCCCCTCGACGGCGGACCTCCGTCGCGGTCAGCGCGGCGCGCGGGGCAGGGCAGGGGCCTCGCCGAAGCGGTCCACGAAGTCGGCGAGCAGGGCCGCCGCGGCCGCGCGGGGCTCACCCGCCCCGTCTCGGTCGAACCGGCACAGCCAGGCCGCGTGGGGGTGTTCGGCGGCGAGCCGCGAGCACGCCGCGCGGAGGTCGTCGGCCGCGGCGTAGAGGATCATCGCCGACTTGCCGCGCGGGTAGACGACGAGGCCGGCCTCGAGGCGGACCTGCAGCACGCCGGCCGCCTGCGGCGCGGCGGCGGCGGCCTCGTGCAGGCGGTGCCAGGGTCCGAAGCGCACGCGTGCGAGAGCATACAGCATCGCCCGCCCGGCGCGTCGACGGGGCGCCGCGCTCGAGCGGCCAGCGGAGCCGCGGACCCGTGCACGAGCGGGGCGCCGACGCGGCGACTCGCGGGGCCGCGGGGCCGCGGGGCCGTGGCGACGCGGCCGGCGAGACCTCGCGTCGCGCCGGCGTGGGCGACTCGCGGGGCCGCGGGGCGTGGCGCGTGGCGACGCGGCCGGCGAGACCTCGCGTCGCGCCGGCGCGGGCGACGAGCGGGGCCGCCGGCGCGTGGCGACCGTGGCGCGCGGCGACGCGGCCGGCGAGACCTCGCGTCGCGCCGGCGAGGCGCGGAATCGGATACCATGCCGCGATGCGCCGCCTCGCCGTCCTCGCCCTCACGCTGCCCCTGGCCTGCTCGAGCGACCCCCCGGCCGCGGACGACGGCGGATCGTCGGACACTGGCGCCGCCGACACCGCCGACACCGCCGTCACGCCGACCGGCGAGGGCGGCAGCGAGGGCGGCAGCGAGGGCGACACCGGCGAGGCCGCGTGCGCGCACGGCCCGTGGGATCGCGGCCAGCCGATCGCCATGCCGGAGCTGCCGGCCGGCGATCCGGCGGCCGGTTACGAGGCCCTGCTGACCCGGGACTACGTCAGCTGCGGCATCCCGTGGGAGCTGTTCGGGGTGGCCGAGGGCGTGCTCGGCGTCGAGGAGCCGCTGCCCGGGCGCACCGGCAAGAACGCCGAGGTCGGCCACGCCTGGAACGTCGTCAGCAAGTCGGACGGCAGCGAGCTGGTGGTGTCGAACTGTCTGCAGTGCCACGCGGGTTACTTCAACGGCGAGCTGATCGTCGGCCTCGGCAAGGCCACCGCCGACTTCACCACCCCGCTCAGCGACTTCGCCGATCCGCTGCCGGACCTGCCCGAGATCAGCGAGGCCAACGCGGCCTTCAACAAGTTCAAGGCGCGGGCGGCGGCGCTCGGGCCGTACTCGACGATGATGACGATCGGCGCCAACCCGGCGGTCATGTTCGCGGTCGTGCTGCTGTCGCACCGCGACCCGGTCACGCTCGCGTGGAGCGACGAGCCGCTGTACGACCTCTCGTCCGACTTCGTGCTCCCGGCCGACCCGCCGCCGTGGTGGCGCGTGGCCAAGAAGGCCAGCAACTTCGCCAACGGCATGTCGCGCGGCGACCACCGCGGGACCATGGTGCTGGCCTCGTCGCTGTGCACCGACAGCGTCGAGGAGGCCGCGCCGGTGCTCGACTACTTCGCCGACGTGCAGGCCTACCTGGCCTCGATCGAGCCGCCGCGCTACCCGTTCGCCGTCGACGCGGCGCTCGCGGCCGAGGGCGCCGACATCTTCGCCTGCGAGTGCGCCGGCTGCCACGGCACCTACGACGCCGACGACGCGGCGGCCGAGACCTTCCCCAACCTGCTGATCCCCCTCGACGTCATCGGCACCGACCCGTCGTTCGCCACCTACGCGGCCGCGGGCGGGTTCTATCACCACCTGCGCGAATGGTTCAACGCGTCGTTCTACGGCATGTTCAGCACGGTCGTGACCGACGATCCGACGCCGGGTTACACCGCGCCGCCGCTCGACGGCGTGTGGGCCACCGCGCCGTACTTCCACAACGGATCGGTGCCGAGCATCGAGCTGGTGCTCGACAGCGCGGCCCGGCCCGACGCCTGGCGGCGCGTCGACCTCGACAGCACGCACTTCGACGAGCAGGCGCTCGGCTGGCCGTGGACGGCGACGACCCCCCAGGCCGACGCGCCCGCGGGCGAGCGCAAGCACATCTACGACACCGGCCTGTTCGGCTACGGCAACGGCGGGCACGTGTTCGGCGACCACCTGAGCGCCGACCAGCGGCGGGCGGTGCTCGAGTACCTGAAGACGCTGTGATCGATCGCGGCGCGTGATCGCCGGCACGCCCGCGGCGCGCGCGCCGGCGCGTTCGCGCGACCCGAAAAATTTCTCGCGGGACCCGGTCACATCGCGGTCGTCGCCTCTCTACCGTCCGGGGTCGCGGCCGCGGCTCGCGTCGCCACGACGGCCGCGGCGTCGCGCCCCCGAGGGACCACGACATGACACAGAACCACCACCGTTTCAGCCGTCGCAACATGTTCTCCGTCGCCGCGGGCGGCGCCTCTGCGCTGGCGCTGGGCCACCTGTTCACGGGCGCGGCCGGGGCCGCGCCGGCCAAGATCTCGGCCGCCAGGGGCAAGCAGCTGGCGCAGCTGAAGGCGCTCGAGTCGGGCCTGCGGCCGGGCGCGTCGGCGGTGCCGGGCGACCTGGCGCTCGACCCCGGGACGCAGGCGCTGGCCGAGAAGCTGCTGGCGCGGGCCAAGCAGTCGGTGCTGGTCGCGGTGACCAGGCCGAACGAGGCCCCGAAGGGCGACAAGGTGGCCGCGGCCGCCGGCAAGATCGTCGGCTCGCTGCGTTCGAAGCGGGTCACGCGGATCAAGTCGTCGCTGCAGCGCGCCGAGGTGGTGGCGGCCATCGGCCCGGCCGCGGGCGTGGAGATCAAGAAAGCGCCCGACTGGTACATGACCGAGCTGAAGGGCACGATCGACCGGTCGAAGCTGAAGGTGAAGGTCGAGAAGAAGCCGAAGTGGAGCGGGCCGCTGGTCAAGCGCATCGAGTTCCAGCTCAACAGCGTCAAGTGCGTCGAGGAGACCAGCGGCGAGTCGGGCTCCGACGAGATCCTGCTCGGCGGCAACCTCATCACCCCGGGCGGGGTCGTCAAGAAGATCGAGCGGTTCAAGGTCAGCGACGACTTCGACGAGGGCGAGGCGGTCTACTACGACTTCGAGCTGTGCAACGCGTTCCCGCCGGGCCAGGTGCCGTACTTCATCAAGTGCAGCAACGGCAGCCGCAGCGACGTGTACCGCGGGCGCAAGCTCGAGGCGACGCTGCTCGGCGACAACATCCCGTGGCCGGCGACGCTCGGCCTGGTGCTGGTGATGGGCGAGGAGGACCCGGGCGGCGGCTTCGGCGTGATGCTGCAGGACATCTACGCCGCGCTCGAGGACGAGATCAAGAAGAAGCTGGACGAGCTCGGGGCCGAGGCTGGCGAGGCCATGGGCGGGGACATCGGCGCGGCCGTCGGCGCGGCCCTGGCCTACGTGGCCGGGGCGTTCCTCGACTGGCTGGTCAGCCTGTTCAACAACGAGGACGACCTCGTGGCCTCGAAGGACTGGACCATCCAGCTGGCCACGCCCGAGCTCGACAACATCCGGACGCTGTCGAGCGACAACCTGGCGGCGCCCGCGGGCGTGTGGGCCTCGCCGATGAAGAAGCTGCACTTCAACGGCGACGGCGGCCGCTACGACGTGCGACTGCACTGGCGCGTCAACACCTGAGGGCCGACGCGGCGGCGGCCGTCGAGACCGCCGCCGCCGGGCGCTCACGGGGTGTTGGTGGCGTAGTGCAGGGCGCTGGAGGCGAGGTCGAGCGCGAGCACGTCGTTGGCGCCGTTGCCGTCGAGGTCGGCGATGAACACGCGGTCGGCGGGGAGGGGGAACTCGAACACCACGGCCTCCGCGAACCCGCCGTCGCCGTCGCCGCGGCGCATGGTGAAGCGCGGGCTGCCCGGGCCGGCGGCGACGACGTCGATCTGGCCGTCGCCGTCGATGTCGCCGATCGCCATGGTCGTCGCGCCGCACAGCACGTCGTACGCGCTGAAGGCGAAGCTCGGGTCGGCGCCCGCGGCCTGCCGGCGGAACACCCCGAGCTTGGCGCGCTCGTCGGCGGGGTCGTCGTAGAGGGCGACGAAGTCGCCGAGGTCGTCGTTGTCGACGCGCACGACCTCGAGCGCGCGGTAGGTCGCGCCGCTCGGCCCGGGGACCACGCTCACGACGCCGTCGATGACGACGGCGACGTCGCCGTCGGCGCGGGCGGCCACGAGGTCGTTCTCGGCGGCGTCCGCGTCGAGCGCGCCGAGGGCGAATTGCTGGAGGTCGCCGACCAGGGCGATCGGCTCGGGCGTGACGGTGTAGTTGCCGGTGCCGTCGCCCGCGAGCACGATCACCGACGGGTCGGCGTCGACGACGATGACGAGGTCGAGGTGGTCGTCCCCGTTCCAGTCGGCGACCGCGGGGCCGAAGCGCACGTCCGCGAACGCCTGGTTGGTCACGCCCTTCAGGTTGCCGTCGCCGGCCAGGGTGAAGCTGTAGACGACGTGCTCGCCGGGCACGGTCGAGGTGTTCAGGGCGACGACGTCCTGCACGCCGTCCTCGTCGACGTCGCCGGCGCCGGTCAGGATCATCGCGCCCTCGGGCAGCTGCATCGGCCAGTCGACGTGGGCGGTGTCGAGGAACGGCTCGGGGCCGTCGAGCATGACGCTGGCGGTGCGGTCGCCCTGGGTGACCGCGATGTCGACGCCGCCGGCGTCGACGAACACGGGCAGGGCGGACGTGAGGTCGGTGAAGGCGCCGACGACCGCGCCCTCGACGAAGCAGAACTCGCGCGGGTTCTGGGCGCCGTCGCCGCAGCCGTCGAGCGGGTCGAAGGCGTCCTCGACGAAGAACTCGCAGGCGTCGCCCCCGGTGCTGTCGCCGGCGCTGGTCGTGTCGTCGGCGACGTCCGTGCTCGAGGTGCCCTCGGGCGGGTCGCCGGTGGTCGGATAGGTGGAGGACACGGAGACGTCGGAGGTCGAGGTCTCGGAGTCCTCGCCCTCGAGCTCGCAGTCGCCGATGCACACCTTGCCGAGGCCGCACGCGGGCAGCGCGAGCGCGGGGACGAGGAGAGAGAGGATGAGCGGGGCGCGTAAGCAGGTCATGCGGGTGGGTGCTCGCGACCCGACGGATCCGTGCGACGAATTTCTCGAGGTCGACGAATTGTTCGTGGGGCGACGCGCGGCGGCGCGCGGCGGTGTGCCCGTTCGAACCGCTGCTCGACGAGCTGGCGAGCGGATGCCTGTTCGGGGGGCGCGGCGCGGTCGTCTGGTGCTGCGCGCAGGGATCTAGCGTTCGGGGGTCGAGGTCACGGGCGCGTGGCCGCGGCGCGGGGGATGTAGACCAGGACCTCGAAGTCGGCGGCCGGGGCCACGCCGCGCCAGGCGACCGGGAACACCGCGAACGACGGGCGCCAGGCGTACGTGAACGTGCGCGACCAGTGCTCGGCGCGCAGGTAGTCGGCGAGGGGACCGGCGCCGGCCGTGGCCTCGCGGACGTCGAGGGCGTAGGCCGCGGGGGCGCGCAGGCTGGCCTCGAGGGTCCCGCGCGGCGCCTCGCGCACGGAGAAGGCGCGCAGGCCCCGGGTCGTGAACGACTCGGAGCCGACCCAGCCGCGGGTGTGCAAGGCGAGGAACTCGCCGGCGTCGAAGGTGGTGTAGACGACGGCGTAGTCGCGGCCGAGGCGCGCCGCGAGGAGCCGACCCATCTGCGTCGCCAGCGACAGGCGTCCGTTCGGCATGCGGTCGCGCGAGCGGCCGACGTGGCCGTTGTGGGCGTGGACCAGCACGCGGCCGCCGGCGCCGAGACGCTCGCGGACCCAGGCGACGGTGTCGGCCATCACCCGCTCGCGCGCGTCCGACACCGGGTTTTCGCCGTGGTCCCCGGCGATGTCGACGCGGCGCTCGGCCAGCCAGATCAGGCGCCGCGCGGCCTCGTAGGTGTGCTCGCCCCGCCTCTCGATCATGCGGTCGCGGCGCTCTGCCAGCATGGCGCGCAGGGCGTCCAGGTTCTTGCGCGCGCGGGCGGCGAGCTCGGGCGAACGGGTGCGCTCGAGCTCCTTGCCCCGCAGCGGGCCGACCAGCGCGCGTGCGCGTGGCCCGGCGGCGGGATCGACGTCGGCGATGTAATCGGCGATCGCGGCGCCGCAGTGGAAGGTCATGCACACGTCGACGCCGTAGATGTGGATCCGCCGCCCGGGCGGGGCGTCGCGGTTGTGCTCGCGGATCCACGTGTACAGCGCGCGCGACTCCTCGACCGCGCCGAGCCAGCCGCTGGCGAGCAGCCGGGGATCGTCGAGCACGGCCGCGCGCAGCCCGGGATCCGGTGACCACCCGTGGCCGGCCCAGGCGTCGAGCGCGAGGACCATGTCGAACGGCAGCTCGACCGCCAGCGCCAGCGGGCCGGGCTCGCGCGCGGCGTGCACGACGAGCGCGTGGAGCAGGCGGCGAAACTCGCGGGTGCCGTGGGTGCCCTCGCCGACGCCGATCACGGGGACGTCGCGGACCATCGCCCACACCGGGGCCGCGTCCGGGACGGCGGCGCCGAGCCCCTCGAGGGGCCGGGCGCGGGCCGCCAGCTCCTTCGTGATCGCGGGCTGCTGCGCGGCCCAGGCGCGCGCGTCGGCTCGCCACGGGGAGCAGGCGGCGACGAACGCCAGGGCCGCGACGAGCGTGACGAGCTGCATGCACGGCGGTACCCGGAGCGGCGGGCCGAGCATTCCCTGATGACGGGTCGAGTCGCCGGCGGTCGGGACGGGTCACGCCGGGGTGAGAAAGAATCGGAGCGGTCGGTGACGGATCTTCGTCGACGCGGCGCGGGCCGTGCGACGCGCCGCGGAGCGAGGTTCACGGCGTGCACGAGATCGGCGCCGTGCCCGCGCGGCGGTCGTCGCGGCGGGCACGTCCGGTTGCCGCCGCTGACGTCCGGGGCCTATCGTGGCGACGATGCATGTTCTTGATCTCGATCCGCGGAGTGGTCGTCGTCGCAGTCTGTCCGGTGTCCTGACGTTCGTCGGCCTGCTCGCCGCGTGTCAGGAGGGGGCGCTCGACAGCGACGATATGGACACGACCGGCGAGCCGCCGGGCAGCTCGTCCGGGGCCGACACCACGACGGACCCCGCGGAGCCGGTCGAGCCGACGCTCTCCGGCGCGGGCGTCAGCCGCTCGATCGTGGGCCCGATCGGCCTCGACATGTGCTGCGACGTCGGCTGCAGCGGCACCCTGGTCCAGTCGCACACGGGCGACGTGGTCGTGTCGTTCAACGGCGCGCAGATCTCGACGCAGAGCGGCGGCACGCTGCAGCTGTGGGACGCGGTCGACCTCACGCGGATCGCCCGCTTCAGCGTCGAGGACGCCCCGAAGATGGTGGGTGACCGGCTGCTGTACCGCAAGAGCGGCGTGATCCGCCTGATCGACACGGCCGACGGCGGTGAGATCGCGGCCGTCCCGCTGGGAACCGCCACCAACTACGGCCTGGCGCCCGACGCCGGCTACCTGTGGACCGCCGGCGACGCGGGGCTGACGATCCACGAGACCGACGGCAGCGTGCGCTGGTCGGTGGCCGGGGCGTACGCGGGCGCCCGCGTGCACGACCTGCCCGACGAGCTGCACGTGTACGACGCCGACGTGGCGCCGCAGACGATCCAGCGGTTCACCGCGGCCGCCGGCGCCCTGACGACCCACGGGTTCGTCGGCGACTACCCGCGGTGGTTCGGCGACAACGGCCGCTTCTGGACCATGTTCAACCAGACCCAGACCCACCGGTTCTTCGCGGCCGACGGCACGCTGCTGTTTAGCGGCGTCGGCTATCCGTCGCTCGGCTGGGGCACGCGGTTCCTGCTCGCCGGCAAGTTCTACGACGTGTCCGCCCCGAACGTGGCGATCGGGTCGCTGGGGTTCAGCCCGGTCAACGTGATGGGCCCGATCATCGCCAGCGGCGGCGAATATTCGGGCTACGTGCAGTGGACGCGCATCGACGAGACGCCGATGAAGGTCCGCAGCATCGATCTGCCCGAGCAGAAGTACGAGCACATGTCGATCGCCATCGCCGGCGAGAAGTGGGTGGTCGGCGGCGAGGACGGCTGGTCGCTCGAGTCGAAGGGCCGCTCGATCACCCGCGGCGGGCTCGGCGGCCTCGCGGGCGCCGCGTCCGGCCGCCTGGCGTTCGCCTATGACGGCAGGATCCACGCCATGGAGCTGCTCGACGACTGCACGACCAAGCAGTACCCGCCGTTCCCCGGCGCCGGCGCCTTCCGCATGTCGGCCAACGGCGAGGTGCTCGTCGCCAGGACCACGTACTCGAGCAGCCCGCTGCAGAGCCCGAAGCCGGGCACGCGCTTCCACCGCCTGCCGGACGGCAAGGTGGTGGCGCAGACGCAGCCGGGGCTCACGTCCGACATGATCGTCGACCACGACATCTCCGACGAGGGCACGGTGTGGTCGCGCTACTGGTTCAACACGACCCCGGCGGGCCACGCCCACTCGGCGAGCCTGCCGTTCGGCGTCAACTACACCTCGGCGGTCAGCGACGTGCTGCCCAAGGTCTCGCCCGACGGCATGCACGTGGTCGAGAGCGATGGCGTCACCACGCTGTTCGACGACTGGGTCGGCGACAAGAGCCGGATCTACGTCAACGACCTCATGAACGAGGACCCGATCGCGGAGTTCGACGGCATCGCCCACGGCTTCATCGACGACGAGCACATCCTCGTCGGCGTGTACGTCGACCCGGACGACACGTTCGCCGGCATGCGCATCGTCGGGCTCGACGGCCTCGACGTCCAGGACGTGCCGCTGCCCGACCTCCGCCGCTTCCTCCGCCTCGGCACCGGCGAGATCCTGGCCCACGTGCCGTGGCCGGTGAGCAAGTCGATCATCTACGACCCGTGGACCGGCGCCGAGCTGTGGGTCTCGCCGGACGGCGCGCCGGCCGAGCTCGCCGGCGACGACTTCCTGCTGTTCAACCTCGGCGACCGCATCGAGGTGCTGCGCTGGCGCTGAGCGGCCCGTCTTCCGGGCGCGCTCAGTCGAGGGTGAAGGAGATGCCCTCGTAGCAGCCGGCGAAGCTGGTCAGCTGCAGGCCGGTGAGGCCCTCGGCCGCGGCGACGTTGCCGGGGGTGTCGCAGCCGCCGTCGTTCATCGGCCAGAAGTAGCCGCAGGCGACCCAGAACGGGTCGCCGAAGTCGCCGCTGATGTCGCTGACCATGGCCGCGCCCTGGCCCTGCACGGTGTGCATGTTGTAGCCGTCGAGGATGACGTGCTCGAGCTGGACGCCGGGGGCGACGTCGAGGGTGAAGGCGACGGGCTCGTAGGACGAGAGGAACAGGGTCAGGGGGACGCCGGTGCGCGTGAGCGAGATCGTCGCGGCGCCGGCGGTGGCCTGGTACATGGCGACGATGTGCAGCTCCTCGACCTGCGGCGTCGGCTCGACGAACGTGGTGAGCTCGCCCTGTCCGGCGTTGCAGCTGCCGTCGGGGACGGGCGGGACGACCACCTCGGATCCGGTCGAGCTCTCGGACGACGAGCCGTCGGAGGACGAGCCGTCGGAGGTCGAGGAGGAGGATGTGTCGGCGCCGGTGGTGTCGGCGCTCGTCGTGCCGGTGGTGGCGTCGCTCGTCGACGCGGCGGCGGTGGTGGCGTCGCCGCTCGAGCTGTCGCCGAGGCCCTGGGTCGTGCCGCTCGTGGCGGTCGCGGCGGCGGTGGTGCCGGTGGCGGAGTCGCTGGCCGACGAGGTCGCGCTGCTCGAGGACGACGCGTCGCCGGTGGTGGGCTGCGTGCCGGTGGTCGAGGTCCCGCCGGTGCCGGTGGTCGAGGAGCCGGAGGCGGTGCCGACGGTCTCGTCGCCGCAGGCGGCGAGCAGGAGCGCGAAGGAGAGGGCGAGGCGTCGCATCGGCGGACGGTAACACGGCGCCGTGGGTCGGCCGCAAAACTGCGCCGCGGCGGGTGAGCACGACGATGCACACGCCGACGCGGCGAGGCGGCCAGCCGCGGGCGCGCGGCGAGCCGTATCCGCGGCCGGACGGCGCCGACGGCGAAACCTGACCGTTCGGCAGCGTCGCCGCCGGCCGTGCACCCTGGCGCGGCGGCTTGTGGCATAAGTGAGGGTGAGCGATGCGCGGCTCCTGGCTCATCCGTACCATCGATCGGTCGATCCCGGCGGCGCTGCACCTCGAGCCCGAGGCGCAGCTGCGCAGCCGCGTGCTCGTCGCCTCCTGCGCGACGATCGTCGGCTTCGCCTTCGCGGGGCTGCTGGTCCGGCTGGCCACCGCGCCGTTCGATCGCGGGGCGGTGGTCGGCTTCGTGGTCCTGGTCTGCATCGCCGGGCTGCCGTACGTCCAGTGGGCCACGCGCTCGTACCGCGTCGCCGGCGTGCTGCTGGTCGGCATCGTCATGGTCGCCCTGCCGAGCTTCCACCTGCTGCTGTGGATGTTCCCGGCGCCGGCGCTGACGCTGTTCCCGATGCTCACGCTGATGGGCTCGTTCCTCGTCGGCGCGCGCGTCGGGCTGCTGCTGGCGGCGCTCGGCTCGCTCATCATCGTCGGCCTGCGCCTCGGGCTGCCGCCGCCGGACCTCGGCCAGCTCGGCGGGCTGTCGTGGACGTTCGCCGCGCTCGGCTCGGCGATGTGCATGATCTCCGCGATGGTCGCGATCGCCTACGAGTCGGCGCGCGCGCGCAGCCAGGCCCGCCTGCAGGCGGCGGTCATCGCGTTCGAACAGGCGCACGCGCGGGCCGAGGCCGAGAGCCACAGCAAGACCGAGTTCCTGCGCAACGTCAGCCACGAGCTGCGCACCCCGCTCAACGCGATCCTCGGCTACGGCGAGCTCGTGCGCGAGGCCCTCGCCGACGAGGGCAACCACCGCCACGCCGAGGACATCGACAGCATCCGCGACGCCAGCGAGCAGCTGCTGGCGCTGATCAACGACCTGCTCGACATCTCGCGCATCGAGGCCGGCGTCATCGACCTCGAGTTCAAGGCGGTCGCGCCGCACGAGCTGCTGCGCCGCGTGGTCGCCACGGCGCTCCCGCTGGCCGCCGCCAACGGCGACGCGCTGACCCTCGAGGCCGCGCCGGGGCTGCCGACGGTCATCACCGACGCGCAGCGGCTGCACCAGATCGTGCTCAACCTCGTCGGCAACGCCTGCAAGTTCACGCGGGGCGGGACGATCGTGGTCGCCGCGACGACCGAGGACGAGGCGCTGGTGATCCGCGTGCGCGACGACGGCGTCGGCATGACGCCCGCCGAGTGCGCGCGGCTGTTCGAGCCGTTCGTGCAGGTCCACGCGTCGCCGGCGGTCCGCCGCCAGGGCAGCGGCCTCGGCCTCGCGCTCAGCCGCCGGCTGGTCGAGCAGCTCGGCGGCGGCATCGCGGTGCGCAGCGAGCCCGGCAAGGGCAGCGAGTTCACGGTCCGCCTGCCGCTGCGCCGCGCCGCCCTGCCCGCGGTCTGAGCCCCGGCGGGCGGCGCCCGGGCGGGCGTCCGGGTCGCGTGGGTGCGCCCGGGATCGTGGTAGCGTGCGGGCATGTTCTTCGTGCTGCGCTACGAACTGGTCGACGACTACGTGGTCCGCCGCGCGCCGCTGCGGCCCGAGCACCTGGCGCTGGCGCGGGCGGCCGCCGAGCGCGGGGAGCTGCGCCTCGGCGGGGCGCTCGACGAGCCGGTCGACGAGGCGCTGCTGGTGTTCGCGGGCGAGGACCGCGGCGTCGCCGAGGCGTTCGTGGCGGCGGACCCGTACGTGCGCGCGGGGCTGGTGAAGCGCTGGACGGTGCGGCCCTGGCGGGTCGTCGTCGGGGCCGACGCGCCCGACGCTCAGCCCTGAGGCCGCGTCCGGGCGCGCGCTGTTCGTCCCGTTTCTTCGTTCGTGGTCAGCGGCGGCGGGCGAGGGCGAGGGCGGCTTGCAGGGTGCCGACGGCGTGGACGCCGTCGAGGTCGAGGTCGCTGGCGGCGAGCGACCAGGCGACGTCGGGGCGGAGGCCGCTGAAGAGGGTGAGCACGCCGCGCAGGCGCAGGCCGCGGGCGGCGGCGAGCAGCACGGCGGTGCCGGCGGCGTCGAGGGAGGGCACGCCGGTGAGGTCGAGGATGGTGGTCTTGACGCCGGCGCGGCTGCCTTGCTCGAGCAGCGCGGCGAGCAGCGGTTCGCCGCGCTCGGGGTCGATGCTGCCGACCAGGGGGACCACGAGGATGTCGTCGGTGAGGGGGATGACGGGGGCCTGGCGCTCGGCGAGGGCGGCGGCCTGGGCCGCGAGCATGGCGGCGTGCATGCGGTCGCGCTCGCGGGCGAGGTGGATCCGGCGGGTGATGTCCTGGAACAGCAGGATGCAGCCGTTGACCGCGCCGTCGTCGTCGCGGGTGGGGATGGCGGTGCAGTGGGCGACGATGCGGCGGCCGTCGCGGTGCTCGATCTCGAGTTCGTTGGCCCGGATCTCGCCCGAGCGCATGGCGAGGATCGACACGCGCTCGTGGCGTTCGATCTTGCGGTCGGTGCCGAGGTGGAACGTGCGGATGTCGGAGTCGGTGACGCTGCGGTGCTTGCCCTCGTCGAGGTCGTGGAGCGCGAGGCCGGCGCGGTTGATGCGCAGGCGCGTGCCGTCGAGGCCGTAGACGGTGACGCCGAGCGGCAGGTGGTCGAGCAGGGCCTCGAGGGTCTGCTCCTGGGTGCGGTTGTCGTGCACGGCCTGGTGGGTGCGCTCGAACAGCAGGCGGTTGTCGAGCACGGCGGAGGCCTGGCGGGCCAGGCCGCGGAACAGCCGGCGCTCGCCGTCGCTGAAGCGGTGGGGCTCGTGCCAGGCCAGGTGGATGTAGCCGAGCACGCGGGCCTGCCAGCGCAGCGGCAGCAGCAGCAGCGAGCGCGCGCCGGGCGGCGAGGGGAAGGCGCGCTCGAGGCTGGGGGCGCGCGGGTCGGCGAGGTCGTCGAGGGTCGCGGGGGCGTCGGGGTCGGCGCGCCAGCCGTCGAACTGCGGCAGCTCGCCGGCGCGGCCGAGCGCGAGGCGGTCGGGCGCGGGGTGCTGGGCGGCGACGCGGACGGTCGGCGGGTCGCCGCGCTCGACGAGCAGCAGGGTGCCGCCGGATGCGCCGGCGCTGAGCGCCAGCTCGGTGACGACGGCGAGGATGTCGGCGGGGGTGGCGGCCTCGTTGATGCGGGCGGACACGCGGTAGAGCGCGCGGGCCTCGGCGAGCGCGGCCTCGAAGGCGATGCTGCTGCGGTGGCCGGCGACCACGGCGGCGGCGACGTGCTGCACGGCGCGGTAGACCAGCAGCTCCTCGGCGCTCGGGGTGTGGGGGTCGGTCCAGTGCAGGACCACGAGGCCCTGCCAGCCGGCGGGGTGGCTGCTGTACAGCGGCAGGGCCACGAGGCCGCGGCAGGGGGCGATCAGCGCGCGGATGTGATCGTCGCAGCGCGGGTCGTAGGCGACGTCCTCGACGACGAGCACGTCGTACGGGGCCGCGATCCACTGGCGCGAGATCGCGGTGTCGGAGGCGCGGGCGCGGCGGGTCAGGAACGGGTGGTCGAGCACGAGGCGGCCGCCCTGCCACACCGCCAGCGGCTGCATGACCTCGGGCTGGCCGCGCGCGTCGAGGTGGAGGTAGCGCAGGTCGATGTCGTGCGGGGCGTACGGCGCGACGATCGCGGCGATCGAGGTCACGACCTCGTGCACGTCGCGGGCGTGGCTGAGGCGCAGGTGGGCGGCGGCCAGGCGCGCGCTCAGCGGGTCGACGGGCGGCGAGGCGGCCGCGGTCACGGGCTGGCCTCCGGGACAGGTGGCCGCAGCAGCGCCTCGGCGCGGGCGATCGCGGACTGCAGGGTGGCGGCGACCGGGAGGTCGTGGAGGTCGACGCCGAGGGCGGTGAGCACGGTGGCGGCCTCGGGGCGCACGCCGCTGAGGATCGACCGCACGCCGCGCAGGCGCAGGGCCCGGGCGGCGCCGACGAGCGCGTCGGCGGCGGGGGCGTCGAGGTCGCGGGCGCCGGTGAGGTCGAGGATGGCGACGCGCGCGCGCGTGCGGCCGCCGAGGCCGACCAGCGTCTCGAGGATCAGGTGGCCGCGCTGGGGGTCGACCGAGCCGACGATCGGCATGACGACGATCTCGTCGGCGACGGGGATCAGCGGGGCGCCGCGCTCGGCCAGGGCGGCGGCCTGCAGGCGCACGAGGTCGTCCTGCAGGCGCGCGCGCTCGCGGTCGGCGCGGCGGGGCTCGCTGATGTCGTGGTACACGCTGACGACGCGGGCGACCTGGCCGCGCTCGTCGAACATCGGCACCGACACGACGTCGACGGTGGTGCGCAGGCCGCTGCGGTGCAGCAGGTCGTACTCGCCGGTGGCCAGGCGGGCGCTGCGGGCGGCGCGGACGACGGTGCGCTCGTCGGGGTCGGCGGGCAGGTCGCTGTCGCAGCGCAGCACGCCGGGGTCGGCGAGCTCGGCGGTCAGCGCGTCGGCGGCGCGGTTGCGCAGGACGGCCTCGCCGCTGGCGGCGTCGTGCACGAACACGCCGACGGGGAGGTTGTCGAGCAGGGCCTCGAGGGTGCCGCGGCGCTCGCGGTGCTCGGCGAGCGCGCGGCGGGCCTGGGCCAGCAGCAGGCGGTTGTCGAGCACGACCGCGGCCTGGCGGGCGAGGGCGGCGTAGAGGCGCTGCTCGCCGGGGCGGACGGCGTGGACGTCGGGCCAGGCGAGCACGATGACGGCGAGGAACCGGCCGCGCCAGGCCAGCGGCAGCACGGTGGCGCTGCGCAGGCCGAGGGCGGCGGCGAGGCCGCGCGAGGCGGGGTCGAGGCGGCGGTCGTCGGCGACGTCGGCGACGTGCACGGGCACCAGGCCCTCGCGCTGCCACAGCTCGACCAGCGGGTGGGCGGCGACGTCGTGGCGGGCCGCGGTGGCGGGGTCCGGCGGGTCGGGCCAGGCGGCCTCGAGGGTCAGCGTGGTCGTCGCGGCCGGGCCGCGCGCGGGGCGGGCCTCGGGGTCGTCGTCGACGCTGAACAGCCACGCGCGCGTCGACCCGTGCGAGGCGGCGGCGCGGCCGAGCACGCGCAGCAGGTCGGGCAGGCCGTGGGCCTGGTTGATCTCGGCCGACGCCCCGTAGAGCGTGTGCGTCTCGGCGAGCGCGTCGGCGTGGGCCTGCAGGGTCCGGCGCGCCGAGACCGCGGCGGTCACGGCCCGCACCAGCGCCCCGACCACGAACTCCTCCTCGGGCCCGGCGCTGTGCGGCGCGGACCACCCGAGGTACAGCACGCCCTGCCAGGCGCCGAGGCGATCGTCGCGCAGCGGGACCACGGTGACGGCGCCGAGGCCACCCAGGCGCGCGCGCGCGGCCGGGTCGACGCGTGGGTCGTGGTCGAGGTCGGCGACGGCGAGCGGCTCGGCGGCGCCGCGCAGCCACAGGTTGGCGAGCGGCAGCTCGCCGAGGGGCACGCGGCGGGTGGGGGCGTCGTCCTCTTCGGGCCAGCGGGCCACGCGTTCGCCCTCGCGGGGTCGGCCGCGCTCGTCGCTGAGGACGTGCACGAGGCGCAGCTCGGCGAGCCCGTAGGGCCGGCAGGCGGCGGCCACGGCGGCGAGGATCGCGGGGTCGTCGGCGGCGCGGGCGAGGGCCACGTAGAGGTCGGCGAGCCGTGTCGCGAGCGGCGCGGGCGCGGCTGGGCTCGGCTCGACCATGGACGGCCAGGATAGGCCAAAGGGCGGCGCGCGTGGTGCAGGGCCGGCTGCGGCCCGCGGGACCGGGGCCGCGTGTCGACGGCGACGCGGGCGGACGCGGGCGCGCGGCGTCCGGTCGACGGGGCCGCGTGCGCCGCGGGTCCGGCCGGCGGCGACGCGCCGCGGCATGCGTGGCGCGGCCGGGCGTGCAGCGGGCAGCGCGGGGGCGTGCGGGCCGGCGGCGCGGATCGCGGGCGGCGGATCGGCGGCGGCGGGGCGATCGGCGGCGGCCGGCGCCTGCAGGAACACGTCGTTCGGCTGCGCGGGGACGTTGTGGTCGGGGGCCCGCGGCGGCTAAATTCGCCGACGACTTGGAGAGGCGGTGCAGATGACCCCGGGTCGTGCCCCGGTCGACGTCACCGGCGTGACGCTGCGTCCGCTGGACCGGCCGGCGCCGGCCGAGACGTCGGCGTCGAGATCTCCCGCCGACACGCCGACGATGGGCGCCGGGGCGGCGAGCGAGCGCCCGGGCGACGCGGCCGACGAGGAGCTCGCGCCGGGCACGGTGTTCACGCGCTACGTGATCGTGACGCGGCTCGGCGCGGGCGGCATGGGCGTGGTCTACCGCGCCCACGACGCGCAGCTCGACCGCGACGTCGCCCTGAAGGTCATGCGCGTCTCGGAGGGCGGCAGCGACGGCCGGGCCCGCATGCTGCGCGAGGCCCAGGCGGTGGCCAAGATCCGCCACCCGAACGTGGTGACCGTCTACGACGCGGATGTCGTGCTCGGGCGGGTGTTCATCGCCATGGAGCTGATCGACGGGGTCACGCTGAAGGCGTACTTCCGCGGCAAGCCGCGGCGCTGGCGCGAGGTCGTGGAGATCATGCTCGGCGCGGGCGAGGGGCTGGCGGCCGCGCACGCGGCCGGGCTGGTCCACCGCGACTTCAAGCCCGACAACGTGCTCGTCGAGTCGGGCCAGCGCGTGCGCGTGCTGGACTTCGGGCTGGCGCGGCCGGCCTACGACGTCGACGGGCCGACGCTGAAGGCGGAGGCGCTGGCGAACCCGTCGCGCACGGGCTCGCAGGCGTCGGTGCTGCGCACGCTGACGCAGACCGGCACGGTGGTCGGGACGCCGGCCTACATGGCGCCGGAGCAGCACCTCGGCCGCGGCGTCGACGCGCGCAGCGACCAGTTCAGCTTCTGCGTGACGCTCTACGAGTGCCTGTTCCGCGCCCGGCCGTTCGCCGGCGACACGCAGTCGGAGCTCACCCTCAACGTGGTCGAGGGCAAGCTGCAGTGGCCGGCCGAGCGCGGCGACGCGCCGCCGGAGCTGATCGCGCTGCTGCAGCGCGGGCTGGCGACCGAGCCGGGCCAGCGGTTCCCGGCGATGGAGGAGCTGCTGGCCGAGCTGCGGGCGATCGTGCGGCGCCACGAGCCGCGCGACCGCCGGGGCGTGCTCGCGGTGCTGCTCGCGCTGGCGGTCGGCGGCGGGGTCGCCGGGCTGGCGCTCGGCGTCGGCGGCGGCGAGGGGCCGGCGGCGGTCGCCGAGCCTGACCGCAAGGACATGCCCGAACAGCCAGGTGCGAAGGGACAGGTCGAGACGCCGCCGGCGGCCGCTCCGGACCCGCCGGTGGCCAGCAAGCCGCCGCAGGTGGTGATCGACGCGCCGAAGGGCGTCGAGCCCGAGGCGCTGGCGGCGGTGATCCGGCCGCTCTTGCCGCAGGGCACCGCGGCCGAGGCGGTGCCCGAGGGCGTGGCGCTGGTCGGGCCCAAGGCGGCGGCCTGGCGCGACGCGGTCAACATGCTGGCGCTCGAGCTCGGGCGCCGGCCGGCCCGCCCGGGCGCGCCGGTGTACGCCCAGGTGCCGACGCCGGCGGGCACGGTCGCGATCCACGCGCTGACGGCGGCCGAGCTGAAGGCGCGGGCGCCGGCGATGGAGCGGCAGGAGGGCGTGCACGCGGTGGCCACGAGCGAGGCGCTGCAGGTCGCGCTGGTGCTGGCCACGCCGGCCGGGCTGGCGGCGGTCGAGAAGCTGGCGCGCGAGGCCAGGCCGGGCAAGGCCAGGGAGTGGTGCGTGCTGCTGCACAACGAGGCGGGGCTCGGCGAGCCCAAGTGCCTGCCGACGCGCGCGCTGTGCGAGGCCGAGGCGGCGGCGTGGTTCGGGCCGGACACGCCGAAGACGAGCTGTTATGCCAAGAAGTGAGGCGCTGGCGCTGGCGCTGGCGCTGGCCGGGTGCGCGACGCGGGCGGCGACGGCGACCACGAGCCCGGCGGCGGTCGAGACCACGCCGAGCACCGGGGCCGAGCGCGTGTGCCTCGAGCAGGCCGACGTCGTCGACGACGCGACCACGCGGCTGGCCGACCCGTACCTGTGGGAGGAGCTCGACCGGCTGGTCACGCTGTACCGCCTGGCGCGCCACCAGGCCGACGCGGCGGCCTGCGCCGCGGCGACGCGCGCGCTGCTGGCGGCGACGGCCAGGCGCTGGGCCGAGGAGGCGATCGCGAGCGGCGGCTCGCGCACGGCGGACCTGGCCCGGCGGGCCCTCCGCGCGCTGTCGGAGGAGTTCTCGCCGGTCCCGGGCCCGCTGCGCCACACGTTCGGGCGGCTGGCGTGGACGCAGGGCGCGCGGCTGGTCCAGGAGATCGGCGAGCCGACGCTGGCGGCCGAGCACTTCTTCGCGGCGCACGAGCACCACGTGGCGGCGCTGCGCTCGGGGCAGCTCGGCGAGGCGGAGGCGAGGATCTCGGCGAGCGAGCAGGTCGAGGCGCTGCGGCGGGCGCTCGACTACCTCAACCTGACGTGGGACCCGGCGCAGTGGGTGTGCGAGCCGGGGCCGACCGGCGAGTGCGCGCGGCCGCCGGAGCCGGTGGTGCTGGCCATGTCGGCGGCCGAGGTGCAGATGCTCGCGGCCTACTCGACCTACCTCGCGGTGCCGGCCACGCGCGGGCAGCCGGAGACGCGGACGTACGCGCTGGCGCGGGCGTCGCTGCTGCTGCGCCACGGGCGGTTCGCCGAGGCCGAGCCCGACCTGCAGCTGGCCCTGCGCATGAGCGGGGGCACCGCCACCGACGCCGCGCTGTGGTGGCTGCGCTCGCTGCAGGCGCGCTGGCAGGACCCCGCGGCGCCGGCGAGCGAGCGCGCGGCGGCGCGGCGCGGCCTGCTCGCGGCGACGCCCTTGCTGCGCGAGGTGCCGACGTCGAGCCCCGGCCTCGACCCGCGGGGCGCCGAGCTGCAGGCCGCGCTGCCGCGGCTGCGCGCGGCGGCGCTGCGCCAGGACGCCGGCGAGGCGCGGGCCGAGCGCGACTGGGCCCGCTGCGCCCGGGAGTTCGAGCAGCTGGCCGAAGAGACAGGCGGCGACGCGGCCGCCGAGCACGCGTTCGAGGCGGTGGTCTGCGCCGAGCAGGCGGGCGCGTACGTCAAGGCGATCGAGGGCTACAAGCAGTGGCTGGCGCGCCACCCCGGCCACCGGCTGGCGCCCGACGTCGAGGTCCGCCTCGGCAAGACGCACGAGCGGGTGCTCAACCCCGAGGCCGCGCGCGACGCCTACATCCGCTTCCTCGCGCTGGCGCCGGGCGACCTGCGGGCGGGCGACGTGCGCCGGCGGTCGATCACGCTGGCGCTGGTGACCGGCACGCTGGAGGACGCGCAGGTCGAGCAGCTGGCCCGGACCGGCGAGCGCAACCTGGCGGCGATCCTCCGCTTTCGCACCGAGGTGCGCCAGGGGAGCCCGCTGCCGCGGATCCTCGGCTACATCCAGCGGTTCGGGCGCGACGGCGGGTCGGCCCGCCTGGCGATCGCCCACGTGCGCGCGGCGGCGGCGCTGATGCGCAGCTCGTGCCCGGTGCCGGCCCACGACGGGCTGTGCGTCGAGGTGACCCGCGAGAAGACGCTCGGGCGGGTGGTCGCGCGCAACCAGCAGCAGCTGACCGAGGCCCGCGCGCACCTCGAGGCGGCGGCCGGGCTGCTGGCCGCGGACGTGTCGGCGCGCGAGGCCGAGGGCCCGCCGCTGGCGATCGAGCCCGGCGAGCTGGCGCGGGCGCGGCGGATCCTCAGCCTGCTGCGCGGCGACCTCGGGGCCGAGGCGGCGCTGTCGACCAAGCCGCCGGCCTCGCTCGACCCCCAGCGCTCGCGCGAGTGGTTCGTGCGCCGCACCAACGAGGTCGCGCGCATGCAGGTGGTCTACGAGAGCGTGAACCCGGGGGCGGGCCGCGAGGTCGCGCTGGCGGAGTCGGTGGTGGCGACGGCGCGCGACGAGTTCGCGGCGGTCGTCGAGGCGCGCAAGGCCCAGGTCTACGAGGCCGACGTCGGCCTGCTCGAGGAGGTCGCGCGCGCGCTGGTCGCCAAGAACAAGCCGGGCAGCGACGGCGCGGCCCTGGCGGCGACCATGCGGGCCCAGGCCGACGAGCGGCGCTCGCAGGTGTTCGCGGCCTACCACCGCTGCGTCGAGCTGGTGGCGGCGTGGGGCCACGACCCCGACGGCCAGGCCGAGACCTGCCGCGCCGGGCTCGGGCGCCTGGTCCAGCGCTACGAGGGCCGGCTCGAGTACGTGCCGCCGGCGTGAGGGCCGCGGCTGTCGCCGGGGACAGGTCGCGCGGACCTGTCCCCCGGGGCAGGTGCCACGGCCGGTTCGCGTCGCCGGAGCCCGGCGTCGGGCGTACGCGCCGCGCGACGTGCGCGCCCGGTGTCCGCCCGCTCCGCGGGCGCACGTCGCAACAGCTGCGGGGTGGCGCAGGCGCGGCGAGACGGCCGCCGCGACGGCGAGACGCGCGGGGCCGCGGCCGCGGGCCGCCGGCGCGGCTTGCCGGACCGGACGGTCGCATCAATGTTCGGCGCCCATGCCCGCCCTGCACTCGCCGGACGCGATCTTCAGCGCGCGTCACCTGCCGAGCTGGTTGATGCTGACGTTCGCGGCCGGCTGCGTCAACGCCACCGCGGTGCTGGCCTGCGACCGCTTCGTCACCCACGTCACCGGCACGGTCACGCGCATCGGCATGGACCTCGCGAACCTCGCGCTGCTGCTCGACCTCCTGCTCGTGCTGACGTGCTTCATCGGCGGGGCGATGGTCTCGGGTCTGCTGATCAACGCCCGCGCGAGCGCGGGCAAGCGGCCGTGGTTCGCGCTGCCGCTGCTCGGGGTGGCGCTCATCGACATCACCGTCGCCGTGCTCGGCTGGCTGGGGTGGTTCGGGCCGTTCGGCCAGGCCATCGACCAGAACAGCGACTTCTGGATGCTGGCCCTGCTGAGCTTCTCGATGGGCCTGCAGAACGGCGCGGTGGCCACGAGCACCGGCATGCTGGTGCGCACGACCCACCTGACCGGGCCGTCCACCGACCTCGGCATCCACCTCGCCGAGCTGACGTTCCTCAGCGGGCCGGCGCGCACGCGGGCCGGGCAGCACGCGCTGCTGCGCTTCGGCAAGATCATGGCGTTCGCCTGCGGGGCGGCGCTGCCGATCGCCGTGGTCTCGCGGACCGGCCACCTGGTGCTGCTGGTGCCGGCCGCGATCACGCTGCTTGCCATGTGGACCAGCTTCTACTATTCGGACGAGGCGATCGCGCGTCGCCTCGCCCGTCGCTCGCCGGACGCGGCCCGCAAGCTGCTGACCGACCGGCTCCACACCGATCCCTACGTCGAGTAAACACCATGGCCGACTGTCCCGACCCCGTGACCGCGCTGCGCCGGCTGATCGCCGGCAACGAGCGCTACAGGAACGACCTGCGCAGCGTCAACTCGCTGGCCAGCCAGCTGCTGCGCGGCGACATGACCGAGGGCCAGCGCCCGTTCGCGATCGTGCTGTCGTGCTCCGACTCGCGGGCGCCGGCGGAGATCCTGTTCGATGTGGGCGTCGGCGACCTGTTCGTCATCCGCGTGGCCGGCAACATCGTCGCGCCCTCGGGCATCGGCAGCGTCGAGTTCGCGGCGGCGACCTTCGGCACGCGCCTCGTCGTCGTCATGGGCCACACCGGCTGCGGGGCGGTCACGGCCACGCTCGACGTGCTGCAGGGCGAGGGCACGGTCGTCAGCGACAACCTCCGCGACATCGTCAACCGCATCCGCCCGTCGGCGCGCACCGTGCTCGAGCTGACGACCGGGCGGCCGCGCGAGGAGCAGCTGGCGGCGGCGGTCCGCGCCAACGTGCGGCTGGCCGTCGACCGCCTGCGCCGCGGCAGCACCATCCTCGAGGAGCTGGCCGACAGCCGCCAGATCGCGATCGTCGGGGCCATCTACGACCTCGCCGACCGCCGGGTCGAGCTGCTCGACGTGCCCGAGATGCTGCGGCCGGCGCTCGAGCCCGAGGCCCCGGGCGCCGGCTGACGACCTGACCTTCGGGTCAGGTCACTTGACCGCGCGGGCCTGGCTGACGACCGCCGGCTCGAGCCCGCGGGTGCCCTTGATCTGGTACTGGTGCCCGTTGAGGCCGGCCGGCTTCTCGAGCAGGATCACCGGGGTCAGGCCGGCGACGTTGTTGAACGTCTGGGCGTAGTTGGGGCTGCTCGGGTTGACCTGGAAGCTGGCCTCGGGCATCGCCATGTTGCCGTCGCTGTCGAGGAAGCAGATCGTGCCCTTCATGTTGTTCTTGGCCTTGCCGCCGGTGCGCTGGACCTCGAGGCGCCAGGTGTCGGACAGGATCGGCACGCCCGCGAAGGTGCGCTCGACCAGCAGGGTGCCGGTCGCCCACACGGCCTCGGGCAGGCCGCGCGGGCCGATCTTGGCCGAGGAGTCGCCGGCGGTGGCGTTGTAGCGGCCGATCGTCTCGTTGATCTTCTTGGAGGCGGCCTCGAAGTCGGACACGCACTTCTGGGCGGCGGCGGCGTCCTTGGAGTTGATGAGCTGACACACGCCCTTGGCGATCTTGGCGCCGTTCTGGTCGAAGAAGGACTTGAACTTGACCCACTCGGACTGGCAGGGGTTACCGGCCTGGGCGGCGGCGGGCGCGAAGGCGGCGACGGCGGCGAGGGCGAGGGTGGCGGTGCGGGCGGCGATTTGGTTGCGAACGGACATGCGGCGTAGATTGACCGCACGACGTGGGGGCCACATCCCACGAGGATCCAACAGCGCGCGAGCGCGCCGCGCATCAGCGGGCGAGCACGTCTTCGAGGTCGAGGCCCCACGCGGCCTCGGCCTCGCGCAGCAGCGCGGCGGCCGGGGCGTCGAGCGTGGCGAGGTCCCACAGGCGGACGGTGCCGTCCCAGCTGCCGGTCGCGAGCAGGGCGCCGTCGGGGCTGAACTCGACGACGGCGACGCGGGCGTCGTGGCCGGTGAGCTCGGCGACGAGGCGGCCGTCGTCGGCGCGCCACAGGCGGGCGCCGTCGTCGGGGCCGGCGGTGGCGATCCAGCGCTCGTCGGGCGAGAGCGCGACGTCGAGGGGCGCGGGGCCGGGGTGCGCGACGGTCCAGACCTCGCCGCCCGGGCCGGTGCGCATCAGGCTGCGGGCCGCGCCGACGACCACGAGGCCGGCGTCGGCGGACACGTCGGCGGCGACGGCGGTCGACGGCGCGGGCACCTGGCGGCAGCGCATGCGCGGGCCGTCGGTGAGCAGGTGGACGGAGGCGTCGACGTTGACGAGCGCGGCGTGCCGGCCGTGCGGGTCGGTCGCGAGGTCCTGCCACTCCTGGACGGGGCAGTCGTCGACGACGACGTCGCGGCCCCGCGCGAGGTCGTGGACCAGCATGGTGACGCCGTAGCTGGGGGCGACGAGGGTGGCGTCGCCGAGCACGGCGACGCGGCGGTGGATGCTGGCGAGCTCGCGGGGCGCGGTCCACAGGCGCTCGCCGGTGGCGGTCGAGAGCACGTGGGGGCCGAGCGGGCCGCGGTCGGACTGCACGACCGCGAGGCGGTCGCCGGCGGGGAAGAACGCGACGCCCTTGATCGTGCCGCTGCCGATCGTGTGGGTCAGGCGGCGCTCGCCGGTCGCGAGCTCCCAGAGGTTGACGCGGCCCTCGCCGTGGGCGGAGGCGAGGAGGCGGCCGTCGGGCGAGAAGGCCAGGTTGGCGACGCCGTGCTCGTCGACCAGCAGGTCGGGCTCGGCGGGCGCGGGCAGCAGCCAGCGGGTCGCGGCGGCGCCGTCGGTCACGATCACGCTGCCGTCCCAGTCGAGCCGCAGGTCGCGGACGTCGGAGACGGCGATGGTGCCGACGGGGTGCAGCGCCGGCAGCTCGTAGACCTCGACGCCGCCGCGCTCGCGGGCCACGGCGACGTGCTGGCCGTCGGGGCCGACCACCAGGCGGCGCACCGGGTCGGGCTGCGGGGGGCCCAGCGACCAGGTCTCGCGCGTCTCGAGGTCGTGCACGGCGACGCGCCCGCGGCTGCCGGCGACCACGGCCCGGGTGGCGTCGGGGCTGAGCGCCATGTGGGTGAACGTGACGAAGCCGGCGCCTTCGAAGCCCGGGGCGAGGATGGCCGGCTCGAGGCGGTCGGCGCGGCCGATGCGGCCGTCGGCGCACAGCACCACGTGGGGTCCGTCGATCAGGCCGGCCACGCCGACGAGGAAGCCGCCGGCGCACTCCTCGTGCATCATCGCCTGCGGGATGCCGATCTGCCGGTCGCTGCGCAGCGGCCACGCGTCGCCGACGTTGAAGTCGATGTTGTCCCAGGGGTCGGGGTCGGGGGCGCCGGTCTCGAGGTCGAGGGTGGCGAGGCCGAAGCCGCGCTGCACGGCCCACACGCGCCCGGCCTCGACGCGCAGCTCGCGGATCTGCCGCTCGACCGCGGCGCGCCAGCGGACCGCGCCGCGGACCACCCGGCGCGCCTCGGAGCCGTCGGCGCACACCACGTCGTCGACGTCGAGGGCGACGATCGGGTGGCACGTGGGCACCGGCGCGGAGGCCATGCGCAGCGGCCGGGCGGCGGCGCGGGCCCCCGCGAGCAGGCCGCGGGCGGCGGGCGTGTCGGCGAGGCGCAGCGCGTGGGCGGCGAGCACCTCGGTGACGGCGCGCGCGCCGTGGTCGTCGACGGCGCGGGCCTGGGCGACGAGCGCGGCGGCGAGGTTGCGGTCGGCGTCGGCCAGCGCGAGGCGCAGCGAGTGCTCGGCGGCGACGGCCCGGTCGCGCTCGCTGCGCAGGTTGAGGGTGCCGAGCACGACGAGCGCGGCGATGACGACGAGCGCCGCGCCGCCGACGAGCACCGGCACGCGCCAGGCCCGGTAGAAGCGCAGGGCGACCTCGAGGGCGGTGTAGCGGTGGGCCTCGACGCGGCGGCCGTCGAGGTAGGCGGCGACGTCGGCCGCGAGCGCGCCGGCGTCGGCGTAGCGGTCGGCCGGATCGCGGGCGCCGGCGCGGGCGACGATCGCCGCGAGCTCGGGTGGGGTCGTCGACGGCAGCGCGGCCGCCGGCGAGCCGGCGAGCAGCTCGCGCAGCACCACGCCGAGGCTCCACACGTCGGCGCGGCGATCGCCGGGCTCGCCGCGGGCCTGCTCGGGGCTCATGTACGCGGGCGTGCCGACGATCGCGCCGGGCGGGTCGTCGGGCGCGTCGGCGAGCCGGCGCGCGAGGCCCCAGTCGACCACCTGGGTGTCGTCGAAGGCGCCGAGCACGATGTTGGCGGGCTTCAGGTCGCGGTGCAGCACGCCCTGGGCGTGGGCGTAGGCGACGGCCTGGCAGGCGCCGAGGAAGCGGCCGAGCAGGCCGAGGCGGGCCTGCAGGTCCGGCCGCTCGGCGATCGTCTGCGACAGCGGCCGGCCGCGCATGAGCCGCATGGTGTAGAACACGCGGCCGTCGGCGGCGCGGTCCTCGTCGTAGACGGTGATGACGCCGGGGTGCTCGAGGCCGGCGGTCACGCGCGCCTCGCGGGCCAGGCGGCGGGCGTGGCGGTCGTCGTGCGGCTCCTTCAGGGCGACCATGCGGCCGAGCCGGCGGTCGCGCGCGAGCCACACGCGGCCCATGCCGCCGGCGCCGATCAGGCCGAGCCGCTCGTAGCGCTCGCCGGGCGGGGGCTCGCTCGCGGGCGCGGCCAGCGGCTCGGAGGCGCCGCTGGCGTCGGCGGGCCAGCTGTCCTCGGGGACAGGCAGCGTGTCCGGCTCGCGCCGGGGGTCGAACGGGTCGGCGCGGTCGGCGGGCCAGCTGTCCTCGGGGACAGGCGCGCGCCGGGGCTCGCGCCGCGGGGCGACCGGGCCGGCGGCGTCGGGCCAGCTGTCCTCGGGGACAGGCGCGCGCCGGGGCTCGCGCCGCGGGGCGACCGGGCCGGCGGCGTCGGACCAGCTGTCCTCGGGGACATGCGCGCGCCGGGGCTCGCGCCGCGGGGCGACCGGGCCGGCGTCGGGCCAGCTGTCCTCGGGGACAGGCGCGCGCCGGGGCTCGATCGGGCCGGCGGCGTCGGCGGGGTCGCTCGCGCCGGCGGCGAGCGTGCCGCTCACCCGCGGTCCTCCACGACGTCGTGGCGGCGCAGCACCAGCTCGACCTGGCCGGTGCCGACGGCGCGCACGAGGTCGGTGCGGATGCCGGCCTCGCGCAGGCGGGCGCGCAGGCGGCCGAGGTTGACGTCCCAGCGCTTGCGCAGGGCCCAGGTGTCGTCCTCGTCGGGCCAGACCTCGCGGGCGACCACGTCCCAGGCCGCGGGCCCGCCGAGCGCGACGAGCTCGGAGAGGATGCGGGCGTGCACGCCGCCGAACACCGCCGGCGGGCTGTCGCCGCTCTGGACCTGCGCGGTGTCCCAGGCGGCGACGATGCGCAGCGGCGGGTCGATGCCGCCGGTCACGCGGGTCGGCGAGAGGCCGGCGCCGCGCACGGCCATGGTGAGGGCCGCGAACGGCACGCCGTCGACGGTCCAGCTGTCGCCGGCGTGCAGCGGGCTGACGCGACCGCCCTGCATGCGCCGCCAGCCGTCGCCGCTGTCCCACAGGATGCAGGGCGCGTCGGGGTCGTGGCGGGCCGACAGCACCACCTGCGGGCGCACGTGCAGCGAGCACACGCCGGGCAGCATGGTGGTCGGCAGTCCGGGGGCCGCGAGCGCGAGCACGACGTCGGGCAGCTCGACCGCCTCGACGACGATCTCGAGGCCCTGGGCGAGGGCGATGCGCTGGCCGACGGCGAGGCGGACCTCGGCGAGGCTGCGCCCGTCGAGCGCGAGGCGGCGGCGCAGCGCCAGCAGCCAGAGGTCGCCGCCGCGCAGGCTGAGCAGGGCGTGGCCCTCGGACACGCGCGGGTCGTCGATCTGGATGGCCGCGCTCCACAGGCGGCCGACGAGGTCGCCGGGCGCGACGGTCCGCGACGAACCATCCGGCAGGCGAAACACCGCGAACGCTCGATCCACGGCCGGCATTGTACGCGGCCCGCGGCGACGGATCCGCGGTGACGTGGGTGATCGCAGGCGCCCGGACGCGCGGCCGGGCGCCGCCTCGACCTGTGCGGGTGTAGACTCGCGGGCCGTGCCCAGGGTGGTGTTGTCGCCGCGGTACTCCGCGGACTCGATCGCGGTGTGGCAGGCCGCGCTGGCGCTCGGGTGGTCGACCGCGCGGGTGCGCCACGCCGAGGCGCGGGCGCTGGTCGGCGCGATCGATGCCGGCGAGGTCGTGATCTACGGCGAGACGCTGCTCGCGGACGCGGTCGCGGGGGCGCTCGACCTGGGGCTGTTCGAACCGCCGGCGGACTGGCTGCCGGGGCTGCCCGCGGAGCTGCGGCTGCGCGAGGTGACGCTGACGACCCTGGCCGAGGCGCGGCGCGGGGGCGCGGGCCGCTTCATCAAGCCGGTCGACGACAAGTTCTTCCCGGCGCGGGTCTACGAGGCGGTCGACATCGACGCCGGCATCGACGACGCGCTGCCGGTGCTGGTGGCCGAGCCGGTGCGGTTCGGGCTCGAGGTGCGGGCGTTCGTCGGCGACGGGCAGGTGGTCGGGCTGTCGGCGTACATCCGCGACGGCGGGCTCGCCCGCGGGGCCGGCGACTGGCCGCTCGCGCCGGCCGAGGAGGAGGCGGCGCGCGCGTGCCTCGACCGGGTGATCGCCGCGGTCCCGCTGCCGCCGGCGGTGGTGATCGACGTCGGCGAGATCGTCGGCCGCGGCTGGGCGGTGGTCGAGGCCAACCCGGCGTGGGCGTCGGGGCTGTGCGGGGTCGACGCGCGCGACGTGCTGCCGCTGCTGCGCCGGGCCTGCGCGCCGCGCCACGCGATCGACCCGGCAGAGCAGCGGTGGGTGCGGCCGGTCGCGCGGGTCGAGTGAGCGCGACGAACGGCGTATCGAGGCCGTCTCGCGCGCCGCGTCCGCGTCCGCCGGCGACGACGGCCGCGCCGCGAGATTCCGTTGCGCGCGCGGCCCTGGTAGGGTGCCGGCGTGGGCACCTGGGACGACGGGATCTACGACAACGACAGCGCCCTCGACACGCTGTGGTCGCTGGTGAAGCTCGACGGCGACGAGCCCGACGCGGTCCGCCTGGTCGCGCGCATCGGCCTGCTCGCGTGGCTCAACCCGGTCAGCGTGCGCGCGGCCGGGCCGCTGCGCGAGCGCGTCGCGGCGCTCGGCGCGGACGAACTGGCCCGCGTGCCGGCGGCCTCGCGCGCGGCGCTGGAGCGGCTGCTCGACGATCCGGAGGTTGCGACCGCGGACGGGTCGCGCTCGCGGGCGGCGGAGGCGGCGATCGGCGGCTACTCGGACGGGCCGCGGATCGACGCGCTGCTGCGCTTCCCGGGGGCCCAGGCGACCATCGAGGCGCTGGCCGACCGCTGCGCCGGCGCGCTCGACCGCGTGATGCGTGCGGACCGCGACGGCTACGAGCTGGCCGGCGAGCTGGCGGCGCTCGGCGTCCTGATCGAGCTGGCCGAGGCCGGGCTGTGGCGACCCGAGGCGGCCCGCGTGCAGCGCTGGCGCGACGGGCTGGCGGCGATCGACCGGCGCACGCGAGAGGAGCGCAGCTTCTGGTGGAAGTACTTCAGGCGGGTGCGCGTGGGGCTCGACCTGCTGGCCCCGGCGCCGCCCGGGGCGGCGCGGCCGAGCGTGCGCGAGCCGGCGGCCCCGGTCCCGGCGGGCCCGGAGGAGCGCTACGCGCACGCGAAGTTCGGCGTGGGCGTGCTCGTCGGGCGCAGCGGAGCGGGCGACACGGCCGCGGTCGAGCTCCGCTTCGCCGACGGCGAGGTGCGCAAGATTTTGGCCCGCTTCGTCACCGCGGTCGACGGCGCGTGAGCGGGTCCGGCGTCAGGCCGGGTGGCTCCCTAGCCACTTGTGCATGAACGGCACGCTGGCGTCCCAGCCCTCGCGCAGCTGCTTCTCGAGCGAGCTCTCGATCAGGCCGCCGACCCCGAACACCTTGGCCTCGACGAAGATCTCGGCGATCCGCCGCACGCGATCGGCGCCGACGGGCTCGACCCGCAGGCTGCCCTCGTTGCGCGTCTTCTCGGCGAGCGCGCTCGGGGTGACCTTCCACTTCCACAGCCGGGTCGCGCGGTCGAAGCTGCCGTCCTCGATGTAGCTGAAGCTGCTGCCGAGCAGCTTGGCGATCGGGCCCGGCACGTTCATCTTCGGCGTGCCCTTGACCTTGCGGGTGATCGTCTCCGGGGTCTCGCGCTGCTCGAGGATCTCGTAGGCGCTGAAGCCGAGCCCGTCGAGGTAGAGGCGCCTGTTGTATTCCTGGTCGAAGAACACGCGCCAGAAGGTGTCGACGTCGCACTTGATCTCGTGTTGGATGGCGAACTTGCCCATGAGCTGCTCCCTCGCGCTTGCCGGCCGGACTATACCAGGCGGGCGCCGCGACGACGGGCCGACCCGGGCCGCGCGCGCGCGAAAAGAGGGCGACCGGCGGCGTCACCACGGGTCCGCGTGGGCGGGGTCGGCGAGGAACTGCTCGTCGGTGAGGCTCTCGAGGAAGGCGATCACGTCGGCGCGCTCGGCCTCCGTCAGCTCGAAGCCGCGGATGAAGCTGCTCTTGAACGGGTTGTCGCGGCCGACGCCGGCGTGCGGACCGTCGGCGATCGTGCGCCCGCCGGCGGCGTAGTGGTCGAGCACCGCGGACAGGCTGGCGACGCTGCCGTCGTGCATGTACGGCCCGGTCACCGCGACGTTGCGCAGCGTCGGCACGCGGAAGCGGCCCATGTCGGCGGCGGCGCCGGTGAACTCGTAGAGGCCGCGGTTGCCCGGCGGGTAGCCGCCCACGCCGTCGACGTTGTAGAGGCCGGTGTTGTGGAAGATGCCGCTGCGCAGCGGCTTGCCCTCGTAGGCCACGCTGTCCTGGAAGTTGAAGCCGGCGTGGCAGTGGAAGCACTCGAGGCGCTCCGAGTTGAACAGCGCCAGGCCTCGCCGGGCCGAGGCCGACAGCGCCTGCTCGTCGCCGCGGGTGTAGCGGTCGTAGGCGGAGTTCGCCGACAGCAGCGAGCGCTCGAACGAGGTCAGGGCCCGCGAGACGTTGTTGAGGGTGAACGGGTCGGCGTCGTCGGGGAAGGCGTCGGCGAACAGCCGGGCGTACGTCGGCTCGGCGCGCAGGCGGTCGATCAGCTCGTCCTCGCGGCCGCGCATGCCGAGCTCGACCGGATCGTCGCCGAACAGCGGGACCAGCATCTGCTGCTCGAGCGTGACGAGCACCGGGTTGGCCCAGGTGTAGGTCGTCGCGTAGGCGACGTTGGCCAGGCTCATCGAGTTGCGCGGCGTGGTCTGGCCGGTCGAGCCCAGCGCCAGCGCCTCGTCGGTGGCGAACGCCAGCTCCTGCAGGTGGCAGGTCGCGCACGCCTGGGTCTGGTTGCCCGACAGGCGCGTGTCGTAGAACAGGTGGCGGCCGAGCTCGACCTTCTCGGCCGTCATCGGGTTGTCCTCCGGGACCAGCGGGACCGGCAGGCCCTCCGGCACCCACGCGTACGGGGCGTCCGCGTCGCAGGCGGCGAGGGCGGCGAGGAGGACGAGGCGCCGCATCACTGCACCCGGAACACGCTCTGGCCGCCCGCGTCGGCGCCGCTGGTCCAGTCGAGGCCGAGCGGCGCGAACATCTTGGAGCACAGGGCCTCGGGGCCGAACGAGTGGCACGCGCACGACGTCTCGCCGTCCATCTCGGCGCAGTCGGCCGCGGGCGCGGCCAGCGGGAGCTGCGACCACACCGCGCCCCAGTCGACCACGACCGTGTTGGCGTCGAGGTCGAAGCCGTCGAGCGCGACCTCCGGGCGGTTCGGGTTGGTGCACGACACGACCTCGCCGGCCACCGCGTCGCCGGCGCAGCCGGTGCTGCCGACGTGCACGCCGGCGGCGTACGGCGCGTCGCCGCCGAACTCGCCCCAGGCGGCGAAGAAGATGTGGCCGGCGTTCCACGACCACGACATCGTGGTGTCGTTGAGCGGCGCGGGCAGGGTGGTCAGGTCGCCGTGGTTCGAGTCCTCGGGCACGCCGACGCGGAAGCGCAGGCCGACGAACTCGTTGACGTAGCCGCCGCCGTGGCGCGGGGCGGCGCGCACGGTCCCGGTGATGTTGGTGTGGATCGATCGGGTGCCGTTGAGGCAGCCGCCGGTGCCGTTCTCGAAGTCGAGCAGGGCCACGCCGCCGCCCTGGTAGTCGCCGTCGTCCTCGATGTCGAGCGGGTGCTCGGCGCCGTCCTCGCCGATCAGGCGGACGTCGTGCACGAAGAACCGGAAGTCCTGCGGCGTGCCGGTCGAGCCGTCGGCGCCGAGGCCGGCGTAGTCCTTGCCGCACTCGAACGGCTCGCCGCCGACGCGGGCGTCGAACGTGATGGTCACGCGCTCCTCGACGAACCCGCCGTCGTCGTGGTCGTCGCAGGAGGTGAGCAGGCAGAGGGCGAGCGGGGCGAGGATACGGAGCGGATGCATGGTGGTTCTCCTTGGGGGGCGGGGGTGAGGGTCAGTCGACGCACGGGTCGGCGCCCATGGCGGCTTCGCAGGCGCCGGCCACGTCGTGGCCCATGGCGCAGAAGTGCAGGCGGCACTCGATCGAATTGCCGCTGGTCGCCGGCGCGCCGACGCTCGGCACGGCCTCGGCGGCGGCCATGCACATGGCCTCGGACTGCTCGTGATCCTCGCCCCAGGTGCCGTGGTAGAGGTCGTGGCAGCTGTCGAGCATGCACAGGCAGTAGTCCTCGGCGAGGCTGCCGCCGGCGGTCGTGCCGGCCTCGGAGGTCGCGTGGTCGGTGGTGCCGTGGTCCGCGTGGGTGTCGGCGGTGGTGCCCGTCTCGTGGCCGGTGCTCGCGTCGCCGCTGCTCGAGTGGTCGTGGTCGCTGTCGTGCGTGTGGGTGGTGGCGCCGCCGGTCGTGACCGTCGCGTCGCCCGTGGTCGCGGCCCCGGACGTGCTCGTGCCCGGAGGGGTCGTCGCCGCGGTCGCGTCGGTCGTGTCGGAGGCCGGCGTGTCGGTGCCGGAGTCCGAGCCGCCGCACGCGCCGAGCAGGAGGGAGAGCATGAAGGGAGATAATTTCAGGGTGTGCATCGGACGGTCGCGAACGGGTGCGCGCCGGGTCCACTGTAGGGAATTGGCGAAGGGCCGGCGGGGCTGCGACACGGGGTCGCAACGACGGAGGTGACGGGACATCCCCGTGCGACCGACGGTCGCACGGGCGGAGCACCCGTGGGCTCGTCGCGGCGCGGCGCCCGATCACGGCGCGTGGCGGTGGTGCTCGTGGTGCGCGTGGGGGCGGCGGCGGCGGCGGAGCTCGAAGCGGTAGCCGACCTGCAGCACGCCGCGCGCGAGGAACGGCGCGCCGGCCAGCGGGGCCTGCAGCTCGGCGCTGATCTCGAGGCCGCGGACCGCCACCACGAGGCCGCTGCCGGCGAGGATGCGGGTCACGCCCTCCGCGTTCACGGTGCCGACGGGCATCGCGCCGAACATGCCGAGCTTCAGCCACACCTTGTCGTGCACGCGGACGAACGAGTTCAGCGAGGCGTCGACCTCGGACAGGTTCATCGGGTTGACGATCGGCCGCGGGCCGTGGTCGTGGTGGCCGGCGCCGGCGCTGGCGAGCGCGCGGGCGAAGCCGACGGTGCCGACCAGCTGCACGCGCTCCTGCTCGTGCCCGAACCAGAACTCGGGCATCAGCATGACGTGGCCCATGCCGAGGTCGGCGCCGGCCTTGCCGGTCGGCAGGGTCGCCGACAGGCCGAGGCCGCCCGACCAGGTGCCGCGCGAGAGCGCCGGGATCGGCACGCGCACCGCGAGCGCGAGGTCGCCGAGGCCGTAGCCGGTGCGGCCGTTGCGGGTCAGGCGGTAGGCCGGCAGCAGCGCCATGACGGCGACGCGCGGGTGGTTGAAGCCGAGCGTGGGGGCGAGGCCCTGGTAGTCGCCCTCGTAGCTGCTGTTGCGGTAGCCGGCCGCGTCGAGGCGCACGCCGGTCAGCAGGCCGGGGTTGCGCCACACGCTGCCCGCGAGCGGGTGACACTGCTGGGAGGCGGCGGCCGGGCGGGCCGCCAGCAGGAGCAGGCCGATCAGGGCGCGCCGCATGCGATCCACTCGCCGAGCTTGCGGCGCTCGTCCTCGGTCGGCGTCGGGCCGCCGATCGGCATCGACGTGTTGACCGCGTCGGGTCCGGCGGCGGCGGCCTCGTCGGTGTGCTCGAGCTCCGCGCGCACCGCCTGGACGGTGTCGAAGTTGTGGTCGTTCGGCGCGCCCTGGCGCTGCGCGCCGCTCAGCTCGCTGCTGTGGCAGCGCGTGCAGTAGTCGGCGAAGAACTTGTGCCCGAACGTGTCCCAGGTCAGCGTCGAGTCGTCGGGGCACACGGCGCCCGACGGAGCGCCCTCGGCCTCGCCGTCGCACGCGAGCGGCAGCGCGAGCCAGAGGGCGAGGAGCCGACGCGGGGCGGGCCGTTGCATGCCTCGACCATGCCCGAGTCGCGCGGCGAGCAGCGCGGCGCGGCGCGCCTGCGTCAGCCGGTCGCATGCGCAACGACCGGAGCGCCCGCGGCGCGGCGCAGGGGCCCGCGGGCGGGTCAGAAGGCGGCCTGGACCTGGACCTGGACCTGGCCCTCCCACGCGTGGTGCGCCGGCAGGTAGGCCGGCCCGCCGCTGAGCTGCAGCTTCAGGTCGTGGCCGCCGAGCAGCGTCGTGACGTCGAGGTCGAGGTCGGTGCGCGTGCGCGAGGGGTCGTCGAGGCCGACGATCTGCGAGGCGCGCAGGCCGAAGGCGGTGCGCGCGGGCCGGACGAAGTAGTTGGCGCGGGCGTAGCCGGCGGCCACGCGCTCGCGCAGGCTGCCGTCGTCGCGGTCGCGGAGCGCGACCTCCACGGCCGCGTCGAGGCCGCGGGCCCGCACGGCGAGCTCGACGCCGCCGAGCAGCTCGCGCGGGCGCCGGCCGCCGACGAGCGGGCGGAACGCGGCGTAGCCCGAGGCGCCGAGCGAGACGGCGAGCGGGCTGCGCTGCAGGTCGACCTCCCCCTCGATCGTGCGGCCGGTGGTGTTCCAGACCACGCGGCCGGCGGCGACCGGGAGCGGGCCGGGCTCGGGCGCCGGCTGGCCCGCGCCGCCGAACACGCCGAGCCAGTACTCGACGGCGTCGTCGGCGAGGCCGCCGCTGAGCATCACGCCGGGGTGGCGCCCGGGGCTGAGCAGCTGGGCGCTCGCCGAGCGCTCGACCGAGCCGAGCAGGCGCGCCGACTCGACCCACTCGCGCAGCACGGGGATCTTGAAGTAGCCGCCGCGCACGCGGACGCCCGGGCGGGCCCACCACTCGACGTAGGCGTCGAAGAGCTCGACCGCGGTCGCGTAGGGCGCCGTGCCGAGCATCAGGCGGTAGCGAATGTCGCGGGAGAACAGCCGGCCGAACACGTAGAGGCGCGTGCGCGGGACGCCGAAGCGCGACGACAGGAGGGCGCGCGCCGTGAACTCGGCCGCGTAGCGGGCCTGCAGGAAGCCGCCCACGGCGACCGAGAAGCGGCCGTCCTTGGAGGCGACCTCGAGGCGCGGGTGGGTCTGCCGCTCCTTCATCGCCGGCGGCTCGGCGCGCGCGCTGCCGCCGGGCAGCAGGGTCAGGGCCGCGGCGAACAGGGGGACCAGCAGGCGTAGTTGCGGGTGGGGCACGGCGGACTCCTGCCGCGGCCGGTTGCAGCATCGAGACCGGGGGCCCGGCCCCGACATCACACGGGAATTCGTCGCGCCGATGTCGCGACATGGTGGGTGCACGGCGCGCGACAGGCGGCGGCGGCGTGCCGGCGCGCACGGGCCGGGGCGGCGGCGCGGTCGAGGTCCACGCCGCCGCCCGCGTCAGCCCTGCGGGCTCGCGGTCATCTGCCGGCAGTAGGCCTGCATCTTGTCCGGCAGGTCGGTCGGGCACACGCCGCACTGGCGGTTGCCGGGCACGGCGTAGTCGATGAACTTCGGGTAGGCGAGGTCGAGGCCGTTCATGATGGCCACGAACTGCTCGAGCGTCTTGCCCGCGCCGAGCCGCGGGTTGCGCTGCTTCTCCTGGGCGATCGTCGAGACCCGGCGGTGCTGGTAGTCGTGCGCCGGGTAGACCAGGCTGTCGTCGGGCAGCGTGAACAGCTTGTCGGTGACGCTGCGGTACAGCGTCGGCGCGTCGCCGTTCTGGAAGTCGGTGCGGCCGCAGCCGTCGATCAGCAGGGCGTCGCCGGTGAACACGCGGTCGGCCAGCGCGTAGGCGAAGTGGCCGTCGGTGTGACCCGGGGTGTGCAGCGGGCGCAGCTCGAGGCCGCCGACGCGCAGCGGCGTGCCCTCGACCACGCCGACGTCGGCGCACGGCAGGCGGTCGATCGCCGGGGCGGCGATCTTGCTGCCGACGCGCTGCTTCAGGTGCAGCGCCGCGGTGATGTGGTCGGCGTGGATGTGCGTGTCGAGGGTGTACGCGAGCGTCAGGCCGAGCCCGGACAGCGCCTCGAGGTCGCGGTCGATGGCGTTGACGACCGGGTCGACGAGCACGGCCTGGCCGGTCTGCTCGCACCCGAGCAGGTAGGTGTACGTGCTCGACAGCGGCTCGAACAGCTGGCGGAAGATCATGTCAGCCCCCCTCGCCCGCGAGCGCGTCGCGGACGCGGCGCAGCCGCGCGTCGGCGTCGTCGGCGACCTCGCGCACCTGCGGGTTGTCGGTCAGCGCGACCATGGTCCGCGGATCGATGAAGGCGACCGTGACCCGCCCGGGCGCGTCCTCGCGGACCACCACGTTGCAGGGCAGGAGCAGGCCGATGTCGGGCTCGGCGGTCAGGGCCTTGTGCGCGAGCGGCGGGTTGCAGGCGCCGAGGATGCGGTACGGCCGCATCTCGGCCCCGAGCTTGGCCTTCATGGTCGCCTGGACGTCGATGTCGCTGAGGACGCCGAAGCCCTCGCGCTTGAGGGCGTCGACGACGCTGCGCACCGCGTCGTCGAACGTCGCGGTCAATGTGGCGTGAGATCCGTACATGTTGCTGTCCTCCTGGTCGTTCGCGGGTTGTAACACTGAAACGTGGGCGGCCGCGCGGGCCGTCACGGCGCGGGGGCGTCGAGGTACTGCTCCGGCGACGCGGCCACCGCGTCGCGGGCCTGCTCGCTGCAGAACACGTAGCTGCGGCCCCGGTGATCGAGGCGCCAGACGGCGCTCGCCAGCAGCGCGCGGTCGAGGTCGACGCGGAGCTGATGCATCATGGAATCGAGGGTCGACATGCCGCGGTGCATTGCACTCGACGTGCCAGGGACCCGCGGCGTGGTGTCGGCGCGCCGTCGCCGGCGCGGCGCGGCCCGATGTCGCGAGCTGCGCGACATGTCGCGACATCGACCGCCGATCGCCGCGCCCGGGGCACAGGGCTCGCTGCGCCCGCGCGACGCGGCCCCGGCCGACCGATCCGGGGTGCACGAACCCCAGGCCCGTGTCACCCGCCGAAGATCCACGCGTTCGCGTGGCCGCCGACCTCGCGGCAAACACAGCGCGGGCCGCGGTCGGGCGGGCGCTCTCGGAGCTGGTAAGAGTCCACGGCGTCCGCGTCGAGGTCCGCGCGGAGGGCACGAAGAAGCACGGGCTCGCCCCGGCGAACCTGCACCCGTGCGTGCACCCGACGGCCAGCGCCTCGTTTGCCGTCACCGGCTGGCAAGGCCGGACACGCCCCGCTCTCGCCCGAGTCGTCGCATGCACACGATCCGTCGCTCGCTCCCCCAGATCGCCCTCGTCGCCAGCGTCGCCTGGCTGGCGTGCGCGCGGGCGGCGGCCGCGTGCCCCGATTGCGTGCCGATCCGCGAGGCGCGCGCGGCGATCGCGGCCGACCCCAACTTCTGGTCCTACGTGCTGTTCACCGGCCTGCCGTTCCTCATCGTCACGCCCGTGGCGGTGCTGGTCCACCGGCTCGGTCCTCCACCGCCGAGAAAGACCCCGACCCCATGAACGAGCGCCCACGACACGACGGCCCCCTGCTTGCTTCCGGCATCTTCATGGGCGTGGGCCTCGGCGGGTTCGTCGATGGCATCCTGCTGCACCAGCTGCTGCAGTGGCACAACATGATCTCCTCGTGGGTCCCGCCGACCGACCTGGTGGCGATGAAGATCAACATGGTGTGGGACGGCCTGTTCCACACGCTGACGTGGATCATGACGGTCACCGGCCTCGCCCTGCTGTGGCGCGCCGGTCGCCGCCCCGACGTGCCGTGGGCGGGCCGGGCGTTCGTCGGCGCGCTGCTCGGCGGCTGGGGCCTGTTCAACTTCGTCGAGGGCGTCGTCGATCACCAGATCCTCGGCGTGCACCACGTGCACCCCGGGGCCCACGAGCTCGCGTGGGACCTCGGCTTCATCGCCTCCGGCGCGGTGCTCATGGCGCTCGCCGTACTGCTCGTGCGGGCCGCTCGCCGCTCGTACTGACCGCGGCGCCCGGCCTCACGCCCGCGCGCGGGCGGCGACGAGCGCGACGGCGCCGGCGACGACGAGACCGCCGACCCACCACCACGGCGACGTCCCGGTCAGCCCGGGCAGCGTGAGCTCGCCGTGGTCGCCGAGGCTCACGGCCAGGCGGTCGAGCGCGGGCCGGGCGGCGACGAACGTCAGCGCCCCGCACAGCATGCCGAGGATCCCCGTCCACGCGTCGCGCCGGCCCTCGGCCGCGGCGGCGAGGCTGGTGCCGGGGCAGTAGCCGAGCAGCGCCATGCCGGAGCCGAACACCAGCGAGCCGAGCAGCACGCCGGCGACCCGCATCGGCTTGACCGCGAGCTCGGCCTCGCCGAGGGCGACGAGCGCGTGCACGCCGACCGCGCCGACGATGACCGCGGTGCCCATGACCCTGGCGACGGTCCAGTCGCGGAACAGCAGCTGGCCGAGGATGACGCGGTACTTGGCGACCTGGCCCTTCTGCAGCAGCCAGCCGAACACGAGGCCGGTGACCAGGCCGAGCAGCAGCGTGGCGGGCGGGTCAAACACGACGACCTGCTTCGCCGCGGAACATCAGCCGCGCGACCAGCCCGCCGGACACGAACAGCCCGACCAGGAACACCCAGCTCGAGACCGCGAGCTGCAGCGCGCCGGTGATGCCGTGGCCGCTGGTGCAGCCGCGGGCCAGGCGGGCCCCGAACATCAGCAGGAAGCCGCCGACGAACGCGACGGCGAGCCGCGGCCCGGGGCGCTCGCCGAACCTCGCGGCCCACATCGCGGGCACCGACTCGCGCGCGTGATCGCCGGACAGGCGCGCGCTGATCCAGGCGCCGGCGAGCAGGCCGAGCAGCAGCGTCCACTCCCAGCCGATCTTCGGCGCGTCGCCGCCGTCGTCCGCCAGCCCGAGCGCGCGGAGGATCAGGGTCGCCGCCGCCTCGAACGCCCCGGTGACGCCGATGCCGTGGTCGACGGTGGCGAACGCGAACCAGCTCAGCAGGCCGATGCCGGCACCGACCACGAACGGCGACCAGCGCACGCGCGTGAGCGGGTTGTCAGGCACGGTCCGGCCTCCGCGCGCCGTGGCGGGGACCCGCGCCGATCGTCATGGGCTGCGGTCGCATGCTCCCGTTGCAGTAGCACCGCGTCGGCACGGCGCCTGCGCCAGTTGTGCGGCATCTGTGCGGCGCGATCGACGGTCAGGCCGCGCGCGGGCTGGCGAGCATCCTGAAGCCCTCCGCCGGCCGCAGCGTGGACAGGGCGGCGAGCGTCGGGGCCGGGCCGGCGGGGGCGAAGCGGAGGCGACGCAGGAGGGTGGCGAGCACCACGGGGCCCTCGAGCAGCGCGAAGTGCAGGCCGATGCAGGTGCGGGGCCCGGCGCCGAAGGGCAGCCAGGCGGCGCGCGGGCGCCGGGACTCGGCTTCGGCGGTGAAGCGGGACGGGTCGAAGCGGGTCGGCTCGGGCCACAGCGTCGGATCGCGGTGGAGGGTGTACGGCGAGATGTACACGGTCGTGCCGCGCGGGAGGGCGTGCGGGCCGAGCTCGGCGTCGCGGATCGACTCGCGGGTGAAGGTGTAGATCGGCGGGTAGAGGCGCGTGGCCTCCTTGAAGACCCGGGTGACGAGCGCGAGGCGCGGCAGGTCGGCGGCGGTCGGCGGCGAGGCGAGCGCGAGCGCCTCGGCGGCGGCGGCCTGCTGCACCTCGGGGTGGAGGGCGAGCAGGTGCAGCGACCAGGTGAGGGCGATGGCGGTGGTCTCGTGGCCGGCGACGAACAGGGTGACGGCCTCGTCGCGGACCTGGCGGTCGGTCATCGCCTCGTCGCCGTCCCGCGCCTGTAATAGGCGGGCGAGCAGGTCGTCGCGCGGCGGGTCGGCCCGCTCGGCGCGGCGGTCGGCGATCACGCGGCCGATCGTGCGGTCGATGATCGCCAGCGACTCGCGGAACCGCCGCGTCTCGCGGCCGGGCAGGAGGGCGGGGCCGCGGAGGCGGCCCAGCAGGCCGGCGGCGGCGGGCCGCAGCAGCTCGGGGCCGCGCAGCGAGAGGCGGCGCAGCAGGCCGACGGCGAGCAGCTGGCCGATCACCAGCAGCGAGCCGGCCTGCTTGCCCGACCACTGCAGGGCGTCGTGCAGCGCGGCCCCGAGGTCGCCGTGCAGGCCGAAGGTGTCGATGCCGAACAGCGTGGAGCCGGCGACGGCCATGGCGACGCGGGTCATCGCCAGCGCGGGGTCGAAGGCGACGGGCCCGGCGGTCGCGCCCAGCTCGTCGGCGACGCGGGCGGCGGCGGCGTGCATCGCGGGGGCGTAGGCCGCGACCTGGGCCGGGGTGAACAGCGGGGCCATGAGGCGTCGCTGGCGGCGCCACAGCTCGCCCTCGCTGATGAACAGGCCGTCGCCGAGCAGCGGCTGCAGCAGCAGGCGGGTCGAGCGGGCGTGCTCGTAGGCGGCGGCGTGCTCGACGAGCACGGCGTGGAGCAGGGCGGGGTCGTGCACGCACACGATCTCGCGGCCGAACACGCGCAGGCGCGACACCCCGGCGGACGCCTCGGCGGCGGCGCGGGTGAGCAGGCCGAGGCGGTCGCGGCGCAGCTCGCCGACGTGGCCGCCGACGCCGGACGCGCCCGAGACGAGGGGGATCGAGGCGAGCGCGGACATCAGGGCGCGAGCTGCAGGACCTCGCGCTCGAGGTAGCGGTTGAGGAACACGCGGTCCGGGTCGTGGGCGGCGCGCACGGCCTCGAAGGCGGCCATGTCGGCGCCGTAGTCGGCCTTCAGGCGCTGGGGGTGGTAGAGCATCTTCCCCCAGTGCGGTCGACCGCCGACCTCGTCGGCCCAGGCGGCGGCGAGGCGGGCGTAGAACTCGTCGCGGCCGGGGGTGCCGATGGCGGTGACGCACTCGATCATGCACATGATCGTGTCGGGGTCGCGGTGGTGGGCGGGGCTCATGAGGGCCTCGCTGGCGCGGATGTAGCGGGCGTGGAGCACGAAGTTGACGGGGTAGCGGCCGCGCGCGCCGTAGTCGCGGACCATGTCGATGCCGATCTGCCAGGCTCGGGCGGCGTTCACCAGCGGGACCGCGTACTCCATGTCGTACATCATCGGGTAGGCCGTGACGTAGTGGAACTCGAGGGCCGAGGGCTCGACCGTCACGCCCTCGCGGAACTGGAACGACGGGGCGATCTTCATCATCGCCGGGGTCAGGCGCGGGGCGTGGCGGGCGATCAGCGGGATGAACACGTAGCCGGCGGCGTAGGCGAGGGCCGAGTCGACGCCGGTGCGCACGAGGTCGGCGACGCTCGGCCAGTCGCGCGGCAGGTCGGTGCGGTCGATGGCCATGAGCCACATGTCGTCGTCGTAGGGGAACCAGTACATCTCGACGTACTCGTAGGTGTTCACGGCGTCGACGATGCCGCGCAGCATGGTCTCGATCGGGAAGCGCTTCTCCTCGACGGAGACGTTGAAGGCGCGCTCGGCCCGCAGCTGCACGCTGTAGAGCGGGCCGAACGCGCCGAGGCCGACGGCGGCGGCCGGCCACGCGGGGTCGCCGCGGCGCACGGTCCACAGCTCGCCGTCGGGTCGCACGAAGGTGAGGGCGAGGGCGTCGTCGCTGAAGGTGCGGACGTCGCGGCCGGTGCCGTGCGAGCCGGTGTTGACGACGCCGCCGATCGAGACGCGCGGGAAGATCGTCGGCGAGATCAGGGTGAGGCCCTGCTGGCTGGCGATCTTGGTCAGCTCCTTCATCGAGATGCCGGCCTCGACGGTGATCGAGGGCTCGGGGCCGCCGGCGTCGATCGCGAGCACGTTCTTCAGGTGCGTCAGGGCGATCAGGGTGTCGCCGGTGGGGATGAGCGGGCTCCAGGCGTAGCTGTTGCCGACCGGGCGGATCCTGCCGCGGGTCGCCGCGGCGCGCACGGTCGACTGCAGCTCCTCGCAGGTGCGCGGGCGGTGGAGGTTGGCGACGGCGTCCTGGTTGCCGACCCAGTTGTGCCAAAACTGCGGATTTCGAGGCATGGTGGTCGCTCGCGGGGGTCAGATGTTGATGCTGTTGGGGATGTTGCTCGGCAGCAGGTACACGTAGGGGCGCGCGCGGGCGGCGGGGTCGTTGTTGTCGCGCTCGATGTCCTGCTGGACGCGCCCGAGGTCGCGGTCGAACGCGGCGATGGCCTCGGGCACGCCGGGGACCTTCGACCTGCCGAGGCGGTAGCGGCTGTAGTCGCCGAAGCGGTCGTAGCGGTAGTTGCCGATCTGGTCGGTCTGGAACTGGACGATCGCGTGGTGCTCGGGCGGCAGGGTGGCGAGCGTGCGGTCGGGGCGGACCGGCTGGTCGCCGATCGGCGGCGGCTGGTAGGCGGCGCCGGGCGAGGCGGGCACGTAGGTGAAGTACTCGAGCTGGGGGTAGTGCACGGCGGCGTGCTGCGGGCCGCAGGTGAACACGAACTCGGCCACGATCTCGACCAGCTCGTCGACGGTGGCGAGGCGGGGGCCGGCGAGCAGGCCGCGCACGTTGCCGCGGGCGGGGTCGACGAGCTCGTCGACGAACGCCTGCAGGTACGCGTCGCTGACGACGTCGACGTCGGACCTGTAGAAGATGCGGAGGTAGCGGTCGACGAACGCGAAGGTGACGGCCCACAGGCGGCGGGCGTCCTCGCGGTAGGGGTAGCGGCCGGGGTAGGTGTCCATGCCGCGGGCCTGCAGGTCGCGCTCGAGCGCGAGCTCGCGGAAGCTCCAGCGCGCGTGGGTGTCGATCATGATCTGCCGCGTCTCCTGCAGGGTGCCGGCGTAGATCGTCGAGAAGATCTTGCCGGGCACGGTGATCAGCGGGATCGTGGTCTGGTTGACGGCGAGCGTGAAGCGGATGTGCGGCTCGGCGAGCAGGTAGAGCGGGTGGTCGGGCGGCAGCTGGCGCGGCACGGCCAGCGCGAACGGCTCGATCAGCCAGTGCGTGCGGCCGACGTGGGTGCTGTTGACCTGGATGTTCTGGTCGGCGCACTGCACGAGCGTGCGGGCCAGGGGCCAGCGCTCGCTCATGTCGGGGGTGACGAGCGCCGGCGGCACGGCGACCGCGGGGCGGCGAAAGTCGGGCTGGTCCCAGGTGACGGCGTCGGGCTGGTCGAGCTGGATCGCCACCGGCACGAGGTCGGAGCCGCGCAGGCGCCCGGGGCCGTACCACAGCAGCAGGATCGGCGCGGGCAGGTAGGTCTCGCGCCAGCGCGAGTCGCGTCGGGCCCGCGGGCGCAGGCTGGCCTGCAGCAGCTCGTAGTCGCAGGCGTAGACGTTGCCGGCGGCGAGCTCGGCGTCGAGGTCGTGGCCGGTGGCGGCGGCGAACTGCGCCGGCGTGTAGGCGGGCAGCTTGCGCGTGACCCAGTCGCGGTCGGGCACGCGGGCGATCTGCACCGGGTTGGGGCCGTCGAGGCGCTGGCTGGCGAACGCGGCGTCCTCGAAGTAGTCGTGCACGGGCGGGGGCACCGGCAGGTCGCCGCACGGCAGCACGCCGTCGTAGATCTGGCGGTAGGCGGCGAAGCGGTCGTAGGTGCCGCGGAGGCGCTGCCAGGCGAAGCGCGCGCGGCTGGCGAGCACGTGGCCGAGCACCGGCAGCAGCACCGGCATGTAGCGGGCGGCCCAGCGCAGGTCGTAGTTGGCGGTCAGCGGCACGCGGGCGGCCAGGGCGATGGGGGCGACCGGGTTGTCCGCGGGCGCGGCGTAGCGGTAGCGGCGGCGCTCGAGCGCCAGCCAGGCGTCGTGCGGCGAGCGCGAGCCGGCGGGGTAGCGGTTCATGTCCTCGAGGACAGGTGGGTCGTCGTCCGGGGCCGACGGGTGGAGCCGGGCGATCGGGGTCGCGATCGCGGCGGCGACGGAGCCCGGCAGGACCGCGGTGAAGAACCCGTGGTCGGTGAGCAGGTTGGTCTGATCGCGGCGGTTGTCGTAGGCCATGACGCTCCTAGCGCGGGATCGGCGGCAGGTCGGGGTTGGCGAAGCCGGGGGCGAAGCAGGCGGTCCAGCGCGCGGGCTCGGCGACGCCGCGCGCGCGCAGGGCGGCGTCGGCGGCGGCGACGCGCGCGGGGTCGGCGAGCAGCTGGCCGAGGCGGCGGGCGGCGCAGGCGGCCTCGACGGCGTTGTCGCTGGCGCCGAAGATCTGCGCGGCCGACTCGAGCAGCCGCGCGGCGCGCGGGCGGTCGCCGTCGAGGTCGGCGAGGCCGGCGCGGGTCAGCTCGACCAGGCCGCGGGCCAGGCCCATCGGCTCGTCCTCGAAGCGGCCGAGCTCGCGGCGCACGACCTTCAGGGTGCGGCTGCGGATGTCCTTCGGGACAGGCCGGGTCGGCAGGTCGACGAGCGTCTGCAGGGCGGCGCCGGCGTGCAGGCTGCCGACGACCACGCGGAAGGTGGTGAAGCTGCGCAGGCGCGAGGCCTCGATCTCGGGCTCGGCGGCCTCGAGGCGGGCGAGCGCGGCGGCGCCGTCGCCGGCGTAGAGGTCGCACTGCACGCGCAGCTTCAGGCGGCCGAAGCTGTTCCAGGTGTCGGACGGCGAGCGGGCCTCGGACTCGCGCACGCGCTCGCGGGCGCCCTCGAGGTCGCCGGCGACGAGCCGCGGGAGGGCCGAGTACATCAGCGCGGTGACCTCGGTGTAGAGGTGGCCGGTGGCGCGGGCGAGGGCCACGCCGGCGGCGGTGCGGAGGTCGACCTCGGCGTAGTCGCCGTGGTGGATGAGGGGCAAGAGGCCGAAGATGCGGGCGCGCAGGGTGTCGACGGTGAAGCCGGGGGTCTCGCCGAGCAGCGCGGCGGCGCGGTCCCAGGCCGCGCGGGCGTCCGCCCAGCGGCCCTCGCCGTAGTCGGTGAAGCCGCGCCAGAGGTCGACGACGCCGCGGGCGCGGGGGGTCGCCAGCGACTCGGCGAGCGCCTCGGCCTCGGCGAACATGCGGCGGCCGTCGGCGTTGCCGGTGAGGGCGAGCGAGCCGCCGACGGCGGCCAGGCCCTCGACGATGCGGCCGTGCTCGCCGACGTCGAGGGCGAGGCGCAGGCCCTTGACCGCGAAGGCGATGGCGTAGACCGAGCGCGACAGCGAGAGGTTGCGCGAGGCGGACAGGCAGGTGTCGATGCGGTCGAGCTCGCGGGGGCTGTGGCCGGCGGCGCGGGCGACGTAGCGGGTGCCGCGGAGCTTGAGGCGGACCACGCCGTAGGCGACCTGCAGGAGCGCGGCCCGGCCGGACGCGGGGTAGCGCAGGCCCTGGTCGCGGGCGAGGTCGCGGAGCTCGGCCTCGCCGCGGTCGATCTCGCCGCACGACAGCAATTGCTCGGCGGCGAGGCGGCGCAGCGCGACGGCCTCGCGCGGGTCCGCGTCGGGCACGAGCGAGAGGTAGACCTCGGCGGACTCGCGGCAGCGGCCGGCGTTGACGAGCGCGTCGGCGAGGAGGCGACGGGTGCGGCGCGCGTGCGCGGGGTCGCCGGGCGCCCACGCGAGGGCGAGCGCGTAGCAGTCGGCGGCCTCGGAGAAGGCGAGCGCGGCGTCGGCCTGGCGCGCGGCCTGGAGGGCGAGCGCGCCGGCCCGCTCGTCGCGGCCGGCGGCGTGGTAGTGGGCGGCGACGCGGCGCGGGGCGACGTGGTGCAGCTCGAGCGCGCCGGCGAGGTCGAGGTGGTGCTGCCGCAGGCTCGCGGGGTCGAGGCCGGCGGTGACGATGGCGGCGACCTGGGCGAACGCGGGCGCGACCTGGTCGTGGCCGGTGAGGCGCACGAGGCGGCGGGTGCGCAGCGGCTTCAGGGCGTCGAGCGCGGGCAGGTCGGCGGCGTCGCGCAGGGCGGCGAGGGCGATCGGCGCGTCGGCGACGGCGACGAGCGCGAGCAGGCGGCGGGCCGCGGGCGGGAGGTCGGCGAGCTGGCGGTCGACGTGCTCGGCGAGCAGGTCGCGGGCGTCGTGGTCGGTCTGCGCCGAGTCGCCGACCGAGCTGTCCGAAAGGACAGCCGCGGCGCGGGCCAGGTGGTCGAGGAGCAGGGGGATGCCGGCGGCCTCGCGCAGCACGCGGGCGCGCCGGCGCTCGGGCGCGCGGGCGGCGAGGGCGTCGACGAGGGCGCGGCCGTCGGCCTCGTCGAGCCGGCGCAGCGCGAGGTCGGTGACGTTGGGCAGGGCGCCGGCCTCGGCCGAGAGCGCGGCGAGCTCGTGCAGGAAGGGCGTGCGGGCGCCGGGGTCGTCGCGGTGCGAGAGGATGACGAGCATCGGCGGCGGGTCGGGCGGGCGCAGCAGGGCGTGGAGGACGGCCGCGCTGTCGGCGTCGCCCCACTGCAGGTCGTCGATCCACACGATCACCGGGGCGGTCGCGGCGAGGCGGCCGAGCAGCGATCGCAGGGCGGCGAAGGCCCGGCGGCGGATCGCCAGCGGGCTGCGCCCGGGGTCGTCGTCGGGGGCGCCGAGGACCCGCTCGAGCACGGGGAACACGCGCGCGAGGGCGGCGGCGTGCTCGGGCAGGTCGCGCGGGGGGCGGCGTCGCAGGTGCTGGGCGAGCTCGTCGACGACGGCGTCGAGGGCCCGGAACGGCACGCTCTCGGCGGCGTGGCAGCGGCCGTGGAGGACCACGGCGCCGTCGGGCTGGGCGTCGAGGAAGGCCTGCACGAGCGCGGTCTTGCCGATGCCTGGCTCTCCGGACAGGTGCACGACCGCGGGCGCGCGCTGGCCTGGCTCTCGGGACAGGTCGGTGAGGGCCAGGGCGGCGGCCAGGGCGGCGGTCTCCTGCTGGCGGCCGACGAACACGCCGGACGCGGGCGGGGCGACCGGCTGCACCGGCTCGTCGGGGCGCAGGGCGCGGAGGATGCGGTCGACGCGCGGGCGCGTCTCGGCGAGCGGGCGCAGCAGGGCGCAGCACAGGTCGTCGAGGTCGGCGGGCACGTCGGGGTTGCGCTCGCGCGGGCGCAGGTAGGCGCCCTGGGCCTTGGCCTGCATGATCTGCAGGAGCGTGCCGCGGAACGGCGGGGCGCCGATCAGCGCCTCGTAGAGCATCACGCCGAAGCTGTACCAGTCGCCGGCCTCGCCGAGCGCCTCGCCGAGCCACGGCTCGGGGGCCATGTAGAGCGGGGTGCCGGCGATCGAGTCGTCGGGGCCGCCGGCCCGGTGGCGCACCAGGCCGAAGTCGAGGACGACGACGCGGCCCTCCGGGGTCGCCAGCACGTTGGACGGCTTGATGTCGCGGTGCAGCATGCGCTGGGCGTGCAGGGCGCCGAGCGCCCGTCCGACCTGCACGAAGCCGTCGCGCAGGGCGACCAGGTCGGGCAGCGGCGGGGCGGGCAGGGGGATGTCGGCGAGCGACGGCAGCGCGGCCGGCAGCGTGCCGGTCTGCAGGAGCTCGCGGTCGATCGAGCCGGGGGCGGTGTCGGCGGCGGTCCGCGCGAACGGGTCGAGCGCGGTGCCGGCGAGCGACTCGTGCGGGGCGACGAGGTCGCGGCGCAGGGCGGCGGTCAGCGGCACGCCGTCGATCAGCTCCATGGTGAAGAACCAGTGGCCGTCGTCCTCGAACAGCTCGAACAGGGTCACGAGGTTGGGGTGGCTCAGGTCGGCGAGGGCGCGGAACTCCTGCTTGAAGCGGTAGAGGTCGTCGGCGGCGCCGAGGTGCGGGCGCTTGATGGCGACGGGGTGACCGCGCTCGCGATCGAAGGCGGAGAACACGGTGCCGAAGGCGCCCGTTCCGAGGGTCGCGCGCAGCTCGAAGCGTCCGCGACCGATCACCTGCTCGAGCATTTAAGCGGGCACGGTAGCCCGGGTGCGTTCGGGCTGTAAAGGCGGACGCTCGGGCAGGATCGAACGCGCTCCCGGGCGCCATGGGGGCGGATGGCGGGCGGCGCCGACGGACGTGGGGGGCCCGCGGCGCCGGTCCGGGGCCGGCGCTCGCCGCGAGTCGTCGCGGCGCGCCCGGCGAACGATGCGCGCGCCCTCGGGGATCGCGTTGCCGGCAGGTCGGCGGCGAACTCGGGCGGACAGCTCAGCCGTGGAGCTCGCGGAGCAGCTGCTGGCAGCGCAGGCGGCGTTGCTGGTCGGCGTCGGGGTGGACGAGGTAGGCCTGCAGCAGGGCGCGGGCCTCGGCGCGGCCGCGCGGGTCGTCGGAGCCGGCGAGCAGGCTGCCGAGGTTGAACTGCAGCTCGGGCGGGTAGGTGGTCGGCGGGTCGCGCGGGTCGAGGCCGCGGGCGGCCGCGGCGGCGCGGTAGGCCGCCTCGGCGCCGACGCGATCGTGGAGGCGGACGCGGGCGACGCCGAGGCCGAGGCCGGCCGTGTAGCGGTCGCGCGCGGCGGGGGCCTCGGCGGCGGCGACGGCGTAGAGCTCGGCGGCGGACGGGTCGTTGCCGGCGGCCAGCTCGACGCCGGCCCAGCGCAGGCGGGTGGCGATGTCGTCGGGCGCGAGCTCGAGGGCGAGGGCGAAGCGGCGGCGGGCCTCGCCGGGGTCGCCCGCCAGCAGGGCGACGCGGGCGCAGGTCGAGGCGAGCACGGCGGCGCCGAGGCGCTCGGCGGCGGCGGGGTCGGGCGCGGGGCTGGCCTGCGGGACAGGTGAGGGTGGGCTGGCCCTCGGGGCAGGTGAGGATGGGCTGGCCTGCGGGACAGGTGAGGATGGGCTGGCTCTCGGGACAGGTGAGGGTGGGCTGGCCTGCGGGACAGGTGAGGATGGGCTGGCCCTCGGGACAGGTGAGGGTGGTCTGGCCTGCGGGACAGGTGAGGCGAGCGCGGTGAGGCTGGCCTGCGGGACAGGTGAGGCGAGCGCGGTGAGGCTGGCCTGCGGGACAGGTGAGGTGGTCGCGGGGCTGGCCTGCGGGACAGGTGAGGCGAGCGCGGTGAGGCTGGCCCGTGGGACAGGTGAGGCGAGCGCGGCGGGGCTGGACTGCGGGACAGGTGAGGCGGTGCTCGGGTCGGGCGTGACGGCCGAGGGCGGGCGGGGCCTCGGGACGCCGCTCGCGGCGCTGTCCTGGGGGACGGGGTCGCGCGGCGGGGGGCGCGTGGGCAGGCGGTCGCGGCACACGGCGGCGGCGAGGGTGAGGCGCTCGGGCTCGCTGGCGGTCACGGCGAGGGCGTGGCGCAGGGCGACGCCGAGGGCGTGGGGGTCGTCGGGGGCGCGGGCGAGGGCGGCCTGGAAGTTCTCGCGGGCCTGGGCGAGCTCGCGGACCTCGCCGCGGCGCTCGTAGGCGTCGATGGCGAGCAGGGCCAGGCCGACCGGGCGGGCCGGGCTGCCCGGGTCGAGCGCGACGAGGGCGGCGCGGGCGACGTCGGGGGCGCCCTCGGCGATCGCCAGGCTGGCGAGCGCGTGGGCCCACTGCGGGCGGGGGTCCCGGCCCATGCCGTCGGCGTAGACGGCGAGGGCGCGGGCCCCGTCGCCGCAGCGCAGCAGCGCGGCCACGCGGGCGCGGGCGGCCGGGAAGTCGGCCGGCGCGGGGGCGTCGGCGCAGGGGTCGGCGGCGGCGACCGGCGGCGCGGGCGCGGGCGTCGGGGCCGGCGCGGGCGCGACGGACGGGGCGGGGCGGCAGGCGAGCAGGCAGGCTGCCCCGAGGGACAGGAGGACGGCGTGCACGGACGGCGCGAGGCGCAGGCGGGTCGCGGGCGCTGGGGCTGTCCCGGGGGACAGGTGAGTCGCGCGCGGGGGCCGGCCGGCGGTTGTCCCCGGGGACAGATCGGACGCGCACGGGGGCCGGCCGGCGGGCATGACGAGAGACAGGAGGTTCGCACACGTGGCCCGATCGCCGGGCGGTGCGGGGGACAGGCGAGCCGCGCGCGCGAGCCGGTCGGCGGATGCGGTGGCTGTCCTTCGGGACAGGTGGTGGGAGGCTGGGGGCATGCGCGTGGCTGTCCGGAGGGACAGGTGTCGAGGCGCGGGGTCGCCTCGGGCGGTGTTTATCGAATGATTAAATTATCAGGGGCGGCCGAGGGTGGTGAGCACGGCGGCGAGCATGGCCTGGTCGGTCAGGTCGTCGGCGACGGCGTCGACGCGGATGTCGAGGGCGCGCACGGCCGCGGCGGTGACGGGGCCGAGGGCGAGGACCTTGGCGCGGGCGAGCAGCTCGCGGGCGGCCGCCTCGCCGTGGGCCTCGCCGAGGGTCTCGACGAAGTGGCGGGCGGTCTTGCCGCTGGCGAGGCACACGGCGTCGCAGCCCTCGCCGCCCTGCTCGGGCGGGAGCAGCGAGCGGACCAGCAGGGCCGGCACGCGCGGGCGGACCACGCGGTAGCCGACCACCAGCGCGTAGGTGCCGCCGGCGGCGTGGATGGCCTCGCCGACGAGGTCGCGGCCCTCGTCGGCGCGCACGTGCAGCCAGCGCCGATTGAGGATGTTGCGCGCGCGCAGCTCGTGCACGAGGCCCTCGGAGCGGGCGGCGGTCGGGACGATGTCGGCCCGGATCCCGCGCTCCCAGCAGGCGTTGGCGGTGCCGGTGCCGATGGCGGCGACGCACTTGCCGTGGAGGATGCGGACGTCGACCCCGACGCCGGCGAGCGCGTCGAACCACGCGCGCACGCCGTTGGGGCTCGAGAGGATCACGCCGTCGTAGTCCTCGGGGCTGCGGGCGGCGCGGGTGAGGGCGTCGAGGTCGTGCGGCGGGGCGATCGCCAGGCAGGGGAAGTGGACCGCGTCGGCGCCCTGGGCGGCCAGCAGATTCAATAATTCGCCGGCGTGGTCGGCGGCGCGGGTGACGACCACGCGGCGGCCGAACAGCGGGCGGCGCTCGTACCACTGGATCGCGCCGCGCAGGTCGACCACGCTGCCGACGATCATGACGGCGGGCGGGCGCAGGCCCTCGGCGTCGGCGCGGTCGGCCAGCTGGGCCAGAGGGGCGACGATCGTGCGCATGATCCCGCGCGTGCCCCAGCGGACCAGCGCGGCCGGGGTCGCGGGGTCGCGGCCGGCGGCGATCAGGCGCTCGGCGTTGTCGCGGCAGTTGCGGACCGACATCATGAGCACGAGCGTGCCTGTCCCGCGGGCCAGGTGCTGCCAGTCGACGCCGCGGCCGCCCTTCTCGTAGGCCTCGTAGCCGGACACCAGCGTGACGCTCGGGGTGTGGTCGCGGTGGGTGACGGGGATGCCGGCGGCCTCGGGCGCGGCGATGGCGGCGCTGACCCCGGGCACGAACTCGTAGTCGATGCCGGCGTCGCGCAGGACCTGGGCCTCCTCGCCGCCGCGGCCGAACACCATGGGGTCGCCGCCCTTCAGCCGGACCACGCGCAGGCCGGCGCGGGCCTTGTCGACGATCACGGCGTGGATCTCGTCCTGGCTGGCGACGGCGTCGCCGTGGGTCTCGGCGTGCGGGCTCTGGCTGCGCTGGTACACGTGCACGTCGGGGCGGCAGTGCATGAGCAGCGCGGGGTTGACGAGGTAGTCGGCGACCACGACGTCGGCGCGGGCGAGGCGGTCGCGCCCGGCGAGGGTCAACAGTTCGGGGTCCCACGGACCCGCGCCGACGATGGAGACGAATCCGGCCACGGCCTGGAGTTTTAACAAAGCCGGCGGGTCTTTGGTATGGTGCGCGCCGCCATGACGAGGACAGCGACGGTGGTGGTGGTCGGGGCGGGCCACGCGGGGCTCGAGGCGGCGTTCGCGGCGGCCCGCGTCGGCGCGCGCGTGCAGGTGGTGACCGGGCGCGTCGACACGATCGGGCAGACGCCGTGCAACCCGAGCGTCGGCGGGGTCGCGAAGGGCCACCTGGTCAAGGAGATCGAGGCGCTCGGCGGGTTCATGGGGCGGGCGGCCGACGCCTGCGCGATCCACGGGCGGATCCTCAACCGCAGCAAGGGGCCGGCGGTCCGCGCGACCCGCGTGCAGGTCGACAAGGCGCGCTACGGGGCCTACGCCCGGGCGGCGCTCACGACGCCGGAGGGCCGGCTTCGCCACGGCGGGGGCGGCACGATCGCGGTGGTCGAGGGGCTGGTCGCGCGCGTGCGCGTGGCCGGGGGCCGCGCCGTCGGGGTGGAGCTGGCCGACGGGTCCTGTCTCGAAGGCCAGGCGGTGGTCGTGACCACGGGCACGTTCCTCGGCGGGGTGCTGCACACCGGGGCCGCGCGCACGCCGGGCGGGCGCGTCGACGAGGCGCCGGCGCTGGCGCTGTCGCACGACCTGCGGGCGCTGGGCTTCGCGCTGCGGCGCCTGAAGACGGGCACGCCGGCGCGGCTCGACGGGCGCACGATCGACTACGACAGCCCGGGCGTCGAGCTGCAGCCGGGGGAGGAGCCGCTGCCGCGGTTCGTCTCGCCCGACGACGATCCGCCGGCGATCCTGCCGCAGGTGCCGTGCCACCTGACGTGGACGACCGGGGCCACGCACGAGCTGGTGCGCGCGCACCTGCAAGAGTCGCCGATGTACTCGGGGGCGATCACCGGACGCGGGCCGCGCTACTGCCCGTCGCTCGAGGACAAGGTGGTGCGCTTCGCCCAGCGCGAGCGCCACCAGGTGTTCCTCGAGCCGGAGGGGCTGGACACGCACAGCGTGTACCCCAACGGGGTGTCGACGAGCCTGCCGGCGGCGGTGCAGGCGGCCTTCCTCGCGACCATCCCGGGGCTCGAGCGGGCGGTGATGCTGCGCCCGGGCTACGCGGTCGAGTACGACGCCGTCGACGCGCGGGCGCTCGGGCACACGCTGGCCAGCAAGGACGTCGCGGGGCTGTACTTCGCGGGCCAGATCAACGGCACGTCGGGCTACGAGGAGGCGGGCGCGCAGGGGCTGATCGCGGGGGCCAACGCGGCGCTGGCGGCCCTCGGGCGCGCGCCGCTGGTGATCGGGCGCGAGCAGGGCTACCTCGGGGTGCTGATCGACGACCTCGTCACCCAGGGCTGCGACGAGCCGTACCGCATGTTCACGGCGCGCGCGGAGTACCGCATGCTGCTGCGCGAGGACAACGCCGACGCGCGGCTCAGCGACCTGGCCTTTCGGGCAGGTCTGATCGATGAGCAGCGGCACGCGCGGGCGACGGCGCGGGCCGAGGCGGTGGCGGCGCTCGTGCGGCGCAAGCGGGGCGACCCGGAGGCGCCGGCGTGGCTGCGCGAGAAGGCCGAGGCGGAGGCGTGCTACGCCGGCTACATCGTGCGTCAGCAGCGGGAGATCGACCGCCTGCGCGGCGAGGCGGCCGACATCCCGATCGATCCGGACACCGACTACAGGGCGCTCGGCGGGCTCACGACCGAGGCGGCCGAGCGGCTGGCCCGGGTGCGCCCGACCAGCACGGGGCAGGTGGCGCGCATCCCCGGCATCACCCCGGCGGCGCTGATGTGCGTGTGGGCCCACGCGCGCGCGGCCCGGCGGCGCGCGAGCGAGGCGCAGGAGCAGGCATGAGCGACGAGCGCGGTGACGGGGAGCTCGGCGGACCGGACACGCGCGACGCGGGCGTGCCGGCCGACCTGGCGGCGGACACGGCGGTGACGCCGACGGGCGCGGGGCGCTACGCGTGCGACCTGCCGCGGCACTGGGACTACTTCACGCCGTCGGGCGGGGTGCTGATGACGATCGCGCTGCGGGCCATCGCGGCCGAGCTGGCGCTGCGGCCGGAGCAGGCGGCCCAGCGGGCGGTCTCGGCGACGACGGTGTTCTGCGCGCCGGTGCTGGCCGGCGCGATCGAGGTCGACGTCACGGTGCTGCGCCGCGGCACGCTGGCCTCGCAGGCGCGCGCGGCCCTGCGGATGGCCGGCGGCGAGACCGGGCTCGAGGTGGTGGCGACGTGGGCCCGCGAGCGCAGCTCCGCCGAGGCGACCATGACGACGGCGCCGCCGGTGCCCGACCCGCAGGCGCTGCCGCCGATCGACGCGAGCGACCAGCGCCTGGCGCCGAACTTCATCCGCAACCTCGACCACCGACGGGCCATCGGCACGCCGTGGTGGAGGCCCGACGAGTGGGTCCGCGGCGACCGCAGCGGCTACTGGTACCGGTACCTGCGGCCGCAGGCGCTGGCAGACGGGCGCCTCGACCCGCTGGCCCTGCCGCCGCTGATCGACACCATGCCGCCGGCGATGTGCGCGATGCTCGGGCCCGACGCGCGCTCGTTCCTCGCGCCGAGCCTCGACCTCACGGTCCACTTCGTGCGCGACACGACCAGCCAGTGGTTGCTGACGCACGTGCGCTGCCGCGAGGCGCGGGCCGGCTTCGCCACCGCCGACATCGAGGTGTGGGACGAGGCGCGCCGGCTGGTGGCGGTCGGCACCCAGGTGATGGTGCTGCGGCGGCGCCGCGAGCTGCCGCCGTCGCTGTGACGCGGTCCCGGCCGCGCGCGCGCCCCCGCGATCGGCCCGCCGCCGAACGCACCGGGCCGCGGCCCCGCTCGCCTCGCCCGCCGCGCCTGCGAGGCCGCGCGCGTCAGGAGCCCGCGGCGCGGGGCTCGACGCGGGCCTCGCCGTGCACCTGCGTGGTGCCGTCGGGCCGCCACTCGACGAGCCGGGCGACCGCGCCGCCGCGCGGGTGGGGGTCGATGACGAGGCCGGTGAAGCGGTTGAACAGCGCCGGCGCGGGGCCGCGGGCGGGGTCGAGGCCGGGGTTCTCGCGGCACTGCTCGATGAAGGTGGTCCACGCCTCGTCGCCGGCGTCGGCGGCGGGCAGCTGCATGAGGTGGATCCACGTGCCGGTGTTGACGTAGGTGAGCGGGCCCTCCTGCTTGAAGCGGGCGGCGTGGGTGTGGCCGAGGACCACCGCGTCGACGGCGAACTTCTCGGCGAGGCGCTGCGCCTCGGTCCACTCGGCGGGGTCGGGCGTGAAGGCGAAGAACGCCGCCGCCTCGCCGCCGACGAGGCGGCGCTGCACCGCCGCGTAGGCGCGCAGGCCGGCGCGGGCGAGCTTCAGCCTGGCGCTGCCGAGCAGGCCGCCGTCGAACAGGCCGAAGTTCACGGCGGCGGCCGACGGGTCGATGGCGGCGATCAGGGCCTCGCGCTCGGCCGGGTCGAGGCCGGCGTCGTCGACGGCGCGGGCGAGGTCGTTCTCGGCGAGGGCGGCCAGCGGGGCGGCCTCCTCGGCGGGGGCGGGGTCGAAGCTCGGGGCCTCGTCGAGGCGGCGCATGAGGTGCCACAGCAGCCTGGCGGTCGAGCCCTGGAACAGCACGCGCAGGGCGCCCGGATCGACGGCCAGCACGGTGAGCACGCCGCCCTGGAAGTCGGGCTTCAGGAGGTCGGCGAAGCGCAGGCCGAAGCGGCGCTTCAGCGGGTTTAGCAGGGTCTTGACGAGGTTGGAGCCGGGCGGGTAGCGAAAGCCGGCGGCCCGGGCGGGGTCGCCGAGGTTGTCGTAGTCGAGGCGGTTCCACGGGTCGTTGTGCTCGCCGTGCGCGAGCAGGAAGCGGGCGCCGCCGACCTCGAGCACGCCGGGGGCGTCGCCGCGGGTGAACACCAGGCGGGCGGCGACCTCGGGCGGCTGGCCGAGCGCGCCGCGGACGACGTCCTGGACGGCGGTGAGGGCCAGCTCGGCGTCGTGGTTGCCCATGCGGATCTCGACCGAGCCGCCGGCCGCGAGCACGCGGCCGAGGGCGGCCAGCACGGCGGCCGTGCCGGGGTAGGCGACGGTGGCGTCGGCCTGGGCGACGGCGCGGCGCACGTCGAGCTCGAGCGGGTCCTCGTTCATCAGGAAGTCGATCGAGTCGCCGTTGAGGATCACGTGGCTGCGCGCGGCCGCGGCGGCGTCGAGCACGCCGGGCAGCACGGCCTCGCCGGCGAAGATGTCGAAGCCGCCGCCGTTGCCGAGGTGGATGTCGCTGAGGACCAACGTGTGCATCGCGCCATGATACCTGCGAACCGCGGGGCGCCGCCGCGGGCGCGGGCGCGCCGGCCGGCGCGGGCGGACGCGGCGGCGCTGCGCGGCGACGATAGACCTGTCCTTCGAGACATGTGACGTCCGGGCAGCGGCGGCGCGCAGCGGCGGGGTCCGGGCGCGAAGACGCGCGATGGTCGTGTGATAAGTCTCGGGTAGATCCACCCGTTTTGTCAGCCACGAGCCGAGGGAAATACCTGTATCTTCGGAGGATGAATCTGCATCGCTTTCGGCTGTTGTCGGTGGTGTTCCCGGTGCTCGGAGCTGTCGCGTGCGGCGACGACGGCACCACGTCGGCGTCGGGCACGACGAGCGCGACGGTGACGGCGACGAACACGACGCCGTCGGGGCCGACCTCGGATCCGACGAGCGAGACGACGCCGACCAGCGACGCCACCGAAGCGACCATGGGCGGCAGCATGAGCATGTCGGAGGGGCAGACCACGGAGGCGACGACGGGGCCCGGGCCGACGTCGACGACCGTGGACGTGACGTCGACGGGGCCGGTCACGCTGACCTCGTCGGGCTCGACCGGCACGACCGAGGGGGCCGACGCCACGGCCGCGGGCACGTCGACCACGACCGGTGACGACACCACCACGACCGACCCGTCGACCACGACCACCGGCCAGCCGTGCATGCCGGGCGACACCATGGGCATGGGCGACGTCGAGAAGAGCTACCTGTGGGTCGCCAACTCGGACGAGGGCACGGTCTCGAAGGTCAACACGCAGACGCTGATCGAGGAGGGCCGCTACCGCACGGGCCCGCTCGGGGGCGGCTACGCCGAGAACCCGTCGCGCACGGCGGTCAGCCTCGACGGTCGCTTCGTGGTCGTCAACGGCCGCCAGTCGGGCGCCTCGACGGTGATCGCGGCCAACCTCGAGGACTGCGACGACAAGAACAACAACGGCATGATCGACACCTCGCAGAACAAGAACGACATCCGTCCGTGGGGCCAGGACGAGTGCATGAAGTGGACGATCAACCACCCCAAGTGCGCCGGCATCGGCTGCGGGCCGCGCGGGGTGACGTGGACGCCGGGCACGTTCAACCAGGACACCTGCCAGTTCGACGACCCCAAGATCTGGGTCGGCTACCTGCCGCAGAACGGCTTCGGCGTGGCCCACATGGCCCGCCTCGACGGCCTCACCGGCACGCTCGAGGAGACGGTGATCATCAACAACTGGTCGCAGGGCTGGACCGACTACGGGCCCTACGGCGCGGCGCTCGACAAGAACCAGAACGTGTGGTTCACCGGCCTGCGCGGCGAGCTGTTCCGCATCAACACCGCCAACAACCCGGCGACGTTCGACCGCTGGCTGCCGCCGTTCGGCACCGAGTCGTACGGCATGACGGTCGACCCCGACGGCGACCCGTGGATGGCCGGCTGCTCGGGCCCGGTCACGACCTTCGACCCCGACACCAACACGTTCACGGCGGTCCCGGGGACCAACGCGTGCTACCGCGGGATCGCGGCCGACAAGGACGGCGGCATGTGGGTGGCCTCGAACGGGACCTGCGGGGTCATGCAGATCGACCACGTGACCAACACGGTGATCCAGTTCCACAACTTCCCGCAGTGCCTGACGCCGGTCGGGGTCAGCACCGACCTCGAGGGCTTCGTGTGGGTCGTCGACGAGAACCTCGGGGCGTGGAAGATCGACCCGATGGCGCCGAACAACAAGCAGCTCGTCAACATCACCGGCGATCACTACACCTACTCGGACATGACCGGCGGTCAGCTGAAGAGCGTGATCCTGCCGCAGTGAGGCGCGCGGAGCGAGGCGCCCGTCCGCGGCCCGCGGGCGGGCGTTTTGCGTTCGTCGCGGCGATCTCGCGGGCGGGCGGCGCGGCGACCCTCGACTCGAGTCGATGTCGCGTCCGGGCGACAGGCGCACGCGCGGGGGGCGGCGCGGGTCGCGGCGGCGAGCGGCGGCGCGGGCGGCCCGACGCGGGCGGACGGCGCGGACGGAGCGCTGGCCTTGACTCGAGTCGATGTCGCCGCGGGGCGTCGCCACGACCTGTCCGCGGGGACAGGTCGGTCGGGTTGACGCTCGCGCGGCCCGGCCATTACGGTCGGGCGCATGCAGCATGTTCGGGGATGGAGGGGGGCGCTCGCGCTGACGGCCTGGTGCGCGTGCGGGGGCGACGGCGGCGGCGAGACGACGGCGGCGACCGAGGGCACCGGCGGCCCCGACACCGGCGCCGCGAGCGAGACCGGCGGGGGACCCACCGGCGAGACCGGCGAGACCACGAACCCGCCGACCGGCGGCGAGACCGACGAGCCGCCGACCTCGTCGGCGCCGACGACGTCGCCGAGCGAGGCCGAGACCGGGGCGACGACCGCGGGTGAGACCGGCCCGGGCGACACCGGGGACACCGGCGACACCGGCGACACCGGGGACACGACCGACACCGGCGGCGGGCTGGCGAGCTGCGACGACGGGGCGAAGAACCAGGACGAGACCGCGGTCGACTGCGGCGGCGCGTGCGGTCCGTGCGCCGACGGGCTGGCCTGCTTCGCCGACGCCGACTGCGCGGCGGGCACCTGCGACGACCTGGTGTGCGGCAAGAAGCTGTACGGCACCTGGGGGCTCGGGCTGATCGGCAACAAGATGGCCTACCAGGCGTTCGTGCCGGCGCTGCACGGCTACCACTTCCGCTTCGCGTGGGCCGACTGGGAGACCACCGCGGGCGGGTTCGACGACGCGTACCTGCTGGACGACATCCAGACCGTGGTCGACGACGACCTGCCGTTCGGGCTGATGATGATCGTCGCGCCGTCGACCGCCGGCAACACGCCCGACTGGCTGTTCCAGGCCCCGTACTCGGTGCCCAAGGTGACGACCACCAACAACCAGACGTTCCCCTACTACTTCGCGCCGGCCTACGAGCAGCGCTACTTCGCCATGCTCGACGCGCTGCGCGCCGAGGCGGCCGGCTGGGCGCCGGCGATCCGTGAGAAGTTCATGTTCTGGCAGAGCGCCGAGGGCAGCACCGGCGACGAGGGGCCGTACAAGGGCGACCCGAACAACGCCAACTACGCGATCGACGACGCCGAGTGGACGGCGTTCAAGCGCGACGAGGTGTGGACGCCGATGTTCGCGGACATCGGCGCCGAGCTCGACGGCGTGCGCTTCATGGTCAACCAGGGCAACGACGGCGAGAACTTCCAGTGGTCGCTCGACAACCTGCCGGGCGCGTGGCTGAAGGCCGGCAAGTTCACGCACTACTACAACTTCGCGGGCGAGCGGCAGTACGCGGCGCGGCTGGAGCAGCTGCGCGACTCGCCGGCCGACGAGCACCGGGTGCGCGGCGAGAACGAGGGCACGACCGAGACGCCGTGGTGGCAGGGCGCGCCGGCGCAGAACCTGTTCGCGCTGGCGGGCTCGTGCCTGCACGCGGGGGTCGACATCTTGAACATCGCGCCCGCCAAGGCGCTGGCCGACCACGGGGTCTACGAGTTCTTCAACCGCTACGCCGGGATCCGCCGGCCGCAGGACGGCAACGTCGGCTTCGCGGCGCTGCGCGACGCGGTCGACTTCGCCGACACCGACCGCTTCCCCGAGGCCGACTTCGGGCCGCTGGTGGCCGCCGGCGACAAGCAGGCGTACATGAGCCGCCTCGCCATGATCGACGATTCGAACGACCCGGAGGCGCTGAAGGAGACCAAGCGGACGCGCCTGCTGACCGCGGGCAAGATGGGCCAGCCGTACCTCAACGCCGCGCGCATCGCCGCGATCGTCGACGCGGTGCCCGGGGCCAGCTACCTGTCGATCGCCGACGACGACGTCGACAGCTACAACATGGACTTCGGGGTCCACCTGATCCCCGGCAACTACGCGCTGTGGGTCACGCAGGTCGACCCGCACGCGACCAGCGTCGGGGCCTGGCGGACCGGGCCCAAGAGCCAGATGTACGGGCGCTTCGGCCGGCGCTTCGCCGCCGCCGAGGGCAAGGACCGCATGACCTTCGCCGTCGACCCCGGGCTGATCGGCGCGCACACCCACGCGGCGCGCGTGCTCGTCACCTACCTCGACGGCGACGGCGAGTGGTCGCTGCGCTACTGGGACGGCGCGGCCGAGCAGACGGCGGCGACCGTGCAGGGCGGCGGCACCGACGCGCCGATCACCAGGGAGTTCGTGATCGACGACCTCGTCGGCGGGGCCCAGCTCGGCGGCGGTGACCTCGCGCTGCAGCACGAGGGCGGCGCGGACACGGTGTTCTACCTGGTCGAGGTCGAGCGGCGCGCGCAGCTCGACTGACGCGGCCGCCGACGCGCCGCGCTACGGCAGGCGCAGGCCGCGACGGACCGCCCGGGCGGCGCGGCGACGCAGGCGCTCGACCACGCCGGCGGGCCGCTCGCTGTCCTCGAGGACAGGTCGCTGCGGGCCGGTCATGCGGGCCAGGGCGGCCTGGAACGGGGCGGCGACGAGGGCGCGCAGCAGCTTGCCGGCGAGCTCGGCCGGGGTGTCGCCGCTGGCCTCGACGCCGACGCGCTCGCCGAGGTTGGTGTCCTCGAGCGCGCCGCGGGCGAGCGTGCGGCTGCCGTCGGAGCGGATCTCGACGACGAGGCGGGCGACCACCGGCAGCTCGTCCGCCGGCGCCGCGTCCTTGCCCTGCTTGCGGTCGATCGCGTCGGTCATGCCCGCGAGGCTAACACCGGCGCGCGCGTCACGGGGCGGCCAGCGCGGCGACTTCGTCGGCGTCGAGGGCGCGGCCGAAGATCCGCAGCTCGTCGAGCCGACCGGTGTAGGGGTAGTTGCCGGTCTCCGAGTTCTTGCCGAGCGCGAGCGGGGCCTTGTTGCCGGCGCGCAGCAGGCCGCTGTTCTCGTCGCCGACGAACACGCCGTCGACGTAGAGCGACGAGCTCCCGAGCGGGAAGGCCGCGCGCACGCAGGCCACGTGGGTCCAGCGCCCGGGCTCGATCGGCGCGTACACGCCGGGATCCGTGCCGTCCATGTAGGCGCAGCCGACGCCCTCGTCGTCGAGGTAGATGGTGTACTCGTCGTCCTTCTCGACGAGGATCATGAGGTTGAACCCGGGCCCGGGCCACGCCTCGGCGTAGAACCACACGGCGACGGTCAGGTCCTGGCCGGGCGAGAGGTGGTCGGCGTGCTGGGCGCTGGCCTTCGACGCGAGCGAGAGGTCGACGGCCTGGCCGGACGCGCCGTCGACGAGGTCGAGCTGGTCGGCGGCGAGGTGGTGGGCGTACGGGCTCTCGTCGATCAGGGCGCCGCCGGCGAGCTGCTCGAAGCGGAAGCAGGCGCGCAGCTCGGGGTCGTCGCCGCACGGCGAGGCGGGCGCGCCGGTGGTGCTGTCGCCGCCGCCGGTGGTGTCGCCGGTGGTGGCGGCGGGCTCGCCGGTGGTCGTGCTGGCGTCGACGCCGGTGATCTCGGCGGCGCTGGTCGAGCCGGCGCCGGTCGAGCCGGCGCCCGTGGTCGCGGCGAGCGTGGGGTCGGGCGCCGAGGTGGCGCCGGTGCTCGTCGCCGGCGCGCCGGTGCTGCCGGGCCCGCCGGCGGTCACGCCCGGGCCCGGGTCGGTGAAGCAGGCCGCGAGGGCGAGGCAGCAGAGGGGCGACACACGGGCCATCATGACCGCAGCGTCGCACGGACCGGGCGCGCGCGGACGGGGCGGGGCCGTGACGTCGCGCGCGGCGGGCGGAGGTCGGCGCTCAGCCGGGCATCGGGCACTGACCGGACCCCGACGCCCGGTTGTTGTCGGTGCGGCACTCGTGCCACACGTGCGCGGGCATGGCGTCGTCGACGACGACCCAGACCACGGACGTGCCATCGACGACCCCCTGCGGGGCGTTGGGCAGGACGAGCGGGACGTCCTCGGCCTCGGCGGGGTAGAGCACCTTGCCGGTCTTGTTGAGGCCGAGCAGGCTGCCGCCGTCGTCGGGGTCGCCCTCGTAGTAGTAGACGGGCACGCCGGCGGGCACGGCGGCCTGGCCGATGTTGCGCACGCGGGCGACGAGGCCGTAGTCCTCGGGCGCGCACTGCAGGCGGAGGTCGACGATGAGGTCGGGGGCCGAAAATTCGCCCTCGGGCTGGACGTTCTGGCGGAAGTTGTTGAGCCCCGGGAGGGTCCAGTTGCTGGCCTCGAGCGCCGGGATGGCGCCGCCCTCCTCGACGTTGGTGACGTGGTAGCTGTGCTCGTTCCACACCCGGCGGGTGCGCACCCAGTTGCCGGCGCTGTCGCCGAAGATGCGCACGCCGGTCTGCTTGGTGCCCATGCAGTTGATGCTCGAGTAGTTGTTGGACACGGCGACGATGTCGGCGTGGCCGTCGCTGTCGACGTCGGCGACGAGCGGGTACTCGACGAGCGTGCCGGTGGTGTTGCAGGTCTCCCACAGCACGGTGCCGTCGTTGCCGTTGTAGATCCGCAGGCGGATCTCGTCGGAGTAGACGACCTCGGCCGAGCCGTCGCCGTTGAAGTCGAACACGGAGGAGCCGGTCGCGGCCGACGAACAGTCCTGGGTCTGCTTGATCCACAGGAAGGTGTCGATGTCGGCGACCGCGGGGTCCATCAGCTTCTTGCCGTCGAACACGGCGTAGCCGACGCCGCCGGCGACCGCGACGTCGGGGTGGCCGTCGCCGTTGAAGTCGGCGATGGTCGGCGGGCCGCCGCCGCGGGTGTTGCCGGCCGAGCCCATCGGGCACAGCGCCGGCGAGAGCATGCCGTTGATGTCGATGCCGCTGCGGATGACCTTCGACTTGTTCGGCGCGGCGGCGTCGTACTGCCAGACCACCAGGTGGTGCTTCAGGGTCGCGCCGTTGTTGCTGATGGCCGCGACCTCGGCCTTGCCGTCGAGGTCGAAGTCGCCGACCGCGGGGTAGAGGCCGTCGACGCCGGTGCTGGCCAGCATGCCGCCGGCGGCGTTGTAGGCGAAGCGGGCCTGGACGATGTCGAGCTGGCCGTCGTTGTCGAGGTCGGCCGGGGTGTTGAAGCCGGCGGGGAAGGTCAGCTCGGTCATGCCGGTCGCGCCGTCGAGGGTGCCGCCGGGCACGACGACCTCGACGTTGCCGTCCTGGTCGAGGTCGGCGAGCGAGACGAACGCGCAGCCGCCGGGGATCGCGGCCGAGGTCCACAGCAGGGCGCCGTCGCCGGCGAACGCCTTGACCTTGCCGGTGGTGGTGCAGGCGACGACCTCGTTGCCGGGCAGGCCGTCGATGTCGCCGCCGGCGAGCTCGCGCCCGGGCGCGATCGGGTCGACCATGCCGGCGTTGTAGGTCCACTTCTCGACGATCGCGCCGTCGACGATCGAGATCACGCGGATGGTGCCGTTGTCCTGGTAGACGCCGCCGACGAACGTGGTGAACACGATCTCGGGGATGTCGCGCTCGTCGATCGCCTCGTCGCAGCTGTCGTCGTCGAGCTGGATGACGATCGGCGCCATCATCACGGTGCCCTTGTCCCAGTGGTGCTTGACCTCGGGCTCGAACGGGCCGGCGACCGGGATGTACTCGCACTTGGCGAGGCAGGTCGGCGGGTCGCCCGGGTCCTCGCCGTCCATGCACTCGGGCGGCGCGGGCAGGCACTTGCCGGTGGCCGGGGTGACGCCGCCGGCGCACATGCCCCCCGGCATCTCCGGCTCGCCGAGGCTGTACTCGCAGTACTCGTCGTCGGCGCAGGCGCTGGCGTCGATGCACACGCTGCCCGGGGTGACGCAGGTGTTGAACGAGCAGAAGTCGCCGTCGTCGCAGCAGACGTCGCCGCAGGCCTGGTCCTCGGTGGGGCAGCAGGTGTCGCCGACGCACACGCCGCCCTGGTCCGCGCAGTCGCGCCCGCACTGCACGCCGCTGGTGGTGCCGCTCGAGGCGGTGCCGGTGTCGCCGGTGTCGCCGGTCGGGTCGCCGGTGGGGGCGGCGGTGGTCGGGGCGCCGGTCGAGGTCGCGGCGGTGGAGTCGCTGGTGGCGGTGCCGCTGGCGCTCTCGCTGGCGGTGACGTCGTCGCCGGTGTCGCTGGTCGGCAAGGTGGCGCTGGTCGGACCGGGCGTGGTGACGGTCGAGCTGCTGCTGCTGCTGCCGCCCTCGGCGGTGGTCTGCCCGTCGTCGCCGCACGCGGCGCACACGGCCGCTCCCAGGATAATCCAGCGCTGCATGGTCATCGGGGCAGGGTAACGAAGCCGTGGCCGATCGGACAGGCTCGTTTGCACGCTTGCGCGCTTCCGCCGAGGCCAGGTGAAACCCCGGCGTCCGGATCGTTACACTCGTCCGGTGCGACGACCCGGGCCCCCGCTGCGCGCGCCGTGCTTGCCGGCGCAGGCGCTGGCCCGCTGGTCGGCGCTGCTGCAGGAGCCGCCGGCGACGGATCCGCTGGCCGCGGTGACGGCGTGGATCGAGCTGCTGGCGGCCCGCATGGTCTGCACGGGGGGCCGCCTCGGACGTCTGCTGATCGCGGCCGGGCTGTGCGAGGTGCACGACATCGCGGCCTGCCTGGCGGCGCAGCTGGCGGCGGGGCCGCTGGCGGACGACGCCCTGCGGTACGACGTCACGGCCGACCTCGACGTGGTGGTCGAGCTCGGGCCGGTCGAGGATCTGGCGGGGCTGTCGCGGCGGATCGCGGGCGACCCGGGGCATGGCGACGTCGAGTCCGTGCACGGGGCGATCGCCGCGCGGCTGCTGGCGGCCGGGCGCGAGGCCGAGGCGCTGGCGGCGATCCGGCGCAGCGACTGGCACCGACCGGCGCTCGCGCTGCTCGAGCGGCACGGCGCGCGGATGGGTCCGGAGCTGCGGGCGGCGGTGGTCGAGCACGCGGCCCGCACGATCCGCGAGACCCACCTGCCGCTCGAGTACCACGTCGGGCTGTGGGTGGAGCTGGCGGCGGCGAGCGGCGAGTCGCGCTGGCTGGCCCCGGCGCGGCGGGTGCTGGCGTCGCTGCCGGACGCGTCGATGGCGGGCACGCCGGACGTCGAGCACCCGGTGATCACGCTGGCCTGGGGGCTGGCGCGCTTCGGCGGGTTCGCGGAGGCGGTCGGGCTGGTGCTGCCGCTCGACCCGCGCGACCGCTGGCTGGCGTTCCACAGGCTGCTGCCGCTGGCGCCGGCGGCGGCGCGCGCGGGGCTGGTGGCGGCGATGACGGCGATGGTCGAGCCGCTCGAGCTGCCGTGGGCGTGGCTGGTCGAGGCGGCGCCGGAGACGGCCGACGCGGCGCTGCGGGCGATCGCGGCGATCGCCGACGAGGACGCCCGGGGCGAGCAGCTCGGCGCGGTGGCCCGCGTGCTGCGCGGGCCGGCGGCGCGGCTGGCGTGCGCGCAGCTGCTGACGAGCGTCGAGGGGCTCGCGCCGGGATCGCCGCGCTGGGTCGATCGCTGGCAGGCGCTGCTCGACGCGCTGGTCGCGACCGGGTGCGAGGACCTGCTGGCGGTCGAGCGGCGCGAGCGGCTGATCGCGGCGCTGCTGCGGCGCCCGGACCTGGCCGTGTGGGCCGAGGCGGCGCCGTTCGTGCCGCCGAGCCGCGCGGCGGCGGTGCTCGAGCACTCGCGCGCGGCGCTGGCGGCGGCGGATCACTACACGCTGCGCGACGGGTGGATCGCGGTCGGGCTGCCGCTGCTGCCGCAGGTCGAGCCGGCGCAGGCGGAGCGGTGGCTGGCGGCGGCGGCCCGGCAGTTGCGGTGGACCAGCGTCGAGGAGCTCGACTGGCGGTGGTTTCGCCCGTGGTCGCCGGCGCAGCGCCGGGCGATCGTGGCGGACCGTCTGGCGCAGCATCAGCACGAGTTCCTGCCGCGGCAGCTGCTCGAGCGCTGGCTGGTGACGCTGGTGTGGACGCTGCCCCCGCGGCTGTGGCCCGACTGGCGCGGGTGCGTCGAGGCGGAGGTGCTGGCGCGGGCGCGGGCGGCGGGGCGCGAGCTCTCGATCGGGCCGGCGAGCGCCGACGAGGTCCCGGGGATCACGCAGGCGCTGGTGCGGCTGACCTCGGGCTGGCCGACGCCCGAGCAGGTGGGCTGGGTGTTCGCCGCGCTCGGTCGACTCGCGGGCGAGGCGGCGCTCACGGCCGGGGCCTCGCGGCTCGTCGAGGTGGTTCGCCGGCAGATCGCGCCGTGACGCCGGCGGGCCGCGAGGGCAGGCGCGCGCGCGTCGAACATGCGTTTGCCGGGGGTCGCGGCGCGGGGCTGCCGCGGCTGACGGCGGACGGGTGGCGGCCGAGCCTGGTGCGTCGCGCTCGCGGGGCGCGAGCCGGCGGTCGTCACGGCGCGTGCTCGTCGCCGGGTGCGTCGCCCCGGGCGGCGTCGGTGGTGCGCCCGGCCGCGGCGATCAGACGAGCACGGCCCCGCCTTCGAACGCGCGGAGCAGCGGCTCGGTGAACAGCGGGGAGGGCGCGAGGATGGTGATCATCGTCCAGGCCCAGGCGGCGGGCTCGGGCCAGCGGTCGACGCCGAGGGCGACCTCGAGGCCGACCAGCAGGGCCTGGAGGAGGAAGAAGGCGCCCATGCTGGCGGCCATCCACGGGCCTAGCGCGACGCCGGCGGCCCAGGCGTGCAGGCCGGCGCTGGCGAGGAAGGCGAGGGCGAGGCCGAGGCGCGGGCGGCGACGGCGGGCGAACGGCAGGAAGAAGTGGGCGCGCAGCCAGCGGTGCACGGTGAGGTTCCAGCGCTCGCCCCAGAACTCGCGCAGCGAGCGGGCGGCGATCGGGCGGCGGTGCAGCGGGGGGGCGCGCAGGCCGAGGGCCGACAGCGCGGTGACGAGCAGGTTGTTGGCGGCCTCGGCGGCGCCGTAGACGAACAGGGCGCCGAGCGACCAGCGGGCGAGCGGCCAGGCGTGGCTGTGTTCGGCGTGGCGGAGGGCGAACACGCCGACGGTCAGCCAGGCGGCGCCGGCCAGCAGGGCGCGGCGGTCGAGCGCGGGCGGCACGCGGGTGAGCTGGCGGGTGTCGACGACGGCGAGCACGTGGGCGACGCGGCGCGGGGCCGGGTAGGAGCGCGGGTCGCGGCCGAGGTCGAGGACGCGGCCGGCGCCCCAGAAGGTGAAGAGGGCGAGCAGGCCGCGGGTCAGCGGGTGGGCGTCGACGGCGAGCGGCCACAGCACCAGCGCCAGGGCGAGCGCGAGGCCGAGGGCGCGGCGCCAGGTCGGGCCGGTGGTGACGAGGGCGGCGAGGATGAGGAGGGCGAGCACGTGACCGATGGGACAGGTTGTGGGCGGGTGGCCGAAGGGACAGGTTACACCGCGGGCAGGAGTGGGGCGGGTGACCGAAGGGACAGGTCGGGGTGGGTGGCCGAAGGGACAGGTCGGGGTGGGTGGCCGAAGGGACAGGTGGGGGGCGGGTGGCCGAAGGGACAGGTCGGGGCGGGTGGCCGAGGGGACAGGTCGGGGCGGGTGGCCGAAGGGACAGGTCGGGGCGGCGAGGCGCGCGCGGCGGGGCGGCGCGCGCGGGACGCTGACGGTACACGAAGCGGCCGCGCGGGGGCAGAGGCGGGCGCCGGCGGGGCGGGCGCTCTCAGGGGCAGTAGACGCCGGTCGGGTTGACCGAGGCGCAGGAATTGAGCACCCCGTTCTGACCCTTGGGCACCGAGGCGGTCTCGATGTGGATGTGGGGGCCGGAGGAGCAGCCGGAGTTGCCGCTGTAGGCGGCGAGCTGGCCCTGATCGAGGTGGGTGCCGTCGGCGACGCCGGGGGCGAGGCCGTCGATGTGGAGGTAGTAGATGAAGAGGTCGTTGTTCGGGTCGTCGGGGTCGCCGCAGTCGGACTTCAGCTTGAGGTAATTGAAGGCGTTCCAGCACTGCTGCGAGCAGCCGTTGTTGTAGCAGTTGGGGTAGCCGAGCGCCGAGCCGACGACGGTGCCGGAGATGCCGGCGTAGATCGGCGTGCCGACGGCGGTGCCGTAGTCGATGCCGTAGTGGCCGCCGCCCTGGCCGCAGGCCGAGTAGTTCTGGGTGACGGTGCCGGGCGGGGTGTCGACGCAGCACTCGCCGCCGTTCGGCGGCGGGTTGCACTCGTCGGGCACGCCGGGGTTGTTCTGCTTGCAACCGTCGGCGCAGGTCTCGCTGCCGGCGGTCGCCTCGCCCGCGCAGTCGTAGAGCACGTTGGGGTCGCCGCCGAGGCCGGCGCCGCAGTAGAGGCCGTCGCCCGAGGAGGCGTTCTGGCACGGGTCGCCCTCGGGGTTGCAGGTGTCGGCGATGCCGGGCGGGTTGACCTTGCAGCCGGCCGGGCACGCCTGCTTGCCGGCCGTGGACCCGTCGCTGCAGGTGTAGAGGCTGCCGGCGTCGCCGCCCATGAGCGTGCCGCCGCAGTAGTCGCCGTTGCCGCTCATGGCGTAGGCGCAGGGGTCGGCCTGGGGGACCTTGCAGGCGCCGCCCTCGCAGCCGGCGGGGCAGGGCGTGGCGCCGCTCGTGAGGCCGCCGCTGCAGGTGTAGAGGCTGTTGTGATCGGCGAGGCCGCCGAGCTCGCCGCCGCAGTGCGGGCCGTCGGCGACGCCGGCGCAGGGGTCGTCCTGGGGCGGGTCGGCGGTCGGATCGCCGGTGGTCGGGTCCTGGGTCGTGGGGCTCGTGGTCGTCGGATCGGTGGTCGGCGGGGCGGTCGTGTGGGTGGTCGTGTCGGGGCAGAGGGTGAGCTCGGCGCACGGCGGATCGGTGGATACCGAAGTCGACGTCGGGGCGCTCGTGCTCGTGGTGCCGTCCGCTCCGCCGGTGGGCTCGGGGCCGGTGGTCGCGCTCGACTGGCTGGCGCCGGTGGGCGCCGGGTCGCTGCCGAAGCCGGAGTCGTCGTCGTCGCCGCACGCGGGTGCGAGGCCGAAGATCCCCGCGACGCAGACGCGCAGGAGGTGCGGACGGACGGGGGGGAGAGACATCGCGCAAGGCTAACGTGTCCGCGGCGACGCGGGCAATCGCCGGCGCGCGGGCGCGAACGACCGCGGCGCGTGCGAGGGCGCGTGCGTGCCTTCGGCCGCGGGCCTCGGGTATGGTCGGCCGTATATGCGATTCATGGCGTGGACGGCGGTGCTGGGGCTGGTGGCCTGCAACGGGGGCGGCGGGGACGGCAGCGGGGGCTTCACCGTGACCACGCCGGAGACGGACCCGGGCACGTCGACGACGATGGCGACGTCGACCACGGCGCCGCCGACGTCGTCGACGTCGAGCCCGACCGAGACGACGGCGACGCCGACGACGACGGAGATCGCGGACACGACCGCCGGCGAGACGGCGAGCGAGACGACCGGCCCGCCGCCGACGACGGGGCCGGACGACACCAGCACGGGCGAGTCGTCGTCGAGCGGGGCCGACGATACGACCGCCGGCGAGGTGTGCGAGGCGCCGGGGCTGCTCAACGTGTGCGACGAGGGCTCGGACGACCCGTTCCACGCGCTCGGCCTCAACTGCGCGGGGGCGCCGGAGAACACCCTGCCGATCAGCAACGAGAAGTTCACCTCGATGCCGGTGGCGTACACGGTGGCGACCGGGTTCGGCAGCGCCGAGGACCCGATGGCGCCGGGCGAGCTGCTGTTCCGCCCGCGCGAGGGCAAGAAGCTGCTGGTCATCAGTACCGGGCGGGTCGGCGCGCTCGACGACGACGGCGTGCTCGTCGAGACCACGCCGCAGTACGACAACGCCAACAACTTCAACCCCGACAACCCCAACGCCCTGCCGGCGCCGATGAGCCCGCTGCCGGGCAGCAACGGCGGGATGGGCGGCGCGCCGTTCACCGACTGCGACGGGGTCCACGACTGCTCGGACTCGATCGACCCCAACTGGACGCTCGGCAACGGCGACCCCAACGACCTGCTGTTCGCGCGCTTCGACATCACGGTGCCGGCCGGCACCCACGGGTTCGAGTTCGACGTGGCGTTCTTCTCGTCGGAGTACCCTGAGTTCGTCGGCGACAAGTTCAACGACATGTTCATCGGCTGGTCGACGAGCGAGGCCTACACCGGCAACGTGACCTTCTACGCCGATCAGCCGTTCACGGTCACGGCCCTGGCCCAGGCCATGGAGGTCAGCGGCTACGTCGACGCGGCGCCGGAGCTGGCGGGCACCGGCTTCGAGGGCAACGGGTCGACCGGGTGGACCACCGTGTCGGCGCCGGTGATCCCGGGCGAGACGTTCACGTTCGCCATGGCGATCATGGATATGGGCGACAGCAGCAAGGCCACGGTCGCCGTGCTCGACGCCTGGCGCTGGAGCTGCCAGGGCTGCGTGTCCGAGGCCGACGACCCGGCGTGCGGGCAGGACGGCCACCCGCCGTGCTGCGGGCTGTGCGTGGCCATGCAGGACGACCCCGACTGCGGCATGCCGTTCCACCCGATGTGCTGCATGGCGGGCTGAGGCCGGGCGGCGCGTCGCTTGCGCGGCGCGCGGCGGCGGGTCGGACGGGGATCCGACGTCTCTAGCGTGCGGCCGGCAGCCGCGCTAAGAGTCCCGGACATGCGGCGCCTCCTCCCCCTCGTGCTCGTGCTCGCGGCGTGTCCCCAGGCCAACCCGGTCGATCCGGCGGCCGGCAAGGTCGAGGCGCCGCCGGTCATCGACGGGCGGGTGGTCACCGTCGACGGCGACCTGTACCCGACCAAGACCGGGAAGACCGCGGTCGCTCCGCCGCCGCCGTCGCCGGGCACCGGGGTGACCGACGAGACCAACGGCAAGTGCCGGCTGTACGCGCCGGAGCTGCCCGACCCGACCTGCTGCGCGCGCGAGCTCGGCTTCGACGTGGCCACCGTGCAGGCGGCGTGCGGGCTCAAGATCTACCTCGGCGAGTCGTTCTACGGCACCTGCGGCTACCACTTCGTGCCCGACGCGGTGGCCGGCGGGGCCGCGGCGCGGTGGTTTCGCATGTCGCTGGTCGCCGAGCCGACCGCGAAGGAGGCCGCGGAGGCCCACGACCGCCGCGCCCGCAAGCGCGGCGCGGGCGTCACGGCCGCGCCGTTCCCCGGGGTCGACGGCGTGTACTGGAGCTCGCAGGACGAGCTGCACTGGGCGTTCGTGCCGGGCTGGTCGTCGGTCCGCATGTTCACGTGGTCCGACGCGAGCTGTTCGCCCGAGGGGGTCGCCAGGGTCCTGAGCCAGCTGGTCGCGGCGCCCGAGGTCGCGGCGGGCACGCCCCGGACCTCGCTGGTGCCCTCGGCGAACCCCGCGGCGGCGCCGGCCCCCGCGCCGCCGGCGACGCCCGCCGGGCCGGCGCGGGCCGCCGGGTGAGCCCGGAGGGGCTGGGCAAGCGCGCGCGGATGACCGTATGCTCGCGCCGATGCGTGCGCTCGTCCTCGTCGTCGCCCTGTTCCCCGTGATCGCCCGCGCCCAGGCGGCCTCGACCGGCGGTCCGACGACCACGACCGCGACGACCGGGGCGACGTCCGGCGGCACGGCGCTGCCGCCGACGACCGGCACGACCGGGGCGACGACCGGCGACTCGACCGGCGTGGGCGAGCCGACCGGGGCGCCGCCGCCGGAGTACACGCCGTGCGGCTGCCGCGGCGACGCCGCGCCCGCCGGCTCGCTGCTGGCGGTCGGCGTGCTCGCGCTCGGGCGCCGGCGCCGGCGCTGAGCTCACTGCGGGAGCACGGTGCCGACGCCCGCGCCCCACCAGCTCACGCCCTTGTTGCCGAGCGGGGTGACGACCTTGGTCACGGGGTCGACCTTGATCATCTGGCCCGACGAGTCGAAGGCGAGGATGAGGCCCTCCCAGCCGGCCAGGCCGTAGACCGAGAAGTAGCCGTTGAGGGTGGCGAGCTCGCCGGTCGAGGCGCCGGTCTTGGGGTCGACGGAGATGATGACCGTGCCGGGCGCGCCGCCCTTGTTGACGGCGGCGAAGGTGCCGACGCCCTCGATCGAGAACGAGTCGCCCGAGGAGGTCAGGCCGTTGCCGTACTGGCCGAGCTGCACGGCGTTGATCATGCCGTTCATCAGCTTCAGGTGGTACCACTGGCCGCCGGTGGTGATGCCGATGAGCGCGTCCTTGTCCGGCAGCACGGTGCCGGCGGGCACCCAGGTCAGGCCGTTGTAGCTGTTGGGCAAGGAGCCGAGCCAGTAGCAGAACGCGGTCGTGGGGTTGCAGACGAACGCGTCGTTGAAGGTCACGCCGAACAGCTGGCCGCTGCGGTCGATGGCCACGTCGGTCATCTGCCCGGAGTGCGACTCGTACTGGAACGCGCCGACCGGGGCGACCGCGTAGGTGGCGACGTCGACGGTGTGCAGGTTGCCCGAGGAGTGGGCGTAGATCTTGAACGGGGTGACGACGCCGGGCTTGGTGCCGTCGTTCGGGAACACGTCGTCGCCGTTGGGGATGCCGTCGCCGTCGAGGTCGAAGTCGCAGACGTCGCCGGCGCCGTCGCCGTCCTTGTCCTCCTGGCCGGGGTTGGCGATCGCCGGGCAGTTGTCGTCGGGGTCGAGGTGACCGTCCATGTCGGTGTCGACGTCGGGCGGGTCGCCGGTGCTCGAGTCCTCGCCGGAGCTCGAGTCGCCGATGCCCATGGTCGTGTCGTCGCCGGTGTCGCCGGTCGAGCCGGTCGAGCTGGTGCCGGTGTCGGGGTCGGTCGAGCCGGAGCTGGTGTCTGAGTCGACGGTGGTGGCGACCGAGGTGGACGGCTCGACGGTGTCGTCGGTGGTCACGGGGTCGGTGGTCGACGTCTCGGGGATGCACGGCGCGGTCTGACAGGTGTCGGGGCCGCTGTCGGAGTCCGAGGTGGTCGGGGGGTCCGTGCTGGTCGCGGAGGAGGTGGTGTTGGCGGCCGTGCCGGTCGCCTCGGTGGCGGTGGTGGCGGTCTCGGTCGCGCCGGTGGTCGTGTTGGTGTCGGACGAGTCCGGCGTGCACGCGGCGATCGGCAGGGACAGGCAGAGCAGACGTTGCAGCGACAAGGGCAGGCGCATGTTGAATTAATCCCCCGCCGGACGATAACCGATCGCCGCGCATCGTGGGTACGGGGCCGCTGGCCCCCGCCTGCCGGCACGTCAGCGGCGCCGGCGGACGAGCAGCAGCAGGGCGGCGAGGGCCAGGCCCGGGGGGATGTCGTGCGTGCGGCACCCGCCGCCCTCGCCGACGGGTCCGCCGGTGCTGGAGTCGGTGTCCGTGTCACCGTCGGTGTCGGTGTCCGAGTCGGTGTCGGGGTCCTCGGAGCCCTCCTCCAGGATCGTGAAGCGCACGCGGCCGGTGGCCGGGTTGCCGCCGTCGTCGACGGCGGTCACGCGGAGGTCGTACTCGCCGGCCGGCGGGTTCTTCAGCAGGAGGTCGAGGCGCACGTTCTCGCCCTCGTAGAGCTTCTGCCCGGCGGACGTGACGGTGATGGCGTAGAACTGCGGGTCGAGGTCGTCGACGATCTCGCCGAGCAGCGGGATCTCGACCGGGCGCACGTGGAACGAGCCGTCCTCGGGGCTGGTGATCGTCAGCGTCGGCGGCGAGGTGTCGGGCACCGCGGGGCCGAACAGGTACAGCAGCTCGCGGTAGCTGTTCTGGAAGCCGGCCTCGCAGAACATCTCGTGCACCGAGTTGCACACGCCGCTGGTCTCGACGAGGTCGGTGTTGCCGACGATCTTGTTGCAGGTGTCCTGGAAGTAGGGCGTGGCCTGGGCGACGAACGGGTGCAGGTTGTCGAACTCGCTGTCGACGTGCTCGAGGCCCCAGGTGTGCGCGGCCTCCTGCAGGATGATCGTCGCGCCGATGTTGGAGCCCTGGAAGGCGCCGGCGAAGCAGGTGTCGTTGGCCCACAGGTTGCCGCAGTCGACGTAGGGGGCGATGCCGGCGAACTCCTGGGCGCCGAGGTCGCCGTAGAGGACCATGGTGTACTCGGCGTCGTCGCCGGCGGGGCGGCGGGTGACCGCGCGGACGCCGAAGTCCTCGAGGTCCTTGCGCACGGCCTGGATGATCGAGACACGGCGCGACTCGTCGCCGATGAACGGGCCGACGTAGCCGTCGAACAGGTCGGCGAGGCTGCTGCAGTCGTGGCGGCTGTCGTTGCCGCAGCCGCGGCGCAGCACGGCGCCGTCGAAGTTGATGTAGAGCGTCTCCGGCTGGCCGGCGAACACGGGCAGGACGTCGGGGCCGGCGAGCGGGAGCTCGGCGGTGCGGATGTGCGGGCCGGGGCGCTCGGGCGTGTCGTCCGACCACGGCGGGACGGTGTTCGCCGGGGACGCCGCGGCGAGCGCGGGCACCAGGGCCAGCAGGGGCAGCACCGGGGCAGGGTAGATCAAAACGCGCCGCGGAGCCACACGCCGCCGAGGCTCGGGCCGAGCTGCAGGTTCGCGCGACGGTCGGCGCGGCCGGGGCGGGTGTAGAGGACCGCGCCGGCGATCAGGCCGGCGACGCCGAGCGCGGTGAGGCCGCCGCCCAGCGTGCCGGCGAGGATGTTGGCGGTGTGGCCGTTGGCCGTGGTGATGGTGACCGAGCGGGTGAGGGCGAGGCAGCGCTCGGAGGCGTCGTTGCCGGCGCACGCCTCTTCCTGCATGGCGGTCACGTCGGCGAGCTCGCCGCGGAACTGGCGGCCCTTCATGGCGAAGCCGAGGCCCGAGGCCACGCCGGCGGCCAGCGAGAGGCCGCCGAGGGCGAGCAGCGCGGCGCCGGCGGGGCGGGTGTCGGCCGGCTTGACGATCGTCGCCGCGGCGGGCGGCTCGGGGCAGGCGTCGGCGGGTCTCTCGACGGCGGCGCTGACGGTCGGCGCCGGCGGCTTGCGGGCGTCGAGGGCGGCGAGCGAGCGCTCGATCTGCGCGAGCAGCGAGCTGACGTTCTGCAGCGAGCCGATGGTCGGGTCGCGCTCGAGCTCGACGCGGAAGTTCGTCAGCACCGACTGGGCGCGCCGCAGGTCGGCGACGTCCTTGGTGATCTCGTGGCGCCGCATGTACGCGAGGCCGACGTTGTAGAGCAGCTGCGGCAGGCGGCTGCGGTCGTAGGCGGCCTCGAAGCGGGCCACCGCGGTCACGTAGTCGCCGATGAAGTAGGCGCGCTCGCCCTCGGCGTACAGCTCCTCGGCGGTCTGCGGGGTCGCGGCGATGTCGGTCGGGCCGGCGAAGTCGCGGGGCTCGTCGGCGGCGCCGGCGAGCGGCGTCGGCGGGGCGCCCTGCAGGCCGACGGCGCCGGGCGGCGAGGTCGGCGTCGGCGCGGCGGCGACGGGCGAGGGGGCAGCGGACAGGGCGGCGGCGAGGACCGCGAGGGGGGCGCGGCGAACCAACAGCGGCATGATCTCGGGAGGATACGCCGCTAGGCCGGGCGGGCCAAGTGGACTAAACTCGCGGGGCGATGGAGGAGCTGGGAGAGGACTACGAGGCGCTCCCGGAGATGCACCTCGAGGGCAAGATCCTCGCGGATCGCTACAGGATCGTGCGGCGCATCGGCGACGGCGGGATGGCGACCGTGTACCTCGCGGAGCACACGTCGATCGAGAAGCAGTGCGCGATCAAGGTCCTCAACATCGCCTACGCGCACCAGCAGGAGGCCGTCGACCGCTTCCTGCGCGAGGCCCGGGCGGCCTCGCGGATCCAGCACGAGAACATCGTCGACATCACCGACTTCGGGCGCGCGCCCAACGGGTCGGTGTTCTTCGTGATGGAGCTGCTGGCCGGCGAGGACCTGGCCACCACGGTGCGCCGCGAGGGCGCCATGCCGTGGCCGCGGGTGCGCCACTTCGCGCTGCAGATCAGCCGGGCGCTGGCGGCGGCGCACGCCCGCGGGATCGTGCACCGCGACCTGAAGCCCGAGAACTGCTTCCGCGTGACCCGCGGCGGCGACCCCGACTTCATCAAGGTCCTCGACTTCGGCATCGCCAGGGTGGCCACGGGGTCGCTCGGCGAGCGGGCGCTGACGTCGGCGGGCACGGTGTTCGGGACGCCGGCGTACATGTCCCCGGAGCAGTGCGACGGCCGCACGGCCGACGCCCGCAGCGACGTGTACGCGCTGGGCTGCGTGATGTTCGAGCTGCTGACCGGGCGACCGCCGTTCATGGCCGACACGCCGCTCGGGTACCTGAAGCAGCACTCGTTCGACGAGCCGCCGGCCCTGCGGGCGGTCGCGCCGCGGGCGGGGATCCCCGAGCGGGTCGAGGCGCTGGTGCTGCAGGCGCTGGCCAAGCAGCCGGAGGCGAGGTTCCCCGGGATGGAGGCGCTGGCGACCGCGATCGAGGCCGTCGACGCGGCGGAGGTGGTGCTGGCCACCGCGCCGGAGCCGGAGCCGCGGGGCCGCGCGCGCTGGCCGCGGCTCGCGGTGGCGCTGGCGGCGGTGGTGCTGGCGACGGGGATCGGGGTGGCGCTGGCCGGACGCGACCCGCCGCCGCCCGAGCCGACGCCCCGGCCGGCCCCGCCGGTCGCCGAGCCGGCCCCGCCGAGCCCGCCCGAGCCCGCGCCGCCGGCGGAGGTGGCGGTGAAGGTGCTGTGCAACGTCGACGCTGAGGTCGTGGACGCGGCGAGCGGCGAGGTGCTCGGGCGCACGGGATCGGCGCTGCTGCTGCCGCGGTCGGACGCGGTCCGTTCGCTGCTGGTGCGGGCGCCGCAGTACGGCGAGGAGGCGCTGCAGGTCACGCCGAACGGCGATCAGGCGCCGACGGTCGTGCTGCGCAAGCTGAAGGCGGCGGGCGGGGCCAAGAAGAAGCCGGGCAAGGGCGACAACGCGTTGCGGCCGATCAACCCGTTCTCGAAGAAGGGTTAGCGTTATCCTCCGGGGATGCGCCTTGCGAGCTGCTGCCTGGTGATGTGCGTGGGCCTCGGCGCGGCGTGCTTCACGGAGCCGCCGTCGGTGCCGGAGGAGAGGATGACCACGTCGACGGCGACCGAGGAGGCGCCGACGTCGGAGGGAGGGTCGGGCAGCACGGGCGGGAGCGAGGGCTCGAGCGGCGTCGTGAGCGCGACGCAGGCGTCGATCACGGCGACCGACGGCGACACCGTCGCGACCACGGGCGCGCCGGCGGCGCCGGACATGGGCTTGTTCGGCTGCTTCGCCGAGACCTGCGCGCCGTGGCAGCCGCCGGACTGCGCGGGCAGCTGCGGGCCGCCGGACGCGGCGGGCGCGTGCCTGCTGACGCTGCTGCGCGATCGGGCGGCGGGCCGCGGGGACGTGCGCACGTGCAGCGGCCCGTGCGTGCGCACGGCGTTCGTCGGGCGCGCCGGCGGGACCGACGAGGTGTCGCGGCAGACGGCGGTCGAGGTGCCCGAGGGGCTCGGGGACTACAAGGACCTGAAGCGCTGCTCGCTGCGCGAGCCGGCGTTCTTCGACGCGTGCCTGGCGGGGCTGACGAGCGAGTGCGTCGACAGTTCGAACTGGTACGCCGACTGCGTCGACGGCGAGCCGCTGTGTATGTGAGCGGTTAAAAGGCGACCGGGCAGGTCTTTTGGACCTGCCCGGCGTGGGGAGCGGCGAGCCCTCGCGGGCTCGGCCTGTCAGTGCAGCCAGCGGCCGCGGCGGTCGCTCTCGCCGTCCTCCTCGGAGGCCTCGGACTCGGCGGCGGCGGCCTTGGCCCGGTCGCGCTCGCGGAGCATGGCGGTGAGGATGAGGCCGAAGCCGGCGCCCCACACGAGGATCATGAGGGCGATCCAGTAGGGCGAGGCGCCCATGCCGTAGAGGAACGGCGCGCCGGCGGTGTGGGTGAGGGCGACGTGGTCGACCTCGAGGCGGTAGACGAGCACGGCGAAGGCGATCTGGAGGACGAGGAGGGCGCCGGTCGCCATGCTGACGCCGAGCTTGCCGTCACGACGGCGCGAGCTGAGGAGCAGGCCGGCGACCGCGGTCTCGGCGATCAGGACGACCTGGGCCAGCGTGGCCCACATGACCTCGGACTGCTCGCCGCTGAGGCCGCTGCGCGCCATGACCTGGGTGTACGCCATGCCGACCGTCGCCATGGTCAGGGCGAGCACGCCCTGGAAGCGGAGGAAGGCGCTGCGAGCCTCGACGTGGCTCGGAGTGGCGTGGGCGCGGGCCGGACGGCGCAGGCTGGCGATCAGCAGCCAGCCGAGCAGCGGCAGCAGGAAGGCGCTGGCGAGGAAGGTGACGAGGTTGAGGCTGTCGAAGCTCTGGGTGTTGATGCGGGCGGACAGGTCGACCATCGTCAGCGCGGAGCAGCCGATGCTGGCGAGCGCGAGGGCGATGCCCTCGGCCGGGCGGAACAGCGGGGCCCACGCCTGCTCGACGCGGCGGCGCCAGCTCATCAGGCAGATGCCGGCGAGCATGAGCTGGGTGAGGATCGCGTAGCCGAGCATGGTCGGGCCGAGCTCCGGATCGGCGGCGGTCATGAGGTCCTGCGTGCCGGGCAGGCCGGACACGCCGAGCACGCCGCCGAACACCGCGGGCAGCGGCCCGAGCAGCAGGCCGGCGCTGGCCATGTTGGCGGTCACGAGGGTGCCGCCGACGACGCCGGTGCCGGCGATGCCCATCGCCATGAGGGCGCCGACCAGCAGCGCGTTGACGCGGTGACCGAGGGCGTCGCCGATGCCGATCGCGGTGAGGTGCGTGGCCCCGGCGAGCACGCCGAGCAGCGCGAGCGGCATGAGCAGCGCAGCCGGGCCGACCGTCAGCGAGAGGATGACGGTGCCGAGCAGCAGCAGGATGCCGCCGCCGAGCATGGCGAACACGTTGGGGCCGAGCGCCATGGCGAGGGCCAGGTCGCCCGCGGACAGGCCCGTCATGCGCAGCACGGGCAGGGTGCCGGCCTCGCGCTCGCGGGCGGTGTGCGTGGCGGTGATGACCGGGCCGACGAGCAGCAGCATGAAGGACGCGAAGCCGAGGAGGATCGAGCCGAGCAGCTGCCAGCGCTGGTTGTCGGTGACGGGCGAGTGGTAGCGGATCGAGGGCTTCTCGATCGCGGTGAACTCGGCGATCGGGTCGGTGAGGCCCTGCTGCCAGATGCGGGCGTGCTGATCGAAGACCGCCTCGGCGAGCAGCTTGCCGTTGCCCTGGGCGAGGCTGGCGAGGGTCTGCGAGACGGTGGGCTGACCGCCCGAGCTCAGCACCCAGCCCGCGAGCTCGCCGCCGGCGCCGTAGGGGTCGCCGTTGAACAGGTCGGCCCACAGGGCCTGGCGGTCGGTGCCGTTGGTGTCGATCGCGAACTCGCCGTCGCGCCGCTGCAGGCGCTCGATGCGGGTGGCGTAGCCCTGCAGCTGGCGGCGCTGGGCCTCGATCTCGCGGAGCAGCGGGCCCTGGGCGCCGCCGATCTTGCCGTCCTGGACGTCGAAGGTGGAGGCGGCGATCTGCAGGCTCGAGGTGCGCTGGAGGTCCTCGTCGCGCGAGGTCAGCGGGCGCAGGTCGATGGTGGTCAGCAGCAGGTCGGACAGGTCCTTGCGACCGCCGAGCAGGTCGCCCTCGAGGTGGACGGTCTGGGTCTTCAGGATCGCCTCGGCCTGCGCGAGGTTGTCGAGGCCCTGGGCGACGCGGGACTTCAGCTCGTGGAGGACGGCGGTGCGGACGCGCTGCTGGTTGGCGTGCTCGCGGTCGACGATGGCCTGCTCGCGGTCGTCGTAGCTGCACACGGGCTTGCCCGGTCCGTCGCACACGGCCCACGCGTCCTCCATGCCGATGGCGACGCGCACGTCGTGGGCGGCGGGGCTGTCCATGCGGGTGAGGGCCGATGTCCCCAGCCAGGACAGGCCGCTCACGAGGGTGGCTGCCACGGCCGCGGAGATGCACCGCGATCGCAGATCACGGCGCAAAAACGGGCGCAGGCGCTGGAGGAGGGGCCGGGGCGCGTGCCCGGGGCCACTGTTGTTGTTGCGTTGATCGTCGTGCACGAGAGACCCGCCTTGCTGAGCCCCGGATGGGCCGTGAAGATAAATTTGCCCGCGACGAGGGACGTGAAGTGGAGGACGAAGACCGTGAGGGCAGAACGGTCGGCCGAGGGGTTCACCCAAGTGGACCGACTGACAACCAGTAGCCCTTGAGTGTTCCATAAAACGACGCCCCCGAGCGGAAGATTTCACCGCGCATCAAGTTCGCCACGGCTTTTGCGGTAGGATTTCGCCCGTGCTGACGACACCCCAAGGATCTCCGCGACTGACGGCCGAGCTGGGTCTGCCCGCCGACACCGAACGCAGCGTGCGCGAGTGGCTCGACGATCCTCATTATGCGGGCGAGCGCGAGGCGCTGACGCAGCTGCTGCTGTCCGCGAGGACCGACGCGGCGGCCCGCGCCGAGCTGATGGACGCGTTCTCGCAGGTGCTCCCGATCGGCACCGGCGGGCGGCGCGGCAAGGTCGGACCGGGGCCCAACCGCCTCAACTCGGTGGTCGTGCGCGAGACGGCCCGCGGCCTGGCCCACGCGGTCAAGCAGGCTGGAGACACGCCGCAGGTCGCGGTCGTGTACGACACGCGCATGCACTCGCGACAGTTCGCCGCGGTGATCGCCGAGGAGCTGGCGGCCGAGGGGCTCACGGTGATCCTCTTCGACGCGCCGCGGCCGACGCCCGAGCTGTCGTTCCTGGTCCGACGGATGGGCTGCGGCGCGGGGGTGGTCGTGAGTGCGAGCCACAACCCGCCGGAGGACAACGGGATCAAGATCTACGGGCCCGACGGAGCGCAGGTGCTGGGCGCGCGCGACGCGGCGCTCATGCGGGCGATCGTCGGGGTGCGCTCGCTGCCCGCGCGGGGCGGCGAGTCGCCGGCGCAGATCCACGTGATCGCGGCCGACCAGGTCGAGGCCGAGGCCGACAAGCCCTACCACGCGCACGTGCTGGCCCAGGGGGTGGTGCCGGGGTCGTTGCCGGGCGCGGGCTTCTCGCTGGTGTTCACGCCGCTGCACGGGGTCGGGCACACCAGCGCCGGGGCGGTGCTGCGGGCGCGCGGGCTGACGGTCCACTTCGTCGAGCGCCAGTGCGACCCCGACGGCGGCAAGTTCTCGACGGTCAGCTCGGCCAACCCGGAGGCGCCGGCGTCGATGGCGATGGGCGTCGAGCTGGCGACCGCGACCGGCAGCGCCCTGGTGCTGGCGACCGACCCGGACGCCGACCGGCTGGGCGCGTGCGTGCGCACGCCCGACGGCGGGTTCGTGGCCATCGACGGCAACCGCCTCGGGGTGCTGATGCTCGGCCACATCCTCGACACCCAGCAGCTGCAGCTGCCGGCCAACGGGTGGGTGCTGACGACCCTGGTGACGTCGCCGCTGATCGGGACGATGGCCCGGGCGCACGGGCTCGAGGTCGTCGACGATCTCCTGGTCGGGTTCAAGCATCACGCCGGGATGATGGCCGAACGCCCCGACAAGACACTGGTTTTTGGGTGCGAGGAGAGCCACGGGTACATCCGCGGCGACGACATCCGCGACAAGGACGGAGCCATCGCGGCGCTGCTGCTGGCCGAGTGCGCGGCGGTCGCCCACGCCGAACGCAGGAATCTCTTCGACGTGCTCGAGAAGATCTGGTGCCGCTACGGCTATCACCGCGAGAAGACTGCCAATCTCGTGGCGCCTGGGCTCGCGGGGCGGCAGGCCATCGCGGCCGTCATGCAGGCCTGGCGGGCGCAGCCGCCGGCGGGGTTCGGTGGGCTGTCGGTGGTGCGAGTCGACGACCGCCTGGCGCCGCGCCAGACCGGGTCGGCGACGCGCGACCTGCCGGGCGACGTGCTGTCGTTCGAGCTGGCAGGCGACGGCCGCGGCTGCCGCGTCGTGCTGCGGCCGAGCGGGACGGAGCCGAAGCTGAAGGTCTACGCGCTGGCGCGGAGCGCGGGCAACCTGGCCCACGACCAGCTGCCGGCGATCTGCGCCGACATCGACGGGCTCATCGATCGTGTGCTGCTCGAGGCCGAGGCGGCGGCGCGGGCGGTCATGCAGCCGTTCCTCTCGGCCTGAGGCAGGGGACGCGTGGCGCGGGCGCGGTGGATCGTCGGCGGGGTGGCGGTGGTCGCGGCGCTGGCCGCGGCCCTGTGGTGGATGGACGCCTTGCCGGTCGGCAAGGCCCGGCAAGGCGGCCGCGGCAAGCGGCAAGCGACGGCCGGGGCCGGCGGCGGGTGGGCAGACGGGGCGCTCGGGGTCGGCCAGCGCGACCAGGACCGCAGCGGGGTCGGCACGGTCCGCGGGCGCGTCGTCGACAACGACGGGCTGCCGGTGACCGAGGGGCGGGTGATTCTTCATTGCCTGCGCGACGGAGCGGAGCAGAGCTTCCCTATCGATCGCGGGGCGGTCGAGGTCGGGCCCGAGGGCGAGTTCTCGGGGCCGGGCTGCCGCGGCATGGTCTGCGGCGAGCTTCGCCACCCGAGCCTGTTGCCGCGCGAGCCGTGGGTGTTCGAGGTCAACAAGCCGGAGCTGACGGTGACGGCGCGGCCGCTCGAGCGGGTGGTCGGCACGGTCACGGATCCGGAGGGGCAGCCGGTCGCCGGGGCCCAGGTGATCGTGCGCCGCGGGGTCGACGACGATCCGACCGCGCTGCCGCCGTTCACCGCCAGCAGCACGATCAGCGACGCGGAGGGGATCTTCACGTTCGCGCGGGTCGAGCGCCCGCCGTGCGACCCGTGCGGCGAGGCCAGCGGGCGCTGCGAGCCGGGCCTGGTCGACGAGGTGCCGACCTACAACGCGTTGCTGCTGATCGCGCGGGCGGCCGGGTTTCGCACGGTCGAGCAGGCGGTCGAGCTCGAGGGGCCGTGGGACGTGACGCTGCTGCCGCCGCTGGCGCCGCTGCACGGGACGCTGGTCGATGAGGAAGGGCGGGGTTATCCGCGGGCGCGGGTGCTGGCGCGATCGCGCGCGCGCAGCCACGAGGTGCATCAGGCGGCGGCCACCGGCGGGGTGTTTCGCCTGGGGCAGCTCGGCGAGGGGCTCTACGACCTGCGGGCCGTGCAGGACGGGGTCGAGCTGGCGACCGCGCCGGGGGTGGAGGCGGGGCAGGAGGTCGAGATGGTCGGCGCGCGGGCGGCGGCCGGACCGACGCTGGTGGTCGAGGTGGTGGCGAGCGGCGACGGGCGGCCGGTGCCGGGGGCGAGCGTCGACGGCGGGCCGTTCGTGGGCTCGCGGACGGACGAGGACGGGGCGGTGCGCGCCGCGGACGTGGCGCCGGGCAGCTACGCGCTGATGATCCGCACGCGCTCGGGCACGCAGCGGCGCGCGGTCGAGGTGGCGGACGCGCCCGCAGGCGGCGAGATCGTGCGTCGCGTCGACATCGTGTACAACGCGCCCTGACGTGCACGAGGACGCAGCCGCAGCAGTGGACCGCGGACAGCTCGCGGCGGACGTGCCGGCGACCGGGCCCGAGTTCCCGGCCGGGTTCGGCAAGTACGTGCTGCTGCGGGAGATGGCCCGCGGCGGCATGGGCGAGCTGTTCCTCGCGGCGGCCGGCGAGCCGCTGAAGCTGTGCGTGGTCAAGACGCTGCCGGCGGCCACGGCCGACCAGGACATCCGGCGGCGGTTCTTCGACGAGGCCCGCGTGGTGGTGCGGCTCAACCACGCCAACCTCGTGCAGGTGTTCGACGTGGGGACGGTCGACGGGGAGCTCTACCTGGCGATGGAGCTGGTCGAGGGCAAGGACCTGCGGGCGCTGTGGAACCGCTGCGCGCAGCTCCAGCGGCGGATCCCGGTCGACGTGGCGGTGTTCGTGATTCGCGAGGTGCTGCGCGGGCTGGCTTACGTGCACGAGGCGATGGGGCTCGGGCTGGTCCACCGCGACATCTCGCCGCCCAACATCCTGGTCGGCTACCACGGGGCGGTGAAGCTGACGGACTTCGGGCTGGCGAAGAGCGCCCTGCGCTCGGAGGTCACCAACCCGGGGCGGGTGTTCGGCCGCTACAACTATCTGTCGCCGGAGCAGGCCCGCGGTCAGCCGGTCGACTACCGCGCAGACATCTACGCGGCGGGGATCGTGCTGTGGGAGATGCTGACCGGCCGTCAGCTGTTCCCGGCGAGCCAGCGCAGCCACGCGGCGGCGCTCGCGGCCGCACGCAATCCCCGCGTGCGGGCGCCCTCCGAGCTGGTCGACGAGATCCCCGACGGGCTCGACGCGGTGGTCCTGCGGGCCCTCACGACCGAACGGGACCAGCGCTACCAGACCGCCGATCGCTTCCGCGCCAGCCTGTCGGAGATATTGGCCCGCAACTTCCCGGCCTGCGACACCGACCGGGTCGGCGGGTTCATGCGCGACATCTTCGCGCGAGACCACAAATTTGAGACTCAGGACTACGCGAGCTACGTTCGCGAAGATTTCTCCAGGGTCCGCGAGCATGGCCGCAGCCAGGCCACGATCAGCCTCTCGGACGCGATGGACACCCCGCGGCGCGGACGCCGAGCAACAAGCGAGAGCAGGATGGCGGATAGTCAGGCAAGTCTCCTCAGCGGTTCGACCTCCGGGAATTCAACCACCCGCGAGGAAGCCGAGCAGCGCTGGGGCACCGTCATCGCCGATCGCTACCGCGTCGAGGACCTCCTGGTGTTCGACGGCAGCGGCGCGCTGTACCGGGCCCGCGACACCGAACGCGGGGTGCCGTGCGCCCTGCGGGTGCTGCCCGAGGTCTACGCGCGCGACGCGACGATCCACGAGCGCTTCGCCCGCGACGCCAGGGCGGCGCAGGAGCTCATGCACCCGAACATCGCCCAAGTGTTCGACATCGGCAAGCTCGAGGACGGAGCGGTGTACGCGGTCACCGAGCTGCTGGCCGACGGCCAGAGCCTGGCGACGATCATCCAGGAGGAGGGCCGGCTGTCGCCGCCGCGGGCGGTCCACGTGGCCACGCAGGTGTGCCGCGCGCTCGGCACGGCCCACGAGGCGGGCATCATCCACCGCGACTTCAAGCCGAGCAACGTAATGCTGGTCGCCCAGGAGGGCGACCTCGACTTCGTCAAGGTCGTCGACTTCGGGATCGTGTCGCACGTCGACAGCGAGCCGACGACCAGCGTTTCGCAGCAGGAGCTGATCGTCGGCTCGCCCGACTACATGGCGCCGGAGCAGGCGGCCGGCGCGGAGGCCAACCCGGCGTCGGACATCTACGCGCTCGGCGTGGTGCTCTACGAGATGCTGACCGGCAAGCGCCCGTACAGCGGGCGCAACGCGATCGACATCCTGATCCAGAAGGGCGCCCACGACGCCGCCCGCGTGACCGACATCCAGGCCGACGTGCCCGAGGCGCTGGCCGACGTGGTCGCGTGGTGCCTCGCGCGCCTGCCGGAGGACCGGCCGGCGTCGATGCGGGCGCTCGAGATGGACCTCATCCGCGCGCTCGACACCTCGGCGCCGCGGCCGGTCCGCAGCGCGGTGGCGGCGGCCCTGGCCAACAAGCGGCCGACGCGGCCGGAGCTGGTCGAGCGCTCGGGCACGGCGCCGGTGCCTCCGCCGCCGGAGGCGGGCTCGAGCTCGTCGCAGCGGGCGCTCGGCTCGTCGGAGACGAGCGGCGTGCACGACCCGTTGACGGTGTCGGGCAGCGGCAGCGAGCGCGTGGTCGAGGCCTCGGCGCCGCGGGCGGCCGTGCCGGTCGAGCGGCGCGAGCCCTCGGGCCTCACGCCGCCGCCGCCGCAGCCGCCGGTGGCCCCGCGCGCGACGATCGTCGAGGAGGCGCCGCCGCAGCAGTCGCACGGGTGGTTGTGGCTGGTCGCCGGCGGCACGGTGGTGGCGGCGCTGGTGCTGCTGCGGCCGCAGCTGTTCGGGCTCGGCGCGTCGACGCCGGTGGTCGAGACCAAGAAGCCCGAGCCCGAGCCGGAGCCCGAGCCGCCGCCGTTCGACCCGAACATCAAGCAGGTGCCGGACGTGCCGGTGGTCGAGCCGCCGCCGCCGAGCGACGACCCGGCGGTGATCGCCTCGCGCGCCGAGCTGGCGGCGAAGGAGGGCCGCTGGGCCCTGCCGAAGAACGACAACCTGGCCGAGCACCTGACCCGCCTGGCCGCGCTGCAGCCCGACCACGAGGCGATCGCGCGCCTGCGCAAGCAGGCCGCCGACGCGCTGCTGGCCCGCGGCAAGCAGCACCTCGACGAGAAGCACCCGTCCGACGCGGCCGCGGCCTACCGCGAGCTGCTCGAGGTGTGGCCCGACAACAAGGACGCGGTCGCGCCGTTCACCGAGGCGCTCGCCGCCGAGGGCAAGCTGATGCGCCACCTGAAGACCTGGGACGAGCTGCTGCCGCTGGCCGACGAGCTGCTGAAGGTCAGCCCGAAGAGCTTCGACGGGCACTTCCTGCGCGGGCTGGCGCTCACCGGGCTCGCTCGGCACGCGGACGCGGTCGCGGCCCTGAAGACGGCGACCGAGCTGAAGCCGAAGGACAAGCCGGCCAAGGACGCGCTGGCCGCGGCGAAGAAGGCCGCGGGCGGCAAGTAGCGGGCGAGGAGAGCGACGAGCGGACGGCGGCGCTCAGCCGCCGTCCAGCTTCTCGCGCAGCCTGAGCGGGCGCATGTCGGACCGGACGTCCTCGCTCAGCCGCCGTCCATCTTCTTGCGCAGGCTGAGCGGGCGCATGTCGGTCCAGACCTCCTCGATGTAGGCCAGGCACTCGGCCTTGTTGCCGGACTTGCCGGCCTCCTTCCACCCGGCCGGGACCTCGCGCTCGGCCGGCCAGATCGAGTACTGCTCCTCGTGGTTGACCACGACCTTGTAGATTCGGTCCATCTCGTCCGACATCGCCGCCTCCTTCACACGTACGCGAGGAACAGACACACGGCCAGCAGGCCGCAGATGAGGATCGTGGCCCCGCCGAGGCCCCACTCGCGGAAGTACTGGCCCTCCTGCGGGGCCGAGTAGACCACGCGCTTGAGGTCGTCCGGCAGGTGGCCGATGAAGCCGTCGCGCACGTCGCCGAGGGCGAGCGCGACCGGGCGCAGCAGGTGCTTCCAGGCGCCGGGGAACAGCACGCGGTAAAACCAGTCGCTGTCGAGCGTGATCGTCAGCGTGCGCTTCAGGACCGGCAGCAGGGTGAAGAACGCGAGGCCCGAGAACAGCAGCAGCTGCAGCTGGCTGATCACGTGCGAGGCGGTGTAGGCCTCGTACTTGGCGGTCTCGGCGGGGAACGGGAGGATGGCGTAGAGCGGCGCGTAGAGCCCGGGCACGCCGAGCCCGACGCACAGGGCGGCGAACAGCAGCATGGCCGCGCGCATGTTCCACGGCGGGTCGGGCGGGCGCAGGCCCGAGTCCTTCTGGAAGAACACGAACCACGGGAACTTGATGCCGGCGTGCAGGAACACGCCCGCCGACGCGGCGGTCAGCACGAACCACGCGAGCGCGAGGTGGCTGTCGGCGGCGGCCTGGTTGATCATCGACTTGGTGACGAACCCCGAGGTCAGCGGGAACGACGAGATGGCGAGCGCGCCGATGATGCCGCACCACATGGTGATCGGCATCGAGTGGTAGAGCCCGCCGAGGTCGGTGCACTTGCGCTTGCCGGTCATGTACAGCACGCTGCCGGCCGACATCAGCAGCAGCGCCTTGTAGATGATGTGGGCGAACGCGTGGGCGGCGGCGCCGTTGAGCGCCATGGCCGTGCCGATGCCGATGCCGCAGACCATGAACCCGACCTGGTTGATGATCGAGTAGGCGAGGATCCGCCGCATGTCGTTCTCGAGGATGGCGTAGACGATGCCGTAGACGGCCATCGCCAGGCCCACGTAGACCAGCAGGTCGGTGCCGGCGAACAGCAGCATGAGCACGTACACCGACGTCTTGGTGGTGTACGCCGAGAGGAACACGGTGCCGCTCTCGGACGCCTCGGGGTAGGCGTCGGGCAGCCAGGCGCCCAGGCCGGGCGCGCCGGCGTTGACGAGGATGCCGAGCAGGATGAGCCACGGCGCGACCTCGCCGGGCCCGCAGGTGAGGCCCGTGAACGTGGCGCCGAAGGCGAAGTGCGACAGCGCCAGCGGGTCGGCCACACCCCGCGCCTGCAGCGCGTACACGTGGGCCAGGATGCCGGCCATGAGCAGCACGCCGCCGACGAGGTGCACGAGCGCGTAGCGGTAGCCGGCGCGGCCCGACTCCTTTGTTCCGGCGCTCCACACCACGACCGTCGAGCCGACGGCCATGAGCTCCCAGAACATGAAGAGGGTGAGGATGTCGCCGGCGAAGGTCACGCAGATGGCGCTGCCGGCGTAGACGAACGCGGCCGGGAGCTCGACGCGCCAGCGCTTGCCGCGTGCGCTGTTCAAGCCGGCGATCGGGTGGGCGAACAGGGCCCCGGCGAAGGCCATCAGCGCGAAGATGGTGGCGAACACGGCGGTCGGCGGCTGCCACTGCAGGACGGTCAGCGTGTACGCGTCCATGAACGGCAGGGTGACCGTGAGGTCGCCGGGGATCATCCAGATGCCGGCGAGCGTGAGCAGCGGCAGGGCGAGGGCGACCGCCGGCGCGGCGCCGCGGAGCAGCGGGAGGAGCAGGCCGCCTACGACGAGGAGGAGGCCCGGGGGCGGGAGGCCGGCGGCTTCAGTCATCGTAGTATGTGTCCTTCCGCTTCAACACGAGGCCGACGACGAACTTCGAGACGAGCACCATGGCGGCGCACACGCCGAAGCCGTACCAGGCGTGAAAGCCGAACGTGCCGTCGACGCCGAAGTGCGCGTGGTGGTGCACGGCCGCGTCGGCGGCGACCAGGAGGGCGAGCACGACGAGGGAGACGATCCACATCGTGCGGATGGTGGCGGGGTCTTCGAGCCTCATTTCAGGAGCCCCTTCTGCAGCTGCCCGGCCAGGCCGATGGCGAGGTCGGAGTAGAAGAAGAACACGACGGTGGCGAGCGCCGTGCAGCACAGCGCGATGACGATCGCGATCGGGGCCTCGCCGTGGTCGTGGTGGTCGTGCGCGTGGTTGTGGCCGTGGCCGGAGAAGTCCGGGTGGGTCTCGTCGCCGAACACGCCGTCGGCCGAGCTCTGGGCGTGGTGCGCGGCGCTCGCGGGCGACTTGAAGAACGCGCGGTAGACGATCGGCAGGAAGTAGCCGGCGTTGAGCAGGGTGCTGAGGATGACCACGCCGACCACGAGGTGGTACTGGGTCTCCCAGGCGGCGGTCAGCAGGTACCACTTCGAGATGAAGCCGGCCGTCGGCGGCAGGCCGATCATCGACAGCGCGCCGATGGTGAAGGCGCCCATGGTGAACGGCATCTTGCGGCCGATGCCGTCGAGCTCGCTGACCTCGGTCTTGTGCGCGGCGGTGTAGATCGAGCCCGCCGCGAAGAACAGCGTGATCTTGCCGAACGCGTGGGCGGCGATGTGCAGGGTCGCGGCCATCAGCGAGATCGGCGAGAGCAGGGCGGCGGCGATGATCACGTAGCTGAGCTGCGAGACCGTCGAGTAGGCCAGGCGCCGCTTGAGGTTGTCCTGGAACAGGGCGATGAACGAGGCGATCAGGATGGTCGCGCTGGCGATCCAGATCAGCCACTCGCCCTGCCCGTATTTAATTAGTGTGAGCGGGCCGAAGGTGTAGACGATGACCTTGACGACCGTGAACACGCCGGCCTTGACCACGGCGACGGCGTGCAGCAGGGCGCTGACCGGGGTCGGGGCGACCATCGCGGCGGGCAGCCAGCGGTGGATCGGCATGAGCGCGGCCTTGCCGATGCCGTACATGTAGAGGACAAAGAGGACGCCGAGGCCGGGGCCGGTGAGGCGACCGTCGGCCAACGCTTTGGTGAACACGCCGCCGGGTTTGAAGGCCATCTCGCCGGTGAAGGCCCAGGTGGCGATGATGCCGGCGAGCAGCAGGCACACCGAGGTGGTGACGAGGATCCCGAGGTACGTGCGGGCGCTCCGCAGGGCCTCTGCGGTGCCCTTGTGCGCGACCAACGGGTAGGTGGTCAGCGTCAGCATCTCGTAGAACACGAACATCGTGAACAGGTTGCCGGCGAACGCGAGGCCCATGACGCTGCTGATCGCCAGGGCGAAGCACACGTAGAAGCGGGTCTGGTGGTGCTCGCGGTTGCCGCGCATGTAGCCGATCGAGTAGATCGAGTTGAGGATCCACAGGCTGCTGGCGATCAGCGCGAACAGCATGCCGAGCGGCTCGACCTTCAGCTCGAGGAACACGCCGGGCAGGACCTCGGCGATGCGCAGCGGGCCGGCGATGTTGTAGATGGCCCAGAAGTCGGGCGAGAGCACCCGCGGGGCGATGCTGGCGACCACCGCGAGCAGGCTGCCGGCGGTCGCCAGAGTGACGGCCTCGCGGAGGTTGGGCCAGCGCCCGAGCAGGGCGATGGAGAACGCGCCGATCAGGGGGATGTAGACCGCGAGCAGCGGCGGCGACACGTTGAGCTCGATCACGGGGCGCCTCCTGCGAGCAGGGCCTTGGCGGCGGTCGTGGCGATGCGGCTGGTGTCGGTGGCCTGGATGCCGAACCACACGCTGGCGCCGATCATGATCCACATGGGCACGAGCATCTGCAGCGGGGCCTCGGACACCGGCTTGGCGCCGGGGTCGGGCTCCTGGAAGTAGGCGGCCTCGACCACGCGCCAGGTGTAGACGACCGCGAGCAGCGAGCCGACCAGCACCACGCCGGCCAGCGGCCACATGTACGGGCGGTCGAGGCAGCCCTGCACGAGGTACCACTTGGAGATGAAGCCGGCGGTCAGCGGGAAGCCGATCAGGCCGAGGCCGCCGACCACGAACGCCGCCATGGTGAACGGCATGCGCCGGCCGAGGCCGCGCACGGTCCGCAGGTCGGCCTTGCCGAAGCGGTAGGCCACGCAGCCGAGGGCCATGAACATGCCGCCCTTCATGGCCGCGTGGTTGAAGATGTGCAGCACCGAGCCGGTCACGCCGTTCTGGTTGGCGAGCGCGAAGCCGAGGATGATGTAGCCGAGCTGGCCGACCGACGAGTAGGCGAGCATGCGCTTCAGGTTGGTCTGGCGCAGGGCGGTGACGCCGGTGACGAGGATGCCGACGCTGGCGCACAGCGCGAGCACCAGGGTCGTCGGCATGGTCACGAAGCTGAAGCTGACGCCGAAGATCGTGAACAGGAAGCGGAAGCCCATGTACACCGAGACCTTGGTGGCGGTCGCGGACAGCAGGGCGGACACGGCGGAGGGCGCGTAGGTGTAGGCCCGCGGCAGCCACATGTGCAGCGGGAACATGGCCATCTTCAGGCCGATGCCGACGACCAGGAAGGCGAAGGCGACCAGCACGGTGCGCGACTGCAGGATGCCGGGCACGCTGTGCAGGCGGTCGTGCATGTCCTGCATGTTGAGCGTGCCGGTGATCATCATCAGGTAGCCGATGCCGAGCAGGATGAAGCTGGCGCCGACGGAGCCGAGGATGAGGTAGCGCAGGGCGGCAGTGAGGGCGCCGCGGTGCAGGTCCTTGCCCATGGCGATGAGGGCGTAGACGGTGAGCGAGGCGATCTCGAGCAGCACGTAGACGTTGAAGGCGTCGCCGGTGATGGTGATGCCGAGCATGCCGCACAGCGCGAGCACCCAGACCGCGTAGAAGAAGTTGACGCGGTCCTCGGGGATCTCCTTGGCGACGCTCTGGCGGGCGTACACGGTGGTCAGGAAGCCGGCGCCGGCGACGACCACGAGGATGAAGCTGTTGAGCGCGTCGACGCGGTACTCGATGCCCCACTGGCGCGGCCAGTTGCCGAGCTCGTACGAGACCATGCCGGTCTTCGACTGGAACACCTGCACGATCAGCTGCAGCGTCAGGTAGAACACGGCGCCGGTGAGCAGCGTGGCCCACGCCCACGGCTTCCAGCCCTTGCCGGTGAGGATCGTCAGGATGCCGCCGATCAGCGGGATGGTGACGATGAGGACCGGGGTGTTGGCGGCGACATCAAGCATGGTGGCCCCCGTGGCTGTGCTCGGCGTGGGCGGCGGCGCGGATGGCGGGGCCGGCCTCGGCCTCGGCCTCGTCGGCGGCGTCGAAGGCCTGGCCGGCGGCGTACTCGCCGAGGCGGTCGGCCTGGTCGAGCTCGTCGATCTCGTCGGCCTCGATGGTGCCGTAGCGGCGCTTGATGTTGATGATCAGCGCGAGCGCGACGGCCAGCACGCTGACGCTGACGACGATGGCGGTCAGGATCAGCACGTGCGGCAGCGGGTTGTCGTAGGGGCCCTCGTACTTCTGGGCCCCGTCCTCGATGGTGTACCAGACCGGGGCGGTGCCGCCGTCGATCACGGCCATCGAGATGTAGTAGAGGAAGATGCCGGTCTGGAACAGGCCCAGCGCGATCGCCTGCTTGATCAAGTTCGGCTTGGCGATCACGCCGTAGAGGCCGATCATCATCAACAGGACGTAGATCCAGTAGTTGTAGATGCCGAACACGCTCGTGGTTGCGATCATTTGGACTGCTCTTCCGCGAGCTGGTTGAAGATCGTGAGCATGACCATGCTGACAGTGATGCCGACGCCGTACTCGACGAGCGTCATGCCGAGCGACTCGCCGTCGCCGGGGCTCAGCTTGTTGAAGGCGGAGTAGTCGAGGAACTTGCCGCCGAAGAACAGGCAGGCGGCGCCGGTCCCGGAGTAGATGAGCACGCCGAGGCCGGTGAGCTTGTCGGTGACCGGCGGCGGCAGCACGCGGTAGAGCGCGGGCCGGCCGAACACCAGGGCGAACAGGATGAACGCGCAGGCCAGCACGACGCCGCCCTGGAAGCCGCCGCCGGGGCCGAGCTCGCCATGCGTGATGACGTAGAAGCCGAACAGCAGGATGAAGGGGATCGACATCTTGGTGACGACCCGCAGGATGACCTGGTCGGTCATCGGCGCGCTCGGCTGGGCGTAGGACTCGCGCCGCGGGCGGCGCAGCAGCAGGATCAGCGAGACGCCGGCGGTGAAGATCACCGTGGTCTCGAACATCGTGTCGTAGCCGCGGTAGCCGGCGAGCAGCGAGGTCACGCTGTTGGGGACGTGGCCGTTGAAGTCGTCGCGCGGGTGGAGGTGCGCGCCGGCCTCGTGGTGTTGCTCGTGGCCCGGGGTCAGGACCCTGGGCAGCGTGATGCCCTTCTGGGCGATCAGCGACGTCTCGCGCCACGACGTGTCGGTCGGGTCCCTGGGGATGTCCTTCACCGCGCCGTTGAAGGTGCGGTAGGCGTAGGGGTCGAAGCCCTCGGGGGCCGGCTGCTTGCCGCGGGTCTGGTTCACGAAGCCGACCGTCTGCGACATCATCTCGGGCACGCGGTAGTGGTGGATCGGCGCCATCGGGTCGCCGAAGCGCGGCATGTCGAGCGTGCCGTAGACGAGGGCCGCGCCGGCGACCACGCAGGCGAGCGCGCCGCGCACGTGCAGGCGCTTCTTCAGCGGCTTCTCGGTGCGCGGGAGGTGCACGAGCGTGCCGATCAGGAGGATCGTGCTGATGCCGCCGCCGACCGCCGCCTCGGTGAAGGCGACGTCCATGGCGTGCATGTTGACCCACACGAGGGCCATCAGCAGGCTGTACACCGAGGTCAGCATGGCCGAGGCGTAGAGGCTCTTGACCTCGATGATGGCGACCGCGGTGGCGGTCACCAGCAGCAGGAGGAGGGTGTCGATGATGACGATCTCGGTCACGACAGGCCCTCCAGGTCCTCGTCGCGCCCGCGCTCGGGGCGCTCGCGGGTCCACGGCTTCAGGCCGCTCAGGTGGGCGGCCTTGGTGATGGCGTGGGTCGCGGTCGGGGCGGCGATCAGGAGGATCATGCCGACCATGAGCAGCTTGACGCGCACCAGCCAGCCGCCGGTGGGGTCGGCGCTGTCGGGGGTGACGAACACGAGGCCGACCAGGATGAGCAGCTGGGCCAGCGAGTCGGTCTTACCGGCGGTGTGGAGGCGGGTGTAGAAGTCGGGCATGCGCACGAGCCCGACCGAGCCGGTCAGGCTGACGATGCAGCCGAGCGCGAGCAGGACGGTGCAGACGATCTCGTTCCACTGCATGTCAGCCTAGCCGCCCTTTCTCGGCGAACTTCAGGATCGCGACGGTGGTGATGAAGGTGACGAGGGCGTAGATGATCGCCATGTCGATGAATTCGGGGCGCTTGCTGATGTAGCCGAGCAGCGTCACGAACAGGATGGTCTTGGTGCCGATCGCGTTGGTCGCGAGGATGCGGTCGTAGATCGTCGGCCCGGCGATGGCGCGGATGCCGACGATGAACAGCCCGACCAGCAGGGCCACGGCGGTGATGAGGTAGACCCAGGTCACGCGCTATCCCTCCAATTCCTTGACGTGGCGCTCCATGTCACCCTCGAGCAGGCCGTCGCCGGCCTCCTTGGTGAGGCAGTGGATGAGCAGGGTGTTGTCGCCGACGACCACCGTCACGGTGCCGGGCGTCAGGGTGATCGAGTTGGTGTAGGTGACCGTGACGAACGCGTGGCGGGTCGCGTAGGGGACCGGCGTCAGGCTCGGGTCGATCGGCAGCGGCGAGGCCCAGATCCGCTTGAACACGTCCCAGTTCGACAGGATCACCTGCCAGATCAGGTAGGGCGTGTAGAGGATGGCCCGCGGGTAAAACCGCGCGGGCACGCCCTCGTCGTCCAGCATCCCCATCCGGCTCTGCATCCAGACCACGAAGGTGATGCAAAGCACGCCGGCGGTGATGAGGAAGCTGTTGTGGAACTGCCCGGAGAGCAGCGCCCAGAAGACCGCCAACAACAGGGAGAGAAAGACGGCGGGTATCATCTGCTCCACGACGGTATCCACGTCTGGCGCAAACGGATAGTAAAAAGATCGCGCCCGCGTGTGAACGCTGGTTTATCCGTGCGCCGCGGGGCGCGAGGGAGGCCGCGTCGCGGCGGTGAGATTCCGGCATACTCCCGGGCCCCGATGTCCGAGGCGAGACCGCGTGCCGGCAGCGTGTCCGGAGCCCTGCAGCACCTCGGGTGGCCGCTCCTGGCCGCCCGCGTGGGTGAATTCCTGTGCACGCCGATGGCGGCGGCGCGGCTGGACGAGGAGCTGGACGGGCCGCTGCTGACCGCGGAGGCGTTCGCGGGCAGCGTGCTCGGGCGGACCGCGGACGTGCCGGCGGTGCTGCGGCGGCTCGCCGAGCAGGACGGGCTGGCGGCGCTGCTGGCGATGGAGCGGTCGCTCGCGCAGACCGAGGCGGGGGCCGGGCTGACGTCGCTGGCGGGCGCGCTGGCGGCGACGAGCGATCTCCGGGCGGTCGCGGGGCGGGCCCAGGTCGGGCTGACCCTGGCCGCGGAGGAGCTGATGGCGGTGCTGCAGCAGCTGCGAGCGGCGGCGGCGTGCGCCGACCTGCTGGCGGCCGCGCGGGCCGAGCGGGGCTACGCGGGCGACGCCGGGGTCGCGGCGGTGGCCGTGCGCATCGACGGGCTGCGGCTGCACCGCGAGCTGGCGGCCGCGCTCGCGCGCTCGATCGGGTTCGAGGGTCCGGACGGAGCGGCGTGCGTGATCGACGGCGCGAGCCCGGCGCTGGCGCGGGCGCGGGCGCGGGTCCGCGAGCTGCGGGCGGCGCTGATGAAGGCGGCGGGGCGGCTGATCAAGCAGCCGGGCGTGGCCGAGGCGCTGCAGGACAGCTTCTACACCGAGCGCGAGGGGCGGGTGGTGCTGCCGGTGCGGGCCGACGCGTTCTCGCGGCGCGGGCTGGTCGCGGGCATCATCCACGACTCGAGCGCGACCGGGCAGACGCTGTACGTCGAGCCGCAGGGGCTGGTCGAGGAGAACAACGCGCTGCGCGAGGCCCAGCTGGCTGCGGCGGCCGAGGAGCGGCGGGTGCTCGAGCAATTGTCGAGGCAGGTGCATGCGGCGGCGGGCTCGCTGATCGGCAACCAGGAGGGGCTGGTGGCGGTCGACGGCGTGCTGGCGCGGCTGCGCCTCGGCGAGGCGTTCGCGGGGGTCGCCCCGCGCTTCGCCGGCGAGGAGGCGGCGGAGTTCGTGCTGCCGCAGGCGCGCCACCCGTTGATGCTGCTGGCCGGGGTCGAGGTGGTGCCGAACGACATCAAGCTGGCGCGCGGTGCGGCGCTGGTGATCAGCGGGCCCAACGCGGGCGGCAAGACCGTGGCCCTGAAGACGCTGGGGATGTGCGCGCTGATGGCCCAGGCCGGGCTGCGCCTGCCGACGCGCACGCCGGCCACGCTGCCGCCGGTGCGCACGATCGTCACCGATGTCGGCGACGACCAGTCGATCGCGGCCAACCTCTCGACCTTCTCGGCGCACATGCGCCACGTGACCGACGCGCTGGCGGCGGCGGCCGAGGACGGCGCCGGCACGCTGGTGCTGCTCGACGAGGTGGCGGTCGGCACCGAGCCGGAGCAGGGGGCCGCGCTCGCCGAGTCGATCCTGCTGGCCCTGACCGAGCGCGGGGCGACGGTGGTGACCACGACCCACTACGAGCGGCTGAAGCTGCTGGCGATGCGCTTCCCGGGGCGCTTCGAGAACGCGTCGGTGGGCTTCGATCTCGAGCGGCTGCGGCCGACGTTCCGCCTGCTGCTCGGGGTGCCGGGGCCGTCGAGCGCGCTGACGGTCGCGCGGCGGCTCGGGCTGCCCGAGGAGGTGCTCGCGCACGCGGCCTCGCTGCTCGACGACGAGCGCCTGCAGGTCGACGCGCTGCTGCAGCAGGTCGTGGCCGAGCGCGACGCGCTGGTGGCGACGCGGGCGGAGCTCGAGCGCGAGCGCGCGGCGACGCAGCGGCGCATGCAGGAGGTGACGCGGCGCGAGGGCGAGCTGCTGAAGCAGGCCAAGAGCCGCAAGCAGAAGGCCTACGACTCGGCGGCGGCGGAGCTGCGGGCGCTGTCGGGCGAGCTGGCCGAGCAGCGCAAGGCCCTGCGCAAGGCCAGCAAGGCCGAGGACGTGGCGGCGGCGGGCGAGCAGCTGGCGGGCGCGCGGGCTCAGCTGGCCGACAAGCGCGAGCCGGCGGCGCCGGTGCCGGGGCGGCCGCCGCCGACGATCGCGGCCGGCGATCGCGTGGCGGTGCCGGGGCTCGGGGGCGAGGGCGAGGTCGTCAGCGTCAAGGGCGAGAAGGTGGTCGTGCAGATCGGGACCGTGCGCACCACGGTGGCGCTCGCGGACGTGCGCGCGACCAAGGAGCCGTCGCGGCCGCGGGTCAAGGCGAGCGCGGCGGCGCCGGTCAAGACGTGGGCGGCGGCGACGGCGTCGCGGCACTTCGGCGAGGACGCGCTGGCGATCGAGGCCGGCGTCGACAACAGCGTCGACGTGCGCGGGCAACGGGCGGAGGAGGCGATCCGCATGGTCGACCGGCTGATGGACGAGGCGATCCGGCGCGACCTCGACGTAGTGGTGGTGATCCACGGGCACGGCAGCGGGGCGCTGAAGAAGGCCGTGCGCGAGCACCTCGCGGGGCTGGCGTTCGTGCAGCGGCAACGACCGGGGCTGGCGGCCGAGGGCGGCGAGGGCGTGACGGTGGTGTGGATCGCGGGCTGAGGGCCCGGCGGACGTCTTGTGGGGTGACGGCGGTTCGCGCGGCGGTGTAAGGTCCGCGGATGGTCCGCAGGACAGGGGTCGCGGTCGCGGCGCTGCTGCTCGCCGGGGAGGCCAGAGGGGCGCCGCCGCCGCTGGTGCCGGGCGACGACGACGCCGAGACGCGGTCGATCTTGCGGGACGTCGATCGCACGCGCACCAACGTGGCCGGCGAGGCCGACGCGGCGGCGGTGGTCGCCAACCCGGCCAGCATGGGCTTCATGAGGGCCGTCGGCGGGGTGATCGAGGGCTCGTGGACGCGGCCCGAGGCGCGCCGGCGGGGCTCGGGCGTGGGGGCGTTCGTCGCGCTGCCGCTGTCGTTGAGGCTGTTCGGGCAGACGCTGGCGCAGAACTTCCTGGCGCTCGGCGTCGGCTACCAGCACCTGCGGCCGGCGAGGTACTGGCCCGCGAACGTCGGGCTGCTGGCCGCGCCGGCGCCGTCCTCGGTGGCGGTCGGGGCGAGCGGCGACCTGCCGTACCACAAGCTGACGTTCGCGCTGGCGGTGCCGCTGATGCGCTGGGTGCCGGGGCTGTCGGTGGGGCTGTCGTACTCGCGGCTGTGGTCGCGGCTCAACGCGTACGCCGACGACGTCAACCAGTTCGACGTGTCGGCGATCTGGCGGCCGCACCGGGCGGTGGCGGTCGGCGTGGCGGCGCGCGGGCTCAACACGCCGACGACCGGACCGGACGGCGAGAGCCTGGCGCCGTTGGCGATGGTGCAGCCGTTCGAGCTCGACCCGGAGGTCGCGGTGCGGCCGATCCGCGGCACGCGGGCGCTCGAGATCGCCGCCGGGGTCCGCATCACGCCGGTGACCCAGGGGTCGATCCGCTTCATCACTCCGCCGCTCCTGCCGCGCCTGCGCGTGGAGGCCGGCGGGCGCGGGGCGCGGGTGTTCGCCGAGGGCGAGCTGTTCGCCGGGCGCCACGCGGCGCCGTTCCTGTCGAACATGTGGCGAGTGACGGCCGGCGTCGAGGTCGACCTGGCCCACGTCGGCCTGGCGGCGGCGCCGGTGTTCTCGGGCTACTCGGGCGGCGGCGCGGTGGCGGCCGGCTTCGCGGGCAAGCTGCGGGTCTCGGCCGAGCGCTGGACGAGCGTGGCCGACGGCGTCGGCGAGGCGCTGCGGCTGCAGCTCGAGGACTTTAAAGGCGACCGCGGGATGTACCGCCTCGTCGAGGAGCTCGACCGATTGGGGCGGCAGCGCGGGGCGCTGGTGGTGCTCGAGCTCGAGGGGCTGCGCTACGGCTGGGCGCAGATCGAGGAGGTCCGCGAGGCGATGCTGCGGCTGCGCGCGCGCGGCGGGAAGGTGGTCGCGTACCTGCAGGGCGGGGGGATGAAGGACTACTTCCTGGCGGCGGCGGCCGACCGCATCGTCGCCCATCCGAACTCGCGGCTGTCGATCGTGGGGCTGCGCGTCGAGGTGTACTTCTTCGCCGACCTGCTGGAGAAGCTGGGGGCGAAGGCGGAGTTCGTGCGCATCGCCGAGTACAAGTCGCGGCCCGAGAGCTTCTCGGAGCGCACGAGCACGCCGCCGTCGGCGGAGCAGCGCACGCTGCTGATGAACGACACATGGAACCACCTCGTGCGGACGATCGCGCGGGGCCGGCGGACCACGCCGGAGGCGGTGGCCGGGTGGATCGACGCGGCCCCGCACACGCCCGACGAGGCGCTGCGGCGCGGGCTCGTCGACGAGATCGGCTACCCCGACGAGCTGGAGGCGCGGCTCGGCGACTGGCAGGCGCGCAAGGTGGCGCTGAAGGAGCGCGCGCGGCGACCGGCGCACGTGCAGGCGTACGGGCCCGGGCCGGAGATAGCGGTGCTCCACCTCGAGGGCACGATGAGCGACGGAGACAGCCTCGAGGTGCCGATCGTCGGCGCCAAGCTGCTCGGCAGTCGGACGATCGTGAGGGAGATCCGGCGGCTGCGCGACGACCGACGGGTCAAGGCGGTGGTCGTGCGCATCGACAGCCCGGGCGGGTCGGTGGCCTGCGCCGACGCGATCGCGCGCGAGCTGGACCTGACGCGGGCGAAAAAGCCGGTGGTGATCTCGATGGGCAACGCGGCGGCGTCGGGCGGCTACTACGTGGCGACGGCGGGGCAGTACATCTTCAGCGACGCGCTGACGCGGACCGGCAGCATCGGGATCTTCCGCCCGAAGGTCGACCTGTCGGGCACGCTGAAGCTGCTCGGCGTCGGCGTGGACGAGGTCAGCATCGGCGCCAAGGCGGGGCTGTACTCGTGGCTGAAGCCGTACACGCCGGCGGAGCGGGAGGCCGCCCAGCGCGGGATCGAGGCCTCGTACAAGATCTTCCTCGATCGCGTGGCCCGGGCGCGGCGGATGACCCCGGACGCGGTCGACCGTCTGGCGCGGGGTCGGGTGTGGGCGGGCGTGCGGGCCCAGGAGATCGGGCTGGTCGACGAGTACGGCGGGCTGCGGGAGGCGATCCTGTATGCGCGTAAGCAGGCACAGCTATTTCCGGAGGACGGGGAGGTTCGGCACTATCCGCCGCCGGCCAACCTGGCCCAGCAGGTCGAGGCGCTGTTCGGGCTGAAGCTGCCCTCGCCGCTCGGCGGGGACGGGCAATCGGGGCTGCTGCACGGCGCGCTCGGCTCCGCGGGGCTGGTGTGGGTGCTGCGCCGCTTGCCCGCCAGCGTGTGGCTGATGGCAGGGCCGGAGCCGCTCGCGCTGTCGGACGAGGTGGTGACGGTCGAGTGAGGGCCCAAAGCCCCGGGTAATTCGGTACCCTTGCCGCTGGCACCGACAAGCCGCGAGGAGAACCGATGGCACTCACGCCCGAACAGGAATGGACACTGGTGGGATGCGGGCTGATCGCCCACGCCGACGAGATCCTCGACATCGGCGAGTGGGACGAGGTGCTGCGCTACGTCGGCGCGACGCTCAGCGAGGCCGACCAGCAGATCTGGATGGAGATTCTCTCCAACCAGGAGCAGCTGGAGCAGCGCTTCGCCGCGCTCACGCCGCTGGCGCACGAGCAGGGCGAGGAGCTGCTGCGCCGCTGCTGGCAGATGGCGCTCGCCGACGGGACCGGCTCCGACATCGAGGCGACGGTGCACGACCGCATCGCCCGCAAGCTCGGAGTGGAGCTCGAGTGGGTCGCCCGCATGCGCGAGGCCTGGACGCAGCAGGCCCACGCGCGCGCCGAGCTGACGGTGTCGCTGGCGGCCATGTTCGTCAACCTCGACGGGCACCTCGACTTCCACGAGGCGATCCACTTCGACAACCTGCTCGAGCGCCTGCCGATCCCGGTCGGTCGGCGGGTCGAGCTGTCCGAGCTGCTGCACACGCCGCCGACCTTCGACGCGCTCGTCGACCGCCTGCTGGCCCTCGACACCGGCGAGCGCATGCGGGCGCTGCACTCGCTGGTGCCGCTGCTGCGGGCGAGCCGCCGCGGCGGGCGCGAGCGCGAGCTGTTCTTCCAGCTGTCGCGCAAGGTGCTCGGCCCTCAGGGTGAGGGGCTGCTCAGCGAGCACTAGGCGCTGCGGCTGCGGAGGAGCCGCCGGAGTCGGCCCAGAGCGAGCCGTCCGCTGGGCGTGGCGCGGCGGGACAGACCCGGCCGCGGCTCGGGCCTGTGTGCCATGCGGCGAGCGAGGGCCGCGGCTGCGGAGGAGCCGCCGGGGTCAGTTGCAGTCGGTGTCGAGGTCGCGGCGGAAGGTGCGGCCCGATTCGAACGTGGCCAGGCGGCGGAAGCCGGCGTAGGGGCCGAAGGCGTGGAGGTTGCCGCCGTTGATCAGGGTCGAGCCGGCCGGCTGGGTGCAGTCGCCGAGGCAGGTCCAGTTGCTGCCCTCGAACAGCGGCGGGCTGGCGACCGGCGGGTCGAGGGCCCAGAACGTCTGCTCGTGGGCGTAGGTGCCGGTGCCCTCGGCGACGTCGGGCAGGGTCTCGAGGTTGAGGATGGCGGAGAAGCGGTCGCGGACGATGACCTTGGCCAGGTTCTCGCCGGCGACCACGGCGGTCAGCTCGGCCTCGCCGATCCACTGGCCGGCGATGAACATGCCCTCGCTGGTGTTCTGCAGGAACGTGCGGCCGGTGTAGGGCTGGACCTCGGTGAGGCGGTCGGTGCCGGCGAGCATGAGGTTGGTGCCGAGCAGCGCGTACGACATGCGCATGCGGAACGGGGCCGGGAACTCCTGGCCCATGGTGCCGAGCGTGTCCCACGGCAGCTGGCGCTCCCAGGTCTCGACGTGCATGACGAGCGTGCCGGGCTCGACCCACAGCACGCCGGTGGCCAGCGTGGTGGTCGCGCAGTCGGCCGAGGTCTCGACCCACAGGAAGTTGCCCGAGATGTCGACGCTGATCACCGAGTCGGGGGTGAGCGCGTCGGGGGCCCACTGCAGGCTCCACGTGCCGACGAGGTCGAGCTCGATGAAGTCGTCGCCGAACACGCCGATCGGCGGGAACTCGTCGCCGCCGGTGTCGGTGTCGGTGTCCGTGTCGGTGTCGGTGTCCGTATCGGTGTCGGTCTCGGTGCCGGTGTCCGTGTCCGTGTCCGTGTCGGTGCTGATCGTGTCGGTGAAGATCGTGTCGGTGTCCGGGATCGTGGTGCCGGTGCTGGTGTCGCTGCTGCTCGAGGTGTAGTCGGTCGTGTACGGGTAGTCGCTGGTGTACGGGAAGTCCGACGTGTACGGGTAGTCGCTGGTGTACGGGAAGTCCGAGGTGTACGGCAGCGACGGATCGGTGGTGTCGAGCGTCTCGTAGTAGGTCGTCGGGTAGTAGCCGTCGTCCTCGTAGTAGCAGGGGTTGTAGTTGCAGTAGTCGGTGGTCGGGAAGGTCGGGACCGAGGTCGGGAAGGTCGGCCGCGTCGGGTCCGTGGTGGTCGTGGTGGTGTCCGAGCAGCCGTCGGTCGCGCACGGGTCGATCGTGACGTCGTCCGGGCAGGCGCCGACGGTGAAGGTCAGACCGAGCAGGCCGGCGACGTGGATGGGGCGGTGTCGGAACGGGGTCATGGGTGTCATGGGCAGTCCGTGTCGATGTCGCGGCGGAAGGTCTTGCCGGAGGCGAAGGTGGCGAGGCGCTGGAAGCCGGCGTAAGGGCCGTAGACGTAGTCGTTGTTGCCGTTGATGAGGGTCGAGCCGGACGGCTGGGGGCAGCCGCCGAGGCAGGTCCAGTTGCCGATCTCGAACTGGTCGGGGCCGGCGACCGGGGGGTCGACGCCGTACCAGGTCTGATCGTGGAGGACCACGCCGTCGCCCTCGGGGGTCGGCGGGTTGCTCTCGAGCTCGAGGGTGGCGATGAAGCGGTCGCGCACGACGACCTTGGCCTGCGGCACGCCGATCACGAGGCCCATCAGCTCGGTCTCGCCGTTCCAGGTGCCGGCGATGTACTGGCCCTCGGCGACCGACTGCAGGTAGGCGCGCCCGGCGTAGGGCGCGGCCTCGGTGATGCGGTCGGGCGCGGCGAGCACGAGGTTGGTGCCGAGCAGCACGTACGACATGCGCAGGCGGAACGGCGGCGGGAACTCCTGGCCCATGATCGGCAGGCTGTCCCACGGGAGCTGGCGCTCCCACGTCTCGACGTGCATGACGATCTGCCCGGGCTCGACCCACACCACGCCGGTGCCGAGGGTGTCGCTGCTGCAGTCGGCGCTGGTCTCGCGCCAGATGAAGTTGCCGCTGTCGTCGATCGTGAGGATCGAGTCGAAGGTCGCGCCGTCGGGGGCCCACTGCAGGCTCCACGTGCCGATCAGGTCGGTCTCGGTGACGTCGTCGCCGAACTCGCCGAGCGGCGGGAAGGCGTCCGTGCCGCCGGTGTCGGTGTCGTCGGTGTCGGTGCCGGAGATCGAGTCGGTGCCGGTCTCGCTGCCGGTGCTCGTGCTCGTGCCGGTGTCGGTGCCCGTGTCGGTGTCGGTCGAGAGCGTGTCGGTGTCGGTCGAGAGCGTGTCGGTGCCGGTGTCGCTGTCGGTCGACTGCGTGTCGGTGGTGGCGAGCGTGTCGGTGTCCGGGATCGTCGTCGGTTCGCTCGTGGGCGGCGGATCGGTCGTGAAGTCGCTGGTGTAGCTGGTCGCGTAGTTGGTGTCGTCCTCGTCGCACCAGTAGGACTCGCAGCAGTCGAAGGTGGCGCAGTCGTCGGTGGTCGGCGTGGTCGTGGTCGTGGACGTGCCCTCGGTCGGGCTGCCCGACGTGGTGTAGCAGTCGCCGTAGTAGCCGTAGGAGCAGTAGGAGCCCTCGTCGTTGAAGCCGTCGTCGCCCCACGTCCCGGGGCAGCCCGCCGCGGTGAAGGTCAGCGAGAGCAGGCCGACGACGGCGATGGGTCGCGAGAGCTCGACTTTTTCGACCACCACGGCTTCCCCCCCGCGCGAGCGCGTCCGGCCATCATGTTGGCGAAGGCGCGGGCGAGTCAAGCGACAGGGTCGCGCGCGCGGCGGCGAGGCGCGGGAGGCCGCGGCTCAGCGGGCGTAGGGGAACAGGTCCTTGACGCGGACTTCGACGACCTGGGCGAGGCCGCGGAGCTCTGCGGGGACGACGCGGGTCCGATCGCCGAGCACGCTGAGCACGGGCGGGGCCGTGAACTGCTGGATGAGCGCGGCGAGGTCGGCGGGCCCGAGCTGCTCGATGCGGGCGAGCTCGCGGGGCCGCGGGTCCGACGACTCGCCGCGGTCGGCCCAGGCCTGGACCCAGGCGGGGATCCGGCGCGGCGAGGGGCGCACGCCGCGGAGCTCCCGCAGGAGCGCGGTGCGGGCCGCGAGCACGCGACCCTCGGGCAGCGCGGGGCGCTGGAGCAGCGCGAGCAGGAGGGTCAGGGCGTCGCGGGCCTTGTCGGCCTGGGTGCCGAGGTGACCGACGAGCGCGGCGTCGTCGATCGGGCGGGCGCCGGCGTCGAGCTCGCCACCTGCCCGATAGGCCAGACCGCGGGCCTCGCGGATCTCCTGGAAGATGAGGCCGCTCATGTCGCCGTCGAACACCTGGGTCAGCAGGCGCGCGGCGGGGCGATCGGCGACGGGCAGCGGCGGCCGCGGGATCACGACCTCGAGGTGGGCCTGGGCCATGTCGCGGTGCACGAAGTAGACGGTCGGGCGCGCGGGCACGCGGAAGCGGCGCGGGGCCGCCGGCGGGACCGGGAGGCCGGCGCCGAAGTCGAGGGCGGCGAGCAGGTCGGGGGCGAGGGTGCGGTCGGCGGCGAGGCGCGGGCCGAAGTAGTGGGTGACGTGGGCGAGGTCGGCGAGGTCGGCGAGCTCGCGCGCGAGGTCGGGGCCGCGGGCCTTGCGGAGCTGGCGGTCGCTCGGCAGCGCGAGGATCTCGCTGTCGTCGCCGCGGGCGGCGTACTCGGCGAGCGCCTCGGCGACGGCGTCGGGGTCCTCGAGCTCGTCGCGGCGCATGCTCAGGGTGTTTTTTAGTAGGTCGGCGACGGTGGCATCGGTGAAGGCGGGGCTACGGAGCCAGGCGTCGAGGAGGGACAGGCTCTGCTCCAGGCGGGCGTCGACGCCGGCGATCAGGATCTCGGTGCGGTCGGCGGACACGTCGATCTGGATGTCGGTGCCGAGCTGGTGGAGGCGGCGCTGCAGGGCCTCGGCGGACTCGTCGCCGGCGCCGGACAGCTCGAGCAGGTCGAGCGCGTGGCCGAGCAGCGGGCGCGCGCGGGTGCCGACGTCCCAGCGCATGGTGACGGAGAACAGGTCGCTGTGGGCGTTGCGCGCGGCGATCAGCGGGCCGGAGGCGAGCGCGTGGCGCACGTAGTCGCGGCCCTCGACGAGGAACGCGGGCTCGGGCTCGAGGGCGGGCAGCGCGAGGATCTCGGCGGCGTAGGGGCTGCGGCGGGCCGGGTCGATCGACACCGGGGTGATGACGGGCTTCGGCATCTTCGGCGGGTCGTGCTCGCCGTGGCGGCGGTAGACGACGACATGGTCGTCGCCGAGGTACTTGTGGGCGACGCGCAGGACGTCGTCGCGGGTGACGCGGCGCAGGCGCTCGGGGAAGCCGACGTGCTCGGGCCACGGGCGGCCGGCGAGGTAGGCGTCGGCGATCCAGGCGACGCGTCCGCCTTGCGACTCGCGGGCCATGCGCTCGTCGATCTCGGCGTGCAGCACGACGGCGTCGAGGTCGGCCTGGGTGAACGCGCCGGACTTCAAGTCGGCGACGACGCCGCGGAGCAGGCGCTCGACGTCGGCGAGGCGCTGGTCGTCGCGGGCGACGCCGCTCAGCGCGAGGTAGGCGCCCTCGGTCAGGACCTCGCCGTAGGCCTCGGCGTCGGGCAGGGCGCCGGACAGCACGAGGCGGAGGTTGACGAGGCCGCACACGCCGTTGTCGAGCAGCTCCTGCAGGACGTAGAGCGCGGGCTCGTCGGGGTCGCGCGCGCGGGCGGTGCGCCAGGCGATGGTGACCGACTGCTCGCCGTCGTCGAGCACGGTGCGCTCGACCCGGCCGACCGGGCCGCGCAGGTCGCCCGCGGGCGCGCCGGGGACCTGTCCCGGGCGCCATGTCCCGAAGGTCTGCTCGAGCACGGCGAGAGTCTCGGTCGGGTCGAGGTCTCCGGCGAGGATGATGGCGGCGTTGTTCGGCAGGTACCAGCGGCGGTGCTGCTCGACCATGTCGGCGTAGGCGGGGTTCTTCAGGTGGTCGGCCTCGCCGAGGATGGTCTGGGTGCCGTACGGGTGGCCGGGGAACAGGGCGAGCCGGAGCGCCTCGTCGTGGCGGTCGTCGGGCTCGTCGAGGCTCATGTTCTTCTCCTCGTAGACGGCCTCGAGCTCGGGGTAAAACAGGCGGAACGTCGGGCGGATCAGCTGCTCGCTGGTCACGCGGGCCCAGGCCTGCAGGCGGGCGCTCGGCACGTCGGTGGTGTAGACGGTGGCGTCGTCCTGCGTGAAGGCGTTGACGTCGAGGATGCCGAGCTGGCCGAACAGGCGGTCGAACTCGTTGGGCACGGCGACGGCGGCGGCGGCCTGGGTGGCGGCGTCGATCTCGGCGAGGATGCGGGCCCGGTCGCGGCCGACGGCGCGCGGCAGGGTGCCGTAGAGCGCGGCGATCCGCTCGAGGTGCCCGGCCTCGGCGGCGGCGTCGAGGGTGCCGAGCCGCTCGGTGCCTTTAAAGAGCATGTGCTCGAGGTAGTGGGCGAGGCCGGTCGAGTGCGGCGGGTCGTGGCGGCCGCCGGCGCGGATGGCGATCCAGGCGGCGAAGCGCGGCTGCTCGTGGTCGACGCTGAGGTAGACGGTGAGGCCGTTCGTCAGGCGGTGGATGGTGACGCCGAAGGGGTCGCCGGGGATGGGCGTGGGGAGCTCGGCGGGCAGCTCGCTGCGGGCGAGCAGGTCGGCGTCGTCGGGCAAGGACGGCGAGACGAGCGACGGGTCGATGGGCCCGGCAGAGACGGCGGGCGGCGGTGCGACGAACTGGATGGAGTCGGAGCGGTCGGTCATGTCGCTGGTGCGCGCGGTGCAGGCGGCGAGGGCGAAGCAGAGGGTGGTGACACGGGCGCGCGGCACGGGCAAGCGTGTCACGTGGACTCGGAGGGAGGGAAGACGGTTTCGTGGGTGCGTTCGAGCGCGTGCAGGAGGGCGGTGCAGCCCAGCATGTCGTGGGCGAGCGCGGCGAACGACTTGCCGGCGCCGAGGACCTCGTGGGTCGGGAAGCCCCGCACGAGCGCCTCATTGTGGCGCTTGCCGAGGCAGAGCTGGTCGGACGGGTGCTCGACTTCGTCGAGCGCGCCGCGGTCGTCTCGCCACGCGGCGAGCTTGTCGTGGCAGCTCGGCGAGCGCGTGCAACGGGGCTCGCCCGGACACAGCGCGGTGGCGCGGTCGGTGTGCTGGTAGAGCCAGGCCTCGATCTCCCAGTGCGGGATCACGCGGATGAAGCGGCTCATGTGCTCGCCGACGCGGGCCTCGATCTCGGCTTCGGAGAGGCGTTCGACGGTGGTTCGGGCGCGCCGCCGCGGGACCGGCGGGCCGCGATAATGGACCTCGAGCTCGCGACCGACGTGGGCGACGATGTGCTCCTCGAGGTGCGCCGCGTTCACGCTGGGCCTGCGCTGGCGTTCGCCCCACGTCCGGTCGGCGTCGACGTGGTGCAGCACGAACCCGTCGTCGCGGATGAGGGTTGCGGCGATGAGGCGGTGCAGGCGGGTGCGGGCGATGTATCGATCATTGCCGAGCTTGTCGCCCGCCCACTGGTTGGCGGCCAGGAGCTTGCGCGCGTCGTCGTTGGCCGGCTCGAAGCGGAACCTCTCCGGATCGCAGCCAGGATCGAGGTCCCTGAAGATATGTTTAATTAGGGTCTCGAGCACCTTGCCGGCCTGTGCGCTGCTGTCCTCGCCGAGCACGAGGACGGAGGCCACCGCGCTGCGACTCACCAGAGACCTCGGGTGATCAGGATCTCGCCGACCGGCTCGATCTCGGCGCGATAGGCGTCGAAGAACATCTCGGCGTCGGCCTGCGACAGGTTCTGCCACACGAGCTGCTCGGCGCCGTCGACGACCTCGGTCTTGCAGGCGATGAAGCGCGACTGGACCTGCTCCGCCGAGGTGAAGTCGGGGATGTAGTCGAACAGGAGCGGGTTCTGGCTGGTCAGGAAGGCCTGACGATCGCCGATGGCCTCCATGCAGGCCTCGATCCAGCGGTGGTGCAGGCCGTTGACGAGCTCGTCGGCTATCACCACGCCGGGGGTTGTGAAGTACAGGTAGAAGAAGAAGGAGACGACTCGCTTCTGTCCGTAACTCAACAGGTCATGAGAGATCGAGTTGCCGTTCTTGCCGTAAAAGAAGAACTTGACGGCCTGGATCGTGACCTTTCGGGCCAACACGGTGCCGCTCATGGCGGAGATGTCGGGACGTAGTTCGATCTTGGCGAATTCGAGAAGTTCTGCGAGCTCGGTAAGAACACCGAGGTTGTCGGAGCTGAGCGCAGAGGAAGGCGAGAGGTCGGGATTCTTGGCGACGAGCTCACGAATAAAGGGTCCGGAGAAACGATACGGACTGTGCTTCGAATTAATTGAGACGCTGGTTTTCGGCGCCGCTATCACCGATGCCGTTGTAGCCAATGAATCCGGCCCAGCGGGGCGAGACGGTGGCGAGTTCTGGCCGGTCAGGGCATAGAACGCTCCCAGCGCCTCGTCGAAACGGAACGGTGCGACGTCGAAACGGAGGGAGTGCAAGGTCATGATGAGGCCCATGCGCTGGGCCTGTGACTCTCTGGCCCAATCTGTAAGCATATGGGCCAGTTGATGCAAGAAGTCGTATTCGAACGGCGAACAAGGCGGGTGTGATCGAGAACTCGACTTGTCCTCCATGACGGAGATTGCGAGAGAAGCGGACGTCCCGTGAAACACGAGGGTCGCAGCGTCCTGTGGGAGGAGGAGGGTGAACGAGTAGGCGAGCGAAGCGTCGGTGGTACGTTCGTTGAGGAGGATGAACTCGATTCGACATCCGTCGGCATCGATGTCGAACTCGAGGGCAAGTTCCTCACCCTCGAGTTCAGCGAGGTTCCAGCCGCAGGCCATGGCGATGAGGCCGAGCAGGGTGGTCTTGCCGCTGCCGTTCTTGCCGAGGACTAAATTAAAACCGTCGTCGAAGCGGAGTTCGGTGCCGGGGCGGACGTTGCGGTATTTATTAATTTTTAGGCGTTTGAGCTTGACCATCGTGGGCCTCACTCGATCTCGACGAGGCCCGGGAGCAGCGTGAGGGCGTTGTCGGGGGGGAGGAAGAGGAGGCTGAGGGGGAGGCGGGCGAGGGCGCTGGTGATGGCGATCGGGAGGTCGGCCGCCTGTTTGGCCTGCTGGCGGGCGGTGAGCCTGGCGCGCAGGCCCCGGTCGCCCTTGTCGGGCATGACCTGGTCGAGCAGGAGGTCGACCAGGCGGCGCGGGCGGGGGAACACGCGCAGCTCGAGGTCGCGTTTGGCGGGGATGCCGGCGCGGGTCTTTAACTCTGCGACGGCCTCGTGGAGGCCGCCGTGGAGGTCCACGAGGCGCGCGGCCTTCGCGTCGGTGCCGCTGTAGACGTGGCCGCGGCCGAGCTGGTCGACCTGGTCGAGCGTCATCTTGCGGTTGTCGGCGACGCGCTGGCGGAACAGGTCGTAGACGCGGCGCATGGTCGCGTCGATGCGGGCGCGCTGGTCGTCGGTGTAGGGCTTGTAGAGCGAGGCGATGTCGCCGTTCTTGCCGCGCTGGAAGGTGTGCGTCGAGATGCCGAGCCTGGCCAGCAGGCCCGAGAGGTCGAAGTGCAGGCTGACCACGCCGATCGATCCGGTCAGCGTGGTGGGCTGGGCGAAGATCGTCGGGGCGCCCATGCTGACGTAATAACCGCCCGAGGCCGCGAGGTCGCCCATCGACACGTTGATCGGCGGGCTGCGCTTCGGATTCTTTAAATATGCATCGTGGGTGCGCTGGACCTCGCGCCAGATCAGGTCGCTGGCGAGGGCGCTGCCGCCGGGGCTGTTGACGCGCAGGACGATGCCCTTGCACATCGGGTCGCCGCGCAGGGTGCGGAGCTGCTGCAGGATCGTGTCGCCGCCGGTGAACTGGATGTTCAGCAGCGGGATCGTGCGGTTCTCGCCGTCGATGATGGTGCCCTCGACGACGACCACGGCGATGTAGGGGGCGACCGACCAGGTCTGCGGCTCGGGGCTGGTGTCCTCGAACCTGGCGAACTTGACGCTGGCGCCGACGGCGTCGCCGATCGCGCCGATGACCTCGTCGCGGTGCACGATCTTGTCGACGAGCTTGCGCCGCAGCGCCTGGTCGGGGCCGTGGGGGCTGTCGTCGAGCAGGCCGGCGGCGTCGCCCTTGCCGAGGCCGCGGGCCTGGGCCACGTCGGTGACGATGACGTCGTAGGTGTCCGCGAGCAGGGCGTCGCGCTGGGCCTTGTCGGCGTCGCTCGGGCCGGTCTGCGTGAACGGCTCGTGGGCGCTCTTGTACTCGGCGATGTGCAGGCCCTCGGCGCGCACGCCGAGCTTGTCGAGCGTGCCCTTGAAGTACAGCGTGGTGGCGCTGAGGCCGTAGGTCGCGAGCTCGCCGGCGGGGTGGATGAAGACCTGCTCGGCGACGCTGGCGAGGTAGTAGTCCTTCAGACCGCCGTCCTCGAGGTAGGCGAACACGTGGCCGCCGGCGTTGCGGATGCGGACGAGGGCCTGGCGGAGCTCCTGCAAGGAGGCCCAGCCGAGCCTGGTGGCGCGGGTGTCGAGCAGGAGGATCGCGCGCTCGCCGCCCCTCTCGGCCCGCTCGAGGCGCTGCAGGGTGCTGATGAGGGCGCGCTCGCTGCGGACGCTCGAGAGGTCGATGCGCTCGGCGTCGACGAGGCGCGGCCAGAACACGCGGCCCTGGCGCGCGCTGCTGAAGCGGGCGGCCAGGCCGAAGCCGTCGACGGCGTCGGACAGGCCGGCGTGGATGCCGCCGCGCACGCTGACCATGTCCCAGGCGACGGCGAGCTGGACGGCGCCGCGGATGCGTTTGATCTTCTCGCGGATCTGGTAGGTCGCGGGGTCGAGCACGGTGGCGGCGACCTGCTCGAGCTCGGCGGCCAGCTCGAGGCCCTGCCAGCGCACGGCCAGGCGGGCGCGGGGGAACACGCCGAAGTCGTTGAAGCGCTGGGGCTCGATGTCGGGGGCGCCGCGCCAGCGCGACTTGAGGCCGCCGGCGAGCTCGAGCAGGCGGGTGCCGAGCGGGCGCACCGCGAGCTCGCCGGTGATCGCCAGCTCCTGCGGGAGGCCGCCGTCGGCGGTGAGGTCGGCGGGGCCGAGGCGGCCGACCACGCCGAGCGAGGCGTAGTTGCGCAGGCGCAGCATGAGGCCGAGGTCGAGGTCGGGGCGGCGCAGGTTGCCGTTGTCGGTCAGCCAGTGCACGCCGAGGCCGAACGACCCGAAGCGGCCGTCGCCGCCGGCGAGCGCGAACGAGACCTTGGTGAACGGCACGTTGCGCCACGCGAGCGCGTCGTAGTAGCCGCCCTGGAAGCCGGGCGTGACGCGCTGGACGCCGATGCCGGCGGCGAAGCCGAGGCCGAGGTTGAGCGAGAGGAAGCCGCCGAGGCCGCCGCCGCGGGTGAACGGGGAGGTCGAGCGGTAGCCCTGGAGGACGAGGTCGAGGCCCTTGACGCCGGACAGTAGCGCCGGGTTGAGCTCGATGCTGCTGGCGTCGCCCTGGCCGCTGTAGTCCTTGACCGGGCGGTCGACGCCGTCGCTGGCGGCGCGGTCGAGCGCGACCGGCTCCTGGGCGCCGGCGCCGGCGGGGGCGAGCAGGGCGGCGAGGGCGGCGAGCACCAGCGGGCTGCGGCGACCTGGCCGCGAGGACAGGCGCGGCGTCGCGGCCAGTGGTTCGCGATCTGGCCGCGGGGACAGGCGCGGCGCGAGGGCCGGCGCCGGTTCGCGACCTGGCCGTCGGGACAGGCGGGCGGTCGCCGTGCGCGACGGATCGTGACCTGGCTCCTGGGGCAGGTGGATCATTGCAGGTGGTCTTCCGAGATGATGTCGACGATGGCGAGCACGTGGCGCACGGACAGCAGGCGCAGGGTGTCGTCCCACGGCACGGTGACGCCCTGGTCCTTGGCGAACAGCACCTGGGCGCCGACGGGGATGCCGCTGACGTTCTCGCCGAGGTCGGGTTTGTCGTCGTCGTCGTCCTCGCCGTCGTCGACCACGTAGGTCGACTTCGGCATGGTGCGCGCGACCTCGACGACCTCGCCGAGCAGGGCCTCGCTGTGGCTGTCCTTGGCGCCGGCGGGCAGGTACAGGCCGCTCTCGGAGCGGTCGGGGCCTTTGATCAGGCGCACGAGCACGCGCGGACCGAGCGGCTGGATGTGCCGCGAGACCTTGGCGGGGCGGGCGATGTCGGGGGCGACGATCTCGGGGCCGTCATCGGGTCGCTTCGGGCGCGGCTTGTTCGACATTGACCGCGGTTATACCCGAGTCGCGCGCGGAGAACCGCGGCCGCGCGCCGGCCGGCGCGGTGGAAACGGGCGCGGAGTCGTGAGGCGAGTCAACGATCGGCGGCGCGTGCTCGCGGTACGCGGGCAGCGGCGGGCAGGTCTGCCTGTGCGCGTCGCGCGCGGACGAAACTTGCGGGGTCGACTCGGCGGGCCGTACGATGCGCCGATGGACCGTTTGAAGATCCCGTCGCTGGCGCTGTTGGGGCTGAGCCTGGTGTCGTGCAAGGACGACGCCGAGGACTCGATCGTGGGCACGTGGGACGCGACCATGCTCGGCGACCTGAAGGTCCCGGGGGTCTCGCCCGACGAGGGCTACATGTTCTCGATCGACATGGTGATCGAGGACGACCTGCAGGGGACGTACAACTTCCGGGCGATGTACGACGGCGAGGAGGAGGTCGGCACCTACGCGATCACGGTCGACGACTCGATGGCGCCGCGCTTCACGATCGACATCCCGGAGGTCAACAACAAGCTGAGCTGCACGCTCAGCGGGCGCGACCTCGAGTGCAAGGACCTCGAGGACACGCTCTACAAGTTCAAGAAGCGCTGAGGCGCCGGGTCACGGGAGGCCGAGGCGGCGGCGCAGCAGGACCTCGCCGCCGAGGCCGAGCAGGACCAGGAGGAGGGCCCACGGGCCGTCCCACAGGGGCACGGCCCGGCGGCTGTCGACGCGCAGGCCGGGGCCCTCGGCGCCGAGGTCGGCGAGCGGGAGCGTCGCGGGCAGGCGGTCGCCGTCGCGGGCGACGAGGGCGGCGCCGCCGGTGGCCGCGGCGAGGCCGGCGAGGCGGCGCTCGCCCGGGTCGGCGTCGACGAGCGCGAGCTCCTGGCCGGGCTCCTGGACCAGGAACACGCGGCGCGCGCGGGCGGCGTCGGCGTCGCTGCCGACCTGGTCCTTGGTTCCTGTCCGCCAGGCCAGGGCCTCGTAGGCGCCGACCTGCAGGCCGCGTTGCAGGGTCTCGCTGGCGCGGCCGAGGGCGTCGGTGGTCCATGTCCCTTCGGACAGGAGGAAGGTCGGCGGGCCGAGCTTGCTCGCGGGGTCGGCGGGCGGCGCGGCGATCGCGGGCTCGCCGGCGCCGAGCGGGCGGACCTGCCAGGCGAGCGGGACGTCGGGCTCGGGGGCGTAGCTGGGGGTGAGCGCGGCGGCGCGGAGGGTCACCGGATCGCCGACGAGGTAGGCGGGGCGATCGGTCTCGAGGGTCAGGCGCTCGGCGGCGGCGTCGCGCAGCAGCCAGCGGATCGCGCCGAGCCACAGCAGGTCGTAGGGGCGGGCGCCGTCGACGAAGGGCAGGCCGCCGGCGAAGCCGAGGCGCCAGGTGGCGCCGGTCGCGAGCACGAGGCTGCGGCCGCGGGCGGGCTCGGCGATGGCGAGCAGCGGGGCGCCGCCGGGGTGGGTGAGCAGCACGGCGGTGCCGATGTCCTCGGCGTGGCGGGCCAGCTTGACGGGGTTGTGGCTGTCGAGCGCGGGCAGCTCGGACCAGTCGCCGAGGCCGCTGCTGGCCAGCCAGGCGGTGATCGGGTGGCGGCGGCCGGCGTCGGTCAGCTGCGGGCGGTAGGCGTCGGTCGAGAGGCCGGTCGGCGCGCGCGTGTCGACGGGCAGGTGGGCCGCGAGCGGGCCGACGTAGTCGCCGGTGGCGAGGCCCATGTCGCCGCCGATGACCACGAGGGCGCCGCCGTCGTCGACGTAGCTGGCGACGTCGGCCATGTACTGGCCGACCTGGTGGTTGAGGGCGTCGAAGTTGTGGAGGATGACGAGGTCGAACGAGCCGAGCTGCTCCTTGAACAGCTCGTCGGTGGGGAAGGCGATCAGGCTCAGCGGGGCGCTGGGGTCCTCGCGGTCGGCGTCGTCGACGCTGCGGAGGATGTAGTACGAGAGCAGCTCGACGTTGGGGTCGCGGCCGAGCAGCGTGCGCAGGGCGCGGACGTCCCAGTCGGGGCGGCCGGCGACGTGCAGCACGCGGACCTTGTCGCGCAGGACCTTGACGACGAACGCGCGGCGGTTGTTGGCGGCGGTGGCCTCGCCGCGCAGCGGGGTCGCGGCGATCTCGTAGACGAACTGGCCCACGCGATCGGGCGCGACCTCGAAGCGGGCGGTGACCGGCTCGCCGTCGCCGCCGAGGGTCACGCGGGTGGTCGCGACCGCGGCGCCGTCGCGGCGCAGCGTGACCTCGGCGTCGGCGCCGGCGTAGCCGTGGGCCACGAGGTCGGCGCTGAACTCGGCGACGTTCTCGACGAACGCGAACTCGCCGGCGCGCAGGCCGGCGACCGCGAGGTCGCGGATCGCGGGGGCGCCGGCGCTGACGGTGGTGATCGGCACGCCGAGCGCGCGGGCGGTCAGGAGCAGCGGGTCCTGGGCGGCCGACTCGGCGGAGGCGCGCGGGTCGTGGGCGTCGAACAGGCCGTCGGACAGCACGACCACGGCGGCCAGCGGGCGCGGGTCGGCGAGGTCGGACGCGGGGCGATCGTCGGCGGCCAGGCCCGTCGACGACGACAGCTGGGCGAGCGCGCGGGCGAGGTCGGAGGCGGGGCCGCCGGGATCGACGGCGAGGGTCTCGGCGCCGGGGCCGTCGAGCGGCTCGCTGCGGTCGGCGAAGCTGCGGACCTGGACGGCGAGGCCCTGCTCGCGCCAGGCGGCGCGGGCGTCGGCGCTGGCGGCCCACACGTCGCGGGCGCGGGCCAGGCGCTCCTGCGCGGGCGCGTCGGGGCGGTCGGCGTCCTGCAGGGCCATCGAGGCGCTGCGGTCGACGAGCACGACCACGCGCGGGCCGGTCGGGCGCACGGTCTCGTGCGAGACGGTGAGCTCGAGGCCGACGACGAGCAGGCCGAGCAGGCCGAGCGCGCGCAGGGCGAGCAGGCCGACACGTGTCCCGAGGGACAGGTTGGTGCGCCGCACGGCGCGCACCGACTCGACCAGAGCGAGCGCGACGACGGCGAGCAGGAGGCCGAGGGCGAGGGGGCCGGGGAGGTAGCCCGCGGTGAGGCGCCAGCGTTCCACGGTGCAGGGTCAGCGCCAGCGGCGGTGGCGGAGCAGGGTCTCGACGTGGGCGCGGTCGGCCTTGTAGTCGGTGCAGGTCGCGTAGAGGAGGATGTTGATGGCGAAGCGGATGGCCCACTCGCGCTGCTCGGGGCCGCCGGGGCTGCAGGGGTGGGTGTAGAGGCCGTCGGGGCCGCGGGCGAGCGCGCCGCCGAGGTCGTTGCGCACGAGCAGGACCTTCAGGCGGCCCTCCTCCTGGACGCCGAGGGTGTGATCGTGGGTGCGGGTGCGGCCGACCGGGGCGTCGACGAGGAAGAACGAGCGGTAGAGGACGTGGTCGGCGGCCACGCGCGTGAGGGCGGCGCCGGGCAGGATGCGGCCGAGCAGGGCGCGCGCGTCGCGTTCGAACCCGGGGTCGGCGCCGCCGTCGGCGGCGTCGAGCACGATCATGCCGCCGAGGTCGAGGAAGCGGCCGAGCTGCGACTCGGCGGCGGCGCCGAGCGGCGGCAGCGAGCCCTCGCCGGCGATGTAGAGGAAGGGGGTCTCGAACAGGCGCTCGGACGTCGCGCTGACGACCGCGGGCTCGCGCACCGGCTCGAGGCGGGTCCGCAGGCGCAGCTCGCTGGCCAGCTCGCGCATGGCCCCGGGCCGCGGGTTCCACTTGCCGGGGTACTGCAGCTGCGGGAGGTCGACCGTGAGCACGTGGGTCGGCTCGCGCCAGCCGAGGTCGAAGCCGGCGAACGGGTCGTCGGGGTCGACGCGCGGCGGTCGCGACGGCGGCGGGGCGGCGTGCAGCGGGCGGGCCGCGATCGCGGCGAGAGCGGCGGCGCCGCCGAGCCAGGTTCTGCGCGAGGACGCCACGGCCGCGGGAGCATAGCGCAGTTGGCCGGGGCCCTGGGATGCCGTTATCCTGGCGGCGTGCGGGGTCGGGGTCGCTGGGCGAGGGCCGGGGCGTGGGCGGCGCTGGTGGGGCTGGCGGTGGCGGCTCCGCTGCTGGTGCGGGCGGCGTGGGAGGGCCGCGCGGAGCTGCGGGCGGCCGACGAGGCGGCGGCGAACGGGCGGGTCGATCTCGAGGTCGTGCACCTCGGGCGGGCGGCGCGCTGGCGGGTGCCGATCGCGGGCCACGACGAGGCGGCGCTGGCCCGCCTGATGGCGATCGGCGCGGCGGCCGAGGCGGATCCGGCGGGCCACGGGCCGCACACGGCGCTGGCGGCCTACCGCGAGGTGCGCTCGGCGTTGCTGGCGACGCGGGGCCTCGCGGTCGCCGACGCCGAGACCTATGCGGCGGCCAATCGCCGCATCGCGGGACTGATGGCGGGGCAAGAGGCGTTGTTCGAGACGGATCTGTCGGGCACCGGCGCGGCGGAGGAGCATCACATGCAGCTGCTCGAAAGGTCAGGTGAGACGGCTCCGCCGTGGGCCGCCCTCGTGGGCGTGCTGGCGGTGATCGCCGGCGCGGCGGCGCTCGCACGCGGGGTGCCGCAGGACGGGCCGGTGCGCCGCGGGCCGCTGGCGGTCCTGGGGGCGCTGGCGCTGGTGTTCGGTTCTCTGGCATGGTGCGGCTGCTGATGAACGCGAGGCACGAGACGATCCGCGAGGCGGGACGAGGCGGGCTGCTGCTCGCGTGGCTGGGGCTGACGGCGTGCACGCCTCCGAGCGCGGCGGCCACGGAGGTCGCCCCGCAGGCGCCCGCGGCCGCCTCGCAGGGGGCCGGCGACGCGACGCCGCCGCCGACGCCGACGCCGATCGCGGCGCAGGTGGCCGCGCCGACGCCCGCGCCGGTCGAGGCCGAGCCTACGCCGACGCCGACGCCGACGCCCGCGGCGGCCCCGGCGAGCGCGGGCCCGGGTCCGCTGGCGGAGCCGCTGCGCGCGGCGTTCCTGGCCGTGCGCGAGGATCCGGCCCCGCCCGAGCTGACCCGCAACTCGCACTACTGGATCTCGAACGAGCACTCGCACCACCTGTGGCGCGAGCGGCTGCAGGGCGTCGGCGGGGCGTACCTCGGGGTCGGGTCGGACCAGAATTATTTGTTGGCGGCGTGGGCCCGCTCCGAGCTGCTGGTGCTGATGGACTTCGACGGAGCGATCGGCGACCTGCACAAGGTCTACAGGGTCGCGTTCGCGGCGGCGCCGGATCCGGCGGGGTTCCTGTCGCTGTGGGGCAAGTCGCGGGAGGTCGAGCTGCGCGGGCTGGTCGAGGCGGCGTACACCGACCCGGACGAGCAGAAGCGGGCCGCGCGGGCGCTGAAGATCGCCAGGGCGCTGGTCTACTCGCGGCTCAGCCGCACGGCCCGTGACTACGCCAAGCGCGGGGTCCCGACGTTCCTGACCGACCAGGCCGACTACGACCACGTGCGCAAGCTGTGGGCCGACGGGCGGGTGTTCGCGATGCGCGGCGACCTCACCGGCAGCATGACGCTGGTCGACGTGGCGGCCGCGCTCGACAAGGCCGACCTGCGGCTCGGCGTGCTCTACATGTCGAACGCGGAGCAGTACTTCGACTACGGGCCCGAGTTCCGGCGCAACATCTTGAGGCTGCCGGTGAAGGACGACGCGGTGGTGGTGCGCACGCTCGGGTGGAAGGGCCCGGGGTTCGTCGAGGGCGAGCAGTACCACTACACCATCCAGCCGGCGCGCAAGTTCGCGGCGTGGATGCGCGAGAGCCGGATCGTCAGCCTGGGCCGCATGCTGCACTTCAAGACGGCGACGGCGATCGCGGGCTCGTCGACGCTGGACGCCGATCCGCCGGCGAGCAAGCGGCCGCCGGACATCGCGCCATGACGCTGTGGACGCTGCAGCTGGCGGCGGCGCTGGCGGCGGCGCCCGCGGGGCACGACCCGTGCGCGGGCGGGGACGACGGCTGGATCGCCGAGAAGTTGCAGGCCGACGGGCGCTTCGCGGCGCTGATGCGCGACGCGGCGACATACCGCTTTCAGGTCGTGATCACCGAGGTGACGCGCGACGAGCACGGGGTGCGCCTGACGACCCACGGGTATCGCGCGGGGGCCGAATATTATTATCCGGCGAGCGCGATCAAGACGTTCGCGTCGGTGGCGGCGCTGCGCGAGCTGGCGGCGCTCGGGGTCGACCGCGAGACGCCGGCGGCGTTTTGTCGCGGGAAGACTTGCAAGGGCAAGGACGCCTCGAACACCAGCGGCGGGGTGATCACGCTGGGGCACGAGATCCGCAAGATGCAGATCGTGTCGGACAACGGCGGCTTCAATCGGCTGTACGACTTCGTGGGGCACCGGGCGATCAACGAGTCGCTGGTGCCGCTGGGCTTCCCGTCGCTGCGGGTCGGGCACCGGCTGTCGACGCGCGAGACGCCGGAGCAGCACCGCGTCACGCCGGCGGTCGAGCTGCGGCCGAAGGGCAAGCCGAAGATCAAGATCCCGGAGCGGACCAGCGACTACGCGCTGGCCTCCCACGGGGTGCCGCAGACGCGGGTCGGGACCGCGGTCAAGGTCGCGGGCGAGGTGGTCGACGGGCCGATGGAGTTCGAGGGGCGCAACGGGGTCAAGCTGTGCGACCTGCAGCGGCTGACGATCGCGCTGGTGCTGCCGGAGAAAGGGCCGGACCTCGGGCTGTCGGTCGAGGACAGGAAATTTTTAATTGAGCAGATGACCGTGGATCCGAAGGCTTCGGTGAATCCAGTCTTTAAAAATCCGGCGGAGACCGAGGAGCGGTTCAAGCCGATGCTGCGCGGCATGGTCAAGGTGGTGCCGCGGGAGCGCGTCCGCTACGTCAACAAGGCGGGCAAGGCGTTCGGGTTCCACGTCGAGAACGCCTACGTCGAGGACACGCGGACGGGGCGGGCGTACTTCGTGGCGGCGACGGTGTACGCCAACAAGGACGGGGTGCTGGACGACGACCGCTACGACTACGCCGACGTGAGCGAGCCGTTCTACGCCCACCTCGGCGAGGTGCTGGCCCGGACCTGGCGTTAGGGCCAGGTCAGAACTTGGCGGCGAAGGTCTGGGTCCAGTAGAAGGACCCGCCCTCGTACACGCCGACGCCGATCTGCTCGTACTCGGGGTTCAGCATGTTGGCGCAGTGGCCGTCGCTGGCCAGCCAGCCGTCGACGGTGGCGGCGGGGGTCAGCGTGCCCATGGCGATGTTCTCGCCCTGGGTCTTGAACGACCCGTAGCCGGCGCGGGCCATGCGGTCGAACGGGCTCTCGCCGTCGGGGTTGGTGTGGTCGAAGAACATGCGGTCGGCCATGTCCTTGGAGTGCACGCGGGCGGCGCAGTGGAGGCTGGCGTCGATGGTCAGCGGGGCGGACGGGCCGAACGTGCCCATGCTGCCGCAGTCGCCGCCGCTTGCGCGGGCCGCGTTGACGAGCGCGACGACCTCGGCCTCGTGGCTGGGCAGCGGCTCGGGCCACTTCATGGGGCCGTGCACGGGGAAGCAGTAGGGGTCGTCCCACACCGGGCTGTGCTCGTCGCCGCCGTCGGCGGTCGAGGTGGGGCCGGCGGAGGTGTCGGCGTCGGCGCCGCTGGTCGGCGAGGGCTCGCCGGTCGCGTCGCCGCCGCTGGTGCCGCCGCCGGTGTCGTCGCCGCCGCCGCTGTCGCCGCAACCTGCTCCGAGGGACAGGAGGGCGAGGGCGAGCGCGGGGCGGAGGCGGCGAGGCGGCATGGCGTCAGCATATCAGGGCGGCGGCGGGCCGCGGGCGCGATCAGAAGCTGTCGGGCAGGTCGTAGCTGCTGATCGGCAGGTTGCTCAGGTACTTCACGGGCGTGTAGTAGAGCGTGCCGCTGGGGCTGACGGCGACGCGGCCCTGGCCGGGCATCATGCCGAAGTCGGCCACGTCGCCGGTGAACGGGTCGAAGCTGACGATCTTGCCGTTCGACAGGCCGGCGTAGACGAGGCCCGAGAACTTGTCGTGGCTGAAGCTGGTGATGTCGGCGTCGAGGTCGACGAGCAGGGCGGCGGTGTTGGTCACGGCGTTGAAGCGGTGGACCTCGCCGCCGATCAGGCCGACGACGAGGTGGACCGGGCTGACCGGGGCCGAGGCGGTGACGCGCGCGGGGAACATGTACTCGTCCTCCTGGGTCATCGCCTCGAGGTCGGCGCTGTTGAACACGCCGTTGGCGGTCGAGTTGCCGACGTAGAGCACGCGGTCGACGCCCCAGGTCAGGCCCTGCGGGCCGGCGTTGGCGGCGGTGGACAGGTTGCCGGAGAACGGGCCGTTGCCCTGCGTGACCATGGCGACGATGACGATCGGCAGCGGGGTCACCATGTCCTCCTCGACGAGGCGCGCGACGCCCTGCGGCGGGTTGGCCTGGCAGCCGCACATCGCGCAGCAGGTGTAGGTGATCGCGACCTCGCCGATGCCCTCGACCTCGCTCGGCGGCGCGGGCTGGTTCGACCACGGGAAGCCGGGCAGGGTGATCTGCGGGATGGTGAGCTCGCGCAAGACCTTGACCTCGCCCATGTTGAGGTTGGCCACGCCGGTCCACTGCGTGAGCGTGCCGTCGGGCTTCAGGCGCCGCAGGTAGTCGGGGCCGCTGCGCAGCGTGACCATCCAGGCGTCGCAGTCGTCGGAGAAGTCGATGCCGCCGATCTCGGTGGAGAACGGGCCGTTGAGCAGCTCGAGGCTGGGGTCGCTGCACGAGGCGGCGCGCTCGCACACGCACAGGTCACCCCAGCAGTCGCCCTCGTCGGTGCAGACCACGCCGGCGCACGGGGCGATCGGGAGGCACTCGGTCTGGTCGTCGCACACGCTGCCGGGGCCGCAGGTCTTGTTGCCGCACGGCACGGTGGGGCCGTCGAGCACGCAGGCCTCGTCCGCGCCCTTGCAGTCGCCGCTGATGACGTCGCACACCTGATCGGGGCCGCAGGGGTCGGGGTCCTGGCCCTGACACTTGGTCACGCACACGTCGTCGATGCACTGCTGGTTGGGCTGATCGCAGGGGCCGCAGCTCGGGCCGGTGGTGCTGTCGCCGCCGCTGCTCGAGGTGCCGGTGTCGCCGGTGACGGGGTCGCTGGTGACGGGGTCGCTGGTGACGGGGTCGCTGGTCGCGGGATCGGTGGAGGTGACGGGGGCGGTGGTCGGCTCGCCGGTGTCGGTGCCGGTCGCGCCGACGCTGCTGGTCGGGGGATCGCTGGTGGTGTCCGGGTCGCCGGTCGGGGCGGTGGTCGCGGTGCCGGTGTCGGCGCTGGTCGGGCCGGCGCCGGTGTCGGAGGACTCGCCGGTGGTGGGGGTGGAGCCGCCGCCGCCGCAGGCGGACAGGCAGACGGAGAGCGCCAGGACGGACGAGCCACGACAGATCATGGCCGGCATTGTACGCGTGCGGCCGGCGGCGTCGGGGATGCGCGGGGGATCGGGCGGTGCGGGTGCATGCGCGCAGTCGCTTCGCGGGTGCGCGCGTGTGCGTGTCGGCGAGGCCCTCGAGGCACGTGCTGTCGCCGCGGCTCCAGCCCGGGCGGCTGGACGAATCGGTGGGCCGCGGGTAGCTTGATCTTCGTATGGACCCCCGACGTGGCCACGGCTTCGGCTGGACGACCCCCTGCCCGGTGGATGGACGCGCGCTGTCGGAGCGTCACGTCGACGCGCTGTGGACGGCGTACTTCCCGGAGGCGGACGGGTACGTGTGGGACCGGCGCGAGCTGCCCGAGGGTCTGCGGCTGGTGGCCACGCGCGGGGACTTTCACGCCGAGGTCGAGGTCGCCGGCGGGACGCGCCGCGGGGCGCCGCGCCTGCGGCTGTGCGGGGCCGCGGGCTCGCATCGCATGGCGGTGACCGAGCGGCGCACGACCATGTGCGTCGAGCGCATGCGCGTGTTCGGCGGGCTGGTCGGCGCGGGCTTCGTGGCGTTCATCGGCTCGCGGCTGCTGGTCTATCCGCCGGTGATCACGATCGACGCGCTGACGATCCTCGGCGGGCTGCTGCTGGTCGTCATGTTGATCGTGCTGGTGCTGACGGGCTCGGGGCTCGGCGGGTACTTCGGCGAGGTGCGGGCGGCGGGGCTGTGGGCCGCGACGCTCGACGCGGTCGGCAGCGACGACAAGCTGCGCGCCGACCTGCTGCGCTGGCGGGCGCTGGTGCGGACGCTGTCGCACCACCGCGACGCGCTGGCCGGCGGGTCGCGCGGGCTGCCGTTCCGCAGCGAGGGCTGAGCGCGGGCGGCGGGTCAGCCGATGCGCGTGGGCTCGAGCGAGAGCCCGCCGCCGCGGCGGCCGGCCCGGCGCAGCAGCCACAGCTGGGTGAGCGCCGACAGGCCGATGAGGGCGTAGCTGAGGCAGCCGAACAGGCCGCCGAGCTGTTCGAAGAAGGTGCGCGAGCGCAGCTCGGTCTGGATGGTCTCGCCGGCGCCGATGAGCACGAAGTCGACGACGAGCGCGGTGGCGCCGCTCAGCGCGAGCAGGAGGTAGGGGCGGGCCAGGCTGCCGCCGACCAGCGGCCGGACCAGCCACACGAGGTAGATGCTGCCGGCGCACACGAGGGCGTCGGCGGTGGTGCTGATGAGGGCGGTGGCGGTGCCGAACCACGCGCCGAGGCCCGACGGCGGGTTGCGGGCGGCGACCTCCCAGGCGTTGTAGCCGAGGGAGGTGAGCGAGCCGGCGGCGAGCAGGCCGACGAACGCGAGGGCCCGCCAGCGGTCGGCCTCGGTGCGCTCGCTCAGCAGCTCGGAGCTGCCGAGCACGCGGTTGAAGCCGAGGATCGAGAGCACGAAGAAGATGTTGGCGAGGATGATGACCGGGTGGGCCGGGTTGATCGCGCCCGGGCTCCACGCGGCGAAGATGAGGACGCGGGCGAGGAGCACGAGCACCACGGCGAGCATCAAGCAGGCCCACGGGCGGCGCGGCGGGTCGCCCGGCGCGAACTGCAGGGTGACGGCGACGACCGCGGCGGCGGTCAGGGCCTCGACGCCGCGCTGCCAGGCCTGGCCGTAGAAGAAGTCGACCTGCTCGAGCGCGAGGCGACCGACGCCGACGGCGACGGCGATGAGGAGCGCGGCGGCGGGGTGGAGCAGGTTCATGGCGAGCCGTCGGTGGCGCCGAGGTCGGCGAGCACCCGCATGGTGACGTCGTTGCCGATGAGCGTGCGGAGCATCGGCCTCAGGGTGGAGTGGGCGATGCCCAGGTCGGCGGGCCCGAGCTCGTGGGCCTCCTTGCCGGCCCGCTTGCAGATCATCGCGAGGGCGCGCCTGGCCGTGTGCGGGCCGAGCAGCGGCGACAGCACTTCGATGACATGGTCGGCGACGGTGGCCGCGTGGAGCTTCGGATCCGGCACGCCAGGGGTGCCGATCTTATCTCATCGCGGGGCGCTCCGATCCGATGCTCCGCGTCACGGCGCCGGGTTCGCAGGAAACCGCGAGGAGGGGCGTAATCGCGTAAGCGAACGCACGCCCCCGCGGCGCCGGTCGCAGGCGCCGTTGGCGACCCCGGGGCGGATACTCCCCGCGAAATCCATGGCCGACGAGATCCGCGAAGCCCTGACTTTCGACGATGTCCTGCTGGTGCCGCGCTACAGCGAGGTGCTGCCCGCCCAGGTCGAGGTCGGCACCCGGCTGTCCCGCGGCATCGCGCTCAACATCCCGCTGGTGGCGGCGGCGATGGACACGGTCACGGAGGCGCAGACGGCGATCTGCATGGCCCGCCACGGCGGCCTCGGGGTGATCCACAAGAACCTGACGCCCGAGCTGCAGGCCCAGGAGGTCCGGAAGGTCAAGAAGACCGAGAGCGGGATGGTGGTCGACCCGATCACGATCACGCCCGAGCACACCCTGCGCCAGGCCCTGGACACCATGCACGCGTTCGGCTTCTCGGGGCTGCCGGTGGTGCGCGAGCGCCGTCCCGTGGGGATCCTGACGTCCCGCGATCTGCGCTTCGAAACCAACCTCGATCAGCCGGTCGGCGCGGTCATGACCCGCGACCCGATCACCGCGCCGCAGGGCATCCCGCTCGAGGAGGCGCGGGCGCTGCTGCATCGCCACCGCATCGAGAAGCTGCTGGTGGTCGATCGCGCGGGCGAGCTGCTCGGGCTCATCACCGTCAAGGACATCTTCAACGCCCAGACCCACCCACACGCGATCAAGGACGGCGCCGGCCGCCTGCGCGTGGGCGCGGCCGTCGGCATCGGCCCCGACACGCTCGCGCGCGTGGCGGCGCTGGTCCACGAGCACGTCGACGTGATCGTGGTCGATACGGCGCACGGGCACTCGAAGGGCGTGCTCGACATGGTCCGCGAGCTGCGCAGGTCGTGGCCCGATCTGCAGATCGTGGCCGGCAACATCGCCACGCCCGAGGGCTACACGGCGCTGTGCGACGCCGGCGCGGACGGGGTCAAGCTCGGCATCGGCCCGGGCTCGATCTGCACGACGCGGGTGGTCGCCGGGGTCGGGGTGCCGCAGGTCTCGGCGATCCTCGAGACGTCGGCGGTGGCGCGCCGGCGCGGGGTGCCGATCATCGCCGACGGCGGGATCAAGTACTCGGGCGACGTGGTCAAGGCGCTGGCCGCCGGCGCCGACTGCGTGATGATCGGCTCGCTATTCGCCGGCACCGACGAGGCGCCCGGCGAGCTCGTGCTCTACCAGGGCCGCAGCTACAAGACCTACCGCGGGATGGGCTCGCTCGGGGCGATGAAGGCGGGCAGCAAGGACCGCTACTTCCAGGGCGCGGTGGCCGACGAGCGCAAGCTGGTGCCCGAGGGCATCGAGGGCCGGGTGCCGTACCGCGGCCCGCTGGCGGACTCGCTGTTCCAGATGGTCGGCGGGCTGCGCTCGGGCATGGGCTACTGCGGGGCGCGCACGATCGCCGAGCTGCAGCAGACGGCGACGCTGCGGCGCATCACCAGCCAGGGCCTGCGCGAGAGCCACGTGCACGACGTCATCATCACCAAGGAAGCGCCGAACTACCGCCTCGAGTAGCCGAGAACACCGCGATGTCCCACCAGACCCTCATCGTCCTCGACTTCGGATCGCAGGTCACCCAGCTCATCGCGCGGCGGATCCGCGAGCTCGGCGTGTTCGCGGAGATCCTGCCGTACCACACGCCCGCCGCCAAGCTGCGGGCGAGGGACCCGCAGGCGATCGTGCTGAGCGGCGGGCCGTCGTCGCTGTACGACGAGGGCGCGCCGCAGCTCGACCCCGAGGTGCTCGAGATGGGGGTGCCGGTGCTCGGCATCTGCTACGGGCTGTACCTGATGGTGGCGGCGCTCGGCGGCACGGTGGCGCCGGCCAAGGAGCGCGAGTACGGGGCGGCGACGCTGACGATCGACCGCGCGGAGGGGCCGCTGGCCCGCTTCACCGCCGGCGAGTGGCTGCGCGTGTGGATGTCGCACGGCGACAAGGTCGAGTCGCTGCCGCCGGGCTTCGAGATGGTCGGGCACTCGGAGAACTGCCACTTCGCAGCGGTGTGGCACGAGCGCAAGAAGCTGTGGGGGGTGCAGTTCCACCCGGAGGTGGTGCACTCGGAGCGCGGCGCCGACGTGCTGGCGGCGTTCCTCGACGCGGCCGGGTTCCGCCGCGACTGGGACGCGGCGTCGTTCGTCGACGAGGCGGTGACGGCCATCCGCGCGCGCGTGGGCGCCAGCGGGACGGTGATCTGCGGGCTCAGCGGCGGGGTCGACTCGTCGGTGGCGGCGCTGCTGGTCGAGCGGGCCATCGGCGCGCGGCTTCGCTGCATCTTCGTCGACAACGGGCTGCTGCGCAAGCACGAGCGCGCCGAGGTCGAGGCGCTGTTCGCCGGACGGTTCCACAACCCGGTGATCGCGGTCGACGCGAGCGAGAGGTTCTTCGACGCGCTGGCAGGCGTGACGGACCCCGAAATTAAACGCAAGCGCATCGGCGCGGCCTTCATCGAGGTGTTCGAGGCGGAGGCGCAGCGGATCGGCGGGGCGGACTTCTTGGTGCAGGGCACGCTGTACCCCGACGTGATCGAGAGCGTGAACCTCCGCGGGGCGTCGGTGACGATCAAGACGCACCACAACGTCGGCGGCCTGCCCGAGCGCATGCGCATGGGGGTGGTCGAGCCGCTGCGTGAGCTGTTTAAAGATGAGGTGCGGCGGATCGGCGAGCGTCTCGGGCTGTCGGAGGCGCTGGTCTGGCGCCACCCGTTCCCGGGGCCCGGGCTGGCGGTGCGGGTGCTCGGCGAGGTGACGCGCGCGCGCTGCGACCTGCTGCGTGAGGCCGACGCCATCGTGATCGAGGAGGTGCGCAAGGCGGGCCTCTACCGCGAGCTGTGGCAGGTGTTCGGGGTGCTGCTGCCGGTCCAGAGCGTGGGCGTGATGGGCGACGGGCGCACCTACGAGAACGCGCTGGCGATCCGCGCGGTGAACAGCACGGACGCGATGACGGCCGACTGGGCCCGCCTGCCGTACGACCTGCTGGATCGCATGAGCCGGCGAATCATCAACGAGGTCCGCGGGATCAACCGGGTCTGCTACGACATCAGCAGCAAGCCGCCGGCGACGATCGAGTGGGAGTGATCGATGCGGGTGCCGCACGACGACGGAGCCAAGCCGAAGCCGCCGAAGGGCGCGGGCAAGCCGGCGGCGACGATCGAGCAGGGGCCGGCGCGGCCGCTCGTCAGCGGGGCGCGCCAGGACGGCGAGGCGGAGCCGCCGAGCCTGCGGCCGCAGCGGTTCGCGGAGTACATCGGGCAGACGGCGCTGAAGCGTAAGCTCGAGGTGTTCGTGCGCGCGGCCCGGGCCCGCGGCGAGCCGCTCGACCACACGCTCCTGCACGGGCCTCCGGGGCTCGGCAAGACGACGATGGCGCACATCCTGGCCCACGAGCTCGGGGTCAAGCTGCACGTCACGTCGGGGCCGGCGATCGAGCACAAGGGCATCCTCGCCGGCCACCTGACGGCGCTCGGCGAGCGCGACGTGCTGTTCATCGACGAGATCCACCGCCTGTCGCCGACGGTCGAGGAGAGCCTGTACTCGGCGATGGAGGACGGACGCATCGACCTGCCGGTCGGCGAGGGCACGCGCGCCCGCACGGTCGGCTTCGAATTGGCGCCGTTCACGCTGGTCGGGGCGACCACGCGCACGGCGCTGCTCAGCGGGCCGCTGCGCGACCGCTTCCAAATCCTGGAGGGGATCGAGTTCTACGGGGACGACGAGCTGGCGTCGATCGTCGAGCGCACGGCGGGGCTGCTGGGGTTCGCCATCAGCCCGCCGGCGGCGGCGGAGATCGGGCGCCGCAGCCGCGGCACGCCGCGCATCGCCAACCGCCTGACGCGCCGCGTCCGCGACTTCGCCCAGGTCGCCGGCGAGGCGCGCGGGTCGATGGCCCGGGTCGAGCTGCCCGACGCGACGCGGGCGCTGCTCGAGCTCGGCATCGACGCGGCCGGGCTCGACGCGCTCGACCGCAGGTTGCTGCTGATGATCATCGAGCAGTTCGGCGGCGGGCCGGTCGGGGTCGACGCGCTGGCGGCGAGCCTCGGTGAGCCGCGCGACACGCTCGAAGGAGTGGTCGAGCCGTTCCTGCTGCAGCGCGGGTTCCTGCTGCGCACGCACCGCGGTCGGCAGGCGACCATCAAGGCGGCGCGGCACCTGGGGGTGCCGCTGCCGAACGGGACGCAGGGCTCGCTCGACCTGTAGCGTCAACGCGCTACTGCACGCGCCGCTGCTTGCCGCTCCACGTGAACTCGTAGGGGATCTTCTTGCACTTGCCGGCGAGCTGCCTGGCGAGCTCGGGCGGGGCCTTGGGCAGCTTGATCCGCTCGATGGCGCCGCGGATCTGGCCGTCGAAGTCGGGCTTGCCGGTCGACTGCTTCTGGCGCACCGCGTCGATGCGGCCGTCGGCGCAGACGACGATCTGGAACTTGTAGGTGACGTCCTGGCCGAGGCCGGCGTACGAGCCGACGGTCAGGTTGTTGAGCGCGGTGAGCACGGCGGTCGCCCAGGGGTCGCCGTCCCTGGCCATGTCGGACCAGCCGTCGGGCGAGCCGAACGGGTCGCCCGGCAGCTCGTCGGCGGTCGTGGGGTCGTGGTACGGGTTGTTGCCGTCGCTGTTGTGGTCCGAGGGCTTGCCCTGCTGGTTGGGGTCGACGGGGTCGCGGCTCGGCTTCGGTTTGACGGTCGGCTCGGGGTCGGGCGGCGGGGGCGGTGGGGTCGGCAGGTTGGCGTCGGTGGTGACGTTGTTGGCGGGCGGGGGCGGGGGATCGACGGCGCGCTGGGCGTCGACGAGGGTCTTCTCGAGGTCGAGGACGGGCTCGCTGCCCTTGCGGGCGACCACGCCGGCGAGGAACACGACGTCGAGCTCGTCGTCGTCGTCGACGTTCGTCGAGGCGTCGGCGTCGCCGCCGTGGAGGGCGAGGGCCGCGGCGCCGGCCATGCACACGGTCGACCCGACGAGTCCGCCGGCGAAGGCGACGCGGTTGCGCACGAGGTCGGTGCACTCGCGCGCGAGGGCGGCGAACGGGGTCAGGAGCGCGGGCAGCGAGCGAGCGGGCATGGGGCGGTGAACGGACGGCCCCGCGGAAATGTTCACGGGCGCTGCGGATCGTCGGGCTCGCCGGCGCGCTCCTGGGCCACGCCCTGGGCCTCGGCGAGGCGGGCCTCGCTGCGGCGCTTGGCGGTCCAGCGGCGCAGGCCCTGGTCGGTGAGGCGGCCGACGGCGATGTCGGGCGCGGGCGCGGGCACGGGTCCGGGGACGGCGGCGGCGCGACCGGCGAGGACCGCCTGCCAGTCGGCGACGGTGACGCCGGTGGCGCTGGGGTCGTGCGGGTCGTCGAGCACGGCGCGCACGGTCGCGAGGGGGTCGACGAACTGCGGGGCGAGCTCGGCGGGGTCGTAGCCGTCGCCGCGATCGAAGAGGCCGCCGCAGATCGGGCGCAGCGTGCAGGCGCCGCAGCCGGGGGCGTAGCGGTGCGACCAGTCGGTCTGGCGCACGGTCTGCTTGGCGTCGAGGAAGTGCACGATGCGCTCCTCGCCCTTGATGATCTTGCGGGTCTCGGTGCTGGCCCAGGCGTACTCGCCGAGGTAGCACAGCGGGACCTTCTCCACGCGGAACGTGCGGCCCGAGCGCTCGAGCAGGCGCATGGCGCGGTGGAGCGAGAGCTCGAAGTCGGCGAGGCGCGGGGTGAACTGAGCCTGGTTGACCTCGGCGCGGCCCATCGAGGGGTCGAGGTTGTTCCACACGAAGTGACGGACGTACGGGTGGCGGGCGAGGAAGTGGCGGATGTTCTCGTCGAGGTGATCGGCGTTGAGGCGGCTGATCACGCAGTTGACGTTGACGGTGACGCCGCAGGCGTGGGCGTTGTCGAGGGCGGCGAAGGCGGCGGGCAGGGTGTCGTCCTGGCCGCGCAGGCGGGCCTCGACGTCCGGGCGCACGGAGTAGATCGAGACGTGGACGTGGCGCAGGCCGGCGTCGGCGAGGGCGCGCGCGAACGCGGGGTCGGCCAGCCGCGAGCCGTTGGTGATCATGCGGACGTGCAGGCCGCGGGCGGCGGCGTAGCCGGCGATCGCGGGCAGCTCGGGGTGCAGGGTGGGCTCGCCGCCGGTGAGGATGACGCCGAAGTAGCCGCGGGCGACGAGGTCGTCGACCAGCAGGCGCATCGACTCGAGGGTGTGGGTGTAGGGGGTGGCGGGGTTGGAGCAGAACCCGCAGAAGTGGTTGCAGTGGCGGACGACTTGGATGTAGCCGAGGTTCGCCATTCGTCGCCAGGGTAGCGTATCCTGGGCCGGCGATGCACCGCCGTCTGCACCTCGTCGAGGCCGGGAGCGTGCAGAGCCGGGTGCAGGCGGCCCAGCTCGAGATCCAGCTCGGGCACGTGTGCAACAACCGCTGCGTGTTCTGCGTGAGCGGGCAGCTGACGCAGCAGGGGCTGGCGCGGCCGCTGGCGGTCGAGCCGGCGATCGCGGCGATCGAGCGGGCCGCGGCCGCGGGGGCGCGCAAGCTGACGTTCCTCGGCGGCGAGCCGACGCTGCAGCCGGGGCTCATGCGGGCGCTCGGGCGGGCGATCGAGGTCGGGTTCGAGAAGATCGTGATCTTCACCAACGGGGTCAAGACGGCGCGGGCGGGGTTCGTCGACGAGATCCTGGCGCTGGGGGCGGCGCGCGGGTTTCGTGGCTTCGAGTGGCGCTTCTCGATCCAGGGCGGCGACGCGGCGGCGCACGACCGGGTGACGCAGAAGCCCGGCAGCTTCGAGCGGCTGATCGCCGGGGTCGAGCACCTGCAGCGGCGCGGGCAGGACATCACGGCCAACGCGTGCCTCAACGAGCACAGCTACCGCTCGGTCGGCGGGTACGTCGAGCTGGCGGCGCGCCACGGGATCCGCCAGGTGCACCTCGATCAGGTGCGGCCGCGCGACGCCGGGGTGCGCAGCGACGCCGAGCTGCGGGCGATCATGCCGCCGTACTCGCGGATGGTGCCGCACCTGCGGGCGATGCTCGCGGGCTTCGAACGCCGGCTCGGGCGCGGCTACGACATCAACGTCGGCAACCTGCCGTTTTGCCTGATGCCGGAGTGGGCCGACAAGATCCACCACGACGGCGAGGCGACGCTGACCGTCGCGGCCGACGGCGACGCGCTGTCGCAGCCGTGGGACAAGTACGCGGACAAGCGCAGCGACAAGTTCCACCCGCCGGCCTGCGCGGGCTGCTGCTACCGCTCGCGCTGCAACGGCATCTTTGACAAGTACGCCGAGCTCCACGGGGTCGACGAGTTCGCGGCGGTCAAGGCGCCTGTCTCACGGGACAGGTCGTACAAGGACCCGGCGGCGATGAAGTACCGCACGCTGCCCGGCACCGACCTGCAGCTGTCGGCGATCGGGCTCGGGTGCTGGACGCTCGGCGGCGAGGGCTGGGGGGCGGACCCGGGGGACGCGGCGGCGGCGGCGACGATCGCGGCGGCGCTCGAGCTGGGCATCGACTGGTTCGACACGGCGCCGATCTACGGAGACGGTCGCGCGGACGAGCGGCTGGCGCGGGCGCTGGGGTCGCGGCGGCACGCGGTGACGATCGCCACCAAGGTCGGGGTGCGGCGCGAGGGCGGGCGGGTGCTGAGCGACCTGTCGCCGGCGCACGTGGTGGCCGACGCCGAGGCGAGCCTGCGGCGGCTGAAGCTCGACGTGATCCCGCTGCTGCAGGTGCACTGGCCGTGCGAGCTCGGCACGCCGATCGCGGCGACGCTGGAGGCGCTGGCGGGGCTGCAGGCGGCGGGCAAGGTGCGGCACGTCGGGCTGTGCAACTACGACGTCGCGGGGCTGCGGGCGGCGCTGGCGACCGGGGCGGCGATCGCGGGCCTGCAGACGCCGGTGTCGATGGTGCGGCGTGAGTTTTTCGATCGAGGTGGCCTGCGGGACATGGTCGTGGAGACAGGTCCGAACGGACAGCCGGTGCAGCGGCTGGGGGTGCTCGCGTACGAGACGCTGTGTCGGGGGCTGCTGGCGGGGGCGTACCTCGAGCGGCCGCCGGAGTTCGCGGACGCTGACGTGCGGGCGCGCGACGTGCGGTTCAGAGGGGCCGCGTGGCAGCGGATCCGCCGGCTGGGGCGAGCGCTCGGCACGGTCGCGGAGCGGATCGAGGTGCCGGCGGCGGCGCTCGCGATCGCGTGGGTGCTGCGGCAGCCGGGCGTCAGCGTGGCGGTGGTCGGGGCGCGCTCGCCGATGCAGGTGCAGGCGCACGCGCACGCGCCGGGGCTGCTCGCGCACGCTCGCGTGTGGCAGGCGCTGGGGCCGCACGTCGACGCGTGTCGACCGTGACGGCGGCGGAGTACACTGCGGCGGCGCCGGTGTGGTCGGCGCAGGAGTGATGGTGATGCGCAAGCCGCGAGTGTTCGTCCTGGCCGCCATGCTGTCCGCCGCCGTGCTCGTCCCGACGAGCGAGGCGCAGGCGGCGCTCAACGCCTACCTCAAGCTGAAGGGCCAGAAGGTCGGCGAGATCAAGGGCAGCGTGACCCAGAAGGGCCGCGAGGGCGCGATCAAGGTGATCGCGGTGTCGCACGAGATCGTGGCGCCGCGCGACCCGGCGTCGGGTCTGCCGACCGGCAAGCGCCAGCACAAGCCGTTCGTGTTCACCCTCGAGATCGACCGCTCGACGCCGCAGCTGCTCGGCGCGCTCGCCGGCAACGAGAAGCTGCCGGCGGTGGTGTTCGAGATGGGCGGCGGCAAGGACGGCGCGGCGCTCTACAAGATAAATCTAATCAACGCTTCGATCGCGTCGTTCGAGTACGTGACGCTCGACGACAGCAACACCGCGGCGATCAGGCTGACGCTGACGTATCAGAAGATCGAGTGGCAGTGGGTGCCGGAGGGGATCACCGGCGCGGACGACTGGGAGTCGCCGGTCGTCAAGAAGTCGCTGTAGCCGCGCGGGCGGCTAAAAGTGGTAGTCGAGCTGGTAGCCGACGCACTCCAGCATGTCGACGTTCTCGACCTTCATCCACACCTCGGCGGCGTCGTCGAGGCCGGAGCAGTTGAGGCCGGGGGACACGTTACCCGTGCCGCAGCAGCCCTTCTGGCCGCCGGGGGCCATGTCGGGGTCCTCGTCGGCGTTGCAGGTCACGCTGGTGGTGCCGCTGAGGCACTGGAAGTACACGCACAGGCGGGCGTTCATGCCGGCGGTGACGACGCGGGTGGGGTCGACCACGTAGGGGAACACGTCGTCGCCGGTGAAGGTGTACCAGTCGACGTCGCCGGGGCCGTCGAGGACCGGGCAGAGGAAGCCGCCGGTGCTGTCGTTGTCGCTGATGTTGCCGATGTCGTGCGCGGTCGGCTGGGTGTCGTTGGCCTCGGTGTTGGACTCGTCCTCGCACGTCTCGTCGACCTGCTTGCAGGCCCGGCACTCGGCGTCGTCGTGGCAGAACATGCTGCCGCCGGGGCCGCAGAAGGTGTTGGTCGGCTTGGGCACGAACGCGGGCTCGCCGGCGTCGCAGGTGTCCTGCGTGCACTCGACGGTGTCGTCGGGGAGGTCGAGGTCGTCGGCCACGAACACCACCTCGCCGGCGTCGCACGCGGTCTGCTTGCAGTCGCCGGCGGTGTCGGCGGGCGGGTCGTCGGCGGGCACCATCTTCACCGCGCCGCCCTCGCAGACCGGGGTGACGCAGTCGTCCGGCGCGTCGCTCGGAGGGTCGTCGGCGGGGATGTCCTTGCTGCCGCCGGCGCCGTCGCACACCGGGGACACGCAGTCGTCGGGGTCGTCGGGCAGCGGCGTGTTCTCCTCGAGGTCGCGCAGGCCGCAGGCGCCGGCCTCGCAGGTCGCCTCCTGACACGGGCCGGGCGGCGGCGGGCACTGCGAGGCGTCGCTGCACTCGGCGGGCGGGGCGGTGTCGTCGGTGGTGGCCTCGGCGGTGGGGGTGCCCTGGGTGCCGCCGGTGTCGTCGGGTTCGCCGGTCGTCGGTGGTTGCGCGGACGTCGTGGCGTCGGCGGTCGGATCGGGGGTGGTCGTGCCGGTCTCGCCGCCGGGGTCGGCGGCGTCGCCACAGGCGGCCAGGAGCACGAGCGCGAGGCTGGTCCAGAGGGGACGGGTCATGTCGACATGGCAGCAGGTCGGCGGGACGATCGCCACCGGGAACCGATCACACTGTGGCGATCGGCACGCGGGCGCGTTCGCGCGGCTGCGTGGGACCTGTCCCCGGGGTCAGGTCTGTGCGGTCAGGCCGGTCTTCAGCCACACGCCGACCCGTTGCACCGTGAGCAGCGAGCCGACGCGCGCGAGGTCGACGCGGCCGTCGTCGTCGCGCTCGACGGCGCCGAGCTCGACCTCCAGGCGGGTCAGCAGCGGCGCGAAGGCCTCGGCCTGCTGCGGGGCGCCGATCGCCAGGCAGCGGGCCCGCAGGTCGTGCGAGATCGCCGGCGTGAGGCGGCCGTCGCGGAGCAGGTGGTCGGCGGCCCAGGCGAGATCGCCGGCGGTCAGCGGGGCCAGCGGGCCCTTCGAACCGGGGAGGTGCGCATGCACGATCGCGGTGCGCACGAGGTCGCCGAGGGTGAGGCGCTCGGGCTCGTCGACGCGGGTGACCCAGGCGGGGTCGATCGCGTAGCCGGTGAACGCGAGGGCCGCGAGCGCGCCCGCCTGGGCGATCAGCTCGGTCGCGCGGGCGAGGTCGCGGAGGCCGGCGATCGGGCGCACCGCGTTGCTGGTGGTCTCGAGCGGGAGCTCGGGGTACCAGCGGGACAGCGACTCGAGCGCGGGGCCCCACGGGCGATCGAGGAGGGAGCCGATCGTCTTGACCGACACGCGGCCCTCCTTGTGCAGCGCGAGGGCGGCGCGGCGCAGCTTGTCGAGCGGGCCGTAGCCGACGCGGAACACGCCGCGCAGGCCGATCGCGGCGATGCGTCCGGCGAGCAGGGCGTCGACCTCGGCGGGGTCGGCGACGCCGGTGGCGAGCAGCTCGAGGCCGAGGCCGACGGTGGCCTCGGCCTGGTGGAAGGCCCGCTCCTGCAGCTTGGCGTCGCCGGGTTCGAACCGCTGGGCGGCCATCAGCTCGTTGACGAGCAGGGTGAACTCGCGGGCGCGCTCGCCTTGCTGGGCCGGCGTGAGCGCGGCGAGGGCGCGGCGCAGGAGGCCGGCGCGCAGGCCGAGGCCGACGAGGCTGTGGCCGGAGGCGGCGGGGGGCGGCGCGGCGGGGGGCGGCGCGGCGGCCTCGCGGGCGGACTTGACGTCGAGCGGGCGGAGCAGGCGCATGGCCTCCTCCCAGGCGACGAACCCGAGGTCGGCGAGCCGGCCGCTGCGCCAGCGCAGCAGGTCCTCCTCGAGCATGGCCGGGAGGGCGCCGCGCAGCGAGTGGATCAGGCTGCGCGCGAGCTCGAGGTCGTCGGCGTAGACGCGGTCGAGGATGTGGATCACGCGGTGGCCGACCTCGGTGTCGGGCACCGCGAGCAGGAAGAACCCGTCGGGGGTCTCGTGGGTGACCAGGGACTCGACGGCGCGGGCGGCCTCGTCGCGCTGCTCCTCGTCGTCGGGGTCGAGCGGGAACACCGAGGTGCCGGGCAGCAGCGCGGCGGTCCACAGCTCGGGGTCCATGTCGGTGACGAGCTCGGCGAGGGCGCCGCGCGGCTTGTCGGCGGCGGCGTAGGTGTCGACCACGGCCTGCAGCCACAGGCGCGCGCGGTCGATGTCGAGGCGATCGCGGCGCCAGGCGTCGAGGTCGAACAGGGCGGTCAGCTGCTCGGGCGTGGCGTGGGGGAGCACGAGCTCGAGGCGGCCCTCGGCGTGCAGCGAGCGGGTGATGGCGACGAAGCTGGTGGCCGGCAGGGCGGGCACCAGCTCGTGGAGGTCGTCGCGCAGCTCGAGCGCGGTGGGCGCTTGCTCGAGGGCGCGGAGGTCGGTGGTGTCGAGTCGTGGTGCGTCCGGGACGGCGGGTGCGGCGGTGCGGGCGTTGTCTTCCGGTGCGGTCACGCGGGGCAGGGTATCATCGCGGGCAACCCGTGCCAGCGCGCCACCCCAGCATCGCCACGGCCCTCGGCCACGTGCGTTCGGCCCTCGCGCAGGTCGGCGTGAGCGAGCCGCCGCGGATCCTCGTGGCGTGCTCGGGCGGGGCCGACTCGACGGCGCTGCTCGGGCTGCTGGCGACGCTCGCGGACAGCGACCGGCTGACGCTGACGGTCGGGCACGTCGATCACGGGCTGCGGGCGGCCTCGGCGGACGAGGCGATCCACGTGGCGCGGCTGGCCGAGCGGCTGGGGCTGGCGTCGCGATCGACGCGGCTGGCGCTGGCGCCGGGGCCGGGCCTGCCGGCGCGGGCCCGCGACGCCCGGCGCGAGGCGCTGCGCGAGCAGGCGGCGAGCTGCGGGGCGACGGTGATCGCCCTCGGGCACACGCAGACCGATCAGGCCGAGACGGTGCTGATGCACGCGACCCGCGGCGCCGGGCTCGCCGGGCTGGCGGCGATGGCGGTGTTCGAGGCGCCGTGGCTGCGGCCGCTGCTGGCGATCCCGCGGGAGCACACGCGGGCGCTGGCGCAGCGGCTGGGCCTGGCATTCGTCGACGACCCGAGCAACCTCGACCTCGGCCACCCGCGGGTGCGCATGCGCGAGCAGGTGCTGCCGGCGCTGCGCCGCGAGAACCCGCGGGCCGAGGCGGCGCTGGCCGGGCTGGCGGCCCACGCGGCGGAGGCCGAGGAGGCGCTCGAGGCGTGGGCTGCGCGCGAGGCGGCGGCGCGGCGCGAGGGGCCGGGCCGCTGGTCGACCGCGGGGCTCGCGGGGCTGCCGCGAGCGGTGCGCACGCGGGTTCTGCGGCGGATCTGCGGCGAGTCCGGGGTCGACCTCGGCGGACTGGGCCACGCGACGATCGCGGCGATCGACCGGGCCGTGGGCGAGCGGGCCGTGAACGCGCCGTCGGCCGCCGCGGGGCCGCGCGCGTGGGATCTGCGGCCCGGCCGGCGGCTGCGCCTGGATCATCGCCGGCTGTGCTTCGAGGCGGCCGAGGTCTCGGACGTCAAGGCCGGCGCTACGTGAGGCCCTGGCCCCCGAGGGCCGCGAATTGGCCGGATCGAGCCGGCGGTGCGCCGCCGAGGGGCGCGTACGCTGGCCGGCGCGGGGGTCTTCCGCTATGCTCGCCCATCCGGAGCAGGTGGACCTCTCAGGGTTCACATCATCTACGCCGTGAAGCAGCAAACTAAGACCCTTCTCGTGTGGCTCGGCCTGATCGTCGCGGTGCTGGCGCTGGCGAACATGTTCAACACCAGCCACGAGACCCGGGAAATCTCGTACGCCAAGTTCATGAGCGACGTGAACGCCCACGAGCCGAGCTTGAAGGGCGCCGAGAGCATGACGATCACCGCCCGCGACGGCGGGGTCGACATCTCGTACGAGATCAGCGGCATCACCTACAAGACCGAGGGTCCCGCCCGCGAGGACATGTACAAGCAGCTCGACGCCCAGGGCATCGACTACAAGTTCGAGCCGATGGAGGACGGGGCGCTGCTGCAGTTCGCGCTGATGTGGCTGCCGATGATCTTCATCGTCGTGCTGATGGTGATGTTCATGCGGCAGATGCAGGCCGGCGGCGGGCGGGCCATGAACTTCGGCAAGAGCAAGGCGCGCCTGCTCAACGAGCACCAGAACAAGGTGACGTTCAAGGACGTGGCCGGCGTCGAGGAGGCCCGCGAGGACGTCGAGGAGATCATCGACTTCCTGCGCGACACCCGCAAGTACCTGCGCGTCGGCGGCCGCATCCCCAAGGGCGTGCTGCTGATGGGCCCCCCGGGGACCGGCAAGACGCTGCTCGCGCGGGCGATCGCCGGCGAGGCGGGCGTGGCGTTCTTCAGCATCAGCGGGTCGGACTTCGTCGAGATGTTCGTCGGCGTCGGCGCCTCGCGGGTGCGCGACCTGTTCGAGCAGGGCAAGAAGAACGCGCCGTGCATCATCTTCATCGACGAGATCGACGCGGTCGGTCGCCACCGCGGCACCGGGCTCGGCGGCGGTCACGACGAGCGCGAGCAGACCCTCAACCAGCTGCTCGTCGAGATGGACGGGTTCGAGTCGAACGACGGCGTGATCCTGGTGGCGGCGACCAACCGCCCCGACGTGCTCGACCCGGCGCTGCTGCGGCCAGGCCGCTTCGACCGCCGCATCATCGTCGGCCTGCCGGATGTCCGCGGGCGCGAGGCGATCCTCAAGGTGCACACGCGCAAGGTGCCGATCGACGACAGCGTCGAGCTGTCGACGGTGGCCCGCGGCACGCCCGGGTTCTCGGGCGCCGACCTCGAGAACCTCGTCAACGAGGCGGCCCTCATGGCCGCCCGCTTCGGCCGCGACCGCGTGACCGAGGAGGACTTCGACCGCGCGAAGGACAAGGTGCTGATGGGCTCGGAGCGCAAGAGCGCGGTCATCTCGGACCGCGAGCGCCTGACCACCGCGTGGCACGAGGCCGGGCACACGCTGGTGGCCATGAGCCTGCCGAAGGAGCACGTCGATCCGATCCACAAGGTGACGATCATCCCGCGGGGCCGCGCGCTCGGCGTGACCCAGCAGCTGCCCGAGGAGGACCGCTACAGCCTCGACCGCAACCACATCGAGGCCCGCATCGCCATCCTGATGGGCGGGCGCATCGCCGAGGAGATCGCGCTCGACGGCCAGCGCACCACCGGCGCGAGCAACGACATCGAGACGGCCACCAACCTGGCCCGCAAGATGATCTGCGAGTGGGGCATGAGCGACGAGCTCGGCCCGGTCGCCTACACCAAGGCCGACGCGCAGCCGTTCCTCGGGCGTGAGCTGCAGCAGGCGCCGAACTACTCGGAGGCGACGGCGCAGGCGATCGACAAGGCGATCCACTCGGTGGTGACCCGCCAGTACGAGCACGCCAAGCAGATCCTCGAGCGCGGCGAGCCGGCCCTGCGCCGCCTCGCCGAGGCGCTGTTCGAGCGCGAGACGCTGTCCGCGCCCGAGGTCCAGCTGCTCATCGAGGGCCGCACGCTGCCGCCGGTGCGCGCGCGTCCGCGGCCCACGAGCACCAGCGCGGCCGGGCAGGTCGGGCAGACGGCGGCCGAGCAGCGGCCCTCGGCGGTGCCGGGCAAGCTGGTCGCCGAGCCGTCGACCTGAGACGACGTGCGCACGAGACGGCGATCCGCGCTGGCGGGTCGCCGTCGCCGTTTTTTAATCGGGGTCCGCTCGCAAGGGCTTCGCACGTGGCGTCGCGGCGGGCTGATAGGGTGGGGCATGCGCGCGCTCGCGGCGGCCTGCTGTCTCGTGGCTTGTGCGGGCCGCTACCCGGCGGCGCACGGGCTGGCCGAGGAGCTGCCCGCGGCCCCGGGGCTGCCGGTCGAGCCGCGGCAGTGCCTCGTCGCCAACCACGTGCACACGCTGGTGTCGGACCGCTACAGCCACGCGCCGACCGCGGAGAACGCGGCCCACGCGTACAGCCCGGAGGGCGTGCGCGCGGCCCTGGCGATGTTCACGGCCGACGGGGCCGACGCGGTGGTGCTGGCCGATCACAACAGCGTGGCGGCGAACTTCGATCCCGCGGTGAAGCACGCGGAGATCGCGGTCGTTCCGGGCATGGAGTGGACCACGCGCAAGGGGCACGCGCTGCTGCTCGGGTTTCGCATGCACGGGCCGTTCGACGCGATCCTGCCGCCGCCGTGGCGGTCGCCGGTGCGTCGCGGCGACTTCCTGGCGATGGTGGCCCGCACGCACGCGCGCGGCGGCGTGGTGATCGTGGCGCACCCGCGGGTGCCGTTTCGGACCTGGCCCGACGACACGTTCGGGGCCGACGGCGTCGAGGTGTGGGGCTTCGATCGGTGGTTCATGCGCAACCGCCAGGCGCTGCGCTGGTGGCACGAGCGGCTGCGACGCGGCGAGCGGCTGGTGGCGATGGCGGGCACCGATCTGCACCCCGGGGCGTGGCTGCGCAGCCATCGCCATCCGCTGGTCCGGGTGTTCGCGCCGCGGTGCGACGCGGCGCAGGTGCTCGCCGGGATCCGCCGCGGGCGCGCGGTGCTCGTGCGCGGGGCGAGCACGCCGCGGGTGATCGTCGGGGTCGAGGGCGCGGGGGCGATCGACTTCGCGGAGGGCGGGCCGGGTGACGTCGTGGCGGCGGAGGACCACGTGGACGTGCAGGTCCGCGTGCTCGACGGCGTGGGCGCGACGCTGCGGGTGCTCGGGGCGCACGGCGAGCTGCGAAGCAAGACCGTTGCGAGCAGGGACGACGCGCTGCGCCTGCGGGTGCGCGTGCGGAGCGGAGAATTCGTGCGCGTCGAGCTGCGCCGCGGACGCGAGCTGCTCGCGCTCAGCAACCCGGTCTACGTGCGCTGAGCGCGAGACGCGTGCGTCGCGGAGAATTCGTGCGCGTCGAGCTGCGCCGCGGACTGCTCGCGCTCAGCAACCCGGTCTACGTGCGCTGAGCTCGAGACGCGTGCGGAGCGGAGAATTCGTGCGCGTCGAGCTGCGCCGCGGAGAGCCGCTGGCGCTCGGCGACCAGGTCCATGTGCGCGGAGCGCAGGGCGCGTGCGGAGCGGAGAGCTCGTGCGCGTCGAGCTGCGCCGCGGAGGTCCACTGGCGCTCAGCGACCGGGTCCACGTGCGCGGGTCGCAGGACGCGTGCGTAGCGGAGAAATCGTGCGCGTCGAGCTGCGACGCGCACGCAAGCTGCTCGCGCTCGGCGGACCCGGTCCACGCGCGTCGATCGCTAGCACCGACGGCGGTGCGCGGGCGTCACTCAGCGCGAGGGCGGGTGTTTGGCGCCGAACAGCGGGATCTGGAACCGCGGCTCTTTGGCCTCGCCGGCGCGGCGGCGCTTGGCCTCTTCCTCGATCATCGTCTTGATGGCGCCCTGGCAGCTCCCGCAGCCGGTGCCCGCGAGGGTCGCGTCGCCGACTTCGTCGAGGCAGCGTGCGCCGCGGCGGATGCACATGAGCACTTCGTGCTCCGTCACCGCGTTGCACTGACACAGGAGGTACTTCACGACTCGTGAATAGCGCACGCGGCCGGCGCTAGCCAGCATCTCCGCCGACGACCGGGACGTCTCGGCGTGTGAGCTCGGCGCGCAGTGCGGGGTGCGCCGCCAATTCAGGGTCGCGGGCGAGTAACTCGACGGCGGCATCCCGGGCGCTGGACAGCAATTTGAGACCATCGCCGGCGAGGCCGGCCAGGCGCAGCGGCGAGATGCCGGCCTGACGCAGGCCGAACAGCTCGCCGGGGCCACGTTCGGCGAGGTCGCGTTCGGCGACCTGAAACCCGTCGTGGCTGTCGACGAGGACCTGCAGGCGGGCGGCGGCCTCGGCCCCGCCGGCGGTGTGCAGCAGGCACACGGGGGCCTGCCCGGCGCCGCGGCCGATGCGTCCGCGGAGCTGGTGCAGCTGGGCGAGGCCGAAGCAGTCGGCGTGTTCGACGAGGATGGCCTGCGCCGCGGGGATGTCGACGCCGACCTCGATGACGGTCGTTGCGACGACAACGGTCAGGTGTCCGGCACGAAATTCGGCGATGACGGCGGCCTTCTCCGCGGCGCTCATGCGGCCGTGGAGCACGTCGACGCGGCGGTTGGGCAGGCGCCCGCGCAGGTCGGCGGCGGTGGCCTCGACGTCGCTGAGCTCTGGGCGCTCGCCGGCCTCGACCTGCGGGCAGACCACAAACGCCGGGGTGCCGCGGGCGGCGAGGGCGGCGAGTGCGGCGCGGGCCGGCTCGCGGGCGCGGGGTCCGGCGAACAACTTCGTGATCGGCGGGGTGCGACCGGGCGGGAGCTCGTCGAGGATCGACACGTCGAGCTCGCCGTAGAGGGTGAGCGCGAGGGTCCGCGGGATCGGGGTCGCGGTCATCACGAGCAGGTGCGGCGAGCCGCCCTTGTCGCGCAGCAGGGCCCGCTGGCGCACGCCGAAGCGGTGCTGCTCGTCGATGACGCACAGGCCGAGACGGCGGAACGCGACGTCGTCGGTGAGCAGCGCGTGGGTGCCGATCAGGAGGTCGAGCGAGCCGTCGGCGACGGCGGCCCGCAGGTAGGCGCGCTCGGCCCGCGGGGTCGATCCGGTGAGGAGGCCGAGCGAGACGCCGGCGGCCTCGCACCACGGCGCGAGCGTCTGCAGGTGCTGGCTGGCGAGGATCTCGGTGGGCGCCATGAGGGCGGCCTGACCGCCGGCGTCGATCACTCCGAGGCAGGCGGCGAAGGCGACCAGGGTCTTGCCGGCGCCGACGTCGCCCTGGACCAGGCGGAGCATCGGCCGGCTGGCGGCGAGGTCGGCCTCGATCTCGTCGATGGCCCGCCACTGCGCGGCGGTCGGCTCGAACGGCACGCACACGCGCAGGCGCTCGCGGCGATCGCCGTCGCCGGACAGCAGGCCCACCGGAGCGCCGCCGGCGCGGTAGGCGGCGCGCTGGTGGAGCAGGCGCAGCTGGACGTGGAGGAGGTCGTCGAAGAGGATCCGGCGGTGGGCCGGCGAGCGTCCGGCCTGTACTTCGCGCCATGTCTCGGGGGACAGGTCGGTGGGCGGGTCGTGGAGCAGCTCGAGGGCGGCGATCAGCGGGGGGAGGCCGAGGCGGAGGCGCAGCTCGGCGGGCAGGGGGTCGTCGGGCTGGTGGGCGGCGAGGCGCTGCACGGCGGCGCGGCACAGGCGGGCGACGCTGGCGTCGCCGAGGCCGTCGATGTCGGGGTAGCGGGCCTCGATCGCGGGCAGCGAGACGTCGGCGTCACGCAGCTCGGGGTGGACGAGCACGACGCTGTCGCCCTTGCGCTGGGCCCGGCCGATGAGGATGACGCGGTTGCCGGCGGCGCCGCGCTCGGCGAGGCCGCCGACGCGGTGGAACCACCGGGCGATGAACGGGCGCGGACCGTCGGGGGTGTCCTGCGCGAGGTCCATGGTGGCGACGTAGCGGCCGCGGAAGAAGCTCTGGCGGAAGCGCCGCACGACGGCCTCGACGAGCACGTCGGCGCCGTCCTCGACGAGGTCGACGCGATCGCGGCGGCGGTGGTCGCGGTAGGCCGAGGGGATCCAGCGCGCGAGGTCGCGGCAATTGTCGAAGCCCTGGGCGGCGAGCTTGGCGGCCGTCCTCGGCCCGAGGCCGGGCAGGCCGAGCAGGCTGTCCCAGGGGACAGGTGCGTCGGCGGGGCGCGAGGCGACGGACGAGCGGGTCGTCTTCGCCGGCGCGGCGGGGGGCGAGCCAGCCGGGACAGGTGCGTCGGCGGGGCGCGAGGCGGCGGACGAGCGGGTCGTCTTCGCCGGCGCGGCGGGGGGCGAGCCGGCCGGGCGAGGCTTCGCGGGGGTGGACGCCGGCGCGGGCTCACGCGCGGCGCGGGCTCGCTTCGCGGCGGGCGCCGCGGGTGCATGCGGAGCCGTCGCGGCCGCTGGGACGCGCGGCGGGGGCCGCTTCACGCGTGAGGCGGGTGTGTCCATCGGCGCCGCGGCGCGTGCCGCCGGAACGGCGGCGCGACGCGGGGCTCGTGCGTCGGTCGGCGGGGCGGGTGTATCGCTCGACACCGCGGCGGGTGCTGCCGGAACGGCGGCGCGACGCGGGGCTCGTGCGTCGGTCGGCCGGGTGGGTGTGTCGCTCGGCGGTTCGGCGCGCGGCGGGACGCGCGCGTCGTTCGGCTGCGGCGCGTCGTGCGACGGCGACGCGAGGCCGTCCCCGGGGACCTGTGCGATCGCACCGGTCCCGAGGGGCAGGACGTGTTGGGCTTCTGGCTCCGCCCTCCTGGCGGTCCGGCGCGGCACGGGGTGAGCTTAGCTCGCGGCGTTCGGCGGGGTGAACGAGAAGCGCAGCTCGTGATCGCAGAGGAAGTACACGCTGCCCTCGACGATCTTGTGGTTGTCGACGCGGGTGCCCTCGAACTCGACGCCGTTGGTGCTGCCGAGGTCTTTAATGAAGTAGTCGGCGCCGCGGCGGACGATCGAGCAGTGGCGACGCGAGATGTTGGCGTCCTTGATCGGCAGGTCGCTGAACTTCTGACCGCGACCGATCACGAACTCCTCCTTGTCGACCTCGTACCACTGGTTCTCGAACATGAGGTAGAGCGGGCGGACCTGCTGGGCCGCGGGCTTGGCCGCGGGCGGGGGCAGGCGGCTCGCGGCGGGCGCCGCGGTGGCGGCTGCGGCCGGCTGCTGCGGGCGCGGCAGCGACGGCGCGGGCTTGGGGATCCCGCCGACGCCGGGCGAGAGGCTCGGCGGCGGAGCGGCGGCCGCGGGCGTCGGCGCGGGCGCGGCGGTCGGGGGCGCGGCCGAGGCGGGGCGCGGCAGCTTGGGGGCCATGCCGCCGGCCTTCGCGGCGGCGACACCGAGGCCGGAGCTCGAGGCCGAGGCCGGCGGCGTGGCAGCGGGCGGCGGCGCGGCGGGACGAGCGGCGGGCGTCGGCGGTCCGGGAGGACGCGGCAGGCTCGGCGCGGCGGCCGGCGCGGCTGGCCTCGCGGGCGCGGGCGCGGGCGCAGCAGCGGGACGTGCGGCGGGAGCAGCAGCGGCGGGGCCGGTGGTGCCCGGCACCGGGGTGATCGCGGACGCCTCGCCCTCTTTCTTCTTCGACTTGAAGAGCTGCATGAGCGCGTGCTGGATCACATCGTCCGTGGAGATCCCACGGCGCTTGGCCAGGGCGTCGACCCGGGACCACAGGTCATCACGACATTGGAACTGACGCACGGTCTTGCTCATGCACTTCCCTCGCGAGGCGGTCCAGGCTGCGCGGCGTGGCCGATTCAGCGGGACCCTGGGCATCGTATGAAGTCCGGCGTCCGCGGGTCAACTGGCGAACGGCGCTTCCTCGAGGCCCTCGTCACCGTGTCGCACGGCGTGCGCGGTGCTTTTTGCTCGGCGCCCGCGGGGTCCCGGCGAGCCGCGGCGATCCGGCGATATGCGGCCCTGCGGCGGCTCCCGCGGCCACGGTCGGCCTGATATGCTCGCGCCGCGATGCGCCACCCTGCGATAGCCCGCGCGGAGCTCGCCCGGAGATCGTCGCATGAACTGTGGCCTTCACCCCCCAGCGCGCCCGAACGGCCGGCGCGCTCCGCTCGCGGGCGCAGGCTGCCGTTTATCCTCGCTGCGCTCGCGGTTTTCATCGCGCCGGGGCTGGCCGCGGCGACCCCGACGCAGACCCGGCTCGGCGGGGCCGAGGCGCAGGGACCGGCCACGCGCTCGCTGACGGCGCTGCATCACAACCCGGCGATGCTGGCCGGGATGCCGGGCACGCGGGTCCACGTCGGCATGCTCGGCGGGCTCGATCAGCGCTGGATCCGCCGCTACGGCGTCGATGACGCGGGCGTGCCGAACGACACGCTGGGCGATCGCTCCTCGGTGCTCAACCCTGGCGTCGGCTACTTCGCGGCGGCGAGCCTGTACTTCGAGCCGTTCGCCATCGGCTTCGGCGCCTACGACGTCGGCTCGCAGTACGACCTGGCGAGCACGAACGATCTCCGCTGGCACCTCGCGCCCGATCCCGATCGCCCGGCCGCCCTGTGCACCCGCAACGACAGCGACGCCTGCCGGCAGAACGGCGGGGCCGCGGCCCAGCGCACCGACTTCACGTTCGCGGTCGCGTGGAACATCCTCGGCAGCCTGCGCATCGGCGTGGGCGTGCACCTGCCGCGCCTGCGCACGCGCTTCGCCTACGACAACAGCGCGGCGCTCGACCACGACTCGGTCGGCGGCGAGGGCAAGTGCCCCGGGGTCGAGAACGGCGAGTGCGCCGAGCGGCTCGGGTTCGCGGGGGTGACGGCCTGGCTGCCGACGCGCGACGGGCGACCGAGCGGCTTCGATCTGGCGCTGACGTTCGGGCTGGCGGTCGACGTGTCGGATCGCATCACGCTCGGGCTGCGCTACCGCTCGCGCCCGCTGCTCAACGGCGGCGACTACGTGATGGCGGGCAAGGCGCTGGTGTGCCGGCCCGACGAGGGGGAGTTCGGGTCGTCGGCGGTGCAGCCGTGCTCGGTGGCCACGCCGATCGACGCGACCCTGCGCGAGGCCGGCAACCGCGAGCTGGCGATCGGCTCGGCGTTCGTGCTCGGGCGCTCGAAGCTGTGGCGCATCGACGCCAACCTCTACTGGATCGACCTTTGTACCGACAACCGCAACGGCGCCGGGGTGCTGTCCTGCGGCGACCCCGGGGACCAGCGCCTGAGCCTGGTCGGTCAGGTCGCGCAGGGGGTCCAGACCGAGGCGATCCGCTACCGCGGCCGCGCGGACGTGTTCGGCGCCGACGTGTACACCACCTACCGCGCGCGCTCGACCCTGGCCGTGATGCTCGGGACGCACACCAACTCGCCCGGGTCCCGGCGCTCGGCGATGAATGCGGGCAACCACGACGCGTGGCGCTTCGGCATCACCTTCGGGATGACCCAGCGGATCCGCCAGAGCAACTTCCAGATCGTGCCGGGCTACGGGTTCGACCTCTACGTGCCGACGACCGTGCAGCCCGGGTCGGCGGCCTTCGATCCGGCCGCGGCCGCCGCCTACGGCGAGAGCGGCGCCGACCTCAACTCACCCGACGCGGCGGTGGTGCTGGCCGGGCGCGGCCGACCGACCAACGCGGGTCGTTACACCGGCATGGTCCACACCTTCATGCTGGGGCTGCGCTGGTCCGAGCGCGTGATCGGCTTCGATTGACCCGCCGTGGCCGTCCGCGAGGACGGACGCGGACGGCTGCTCGCCGGTGGCCTTGCGCGGGCCACCCCCGTACACTGGCGAGGTGCGTCTGCGGCCCAGCCTCCTCGCTCTGATCCTCAGCACCGCTGCCCTGGGCCCGAGCGCCGGCTGCAGCAAGGCCGTCCGCAACGAGACCGTGGGCCCCGAGGTCCCGAAGGCGGTCCCCGACCTCGACCGCTTCGCCATCGCCCTCAACCAGTTCGCCCTGCTGCCCGAGGACCACCCCAAGCGCGAGGCGTTCCGCGCGGTGCTGGTCGGCTTCCTGACGCGGTACATCGGCGACACGCTCGACGACAAGCGGCCGGAGGAGGCGACCAACGCCCTGCAGTTCGCGGCGGCGCTGTGGCGGCCGAGCGAGCTGCGCAAGAAGCTGCCGGCCGAGCCCGGGCTGGTCGCGGCGGCCCACCGCGTGTACGTGGCCGCGGCGCGCCACGGGCAGGAGGGCCCGGCGCTGTTCGCCACGGCGATCGAGCAGCAGTTCGGCGACGAGGGCGCGCGCGCGAGGGCCATCGCGGCGTGGACGGAGATCGAGGGCTGGGTCGTGCGCAACGGCAACTTCTCGGACGAGCCGGTGCTGCGCCACGAGGAGCTCGAGGGCGCGATCGAGGAGACCGCGGCCGAGTTCCCCTCGCCGTTCGTGGTCCAGCGCCTGGCCGACCTCTACGTCGCGCGCTACGAGGCGGCGATCGAGACCAGCAGCCGCGGCGACAACCCCGAGCTCAGCGTGGCGGCCCGCCACCGCGCCGAGGTCACCGGTTACCTGCTGACGCGCCTGTACCTGCGGGCCGACGACTTCGAGGGCGCGGTCAAGGGCCTCGGCCGGGTCGAGCTCGACGTGCCGACCCGCAAGCTCGTCGAGTTCGTCGACGGGGCGACCAGCAAGGCCAACAGCGCGGGCCCGCTGCTCACGCTCGCGGCCCAGTTCCTGCCGGGCGACGACGACGAGGGCCGCATCCCGCCGTCGTTCATCACCCAGGGCTGGGGCATCGTCGAGAACCTGGCCCGCCGCGCGGTCGCCCGCTACCCCGACGACGCGTTCGCCCACCTGCTGCTGGCCCGCAGCTTCCGCCAGCAGGGCCTGGTCGACGCCGCGGCGTTCCACCTCGACCGCACGGTCGCGCTGAAGGAGGACATCTTCGACGCCTGGCAGGAGCTGGCGATCCTGAAGCAGTCGAGCCTCGAGCGCCTGGCCGGCGTCGACGTCGACGCGGCTCAGGCCCGCCTGCCCGGCATCGAGAAGTTCCACGCGCGCGCGGTCGACCTGTGGTCGGGCCGGCCGATCCGCCCGGGCCTGTCGGAGGCGTACTTCACCGTCGCCGAGGCGCTCTACGAGCTCGGCCGCGTCGACCCGGCCAAGGTCCTGCTCGAGAAGTCGATCGCCCGCGACCCGCACCCCGAGGCGCTCGCGCTGCTGGCCAGCATCGAGGTCAAGAGCAGCAAGTACGGCGAGGCGGCCAGGCACTACGAGGAGCTGATCGGGCTGCCGTTCTCGGACCAGCTGACGCGCCTGAAGTGGGAGACCCAGGCGCGCGTGGCCCTCGGGCTGCTCGCCCGCAAGCGCAGCGACGAGGGCAAGGCCAGGGCCGAGTTCGACACGGCGCTGCGCCAGCTCAACAAGCTGATCGGCTACCCCGGCCTGCGCCCGACGTCGCGCTCGGCCCGGCTGGTCGAGCGCGGCAAGCTGCTCTACTACGCCGGCGACGCGGCCCAGGCCGCGGCCGACTTTCGTCAGGCCCGCCAGGTCGCGCCCGACCGCAGCGAGGCCTACGTCGAGCCGATGATCTTCATGGTCACGCACGGCTACTACGAGTACGCGCTCGAGATCTTCCGCGAGGTCCAGCCGCGTGAGGAGATCCGCGGCTCGCTGAAGCTCTACTTCTGCCTGTGGCTGCACGAGCTGGCGCTGCGTCAGGGTCGCCAGCAGGACCCCGGGGTGACGGAGTTCCTGGCCGGCTACCGCGGCGAGCGCTGGCCGCAGCGCCTGGCCGAGCACGCGCAAGGCAAGCTCACCTACGAGGACCTGCTGCGCGGCGCGAGCGACTCCGGCGAGCAGGCCGAGGCCCACTTCTACGAGGCGCTCCGGCGCTGGCGCGTCGGCGAGGCCGGGCCCGCCAAGGACCTCATGCGCAAGGTGCTCGGCACCCAGCGCATGGCGTTCTTCGAGTACGAGATGGCCCAGACCTACCTCGAGTGGAACGACCTGCCGTCGTCGGCCCGCGCGCCGCGTTGACCGCGGCCACGCGGCCGCACGCGCGCCGGCGGCCGCCGAGGGAACGACGTTCTCGGAAAAAAATCGCGAGCACGCCGCGTGCACGTCCGCGGGGGCTCGGCTATCGTGGCGAAATCGCCATGCATCGTCCGGTCTGCGAGCTCATGTTGCCGCTGCCCCTGTCGGTCCTGCCGGATGACAGCGCCGCCGTGGCCTGGCGGCGCATGCGGGACGAAGCCGTCGACGTGCTGCCCGTGGTCGACTACGGCGAGCTGCTCGGGCTGGTGCTCGCGCGGGACCTCGCGCTGAAGAGCCCGCGCGACCTCCCGCGCCTGCGCGTCGACCAGGTGATGCACGGCGAGCCGACCACCGCGACGCCGTGGACGCCGGTCGAGCTGGTGCTCCGCCAGCTGCTGCACGCGCGCCAGGACGCGGCGGTGATCGTCGACCGCGGGCACCTGCTCGGGCTGTTCACGCTCGACCTCGCGGCCCACCGCTGCGGCAGCGCCCTCGACGCCGTGTCGCTGCGGCACTGACTTCACGGCCCCTCCGGGGCCTGGTTGGCCCTGCGGGCCACGCCCTTCGGGCCTCACGCCTCCGGGGCCTGGTTGGTCCTGCGGGCCACGCCCTGCGGGCTTCACGCATCCGGGGCCTGGTTGGTCCTGCGGGCCACGCTCCGCGGGCCGCGCCCTTCGGGCCGCTCAGAAGTTCGCGTTGTCGGCCTCGATCAGCGCGACGATGTTGCCCCTGGCGTTGTCGCCGGCGCTCTCGCCGAGCGAGACCTGCTCCTCGTAGTTGTCGTTCTTGCCGGTCATCCACTCGTCGCCGGGGATGAAGTAGCCGAGCGCGTCGCCGGTGTTGCCGAGGACGACCTTGTGCGGCGTCTTCATGGCCGCCTTGATGTCGAGCCCGAGGCGGGTCAGCGGCTCGCCGGGGAAGGCCGCGCCCTGGACCTGCTTGCCGAGGCGGAAGTAGGTCGTCTGCGTGGTCACCTCGAAGTCGAGCAGGCCGACCATGTCGAACTTGTAGCGGAAGTTCGGCAGCAGCGAGGCGGCCTTGAACAGCTGGTTGTCGACGGCCTGCACCCACGACTTCTCCGACCAGGTCAGCTCGGGCGAGACCGGCGCGCCCTCGGCGACGATGCTCGCGGCGATCTCGGCGAGCAGCATGCCGTAGGCGTCGGCGCGGGCGAAGTCGTCGGCGTACATGCCGTCCGGGACCTTGGGCGTGGCGTCGCCGAGCGTGCCGTTGAACAGCGCGACCGGGGCGCCGAGCTCGGCCTCGAGGGCCTTGACCATGTAGCCCGGGTAGTCGCACGAGATCAGCTTGTTGTCCTCGCCGAGCACGACCGGGTGGGCGGCGAACACCACGAGCGTGCCGATGCGCTGCTGCTGCAGGTCGACGGCGTCGAGGATGGTCATGTCGTCGTCGGTGAAGCCCCAGCCGCGGCGGTTGTTGGCGGGGGCCTTGCCGGTCGCGACCCGCAGCTCGCCGGGCACGCGGCCCTCCCACGCGCCGACCATCGAGGCGACCGTCTGATCGACCAGGAAGTCGTAGTAGTCGTTCTGCACGCCGCCCCACAGGCCCATGAAGTCGGGCGCGGAGTGGCTGTGCGTGCTGCCGATCAGCACCTGCCACGGCTCGAGGCCGGTCATCGCCGCGACCTTCTCGCGGACCGCGTGCGTGACCTCGTTGCCCATGCCGGGCAGGTCGGTGATCGTCATGATGAGCCCGCCGCCGTTGCCCTCGACCGCGAACGAGCGCGCGTAGATCGGGTCGTGCACGCCCTGGGCCGCGCCGCGGGTGTACGGGCCGCCGTAGGCGCCCATGTAGAGGTCGTTGCCGGACAGGTGCGCGTCCGAGGGCGAGAGGTCCTGCACGTGCATGCCGAGCAGGAAGTGCTCGAGCGGCGCGCCGGTGGTCGTGTCGTCGGTGTCGTCGGTCGACGTGCCGGTGTCGTCGCCGGTGGTGGTGGTCGAGGTCGGGCCGCCTGACGTCGGGTCGGCGCCGGTCGTCGGATCCGGCGCCGACGTCGGTCCGGGGCCCGAGGTGCCGTCGGCCGAGGCCTCCGCCGAGCCGTCGCTGGTCGGCGTGCTCGACGGGCCCGACTCGGAGCCGGCCGACGCGGCGGTCGTCGACGAGGAGCTCGCCGAGCCCTCGCCGCTGCTGGCCTCGTTGCCCTCGACGGGCGGGTCACCGCCGCAGGCGAGGGTCAACGCGGCGAACGAGAGACATATGAGGCGTGGCATGGCGACTCCAGGGGACGAGCGGGCAGGGGAGGGCACCCTATTTATCGCAGGCCCGCGTTCGGATCCACGGGGCGCAGCCGCCAGCACTCGACCTTGCCGATCCGACAGTCGTCGCGGCGGTAATGCGTGTGGAGCAGCCGGCGCAGCGGGCCCAGCCCCGATCGCGGGGTGGTCCCGCCGAGCACGATCACCGCCGGGCGCGTGCGCTCGAGATCCTCGACGAGCACGGCCATCCACGGGTTCTCCGGGCTGACCTGCGGCGACGAGGCGGGCCGCCGCCAGGTGTCGTCGTTCGGCGGCGTGAGCAGACCCAGGGTCTTGTACACCCGACTGCCGGCGAGACGTCCCGTGAGGGCGTACGCCCCCCACAGGTGCCAGCCCCACACCCAGATGGTGTCGCCCGGCCCGCTGTGGCGCTCGACGTAGCGGGCCACGGCGCGCACGCCGGCGTCGTGCGGCCGCTGGCGGTCGGCGCGGATGGCCCGCAGATCGGCGACGGCGCGCGCGCCGAGGGCGACGATCACGAGGGCGGCGATCGCCGCCCGCGCTCGCGGCAGCGGGCGCCGCAGCAGCGAGCGCACGCCCCACGGCGCGGCCGCCAGCAGGCACAGCGGCGGCAGCACGGCCAGGTAGTAGCCGCGGTAGAAGCGCAGGCCGACGCAGGCGGCCGCCAGGGTCGCGGCCAGCCACAGCAGCAGCCAGCCCTGTCTGTCCGAAGGGTCCTGTCCTTCGGGACCTGGCCTCCGAGACAGGCGGCGGACCACCGCGAAGCCGGCCAGCGCGAGCGGCAGCGCGAGCGTGTGCACGGTCGCCAGCAGGCCCTCGCGCAGCTCGGCCAGCGGCCCGGCGTCGCCGCGCTGGGTGATGTACGCCAGGCCCCACGGGTTGAACGCGTAGCCGCGGACGAGCGCCGCGAGCTCGCCGTGGGCCGCGTAGTGCAGCGCGACCGGCACGTGCGCGCCCACGAAGCCGGCGAGCACCGCGGCCGCGGCGATCCAGTCGAAGCGCCGCGCGCAGCGCAGCGCCCACACCGCGACCGGCACGAGGATCACCCCCGCCGGTTGCTTGCACAGCGCCGCCGCCCCGCACAGCGCCCCCGCGAGCGCCCAGGTCGCGAGGCCGCGCCCCCGCCCACGCGCGCGCGCGGCGGCGAGGCCCGCGGCCATGGCGAGGATCTGCGGCAGCTGGGCCCACGTCACGTAGTTGGCGTCCATGCGATCGAGGGCCGCGTCGTGCAGCGCGTACACCAGCGCCGCCACGAACGCCGCGGCCCCGCCCCACAGGCGCCAGGCGACGCCGGCCAGCGCGAGCAGCGAGGCCAGCGCGGTCAGGTTGGCGGCGATCTGCAGCGCCGCGATGTCACGACCCTCGGGGCCCGCGAGCGCGGCCGCGAGGTAGAACGTGCCGGGCGCCTTCAGCTCGACGCTGGCGACGTACGGCAGCAGGCCCGCGTGCAGCAGCATCGAGCCGTAGAGGATCCCGCCGACGTCGTGCGAGGCGAACCCGCCCTGCGTGAACCCGGGCCCGCGCAGCAGCGCCGACGCGACGAGCACCGCGAGCACGCCCGCGGCCCACGGACCCCGCGGCCTCGCGCCCCCCGATGTCGCATGTGCTGCCCCCGAGGTCAGGTCCCTCTTGTACACGCGCGTCCCCACGCTGGCCAGGCCACGCGCTCCGGCGACCGCGGTCCTCGGCGTCGTTGACAGCGTGGCGGCGCTGCTGTCTCCTGGCTGCGATGGTTTCCTCCGCGCGTATCACAGCACGGCTGGCCCTCGGCGCCGCGATCTTCGGCGGGTGTACGGGTGACGGCTCCGACGGCAGCGGCGAGCCGGCGACGACGACCGCGACCGCGTCGGCGTCGGCGACCGCGACCACGCCCACGCCGACCGAGAGCGTGCCGACCGGCGACGGCCCGACCTCCGGCCCCGACGACACCGGCGCCACCACCGAAGCGACCGGCGGCGAGGAGGCCAGGGACCCCGGGCGGGTGACGATCCACCGGCTCAACCGCAGCGAGTACAACAACACCGTGCGCGACCTGCTCGGCACCTCGCAGCGGCCGGCCGACAGCTTCCCCGCCGACGACTTCGGGCTCGGCTTCGACAACATCGCCGACGTGCTCAGCACCTCGCCGCTGCAGGCCGAGCTCTACGAGCGCGCCGCCGAGGGACTGATCGCCGAGGCCATGGCCATCCCCATCACCGAGCCGACGCGCTGGCAGATCGAGGCCGAGACCGCGGTCGCCTCGGTCGGCGCCTCGACCGGCGACGGCTGGAACCTGTTCACCAACGGCGAGGTCTACACCACCATCGACATCCCGTACGACGGCAAGTACGTGTTCGAGGCCCGCGTCTACGGCCAGCAGGCGGGCCCCGACCTGCCGCACATGAACCTCACCGTCGACCAGCTCCCGGTCGGCATGTTCGACGTCGACGCCGTGCAGAACGGCGCCCAGGTCTACTCGCTCGAGATCGACGTCACCGCCGGCGTGCACAAGTTCGCGGTCGAGTTCACCAACGACTTCTACGACGCCGACATGATGCTCGACCGCAACCTCGTGGTCGACTGGTTCGCCGTCGAGGGCCCGCAGGACCTGATCTCCGGCGAGAACCCGCAGCGCACGCGCATCATGATCTGCGACCCGGTGACCGACGGCGAGGAGAGCTGCGTGCGCCAGATCCTCACCGCGTTCGCCCGCCGGGCCTGGCGCCGGCCGCTGCAGGACGCCGAGGTCGACCGCCTGTGGCAGATCGTGTTCGACGCCAAGGCGCTCGGACAGGACCTCGAGACCGCGCTGCGCGTGGCCCTGCAGGCGGTGCTGGTCTCGCCGTACTTCGTCTACCGCGTCGAGCTCGACCCCGACCCGACCGGCCTCGACCCGCACCCGCTCACCGATCACGAGCTGGCCTCGCGCCTGTCGTACTTCGTGTGGAGCAGCATGCCCGACGACGAGCTGCTCGCGGCCGCCGACCAGGGCCTGCTGGCCGACGCCGACGAGCTGGCCGCGCAGGCCCGCCGCCTGCTCGCCGACCCCAAGGCGCAGGCGCTGATCGACAACTTCACCGGGCAGTGGTGGCTCATCCGCAACGTCAACGTCGCCTTCAAGGACGTCATGATGTTCCCGCAGTGGGACGACGCCATGCGCGGGTCGATGCGCCGCGAGCTCGAGCTGCTGGCCGCCAGCTTCCTGTTCGCCGACCGCGACTTCCGCGAGCTGCTGACCACCAAGTCGAGCTTCGTCGACCAGCGCCTGGCCGCCCACTACGGCCTGCAGGGCGCGTTCACCGACGAGTTCGTCGAGGTCGACTTCGCCGACCGCCCGTTCCAGGGCGTGCTCACGCGGGCCGGCCTGATGACGGTGCTGTCGCACGCGGCCCGCACCTCGGCGGTCAAGCGCGGCAAGTGGGTGCTCGAGAACCTGCTGTGCCAGACGCCGCCGCCGCCGCCGCCCGGGGTCGACACCGCGTTGCCGACCGGCGAGGGCAAGACCCAGCGCGAGATCCTCGAGGCCCACCGCAACGACCCCAAGTGCTCGGGCTGCCACATGGTCATGGACCCGCTGGGCTTCGGCCTCGAGCACTACGACCCGCTCGGCGCCTGGCGCGAGCTCGACAACGGCCTGCCGATCGACGCCACCGGCACCCTGCCGAACGGCACCCCGTTCGTCGACGGCCTCGAGATGTCGACGCTGATCGCCGCCGAGCCCGGCTTCTCCGACTGCGTGGCCCGCAAGACCTTCATCTACGCGCTCGGCCGCGGCACCGGCATCAACGACCTGCCGTACCTGCAAGAGCTGTTCGCCGGCTTCGAGTCCGGCGACTACCAGTTCGACGACCTCATGGTCGCCCTCGTCACCAGCGATGTGTTCCGCCAGCGCCGCGGCGACCCGTCGATGTGAGCCGCCTGCACGGAGACACCACCATGACTCGCATCTTCAAGCCCACCATGATCGCTCCACCGTCGCGCCGGCTGTCCCGCCGCGTCGTGCTCGGCGGGGCCGGGGCGCTGATCGCCCTGCCGTTCCTCGAGTCGCTGGCCCCGCGCGTGGCCCGTCGCGCCAGCGCCGGCCCGGGCGACCCGCCGCCGCTGCGCGCGCTGTTCTACTACCTGCCGAACGGCATCCACATGCAGTCGTGGACGCCGGCGACCGAGGGCCCGAACTACGAGATCACGCCGATCCTGAGCCCGCTCGTCGACCCCGGCGCCATGGTCGACTTGAAGAACGACGTGCTGCTGCTGACCGGCCTGGCCAACCTGCCGGCCAAGCCCGAGGGACCCGGCGACCACGCGGGCGGCACCTCGGCGTTCCTCACCGCGACCCACGTGCTGAAGTCCGAGACCGAGTTCGTCAACGACATCTCGATCGACCAGCTGATCGCCAACGCCGTCGGCGACGCCACCCCGCACCGCTCGCTGCAGCTCGGCACCGCGTCCGGCGGGACCATGGGCAACTGCGACAGCGGCTACTCGTGCGCGTACACCAGCAACATCTCGTGGGCCGACGCCAAGACGCCGCTGCCGAAGCTCGCCGACCCGCAGGTGATCTTCGACGTGCTGTTCTCCGGCTTCGACCCCCAGGCCAGCGCCGAGGAGCTGGCCCGCCGGCGCGCCAACCGGCTCAGCGTGATCGACTACGCCAACGAGCAGGTCGAGGCGCTCGAGCTGAAGCTCGGCAAGACCGACCGCGACAAGGTCGACCAGTACCTGACGGGCCTGCGCGACCTCGAGAAGCGCGTGTCCGCCGAGACCACCGACCCGGTGTGCGAGCTGCCGGCCAACTTCTCGGGGGCGTTCCCCGACTTCTCGACGCAGGTCGACCTCATGACCGAGCTGATGGTGCTCGCGCTCAGCTGCGACATGACCCGCGTGATCAGCTTCATGCTCGAGAACGCCGGCAGCTACCGCGACTACGGCTTCATCGGCGCGCCGGGGGCCCACCACGAGATCAGCCACCACCAGAACCTGCCGGAGAACTTCGCCAAGCTCGAGATCATCGACCGCTGGGAGATGGTGCAGTTCGCCAAGCTGATCCAGCGCCTGAAGACCACGCCCGACGGCGACGGCACGCTGCTCGACAACACGGTGGTGTACCTCAGCTCGGAGATCTCCGACGGCAACGCCCACAACCACGACAACCTGCCGGTGCTGCTGGCGGGTCGGGCCGGCGGGGCGATCACGCCGGGTCGCCACGTCAAGTACGCCGACGCCCCGCCGCTCGCCAACCTGTTCGTCAGCCTCGCCGGGATGTTCGGCGTCGACGCGGGGACCTTCGGCGACGACGGCTCGGCGCCGCTGCCGGGCCTGAAGGTCTAGGCGACCCGCGGATCGCGACGAGGCCGGGCGCGTCGCGTCCCGGCCTCGCTTCGTCGCGGCGAATTCGTCCGCGCTACTCGGCGGCCCAGCGGGCGTCGCCGGCGCGCTCCTGCCGGAGATCCTGGCTCACCAGGTCGATGAGCTCGGACGACAGGGCGATGATCTGCTCGGGCGTGTAGCCCTGCTCGCGCATCTGGCGGAAGAGCGAGCGGGCGAGGATGCTTACCGCGCGGCGGGTGTCCCGGGTCTCGGTCGGTGGCGTCACGGGGGCGTGTCTCTGCAAGTCTCGGGCGCCGATCCACGGTCCGATCCGCCGCGGATCGCGGCAATAATTTCAGCGATTTGCGTTGGGGCCCGGCGACCTCGTGGACCTGGAGTGTGCAGCGCGTTACGCAGAAGACGCGAGGACTGCGGCGCAGGTCGATGCGCACGCTACCGGTTCGGCGCAGGCAAGGTCAGCGCGCCGGTCAGCACGCGCAGGAGCACGCCGAGGCGCTGGCGCACCTCCTGGCTGTTCTCGGTGAGCTGCACGCCGAGCTGCCAGGCGCCCTCGGTCTCGGTGCTCCACAGCACGTGGCCCGAGACGCCGAGCGTCTCGCTGCTGCCCCACTCGAGCACGAGGCGCAGCTGGATCGCCACGGTCGTCCCGGGATCGATCGAGGCGTCGGCGCGGCAGCACAGGGCGCCGGCGGTGAGGTCGAGCCCGCGGCCATAGACCCGCGTACGCCCCGTGTCGAGCTCGACGTCGAGATCGCAGACGAACCGGTCCCTCACCGCCGCATGTGCACCCACGCGGACAGGTTATCAAAGACCGTGCATCTGCCACCACGGGCACCGACGTCACACGAGCGGCGTCCGCGGACGACGATGCCGCGACGGCGCCGAGCGCACTTGTGCACGCTAGCGCGGGCGAGAGAACGAGAGCCCGGTCAGGCCGGTGAGCACGGCCTCGACCTCGGCGAGGCGGACGTGACGTCCGACCGCCTCGTGGCCGTCGCGCGCGGGCAGGGCGGCGATCTCGAGCAACAGCTGGGCGCGTTCGAAGTAGAGCTGGGTGACGCGCACGAGCAGGCGCTCGCGGGCGTCGGCGAGGTCGAGGGCGGCCCGCGCGGCCCGCAGCTCGTCGGCGTTGAAGACCAGGCGGTCGAGCTCCCAGGTCGCCCGCACCTGCACGAGCTTGCCGGCGCCGAGGTCCTGGGTCAGGGCGTCGCCGTCGCCGGCCTCGCGGTCGAGCTGCCAGCCCTGGTCGCTGCGCAGGCCGACCTCGCCCTGCACGGTCGGGAGCAGCGCGGCCGCGCGGGCGCGCCGGAGCCAGCTCTGGGCTGTCCTCGGGGACAGGGTGGCCCGCTGCAGCGCGGCGGCCTGGACCTCGGCGACGCTCGGGCGCGCCGGCAGCTCGTCGAGCGCGCGCGCGAGGACGGCGGGGTCGGGCAGCGGTGCCGGCGGCGGCGGTCCGAGCAGCACGAAGAGGAGGGCGGCGATCACGGGGCACCCCCGCAGACCACCGCGGCCAGGGCCTCGCGCTCGGCGGCGGCCAGCGGACCGCGGCTGCGCGGGGCCGGCAGGCGGCGCAGGCCGCGACGCGACCGCGCCTGCAGATCGGCGCGCTCGCGGCGGAGGGCGTACGCGGGGTCGAAGCCGAGGCCGAGCGTGGCGAGCACGACGAGCCCGGTGGCGGTGGTCGCCAGCGCGGTCTGCTGCCAGCGGTCGAGCACCCGCAGCTCGAGGCCGAGGCGCACGCGCAGGCCCACGACCGGGCGGATCGCCGGAGCCCGGGTCGGGCCGACGCACTCGCCGTCGCCGCCCGGCGCGTCGGGGCAGGGCACGGCCGCGAACTCGAGGGCGTCCGCGCCGATGACCGGCAGCAGGCCGCGCGGGCCGCAGGCGTACACCCGCGGCGCGCCGCCCGGATCGCCCGCGACGAGGCGCGGGATCGGGTCGCCCTGGTCGATGCGCCAGGTCGCTTCGGACCTGTCCCCGAGGACAAGCGCGCCCGGGCCGACGAACTCGGCGCGCAGCAGCGTGAGGTCGACGATGCCTGCGAGCTCGAGCCGCTGCCAGCACCCGGGCGCGGGCCGCCAGCACATCCAGGCGTCGCCGCGCCACAGCGCGAGCCAGGCGTCGGGCGCCACGGCGCCGCCGTGCACGAGGAACAGCGGCGCCGCCTCGGCCCGCGTCGGCGCGGCCGCGGGCTCGGCTTCTGCCGGCGCGACCTCCGGCACGGACGTCAGCGGCCGCGCGAGCGCCGGTGGGATCGCAGGCGTCGCGGGCGAGCGCGACGAGGCGCCGACGAGTCCGTGCAGCGGCGGCGGCGGGATCGGCCGCGGCGGGGGTGTCGGTCGCGGGGGGAGCGGCCGCGGCGGCGGGTCGGCGGGCGGACGTGGAGGGGGTGGGGGAGGCGGGGCGAGGCCCGCCGCGAGGGCGAGGAGGGTGAGGTGCACGTCCGGAGTTCGGCCGTCGACCCGCGTTCGTTGCGCATCGGACGAACAAAAAATCTTCGCCGCGCGTGCAACGACGGGCGCGCGCGAGCCGACCTCTCGCCATGGATCTCGCCGCGCTCATCCTCGCCGGCTCCGTCGCCTCGCCGACGGGGCCGGGCCTCCACTTCGTCGACGTCGGTCAAGGCGGCGCGCTGCTGCTGCTCGGCAGCGAGGGCCACGCGGCCGTCGTCGACTCGGGGCCGCCGGGCGCGGCCGAGGCGGTGATCGCCGCCCTGGCGGCCCACGACGTCGTGCGCGTCGACCTCTGGGTGCACACGCACTTCGACGCCGATCACGTCGGCGGGTTCGCGCGGGTGGTGGCCGGCGCGGACGGGGCGGCCGGGACGGCCGACGACGTCGAGCTCGGCGAGCTGTGGGACCGCGGTCTCGCCGACGCGCCGGCCACCGCGGCCGTGGACGCCTACGTGGCCGCGGCCGGCAACCTCCGGCGGGCCGCCGCGGCCGGCGACCGGTGGCAGGCGCCGGGTCTCGAGATCCTGGCGGTCGCCACCGGCGCGGCCGAGGCGGCGGCGGAGAACGCCCGCGGGCTGGCCCTCTGCGTCCGCGTCGGCGATCGTTCGGCGCTATTGCCCGGTGACCTGCCGGCTGCGCAAGCCGCGGAGTCGGCCGCCGCCTGCGGCCCGGTCGACGTGCTGTGGTTGCCGCATCACGGCGGCGCCGACGGGACGTCGGAGGCCCTGCTGGCGGCGGCCGATCCCGCGCTGGTCGTGATATCGGCGGGCAGAGACAACCCGTACTGCCACCCCGCGGCGGTGACCCTCGCGCGCCTGCGGGAGCGGGCGGTGTGGATCTCCGGGCTCGCCGGAGCCGGGCCGCTCGGGCCCTGTACGCCCCTGGCAACGGTGTTCGCGCCGGATCACCGCGTCCTTCCCGGTGATCTGTGGTTGCCGGCACAACCATGAAAAACCACCGCGCAAAGTGTTGCGGGGCGCCGACCCCAGGTGGCTGCATTCCGATACGCTGTTACACTGCGACGCCAGTGCGGCCCCCCTCGTCACGCGTCCTTCGGGCCAGAGTTGGCATCCCGGCCCTTCACGCCCGGGCCGGCTTCACCGCCTGCCTGGCATGGATCGGCCTCTTGCTGGTCGGTTCGGCCTGCGGCGGCTGGAGGGGCTACGGCGACACCTATTACCGCCGGTGGGAACGCGGCGTGCGCCACGAGGCCACCTACCGCTTCGGCATGCCCGGGGACGGCTGGCGCCCGCTGAAGGAGAAAGGCGTGCAGGTCGCGTGGTGGAACGACGCGCTCGACGCCGCCATCCTGCTCGACAGCCAGTGCGAGCGCCACGGCGACAGCACGCTCGAGGCCTTCACCGATCACCTGCGCATCGACTTCCGCGAGTGGGAGGTCAAGTCGCAGGAGAAGCTGCAGCTCAACGGCCGCGACGCGCTCCGCTCGGTGGTCGAGGCCTCGATCGACGGCGGCCCCAAGACCATGATGGAGCTGATCGTGACCAAGAAGAACGGCTGCCTGTTCGACCTCGAGTACGTGGCCCCGCCGCACAGCTTCGAGGGCGGGCGGGCCGCGTTCGCCCGGGTCGTCGCCGGCTTCACGTTCCCGATCCGGGGTGAGTGACGTGATCCGCGGGATGCTCGAATACATCGGCGCCGCGGTCCGGGCGGGCTTCGACTGGGTCGGCGGGATCTCGCTGCTGTTCGGGCGCGCCTGCGCGGTCGGCGTGCGCCGCCCGTTCGGCATCTACGACATCTTCTATCAGATCGTCGCGCTCGGCATCCGCAGCATGCCGCTGGCCACGCTGATGGGCATCTTCGTCGGCATGGCGCTCACCTGGCAGTTCGGCGAGGCGCTCATGAGCTTCGGCGCGAAGAACGCGGTCGGCTCGGCGGCAGCGCTTGCGCTGGTCCGCGAGCTCGTACCGACGATCATGGCGCTCACGGTGGGGGCGAAGATCGCGACCGGCATGACCGCCGAGCTCGGCTCGATGAAGGTGTCGGAGCAGATCGACGCCATCAGCTCGCTCGGCGCCGACCCGATCAAGAAGCTGGTGTGGCCGCGCCTGGTGGCCGCGACCATGGCCCTGCCGCTGCTGTGCGTGTACGGCAACGTGCTCGCGCTCGGCGGCGGCGCGGTGATCGCCGACAGCATCTTCGACGTGCCGACCGCCTACTTCTACGAGACCTACGTCGACGAGCTGTACCCGATGGACTACATCTCGGGCCTCGTCAAGGCGACCTGCTTCGGCGGCCTGGTCGGCATCATCGGCTGCTTCCAGGGCTTCCAGACCAGCTTCGGCACCGAGGCGGTCGGCATCTCGACGACCAACACGGTCGTCGCCACCTCCGTCGCCATCCTGGTCATGGACTTCGTCCTGACCATGATCTTCCTCCCCGTGGGCTAGACCATGACGACGGTGTTCGAACTCCGGGACCTCCACAAGCGCTTCGGCGACAACGTCATCTACGACGGGATGAACCTGAAGATCGAGCAGGGCGAGACCTTCACCATCATCGGCGGCTCGGGCATGGGCAAGAGCGTGTGCCTGAAGCTGATGATCGGCCTCCTGCCGTACGAGGGCGGCCACGTGCTGTTCAAGGGCCAGGAGGTCGGCGACATGAACCGCGAGCAGCTGCGCGAGCTGCGGCGCAACGTGTCGATGGTGTTCCAGGGCGGGGCCATGTTTGACTCCATGAGCGTGCTCGACAACGTGACCTACGCGCTGCGCGAGCACACCAAGATGTCCGACCAGGAGATGCTCGAGCGGGCCAAGGAGTGCCTCGACATGGTCGGCCTCGGCTACGACCCGAACATCCTCTACCGCATGCCCGCGAGCCTCTCGGGCGGCATGCGCAAGCGCGCCGCCCTGGCGCGCTCCATCGCCATCAAGCCCGAGGTTATCCTGTACGACGAGCCGACGACAGGCCTCGACCCCGCGAACATCGAACGCATCGGTTCCATGATCCAGAAGCTGCAGAAGGAGCTCAACGTGACCAGCATCGTCGTGACCCACGACATGCCGATCGCGCTCGAGCGCTCCGACCGGGTGGCGATGCTCTACGACAAGAAGTTCCCGTTCGTGGGCACCAACGAGGAGTTCAAGGATCACCCGGAGACGGTGGTCCGCGAGTTCATCAAGGGCATCTACCACGAGAACGAGGACGACTGACGGAGGACCAGGACGATGGCCGCACGCAAGACAGAAGCTCGCCTCAACCTGATCGTCGGCGCCTTCGTGCTGTCGATGGGGTTCCTCCTCGTCGCCTCGATCTTCATCATCGGCCAGGGCAAGGGCACCTGGAAGGAGAAGGTGACGATCGCCGCCGACTTCCGCCAGGTCTCCGGCCTGAAGAAGGGCAGCCCGGTGCAGCTCGAGGGCATCGAGATCGGCGTGGTCCAGGACCGCGAGTTCGTCGAGATCGAGTACGCCTGCTCGCCGCTGACCGAGGACCGCGGCCGCTTCGGCCAGGGCCGCACCGACGACTGCGACCGCACCATGTTCTGCGCGCCCGAGGGCAAGTGCGCCGAGCTCGAGGCCTACAGCTTCAACAAGGACCTCCACCCGCCGTGCGAGGACGACGCGCAGTGCCGCGAGGACGAGGTGTGCGTGACGTCGGAGTTCCGCCGGCGCTACCGCCGGGTCTCGTGGTCCGGCAACACCGGCGTGTGCGACGGCTACACGACCAACCACAAGCGCATCCGCGTGACGCTGTCGGTCTTCAAGGACAGCCTCGTGCACGTGCGCGACGACTCGCGCGCCACGGTCTCGCAGAACGGCCTGCTCGGCGACCAGCTGGTCCAGATCTCGGTCGGCCGCGGGCAGCAGATCGAGCCGGGCGGGCGCATCCAGACCACCCCGTCGATCATCGAGGAGCTCGACAACATCAAGGACCGCCTCGACGGCGTGTTCGGCAAGGTCGAGGAGACGATCGGCGGCATCGCCGAGCTGGCCTCGGCGATGGGCGACGAGAAGACGGTGCGCAACTTCCAGGGCCTGGTCGCCAACATCAACGAGGTGTCGCGCCAGATCGCCGAGGGCAAGGGCCTCGTCGGGGCGCTGCTCAACGACGAGGGCATGGTCAAGGACTTCGGCTCGACCCTCCGCAGCGTGCGCGACACGGCCTCGGGCCTCAACGGGTTCGTCGGGCGGGCGCGCAGCAGCATGGCCAAGATCGACGACAACCTGCAGCCGCTGGTCGACGACGGCCGCCGCGTGATGTCCGATATCTCGACGGTGCTAAAGGACGTCAAGGACCCCAACAACAAGAGCCTGGTCTCGAAGATGCTCTACGACTCGGACGGCAAGATCGTCCGCGACCTCGAGGAGACGCTCGCCAACATCGAGAAGGTGATCGCCACCATCGAGAAGGGCGACGGCACGCTCGGCAAGCTCGTCAAGGACCCCAAGGCCTACGACGACCTGGTCAAGATCCTCGGCAACATCGAGCGCAACAACACCATCAAAAAATTGGTGCGCTTCGTGGTCGAGAAGGACGAGGCGGCCTCGGCGGCTGGCCCGAACGCCAAGGTCAAGAACTGAGGCCGGCCGCCCGCCGGGCCGCTCACACCGCGCGCGTGGCCAGCCAGGGGGTCACGGTGCGCTCGACGAACCCGAGGATCTCGGCGCCGATCTCGAGCGGGTACTCGGCCGGCAGGGCGTGGGTCGCGTCGGGGTAGACCTTCCACTGCACGCGCGGGATGGCGAAGGCGAGGCGGCGCATGGTCGCCAGCGGGACGAAGTTGTCGCGCGCGCCGGCCACCACGAGCGTGGGCACGGCGATGGTCGGCAGCACGTCGGCGGCGCTGTGGCGGTGGGCCTCGTCGAGCAGGGCGAGGAACAGCTCCGGGTTCATGGCGGCGATGCCACGCATGTAGAGCTCGAGGTCGGCGGCCTCGATGCGGTCGGCGTTGACCTGGCCACTGCGCAGGCCGATCTCCCGCGACAGCTGCGACGGCAGCACCTTGCGCCAGAACCGGGCGGTGAGGTCCTGGGCGATGCGGGTGGTCGCGCGGACCAGCGGGAGCAGGCGGCCGAACGCCTGCGTGCCCTGGAAGCTGGTCAGCACGCGGCCGCTGGGTCCGGCGAGCGACACGAGGCCGGCGAGTCGCTCGCGGTGCCGGCGGTACAGCTCGAGGGCCACGCAGAAGCCCATGCTGAAGCCGACCGCGACCACCGACTCGAGGCCGAGGTGGGCGCAGGCGGCGGCGGCGTCATCGGCGAGCACCGGGATGCTGAGCCGCCACGGTCGCGGCGGATCGGGCGACTGGCCGTGGCCGCGGTAGTGCATGAGCACGACGCGGTGGCGCTCGCTGAGCAGCGGCAGGCTGCGTTCGAACGCCCAGCCGTTGCAGCCGATGCCGTCGAGGATGAGGATCGCGGGCGGCGGAGCGTCGCGCGGGCCGAGGGCGAACAGGCGGATCGAGGCGCCGTCGTCGCGCCGCAGGCGGATCGGCAGAGCCCCGGCGAGGGGCCCGGGCGGCGTCGGCGCCCTGCCGGCGCGGGGTTCACCGCGGCCTGCGTGCGTGCCGGTGGTCATGGCCGCGGGCCCGCTCGTCGACTACTCGTTGCGGCCGCGTTCGTCGTCCGCGCCGTCGTCCGCGAGGTCGTTGACGCTCGGGTACTTCATGATGTCCTTGCGGGCGATCTTCCAGGCTTTCTGGACGATCCACGATAGCGAGCGGTCCTGGCGGGCAGCCTCCTCCTGGATCTCCTTCAACATCTGCTCCGGGAAATAGAGCGACTGCTTGCGCTTGTCCGAGCTGGCCATGCTGGGTTGGTCTCCGCTAGTGATAATCGCGGTTTTTAGGGTAGGCTGCGCTGCGATTGGCTGTCAACCGCGACAGTGCAGGCGAGCCCGGCAAGTCGCCGCATTCCGCCCCGTCCGGATCGCCCCTCCCGGCAGGCGCGGAGCCGCGCGAAGACGCGGCTTCGCTCGCCCGGAACGACGGTTTTGGTGGAGTCGAGGTCGTTGGCGCGGGCGACGCGACGGGCTCCGGCGGGGCCCGACGCGGCGAGTCCGAGGAGTCGGACGGACGCGCCGTTCGGGCCCAGGCCCGGCGAGAACAGCGGCGCAGCACGATCCTCGCCGCGGCCACGCAGGTGTTCAAGGACAAGGGCTACCACGCGACCTCGGTGAACGACATCATCGACGCGGCCCAGATCGCGCGGGGTACGTTTTATTTGTATTTCACGAGCAAGCGCGACGTGTTCGCGGAGCTGTCGTCGACCTTCCTCGCGCTGATTCGTGGGAGCGTCCGCAAGATCTCCCTCGATCCCGCCGACGGAGAACCCCTCGCACAGATGCGGGCCAACTTCCGGCGGGTCATGAACACCGTGCTCGAGCACGGTGATCTCGCGACCATCATGCTCCGCGGGGACAACGGCGACGCCGAGGCGCGGGCCCAGATGGCCCCGTTCTACGACCAGGTGATCGATCTGATCGGCCAGGCGGTGCGGGTCGGGCGCGGCCTCGGGATCGCCCGCGACTGCGACGTCGAGGTCATCGCCGTGGCGGCGCTGGCCGGCTTGAAGGAGGTCCTGGGCCGCATGCTCGAGGCCCGGCGCGAGCTCCCCGGCGGGTCGCAGGCGGACGGGGCGCCGGTCGGGGAGCCCCCGGAGACCTCCCGGTGGATGGTGCCGGAGCGGCTCGCCGACGAATTGCTCACCTTCTTTGTCCGCGGGGTGTTTACGCGGGGGGCGGCGGTGGGTTAAGGTCTCGGCCCCCGCGAGGGGGCCCTCGTGCTACCTTGGCGGGCCACGCGTCGAGACGCGCGACGGACAGGACGGGAACAGCACCCATGGCCTTGAACAAAGCTCAGCTCGACAAGTTCCGTGTGATCCTCAACGAGCGCCGCACCAGCCTGATCCAGCAGGCGCAGAAGACCCTCGAGAGCGACATGGTGCTCTCGCCGGACGACCGCTTCGACGAGGTCGACCAGGCCTCGAGCGAGTACATGCAGGCGTTCAGCTTCCGCCTGCGCGGGCGCGAGAAGTTCCTGATGGACAAGATCGAGCTGGCCCTGCGAAAGATCGACGAGGGCACCTACGGCATCTGCGAGGAGTGCGAGGAGATGATCGCCATCAAGCGCCTCCAGGCCCGTCCGGAGGCCCCCCTGTGCATCCAGTGCAAGGAGGCCCAGGAGAAGGAAGAAGCCGTCTACGCCGAGGAGTGACGGGTGTTCCCGCAGCTCTTCACGGTCCCCGGCACCGAGTTCGTAGTCACCGCGTACGGGCTCCTGATGGGGCTCGCGCTGGTCGGGGCGTGGGTGTGGGCGCTGCTGCTGGCGCGGGAGGACCGGCTGCCGAGCGATCGCCTCGGCACGGTGTTCGTGGTGGCGACGGTGCTCGGCCTGCTCGGGGCGCGCGGCGTGTGGCTGCTGCAGCACGGCGAGCCGCTGACGCTCGAGGCGCTGCGCAGCCTGCCCGCCGGCGGCATGACCGTGTTCGGCGGGGCCGCGCTGGCGTTCGTCGCCTGCGCGATCGGGGCGCGGCGCGTCGGCGTGCCGCTGCTGGCGTGGCTCGACTGCGTGGCCCCGGGCTTCATGTTCGGGGCGGTGTGCGAGCGCATCGGGGCGCTGCTCGCGGGCGGTGACTTCGGCAGCTACGCGGGGCCGGAGGAGCTCGGGCACGCGCTGGCGGTGACGTACCCGCCGGGCTCGCCGGCGTTCGTGCTGCACACCGGCACGCTGCAGGGCCTGCCCGGGGTGAGCGAGGCGGCGTCGGCCCCGGTGCACCCGGTCCAGGCCTACGAGGCGGCGGTCGCGATGATCGCGCTGATCGTGGCGCTGCGCCTGCGTCGCACGCGGACGTACACCGGCCAGGTGTTCTGCTGGGTGTTCGGGGTGTTCGTCGCCGGGCGCGCGCTGGTCGAGCCGCTGCGCCACGACGCCTCGCCCGAGGTGCTCGGGCCGCTGCGGCTGGCGCAGATCTCGGGGCTCGGGCTGTGCCTGGTGCTGGCGATCGCGGCGGCGGTGCAGCGCGGCAGGGCGGCCGCGACGCCCGGCGGGCTGCGCCTGTGGGAGGGCGGCCCGTGGTCGCCGAAGCCGTGAGCCGCCGGCCGGTGGTCGTGATCCACGGGGCGCTGCGCTCGCAGGCGGGGCTGTGGCCGATCGTGTGGTACCTGCGGCGCGCGGGCTTCGACGCGCGGGCGTTCGGCTACGCGACCCGCAGAGATCCGCTCGAGCGGCACGCGGAGCGGCTCGAGGCGTTCGTCGCGACCTGGCTCGCGGGACAGGTGCCGGTGCTCGGGATCCTGACCCACTCGATGGGCGGGCTGGTCGCGCGGGCCTACCTCGCGCGCGCGGGCGCAGCGTCGCAGTCGCAGGCACAGCGGGTGGTGATGCTGGCGCCGCCGAACCAGGGCGCCGCGCTGGCCGAGCAGATGCGCGGGTTCCCGCCGTTTCGCTGGCTGTACGGGGCGGCCGCGGACGAGCTGCAGCCGGCGCGCGTGGCCGGGCTGGCGCCGCCGCCGGCGAGCGCGTCGGTGCTGGTGCTGGCCGGCGGCAAGACGCGCGGCGACGTCGGCTACACGCGGCGCATCGCCGGCAACAACGACGGGCTGGTCGGGGTGGCCGAGACGGCGCTGCCCGGCGTCGCGCCGGAGTTCGTCGGGGGGGTGCACAGCACGCTGCAGTGGCGGCCGGCGGTGCTGCGGCGCGCGGCCGAGTTCCTGGCCGCGACGTGAGCCGGGGGTCGACGACCGGTCGGTGGAGCGTGCGTCGCTAGTCGAGCCGCGGGCTGTGGCGCGCGCGCGACGGCCACGGGGCGTCCGGCAGCTCGAGCTCCCAGGCGGCCTCGACGATGCAGCTGCGCATGGCCGGGGTGGCCCGGTGCTGGGCGACCGCGACGTCGACGATCTCCGCGGCGGTCGTCTCGACGTCGAGGGTGACGAACCAGCCCGCGGGCGCGGCGTGCTGCGCGGCGCAGCGGCGGGCCGCGTCGGCGAGCAGGTCGGCGAGCGCCGGCGGGGGCGAGCCGGCACCGCCGCCGCCGCCAGCGCCGTGTCCGACGAGGCCGATGCCGCCGAGGCCGATGCCCTGCTCGACGTCGCCGAGGCCGTCGACCGCCGGGCGCACGCCGGGCTCGGTCGCCAGGTACGAGGTCACCGGCGAGACCGCGCGGCCGGCGAACGCGACCTTCAGCATCTCCTCCTGCGAGAGGTCGGTGTGCTCGCCCTCGGAGAACACGAAGGCCGCGGTCGCGCCGTCGAAGTGCTCGCCGTGCTCGACCACGCGGCGGAACGGGGCCGCCCAGATCTTGCCGCTGAGGACCACGCGGCGGCTCGGATCGGCGGTCTTGATGAAGGCGCGGTAGCCGGTGCCCTCGCGCAGCGACGCGGGCAGCTCGGCGGCCCCGGCGAGGTCGATGCCGCGGACCTTGAAGTCGTCGACGCCGATCGGGCGCACGAGGCCGAGCACGTGCGAGGCCAGCGACTTGTCGGCCTCGGGGGCGACCACCTGGAACAGCACGCCGTGGTGGTGGGCGGCGATGGGGGCGAGCGGGTGGGCGTCGTCGCGGGTGATCGAGGCCTCGTCGCCGAGCTCGGGGATCACCAGGTGGGTGACGGTGCTGTCGCTGCCGGCGAGGGCGCGCTCGGCCAGCGCGTGGACGAAGCTCGAGCGCAGCTCGGCGTCGGTGATGGCGACGATGCGGGTCGGGCCGCGGCGGGTCTTCAGGAGCTCGACGGCGACCGCGAGGCCGCGCTCGAGCGCGCTGCCGTTGTGCAGCCTCAGCTTGCCGTCGGCGACGGCGCGGTCGTAGGCGGCGGCCAGCGCGGGCTGGCCGACGAACTCGCCGAACACGCGGCGGGCGTCGCGGTCGAAGCCGACGAGCTCGACGGCGGCGTCGGGCACGTGGGACATGTACGCGGCGACGATGCGGCGCTGGGTCGCGACCTCGTCCTCGCTCAGCGAGCGCGAGGTGTCGAGCACGAACACCACCGAGGCCTTGTGCGGCAGCGGGCGCAGCTGGGGGGCGGCGTCGATCTCGAGGCGCGAGAAGCCGTGCTGCGCCGAGGCGACCACGCGGCCGAGGCGGGCGTCGAGGGTGTCGATGCGCGGCGGCTCGATCTCGAGGATCGCGTGGTCGCCGGCGCCGTCGGGGTCGGGGGCGTCGGGGATGAAGCGGGGCACGTCGCCGGCGGCCTGGCGGATGGCGGCGGCGGTCCTGGTCTCGGGCGTGAGCGCGAGGGTCCAGGCGTCGATGCTGCCGAGGTCGAGGCCGGCGCGGTCGGCGACGACGAGGTGCCAGGCGCCGAGGGCGGACGAGCCGGCCGGCAGCTCGACCGGGAAGCTGCCGCGGATGTCGTTGTCGGAGCCCTTGCCCTCGGTGACGCGCAGGTGCTCGCCGGCGGGGGTGACGAGGTCGACGGTGAGGTCGCCCGAGAACGTGTGGTTGATCTCGAGGGTGACCTCGGCGGCGGTGACCCGGTCCTCGCGGGCCACGTCGATCGTGCTGATCGCGTAGCCGGCGCCCGCGTCGGGCTCGCCGTCGCCGACCCACGCGAGCCGCGGCGCCGGACCGAGGACGATCGGCGCGTCGGGGGCGACGCGCTGGTCGGCCACGCGGATCAGCGTGCGCGCGTCGCCGTGACCGGGGATGACCCGAAGGACAGGTTCGGCGAGCGGCAGGCCCGACTCGGGCGGGGCGTAGCGCGGGTAGGACAGCACGTAGCGGCCGTTGCGGTAGCCGAGCGGGGCGGTGAGCGTGTACTCGACGGTGTTGACGCCGCCGGGCAGGACCGGGAAGACCTGCAGGTGGACCGAGTCCTCCCACACCCACTGCAGCAGCGCGGGGTCCTTGGGTTCGAACGCGCCGATGCCGGTGAGCTCGCGGTACCTGGCGCGGGCGGCCTCGGCCTCCATGAGCTCGCCGTCGAACCAGCGGTCGCGCGCGCGGATGCGCAGGCCGGTGACCGCGGCCGCGTGGGCGAGGTCGATGCGCAGCGAGGCCTCCTCGGGGCGGGTGCCGCTGTTGGCGAAGGTCCGCCGGACCTTGTAGCGGGCCACTCCGTCGTCGATGCGGACCTCGACGGAGTGCGAGACCTCGACGAGCGGCTGATCGCGGGCGACGCTCAGGCGATCGGCGCGGACGGGCGCGGGCGCGAGGGTCGCGAGCACGGCGAGGACGGCGGCGGTGCGCTTCATGGGCCGGCAAGACAACCGCGGCGCGGCCGGGTTCCCGCGAGCTTCAATTGTTCGTCACGCGCGGCGCCGCGGAACATCCGCGGGCGCCGAGGCGTACGGCGATCTGGTTGCGAGCGGCGGCGTAGAGCGAGCCGGTCCGCTGCGGGGCGTGGAACGACGATGACCGGTCGAGTGGGCCGGTCACGGGATGCCGCGGCGATCGAGGACCGCGGACCGGAGGTCAGCCGCGCCGCGTGAGGCGGACCGGCAGGCCGTCCTCCGGGCCGACGGTGATGCCGCGCTGGACCGCCCGCACGGTCACGCCGGGGGCCACGGACACGTCGAACAGGGTGAACAGGCGGGCCAGCACCACGCGCATCTCGTGCTCGGCGAACGCGGCTCCGAGGCAGCGCCAGGCCCCTCCGCCGAACGGGAAGAACTGCCAGGGCGGCGGGCGCTTCTCGAGCATGCGCTCGGGCTTGAACTTGTCGGGCTCGGGGTAGAGGTTCGGGTTGCGCTGCAGCAGGTAGATGCTGGCCATCACGATCTCGCCGGGCTGCAGGTCCTTGCCGGCGATGCGCATCGGCACGCGCAGCTTGCGGGACACGCCGATGGCGATCGGGTTGAGGCGCATCGACTCCTGGATGGCGGCGCCGAGGTAGTTGAGGTCGCGGACGCGGGCCGGGTCGAAGCGGTCGCCCATCACGGTCTGCAGCTCCTCGCGCACGCGGGCCAGGCTCGCGGGGTTGCTGATGAGGCAGTGCACCGCCCAGCACAGCGACATCGAGGTGGTCTCGTAGCCGCCGATGAGCAGCATGAGAAGCTGCTCGACCAGCTCCTCGCGGGACATCGGGGTCCCGTCCTCGAAGCGGATCTGCAGCAGCATGGCGAGCACGTCGTGGCGGGTCTCGGGGCCCTGGGCGACGCAGCGGTCGATCTCCGCCTCGAGCAGGGCGTGGATGCGGCCGAGGCGGTCGGCGATGCCGAGCAGCGGCCAGCGCGAGGGGGTGAACCCGGCGTCGAGGTCGCTGGCGCGGGCCGAGCGGCTGCGCTCGACCATCCACTGCTGGGCGCGCGCCGGCTTCATCAGCACGCCGAACGCGAGGGCCGTCGGGCTGAAGATCTGCTTCAGGTACTCGATGGTCAGCACGCGCAGCTCCTCGAAGCGCGGGCCCTCGGCCACGCCGAAGATGCAGCGCATGATGACCCGCATGGTGATGTCCTGCATCGAGTCGAGCAGCGAGAGCGTGCGCCCGGGCTCCTGGCGGGCGAGCACGCGGTCGGTGATCTCGAGCATGGCCGGGCCGAACGCCCGCACGCTCTCGGCGTTGAAGCCGGGGTTCATCAGCTTGCGGCGGGCGCGGTGGGGCTCGCCGTCGTGGAGGATCAGCGCGCGCGGGCCGACGAACAGCTCGACCCCGCCGGCGAAGCGCTCGAACTGATCGTAGGAGCCGGTCAGCACCTGCTTGACGCCGTCGGGGTCGGCGCACACGTAGACCGTGGGCATGGCCGCGAGGCGGTACAGGCACATGTCGCCGTGCTCGCGGTACAGGCGCTCCATCAGGCCGTACGGGTTGCGTCCGGTCTCCATCAGGTTGGCCACGGGTTCGGACAGGCGGGCCACGGTGTCGGTGAACAACATCGCGGCCAGTGTACGGGGAGGTCGCGAGCGAGGGTGTGCGACGAGCGTGTGGATCCGCCGGGCGGTCACCTGTCCTGGCGGACAGGTGGCGCGGCCGTCACCGACGTCAGGTGGGCCCGCCGAACGTTTGGGGGGAGCGCGTCCGATGCCGGTCGCGAAAAGACGCTCGCCCGAACGTTCCGACCGACGAGGGACGTTCAGGCGAGCGAGGACAGCGGCCCCGGAGGGGCCGCCGAAGTTTGTGCTGAGGGGCGGAATTGAACCGCCGACCTAGGGGTTATGAATCCCTCGCTCTAACCATCTGAGCTACCCCAGCGGGGAGGCAGTGGGTAACGCAAGCCGAGGGTCGTCGTCAATACCCCGCGGCGCGGCGCGAGGGCCGGCAGTCGTGACATAGGCCGCGGGCCTTCGGACGACCACGGGCGATGCGTGAGACACCGCAGGTCCGGGGCGGCCGGGCTTGTGCGGGCGCTCCTCTCCAGGTCCGGGCGGGCCGTGTTACGGCCGATCCCATGACTCGTGAAGTCGTCATCGCCAGCGCCGCTCGCACCCCGATCGGCGCGTTTCAGGGGGCCCTCGCGTCGCTGACGGCGCCGCAGCTCGGCACGATCGCCATCCAGGCGGCGCTCGCCCGGGCCGGGGTGGAGGGCAAGGACCTCGACGAGGTGCTCATGGGCTGCGTGCTGCCGGCGGGGCAGGGCCAGGCGCCGGCGCGGCAGGCCAGCCGCGGGGCTGGCGTGCCGGACGGCGTCGGCTGCGTGACGATCAACAAGGTGTGCGGCTCGGGCCTGAAGGCGGTCATGCTCGCGGCCCAGGCGATCCGCGCGGGCGACGCGGAGATCGTGCTGGCGGGGGGCATGGAGAGCATGTCGAACGTGCCGTATCTGCTGCCGCAGGCCCGCGGCGGCTACCGCCTCGGCAACGGCACGCTGGTCGACGGGCTGGTCCACGACGGCCTGTGGGACCCCTACAAGAACTTCCACATGGGCAACGCCGGCGAGCTGTGCGCGCGCGAGTGCCAGATCCCGCGCGACCGCCAGGACGGGTACGCGGCCGACAGCTACCGGCGGGCGCTGGCGGCGGTCAAGGAGGGCAAGTTCCGCGACGAGATCGTCCCGGTCGAGGTGCCGTCGCGCAAGGGCCCGCCGACGGTGGTGGCCGACGACGAGCAGCCGTTCAAGGGCGACGTCGACAAGCTGGCCGCGCTGCGCCCGGCCTTCGACAAGGCCGGCACGATCACCGCGGGCAACGCCTCGACGCTCAACGACGGGGCGGCGGCGCTGGTGGTCATGAGCGGCGACGAGGCCAGGCGCCGCGGGATCACGCCGCTGGCGACCATCCGCGGCCAGGCCGGGCACGCGCAGGCGCCGGAGTGGTTCACCACGGCGCCGGCCGGGGCGATCGCCAGCCTGCTGGCGAAGACCGGCACCAAGGTCGAGGACATCGACCTGTGGGAGATCAACGAGGCCTTCGCGGTGGTCGCGCTCGTCAACGGCGACAAGCTGGGGATCCCGCACGACCGCCTCAACGTGCGCGGCGGGGCGATCGCGCTCGGCCACCCGATCGGCTGCAGCGGCGCGCGCGTGCTGGTCACGCTGCTGTACGCCATGCGGCAGGACGACAAGCGCCGCGGGGTCGCTTCGCTGTGCATCGGCGGCGGCGAGGCGGTGGCGATGCTGGTCGAGCGCTAGACGGCGCCGATCCTCTCTCGAGCGGTGTGAACCAGGAGAACGCGACATGACCGAAGCTTCCATCGATGCAGCGACGATCCTCGGCGGGATCAAGACCGTGGGTGTGCTGGGCGCCGGCCAGATGGGCGCGGGGATCGCCCAGGTGGCCGCGCAGAACGGCTACGACGTGCTGCTGGCCGACGTCTCGCAGCAGCGGGCCGACGCCGGCAAGGCCGGCATCGTCAAGCAGCTCGGCCGGCTGGTCGAGAAGGGCAAGCTGGCGGCCGACGAGCGCGACAAGGTCGCCGGGCGCATCACGCCGGTGGTCGGGGCCGCGGGCCTGTCGCCCGCCGACTTCCTGGTCGAGGCCGCCACCGAGAACATCGACCTGAAGAAGAAGCTGTTCGCCGAGCTCGACCAGGCGGCGCGGCCCGGGGTGATCCTGGCCAGCAACACCAGCTCGATCAGCATCACCATGCTGGCGGCGGTCACCAGCCGGCCCGACCACGTGGTCGGCATGCACTTCATGAACCCGGTGCCGCTGATGAAGCTCGTCGAGATCATCCGCGGGCTGCAGACCCACGACGCGGTCTACGAGGCGACGGTCGCGCTGGCCCGCAAGCTCGGCAAGACCACGATCACGAGCAAGGACTGCCCGGGCTTCCTGGTCAACCGCATCCTCATCCCGCTGATCAACGAGGCGGGCTTCGCCCTGCAGGAGGGGCTCGGCACCGCCGAGGACATCGACACCGGCGCCAAGCTCGGCCTAAACCACCCGATGGGGCCGCTCGAGCTCGCCGACCTGATCGGCCTCGACACCTGCCTCGCCATCGCCGACGTCTTGCACCGCGAGCTCGGCGACGACAAGTACCGCGCGCCCAACATCCTGCGCATGCACGTGGCGGCGGGCTGGCACGGGCGCAAGACCGGGCGCGGCTTCTACAACTACGCGGGGAAGTGACATGACCACGTTCGAGACGCTGCAAGTCGAGGACCGCGGGGCGGTCCGCGTGATCACCCTCAACCGACCGGCGGTGCTCAACGCGCTGAGCGGCGCGGTGGTCGCCGAGCTCGGCGACGCGGCCCGCCTGACCCGCGCCGACGCGCACGCCGGCAAGGTCCGCGGGCTGGTGCTGACCGGCGCGGGCAAGGCGTTCGTGGCCGGGGCCGACATCGCGGCGATGGCCGAGATGACCGAGCACGAGGCCCGCGAGTTCGCCCGCCAGGGCCACGCGATGGGCGACGCGCTGGCGGCCCTGCCGATCCCGGTGATCGCGGCGGTCAACGGCTTCGCGCTCGGCGGCGGCTGCGAGCTGGCGCTGGCCTGCGACTTCATCTACGCGGCCGAGTCGGCGCGCTTCGGCCAGCCGGAGGTCAAGCTCGGGGTCATCCCCGGCTTCGGCGGGACCCAGCGCATGCTGCGGCGGGTCGGCATGGGCCGGGCGCTCGAGCTGTGCATGAGCGGGGCGATGATCGACGCCGCCGAGGCGCTGCGCATCGGCCTCGTCAACCGCGTGGTGCCCGGCGATCAGCTGCTGGCGACGGCGATCGCGACCTGCGAGACGATCGCCCAGATGGGCCCGCAGGCGGTGGCGACGGTCAAGGCGGTGCTGCACCGCGGGGCCGACCTGCCGCTGTCCGAGGCGATGGCCCTCGAGATCGACGCGTTCGCTCGCCTGTTCACCACCGCCGATCAGCGCGAGGGCATGAGCGCGTTCCTCGGCAAGCGCCGCGCGGACTTCACCGGCACGCCGGGCGAGGCCCAGTCGTAACCACGAGCACGAGAGAGGGAGAGAGCCTTGGATCTGTCGCTGACCGAAGAGCACCTGGCGCTGCAGAGCACCGTCCGCGAATTCGCGACCCGCGAGGTCAAGCCGCTGGCCGCGGCGATCGACCGCGACCACCGCTTCCCGGCCGAGCTGGTCGCGCGCATGGCCGAGCTCGGGCTGATGGGCATCGAGGTGCCGGAGCAGTACGACGGCTCCGGGCTCGACCCGATCGCCTACGTGATCGCCATGGAGGAGGTGTCGACCGCGTGCGCGTCGACGGGCGTCATCATGAGCGTCAACAACTCGCTGGTGTGCGACCCGCTGCTGAAGTTCGCCAGCGAGGAGCAGAAGCAGCGCTGGCTGCGGCCGCTGGCCCGCGGCGAGAAGCTCGGCTGCTTCATGCTGAGCGAGCCCAACGCCGGCAGCGACGCGGCGGCCCAGAAGACCCGGGCCGTGCCCGAAGGCGACGGCTACGTGATCAACGGGGTCAAGAACTGGATCACCAACGGGCCGCAGGCCGACACCGGGATCCTGTTCACCATGACCGAGCCCGAGAAGGGCAACCATGGCATCACCGCGTTCGTCGTCGACATGCACGGCGAGGGCGTCTCGCGCGGGCCGAAGGACGACAAGCTTGGCATCCGGGCCAGCCACTCGTGCCAGATCTTCTTCACCGATCACCGGGTCTCGCGCGACCAGGTGCTCGGCGAGCCGGGCAAGGGCTTCAAGGTGGCGATGAGCACCCTCGACTGCGGACGCATCGGCATCGCCGCGCAGGCGCTGGGCATCACCCGGGCGGCGTTCGAGGCGGCGGCCGAGTACGCCGGCGATCGCAAGACGTTCGGCAAGCGGATCATCGACCACCAGGCGGTGGCCTTCATGCTGGCCGACATGCTGACCGAGCTCGACGCGGCCCGGCTGCTGACCTACCGGGCGGCGTGGATGAAGTCGCGCGGGCAGGGCCACACCCGCGAGTCGGCGATGGCCAAGCTGTTCGCCTCGGAGACGGCCAACCGCGTGGCCAAGAACGCCTTGCAGATCTTCGGCGGCAACGGCTACGTGACCGAGTACCCGGCCGAGCGCCACTTCCGGGACGCCAAGATCACCGAGATCTACGAGGGCACCAGCGAGATCCAGCGGGTGGTCATCGCGGCGTCCCTGCTGAAGTCGCGCAAGTGACCCGGTTCGTGTAAGATCCGCCGCAATCCGCCCGTTTTCCAGGGAACACCATGCACCACCACACCATCGTCCTCACGACCCTGGCCGCCAGCCTGGCCCTCGCGTCCGGCTGCGCGCGCCGTCAGCTCGACAAGATGAACAACGGCGAGGAGGACCTGTACTCCAAGTACCAGGGCGACGAATACGACAAGGACATGGTGACCCACAAGGAGTCGCAGGAGTACGACGACCAGGGCAAGGGCGTGTCGCCCAAGGTCCTGAAGTCGATCCAGGACACCGTGGAGAACGTGTACGAGCGTGACTTCGGCCGCTGCCTGCAGAAGGACATGGAGGCCTATGAGAACCGCTGGATCGCCGGCACCTTCTCGGTCGAGTTCACGATCAGCACGGCGGGGCAGGTCACCCAGGCCCGCATCACCCAGTCGGACATCTTCGAGCGCAAGCCGCCGAAGGGCAAGAAGGAGAACCAGAAGCGCGAGGCCAAGCTGTTCCAGCCGTGCGTCGAGGAGTCGGCCGCCAAGTGGGAGTTCGACCCGCCGCCCGAGGTCGAGTACGTGTACACGTACTCCGGCAAGGTCGGCGAGAGCTTCTGAGCCGGCTCGCGGCTGGCGGCGTTTGCATCGCGGAGTGAGGTGACGTGTTCGACCTGTCGCTGAGCGAGTCGCAGGAGATGATCGTCGAGTCGGCGCGCCAGTTCGCGGCGCGCGTGCTGGCCCCGCGGGCGGCCGGGCTCGACCGCGAGGGCGGGTTCCCGCGCGAGAGCCTGCGCGAGGCGGCCGAGCTCGGGCTGCTCGGCATCAACGTGCCGGAGGCGCTCGGCGGCGTCGAGGCCGGGGCCGTGGCCTACGCGCTGGCGGTGATCGAGCTCGGCCGGGTGTGCGCGAGCACGACGGTGGCGATGACGGTGTCCAACATGGTCGCCGAGGTCGTGACGAAGTTCGGCACGCCGGCCCAGCGCGAGCAGCACGTGCCGCGCCTGTGCAGCGGCGAGTACGCGGTCGGCGGGTTCGCGCTGTCGGAGGCCGGGGCGGGCAGCGACCCCGCCGGCATGCGCACGCGGGCGCGGCGGACCGACCGCGGCTGGCTGCTGTCGGGCCAGAAGCTGTGGATCACCAGCGGCACCGACGCGGGGCTGTTCGTGGTGTGGGCGCGGACCAACGACAACCCGGGCTCGGGCGGCATCTCGGCGTTCCTCGTGCGGGGCGACGCGCCGGGGCTGGTGCGCGGCAAGCCCGAGCACAAGATGGGCCAGCACGGCAGCACGACCACGCCGCTCGACTTCAACGACGTCGAGCTCGACGACGACGCGCTGCTCGGCGACGAGGGCAAGGGCTTCCGCGTGGCGATGATGGCGCTCGACGGCGGGCGCATCGGCATCGCCGCGCTGGCGCTCGGCTGCGGGCTGGCGGCGACCGACTACGCCGCCGGCTACGCCCAGGAGCGGCGCCAGTTCGGCCAGCCGATCGCGGGCTTCCAGGCGATCCAGTGGATGCTCGCCGACTCGGCGACCGAGCTCGACGCGGCCCGCCTGCTGGTGCTGCGCGCCGCCTGGCTGAAGGAGCAGGGCCGCGGGTTCACCACCGAGGCGTCGATGGCCAAGCTGATGGCCAGCGAGCGGGCCTACGCGGCCTGCGACCGGGCGATCCAGGTGCTCGGCGGCTACGGCTACTCGCAGGAGTTCCCGGTCGAGCGCTACCTCCGCGACGTGCGGGTGACCCGCATCTTCGAGGGGACCAGCGAGATCCAGCGCATCGTGCTGAGCCGCGAGGTGATGCGCCGCTTCGCCGGCGGGTAAGTCTTCCCGGCCCGTCGGGCCCGATTCCGCTATCTTTCGTCCACGGAGACCACGGTCATGGCCCAGGACCCGCGCGCGCAGTACGCCCAGATGCTCAGTCAGATGTCGCCGAACATGATGGCGACCATGAAGAAGGAGCTGCAGCGGCGCTTCGCGCTGTTCGGCGTCGGGCTGGTGGTGTTCATCGTCGGCTGCTTCTTGAACACGTCGCCGATCTGGGTGCCGTCGGCGGTGATGCTGGCGGGCTCGGGGCTGGCGATCCTCGGTCTGTTCGGGCTGGCCCGCGGGGCCGGGTGCATGGCCTACGTGGCCGGGTTCGCGTGGATCCTGGCGATGAGCTGCGGGGTCGGCCGCGGCGGCGAGGCGATCCTGTACGTGTGGGGCGGCGGGGCGGCCCTGTTCGCGCTGGCGGCGCTGCTGATCCCGAAGCCGAAGAAGACCAACCCGATGGAGGAGCTGATGAAGGTCATGCAGCAGCAGGGCGGCGCGGGCGGGCCCGCGGGCGGGTTCCCCGGCATGGCCAACATGCTGCAGGGCCAGCAGCGGGCGAAGGACCGGGTGATCGAGGTCGAGGCCGAGGAGAAGCCCGGCGGCAAGAAGAAGTGAGCGCGACGGGCGAGCGCGTGGCGATCCACGGGGTCGCGCACGGCGGCGAGGGCGTGGGCAAGGCGGAGGCGGAGCCGCGGACGTGGCTGGTCGAGGCGGCGCTGCCTGGCGAGGTCGTGCTGGCCGAGCGCGTCGAGGCGCGGGCGCGGATGATCCGCGGGCGCGTGCTGCGGGTGATCGAGGCCAGCGCGGCGCGGCAGGACGCGCCGTGTGCGATCGCCGGGGCGTGCGGCGGGTGCGGCTGGCAGCACGTGCGGCCGGCGGCGCAGGCGGAATTGAAGCGAGACATCGTGGCGGGGCTGCTGCGGCGGTTCGCGGTGCCGGCGATCGCGGTGGTCGCGAGCCCCGAGGCGCTGGGGTACCGGCGGCGGGCTCGCATGCGGTTCGAGCGGACCGACGCGGGTTTAATCATGGGGTTCGTGGGGCGCGACGGGCGGAGCGTGATCGACGCGCCGGACTGCCCCGTGCTCGACGGGCCGCTGCGCCACGCGTTCGCGCGGGTGCGCGGGCTCGCGGCGCTGCTGCCGGCGCACGGCGAGGTGCACGCGATCAGCGACGGGGCGCGCGCGGTGGTCGGCGTCGCCTCGCGGGCCGAGGCGCACGGGCACGTGGTGCCGCTGCCGCCGCTGCGCGGCGGGGCCGAGGCGATCTCGCGGGCGCTCGACGAGGTGCTGGTCGGGGTGGTCGGGCCGGGGATCGCGGTCGGGACGACGGCGCTGGGCGTCGACGCGGCTGGCCCGGAGGACATGTCCGTACGGACCGGTCCGTTCGCGTTCGCGCAGGCGCAGGCGGCCCAGAACGCGGCGATGGTCGAGCACGTGGCGCGGCAGGCGGGCGCGGGGCACCGCCGCGGGCTCGAGCTGTTCGCCGGCTCGGGAAATTTCACGCGGCGGCTGGCGCCGCTGTGCAAGGTGTTGACGGCGGTCGAGCTCGACGCGGGCGGGGCGGCGAACCTGCAGACGCTGGCGGCGCGGCTGGCGGTGCGCGGGTGCCGGATCGAGGTGCGACGCGAGGCGGCGGCGGCGACGCTGGCGCGCGGCGGGTCGTACGACCTGGTGGTGCTGGATCCGCCGCGCGGCGGGCTCGGGAGCAAGGCGGCGCGGGACCTGGCCAGGGTGGCCGCGGGGCGGGTGGTCTACGTGTCGTGCGACCCGGCCACCCTGGCCCGTGACCTCGCCGACCTGGTGACGGCGGGGCGGAGCGTCGTCGACGTGACCGTGTTCGACATGATGCCGATGACGCCGGAGGTCGAGGTGGTGGTGACGCTGGCCGCCGAGCAGAGCCGGTGTTAGGGTCACCGCGCCGAGATGGACCCGGTTCAGGCGATCCTCAAGAGCATTGCGGCGGGCAAGCTGCAGCCGGTCTACGTGCTGTACGGCGAGGAGCCGGCGGCGATCCGGGCGGTCATCACGGCGCTGCGCAAATTCTTGATCCCGCCGGACGACGCGCTCGCGCAGTCGATGGCGGCCTTCAACCACGAGCGCTTCGACGGGGCGGACCTCAAGTCGGCGGGGGCGGTGGTGGCGTCGTGCCAGCAGGTGCCGATGATGGCGAAGAAGCGGCTGGTCGAGCTGGCCAACCCGGAGGACATCGCCAAGGGCGCGGCCGGGGACGAGGGCGGCGGCTCGCCGGCGGCGGCCATCGACGCGCTCGCCGGCTACATCAAGGCGCCGAGCCCGACGACGGTGCTGGCGATCACCAGCACCGGCATCGACGGGCGCTCGAAGCTGGTGACGGCGTGCAAGAAGGACGGCTGGGCCCACAAGTTCGAGGCGCTGAAGCGCGACGACGAGGCGGCGGCGTTCGTGGTGTCGGAGGCCCAGGCGCGCGGCAAGGGCATCGCCCGCGACGCCGCCAACACGCTGGTCGCGGCGGTCGGCACCGGGCGCAGCGAGCTGCTGGCGGCGCTCGACCAGGCCATGCTGCACGCGGGCGACCGCCCGGTGGCGATGGCCGACGTCGAGGCGATGGTCGTGCACACGCGCGAGGGCAACATCTTCCACCTGACCGACGCGGTCGGCCGCGGCGAGGCGCAGGCGGCCCTGACCGTGCTGGCGCGCATGTTCTCGGCGGGGGAGAAGGAGACCGGGACGTCGCTGCAGGTGCTGGCGATGCTGACCCGCCAGATCCGCCTGCTGTACACGGCCAAGGTCGGGGCGGCCCACACCATCCAGCCGCCGTTCCTGCAGCGGCAGTACGAGCAGCAGGCGCGGGGCTTCAGCGAGGGCCGCCTGCGCACCGCGTACGCGGCGCTGGTGCGCCTCGACAGCGACCTGAAGGGCGGATCGGCGGCGGCCTACGCCTCGCCGTACATGGCGATCCAGCGCTGGATCCTCGACACCTGCGCGGCGATGCCGGGCGTCGATCCGCGGGTGTGAGGCGCGCGGGCGCGCGAGCGAGCCGCCGCGATCACGGGCCGCGTCCAGCGGTCGAGCGACCCACCGCGAGCACGGGCCGCGCCCCGCGGTCGCTCGTGCGGGCGAAAGCCGCGGCCGATCGCCGCGGTGTGCCTGTGCATCGGACGGAGTGTGATAGGGTCCGCGCGACCGGAGGCACGATGATCAAGAACAAGACTCCCTGGGCGGCGATCGCTGCGATCGCCTTCACGTTCGGCTGTGACGCGCTCTCGAGCGGCAAAGGCGATGCCAAGAGCGGCGTGCAGGTCAACGCCGGCGGCGCGGGCGTGCAGGTCGGGCCGGACGGGAAGACGGTGGTGGTCGGCGCCGACGGCAAGACGGTGGTGGTCGGCGCCGACGGCAAGACCACGGTGCAGGCCGGCGGCGCGACGGTCACGGCCGACGGCCACGGCGGCACGGTGCAGGCCGGCGGCGCGACGGTCACGAGCGACGGCAAGTCGGCGCTGGTGAAGAGCGGCGACGCGTCGGTCCAGCTCAACCCCGACGGCTCGGTGGCGGTGAAGGCCGGTGACGTCACGGTCGACGCCTCGGGCAAGGTGAAGGTCGACGGAGTCGAGATCGACGCCGGCGGGATCAAGCTGCCGGCCGGTGTCGGCGACGCGGGCGGCTCGGACGACAAGTGCGCCCAGGGCGGCTGCGCCCAGACCTGCCGCGACGGCAAGGCGCTGGGCTGCTCGGGCGGCGGCTGCACGCAGACGGCCGAGGCGGGCGCCTGCGAGCTGGGCTGCTCGGGCGGCGGCTGCACGCAGACCTGCAAGGCCGGCGCGACCTGCAAGCTGTCGTGCTCGGGCGGCGGCTGCACGCGCGCGTGCGAGGGCACCTGCAGCGAGAAGACCTGCTCGGGCGGCAGCTGCAGCGGCTGAGCGCTCGGTGAGCTGACCCGAGGGCCAGGTCCACGCGGGCCTGGCCGGTTGTGCGGGTCGCGCGGGCGCGTGAGCGCGGCGAGGGGCGGCGCGCAGGCTGTACTTCGGGACAGGTGCGAGCGCGCCGCTTCGCGGACGGTCTGCGCCCGGCGAGCCTCGGGCGGGCGCGTGAGCGCGGCGAGGGGGCGCGCAGGCTGTACTTCGGGACAGGTGCGAGCGCGCCGCTTCGCGGACGGTCTGCGCCCGGTGAGCCTCGCGTGTGCGGACCGGCGGACAGACGCGCGCGCGAGGCCGCCGCGTGAATCGTGATAGGGTACGCGCCTTCAGGAGCGTGGTGATGCAACGGATGTTTGTGCGCGTGGTGTTGACGGCGGTGGTGCTGGCACTCGGATGCGATGCCGGGAACACGGACGCGAAGAGGGCGGCGCAGGTCGGTGCGGACGGCAAGGTGGTCGCAGGGGCCAACGGTGCGGTGCAGGTCGGCGCTGACGGCAAGACCGTGATCGCGGGTCCGGGCGGCAGCGTGGCGATCGGGCCCGACGGCAAAGCCGTGATCGCGGGAGAGAACGGCAGGGTCGAGGTCGGCGCGGACGGCAAGGCGGTGGTCGCCGGCGAGAACGGGCGCGTCGAGGTCGGCGCGGACGGCAAGGTGAACGTCGCCGGCGAGAACGGGCGCGTCGAGGTCGGCGCGGACGGCAAGGTGAACGTCGCCGGCGACGGCGGATCGGTCGCGACCGGCGCGGGCGGCAAGACGGTGGTGAAGAACGGCGAGAACTCGGCGACGATCGACGGCGACGGATCGGTGACGGCGAACGGCGCGACGCTGGGCGCGGACGGCACGATCAAGGTCGGCGGGCTCACCGTCGACGCCAGCGGCAAGGTCCACGGCGCGGGCGGAGCGAAGCCCGAGACCGGCACCGCGAAGGCCGGCGGCGGGGCCACGAAGTCGGGCTCGTGCGCGGCCGGCGGCTGCAACCAGGTGTGCCGCGAGGGCGGGGAGTTCTCGTGCGCCGGCGGTCGGTGCAAGCAGAGCGGCGAGGGCGGCACGTGCAAGTTCTCGTGCGACGGCGGGACGTGCACGCAGACCTGCAAGGCGGGCGCGACGTGCAACCTCGCGTGCAACGGCGGGTCGTGCACCCGCGCGTGCACCGGGACGTGCGCGAGCAAGGGCTGCATCGGCGGGAGCTGCACAGGCTGAGCGACGGCCCGTGACGCGCGCGCCGCGGGCGTGGTCGCGTCACGGGCTGCGAGCTCGTGACCAAAGGCGACCACGAGGGCCTGCGGCGGGTGGTGCAGAAGCTGTGGCGGCTGATGCCGGCTGCGCCGCGACTTCGCGGCGATCTCGTGCTCGGAGCCGCGGCGGGACGGGGGCACCCGTGTGCTCACGGGCCAGCAGCAGCTCGTGCACGGGGCCGCGGCGGGACGGGGGCACCCGTGTGCACGCGGGCCGGCTCGTGCACGGGGCCGCGGACCCGTGTGCTCGCGGGCCAGCGCGATGGGCCGTGCGTTCGTGGCGGTGTTAAGACGTGAACGACCGACAGCGCTTGAGGCGCTGTCGGTCGCGGTGTTGGGGCCGTGCTGGACGACTCAGGCGGCGGCGGGGGCCGAGGCCTTGTTGGTCGCCAGGGTGAGCCGGGAGATATATCGGGCCGCGGTGTTGCGGTGGATGACGCCCTTGGAGGCGGCCTTGGCGATCGCCTGGACGGCCTCGGGGAGGGCCTTCTGGGCCCCATCGGAGTCCTTGGCCGCCAGCGCCTTGCGTACACGCTTCATGTACGTGCGCATCGGCGACAGGTGCATCAGGTTCCTCGCGCGGCGCTTCAGCCGCTGCCGGTTGCGCTTCTCTGCCTGCTTGTGATTCGCCACGACTGCTCGCTTCTTCTTGTCTTCGGGGAAGGCGAGCCTTATGTCCCCCCGGCGGCCCCTTGTCAAGCCGCGCGCGGCGGTCCAGTCTCCGGCCGGGACCCCGCCGGCGCGCCGCCAAACGGCCCCGCACGCAGCCATGCCCACCATACCAGCCCCCGTGACCCTCGGATTCCTGGCCCTCTCGCTGGCACCGGGCTCGGTGTGCGTGTTCACGCCCCCGCCTCCGCTACCCGAGGAGATCGCCGCCGCCGAGGCCGCAGCGGCCGCCCGCAAGGCCGCCGTTCGCAGCGGGACGCCGGCCCAGGTCGGCGAGGAAGAGGGCGGCGAGGAGGGCGGGCTCGGCACCGAGGTCGTGTTCAACCGGGGCGACGAGGCGCCCCGCGGCATGAACGCGGCCCAGCTGAAGGCCTACAACAAGGTGCAGGGCGACCCGATCGACGAGTTCACGCTCGAGCAGGCGCTCGCGGGCCTGCCGGGCGCGGGCGACGGGCTGTTCGCCCAGCTGAAGACCAGCCGCGGGGTCATCGAGTGCGAGCTGTTCGCCGCGCAGGTGCCGAAGACGGTGGCCAACTTCGTGGGCCTGGCCCGCGGGCTGCGGCCGTCGGTCGATCGCACGGCCGACAAGTGGGTCACGCGGCCGTACTACAACAACACCACGTTCCATCGCGTGATCCCCGGGTTCATGATCCAGGGCGGAGATCCGACGGGCTCGGGGCTCGGCAACCCGGGCTACGTGATCGAGGACGAGATCCGCCCGGATCTCCTGCACGACAGCCCCGGCGTGCTCAGCATGGCCAACAAGGGGCCCAACACCGGGTCGGCGCAGTTCTTCATCACCCTCAACCCGACGCCCCACCTCGACGGCAAGCACACCGTGTTCGGCAAGTGCAACGAGGAGGGCCAGCGCCTGGCCGACGACATCGCCCTGGTCCCGCGCGACGCCAACGACAAGCCGAACGAGCCCGAGGTGCTCGAGGCGGTGACGATCGTGCGCCGGCGCAAGTAGCCGGTCAGAGCGAGGCGACGAGGGCGGCGGCGAGGGCGTCGTAGTCGGCGGGCGTGTTGTAGATCTGGGCCGAGATGCGCACGAGGCGGCGCGGCGGCGCGGGCCACGGGGGGATCGGGACCTCGATGCGGTGGCGCTCGAACAGCGCGACCTGCAGCGGGTCGGCGTACAGCGCGGAGCTCGGCGGGACGTCGGCGCCGTCGGGCAGGGCGAGGGCGGCGAGGCTGCCGAGCATGCTCGCGGGCGCGGGCAAGTCGACGCCGAGGGCGCGGGCCAGGCGCTCGCGGCCGTCGCACACGAGCGCGTGGTTGCGGGCGCGGAGCTCGGGCCAGCCGCCGGGCAGCAAGGCGCCGAGCCAGCGGATCGCGGCCGGCACGCTGAGCCAGGGGGCGGGGTCGTCGGTGCCGGTCCAGTCGAACTCCTCCCACAGGCGCGGGCGCGGGCGGCGAGAGTTGAAGCCGTGGCTGACGACCGCGGGGTGGATGCCGGCTTGGCGATCGCGGCGCACGTGCAGCATGCCGGCGCCCTTCGGCGCGCACACCCACTTGTGGAAGTTGCCGGTGTAGTAGGCGGCGCCGAGCGCCGCGAGGTCGAGCGGGAGCATGCCGGGCGCGTGGGCGCCGTCGACGAGGGTGTCGACGCCGCGCTCGGCGAGGGCGGCCACGAGCTCGGCGACCGGGAACACCAGGGCGGTCGGGCTGGTGACGTGATCGATGAGGGCCAGGCGCGTGCGCGGCGTGACCGCGGCGAGCACGGCGTCGACGACCTGCTGCGGGCCGGCGATGGGGAAGGGCACGGCGGCCCGGACCACGCGCGCGCCGCTGCGGGCGGCGAGGTGCACGAGCACGTTGTTGCAGGCGTTGTAGACGTGGTCGGTGGTGAGGAGCTCGTCGCCGGGCCTGAGGTCGAGCGAGCGCAGCACGCTGTTGACGCCGACGGTGGCGTTGCGCACGAACACGAGGTCCTGGGGGTCGGCGCCGACGAACGCGGCGACCTCCTCGCGGGCGGCGTCGAGCAGGCGCTCGTACTTCTGCACGAAGAACGCCACGGGCTCGCGCTCGAGGTCGGCGCGGACGCGATCGGCGGCGGCGAGGACGTCGCGCGGGCAGGCGCCGAACGAGCCGTGGTTGAGGAACACGACCTCGGGGTCGAGGGTCCAGTGGCGCCGCAGGTCGCGCCCGTCGAGCGGCGCGGAGGGGCGTGGATCGTCCGCCTGGGGGGGCATGGCGGCGAGTATACTGCGGGCCGTGCTGCGTACGCTCACCCGTGGGGTCTTCGGGGTCGCGCTGCGGGTGTTCTTTCGCCGGGTCGAGGTCGTCGGCGAGGAGCAGGTGCCGCGCTCGGGTCCGGTGATGTTCGTGATGAACCATCCGAACGCGCTCGTCGATCCGGGGATCCTGCTGTGCCTGGCGCCGCGGCCGGTGGCCTTCCTCGCCAAGGCGCCGCTCTTTCGCTCGCCGGTGATGGGCTTCATCGTCAAGGCGTTCGACTCGATCCCGGTCTATCGCAAGCAGGACGAGGGCGGGGTCGTCGACAATCGTCAGACGTTCCACGTGGCCCGCGAGAGATTATTACAGGGGCAGGCGGTGGCGATCTTCCCCGAGGGGGTGTCGCACAACGATCCGAAGTTGAAGCCGCTGAAGACGGGGGCGGCGCGCATCGCCCTGGGGGCGCAGCTGCCGGACCTGACGATCGTGCCGGCGGGCATCTATTACGGGGAGAAGGCCAAGTTCCGCAGCGACGCGCTGCTGTTGTACGGGCGGCCGTTCACGTGGCCGCCGGCGCCGCTCGGAGAGGACGGAGAGCCGCAGACCGAGGACGTGCAGGCGCTGACGCGGCGGATCGCCGAGGCGCTCGCGGCCGTGACGCTGCAGGCCGAGGAGAACGAGGCGCTGGCGCTGGTCGAGCGGGTCGGGCGCATCTTCGCCGCCTCGAGCGAGGCGCCGTGGACGCTGGCCGAGGGCTTCGATCTGCGGCGGCGGCTGAGCGCGGGGTACGAGAGGCTGAAGATCGCCGATCCGCAGGCGCTGGCCGGGCTCGCCGCCCGCGTGACGCGCTACGAGCGCGACCTGCAGGCGCTCGGCATGACGCCCGAGCACCTGAAGCCGCAGGACTTCACGCTGTGGGGCAGTGTTCGTTATGCGCTGCGCAGCGCGGCCGCATTGGGGGTGTTGCTGCCGCTGGCGCTGGTCGGCACGGCGCTGCACTACCCGTGTTACCTGCTGACGCGCGTGCTGTCGCGGCGCCTCTCGGAGGGCTTCGCCGACATGGTGGCGACGGTCAAGGTGCTGGCGGCGACGCTGCTGTTCCCGCTGACGTGGATCGCGGCGGGGGTCGCGGCCGGGCTGCTCGGCGGGATCGCGTGGGGCGTGGCGGTCGGGCTGATGGCGCCGATCTGCGGGGCGGCGGCGCTGTTCTTCTGGGAGCGCTTCGCCACGGTCGGCTCGGCGGCGCGGGGGCTGCTGCTGTTCGCGACCCGGCGCAACGCGCTGGCCCGGCTGCACGCCGATCGGGCGGCGATCCGGGCGGCGATCCTCGAGCTGGCGGCGCGCGTCGAGCCGGCGCCCTGAAGCGCGGGCCGATCGAGGTGTCAGCACCCGCGCGGGCGAGATCGTGACCTGTCCTGGCGGACAGGTGCATCGAGGTGTCCTCGCGGACAGGTCGTCGGCACGCGCCCGCGACCCTCGATCGTCGAAGTCCTCGAGGACTCGTCAGCCGGACGTCGGCTCGTCGAGCGCGGGGCTGGCGGCGCGGCCGATCTGCAGGGCGGCCGCGGCGACCACCACGGTCGCGAGCAGCAGCGAGACGGCGACGATGCCGAAGGTGGGGGCGACGACCGCGACCATCACGGCGGTGGCCAGCCAGGCGTGGCGCAGGGCCCGGCCGGTGCGGGCGCTGCGGGCGAGGCCGCGAAGCAGCACGGCCAGCTGGGCCTCCTCGTGGGGCTGGAGCGGGCGGGCCTGGTCGCGCGCGGGCAGCCAGGCGTGGTTGTACCAGAGCAGGCGCGTGGCGATCTGGTGGAGGCGGGCGAGCTCGGCGCCCTCGTCGGGGTCGACGGCGAGGATCACCGGCACGCTGTAGACGCGGATGGCCGGGAGGTAGAGGCGGGCGTGGCCGAGGGCCCGCACGGCCTCGACGAGGAAGCCGCGGGCCTGCACGGCCCGCGGCTGGCGGGCGCCCTCGTGGTCGGGGTCGTCGTCCTCGCCCTCGAGGCAGAGCACGGCCAGGTGGAGCGCCTCGTGGGCCTCGCGCAGGGGGCGTTCGGCGGCGAGGACGAGGTGTTCGTCGTGGTGGTCGCTGTTCCTGTACGCCTGACGCGACGGGGCGTGGAGCCAGCGGGTCGGGGGTGAGGGGTCGGGGGCGGCCATGGGTTCTCCTCAAGGTAGCCGGGCTCGGCGGGCGCGCCACCCGCTGCGCAATTGCAGCGTCCAGGCGAGCGCGGCGGATCACGGATACCGTCGCGTCACGGCTGTCCCTCGGGACAGATCGGGTCCGACGCCGGAGGGGGCGCCTCAGGTCCGCGGTCTGATCCCGCGCGCCTTGGCCTCGTCCCAGAAGCCGTCGAGCACCGCGAGGCCAGCGCTGTCGGGGTCGATGCCGCGGTCGTGACAGGCTTGCATGACGTAGGCGAAGCGGGCCTCGAATTTTGCGCAGGTGGCCCGCAGGGCGTCCTCGGCGGCGAGCCCGAGCTTCTGTCCGTAGCGCACGAGCACGAACAGCAGGTCGCCGAACTCCTCGCGCACGTGCTCGAGGTCGCCGCTCTCGCGGGCCCGGTCGAGCTCCTCCCACTCCTCGCGGATCTTGGCGACGGCGCCGTCGAAGCTCGGCCAGTCGAAGCCGACGGCGGCGGCCTTGTCCTGCAGGCGCCAGGCCCGCTGGAGGGCGGGCAGGGTGCGCGGCACGCCGGCCAGGGGGTTCTTCGGGCCCGCCGCGGCGCCGCGCTCCTGCTCCTTGATCTGCGCCCACTGGCGGGTGACGGCGGCGGCGTCGGCGGCCGGCGCGGCGCCGGGGTCGAACACGTGGGGGTGGCGCCGGATCATCTTGTCGCGGATGGCGGCGATCACTCCGTCGAGGTCGAATGCGCCTTCTCGCTCGCGGAGCGCGGACTGGAAGACGATCTGCAGCAGGAGGTCGCCGAGCTCGCGGCGGTGCGCCTCGGGCTCGTGCATGGCGTCGAGGACCTCGTAGGCCTCCTCGATGAGATAGGGCTTCAGTGTCTCGAGGGTCTGTTCGCGGTCCCACGGGCATCCGCCCGGGGCGAGCAGGCGGTCCATCAGATCGCGCAGGCCGTCGAGGCCCGGACGCAGGCCGTGGGCGGCCGGATCGGGGGAGGACTCGGATCGCGATGTCGCGGCGCTCGCGGCGTGTTTGCGGTCCTTGGCCGGCCCGGGGTCGCGTGGTAGGTTCACGTGGCGCCCATACCACGGCGCTGCCGCAAAGGCACCTCACGGCCGTCCCTCACGCAGATAAACGTTCGCCGGAGTTTTTCCTAACCTGTGACGATCAAACTAAGCTTCGAAGATCAGGTCCCGCTGCAGCTCGTCCTCGGCTCTGTCGGCGGTCAGGTGATGGAGGATCTACAGCGGTCGACGGGCGTCACCCTGCACGTGCGGGGCGGCGAGGTCACGATCGAGGGCGAGGAGGAGGCGGCGACGCTGGTCGACCGCTTGCTGCGCCAGATGGTCGGCATGGCCCGCGCGGGCACGCCGATCCACCCGGGCGACCTCCTGCGCGCGCTCGAGGTGATGCGCCGCGAGCCGCGCGTCGACCTGCGCACGCTGTTCGAGGACGCGGTCGTCGGGCGCACCGGCAGCGGCCGGCCGATCGCGCCGCGCAGCCTGGCCCAGAAGTACTACGTCGACTGCCTGCGCCGGCACGACCTGACCTTCGGCATCGGACCCGCGGGCACCGGCAAGACCTACCTCGCGGTGGCGATGGCCGTGCGCATGCTGACCGACAAGCGGGTGCGGCGCATCATCCTCACCCGCCCGGCGCTCGAGGCGGGCGAGAACCTGGGGTTCTTGCCGGGCACCTTCGAGGAGAAGATCAGCCCGTACATGCGCCCGCTGTACGACGCGCTGCACGACATGCTCGACGTGCAGAAGGTCCTGCGGATGATGGAGCAGGGCATCATCGAGGTCGCGCCGCTGGCGTACATGCGCGGGCGGACGCTGACGGAGACGTTCCTCATCCTCGACGAGGCGCAGAACACCACGCCCGAGCAGATGAAGATGTTCTTGACGCGCATCGGCATGGGCACGCGGGCGGTCGTCACCGGCGACCCCACGCAGAACGACCTGCCGGCGGGCAAGCGCTCGGGCCTCGGCCACGCGATGCGGGTGCTCCGCGGGGTCGAGGGCATCGCCTTCTGCCCGTTCACGGCGACCGACGTGATGCGGCACCAGCTCGTGCAGCGCATCGTGCTCGCGTACGACCGCGACGACGTGCGCCGGCGCGGGGCGAGCAACCATCGGCGCCCCGAGCTGATCGGCGAGGTCGGCGGCGACGCGGGCGAGCTGGCGGCCGCGCCGGCGGCCGAGGGCGAGGCGCTCACGCCCGACGGGCCGGGCGGCCCCGGGCACTGACGCGGGCGCGCCGCGGAGGTGGAGCCGCCGCGGTCCTGCGCGCTCGCCCGCGCGCGGCGGGCCCCGCGGCGGCGAAGCTGATATCGTGGCCGGCGCTGCCGACTTGAGATGCCGCAAGCCCTCGCCGCACCGTCGCCGGATTGGCTGCGCAGCCCGGGGTTCGACCTCGGGCTGATCGTCGGGGTGCTCGCGCTGGCGCTGATCGCCGGCGGGGTCGCGGCGATCGGGCCGGAGCTGTTCGCGGTCGTCATCTTCTTCGACCTGTGGCTGCTGGCCTACCCGCACGTGGCCTCGATGTACACGCGGGTGGCGTTCGACCGGGCCAGCGCGCGGGCCCACTGGTTCCTGCTGACGGTGCTGCCGCCGCTGGTGCTGGTCGGGACCGCGGGGGTGGCGTGGATCGGCGGGGTGATGGCGCTCAACAGCGTCTACTTCTTCTGGCAGTCGTGGCACTACACGCGCCAGAGCTACGGCATCGCGCGGGCGTACCACCGCAACGCCGGGGCGACGGGGCGCGACTGGCTGACCGACGCCGTGATCTACGGGTTCCCGCTGTGGGGCGTGCTGGCCCGCTGCCACGAGCAGCACCCGGAGTTCTACGCGACCGAGCTGTGGAGCCCGGCGGTGCCGGGGTGGCTGGTGGTGGGCTGCGGGGCGGCCACGCTGGCGGCGTTCGCGGCGTGGGGCCTGCGGTGCCTGCGGGACCTGCGGAGCGGCTGGCCGCACAGCCGCGGGTACGCGCTGTTCGTGCTGTCGCACGTGGTGATCACGGCGATCGCGTACCTGGTGATCCCGGACATCACCAGCGGGTGGCTGTTCATCAACATCTGGCACAACGCGCAGTACCTGCTGTTCGTGTGGGCGATCAACGCGCGGCAGTTCGGCGGCGGGGTCGATCCGCGGCGGCCGTTCCTGTCGACGCTGTGCCAGCCGCAGCACGTGGTCCGCTACGCGCTGGTCTGCCTCGGGCTGTCGACGGCGTTCTACTGGTCGCTCGGCCAGGTGACCGGACGCGCGGACTGGCAGATCCTCCCGTTCGTGCTGGTCATCTACCAGGCCATCAACTTCCACCATTACCTGGTCGACGCGGTCATCTGGAAGTCACGGCGGCGGGCCGCGGGCCCCGGCCAATAAAAAGCGACGGGGCTGGACAAACGGGGGGCGCGCCGGGGCAAGGACGCGTACACTCCGGCGTTCCAACTGCCGCCGGCCGGAATTGTCCGGACTTGCGCGCGGTGTCCGCGAAGGGAGCCCGTCATGAGTCAGTACCCGTCCTCCGGCAAGCGCGCGCGCGAGGCGAACCAGGCCCGCAAGCGCCAGGAGAAGGCGCAGGAGCGGGCCGACAAGCGCAGCCGCGGCCCGCGCGAGCTGCCGATCGCCACCGCCGAGGATCTGCACGGCAACCTGCGCTCCATCGAGGAGACGATGCGGGCCATCGAGAACCCGGACGCCGTGGTGACCTCCGCCCCGGGGATCCGCGTGCGCCTGTTCGTCGGCGGCCTGTCGCGGGCGACCACCGCGGCCGACCTGCGCAACGTGTTCGGGGCGATCGGGCCGGTGGCCGACGCCATCGTCATGGTCGACCAGGGCACCCAGACGTCGCGCGGCTTCGGCTTCGTGACGATGATGAACCGCAAGGACGCCGCCACCGCGATCGAGACGCTGCACGGCTCGGACCTCAACGGCCAGTCGATGGTCGTCAACGTCGCGACCGAGCGCGGGCGCTAGCCGCCGCGGGCGTCAGCCGCCGCAGGCCGCGAACTGGGCCGCGCCCGGGCTGTCGCCGGCCTCGACGAACGGGACGGCGTGGTCCTCGAGCACGTTGCCGGCGACGTCGGTGACGCGGAAGTCGTACGGCCCGGGGCCCATGCCGCTCGTGTCGATGAAGTAGTTGTACGAGGCGCGCTCGACCTGCCGCCAGTCGCCGCCGGCGCCCCTGTACTCGAACGTGGCGATCGCGTTGCGGTGGTTGCGGACCTGCACGGCCGTCCACCACTGGTTGCTGCCCTCCTTGAAGTGGTAGACGATCGGGCCGTCGCTCGCGCACGACACGTAGCGCCACGAGATCGGGACGCGGCCGAGCTCCTTGGCGGCGATCATGGGGAAGGCGCCCTCGCTGAGGTCGATGTCGCCGGGGGCGCAGCCGGGGCAGCGGTCGACGATGCGCACGGTGATGCTCGCGTCGGGGCCGTCGATCGCCACGCACGCGCCGCAGGCGGCCGACAGCGCGTAGTCGGCGTCGTTCATGGCGGCGACCAGGACGTCGCCGGGGTCGGCGGCGAAGCTGCAGTTGCCGCTGCCGTCGGCGCCGTAGTAGGTGGCCTCGCCGGTGTGCACGCTGCCGTCGCAGAAGCCGCCGGAGGGGTCGCCCGAGGGGTCGCCCGAGGGGTCGCCGGCCTCCATCGCGCCGTCGTCGCCGTCGTCGCCGGGCTCGGCGGGGTTGCAGGCGAGGACCAGCAGGAGCGCGGGCCAGGGCGTTCGCGTCATGCCACGAGCACAGCGCACCGGGGGAGTGTTTGTCAAACCGCGGGGCGTGGTAGACGGGCGCCATGAAGATCGACCGCGAGAGCGCCGAGACCCTGGTGGGCACCAAGTACCCCGCGCCGTTCGACCAGCCGTGCCGGGACCGGGTGCGCGTGCGCCTCGGCGCGGCCGCCGGGCTGACGCAGTTCGGGGTCAACCTGCTGACGCTGCCGCCGGGCACGTGGTCGAGCCAGCGCCACTGGCACACCCGCGAGGACGAGTTCGTGCACGTGCTCGCGGGCGAGGTGGTGCTGGTGACCGACGCCGGCGAGGAGGTGCTGCGCGCGGGCGACAGCGCCGGCTTCAAGAGCGGGGCGGCGAACGGGCATCACCTGCAGAACCGCTCGGACCGACCGGCGCTGGTGCTCGAGGTCGGGAGCGACGATCCGCTGGACGAGGCCGACTATCCGGACCTCGACATGCGGGCGGTGCCAGGGGCCGGGTACGTGCGCCGCGACGGCACGCCGTATCGCTGAGGACCGCCGGCCGGTGGCGGCCGCCAACGTGGTTGACTGCCGCCACCGCGCGGTGCCAACGGCGGACCCGGGTGCCGGTGGCGGAGACTTGAGACCAAAGGGGTTTTTGCGGGCGCGCCGGCTGCAGACCGGTGGCACCGGAGGTTCCCCCCGATGTTCGCACCGCTCCGCCGCCTCGCCCCGTTGTCCGCCGCGCTCGTGCTCGGCGGGTGCCTCGACCACCCGCTGAAGAACGTCGAGTACGAGAAGCTCAGCGTCGACGGCGAGCCGATCGACGTGGCGGTCAACAAGGACGTCGACATCCTGTTCGTGATCGACAACTCGGGGTCGATGGCGGAGGAGCAGGCGCTGCTGTCGGCCAACTTCGGAGCGTTCATCAACGTGCTCGAGCGCGAGGACGTGCGCGCCAACTACCGCATCGGCGTGACGACCACCGACGTCGGTAACCCGCGCTGCAGCAACACCACGCCCGAGCTCGGCCACCTGGTGCTGTCGAGCTGTCGGGACCGGGTCGCGTCGGGCGACTTCACGGCCAACGGCGAGGACCACGCCTACGCGTGCACCGACTTCTGCGACAAGACCGGCGACGAGCTGAGGATCAAGGAGACGCGGCTCGGCAAGGACGACGAGCCGAGGCCGCGCAAGTGGCTCGAGAGCATCGAGGGCACCATCAACGTCGAGGGCGTGTCGTCGATGGTCGAGGCGTTCCAGTGCTACGGCCCGCAGGGCGTGTCCGGCTGCGGGTTCGAGTCGCACCTCGAGAGCATGTACCTCGCGCTGGCCGGGGCGAAGGACGCCAACTCGCAGCACAACTACGGGTTCTTGCGCGAGAAGGCGATCCTGTCGGTGGTGTTCATCACCGACGAGGCCGACTGCTCGTACAACCCCGCGGCCAAGGAGATCTTCACCACCAACAAGGTGTTCTGGGAGGACCCGCTGACCGACAAGGCGTCGCTGTCGTCGACCTGCTGGAACGCGGGCGTGGCCTGCACCGGCAGCGGGACCTACGAGGAGTGCCACGCCGAGAATTACGACCTCGCGGGCCAGCCGGGCGCGAGCGACGCGGAGGCGGTGCTGAAGCCGGTCGGCAAGTACGTCGAGTTCCTGCAGGGCATCGAGGACGCCAAGCAGGCGTTCGACGGCTCGCAGGAGGTGCTGGTCTCGCTGATCGCGGGCGTGCCGATCGGCTACGAGCGCGGCGAGGCCGAGATCCCCTACGCCGACGCGGTCGACGCCGACTTCCAGTCGATGTACGGCGTCGGCCCGGGCTGCGTCGTCGGCGACCCGGGCGACCCGGCCGCGGCCGCGGTCCCGCCGGTGCGCGAGCGCGAGTTCGCCGAGGCGTTCGCGGTCGAGGACCAGCGCAACCTGTACTCGATCTGCCAGGACGACTACTCGGCCGCGCTCGACGCCATCGCCAACAAGCTGATCAAGCAGATCAAGCCGGCGTGCATGACCCGCTGCGTCTACGACGCCGACCCGGACACGACCATCGCCGAGCCCGTCTGCGAGCTGTCCGACGTCGACGACGAGACCGAGGCGAGCACCGACATCCCGGCGTGCGTCGAGGTCGACGGCGCGTGGGCGGTGCCCGACGGCTCGGTCGCCTGCTTCGCGGCGCTCAACGACCCCGACGGCGCGCGCACGCCGAGCGACATCGACGACATGTCCGACTACTGCGCCGACCAGGGCCTCAACCTCGAGTTCAAGCTGGTCCGCACGGCGCCGGCGCCGGCCGGGTCGCACGTGCAGGCGACCTGCCGCCTGTCGGACAACAAGGGCCGCGACTGCCCGAACCTGTGAGCTGCCACGCGGCGCCCCGGCGGCCGGGGGACGCGCTGGGGACTCGCCCGGCCGCCCGGGGTGCACACCACGCGCGTGGGATCAGAAGCGGACGACCACGCGCACGCTGGCCTGCAGGTAGACCGGGAACTTGCCCGGGGCGCTCAGCAGGGCGTAGTAGCGGAAGCCGCCGCCGAAGCTGAAGTGGCGGCGCACGTGCACGTCGACGGCGCCGCCGAAGTACAGCTCGGGGATGATGCTCTGCTCGCAGGTCTTCTCGGCGCCGCACTTCAGGCCGACGTCGCAGCCGCCGTTGTCGAGGCACTTCTCGCCGAGCTGACCCTTGACGACGCCGTCGGGGGTGGCGACGCGCAGGCCGCCGACGCCGCCCTCGATCAGCGGGACGAACCGCCCGAGGTCGAGGGCGATGACCGGTCCGGCGCCGAAGCCCGCGGCCTTGATCGTGCCGCGCGCGGCCTGCAGCACGACGTCGCCGCCGCTGTCCTCGGCCCGGACCTCCTGCACGGGGTGGACCGAGTAGCTGCCCTGGGCGCGCAGCCACAGCCACTTCATGATCTGCACGTCGACCTCGCCGCCGACCCCGGCGCCGTGCGTGCGCCCGGGGCGGTTCTGGAACTCGAGGCGGAAGCTGGCGAACAGCGGGGCGACGGTGAAGGCGAACCGGCGCGCGCTCGAGTAGCCGCGCCGCAGATCGGGGGTGGTGCGCAGGTGGACCGGCTGCGGCTGGTTGTTAGGCGCCCGCATGAACGGGGTGTCGTTGGGGTCGCGCGGCGGGGCGTCGGGGATCTCGCCGGCGTGCGGGGGCGGCTGCGGGGCGGCGCTCGGCGAGGCTGGCGGCGGGAATGTCGGCGCGGGCGCGGCGGTCGACGTGGACGGTGCAGGCGACGGCGGCGCGGCGGGCAGGCTCGAGGCCGGGGGGCGCGCGGCGGTCGACGTGGACGGTGCAGGCGACGGCGGCGCGGCGGGCACGCTCGGGGCCGGGTCGGGCGCGGCCGACGGCGCCGGCCCGGGCGGCGTCGCGGCGGGCGCCGGGGCCGAGTCCGGGGGCCCGACGGCCAGCACGGCCAGGAGCGCGAGCCACGACATCGGCCACAGGCTACCGCAACGCGGGCCGGGGCGGGGCCGCGGCGGCCGGCGGTGGACAAAGCGGCGGGCGATGTGTAGACAGGCCATCCGTGACGGACGAACAGCAGAAGCCCGCGCCGACCGGGCCCGAGCCGGGCCCCGTGGTGGGCGAACGCATGGCCCTGCCGCAGTGGGACCGCGGACGCACCAAGAAGCGCGGCGGCGGGGCCCAGCCGCAGGACGACGCGTTCCAGGCCGGCGTCAAGGAGGTCGGGCGCGGGGCGGCGCGGAGCAGCCGCGGGGTCGTGCTCGGGCTGGTCCTCGGGGTCGGCGCCATCGTCACGGCGGTGGTCGTGTACTCGCGCGGGCAGCAGGCCTCGGCCTCGGCCACGCGCGTGCTGTCCGAGGCGGTGGCCTACGAGTCGCGGGCGGCGGTCGGCGATCCGGAGCTGCTGCTCGGCAAGTCGAAGCGGCGCCCGACGTCGCCGGTCGTCAAGGACGAGGCGGCCCGCGCCGAGGCGGTCGACAAGGCCCTGACCGAGCTGTCGAGCGCGGCCGCCGGCAGCATGGCCGAGACCGACGGCATGTTGATGCGCGCGGTCCGGCTGATGCGCGAGGGCAAGGCGGCCGAGGCGGAGGCGGAGTACCGCTCGTTCCTCGAGCGGGGCGGGGCGGGCCACCCGCTGCGCTGGGCGGCCCGCGAGGGCCTGGGCTTCGCGCGCGAGGCCCAGGGCGACCTCGACGGCGCGCTCGTCGAGTTCACGGCGCTGGCCGGCGAGAAGGGCGTATTTTACCGCGACATGGGGCTCTACCACCGGGCTCGCGTGCTCGAGCGGCAGGGCAAGAAGGACGAGGCGCTGACGGTGTACCACCAGTACATCGCCGAGTACCCGCTGAGCGACCCGTCGCTCGCGCAGGTCGAGGTCAAGAAGCGGCTCGAGGAGCTCGACCCCAAGTCGGTGGTCGAAGCGGCGCCGGAGTCGGTGGTGCAGATGGTCGACGAGGCCCCGCCCGAGGCGGCCCCGTGAGGCGTCTGGCGCTGGCGCTGGCGCTGGCGGGCTGCGGCGCCGGCGAGCGGCCGGTGGCGGTGTTCCCGGCGGAGGACGACGGGGCGCGCATGAACCTGTCGCCGGCGCTGCTGAAGCAGGTGACGCTGCCCGACAACTTCGTGCTGCGTCCCGACGAGTTCGCGGGCGTGGTGCCCGACGCCCAGCGGCGCCTGGTGTACGTCGGCAACCGCGCGGGCACGCTGCTGGCGGTGCGCATGGAGGACGGCGGCGTGGCCTGGGAGACGACGTTCCCGGGGGCGATCTCCAGCCAGGGCGTGCTCGCCGACGACGGCAAGCTGCTGCTCATGGGCACCGACAACGGCGACCTGGTGGCCTTCGACCTCGAGACCCAGAAGCCGCGCTGGACCTACGAGACGACCGGCACCATCCGCAACGAGCCGCTCGTGCACGACGGCATGGTGTTCATCGTCAACTCGCGCGACCAGGTGTTCGCGCTCGACCTGGCGAGCGGGTCGTGGCGCTGGCAGTACGACCAGCCGTACCCGACCGAGTTCACGGTCCACGGCCACGCGGGCCTGGCCTACCACGCGCCCGAGCAGGGCGACGAGGCGGCCGGCACGATCTACACCGGGTTCTCGAACGGCAAGGTCGCGGCCATCGGGGCGACCAGCGGCGAGGCGCTGTGGGTCGCCAGCGTGGCCCCGCGCGACGGCGGCGACTTCATCGACGCCGACGCGACGCCGCTGATCAACTCCGAGGCCGGCGAGGTCGTGGTCGCCGGGCAGAACACCGGGGTCTACGGGCTGGCGCTGGCGGACGGCAGCCAGCGGTGGTTCCGGCCGGTGCGCGGCGCGGGCTCGGTGGTCCGCGGGCCGCGCGGGCTGATGGTGTTCTCGTCGGCGCTCGAGGGGATGTTCGCGCTCGAGCACGGCGGGCGCGTGCGCTGGCGCCAGCAGCTCAACCCCGGCTTCGTGTCGGCGCCGCTGGTGATCGGCGACATCGCGTTCATCACCCACTCGGACGACGGACTGCTGGCCTACGACATCGAGACGTCGGAGTACCTCGGCGGGCTCGACACCGGCAGCGGGATGTCGGGGCCGCCGATCCACGACCCGGTGTTCGGGCGCTTCTACGCGGTGTCGAACCGCGGGCTGTTGATGGTGTTCCGCCTGCAGCAGGGCTGACGGCGCCTCAGCGCACGCGGGCGTCGAGGCTGGCGTCGACGGCGACGCGCTGGGCGGCGGCGCCGGTGAACTCGACGGTGGCCCACTCGCCGTCGAGGCGCACGCGGGCGGCCGGGTAGGCGTCGCCGGTCATCGGCGCGAGCAGGGTGCGGCGGTGCAGCTTGCCGTCGCGGGTGCGGGCGACCAGGAGGAGCTGCGCGCTGGCGCCGGCGGTGCCGGCGACGAGCAGCTGCACGCGCGGGTGCTGACCGGCGCCGCGGATCCAGCCGTCGACGCGGGCGACCTGGAAGGCGGGCAGGTAACCGGCGTGGAACTCGTCGCCGTCGCGGGCGATCACCTGGGCCCAGTGCAGGCACACGCGCGCGCCGCTCTCGGCGGTGCAGCGGTCGGTGTAGCCGAGGATGAACAGGCTGCCGCTGCGGCGCACGAGCGCGTGGCGCTCGCCCGCCGGCGGGACGTGGGCCGCGGGGGCGGCGAACAGCGGGGCGCGATCGGCGAGCAGGACGCCGGTGACCCACGGCAGGTCGGGCGGGACGATCTCCGAGGCGGTCTGCGGCCAGCGGATCGTGCGCGTGCCGCCGTCGCCGCTGCGGCCCGTGATCGTGAGGGCGTGGAGGACGACGCCGTGGTCGCGGTAGAGCGCGCCGCCGGGGATCGGGGCCGGGCCCTGATGCAGCGGGAGGTCGGCCGGGGCGGCGGCGAGGGCGGGCAGCGGGTCGCCGGAGAACGACCAGCGGGCCAGCCACTGCACGGCCTCGGCGAGGCTCGGGCGGGCGCCGAGCGTGCCGGCCGCATCGACGCTGGCGCCGAGGTCGGCGGCGAGGGTGCGACGGGCGGCGGCGACGGCCTCGGGCGGGCCCAGCAGGCGGGCGGCGAGCCAGTAGCCGTCGGCGGCCGCGGGCGCGAGGGGCGGCGCGCTCGCGGACAGCGGGTCGGGGGGCGTGCTGGCCTCGGGGACAGGCGGCTCGGCGCGCTGGCTGGCCTTTGGGTCAGGTTTTTCGCCGGGCTTGCTGGTCGGTTTGTCGGTCGACTTGCTGGCCTTCGGGTCCGGTTTGTCGCCGGGCTTGTCGGTCGGCTTGCTGGCCTTTGGGACGGGTTTGTCGGCAGGCCTGCTGGCCTTCGGGTCAGGTTTGTCGCCGGGCTTGGAGGTCGGCTTGTCGGTCGACTTGCTGGCCTTTGGGTCGGGTTTGTCGGCAGACCTGCTGGCCTTCGGGTCAGGTTTTTCGCCGGGCTTGTCGGTCGGCTTGTCGGTCGGCTTGCTGGCCTTTGGGCCAGGTTTGTCGCCGGGTTTATCGGTCGGCTTGTCGGTCGGTTTGCTGGCCTTCGGGTCAGGTTTTTCGCCGGGTTTGGAGGTCGGCTTGTCGGTCGACTTGCTGGCCTTCGGGTCAGGTTTGTCGGTCGACATGGAGGTCGGTTTGTCGGTCGGCTTGCTGGCCCTCGGGTCGGGCTGCTTGGCGCCGGAGGGGACGGCGCCGGGCCTGGTGGCCTCGCCGGTCGTCTTGCTGGCGGACGCGCCGGGCTTGCTCGCCCTGGGCTCGGTCGGCTTGTCGGTCGACGTGCTGGCCCTGGGGTCAGGTCTGGCGGCCGCGGCGGTCGAGCCGAGCGCGCACGCGGCCGCGGCGAGCGACGCGAGGACGGCGCGGCACGGGCGGGGCGGCATGGCGGGGGCAGGGTACAACGAGATCGCGCGGGGCCCACAGCCCCGGCGGCGGGATTCGCCGCGGCCCGCGGTCGCGGCCGCGAGGCGCCGGCGCGTTGGGTTCGGGCGGCGGCTGTGCTAGGGATCGGCCCTCGCCAAGGAGTGCCCATGCGACGCCTCAACCACCTCGTGTCCCTCGCCCTGCTCGCGCTCGTGGCCTGCAGCAACAGCCCGTCGGGGCCGCCGGCGAGCCCGCAGCCGACCCCCGCGCCGGCCGAGAACCCGCCGGCCGGCGAGGCCCCCGCGGCGTCCGCGGGCGAGACGCCGCAGCCGCCGCCGGGCGTCGTGGTCTCGCCGAAGCCGCCCGCCGACGCGCCCGCGCCCGCGGAGGAGCCGAAGTCGGGCGAGGTCGTCACCTGCACCCCGGACAAGCGCAAGGGCGGGGTGTGCACCCGCGAGTTCCGCCCGGTCTGCGGGTCGTACGCGGACAACACCACCAAAACGTTCGCCAACCCGTGCGTGGCCTGCAGCGACGAGAAGGTCGTCAGCCACGTCGCCGGCAAGTGCCCGGAGGCGTCGTAGGCGGCCCGGGAGGCCCGGTCCGGCGCGGACGGGCCGGGCGCGCCTTGCGGGGGGTTGACGGTCGGCGGGGAGTCGTATAGAAAGCGAGCCCTTCCGCGAGCTACGTCGTTTCACGCCGTTGTAGCTCAGTCGGTAGAGCAGCTGATTCGTAATCAGCAGGTCCCCGGTTCGAATCCGGGCAACGGCTCTAGCCCAGCGAGGCGGTCAAAAGACCGCGGAACCCCCGATACCGACCTCTCCCGAGAGAAATCTCGGGAGAGGGGGGTCCCAAGCTGCTGAGCCCACGCCCCCCCGGGGATCTACCAGTAGAACGCTCGCCGCTGGGATCTCTCCCGGTGGTCACCCGTCCAGTGACGCCGCTGGCGCGCCGGCAAACGCTGGTCCGCCTACAGCGTCGACGGCGGCAGCGGCGCTCCACAGAGCCGTCCACAGGTCCTCGGGGGCAGCTGTCCCCGGATGCATCTGGCCCGTGACGACACAGCCGCCGGTCGCCATGCCTGCGATCAGCGACTGCGTCGCCACCTACCTCGCCGAGGTCACGCCGACCAAGGCCCCATCGACACGCCGTCATGACCCCTACTACGCGCGGATCGTCCTCGAGGGACTCCGCAACTGCGAGGAGCAACTCCTCGCTGGACCGCTCGACGCCTCCGACATCGCGTCCCTCGGACCGCCGGAGGTCGACCTGCTGCACCGGCAGATCGGTATCGACGCCGGCCACAGGACGCTGGCGAACCGCGTGCTCAGCTTCGTCAGCGAGGTGTGCAAGCTCGCCGAGCGCCGAGGCTGGCGCGCGGCGAACACGAACCCGACGACGCCGATCCGTCGCTACAACGAGCCCCGCCGCACGCGCTTCCTCCACGAGAAGCAGCGCGCCGCGTGGATCCGCGGCGCGCGCGAGGCGGTCCTCGCAGGCGAGGTGACCTACAGCGCCGCGCTGGTGTCGTTGCTCATGTTGCTCGCCGGCCTCCGGTGGAGTTCGGCGCGAGGGCTGCTCTGGTCCGAGGTCGACCTCGTGCACGGGACGATCCGTCTGTCGCCCCGGACCGAGGACCGGGAGAACAAGGCCGGCGACGAGACCACGATCGGCCTCAGCGACGACGTCCTTGAGCTGCTCCGAAGCACGCCACGATACTGCGAGTACGTGGCGCCGAACCCCGCCACCCGCAGGCCGTACACGGACATCCGCTGCGCCTTGGAGCGCATCAAGGCCAGGTCCGGCGTCCCGCTCTTCACGCCGCACATGGGGCGGCACTCCTTCGGCACGGCGCTCGCGGAGGCGGGGCTGACCGAGGCTGAGATCGGCGCGTTGCTCGGGAGCACCGCGGCGAACGCCCAGCGCTACACGCACCTCGTCGGCGGCACGCAGCGTCGTTCGATCGCTCGCGCCGCCGCGGCCGTGAGGGGAGGAGCCACATGGTGACGCTCGCCCCGTTCAACTCCGACACCATCGCGTTCGAGGTGCTCGATGCTCGCTGAACGCGTCTGCACCTCCGACGCTCCGAACTGGCTCGAGCTCCGCAGCACCGGCATCGGCGCGAGCGAGATGCCCGTCGTTCTCGGACTCCGTCACGGGCTCGTCGAGCTCTGGCTCGACAAGACGGGCCGCAAGCCGCGGCGCAAGCTGGACGGCGAGTGGATCGAGTGGGGCCACCGCCTCGAGGGCCAGATCGTCGAGGCGTTCTGCGAGCGCACAAAACGGGCTGTTCGTCGCAGCGGGGAGCTGCTGCGTTCGCCGGAGCACCCGTGGGCGCTCGCCACCCTCGACGCCTGGTGCGCCGAGGACGGCGAGGTCGAGTGGCCGCTCGAGATCAAGAACGTCGGCACCCACCGCGCCTCTGCCTGGGAGGACGGCGCGCCCCTCGACTACGTCGCCCAGGTCCACCAGCAGATGCTGGTGACCGGCTGCAAGCGGGCGACCATCGCTGCGCTGATCGGCGGGCAGAAGCTCGTGTGGCAGGACATCGAGCGCGACGAGACGCTGACCCGCCAGATCATCGCGTGCGGCGCCGACTTCTGGCGCACCAACGTCGTCGGCGATCACCCGCCGGACATCCACCGCGACGGGGCTCAGGCGGCGAAGGCCGCCCTCGAAGCGCTGTACAGGCTCGACAACGGCAGGACGATCATCCTGTCCCGCGACCTCGAGGACCACTTCGATCGCCTCACCCAGATCAAGGCGGCGATGAAGGCCCTGAAGGATGAGGAGACGCGCCTCGAGAATGACGTGCGCGCGGCGCTCGGCGAAGCGTCGCGCGGCGTCTTCTACGACGGTCGCGCCTTCTCCTGGAACTTGCAGCAGCGCGGCACCTACGTGGTGCCCGCCGCCGAATACCGCGTTCTACGCATGCACCAAGCCCCGAAGGAGACACATGGCAGGACCCACCACTGATGCGCGCGGGCAGATCGTTCCGCGCAGTAAGCAAGTCGCACTCGCCCCCGCCGACCAGCTCGCCGGCCTCATCATGCGGATGGGACCGGAGCTCGGCCGGGCCCTCCCCAAACACGTCAACCCCGAGCGCATGGCGCGGATCGTCCTCACGGCGATCCGGATGAACCCCGACCTCGCGCGGTGCTCCCAGCAGAGCTTCCTCGGCTCGGTGTTGACGGCTGCGCAGCTCGGCCTCGAGGTCAACACCCCGCTCGGCCAGGCGTACTTGATCCCGTACAAGGGCGTCTGCACCCTGATCGTCGGGTATCAGGGGATGATCGAGCTGGCCCGGCGCTCGGGACACATCACGAACTTGTACGCCTACGCCGTCCGCGCCGGCGACAAGTTCAGCTTCCGTTACGGCCTCAACCGCGACCTGCAGCACGAGCCGAGCGAGGAGGTCGGCCGTGAGAAGCAGCTGATCACGCACGTGTACGCGGTGGCCCGGCAGCGGACGGGCGACCCCGACTTCGTGGTGCTCACGAAGGCCGAGGTCGACGCCCGCCGCGCCCGCTCGCACGCCCGCAACAACGGGCCGTGGGTGACCGACGAGGAGGCGATGACGCTGAAGACGTCGGTGCGCGCCCTGTTCAAGTGGCTGCCCAAGAGCACCGAGCTGCAGCGCGCTCTCATGGTCGACGAGGCCGACGACGCGTCCTCGCAGGCCGCGGCGTGGGACCCGGAGATCACCGACATCCTCGACAAGCAGGGCGTCGAGCCCACGCCGGCGATCCCGGCGGGGGACGAGACGCCGAACCCCGACAGCACCGAGACGGCGGCCACGTAGGCACGCCAGAGAGCGAACACGACGATGCAGACCCAGACCCCTATCACCCTCACCGACTACAACCTCCACACCGCCGAGCGCGTGCTCTGCGAGAAGGCGCTCACCGACGCGGGCAGCATCGTCGGCGCCGCGCCGCTCCTCGGCATCACGCGCCACGCGCTGAAGCGGCGGATCATCAGGCACAACATCCGGTGGACGCGGGAGGGTCGGCTGGCGGGGCCGGCGACGCTGGCGACGGCGTGACGACGACGGGGCTGCGGCCCCGAGCACACGACGTGCCCCGCGCCTGTACGAGCCGATGACGGCCGAGGGATGGCGCAGCTCCGGGGGATCGGGGCGGAAAGGACACCATGGCAGGCAAGAAACGCAAGGGCGTCAACCTCGGCGCTGACGACGACAGCAAGCAGGGCACCAGCCGGACGGCCCACCACCACGACATCACCACCAGCTACGACGGGGAGGGCTCCTGGTCGGTGAAGGTCTTCTTCGGCGATCAGCTCCGCCAGACCATCAAGGGCTTCCGATTCGAGGGAGATGCCTACTGGGCGGGCGACGACTGGGCGCACCTCAACCGCATCCTCGTGCCCGACACGAAGGTCGCGGGCAAGGACCAGTTCGCGCCCGTCGTCTTCGAGAACGGCGTCGAGCTCGTTCGCCTCGCGCCCAGGTCGACCGCGACCGAGGCCCTCGACTACGCGGAACAGTACGTCGATCAGATGCGCCTCGCCGACCGCGAGCGCGTCGAGAAGAAGCAGGCGAAGCGGGCCGAGTACATCCTCAAGATGCGGGAGTTCGACCTGGTCGAGGCCGGGCTCGAGAAGAAAGTCGAGGACGCCAAGGAGGCGCTCAAGTTGCTGCAGGAGCGCCGCGAGGAGTACATCGAGTCGGTCCGCAACCCGCAGGTGTCGTTCAACTTCGTCTTCGACCGGAAGAAGGCCAAGCAGACCGACATCGAGGACGCGACCAACATGCTCGCGGGCCTCGGCGCCAAGCCCCCGAAGCCGGGCACGGAGCCGAAGACGACGCCGCCGACCGCGAAGCCGGGCGAGCCGCGACTGCCGCCGAAGAAGGACAAGGGCGACGACGCGACCGGGGGCGAGGCACACCCGTGACCGACCCCGCCGCCAACGTCTCGGTGGTGGTCCACGGACCGCCGCCGCGGAAGAACCGGCGCCACGCTCACGGTGGGCATGGCGGGCCGGTCCGCAACAGCTCCGAGTACCTCGCCTGGTGCGAGCAGCTCGCGCGGGCGTGGGAGGCCGCGTCGGGTCCGGCGCTGGCGGCGGGTCGCTGGCAACTCCACGTCTCGGCTCTGTGGCCGCGTCGTCGCGACCTCGGCGACGTCATCGTGCCGTTCGGCGACATCGACGCACCGATCTCGGCGGTGCTCGACGGGCTGCAGCTCTGCGGCGCGATCGACGACGACGTGCGCGTGTGCCGGCTGACCTCCGACAAGGGGCTCGCCACCGACGACGACCCGCCCAAGGTCGTGATCCACCTGACCCGGATGGAGGACGAGAACGATGGCTAAGCACGCGGTCATCCACAAGACGACGTCGGACGGGCGTCCGTGCGGCGGCCCGCTCACCAACGACGACACCGAGAGTCGCAACCCCGACGTCTGCCGCTGCTGCGCTTGCGGCGACTTCGTCGAGGTCGACGCGCGGACCCTGACCCGCGTCCGCAAGGCCGACGCGTACTGGTGGCGACGCCGCGATCGCGAGGAGCGCGGGCTGCCGCCGCCGATCCCCCGGTTGATGTCGTTCGCCATGACGGAGCCGCAGCTCCTCGACGGCTCGAAGGACGTCACCCGCCGACTCGGCTGGGAGGGTTTGGTCGGGCGCGCGACGGCCAGCACGCCGGTGCGCCTGGTCGGCGTGCGCAAGGCCATGGGCCTCAAGAGGGGCGAGACCCACCACCGCCTCCGCATGGTGCTCGTCGTCGACGCTCGGCGCGAGCGCCTCGACGCGATCGACGCGGACGACTGCAGGCGCGAGGGCTTCCCCGAGCTGACGCCCGCGCAGTTCGTGGCGATGTTCTGCGAGGCCCACCCGGGCTGCACTCCCGCGACGATCGTGACGCGGATCGTGTTCCGCCACGGCGAGCTGCTCGGCCCAGCGCCGCGACAGCTCGAGCTCGGAGGTGCCTGTGCAGCCTGATCTGTTCTCCGGTGCGGCCGGTCGCACCGACGCACCCGACGTGCTCGCCGAGCACGAGGCGGACTACACGCCGGTCGGCGTCGCCCTACAACTCCTGGCTGCGCTGCACGAGGAGGTCGACGCGCAACGCTCGCGCGGCGCGTTTAAGCCGGAGCGGATCCTCGACCCCTCGGCGGGCTCCGGCTGCTGGGGGAGGGCGGCCCGCGCCCTTTGGCCGGACGCGTACATCATCGGCGTCGAGCCGCGGGCGAGCGAGCGGGAGAACATCCTCGCCGCCTACGACGAGGCGCACACGATGTACTGCGCCGAGTACCTGGCGACGGGCCCGGAGTCGTTCGACCTGGTCGCCACCAACCCGCCGTTCAGCGTCGCTTTCGGCGCCGGCACCTTCTGGCCGATCGAGTTCCTGCGCGCCGGCATCCTCCATGCCGAAAGCTTCGTCATGCTGTACGGCCTGTCGCAGTGGGGGCAGGGCAACCGCTCGTCCACCCCGATGCAGGCGTGGTCGCCTTGGATGCAGTTCCGTCTCGGCGGCCGCGTCGGACACCGCGGCGACGGGTGCAACGACCTGCGCGAGTACTGCGGGTGGTCGTGGTCCGCCGAGGACGGGCGCCTCCGCCGGCACCTGCCGTCGTGGCGCACGATACAGCTCCCCGTCCTCGACGCACCGTTGCGCCGCTGGTCGCCTGACAACGTCCCCGGCACCTGCGCCGTCGACAAGGTGCTCGTCGACCTCGTGCGAGGTGGCCTGTGAACGCCGCCGCCACCGCGAAGTGCCAGGACGGGGCCCGGCCGATCACTCGGTCGAAGAAAAAAAGTGGCGAGGTCCTCGACCTGTTCGCGCCCGCCTTGCCGACGCCCGAGCCGGTGCCGACCCCGCCCGCCTGGGCGATCGAGGCTGCGACGGCGCCAGCGTCCCCGGCGCCGGAGCTGCCGACCCGGGTCCGCGCCCGCGACTTCGCCACGGCGACCGAGCGCGTCTGGGATGGCGCCGACTGCTTCGTCCTCCGCACGCGCGTGTACAGCGGCCACGAGTACCGCGCTTACGAGCGCAGCCACACGCACGGCTTCGCGGTCGTCTACGACCCCGACCCCGTCTTCGGCCGCATCGACACGCGATGTCCGTCGATCGCCGCAACGGACCCGCATGCTGCGATCGAGGGACAACTCGCCCGCGAGGCCGAGGCCCGCGCGCTGATCCATCGGCTGTGCCCCGAGACCGTGCTCCGCGAGGGTGAGCGCGCCGTGGGCAACGGCGTCTACGACGGGCCCGGCTACGTGCTGGTGACCGTCGACCCCGAGGTTCGCTACCAGGCCGCGACTGGAGGATCGGCATGAGGCTGGTCCTGTTCGTCGCGGCGGTCATCACGATCGTGGCGTTCGCTGTCGTCGACGGCACCGCCGAGTTCTGCAAGCGGCGCTTCGGCGCCTGAACGGAGAGACATGCACGAGGAGACAGTCAAAATCCTGCGGTCGTACCGCAGCGCCACGGCCCTCACCGAAGGAGCCGAGGTGTACCTCGCGTCGGCGACCGCGGCGCTCATCCACTACCGCCTGAGCTCGCAGCGTTCGCCCGACCCGCCGCCCGCGCCGTACGCCCGCGTGCACGCGATGGGGCACGCCTGCTACGTCGGTCCGGTGATGCTCCTCGCTCGCGGCGTCCGCGTCGAGCACCACACCGTCGAGCAGGTCGGCGAGGGCGCGTGGGGCATCGTCCGCCAGTGGAAGGACGTCGTCGCCCTGCACTCGATCGAGTACTTCGGCGAGGCCGAGTGGACCCGCGAGGGCGAGCAGCTCGCTGCCGAGGTCGCCCGTCGCAACGAGGGGCACCGGCGCCAGACGACCGACCCCGAGGGGTACGCGCTCCACATGCACGGCGCGAACGAGTACGGCTTCGTCACGCCCGATGGTCAGGTGTATGGCTGGTGGTACACCGCGTCGACCGCCCGCGCGCACGCCTGGGACCACGCTGCTGGCGACCGTGACGACGAGTACTTGGCCCGTGGCCCGCTCGCCGAGCTGAAGCCGCCGGACCCCGCGCAGACGCGGAGCGAGCCGCCCGAGGGCTATTACGTCGATTTTTTGCCCGAAGATGACGACGACCCGGAGGGACGGGGCGAATGGGTGTGGGGCATCTACGACGACACCGTCAACGGCGACGACAAGAAAGTCGAGCTCGGTAGCGAGGAGACGGAGGTCGAGGCCATCGCCGCCGCCTGGGAACGCCACGGTGACGACCTCCCTTCTGACGCGACCGCCGGGGCGCCGGCCGCGGAGTCGACCGAGCGCCCCACCGACACCGGCGACCGCTGCCGTGGCTGCGGCGCCGCCGACGGTGCTCCCTGCATGCCGGACTGCCCCGAGTCCGCGGGGCTGCTGGATCGAGGAGGTCAGGTTTGAACCCCCTCTACACCTGCGGCCTCCAGGCCCACGTCGCCCACCGCGTGTGGTCCATCCACGAGACTGTTGCTCAGGACTGGCCGCGCTGTGGCGGTGAGCCGGTCGACGGCGCCGACACCTGGATCTTCGCGGGATTCGACGACGACCAGGTCGTCGCGTGGCTCGAGGTCGGGGTATTCACCGCCGCGGCCGCCGTCCGCCTCGACCGCGCCGGCGTCGAGCCGCGCGAGGTCGGCGGCGAATACGACACCGACGTGACCCTCGGGCTGGCGTTCACCCGCGGCGAGGTCTCCGTCGACCGCGTCCTCGAGCTGCGCCGTGCGGCGCGGGAGGTGACGCCGTGAAGCACCTCGACAACAGCCCGGCGTTCTTCATCACCACTGGCCGGAGCGGGCGACCCGCGGTCGGCGTGAGGTGCTCGAAGTGCAGCGCCGAGGAGATCGGCGCCGACAAGCCCACCTTCCCGCCCAACGTGATCGCCAAGCACTTCATCGCCAGGGGCTGGGACGTGTACCGCGACGGCGCGTCCGCGACGTGCCCGACGTGCGCGGCGACCAGCCGGGCGCCTGCTGCCGACGACGCCGCGGTCAACGCCTCCCTCGCTCGCCAGCAGCTCGCCGAGCAGCGGCGCCTCGCCGCCGCCAACAGCAAACCCCCGCAGGAGAAACGAGAGCCCGTGACCAGCGTCTCCACCACCGACACCATCCGGGCCCAGGCCCGCCTGCATCAGCTCCTCGCCGAGCACTTCAACGGCGACGGCAACTTCGGCACCTACGACGAGGGCTGGGACGACAAGCGCGTCGCCAAGGATTCGGGCCTCGCCGTCACCGAGGTCGCCCGCGTCCGCGACGTGGCGTACGGGCGGATCAAGGACCCGATCCTCGCGCGCGTCGAAGCGGCGATCACCGAGGAGAAGCAGCGGGCGGCCCGCGAGTTCGCCGAGCTACGCGATCTGATCACTGCGGCGGAGACGGGCCACGCGGAGCGCCTGTCGGCGCTCGAGCGTCAGCTCGCCGAGCGGTCGAAGGAGGTCGCGTAGATGGCTGATCTCATGGCACGCGCCCTGGCCATAGCGAACCTCGCCCTCGCGTTCGGGCAGGTGCGGCGGGTGACGCTGCATGCGGACGGCGAGCCCGAGTCCGACACGACGCACACCGTCATGCTCACGCTGCTGGCGGTCGAGGTGGCGCCCACGGTCGGATGCGACCCCGGCCTCGTCGCGCAGTTCGCCACCATCCACGATCTACCCGAGCGGTACGCGGGCGACACCAACACGGCGCACGGGCTGTCGGCTGAGGAAGCAGAGGCCAAGGCGGGGAGGGAGGCCGTTGCGATGCGCCTGCTTGAAGCCGACCTGGGCGACTCGCGGTGGATCGATCTGCTTCGCCGGTACGAGGCGCAGCAGGAGCCGGAGGCGCGGCTCGTTCGGTACCTGGACAAGGTGCTGCCGAAGCTGACGCACTACCTCAACGGCGGCGCGGCCCTTCGAGCACTCGGGATCACCGCGGCCGACGTGATGCAGAAGCACGCCCACCAGGGCGCGCAGCTCACCGAGCAGTACCCCGAGCTGGTGCAGGTGCGCCTGCTGTTCAGCGACGCATGCTGGATCGTCGAGCAGGGCATCAGGGACGGCGACGTGCGCGTCGCGGAGGTGGCCACGTGAAGCTCCGTTCCCTACACCTGTGCTGCGGATCTGGCGGCGATGGCCGCGGCTTCGCCGACGAGGGGTTCGAGGTCACTGGCGTCGACGTCGACCGTCGCGCCCTCGACGACTTCGGCCGGCTCACCGGAGGCGAGGCCGTCTACCTCGACCTCGAGACGGCGCAGCCAGCCGACCTCCGCCGCGCCGTCCCCCGCTGCCCGCACATCCTGGTCATCTCGGCCCCGTGCAAGTGGGCCTCGGGGTTGATGTCCGAGGACAAGGCGAGGACCGAGAAATACAGGCGGCTCGCGGCCCTGACGATCCGCAGCATGGACCTCGCCATGACTGCCTGGGATGAAAAGCCGATGCTCGTGCTGTTCGAGAACGTGCCGCGCATCGTCAGCCGGGCGAAGAAGATCGCCGCCGAGGACGCGGTAACCGACGTGCTCGAGCAGGTGGTCGCGCTGCTGCAGCGCTCGGGCTACGCCACCGCGCAGCGCTTCCACGACTGCGGCGAGATCGGCGGGCTCGCTCAGCACCGCAAGCGCTTCCTCCTGGTCGCCAGGCACATGGAGACCTGCCCTGACTTCCTGCGCGAGCCTCCGAAGCAGCGCGTGCGATCGATCGGCGAGGAGCTGTTCGACATGCCGGTGCCCCGCCCGGACGGACCGTATCGGCAGCACCGCCTCAACGCGATGTCGCCGAAGAACTGGGCGCGCATCGCCGCGGTGAGGCCGGGCAAGGACTGGAAGGACATCCCGGCGGAGATTGAGATCGTCGAGTGCGACAGCGACGAGGTCGCCAACATCGATCTGCGGTGGGGCGAGTGCGCTGGTCGCCAGGACGGTAAGCTCGGCGTCCAGGACCCCGCCGCGCCGGCGCACGCGGTGATCGCCAAGGCGGTGCCGACGAAGGGGTGGGCCGCGGTCGACGACCACCGCGTCGCGGACCTGCGCCCCGAGTCGTACGCGAAGCCCAACAAGCAGAACGGCGGCTTCGGCGTCGAGGCTCATGACCAGCCCGCGCACAGCGTTGTCGCCCGCGCCTCGACGGCGAACACCCGCAACTCGCTCGAGGACATCAGGCTCGGCTGCAGGCCGCGCGCCGGCCACTACGGAGTGAACCCCGCCGACACCCCGAGCACGACGATCCTCGGCCACCACAAGGTCGACCAGGCGCGCGGCGCCGTCGAGGAGCTGCGACTCGGCCATGCTCCGAGGACGGGATCCTTCGGGGTCCAGGATCCGCAGGCTCCGGCCGACACGGTCCGTGGCTGCAACAGCCCGCGCCAAGCGCCGGGCGTCGTCGCTGACATCCGAGTCAGGTGGGACGCGGACAAGCGGAAGGGTCGGCCCGACTGCTATGGCGTCGCCGATCCGCAGCTCCCGAGCGGAACGATCCGCAGCCGTCACGAGATCGAGAACTCGCGGCGGTGCGTCGACGACGGGAGGGTGTCGACGCGTCGACGTCGGCAGCCGGCGCACAGCATCGAGTACGACGATCGGGGCTGGCCGATCCCGACTCACGCGATGGTCCGCCACGTCGACGGGCGCGTGGCGCTGTACGGCCCGCGACTCGACTTCAAGACGAAGAAGGGGTGCTACCTCGTGATCGTCTCGATCGACGAGGCCACGGGGCGCCGCGGGTGGCATCGACCGATGACCACCGACGAGCTGCGGAAGCTGCAGAGCTTCCCCGACTTCGAGTTCTGCGGACCCGACAGCAGCAGCGACGCGGGCACCGGTGTGCGCGAGAGGATCGGCAACGCGATCCCGGTGAAGACGGCGCGGGCCTGTGCGCGCGAGGGACGGCTGACTGTCGAGGCGGCGCTCGCCTGCGGGTTCCACCTGTCGGCTGGCGACATCTGGGTCGAGAGACGCGAGGAGGCGCGCGCCGATGGCTGACGGGTCGACCTTCGCGGGGATCGACGAGGTCGCCTGGCTGCGCGCAGAGAACCGCCGCCTCGCGCAGTTGCTGGCGACGGAGCGGCCGGTGGTGCACCAGCCCGATCTACGGGCGCCGTTCCCCTACTTCGGCAACAAGGGCCGCGCCGCGCCGCTCATGTGGGACGCCCTCGGCGACGTGCCCAACCTGGTGATCGGGTTCGCGGGATCTCTGTCGGAGCTGTTCGCCCGACCCGCACCCGGCAAGGTGGAGACCGTCAACGACAAGAGCGGCCTCGTCGCCAACTTCTGGCGCGCGGTGCAGGCCGACCCCGACGCCGTCGCCGCCGCGGCGGATCAGCCGGTGATCGAGGTCGACCTGCATGCGTGGCACGCGCGGTTGACCGCGAAGGCCTCGGAGTTGCGCGAGCGCCTGGAGGCCGACCCCGAGTACTTCGAGGCAAAACTCGCAGGGCGATGGGCGTGGGGCGCGTCGGCGTGGCTCGGCGGCGGCTGGTGTGACGGGAAGCTGTGGAAGAAGCGGCCCGAGATCTCCGGCGGTAGCGGCCGCGCCCGCACCGGGCACGGGGTGCACAGCCTTGAGCGACGTGGCGGCGAGCGGCTCCATCGGTCGCGCCCGCACCTCGGCGGTGGCAATCACGGAAGCGCCTGCGCGGGTCAAGGTGTCCACCGCCGCCAACTGCCAGCGATCGGCGCGAATGGCCCAGGTCGACTTCACGGCCGAGGGGTGCACAGCGGCGAAGGTCGGGGGCAGATCCCCCACCTGTCTGGCGGCGGAGAGACCGGCGTCGGTTACGGCCGCGGCGTACACCAGCGCGAAGGCCGGCGCGCCGGCCTTGTCGCCTGGATGCGGGCTCTCGCCGACCGCCTCCGCTTTGTCCGCGTCGTCTGCGGGGACTTCGAGCGCGTGTTGTCGCCGGCGGTGACGACCTCGCACGGGCCGACGGGCGTCATCCTCGATCCGCCCTACACACCCGCCGAACGGTGCAAGCGGCTTTACGAGGTCGAGGACGAGAAGGACCTGCCCGACGAAATGCTGGTCGCGCGGCGGGCAGCTCGGTGGGCGCGCGAGCACGGCGACGACCCGCTGCTGCGCATCGTGCTGTGCGGCCTGGAGGGCGAGCACGACATGCCGGCGTCGTGGCGGTGCGTTCCGTGGAGAGGACACGGCGGCTACGGCCTGCAGGCGAACGGCCGTGGGCGCATCAACCGCGAGCGTGAGCGGCTGTGGCTCTCGCCGCACTGCCTTCGCGGCGACGCACCACAGCAGCTGCTCCTCGGAGGTGCCCATGGCTGAGCCGCCCGACTGCGCCTTCCGGGCCGCCCGCGCCGTCGTCGTCGGCGCCCGCTACGTGCTGTCGATCCTGTACACCCGGGTCCGCCGCGTCGACCTGGTCGCGTACCTCGATGGTGAGGGGCCCGCACCGTTCGTGTACCCCGGCGCCGAGTGGATCGAGGACACGAGCGGCTGCTCGCGATCGCAAGTGTACGAGCACCTGAAGGCGCTCGAGAAGATCGGCGCCGCGATCCCCGGCCGCCGCGAGGTCGACGGCAAAACCCGCAAGGGCTGGATCCTCCCGCTCCGCGATCATCCTGTCTCATCGGACAGCCCGGCCACCGGCGCCGGCGGCTCCGTGGGCGGCCAGGACGAGGTCGATGGCGAGCACGAGGAAGTCCGGCCGAGCGGAAAAAAGGTCCGGCCCGCCGGACGTCCGGCCGAGCGGAAATCCGCCGGGGCGGACCCGCCAGTCCGGCCGAGCGGACCAGAAAATCCGGCCGAGCGGACAAATCTGTCCGGCCGGCCGGAACAGAACAGGTTTTTGAACAGGGAAGAGAACCAGTTAATTAACAAGAGGCCAGCCGGCCAGGTGCTGGTAGACCCGATCGCGCGCGAGACCCCGCCACCCCGAGCGGTGGCGACGAGGCCGCATCCGTCCGGCCCGGACGGTCAGCCCGTCGGCGGCGCTTCGTCGGCCCGCTCGCTGATCGTCCGGCTCACCGAACTGTTCGTCGCTGACGACGAGGGCCGCCGCTTCTCGCCGGCCATCCCACGGCACCTACAGCTCGCCGAGCAGCTGCTCCACGTCGAGGGCCTGCCCGACGAGCTCGAGGTCCTCGCCCGCGAACGGCTGCAGCGCGTCCTCGGCGTGGTCGCCGACTTTGCCGACCTGTGCCGCTCGAGCCCGAAGCACGCCCGGTGGTGGGGGCCGAACATGCTGTCGACGGTGCCCTCGAAGCCGGGCAAGCAGCCGGCCTGGGACGTCGTCGTCGCCGAGGTCGACCGCTGGCGGGCCGAGCAGCGACAGCGCCGCATCGACCAGGAGGTCGTGCAGGCGCAGGCGTCGAAGGCACGCGAGGAGGCCGAGGCGAGCGCCCGCGAGGCCGCACGCGCCGCAGCCCTGTCGCCGCTCGAGCTGCAGGCCTCCCGTGTGCCCGTCGACACGCACAGCCTATTGCGTGAGCGCGGATGGATGGCGCCGGAGGGAGGTCCGACGACGGGATAGACGCGACCCGGGCATCGGCTGCAACCGACCCCGGGTCCCTGGTGCTTCGAGCTCCGCAGCCCTCCGCGTGACCACCGTACACGCGAGGAGCAGCACGTGCAACGAACCGCAGAAGACATCCACGAGGACTGCCGCCGCATCGCCGACGTCGCCGCACCCGACGACTCGATCGCCCGCATCGCCGAGAAGACGCCCGAGCTCTCGCACGACCAGGTCGCCCGCCGCCTCGCCGCCATGCGCCGCGACCTTGGCCTCGACCCGGCCGAGCCACGGGCCATCCATGAGCCACAGCACCGGGCCGGCGCCGTTGCCCAGCGCTGGCGGAGGCACTGCCTGTGAGCCGAAAGGGGAAGCGCGAGCGACAAAAGGCGACGAAAGCGCCCGCAACGCCTGAATCTCAGCAAGCTGCCTCGAAGGACAGGAGGTGCGACGACGAGCTGACCAAGATTGCGGAGACGATGCAGCCGCGGCACCGGCGGTTCGCCGACGGGATCCTCGAGGGCAAGCTCGGTGCGAAGGCGGCCGCCGCCGCGGGGTTCTCGCCCGCGTCGGCCCGGTCGATCGCGTACCGGCTGCTGCGCCGCGAAGACGTGCGCCGGTACATCCGTCTCGCCCAGCGCGAGCAGTCCGTCGCCGCCCGGGTCACCCTGGCCGCCGTCGTCGATCGGCTCTGGCGGACGGTGACCGACGCGAACGCGACGGTGCGAGCGAAGGAGGCGGCGATGAAGCACCTCGTCCGGATCATGGTGTCGCGCCGGGAACCCGATAACGCGGCGGCGCCCGCTGGCGCTGGCGGTGAGCTGACCGCCGATCGGATCGCGCTGATCGAGGCGAAGATCCTGGGGGTCCGCCAAACGTGACGGCATTCCTCGGCTACCAGGACCGGCTCTACGCTAACGGAGCGCGACTCCGGGTCGTGGAGAAGTCGCGGCGCATTGGCGTCACGTGGGCGGAGGCGGCGCGGCAGGTGCTGCTCGCCGCGCGCCTGCCCGAGCAGGGCGGCATGGACTGCCTGTACCTGTCGACCAGCCGCCGGCTCGCCCGCAAGTACATCGCTACCTGTGCGAAGTGGGTCCGCGACCTCGAGCTCGACGCGGAGGTGCTGGTCGACGAGATCCGGTTCCCCAGCGGACACCACATCCAGGCGCTCCCCTCGAACCCGGAGGCGATGCGCGGCGAGGGCGGCGACGTCATCATCGACGAGGCCGCCCACCACACCGACCTGTTCGAGCTGCTGAAGGCCGCGGCGGCGGTCGGCGACTGGGCCGGCAACCTGACCGTCATCAGCACGCACAACGGCAAGGACAACCCGTTCAACGAGCTGTGCGAGCAGATCCGGGCGAAGAAACGGCGCGGGTCTCTCCACCGCATCACCATCGACGACGCGCTCGCCGACGGGCTGTTCAAGCGTATCTGCGAGGTGCGCAGCCTGACGTGGACGCCCGCGCTCGAGGCCGAGTGGCGCGAGGAGAAACTCGCATCGTGGGGTGCCGACGAGGAGTACCTCGTGCTGCCAAGCGCCGCCGGCGGCGTGTACATCCGCAGCGACCTGATCGAGGAGTGTTCCGACACCAGCGCCCCCGTCGTCCGCCTGGAGTTGCCACCCGACCACATGCACAAGCCCGAGGGCGAGCGCGAGGAGTTCATCCGGCGGTGGTGTGACGGAGAACTCGGCCCGCTCGTGCGCAGGCTGCCGAGGGACCTCATCACCACCTTGGGCTACGACTTCGCCCGCAGCTGCAACGGCGACCTGTCGGTCATGGCGCCGCTGGTGGAACGCCGCGACCTGGTGAAGACCTGTCCGTGGCTCGCCGAGTTGCGAGGCGTGCCGTTCGAGGAGCAGTGGGCCGTGTTCAAGTACACCGCCGACGCGGTCCCGAGGTTCGGGGGGGCGACGATCGACAGCGGCGGTTCCGGCGGTTACCTCGGAGACAAGGCCCTCGCGCACTACGGGACCGCGCTGATCACCGCCCTCAAGCTCACCGACACCTGGTACGCGGAGAACATGCCGCGGTTCCGCGTCGCGTTCGAAGAGCATCAGATCGTCGTCCCCGCGGACGTCGATGTCCGCGACGACCTCTTGATGTTCCGCCTGAACTCGAGGGGCATCGCCACCCTCGGCGACTACCGCCGCCGCGACTCGAAGGACCGCAAGCCCCGCCACGGCGACGCCGCCATCGCCCTCGCGCTTGCCCACAGCCGCCACCGCGACGCGCCCATGGCGATCGACTTCCGCCGCGTCGAGCGCTGGCCGGACAGCCGCGAGGAGCGTCGGACGCGGCTGCGGCGGGGCGCCCTGTAGAAATATCGCGGCTGAGCGTGGCCCGAATACCGAGCATGCCGCAGCTCCTCGACCATCTGGGTCGGCCGGTGAGGGAGGCCGACCTGCGCCGCGACCAGGCCAAGCCCTCCGGCCGCGGCGCCCGCCCCTGGACCTACGCGGCGGTGGCCTCGGGCCTCACCCCGTCGAGGCTCGCCGCGCTGTTCACCTCCGCCGACGGAGGCGACAACGCGGAGTTGATCTCGCTGGCCGGCGACATCGAGCGGCGGGACTCGCACTCGCGGGCACAGCTCGCCACCCGCAAGCTGGCCCTCGCCGGGCTCCCCTGGCAGATCACAGCGGCGAGCGACGACGCGACCGAGGTCAAGATCGCCGACGAGCTCCGGGCGATCGTCGCCGGCGGCGCGTTTACGCGGGCGGTGGTCAACCTCATGGACGCCGTGATGAAGGGGTACAGCGTCCTCGAGATCGGCTGGGGGCGCGGGCCCCGGTGGGTGCCGGTGAGCTTCACCTGGCGCGACCAACGGCACTTCGCCCTCGACAAGGAGGACGGCTCGACGCTGCGACTCCGGACCGAGGAGCAGCAGAAGGACGGCGTCGAGCTCCCCGCGTTCAAGTTCATCACCCACGTCCCCGACCTCGTCTCCGGGCCCGTCGCCACCGCCGGCCTCGTCCGCCCGCTCGGCGTCATGTACTCGATCAAGACGCTCGGGGTCGGCGCGTGGCTCGCGTTCATGGAGATCTTCGGCATCCCGACCAGGATCGGGAAGTACACGAAGGCCGCGAACGACGACGAGATCGACGCGCTCGAGAAGGCCGTCCAGATGATCGGCCTCGACGGGTCCGGGGTGATGCCGGAGACCACGCAGATCGAGCTGCTCGACGCGATCGGGAAGGGGTCGGGGACCGGCGAGCACGAGCGCCTCGCCGAATGGGCCGACCGGCAGATCAGCAAGGCCGTGCTCGGCCAGACCCTCACCGCCGACCAGGGGGCCAGCTACGCCCAGGGTAAGATCCACAACCTCGTCCGCCGCGACATCCTCCTCGCCGACGCCCTCTCGCTCGAGGCGACGCTGCAGCGCGACCTGGTCAAGGTCTACGTCGACCTGAACTATGGGCCCCGCGAGGTCTACCCGGCGATCAAGTGCGTCACGCAGGAGCCCGAGGACCGCAAGACGTTCATCGACGCGCTGGTGCCAGTGATCGACCGCGGGCTGCGGGTCCAGGCCAGCGACATCCGCGACCGCTTCGGGCTGACCGAGCCGGAGGAAGGGGCCGAGGTGCTGCACCCGGTGAGCCGCGGAACTGCCGGGGGCGCAGACACCAGCGGCGAGGGCGACACGGGGGCCGAGGACGCCGAGCCGGCGAAGCACCGCCGCGGGCGCGGCGAGCAGCTCATGTCGGAGGGCGACGACGACGGCGACTTCATCGACCGCGAGAGCTCGCCGAAGGACTGGAAGGCGACGACGAAGCCGATCCGGGCGGCGGTCAACCGGGCGGCGAAGGCGGGCACGTTCGAGGGCTTCCTGAAGAAGCTGAAGACCGAGAAGGCCGACGGGGCCGCTCTGGTGAAGTCGCTGGCGACCAGGATGCTGCAGGCGCGGGGGATGGGCGACGCTACCGACGAGGTGTCCTGATGCGCCTCACCGCCCCAAAGAAGGCCGGGCCCGTCCCCAAGGAGGCGCTCGACTACTGGCGCCGCAAGAAGGTCAAGCCCGGCCTCGACGCGAAGGACGCGTGGGCCGAGGAGTACAGCCTCGCGTTCACCGCCGCCGGCGTCGCCGCCGAGGACCTGCTGGAGTCGATGCGCCGCGCCGTCGAGCAGGCGATCGAGGAGGGCCTGACGTTCCGGGAGTTCGCCGACCGCCTCGACGAGGTCATGGTCGCGCTGGGGTGGGCCGGCGAGGACGGCAAGCCGCCGTGGCGCCTGAAGCTCATCTACGACACCAACATGCGGGTCGCCCGCGCGGCCGGCCAGTACGAGCGCGTGCAGCGGACGAAGGCCGACCGGCCCTACCTGGTCTACGCGCTCGGCCCCGCCGAGCACCACCGAGACGAGCACGTGGGGTGGGCGGGTACCGTCCTGCCCGTCGACGATCCGTTCTGGGCGACGCACTGGCCACCCAACGGGTTCAACTGCCGGTGCCACCTGCGGCAGGTCTCCACGGCCGAGGCCCGGCGCCTGGGCATCAGCGCCGAGGCCCCCGACGGCGACCCCGACCCCGGCTGGGACAGCAACCCGGGCGCGTCGCGGGGCTCTTGAAATATCGCGGCTGGGGACCTGAGCGTCAAAGCGCGTGCTTGTGCGACACCACCAGGAGGCCGGCGATGTAGCCCTGTTCGACCTGTCCGCGTCGCCCGCGGCGGCCGCGACCTTCATGCGGTCGCAGACGATTGAGGCCTTCGCCGAGGGCGCAGAGCCTCCCGAGTGGGTGATGATTATGCCGCTCCCCGGCGCCGACGCGAAGCTCCAGGCGCGCGACGGTCGACGCCTCTTCATCACCGACCTCGCCGCCCTCGTGCGCACCAGCAACGACTCGCTCGCTCGCCAGGGCGGACCGGGGCCGGTCGACAAGGATCACGAGATCTCGTGGCGCGGCGGGGGCCCGGTCATCGGGTGGGCCCATGAGTTCCAGACCCGCGGCGACGGCGTGTACGCGCGGGTCGAATGGCTGCCCGAGGCACAGCAGCTCATCCGCGAGAAGAAGTACCGCTACACCTCGGTCGTGGTGGCCTGGAAGATGGCCAACATCAAGCGCGACGAGAAGTGGGGCTTCATCGTCGACTTCGACATCGAGCCCACGGTCATCCGCGGGTTCGGCATCACCAACATCCCCGCGCTCGAGGTCCGGGCGATGTTCAGCCAGGAGAACCGCACCATGTCCGCGATGCAACGAATCCTTGCGCGCTTCGGCCTCGCCGAGACCGCGACCCCCGAGCAGCTCGAGCAGGCGATCGAGGGGAAGTTCAGCGCCCAGCCGGCCGCGCCTTCGCTCGATCATTACGTGCCGCGCGCCGACTACGACCGCGTCAACGCCGAGCTCTCCACCGCCCGCACGGCGCTGAAGGATGAGCAGGACAAGCAGGCCCGCGGAGAACGCGAGCAGCTCCTCGCCGAGGCGCTGAAGGCCGGCAAGGTCATCCCCGCGACCGCCGACTTCTACCGCCAGAGCCTGGAGCAGCCCGGCGGCGTCGAGCGGTTCAAGAAGTTTCTCGAGACGGCGCCCGTGATCGCCGCGGAGGTGAAGCTGCCCCCCGTCGCCGGGGCCAGCTCGTCGACCCTCAGCGCGGCCGAACAGCACGCGTGCCGCGTCGCGGGCATCACGCCCGAACAGTACACCGCCGAGCGGGAGGCCCGCCGGAAGAAGCCCGCCGCCTGATCACCAGGAAGGACCACGACGACCATGACCGCCCTGTCCCAGTCCCGCCGCACGCCGCGCCTCGAAGGCCGGCGGTACCGCTTCCCCGTCGCCGCCGACGTCCTGATCTACTCGGGGGCCATGGTGGCGATCACCACCAGCGGCTACGCCAAGCCCGCCGTGACCGCGACCAGCCTGCGCATCATCGGCATAGCCAGCCTCGACCCCCAGGAGGGCTACGTCGACAACACCGACGGCGCCGCGGGAGACAAGAACGTCGTCGTGTACGCCGGCATCTACGGGTTCAAGAACTCCGCGGGCGGCGACGAGATCACGGCCGCCGAGCTCGGCCAGACCGTGTACGCGGTCGACGACCAGACGGTGGCGAAGACCTCCGGGGGCGGCACCCGCAGCCCCGCCGGCGCCGTGCGGTGGATCGAGGACGGCCTCATCTACGTCGACCTCGGCATGCCGTCGATCCTCGACGGTGACCTGGTGGCCAGCAACAACCTGTCGGACGTCGCCAACGCGGCGACCGCCCGCGCGAACATCGGCGCGAACAAGGTCGTCATCGGCCCGCTTCACCTCGACAACCTGGTCAGCGCGGACGGCACGGTCTACCGCATCGTCTCGCCCGTCGCGGGGACGCTGAAGACGATCCGGACCGTCATCGACGACGCCCTCGCGGGAGGCGACTGCACGCTCCTGACGAAGATCAACGCCGGCACCGTCACGGACGGGACCGTCACGATCGCCAACGTCGGCTCCGCGGCGGGCGTCACCGACGTCGCCACCGCCACCGCGGCGAACACCGTCGCGGTCGGCGACGTCATCTCGCTCACCGTCGGCGGCACCCAGACCGACGACGCCGTCACCGCCAACGCCACCTTCTACATCGAGACCTGATCCGCCGCCGTCGGAGACACCCACGCCATGATCCCCAACCTCGAAACCCTCCTGATCCTCGACACCCAGTACAGCGGCGCGTTCAAGACAGGTCTCGGCCGGGCGACCGACGACTGGCAGATGATCGCCACGCAGATCCCGAGCCAGACGAACATCAACACGTACGCCTGGCTCGGCACGTTCCCGCGGATGCGCGAGTGGATCGGCCCCCGGATCGTGCGCGGGCTCGACGGCAAGAGCTACGTGCTCGAGAACAAGGACTGGGAGCTGACGCTCGGCGTCCCCCGCAAGTCGATCGAGGACGACCAGTTCGGCATCTACCTGCCGTTCGCCGAGCAGATGGGCATGGAGGTCAAGCAGCACAAGACGGAGCTGGTCTTCGGCGCGCTGCCGAAGGGGGTCACGGAGAAGGGCTACGACGGCGTCCCGTTCTTCTCTGCGAATCACCCCGTCGGCGAGGGCACGAAGTCCAACCTCATCGCCGGCGCCGGGCCGGCCTGGTACATCCTCGACGACACCCAGGCGCTGAAGTCGCTGATCTTCCAGCTCCGCCGGGAGCCCGAGCTCGTCGCCAAGAACCGCACCGACGACGACAACATGTTCTGGGACAAGGAGGCCATCTGGGGCGTCGACGGTCGCTATGCGGTCGGCTACGCCTTCTGGCAGACCATCCTGCGCAGCAAGGCCACCCTCACCGAGGACAACCTCTCCGCGGCCCGTCGCCAGATGCGCGAGCTGACCGACGACCAGGGGCGGCGGCTCAACATCCGGCCGAAGCTCCTGCTCGTGCCGCCGGAGCTCGAGACCACCGCCGAGAAGCTGATCACCAGCGCGGTCATCGCCAACGGCGAGTCCAACGTCATGCAGAACAAGTTCCGCCTGCACGTGAGCGACTTCCTCGACGGGACCTGAACCGAGCCGCCCATGTCCTACGCCTCCCTGCAGACGCTCACCGATCAGTTCGGCGCCGACGAGGTCACCCGGTCCGCGGACCGCGACCAAGACGGCGTCGCCGACGTCGGTGTCGTCGACCGCGCGCTCGCCGACGCGGACGGGGAGATCGACTCGTACATCGGCAGCGTCTACAAGCTGCCCCTCGACCCCGTGCCCAGCGTGGTCGTCACCTACGCCGGCGCGATCGCCCTGTACCGCATGTCGTTGCAGACGGGCGTGCTCACCGACGAGAAGCGCCAGCGGTACGAGGACGCGATCCGCTGGCTGCGTGACGTCGCCGCCGGCAAGGCGACTCTCGGCGGCCAGCCGGAGCCTGAGCCGAAGGCGGCGAGCGGCACCCGCATGACCGCCGAGCCGCGGGAGTGGACGCGGCAGACCATCGGGAGGATCCTGTGAGCGGGGTCGTCGTCAACCTGGCTGGGCTGCTGCCCGCCCGCCGGCGCCTCCTGGCGCTCGTGTCGCCGACCAACCTCGGGCAGCTCCGTGAGGTCGTGGCGAGCGAGGGCGAGAGCCAGATCCGGCGCCGCATCAGCGACGAGAAGACGGACCCCGAGGGCAAGGCGTGGCCGGAGTGGTCGCCCGAGTACGCCGCCGAGCGCGCCGCGAAGGGCGGGCTGCTCGAGCTCGAGGGCCACCTGCGAGACTCGATCGCGTACGAGATCAACGGCGACACCATCCTCGTCGGCAGCAACCTCGTGTACGCGGGCGTGCACAACGAAGGCGACGACGACATGGGCATCCCGGAGCGCCGCTACCTCGGGTTCTCGGCGGAGAACCTCGACGACATCGGCGAGGTGATCGTCGACTTCTGGGGGAGGGTGCTCGGGTGAGCCTCACCTCCCTCTGCAAGTCGATCGCCGACACGCTGCTGGCGAAGGTCGACGGCATCGAAGGCGCCCGCGGACCCGTCGGCGGCCGCGTCGACCTCGCCGAGATCCGGCGTGGCATCCCGACGAAGGTGCCGGCCGTGCTGGTCGTCTGCACGGGCACGAAGAACGCCCGCTTCGCCAACGGCAAGGTCACCATGACCGGCATGTTCGCGGCGTTCATCGTCGTCAAGGGCAAGCCCGGGCCCAACGGTGAGCGGGAGAAGGCGATCGCCGAGCTCGCCGGTCGCGTCGTCACCCGCGTCGCCCAGGAGGACTGGGCCGACCCGCAGGTCGAGGGCCTGCCGCAGAAGGTCGACAGCCGGAACCTGTACACCGGGTCGCTCGACGCGAACGACGCGGCGCTGTGGGTGGTGACCTGGGAGCAGGAGCTCGCCCTCACCGGCGATGAGCCGGGCCCCGAGCTCGACGACTTCCTCTCGCTGAAGGCCGACTGGGACACGGTCGGCAGCGGCCCCGAGATCGACGCGCAGGACATCATCAAGCCGAACGGATAGGCCATGTACCGCATCACTGCACTGCCGAAAAAACGCGTCCTCGACCCGGCGACGGGCCGCCCCATCCCCGAGGCCGGCTTGCTGGTCGAGAAGCTCAGCCCCTACTGGCTGCGGCGCAAGCGCGAGAACCCGCCCTCGATCACCGTCACCGAGGAGCGCCCTACCGCTCCGCTGGGAGGCTAAACCGCCATGCCGATCGCGCTGGATCTGATCCCCCTCAACTTCAACGTCCCCGGCGTCTACGTCGAGTTCAATAACAAGAACGCCGTGCAGGGCACGCCGGCGCAGCCGCACGTCGTGCTGTTGGTCGGCACGCGTCTGTCGGCGGGGACGGTCGCCGAGCTGATCATCAAGCCGATCACGTCGCCGACGCAGGGCGAGACCTACTTCGGCCGCGGGTCGATGCTGGGGGCGATGTGCAAGGCGTTCAAGCAGGTGAACGCCAACACGGAGGTCTACGCCATCGCCCTCAACGAGGACGCGGGCGGCGCCAAGGCCACCGCGACGGTGACGATCACGGGGTTGGCCACCGAGGCGGGGACGCTGAACTTCATCTGGGGCGGCGTGCGCGTCGCGGTGCCCGTCGCCAAGGGCGACACCGCCTCGGCGATCGCCGCCAACATCAAAGTCTACGTCGACCTCGAGACCGACAACCCGACCACGACCGCCGTGCTCGCGGGCGTCGTCACCGCGAGCTGCCGGTGGAAGGGCGCGACCGGCAACAGCCTGGCGATCGCGCTGAACTACTACACGGGCCAGAAGACCCCCGCCGGCGTCGGCGTGACGATCACCGCCTTCTCCGGCGGCACCACCGACCCCGACATGGCCGACCTGGTCGCGGCCCTCGGCGGCGACACGCAGTATCACTCGATCGTCACCCCATACACCGACGACGCCAACATGGACGTCCTCGAGACCGAGCTCGAAAGCCGGTGGGGGCCGATGCGGGCGATCGAGGGGCACGCGTTCGCGGCGCTGCGGTCCAATCACACGGACGCGATCACCTACGGCGACGCCCGCAACAGCCCGTTCTCGACGGTCCTGGCGACATCGTTCACGGTCGACGCGCCCTGGATCTGGGCCGCGATCGTCTGCGCGATCGAGTCGAAGCAGCAGGACCCTGCGCGCCCGCGGCAGAACCTGAAGCTGCCCTTCCTCCGCCCGCCGCTCGACACGGACCGCTTCACGAAAGAGGAGCGCAACCTGCTCGCCGGCAACGGCATGTCGATCTACACCGTCACGGCCGGCGACTGCATCCTCGAGCGCCTGGTCACCACATACCAGGTCAACGAGGCGAACGTCGCGGATCCCTCGTACAAGGACATCGAGACGATGCGGACGCTGTCGTACCTGCGGTACTCGCTGCGCCTCCGCTTCCTGCTGCGTTACCCCAACTACAAGCTCGGCAACGACGGCGAGAGCTTCGGGCCGGGGCAGCCGGTCATCACCCCCAAGCTCGCCCGCGGCGAGATCAAGGCCTTGTTCCGGGAGTGGAACCTGGCGGCGCTGGTCGAGGACGCGGCGCAGTTCGACGAACAGCTCCTCGTCGAGCGGGACCCCAACAACCCGAATCAGATCCTCGCGTACATCCCGCCCAACCTGGTCAACCAGTTCCGGACCATGGGCGCGCAGATCGGCTTCATCCTCTGAGAGGCGACGACGACCATGGCGAAGAAGACGAGCATCATCCTCATCAAGGTCAACGGCAAGACGATCGAGGCGAAGCCGGGCATCACCGTCGCCTTCGGCGGGAAGGAGCGCGAGCCCGTCATCGCCGCCGGCCGCGTCGTCGGTTACATCGAGAAGGTCGTGGCGAGCTCGGTCGACTGCACCATCGCGCACGACCAGAACGTCAACATCGACGAGATCCGGAACTGGACCGCCGTCACGCTGGTGGCGGAGACCGATACCGGCGTGCAGTTCCAGTGCGACGACGCGTTCGTCACCAACAACCTCGAGCTGAAGGACGAGGCCGGCGGCATCGCCGTCAAGTTCGCCGGCTCGCCCATGACCGCGAACTGAGGACCAAGCCATGAGCACCGGCTACATCGAGAACCGCACCCTGATCGAAACCCTCGGCCTCGACGAGGAGGCGACCTCGGCGGACATCCTCGACAAGCTCGAGGAGCTGCGCACCGCCGCCGGCGAGAAGTTCGAGAGCGCCAGCGGCGACGTCCGGCTGATCCGGGCCGGCCAGCACCCGCACGCGGCGCACGACCCGATCGCCGGCACGGTGACGGTCACGCTGCAGTGCCCGTTCACCTACGCCAAGGACACGATCCGCGAGCTCGTGCTGCGCGAGCCGGCCGCGAAGGACCTGCAGAAGATGGGCGACGCGAAGGGCACGACCGCGGGCCTCATCCTGATCGCGTCGGCGTCGGGCCGGAACATCCGCGAGCTCGGCGACATGAAGCAGCGCGACATCAAGGTCGCGTCGGCGGCCCTCGCTTTTTTGTCCACGACTTCCCCGCCAACTGGCCCGAGCTGATCGGGCAACTGGCGGAGGTGTTCCACTGGCCGCCGTCGGAGCTCGGCGAACTCACCGCCGCCCAGCTCCGCTTCTGGACCGAGAGAGCGAACGAGGCGGTGAAGCGGAGGCGGTAAGCCATGGCGGACACGAGCATGAAGGCGCACGTCGAGCTGTCGTTGATCGACCGCCTGACCGCGCCGCTTCGTGCGATCGCCCGCCAGTTCGACAGCATCACGCGCGCGGGCAGGGCCGCGGCCAAGGCGTTCGAGATGTCGGCGAACCTGAAGCAGAGCGCCGACGCGGTGAAGGGCTTCGCCGACGACATGGCTGGCCTGCTGAAGAAGCCGATCGACACCTTCGTGACCTTCGAGGAGACGATGTCGAAGGTCCGCGCGAACACCTTCAATGGGGTGTTGACTGCTGAGACCCGCAAGGAGTTCGAGCAGCTCACCGCGACCGCCCGCAAGCTCGGCGCCGACACGCAGTTCAGCGGGCAGCAGGCGGCCGAGGGCATGACGATCCTGGCGACGCAAGGGTTCGCCGCGAGCCAGCAGATCGCCGCCATGCCCGGCATCCTCAACGTCGCCGCCGCGAGCGCCGAGTCGATCGCAGACGCCGCCGACATCGGCACCGCTGCCATGACGCAGTTCGGGCTGAAGGCCGGCGACATGGACATGATCGGCGACGTGCTGGTCAAGACGGCTAACAGCAGCGCGACGGGTCTCCTCGAGATCGGCGAGGCGCTGAAGTACGTCGGCAGCTCCGCCGGCGCCGCCGGTGTGTCGCTCGAGCAGACCACCGCGATGATCGGCGCGCTCGGCAACGCCGGGGTGAAGGGGTCGATGGCGGGCACGGCGCTGCGGGCGATGCTCTCCGGGCTGCAGGCGCCGACGAAGATGGGCAAGTCGGCGCTGCAGCTCCTGGGCGTCAACCCCAAGGACAAGAACGGGAACCTGAAGCCGCTCGAGGACCTGCTCGCCGAGATGGATCGGGCGATGGACAAGCGGTTCGGGGTCGGCAAGGGGGGCACGAAGCGGGCCGCGCTGTTCAAAGCGATCTTCGGCGAGGAGGCTGCGAGCTCAGCCGGCATCCTGACGCGGACTGCGGGGAGCGGCGAGCTGCAGAAGCTGATCGCGGCAAATCAGGGGGCCGCGGGGACGGCGGCGGCTGTCGCCAAGGACATGTCCAACAACACCGCCGGCGCGAAGAAGGAGCTCGACTCGGCGATCGAGGAGCTGCACTTGACGGTGGCGGAAGTGCTGATCCCGACGCTCGCCGACCTGGTCAAGGGCACGCGCGAGGTCGTGGTCGAGTGGACGGCGTGGGCGAAGGAGAACCCCGAGGTCGTCAAGGCGATCGGCGTCGTCGTCGGCGCCCTCGCCGGCATCGGCCTGGTCGCCGCGCCGATCCTCCGTGGCGCCGCGGCGGTGAACACCCTGATCAGCGTGGTGCGCGTGGCGACGGCGGTGATGCTGGCGAACCCGATCCTGGCGATCATCACCGGGATCGCCATGGCCGCGTATTTGATCTACGAAAACTGGGAGGGCATCAGCGGCTTCTTCGCGCGCCATTGGAAGGCGATCGCCGTCGTGCTCGCCCCGATAATGCCGCTCCTGGCGCCGTTCATCGCGGCCGCCAAGCTCATCTACGACAACTGGGAGCCGATCCGGGCGTTCTTCGTCAACCTCTGGAACGACGTGACCGCGGCGTTCAAGAGCGCGATGGACTGGATCATGGATAAGATCGACTGGGTGGGCGGCAAGATCGAGGAGTTCTCGATCTCGGTGATGTCGCCGGCGGAGGCGGCGGCGTACGCAGCCGAGAAGGCGGCAAATGCGAAGGAGGCGGGGAATGCCGCGGGCCTGTTCGACGACGCCATCTTGGGGTCCGACCCGAACAGCAGCACCCGCGCAGGCGTATCGCGGTACGAGGACACCCGCGTCGCCGGCCAGATGGCGGCGAACACAGTCCGGGACATCCAGGGCGCGCTGCAGGGCGCATGGGCGTCGGCAAACTCGGCGGACAGCTTCAAGCCGAACGACGCGGTCCAGGAGGCGTGGTCAAGGTTGCAGAACGAGAACCTGCAGCCGGCGGGGGCGGCGATGCCGGTCGGCGGGAAGGATCGTCCGATCGGCGCGTGGGACCCGACCGGCAAGGCGACCGGCGAGTTGAAGATCACGATCGTCGACGGCAGCGTGGCGAAGACGGAGACCCGCACCGACAAGGGCACCTGGTGGACCCCGAAGGTCGCCACGGGGAGGCAGTGAGCCGATGGCCTGGCAGGACGACCTGCTGCCCGCGAGCCTCGGCGGGGCGCCGTTCCTCATCGCCGACGCCGACGCCCGGTCGGTCAGCATCGGTCGGCGCACGGTGACGACCGAGTTCCCGAAGCGGGATGCGCCGGCGCGCGAGGACCTCGGCCGCCGGGCGCGCCGCTGGAACGTCGTCGGGTTCGTGCTCGGCGCTGAGTACATGGAGGCCCGCGACGCGCTCATGGCGGTGCTCGAGAGCGAGGGCCCCCACGTCTTCAGCGACCCCTGGCTCGGCGAGTTCCCCGTCATCCTCGCTGGGGAGGTGCAGCTCCAGGAGTCGGGCGCCGAGGGGGGCATGGCGCGTTTCACGTTCGCCCTGGTGGAGTCCGGGGACGAGGGGGAGGTGCGCATCGCCCCCTCGACGGCGGCGGCCCTGGCGGCCGCGAGCGCCGCCATGCTGGCCGCCGGCGCGGCCGACCTCGAGAAGGGCCTCGACATCAGCGTGGGCGACGCCCTCGCCGTCGCGTCCGGCGCGGTCGGCAAGGTGACCGGGGCGCTGTCGAAGGCGCAGCAGAAGGTCGAGGGGGCGCTGGGGCTCGCCCAGGCGGCGGAGCTGTCGAGCGGGCTGAGCGACCTGAAGAACGCCACGCTGCAGCTCCTGAACACCCCGGCGGCGCTCATGGCGGCGCTCAACGGGATCGTCGCGGGGGTGCTGGGACTGATCAAGCTGGCCAGCCTGGGCGACGTCGTCGAGTTCCCGGGCGGCGAGAAGGTCGTCCGCGCCGACACGGCGATCGAGACAGCGAAGGACCTGGGCGCCGTCGAGACGGTGACGCCGCCGCCGTTCCCGGGTGGGCCGAAGGCGCCCGAGGCCACCGCGGCCGAGGCGGCGATCGGCAAGGCGCTGAAGGTGGCGACGGTGGCGAACACCGCCTCGCTGTTCGTCGACCTCCCGCTCGACTCGACCGACGCCGCGTCGGCGGTGCTGATCACCGTCGGCGAGCTCGCGGCGACGCTGCTCAGCGACCCCGCCTCGAGCGACGCCCTGTTCGCGGCGACGCAGGACCTGAAGGCCGCGCTCGACGAGCACCTCGCCGGGCTGGCGAGCGAGCTGCCGGCGATGACCACGTACACGCCCACGTCGAGCCTGCCCGCGCTGCTGATCGCGTACCTCGCCCACGGCGATCCGACACGCGACCTCGAGATCGTCGCGCGCAACGACGCCAGGGACCCGAACTTCGTCACGGGCGGGGAGCCGCTGAAGGTGCTGCTCGATGCCTAAGATACGCCTGCGCGTCACCGGCGAGACCCACGACTTCGTCGACTGGACCAGCGTCGCCGTCACGCGGTCGCTCGACGCGCTCGCCGACAGCTTCCAGCTCAACATCAGCACCGGCTTCCGCAACGGCCAGCCGAGCATGCAGATCGAGGAGCAGGACGAGTGCCAGATCCTGCTCGACGACGAGGTCGTGCTGAGCGGCTACGTCGACACCGTCGACCGCAAGTACGACGCCACGTCGTCGACGCTGTCGGTCACCGGGCGCTCGCGGGCTGGCGACCTCTGCGACTGCACCGCGATCCACAAGCCGTGGAAAAACACGCCGGGCCTCACAATCGCCAGCGACCTCTGCAAGCCGTTCGGGATCGCCGTCAGCAGCGACGTCGGCCCGCTGCCTGACGAGCGCTACTTCAAGCTGGGGAAGAGCGACACCGTGTTCGACGTCCTGGACCGGCTCGCGCGCGAGGCGGGGCTGCGTGTGGTCTCAGATCCTGATGGCAGCATCCGCTTCACGAAGACGGGGATTACACGCTACCCAGACGTACTGATCGCCACCGGCTACAACGTGATCACAGGGTCGATGCGCCGGAGCGCTGAGGAGCGCTACAGCAACTACGTGTTCAAGACGCAGATCCCATCAACGGACGATTTCAGCGGGGACGCCGCAGCCAGTGTTAAGTTCTCGGTCGTCGACGATGGCGTGTTGCGCTACCGGCCGCTCGTGGTCCACGTCGATGGGCGGCCGCGCAACACCAAGGGCCAGTTCGTCGCCGGCGTCGAGGTCCACCACCCGCTCGAGCCGCAGGCGCGGTGGGAGCTACACACGCGGGCGGGAAAGGCCCGGGAGCTCGTGTACGAGATCGGCGACCCGGCGGACATGGAGGCGAGCTGGCGCCACAAGCACGGTATCTGGGAGCCGAATGTAATCGTCGCTGTTCGAGACAGTGAGTTTGGTATTGATATGGAGTTGCTGGTCAAAGAGGTCGTGCTGACCCTCGATGACCGCGGCACCCGGTCACTAGCGACGCTCTGTCACCCGGCTGCGTACGAACCCAAGCTGCCGAAGCCGGGAAAGAAAAAGAAGGGCGGGTTCAAGTTTTGAACTTCGGCTGGCGACAAGTGATGCAGTACGTCGACGCGGCGGTCGACGTGGTCTGGAACCGCCTCGTGCAGATGGTCTCGTTGGGGACGCTCAGCGCCCTCGACAATACCCCCGGCGTCCAGCTCGCCACTATGAAGCTCGACGCCGACGACGACGCGTTCGAAGCGACGGTGTACACGCCGCCGGGTATCAGCAGCCGGCCCGCCGCTGGCGCCGAGGCGATCGTGCTGGCGGTCGGTGGGAACGCTTCGAACTTGTTCGTCCTGCCGATCGTGCGCGGCCAGCGGCTCACCGGCGACGACCTGGCCGAGGGAGAGGTCGCGCTGTTCATCGGCGTCGCCGGCCAGCGCGTGCACTTGAAGCTCGACGGGTCGGTCGAGATCCGCGCCTCCACCGACGCGGGCGGGTCGATCGTGCTGAAGGCCAATGGCGACGTCGTCGCCACGCCAGGCGCCAGCGGTGGACTCTACCTCGGCGACGAGGGGGCCACGAAGAAGGTCGCGCTCGCCGATGAGGTCGACGCCAGGCTGAACACCATTCAGGCGACATTCGACGCGCATGTGCACAGCGGGGTGACGGCGGGGATGGGGTCGACGGCCGTAACGCCAACGCTGATAGGCCCGCTCGACTCGACCGCCGCCGACAACGTCTACGGGAAGGGCTGACCGACATGATCAAGCTCGGCTGGGACAACAGGACGGGGGCGGGGCGGCTGCAGGTCGACCCCGAAACCGGTGCGCTGGCGACCGACCGCGGCCTCGTGTCCGTCGTGGCCCTCTGCCTGTTCACCAACGCCGAGGCCACCGCGAAGGAGATCGAGACCGCCGGGCTCGACGCGCAGGAAGGCTGGTGGGCGGAGGCCGACGGGGTTCGCGACCCCTCGCGCCCCCGCATGGGGTCGAAGCTGTGGCTGCTGAAGCGCGAGAAGACGATCGCGGCGACGCTGCGGCGCGGCGAGGACTACGCGCGCAACGCCCTGCGCTGGCTCGTCGACGTGAAGATCGCCGCCGAGATCACGGTGCGCATGACGGTGCTTCGGCCCGGCGGGTTCGTCGGGCTCGAGGTCACCATCGTGCGACCGGAGAAGGCCCTGCCCCCCTTCAAGCACCTCTGGGAGTTCCAAACCGATGCCGTTCTATAGACCCACCCTAGACGAGATCCGCAAGCGCATCGAGTCCGACTTCGCCTACGAGATGGGCAGCCAGGCGGCGCGCATCCCCGGCACCATCGAGTACGGGCTGCGCGAGGCGCTCGCCGGCGCGTCGCACGGCCTGCACGGCCGGCTCGCCCAGGTCGCCAAGGACGCCTTCCCGCACAGCGCGGAGGACGTCGAGATGCAGAAGTGGGCGGCCTACTACAACGTCTTCCGGAACCCCGCCCTCCCCAGCGCGGGCGTGCTGACGTTCTTCGGCACCAACGGCTCCGAAATCCCGATCGGCACGCGGGCCGTCCGCGCCGACAAGCGCGAGTACAAGACGATCGAGCTCGGCACCATCGAAGCCGGCTCCGCCCAGGTCAACGCCGTCGCCGTACTCCCCAGCCTCACGGGCGACCACGGCGCCGGCACCGAGCTCACGCTGAAGGACCCCGTCGAGGGCATCGAGAGCGGCGTGACCAGCGGGACCTTCAGCGGCGGCGCCGACCTCGAGCTGTACCGCGACCTCCGCCGCCGGCTGCTCGAGCGCCTCGCCAACCCGCCGTCCGGCGGCGGGCCGGGCGACTACGTCGCGTGGGCCAAGGAGGTCACCGGGGTCACCCGCGCCTGGCAGTTCGGCAAGGTGCCCGCCCTCGGGTACGTCACGCTGCTGTTCATGCGGGACCTCGACGAGGACGGACCGTTCCCAGATGGGCCTGAGTGCGACGCGGTCCTGGCCAAGTTGAAGGAGCACGCCCCAGTGGCCCTGCCGGATCCGATCGTAATAGCGACGCTGGAGAAGGAGCTCAATCTCGAGATCAAGCTGCTCGTCGAGGACGGCGCCGTCGAGGCCGACGTGAAGGATGCGATCGTCGCGTCGATCCAGGACATGATCGCGGTGCTCGCCGAGCCCAGTGCGACGGTGTCGGTGTTCTACCGATCGTGGATCAGCAAGGCGATCAGCACCACGCCGGGGGTGAAGGACCACGTCCTCGTCGATCCCCCCGACAACGTCGCGCTCGCGCAGTGGGAACTGGTGACACTCGCTGACGACGCGGTGACGTGGTCGGCGTACCCGTGATCAGTCGTCTGATGCGTAGACCAAGCGCTGGTAGGACGACGCCTCGTCGTTCGAGTTGATGCTGGTGTCGCCGGCGCATCGACTACCAAGCACGAACGGGCGGGGCGCCATACCGCCCTGCTGCACCGACCACAGAAGCCCGTCGATCGTGCTGGCGTCGTACGGCGCCTTCACCGTCTCGAACCCAATCGCCCCGTAGTCCGTTGCCCAGAACCATGCAGTTCCGTTGGAGACGGTGCGCTCGCCAGCCCAGGGGTCCACCGGATTCAAGACATCCCAGAACGGGGCATGTGCTGCTGCGAGTAACACATCGCTGCCTTCTTTTTTGCACGCCAGGAGTAGCTGGGTGCCGACGCAGGCCGAGGTGATATCCTCCGGGAACCCGCCGGCTTGGTAGTTGTGGGACCAGCACAGCGTCCACCCATGAAGATCGGCCTCAGCCACATCGAAGACGACGCCCTCATGCTTCCAGGGCTCGAGGGCGCAGGTGGCGTCGCAGCCGTCGCCGTCGACCGCGTTGCCGTCGTCGCACTGCTCATCACCTTCGATCTGGCCGTCCCCGCACGTAGGGATCTGGCAGTCGGCGGGGCACGTGTCGTCCGGCTTGGTGTTGCCGTCGTCGCAATCCTCGACGCCCTCGTGCTTGTACCCGTCGCCACAGGTTGCGGCCTCGCAGAAGAGACAGGCATCGTTGTTATCGCTGTTACCGTCGTCGCACTCCTCGCCTGCGGCCTCATTCAGGTTCCCGTCGTAGCACTCAACCGCCGTGCAGTCGTCATCGCAGTCCGCCGCCTCACCGCCGGCGTCGCACTCCTCCTCGCCAGCGACGACACCGTCGCCGCAGATCGCGGGTGGGGTGGTGGATGCCTCACCACCAGACTCGCCCGACGACTCGCCGCTCGAGGAACCGGCGGCCGACTCGCTGCTGCTGGACGTGTCGGCGTCGCCGGAACCGGAGCTGCTAGCGTCCAACGTCGACTCGTCGATCGAGATGCACATGCGCGACGCGCAGATCAAGCCATCAGCACAGTCGGCGTCGACCTGGCACATGCAGCCTTCGTCGCAGAGGTCGCCTGATGTTCCGGTCCCGGACCGGCAGCCGAGGGCGGTCGAGAGGGCGAGGATCAGGATGGCGCGGGACACGGCCCGGAGGATGCGCGTCCGCGCACCTGGGGTCAAGAACCCGGGTTGAAATATCGCGGCTGGCCACCTGAGCGTCGTCGCGATGCCTCTGACGGCTGCTGCGCTCGAGCTGCTGCTCCCCCCTGGGGGCGAGCGGTACATCGGCCTGCTGCTTGCCGAGCCCGACGCCGAGGCGGGCACCTACGTCGAGCTCGCCGACAGCGCCTACGGCCGGCAGCTCAACGACGCGTGGGTGACCGAGGACAACGGCGACGGGCGCCTGCGGCGGCGCAACAACGGGGCGCACGTCTGGAACCCCATCGCCGACGCCCCGGTGGAGATCACCCACTGGGGGATCTTCGACCTGGAGTTCGACGGGGTACTCCTCGCCTTCGGGCCAATGCTCAACGGCGCCGGAGACGCCGAGCCCGCGCCGCTCGAGATCGGCGACGAGTTTCGCTTCAACGACAACACCCTCGCCCTCCTGAACGGGTGCTGACATGGCCGTCGTCGATCGACAAGGACATGCGGAGGGCGGCGTCGAGGGGTCCAGCGACGTCACCCATCGCCGCTTCGAGGGCGTGGTGATGCTGCTGCTCCCCCGCGGCCCGGCGTGGGATACGGAGAACGACCCGGTCTTGAAGAAGCTGGTCGCCGCCCTCGCAACCGAGCTGTCCCGCGTCGAGTTCCGGGGGCGGAAGCTGCAGCGAGAACTCGATCCCTCGAATACGTTCGAGTGTATCGAGGACTGGGAGGAGAGCTACGGCCTGCCGGACTGCGCGCCGCCGGAGACGCTCGACGCCCGGCGCGCCGCCATCCTCGCCAAGCTGCTCGCCCAGCTCGGGCACGACCAGGGCGAGGCCTGGTGGACCGAGGCGCTCGCCAAGCTGGGGTACGAGCCCGTGTTCGTGCAGGGGTACCCTGGCATGACCTGCATCGACGACTGCCTCGTCGAGCTGCTCGACGAGGAGTTCGCGTTCGTCTGGAAGATCATCGTCAACAAGGGCCTCGACGACGCGCTGCTCGTGTGCTTCGTGCAGCACAACGCCCTTGATGCGGTGTTGGCGATCGTGCACTTCCTGTGGACGCCGGTCATCGTCGTCGCCGACGGACAGGAGCTGTACGGCGTCGCCGCATCGAACGACGGATTCATGGTGGCGGTCGGCCCCGGCGGCTTCAGCATCTACGCCGGCGCCGACTACGACAACCCCGACGGGAGCGGCTGGGGCGCGGCGGCCGACCAGGCCCAGGACATCCTCGCCGTCGCCGCGATCGACACCGTGTTCGTCGCCTGCGGCCTCAATCCCGTCAACTTCCTCCGCTCGACGGATCACGGTGAGACCTGGATATCTGTCGAGAACGCCACCGAGGAAATGTATGCGACAACGGCGTCACCTGGGTCGACCAGCCGTCGCCGACTACCGAAAACCTCCGCGCCGTAACCCGGCACATCCCGAGCAACCGCCTCGTGATCGTGGGCGACACCACCACGATCATTCTGGAGTGACCCGATGGCTGCGATCATCCTGACGTCGACGAAGAAGACGAACGGCATCACCCTCGACGACGGGTCGACGATGCACGGGTTCACGGGGGGCGTCGCCCAGGCCGGGATCAAACCGACGCAGCTCTCCGCGGCATACTTCGACGCGCTGTCCGGCGAGCTCGGTAACGTCATCCGCGGGATCCATTCGGCGGACTCGATCCCGACCCTCGATGCGAACAGCAAGAAGCAGGTGATGGACGCCATCAACGGGCGCTTTTTGAAGAACTACCCGAAGTCGGCGCCGCCATCGCCGTGGGTGTTCGAGTGGCGCTCGGAGTACCTCGTCGGCTCTCAAATCAACTGGAAGGTCCGCCAGCGAACGGACAGCGAGCTCAACGTCAGTGCCAACAACATTTATTACCTCTGCAACTTCGCGCCCCCCGACGACTCGCAGTTCTTCGTCGAGTACTCCGTTCTGATCGTCGATACCAACTCGCTCACGTCGCGCTTCATCACGAAGCTCCTGGCGTCGGGCCGGCGCGCCAGCGGCACCATCACCATACAAGCGGGTGAACAGCCCTTTCTGGACAACGCCCTGGTGGGCGGACCGATCGACTCGTCGACGGGCGTCACCGTGACGGGGCAGTCGGGGCAGGTATGTATCAAAGTCGAGATCGGGCCAGACGCCAATAACTTCAACATCATGGTCGACGGAAAGATCACCATCGTCACCCTGGGCACCTGAATGCGACGCATCATCACGAGTCTCGCTGTCGACCCCGACTACCTCGCTCTCGGGAGCGTTCCGTCGCTCGATGACTGCGTCGAGGTCGGCGGCTGGCGACCCTGCAGTTTGACGCTGTTACTCCTCGACGCGCAGGGCCAGTTTCTGGCCCAGAGCGAGGCGGTCCTCAACGTCGAACTCATCACGGTACGCGGCATGCTGGCCACCGTCAACGGCGGCCCTTACGAGCTCGCCGATCGCGTCGGGGTGTTGGCGTCGTCTGTCGCCCCAGGCTCGCTCTTCGTGCGGGTTCGTTCCTACAGCGGCGTCCCCGCCGAGGCGGCCACCATCGTCATAAACGTCGAGCAGCTCCCAATCGAGACGGCGATCCAGATGGCGCTCGCCGCTGGCGGCGCCGCAGACACGCTCGCCGCGCTCAATACCGGCACGAGCGAGCTATCTCGCATCAAGGCGTCGGCCGCGGCGGCGATCGCGGACGCGTCGCTCGCTGACGCGGGCGTCGTCAACTCGATGTCGAGCACGCTGAGCCACGTCGTCGACAACATCATCGCCGCCCTCAACACCGGTGGCGGCACCCTTTCGAGGGTGAAGGCCTCAGCCATCGCCGCAGCGGGGGAGGCGTGGGGCGCGCTGCTCGATGGGACGGGGACGACCTCCGGCGCCGACTACGTACAGCTCCTGGCGGCGCCGCCGGCCGGCCACCAACACGAGATCGTCTCATTCCTGGTCACCTGTGAAGTCGGAGGCGACACCGACGTCTTCTCCTTCACCAGCAACGACGAGGGCACGTCTCACAAGAGCTTCGTGCTGGCGTCTGGCGCCACCGCATCACAGACAAGCCCCTGTCCAACGAAGCCCCTCTTCGCCGTCGTCGCCGGCGCGCTGAAGATCCAGGCGGCAGAGGGCGGGATCAGCGGAATCGTCTATCGGGCCTCCATCATTTACCGCACCGTACCAACCACCTGAAAGGACGCCATGAAGTTCGTCACCATTTTGCTCACCACCCTCCTCTGTGCCGGCTGCGATCGCGCCCCCGACACGACGCTGCGCAGCGGCGGTGAGGAGTCCGTCGGCTCGGGCGACTCGACGGGAACGCCCGAGCCGCCGATGCCGACGCCCGCCTGTCGGTGCGACCCGGCGAAGAAGGACGAGTGCCCGCTCGGTACCGACTGCGTGCCGTACGGTGACATCAAGGACTTCAGCAGTTACTTCTGCATGGCCAAGTGCACCGGCACCAACGAGCTCGGCGGCGGCTACGTCACGAGCTGTACGAACAGCGACGGAAGCCCCGCCTTCTGCAAGTACGCCGAGGGCTACGGCGCCGACGGGTACTGCCCGAAGTGCGTGTCCTGCGAGCTGCGCCCCAACACCCTCTTCTGCGAGTAGCCGACCATGTACCGCATCGTCTTCACGTCCCTGGCCACACTCGTCCTCGCGCTCGGCTCGCTTGACTGCGACCGTCCTCACGAGGTGATCAACGTCGCCGACGACCTCGAGCCGAGGTGGTCGGTCGACCCGCCCGTCATCGACATGGAGGCGGTGGCCGACACGCCGCAGCCGGCAGTCGACGTCGTCGAGTGTCTCTGGCCCGATATCATCGGGGGCGACGACACCACGACGATCAAGTACAGCGCGGGCCCCGGCGGCGACGACGATCAGAAGCTGCTCACGATCACGATCCAGACGCGCGCGCACGAGGACTGCGACGGGTGCGTCCGGCACCTGCTGCTGAAGCTCGGCGGCGAGGTGATCGGCCCGTGAACGTGACCTTCGGCGTCGGCCCCTGGTCCTGCAGCCGTGAGCTCATGCTGCGCGATCTGCTGTGGGTCGTCCCGCTCGTGCTCCTGTCCTGCGGGGTCTGCTGACATGCCCGCTGGCCTGCAGCACGCTGGCGGGATGCAACGGTCCACCCGCGCCCTCCTCGCCGTCGTCTTCCTCGCCACCGCCTGCCGCAACGGCGGCGCATGTCGCCCGGCTCCGCCCGACCCCGAGCCGGCCGACACCGTCCCCGTTGGCGGCGACGACCCCAACAAGCCGATCGAGCAACCCTCCACACCGCCGGCCCCGGCGAAGCCGGCTACCGCCCCGCCCACGTAATGCAGCAGCTTCCGCCGTCCACCGAGCAGCAGCAGCCGGCCCCGCTTTCGACGCGGAGCAGCCTGCTCCTGCCGGTGGTGTTCGGCATCATCAACGCCGTCCTCGCCGCCGGCGTGATCGTCCTCGGCGTGCGGTACGACGATCGTGATCAGACCCCCGGCCTGCTCGTGTGGGTCGGCGTGCTGATGATCCTGCCGCAGTGGCTGGTGTTCGCGCTGCTGCGGGCCTGGCAGTCGAGCCGCAACGCCGCGGCGCTCCGCCTCGCGGCCGAGCTCTCGACGCTCGCCAAGCGCCACGGGGGCGTGACCGGGGTGATCGATGTCGTCGAGCCGATGTTGCCGCCGGTCGAACAGCGGGGGGATCATGATCCTCGCTGAGTCGCTACCGCTGCGGCCGCGGACACAGCGCTCCATCGCCCGCCGGCGAGCCGCCCTGCGCCACGACATCGAGGTCGCGGGGACCTCGAGGGCCAAGCCGCCGCGCGACTACTCGTGGCGACAGGCGGTGATCTTGCTGCTCCTCAACATCATCCTGATCGCCCTGGCCATGCGCTGGGACGGCTACTTCGACTGGTGGTGATCGACATGTCCCGCTTCCGCGAACTCCTCACCCGCGCCGCCGCCTGGTGGCGAGCCCACCGTCTCGCCCGCGCCGAGGCGCTCGAGCTCGCAGCGGCCAAGCTGCAGCAGCGGGCCGACCAGCACTCGCGCGACGGCGAAGTATTGCGCGCGCTGCGGTCCCGCGAGCGCGCGGCGATCCTCAACCGCCGCGCCGCGCAGCTCCGCGAGCGGGCGGGGGAGGAGTAGCCGATGCCGTACGAGACCCGCTACGGCACCTTCATCGCTCGCTCGCGGCTCACCGCCTCGAAGGCGCGGGCGCTCTATGCCGCCGGCCTCCGGGTCGTGCTGCTACAGGTCGACTGGCAGCGCTCGAAGCTCGGGCAGCGGTCGATCGAGCAGCTCCGCGAGGAGCAGCGCGTCGCCGGCGCGGCCGGCCTCGAGGTCTGGTGGTGGGCGTGGGTGACGCCAACGCTGCGGCCCGAGGCGGGTCGTCGCCCGTCGGGGGCCAACGCGCTCGGGCGGCGTCTCGACGAGTTGGTGGCCGCGCTCGGATCGCCGGCGGGGTTCGTCGCTGACGCTGAGGTCGGCGGCCGCTGGACGCGTGCCCGGCTCGGCGAGCTACCTCTCGTCGCAGCCGCGGCGCGGAACGCTGGCATGCCGATCGTCGGCTTGACGTCGCACGGGATGCTCAGCCGCGAATGGGGCGTGGGCGCCTGGGACGTCGGCCTGCCGCAGTTCTACGGCGGCGACGCGATCGACGTCGACTTCTCGAGGCGGTGCTTGGCGACCTGGGACGATGCGCGGACGATCTGGATCTGCCTCGGCTGCGCGGACGCTGCGTCGACGCCCGAGCAGATGCGCGGCGACCTGCGGACGATCGAAGAGCTCGGCGTCGAGCCGCGACCGGGCGTCGCGTGGTGGACCGCGCGGCAGCTCCGCCACGACAACGGCCGGCTCGCGGCCGCGGTCCCTCGTTGATCAGCCGCGCGGTGGGAGCGGGGCGCGACCGGTGAGGACGTTGATGTCCACCGACAGCGCCCGCGCGACCGCATCGGCATCGAGAAGCTGCGGCTCGCCCTCGCCGCGCTCCCAGTTGCTCACCGTCGCCGTACGGACGCCGAGGCGCTCGGCGAGCTCGGGCTGGCTGAGACCGGCCCGGCGTCGAAGGGTGGCGATCCGCTCGCCCAGGGCTCGGCGGTCTCGTTGGCGTTGCTCGTCGGTCGCTTTGGGCACCAGGGCGGAAGTATACGCTTCCGATAACGCGCAAGGTCATGCGCATACGTGACATCGCGCACGCGCTAGAACATGCGCATTTTTTATTTTTCATAAAATAAAGCGTATGATCAGCGTGTCGAAACGGACCGAACGCCCATGCACACCGCCGACCTCGCCGCCCGCTTCCTCTACGCCCCTGCCCGCGCCGCCCACCTCGAGCGCCGCGCTGGGGTCCGGGCGCTCGCTCGCCGGGCCCGCGCTCGCCGCCTCCTGGCACGCCAGAGCTGCACCGCCCGGGCGCCGGCATGGACGTCCCGCCCGCCATCTCCCGCGCCCTCCGGGCGCCCTGGGAGGGCGGGTTCCGGACGATCGCCCGCGGCGCCGGCTTCGACCGGGTCGAGCCCGGCTGCGACGCGCGCCTCGCCCCAACCTGCTTCGCCCCGGCTCCCGCTGAGGCCTTCCACCAACAACCCCGCGTCGCGCTCCGGCGCGCCGCCTGACCCAACAACCTGAACGATCGAACCTGTCCGAAAGACCACGAGACCAGCCATGCACACCGAGACCACCACCGCCGCCACCACCGCTCCCACCACCACCGGCCGCAAGAACCGCAGCCCCAAGAACAAGCCCGACGCCGCGACCGTCGCCGCCAACGAGGTGCTCGCCGCCACCACCGCCGAGGCGAAGCCCGCCGTCCAGCTCACCCCCGAGCAGACCGCCGCCCTCGAGAAGGCGAAGGCGAAGAAGGCCAAGGCCGACGCGGCCGCGGCTCGGGAGGCCGCGAAGATCGCCGCGCTCGAGCGGGGCGAGGAGCCGCCGACCGCCAACACGAAGGGCCTGCCCCCGGTCGTCAAGATGAACGAGCTCGGCGCCCTCGCCCGGCAGCTCCATCGCGCAGCCGGGCTCCTGGCCTCCCCGGAGGTCTCGGCTCTCAACGCGATGGGTGACCCCTCGCGCATCGACGCGGCCGAGACCGCCGCCCGCTACCGCAACATGGCTGCCCAGCGCTGGCTCGATCAGCACGACCTGCGCGCCTCCGCTGGCGCGGCCGACAACGACACGCTCGCGCCGCTCGGCCTGGCGTTCACCGCCGATGGCGATTGGGTACTCGCTGAGAAGCCGAAGGCCACCGAGTAACTACCCGCCGATCACCAGGGCAGCCGGCCTCGCCGGCTGTCCCTGCTGGTCGTTCACCTGCTCGAAAGGACACCCGACCATGCTTCCCGAAGAACGAGTTGCCCAAGTCCTTCGCGACCTCCCGCAGCCGGTCCGCGCTGGCGACACCCGCCGGTACGGCGCCGACGAGGCCGGCCGACGACGTCTGGCCTTCGACGTCACGGCCGGCGGTGAGCCGCTCGTCGAGGTGCTGATTACACCCCGCGGACCGCAGGAACAGGTGGACGCCTTTGCGGCGAGCCTGCGTGCCCTGCTGTGGGGCTCGGAGTGGCGCGCCGAGGACGCCGAGGCCCGCCTGAAGATCGTCCGGGAGGCGCTGGAGCGGCGCGGCCGCGAGCTCGCCAAGCTGCGTGACCAGCTTGCCGACTTCGAGAATGGTCGGGTAGTCCGCGGCGAGGCGTTCGCCATCGGGACTCCGAGCGGCGGAGTCTGGCTCGTCGGACGACCGACGGGTGCAGCCTTCGGGTTCTTTTATCGTGACTGGGCCGAGCTCGCCCGCGAGCGCCCGGGCTGGCGCCCCTGCGGCACCCGCAAGAGTGAGGAGCCGGGACATGACGAGGTCTACGTCGTTATGCGGCCAATCGCCGAGCTCGAGCGAACGCCGTAACCGCGACGGGGCGGCGGACGCCCCGGCACCGCTCGCGGTTGTTGCGAGCGGCCCGCGCCTGTCTGATGGCGCATGACCTGGGGGACAGGTCGGACTGGATGACGTGCACGCCGACGCGTGCACGGGAGGTGGTGCATGCCGTTGAGCGTGGACGAGTACCTGGAACAGGAGCCCGGGCTGGTGAAGCTGCGGGCGGAGACCAACCCCGACGCGAAGGCGATCGTGGAGGCGGAGGCCGAGTGCCGCCGGTTGTGGGAGCAGGGCCTGGTCGGCTGGATGACGATCGCGGAAGGTCGGCATGTTGCCGCCCTGCTGACCGCGCACGCAAAGCAGGAGCGACGCGACGCCCACGCCGACGTCGAGCCCAACCTCGCGGAGACCGCGGGCGTGCTCGTCTTCCACGGCGTCGGTCGCATGTCGCTGGATCTCGCGTGCACGTCGCCCGTCCGAGCCTTCGCCCACTGGCAACACTACCTCCGCGACACGGACGTGATGCCGGAGGTGAAGCGTTGATGCGGCGCAGCGAACCCGTCGCCCCCAAGCTCACCCGCCTGCTCGCGCGTGCGACGCGCCCGTCGGCGTTGCGCAACGCGATCGACGTGGTCGAGGCCGCTATGTCCGCGGCGAGCTCGACGCCTGCGAGTACATCGCGCTGCGGCACTACTACGGCCGCCGGCTGTACGAGGTTTTGATCGGAGGTGCCGCCGCGGCGTGAACCGACTGAAACACGAAAACCCGCACATGCGGGTCATCGTCCGGTGGCAAGCCGGCACGGCCGCCACCCAGAGAAAAGGGCACAGGCGGGGCCGAGGTAGGCCCCCAAATAACCGACACGAAGGCGCTTGACAAGTGCCAAGGAGTCTGATTATGACGGAAGTGACAAATCCGCCCGGCAAGGCGGAGGGAGAAAAGGAAGACATGCAGACCTGCTGTTTCGTAATCAGCAGGTCCCCGGTTCGAATCCGGGCAACGGCTCTCCCTCGTGGCTCGCGGCGCCCCTCGACCTCACGGCTTCCACAGCAGGCCGTGGTCGGCGGGGGCGATGTCGGGGTGATCGAGGTTGCGGCCGCCGAGGCGCAGCACGATCTCGCCGCGGATGTTGTCGCGGCCGACGAACCCGAGCGCGCGCGAGTCGCAGCAGGCGCCCTCGTCACGGTTGTCGGCGACCACGAGGTAACCGTCGGCCTCGATCTCGACCGGGCCGGCGTCCTCGGGCAGCTGCATGCCGGGCCAGCGCAGCGGCTGGCCGAGCGAGGTGGTGAGCACGCGGTAGCGACGCTCGCCGATCGCCTCGCTGGCGGTCGCGCGCGGGCGGGCCGGGGCGCCCGGGTCGGCGCCGGCGCCGCGCACGGCCAGGCGCAGGGGCGTGCTGGCGTGCTGGGTCAGCGGAGCGCCGTTGATCGCCACGCCGAGGCCGTCGGGGTCGCCGAAGGTGATGCGATCGCCGGGCACCGCGAGGATCCGTCCGACGCGCAGGCTCGGCGGGGCCGCGTCGGACACGCCGCTGCGGCGCTGCACGGCCTTCCACTCGTCGCCGAGGTCGAGGTCGTCGGCGTCGACGACGGCGGTGTTGCGCAGCGGCTGGCGCGGGCCGTCGCCGCGCGGCAGGCCGCGACCCTCGCGCGGGCCGGGGGGTTCGGGCGGCTCGACGGGCGGCGGCGGCTCGGGCGGCGGGCGCGGGTCGTAGATCACGAGGTCGCCGCGCGCGAGGCCCCAGGTGCCGCGCACGAGCACGACGTGGTCGCCGCCGAGCAGGGTGGGGGCCATGCCGTCGCCGTGGATCTCGACCACGGTGGCGACGCCGCAGCGCAGCACCAGCACCAAGCCGCCGCCGACCAGGACGAGCCACGCGAGGCGCGTCGGCCACGAGCGGTCGGACGGCGGTTCGTCCAGTTCGGGGTCGGCGCGGCGGAAGGGGTTCCACATGGCGAGTCGGGGCCGAGGCGCCGCCGGCCCGCCGCGGGATCAGCGCGGGTCGACGAGGCGGACGAGGGCCGCGACATCTTGCTCGACCCGCGCGGGCTCGCCAAAAAGCCCGCTGATCCCGGCGAGGCCGCGGGCCCCGGCGGCGAGGCAGGCCGGCGCGGTGGCCGGGCAGATCCCGCCGAGGGCGATGACGTGGGCCCGCGGATCCGCGGTCCAGCGGGTCAGGGCGGCCAGTCCGGCGGGTCTTTTGATCATCGTCGGGTCGACGGTGCCGGGCGCGAACACCGGGGCGAACACGGTGTAGTCGACGAGCTCGTGGCCGGGCTGGGGCTCGCCGTGGCAGGCCCGACCGAGCAGGGCGGTGCGCTCGCGGGCGCGGCGGAGGGCGGTGAGGTCGGGGTCGCCGCGCAGGTGCAGGCCGGCGAGCTCGGGCGGGGGCTCGAGGGCGTCGAGGGCGGCGGCGTCGAGGGCCAGCAGCACCGGCACACCGGCGGCGACGCAGCGGCGGCGCAGCGGGGCGAGGCGGCCGTCGCCGGCGAGCAGCCGGCGAGGCGGAGCGCCGGGTTCACGCAGCAGCACGGCGATCGACCCGAGGGCGCCGGCGGCCAGCCAGACGTCGACGATCTGCGGATCGACGGGGCCGTGCGGCGGGGTGATCGCGAGCAGACGAAACGCGCAGGTCACGGGGCCCTCGCGGCGTGAGCGACGGCCCCGGCGCGCGGGCCGACGGAGCGGGGCGCGGCGCGCTCGCGGGCCGTCGGGGGCGCAGGTCGGTCCGCGGGCGGGCGGACGGAGCGAGGCGCGGCGCGTTCGCGGGCCGCGGATCGTGGGCGTCGATCCGTGCGCGGCGGGCCGCGTCCGCCGCCCGGGGCCGCGCGGGCATGGCGCGGAGGACAGGGCCCGAGGGACATGTCCGAAGGGTCCTACTCGATCAGGCCGGACGGCGGGCTCGAGGGGCTGGCGTACTGGCGGGTGGGGATGCGACCGGCGCGCAGGGCCTTGCGGCCGGCGATCACGGCCTCGCGCATGGCCTCGGCCATGAGCACGGGGTGCTTGGCGTGGGCGATGGCGGTGTTCATGAGCACGGCGGTGCAGCCGAGCTCGAGGGCGATGGCGGCGTCGCTGGCGGTGCCGACCCCGGCGTCGACGATCACCGGGATCTGGGCCTGCTCGACGATGAGGCGGAGGTTGTGGGGGTTGCGGATGCCGAGGCCGCTGCCGATCGGGGCGGCCAGCGGCATGACGGCGGCGCAGCCCATCTCCTCGAGCTTGCGGCAGACGATGGGGTCGTCGGTGCAGTAGGGCAGCACGACGAAGCCCTCGTCGAGCAGCACGCGGGCGGCCTTCAGGGTCTCCTCGTTGTCGGGCAGCAGCGTGCGCGAGTCGCCGATCACCTCGAGCTTGACGAGCGAGGCGATGCCGAGCTCGCGGGCCAGGCGCAGCGTGCGGATGGCCTCGTCGGCGGTGTAGCAGCCGGCGGTGTTGGGCAGCAGGGTGTAGCGGCCGCGGTCGATCCAGCCGAGCAGGTTGTCCTTGGCCTTCAGGTCGACGCGGCGCAGGGCGACGGTCACGATCTCGGCGCCGCTGGCGGCCAGGGCGGCCTGGGTCTCGGCGGCGTCGCGGAACTTGCCGGTGCCGATGATGAGGCGCGAGGTCCAGGTGCGGCCCGCGAGGGTCCAGGTGTCGGGTGTGTCGCTCACTTCAACCTCCGCCGACGAACGTGACGATCTCGAGGCGGTCGCCCTCGCGCAGGGCCGTGGTCGCGTAGGCGGCGCGCGGGACGATGTCCCGGTTCCTCTCGACGGCGATCTGCGCGGGGACGAGCCCGAGCCGCGCGACCAGGGCGGCGACGGTGTCGTCGTCGGCGATGGCGTGGGGCTCCCCGTTGAGCACGATGGTCGGCACGGCGCGGGAGGGTACAACGATTGCCCGACGCGCACTCGCCGCATGTGAAACCCACGTCACAGCGTGCTCGTGGCGCTCACGTGTGGAAAAAGTGCAACAGTGGTCTGGAGCACCGGCCGACCGTGGGATTATGTGGTTCTCCAGCAAGATCAACGGGTTGGGTGTGCGAGCGGCGGGCGGGGCGCTTGGCAGGCTTTGTGCTTTGGAGCACAGGCAACTATGTCCACCGAATCCGAAGCCAAGCGCCCGAACAACATCCCCCTCGAACGCATGGAGAGCGTGGATGTCCTGGCGTGCGTCGAGCCGTTCACCGCGGCCCGCCCCGCGGAGCTCGAGCAGGTCGGCAAGGCGGCGGTCCGCCTGCGGAGGCCGCCCGGCAGCGTGCTGATCGGCGAGGGGCAGGTCGCGGACGGGCTCTACATCGTGCTGCGCGGGCGTGTCAACCTGCTGCGCGCCGCCGACGGCGGGCGGGACCTGATCCTCGCGGCGCTCGGGCCCGGCGAGGTGTTCGGCGAGGCGTGCGCGTTCGGCGTGTCGATGTCGACGACCGCGGTGGCGGCGGTGCAGAGCGAGCTGCTGCGCATCCCGCCGGAGGCGCTGGTCGAGCACCTGCGCCGCGACCCCGAGACCATGCTGCGCCTGATGAAGCTGCAGGGCGAGAAGCTGCGCGAGGTCGAGGCGGTGGCCAGCGGCCTGGCCCTGTGCGACGTGGAGGAGCGGCTGCGGCGCACGCTGGCGCGGCTGGTCAAGCGTCAGGGTCGCCGCGGTCCGGCGAGCACGGGCTGGATCCTCGCGCCGGTGCCGACGCAGTCCGAGCTGGCCCGCATGGTCGGGTCGTGCCGCGAGACGGTGTCGCGGACGCTGACCGCGATGGCCCGCAGCGGGCTGGTGTCGGCCAGCGGGCGGCGCATGATCCTCGACGACAAGATCATGAACGACGCGGCGTGAGGCGGGCGGGCGCGTGGGCGAGGCCCGGGGATCGCCGATCCGCGGGCCTCGCGGCGTTGGTCGCGGGAATGCCGGCGCGGGCCGCGGCGTAGGCGGCGCATGAACGACCGCCTGACTGCGCCCCGTGGTAGGGTCCCGGCCGTGATTCCGGGATATTCGGGGCCCGAGCGCAGGGTGACCGACCGCCGCCAGGCGTCGATCGTCGAGGTGCGGCCGACCTACGCGCGCATCGACACGGCGGCGATGATCCACAACCTGCGCACGGTGCAGGGCCACGTCGGACCGCGCTGCCGGATCCTCGCGGTCGTCAAGGCCGACGGCTACGGGCACGGGGCCTGCGAGGCGGCCCGGGTGTTCGTCGACGCGGGCGCGTGGGGGCTGGCGGTCAGCCTGGTCGAGGAGGGCGTCGAGCTGCGCCAGGCCGGGGTGCTCGCGCCGGTGCTGGTGCTCGGCGGGGTCCACCCGGGGTCCGAGGACGTGATCGTGCACCGCTCGCTGACGCCGGTGGTGTGGGCCCGCGATCACCTGCAGCTGCTGGCAGCGGCGGTGCGGCGCAGCGGGGCGCCGCCGCTGCCGGTGCACGTGAAGGTCGACACCGGCATGTCGCGCCTCGGCACGCTGCCGGCGCAGCTGCCGGAGCTGCTCGACTGGTTCGAGGGCGACGCGGGCCACCACCTGCGGCTCGAGGGGCTGATGACGCACTTCGCGTGCGCGGACGACGTCGAGGACGTCGTGAGCCCGGGGCAGATCGAGGAGTTTCGCGCGTGCGTGGCGGCGCTGGCGGCCCGCGGGATCTACCCGCCGCTGCGCCACGTGTGCAACAGCGCGGGCCTGGTGCGCCTGCCGCACGCGCACTTCGACATGGTGCGCCCGGGCGTGGCGCTGTACGGGGCGGCCTCGAGTCCGGCGGTGCAGCTGGCGGGGCTGCGCATGGCGATGAGCGTGCACTCGCGGATCCTCGGCATCCGCGAGCTGCCGGCGGGGGCCCGCGTGTCGTACGGCCACCGCGCGACGCTGACGCGGCCGTCGCGGCTGGGCATCGTGCCGGTCGGGTACGCCGACGGCTACCCGCGGCGCATGAGCGGGCAGGCCCAGGTGCTGGTGCGGGGGCACCGCTGCCGCGTGGTCGGCAACATCACCATGGACGTGTCGATGATCGACGTGACCGACCTGCCCGACGCGCGGGAGGGCGAGCGCGTGACGCTGCTCGGAGCGCAGGGGCGCGAGCGCATCGCGGTGTACGAGCTCGCGGGGTGGGCCGACGTGATCCCTTACGAGATCACCTGCGGGATCTCGAAGCGGGTGCCGCGGCGCTGACGGCGAGCTGGCCTTCGGGACAGCTCGGACGTCGCGGCGAGCGCGGCGGAGCGAGCTCGTCCGATGCGCCGGGTGAGTGCGGAAGAGCGGTGGGCGGCGGGCCAGGAGGGTCCGCGGAGGTGCTCCGCCGCGACGGGGCGTCGGTCCACGCGACCACGGTCGGCGCGACCTTCGTGGTCAGTTCTTGGCGTACTTGACGGAGCAGCCCCAGGCGCGGGTCTCACCGGCGGCGACCGACTTGCCGGAGGCGAGCGCGGCGAGGGCGTCGCCGAGGTGGGCGGTGTACGTGGCGCCCGGCGGATCGGGGGTGCCCATGGGGGCGTTGTCGAGGCCGCCGCGGTAGACGAGCACGCCCTTGTCGTCGACGAGGTACATGTGCGGGGTGTTGGTCGCGCCGTAGGCCTTGCCGACGGCGCCGGTCTCGTCGAGCAGGATCGGGTGATCGAGCTTCCAGTCGGCGGCGGCCTGCTTGTTGCGGTCGGCGCCGTGGCCCTGCTTGCCGGGGGCGCCGCTGTTGATCGCCAGCCAGACGACGCCGGTCGCGGTGGTCCTGGCGGCGAGGTCCTTCAGCGGGCCGGTCTCGTGGGCGGCCTTGACGAACGGGCAGTCGGGGTTGAACCACTCGAGCACCACGCGCTTGCCCTTGAAGTCGGACAGCTTGAGGGTCTTGCCGTCGGCGGCGGTGAGCGTGAAGTCGGGGGCGGGCTGTCCGACGGCCGCGACGGCGGCGGGGTCGGCCAGCGGGTTCGGCGCGGGGGCGGCGGCCTCGGCGGGCGCGGTCGGAGCGGCGGGCGTCTTGCCGGGGGCGGCGGGGGTCGCGGGCGCGGGGTCCTGCGCCGGCTTCGCGCCGCTGTCGCAGGCGAAGGCGAACACGAGGGACAACAGGAGGGCGGGGCGGTGCATGCCGGGGTTTGTAACACCGGCGCCGCGGGTTGTCGCGCGCGGAGCAGGGAGCGGCGTCGAGGGGTTGCCGCGCGCGGGCCGGGGCGCGGGGCGGGGCGGACGGGGCTGTCTCGAGGGTCAGGTCGGTGGTCGAACGCGAAGGAGCTGTCTCAAAGGACAGGCCTTGCGGGGGCGGCGACCGGCCGGTCACGCGGGCGGTCGGGCGGGCTTGCGCGGTCGGGCGGGCTCGCGGCGGGCGGCGGGCGCCGCGGCCTCGGACTGCTCGCTGCGAGCGGGTCTCGCGGTCGGCGGGCGCGCGGTGAGCTGGACGTCGAGCGGGGCCTCGCAGCCGGACTCGCGCAGCTTGCAGCCGCGGCAGGCCGCGCCCGACCAGATGTGCTGGTAGAGGGCCTGCACGTGATCGAGGGTGTCGTCGTCGTCGGTGACGATGCCGAGCTCGAAGTTGCGGCGGCCCTCGCCCTTGGCTCCGAGGCCGGCGCCGGTCCAGTTGGCGCTGCCGAGGTAGCAGTAGCGGCCGTCGATCAGCACGGTCTTCAGGTGCACGCGCGGGCACTGGCGCAGCTCGAGGCCGCCGCGCACGAGCCGGGGGTGGCGATCGAAGCTGCTGCGGAACGGCCCCGACGGCGGGGCGGCGTGCAGCAGGCGCAGGTCGACGCCGGCGGCGGCGAGGCCGCTGAGCACCGCGAGCACGGAGTGGTAGCGGCCGCGCGCGCGGGCGGTCGAGCGGGTGTCCTCGACGAGCAGCTCCTTCAGGTTGGCGGTCGCGATCCACACGCTGGTGCGGGCGCCGCGGATGGCCGCGAAGATGCTGTCGTAGTGGCCGCGCCCGGCCACCAGCGAGGCGCGCAGCGGGCGGGCTGGCAGGACGAAGTCCACGGACCGGCGAGGCTACGCGCCCGCGCCGCGGCCGGGCAAGTTTTCGGCGCGCCGGCGCCGACCCGGCGCCGCATCGTCGGCGCCGGCGACGACGGGGCCGGCGCATCCGGGCTCAGGTGCGGGGGATGTCGGGCTCGACGAAGATCCAGTGGGCCTCGGGGCAGCGCCCGCGCAGGCGCGACTCGAACTCGTTGATCGCGCGGCACACCTCTTCGATGGTGAGCGAGAGGGTGAAGCCGAGCTTGATGACGACGATGACCTCGGCGGGCCCCTGCTGGACGGTGAACAGGTTGAGCACGCCGGTGATGCGCGCGTCCTCGGCGGCGCACAGGCGGGCCGCCTCGGAGATCTCGGCGTCGGCCGCCTCGCCGACGATCAGCGACTTGACCTCGTAGGCGAGGAACATCGCCACGCCGACGAGCACCACCCCGACGAGCAGGCCGCCGACGCCGTCCCAGGTGCCGTCGCCGGTGATCATGGCGAGCAGGATGGCGACGAGGGCCACGCCGAGGCCGAGCACCGCCGCCGCGTTCTCGCCGAAGATGACGACGAGGTCGGAGTCCTTGCTGTCGCTGAGGTACTTGAAGAAGGGCTTGCCTCTGCGGCGGAGGTTGAGCTCGACGATGTTCTTCCAGGTCGCCCAGCCCTCGAGCACGAGCGAAAACGCGAGGATGATGATGGCGAGCGTCAGATCCCCGACCGGCTCGGGGTGGCGCAGCTTGTGGATGCCCTCGTAGATCGAGAACACCCCGCCGCCGGTGAACAGCAGCAAGGCCACCATGAAAGACCAGAAATACAGGACGCGTCCGTAACCGAGCGGGTGGCTGGCGCTCGGCGCCTGCCGCGACTTGTGCACGCCGAGGAGGAGCAGCAGCTGGTTGCCGCAGTCGGCGAAGGAGTGCAGCGTCTCGGCCAGCATGGCGCCGGAGCCCGAAATGAAGGCCGCGACGCCCTTGCCCGCGGCGATCACGACGTTCACCACCAGCGACTGGATGATGTGGGAGGTCGAATGATCCTCGGCCATCGGCCCGCGGTTGTACCATGCGGGCCAGCGGCGAGAGGGCGCGATAAAGCCCGAATTAGCCCCTTTCGAGGATCGGTTTGGAAAAGAGCGTAGTCTGGCATACACAAATTTCTTGAGATCTGGTCCGATGTTCAGTACCATGTATCCATGAAGACGGTGGCGGTTCGGTGGGAAGAGGGGCTGCGGGAGGGGGAGGCCGAGGGCGAGGGCGAGGGCACGCCGCTGGGCCAGCTCGCGGCGCCGGGGCGGATGATCGAGGTCTCCGGGGTCGGCGCCGCGGCCCGGCACACCACCGCGGCGGCGCTCGTGCGGCAGGCGCAGCTCGAGGGCGAGACCACGGTGTGGATCCAGCCCGCGGGCGGCTCGCTGTTCCCGCCGGACCTGGCGGACGCGGGCGTCGACCTGCAGGCGCTCATGGTGGTGCACGTGCCGCGGGATCGCGGCGAGGTCGGGCTGGCCCGCGCGGCCGAGCTGATGCTGCGCTCCGGGGCGGTCGGCCTGTGCGTGCTGGACCTGAGCGAACCGCCATGTCCCGAGGAACAGGTCGCAAAGGCCAGGCTGCGCTCGCCGGCCGAGGTCGTCGCGGGCGCCTCGGGGGCGTGGCGCGGGCCCAGGGTGCGGGCGGCCAGGCTGCGCGGCGCGGCCTGGCAGGCGCGCCTGGCCGGGCTGGCCCGCCTGCACCACTGCCGCGTGGTCGTGCTGACGCGGTCGAGCGGCGACCAGGGCGAGCTCGGGGCGCTGTGCGGGCTGCGGGTCGAGCCGCGGCGCGAGCGTCACGCGCCGGGGGTGTTCGTGGTGCGGCCGCAGATCGTCAAGCACAAGGGCGCGCCGCTGCGGGCGGCTCGCGCGCTGCGGCGCGGTCCGTGGGGGCTGGTGTGAGCGGGCGGATCGCCTGCGTCGACGTGCCGGAGCTGGCGCTGCAGGTCGTGCTGCGCCAGCACCCGGAGTGGCGGGGCGGGGCGGTCGCGGTGCTCGCGAAGGAGGGGCCGCAGGGCGAGGTCGTGGCCTGCAACGTGGCGGCGCGGCGGCGCGGCGTGGCGCTCGGCATGCGCCACGCGGCCGCGCTGGCGCTGGCGCCGGCGCTGCAGGCGGAGGTGGTCGCGGAGGACGCGCTGGCGGCGGTCGGCGAGGAGCTGCTGGGGCTGCTGCTGCGGCGGGCGCCGGCGGTCGAGCCGGGGGCGCCGGGGGTGTTCTGGCTCGATCCGGAGGGGCTGGTCAGGCTGTTCGGCGATCTGTCGCGCTGGGGACATGGCCTCCTGGACATGTTGAAAGAGACAGGCTTCCAGGCCAGCCTGGTGGTCGGGTTCCACCGCCACCGCGCGCACGCGCTGGCGCGGGTGCACCGCGGGGTGCTGGTGATCGCCGACGCGGGCGAGGAGGTCGCGCTGGCGAGTCGGGTGCCGCTGGCGCGGCTCGAGCTGGCGCCTGGCCTTTTGGCCAGCCTGGGGCAGCTCGGGATCCACCACCTCGGCGGGTTCTTGACGCTGCCGGCGGAGGAGCTGCCGGCGCGCTTCGGGGCGGCGGCGGCGGAGCTGCACGCGAGGTTCACGCGCGAGGCCGGGGCGCTGCGGCCGGTGATCCCGCCGGAGCCGGTGGTCGAGGCCTTCGAGGTCGACCCGCCGGACGACCACTGCGAGCGCCTGCTGTTCGCGGTGGTGCCGGCGGTCGGCAAGCTGCTCGCGCGCCTGGCGGCCGAGGGCGACGCGCTGGCGGCCCTGCAGGTGACGATGGAGCTGGACCACGCGCCGGCGCTGCACACGACGATCGAGCCGGCGGCGGCGCTCGGCGACGACGAGCGGGCGCGCGGGCAATTGACGGATCTGCTGCGGCTGCGGCTCGGGGGCCTCGAGCTGGCGGCGCCGGTGCTGCGGGTCGAGCTGACCGCGGTCGGCACGCGGGCGACCGGCGAGCAATTGGCGCTGCTGCGCGGCAGCGGGCGCGACCTGCACGCGGCGAGCGAGGCGATCGCCCGCGTGCGCGCGGCGTTCGGCGATCACGCGGTGACGCGGGCCCGCCTGCGGCCGGCGCACCTGCCGGAGGCGGGCTTCGTGTGGGAGCCGGTGACGGCGGCGTGCGGGCCGAAGGCGCCGGACATGCCGGCCAACGACGGGACGGGCGCGCCGCTGTGCCGGCGCATGCTGGCGCGGCCGCGGCCGCTGCCGGCGTGGACCGGCGCCGACGACGGGCGCTGGCTGGCGGGCACGGGGCTGGTGCGCGGGGCGGTGATCCGCATGACCGGACCGTATCGCGTGAGCGGCGGGTGGTGGGCCCGCACGGTCGAGCGCGACTATTTCTTCGCCGAGACCGACGCGGGGGACATCGCCTGGGTGTTCCACGACGGGCCGCGCCGGCGGTGGTTCCTGCACGCGCTGGTGGACTGACCCATGGGACAGGTGCACACGCTGCCGGTGACGCGGGCGCCCGCGAGCTACGCGGCGCTGTGGGTCAAGAGCAACTTCTCGTTCCTCGAGGGGGCGTCGCACCCGGAGGAGCTGGTGGCCGCGGCCCACGCGCGCGGGCTGGCCGCGCTGGCGCTGACCGACCGCGACGGGGTCTACGGCAGCGTGCGCGCGCACGTGACGGCGGAGCCGCTGGGCCAGCGGCTGATCCACGGCGCGCAGATCAGCGTGGGCGAGCCCGACGAGCTGCTCGGGCTGGTGGACCTCGAGGGGCGGCCGGCGACCAGGACGAGCAAGAAGAAGGTCGCGCGCCGCGACTTCGGCGACCTGACCCCGGGGACAGGCGGTCCGCGGCCCGGCGAGGCGCCGCCGTCGGCGCGGCCGGTCGTGCTGCTGGCGAGCAGCCGGGCCGGCTACGCCAACCTGTGCCGGCTGATCTCGCGCGGGCGCCTGGCCTGTCCCAAGGGACACAGTCGGGTCCGCCTGCCCGAGCTCGCCGAGGCCGGCGACGACCTGATCGCGCTGTGCCCGGACCCCGACATGCTGCCGGCGCTGCGCGAGCCGTTCGCGGGCCGCTTGTACGCGCTGGTGGCCAGGCACCGCGCGGCGGTCGAGGTCGCGGCGGAGGCGAGGCTGCGGGCGGCGGCGGCGCGGCTGGCGGTGCCGGCGGTGGCCGCGGTCGAGGTGCTGTACCACGAGGCGTCGCGTCGGCCGCTGCAGGACGTCATCACGTGCATCCGCCTCGGGCGCACGCTGGCGGGCGCGGGCACGGCGATCCGCGGCAACGCCGAGCACGCGCTGCCGAGCTTCGCGGCCATGCAGGCGCTGTTCGCCGACGACCTGCCGGCGCTGACGCGCACGCTCGAGGTCGCCGAGCGCTGCCGCTTCAACTTGAAGGAGCTGCGCTACCGCTACCCCGCGGAGTCGGTGCCGGCGGGCTCGAACGAGAGCGACTGGCTGCGCAAGCTGACGCTCGAGGGGGCCCGCGTGCGCTACGACGGCGAGGTGCCGCTGCACGTGCGGGCCCAGCTCGAGCGCGAGCTGGCGCTGATCCACGAGCTCGACTACGGCGGCTATTTCTTGACGATGTGGGACATCGTGCAGTTCTGCCGGCGCACGGGGATCCTGTGCCAGGGCCGCGGCAGCGCCGCCAATTCGGCGGTGTGCTTCTGCCTGGGCATCACCGCGATCGACCCGGTGCGCATGGACCTGCTGTTCGAGCGCTTCATCAGCCGCGAGCGGGCCGAGCCGCCGGACATCGACCTCGACATCGAGCACGAGCGCCGCGAGGAGGTGATCCAGTACGTGTACCAGCGCTACGGCCGGCGCCGGGCGGCGATGGTGGCGATGCTGGCCCGCTACCGCCCGCGCTCGGCGGTCCGTGAGGTCGGCAAGGTGCTGGGGGTCGCGCAGTCGGCGATCGACCGGGTCGCGCGGCTGCACGGGCACTACGCGACGGAGCTCGACGCGGGCATGATCGCGGAGGCCGAGGTCGACGCCAGCGAGCCGCTGAACGCGCACTGGCTGAAGCTGTCGAGCGAGCTGCTGAATTTTCCCAGGCACGTGGCGACCCACCCGGGCGGGTTCCTGCTGGGGCACGAGCCGATCGACGGGCTGGTGCCGATCGAGCCGGCGGCCATGGCCGGGCGGACGATCGTGCAGTGGGACAAGCACGACGTCGAGGACCTCGGGCTGTTCAAAGTGGACCTGCTGGGGCTCGGGGCGCTGCACCACGTGCACCGCTGCTTCGATCTGATCCGCGAGCACCACGGGCGCGCGCTGACGATGGCGACGGTGCCGGCCGAGGACCCGGCGACCTACGCGATGCTGTCGCGCGGCGACTCGATCGGGGTGTTCCAGGTCGAGAGCCGGGCGCAGATGGCGATGCTGCCGCGGCTGCGGCCGAGGACCTTCTATGACCTGGTGATCCAGGTGGCGATCGTGCGGCCGGGGCCGATCCAGGGCGACATGGTCCACCCGTTCTTGCGCCGGCGAAACGGCGAGGAGGCGGTGGTGATGCCGCACCCGAGCCTCGAGCGGGTGCTCGGCAAGACGCTCGGAGTGCCGCTGTTTCAGGAGCAGGTCATGCGCCTGGCCATGCTGGCGGCCGACTACACGCCGGGCGAGGCCGATCAGCTGCGGCGCGACATGTCGTCGGGGTTCTACGCGTCGGGCAAGATCGAGCCGCACCACGCGCGGATCGTCGAGCGCATGAAGGCCAAGGGCATCGCCGCGGAGTTCGCGGAGCGGGTGTTCTCGCAGATCCGCGGGTTCGCCGAGTACGGGTTCCCGGAGAGCCACGCGGCCTCGTTCGCGCTGATCGCCTACGTGACCGCGTGGCTGCGCTGCCACTACCCGGCGGCCTTCACGGCGGCGCTGCTGAACGCCCAGCCGATGGGGTTCTATCAGCCGGCGACCATCGTCGCCGAGGCGCAGCGGCGCGGGCTCGAGGTCCGGCCGATCGACGTGCAGCGCAGCGGGTGGGACTGCTCGCTCGAGCCGCGCGGCGAGCGGGAGCCGGCGGTGCGCATGGGCTTGAAATTCGTGCGCGGGCTCGGGGTGGCCGAGCGGGCGGCGCTGGCCGACGCGCCGGCGCCGTACGCCGACCTGGCGGAGTTCGTGCGGCGCACCCGGCTGTCGCGCACGGCCCTGCACGCGCTGGCCGAGGCGGGCGCGCTCGACGGCTTCGGCGTCGACCGGCGCACGGCGATCTGGCGGGTCCGCGGCCTGGCCGGCCGCAAGGACACGCTGATCATGAAGATGCCGGAGGAGGTCGCGGCCGGGCAGCAGCCGCTGTTCGTGCCGCTGAGCGCGGGCGAGGCGGTGGCCTGGGACTACCGGCGCACGCAGCACAGCGTGCAGGGCCACCCGATGACGGAGTGGAGGCCGACGCTGCGCGCGCTCGGCATGTGCGACTCGGCGGCGATCCGGAGACTGCGCGACGGCTCGCCGACCGAGGCCGTCGGCGTGGTGACGTGCCGCCAGGCGCCGCAGACGGCCAACGGCGTGACGTTTTTGACGCTCGAGGACGAACGCGGGATGATCAACGTCATCGTGTGGGCCAGCGTGCGCGCGCGGCACGAGACGCTGCTGCGCACGCTGGGAGTGCTGGGCATCAGCGGCAAGGTGCAGTCGGCCCACGGGGTCGTGCACCTGGTGGCCGACGCGCTGTGGGACCCGCGCGAGGCGCTGCGGTCGGCGTAGCCGTCACAGGCTCTTGCCGTCGAAGGGGGTGAGCTTCAGGCCGGCGAGGTCGATGTCGTCGAGGCAGCGCACGTTGAACACGACCATGTCGCCGCCGTCGGGGCCCTTGCCGTGCGAGAACGGTTTAATTCCGCAGTGGGTGCAGAACTGGTGGTGGGCCCGCATCTTGTTGAAGAGGTACTCCTTCATGCTGTCCTGGCCGGACGTCTGCTTGAAGGCCGCGGCGGGGGTGAAGGCGGCGAGGAAGCCGGACTTGCTGCAGATGCTGCAGTTGCAGGAGATGACCGTGTCGAGGTTGGCCTGGACTTCGAAGCGGACGCGGCCGCAGTGGCAGCCGCCGGTGTAGGTCTGGGTTTCGCGCATGCGGCGACGTATACCGCAGGCCGCGTCACTGCGGGTCGGGCGGGGCGCAGGTCGAGACGCCCGCGCCGACGACGCGGATCGGGGCCTGGTCGACGATCGTCGAGAGGACCATGCCCTCGCCGTCGAGATCATAAAAATCGTACCTGGTGACCATGCTGTAGCCGGTCGGCGGGCTCGGCTCGGTGAAGAGGTAGAAGAACCCGCCCCAGTAGGCGAACGCGAACGCGTCGGGGCTCGGCAGGCTCGGCAGCGGCCAGGCGTCGAGCACGGCGCCGCTGTCCTTGTCGTACTGGGTGAGGATCGGCGGGGCGCTGCCCTCGAAGGCGAACAGGCGGCCGTCGCCGGTGCCGGCGAGCTCGCCCCAGCCGTAGTCGATCGCGGCGATCTGCGAGAGCGCGAGGGTCTTCGGGTCGATCACGCCGAGCGCGCCCGAGCCGGGGCCGATCACGTCGGGGCCGATGCCGGAGTGGGCGTAGAGCTTGTCGCACGGGTCGGTGATGCTGTTGGCGACGAACGCCATGCCGAAGTTGGGGAACAGCGGGTCGTCGTTGACGAACCCGGGGTCGAGGCACTCGGCGTCGGGGTCCTTCAGGTCGACGGTGTAGATGTCGCCGCTGAAGTACTGCACCCACGCGCGGCCCTTGCGGCTGACGCCCATCGAGAACGTGTCGGTCATGCCGCCGCACACCACGTCCTTGATGAAGTCGAACTCGAGGCTCTGGGGGTCGAACGACCAGATCGAGCCGTTGTCGCTGAGCAGGTAGATGTCCTCGTTGTCGGCGACGCAGGGGCACATCTCGTCGTCGGGCAGCATGTTGTCGGCGCCGGTCATCTCGATGCCGGTGGTCGCGGGCTCGGTGTAGCCGCCGTCGTGGCCGCCGTCGTGGCCGCCGTCGGTCGGTCGGCTCGCGCCGCCCGACCAGCTGGCGTCGGCGTCGCCCGAGCCGCCGTCGCCCGAGCCGTCGTCGCCGCCGCCGAAGCCGAACAGGCCGCAACCGCCGAGGCTCATCATCCCCACCGCCAGACCGATGTGTCGCATCCTCGCAGGATACTCGAGAGCGAGGCGCGTGCCCGCCCGTGTCGCCTGCGGCGCCGCGACGCGAGGCCGCGGCCGGGCCGCGCCGATTCGCCGACGTACGCGGCGCGGCGCGGCGGACGGCGGGCCCGGGGCCGCCACGCCGCGGTTCGCCCTGACGAACTCTTTATGGGTGCGGCGACCCGCCCGCGATCGGACTCGGTGGGTGGCGACGACGCGGCGGCGGCGAGGTCCGCGGCGAGCGGGCGGCGCGTGCGGTCGACCGCGCCCGCGCCGCCCGTCCGCGACCTGAACGAAGAGCCAGGCGGACTGCGGCGCGCGGCGGCCCGGACCTTTAAGACAGGTCGCTGGGCCTTCGGGACAGGTGCCCCGGGGGGTTGCGTGGGCGCGTCGTCCTTGTGTAAGCTGGCCCGAGCGCCAGGACGGATCCGACATGTCCCGGGCTTCGACGGCGACCTCGCCGCGACCCAGCGAGCTCCTCAACCCACCCGGCGAGCCACACACCCATGAACGACAACGACGTTGCCCAAGAGATCGGAAAACGGATCAGGCACTGGAGGACCTCGACGCCGCCGCCGAAGACCCGGCGCAAGCGGCAGAACGAGACCGGGTGGCGGCCGCACCTGACGATCGAGGAGCTGGCGAAGCTGACCGGGTTGACGGTCACCACGGTCAACAAGCTCGAGCTCGGGTACAAGTCGCCGCGCATCGAGTCGCTGCTGCTGCTCGCCCAGGCCTTCGGCTGCGAGCCCAGCGAGCTGCTCCCGCGCACCAAGCACCGCAACTCCGGCAAGTCCGAGCTGCTCACCGAGCTCGGCGCGGCCGCCGGCCAGCTCGGCGCCAAGCAACTGCGCGAGCTGATCAAGGCGGCCCGGGCCCTCGAGCCGCAGTCGGGCTGAGCCCGCTTCGGCGGCCCTTTAGGGCCGCGGTCCTCACCCGCCGAGCGACGTCGACGTTCGGGTCCGCCGGGTCTCGATCGGTCCGTGACGGCGGTTGGACGGGCTCGATCTGGACATGCTGCGGCTCGCCCCGATCTCGCCACGCGCCGTCGTGATACCGTGCCTGCGTGACCACCACCGGCATCGTGATCTTCGACGGCGCGGAGGAGCTCGACTTCGTGGGGCCGTGGGAGGTGTTCACGGCGGCGGCGCACGTCGCCGGGGACGCGGCGGGGCGGGTGCTGCTGCTGGCGGAGCACGCGCGGCCGGTCCGCTGCGCCAAGGGCATGCGGGTGCTGCCGGACGTGACGCTGGCCGAGGCGCCGGAGCTCGACGTGGTGCTGGTGCCCGGCGGTCGCGGGACGCGGCGCGAGGTCGACAACCCGGCGCTGATCGACTGGCTCGCGCGCGTGGCACCCCGCTGCGCGTGGGTGACGAGCGTGTGCACGGGCTCGCTGCTGCTGCACGCGGCCGGGCCGGCGCGCGGGCGGCGGGTGACGACCCACTGGAGCTTCGCGGCGGACCTGCGGGCCCGCGGGGACATCACGGTGCTCGAGGGGGTGCGGTTCGTGCGCGACGGGAACCTGGTGACCGGGGCCGGGGTGTCGGCGGGGATCGACCTGGCGCTGTGGCTGGTCGGTCAGCTGCACGGACCGGCGTTCGCGCGGGAGGTCCAGCGCTACATCGAGTACTACCCGGCGCCGCCGTACGCGGCGGAGCTGTGAGCGGCTCGCAGAGGTTGCGTCGGGGCGGCGTTTTGCGTGGTGAGGGCGGGCGACCTCGGCGGCGCGGAGGCCGTGGGGACGCTCGCGCGCGTACGAAGGAGCTGGATGTCGAGTGGTGTTTGGAACGGCTTCGGCCGACACTGCCGAAGCACCACCGATATGCGCGCACTCTCCACGCTGCCCCTGTTCGCCTGCCTGTCCCTCGCATCGGCCGCCTGTGACGCGGTCATCGTCCAGGAGGTCCACGAGGAGGCGAAGGCCGAGGCCCAGGTCCAGGCCGACGCCGACGTGGCGGTTGAGAACAAGGCGGCCGAGGTCGCGGCGGTCGAGCAGGTCGAGGTGAAGGCCGACGTCACGGCCTCGGCGACGATCAAGGCCGAGGCGCTCGACCTCGAGTCGATCACGTACCTGGTCAAGAAGGGCAAAATCAACGACGCGAAGGCGCTCGAGAAGAAGATCAACACGCCGAAGGAGAAGCTCAACGACGTCGACATCGACGGCGACGGCAAGATCGACAAGATCGTGATCGTCGAGGTCAAGAAGGACGACGGGACCATCGTGTTCGAGCTGCACGCGGTGCCGTCGCAGTCCAAGAAGAAGGAGGAGGCGGTGGTCGTCGCCTACGTGACCTTCGTGCCCGACAAGACGACCAACGTGCTGGTGGTCAAGGCGACCTACGCGCCGGTGATCATCGGCCACGAGACCATCGTGTACGACTACACGGTGCCGATCGTCGTGAAGAACGACGTGGTCGTGGTCGAGGGCGGGGCCGGCTTCTACGGCTGGCTGTACGCGGTCCACCGGCCGGTGTACTACGGGGTGTTCGTCTACGAGGCCCCGCCGGCGCCGGTGTTCGTGATCGAGGTCGGGCACCACCACCACGGCAAGTGGAAGGGCAAGGGCCACGGGTGGGGCCACGGCAAGCACGGCAAGCACGGCAAGCACGGCAAGTGGCACTGAGCCGCGCGTGGCCGCCGGCGTCCGAGCTGTGGCATCATGCCGGCGGACGGGATGCCGGACGCCGAGGTCGACAGGGGTGCGTGGATCGGGCGGGTGATCGCCGGGCGCTACCGCGTGGTCGAGCTGCTCGGCGAGGGCGGCATGGGGGCGGTGTACGCGGCGGAGCACCTGACGCTGCGCAAGCAGGTGGCGGTCAAGACCATCCGCGCGGAGTTCGCGGCCAACAGCCAGGCGGACCAGCGGTTCGCCCGCGAGGCGCTGGCGACCGGCTCGCTCGACCACCCGCACGTCGCCAGCGCGATCGACTACGGGCACCTCGAGGACGGCGGGGCCTACCTGGTGACGCAGCTGGTCCGCGGCGAGAGCCTGGCGAAGCGGCTGCGGCGCGGGCCGCTGGCGTGGCAGGAGGCGTGCGAGCTGGCGGCGCAGGTGGCCGACGCGCTGGCGGCCGCGCACGCGGCGGGCATCGTGCACCGCGACCTGAAGCCGGACAACATCCTGCTCGAGCGACGCCACGACGGGTCGCTGCACGCGAAGGTGGTCGACTTCGGCATCGCCCGGGTGTCGGGGGCGCACGGCGGGGCGGTGGGCGACGCGTCGCAGCCGATCACGCGCATGGGCGCGGTGATCGGGACGCCGGGCTACATGGCCCCGGAGCAGGCGACCGGCGGGAAGATCGACGAGCGGGTCGACCTGTACGCGCTCGGAGTGATCGTGTGGGAGTGCTGCGCGGGCCAGCCGCTGTGGGACCCGGAGAGCGTGTCGGAGGGGCTGATCGGCCAGCTCACGCGGGCGGCGCCGAGCCTGTACCCCGACCTCGCGCCGGAGCCGGTGGCGAAGCTGGTGACGACCTTGCTGGCGCGCGCGCCGGGGGACCGGCCGGCGTCGGCGCTGGTCGTGCGCGACGCGCTGCGCGGGCTGGCCGCGGCGCCGCTGGCCACAGGGCCGGCGGCGCCGACGAAGCCGGCGCCGACGAAGCCGGCGCCGACGAAGCCGGCGCCGACGAGACCGGCGCCGCCGACGGGGCCGAACCCGGACGGCGCGGCGACGGTGGCCGCGACGGCGGGGCGGTCGCGGCCGCTGGTGTGGCTGGGGCTGGCGCTGGGGCTGGCGGCGGCGCTGTGGCTGGCGACGCTGGGCGAGGAGCCGCAGGCGACGAGCGGCGCGCCCGCGGAGGCGCCGGCGAGCAAGCCGCCGGCGAGCAAACCGCCGGCCAGGAGGGGCGAGCTGCCGGCGCGGCGCGAGCTGCTGGCCGAGCTGCCGCCGGAGTTCGTCGAGCACGGGCGGGTGCTGCTGCTGAGCACCGATCGGGCCATGCGCGCCGAGGCCGGGCGGGCGATCGCGGGGGCCGAGGGCGGCGCGCGGGCCAGGATCCCGGGGTACTTCCACCAGATCGCGGCGTTCGAGGCGGCCGGCGCGTGCCCGGAGAAGCTCGCCATCCTCCACGAGATGGAGGCCGCCGACGACCTGCGCGTGGTGTGGGCGCTGCGCAACCTCGGCGAGCTGCCGAACGACGGGTGCCGCGGCAAGGACTGCCTCGGGTGCCTGCGCGACGAGCTGGCGCGGGTGACCCGCCGCTTCGAGGACGCGATCGTCGAGGCGCCGGAGTGAAGCGACGCGGCCCGTCGCGGTGAAGTGTCGTGCGATGCGGGCGCCCGGCGGCGCTCGAGCGGCGGGCCATATCGACGTCGGGGACGGATCCCATGAGCCCCGTGCCGCGGCGGGCGTGGGCGCTGATCTACCTGCGGGGCCCGGCGGGCCAGCGGCAGCTCGCGGTCGATGGAGGGCGCGCCGCCCGGCGGCGTGCCCGGGTGGTGGTCGCGGTGTCGGGCGATGATGTCGCGGTCGGTCGGGGCCGGGGCCCGGACAGGGCTGTCAGGGGCGCGCGGGCGCGGGGAAAAACCGCTGTGATGTCGTGATGCGCCGGATGTTGCACGGGGCCGGCTCTCCCCTGGCTTGAAGGACTCGTCGACATGCAGAACCTCGCGCACGCCCGTCATCGTCACACGCTCACCGTCGGAACCTTGACCCTGCTGGCCGCGCTGTCCGGCGCGTGCTCCACCATGGAGACCGGGGCCAACGAGGAGTCCGGCGCGCTCACCTCGTCGGACTCGCAGGCGACGGCGCCGCAGAGCTCGTCGGCCGAGGGCTCGGGCTCGGACAGCTTCGTGGGCACGACGTCGGGCGGTTCGTCGTGGACCGGTGGGGACGAGGGCGCGACCGGCGACTGGACGGCGAGCGCGAGCGCGGGCGGGACGACCGGCGGCTACGACCCGTCGGGCGAGGAGCCGCCGGACGACAGCGGGCAGGGCACGACCGGCGGTGAGGACGACACCGGCGCGTCGTCGTCGACCGGCGACACGACCACCGGCGGCGAGGTGTGCGACGACGTGACGCCGGTGACCCTGTACCTCTCGCCGGACGACTCGAACTCGACGTCGTCGCCGGTGCAGGCGCGCGACGCGGTGCTCGGCGGGTTCGGGAGCCTGTACTACGTGCCGATCCGGCCGTGGGAGTTCCTCAACTACTACACCTTCGACTACGAGGCGGCCGAGCCGGGCGGCGTCAAGGTCACGCCGGAGCTGGCCCGCCTCGAGGGCGCGCCGGACGGCGAGTACACCCTGCAGATCGGCGTGAGCAGCCAGGCGCTGAGCAACGCCGATCGGCCGGCGATGAACGTGACGCTGGTGCTCGACGAGTCGGGCTCGATGTCGGGGCCGCCGATCGAGATCGAGCGCGAGGTGTGTCGCGTGATCGCGTCGAGCCTGCGCGCGGGCGACAAGGTCTCGGCGGTCGGCTGGGACACCGTCAACGCGGTGAAGCTGACCGCGCACGCGGTCACCGGCCCGAACGACGCGACCCTGGTGGCCCTGTGCAACGCGCTCGAGGCGGGCGGCGGCACCGACCTCAACGGCGGGCTCACGGCCGGCTACGAGCTGGCGCAGCAGCAGTTCGACGCCGACCGCGTCAACCGCGTGGTGCTGATCAGCGACGGCGGGGCCAACGCGGGCGTGACCGACATCGACCTGATCGCCGGCGGCGCGGGCAGCCAGGACCAGGACGGCATCTACCTCGTCGGCGTCGGGGTCGGCACCGCCGACTCGTACAACGACGAGCTGATGGACACCGTCACCGACGTCGGGCGCGGGGCCTCGCTGTTCGTCGGCGACAAGGCCGAGGCCGAGAAGATGTTCGGCGACCGCTTCGTGGCGACCATGCAGGTGGCGGCCCGCGACGTGCGCGTGCGCCTCGACATGCCGCCGGGCTTCGAGGTGGTCAAGGCGTCGGCCGAGGAGATCAGCGCGGACCCGCAGGCGGTCGAGCCGCAGCACCTCGCGCCCAACGACGCGATGGTGTTCCACCAGACGCTCGCGACCTGCGCGCCGCAGCTCGTCGACGAGGCGGCGAGCTTCACCGTCAGCGTGCAGTTCGTCGACGCCAAGACGTTCGAGCCCAAGCAGGTGGTCGAGCAGCGGCTGATCCAGGAGGCGGTCATGGCCGCGTCGCCGAAGCTGCTGAAGGGGGCGGCGGTGTTCGCCTACGCCGAGTCGCTGAAGGCCTGGCGCGACGGGGTGGTCGACCACGCGGCCGCGCTGGCGCCGGCGTTCGCGGCCCTGGCCGCGGCCGAGGCGGCGCTGCCCGGCGACGCCGACCTCGCGGAGATCCGTGCGGTGCTCGAGGCGGTGCAGGCGATGGGCTGAAGTCGCCGCCGCGGACCCGACGAGCACGGGGCCCGACCGTCACGGTCGGGCCCTTTTTTTGTCGGTGCCGATGTAGGTTTTTATGCGATGTCGAGATGGTGTTTTTAAAGTTTTATTAGTCTTTAATTTATTTGAATCTAAATTTTTAAGCGTATTGTTGATTTTAGATTAGGCGGTTTTAAGAGGTTGGCTCGACCGCTCCACTTCCACTCATGAGGAGCTCTGTCATGAAACGAACAGCGTGGATCCCGATGGTGCTGGTGCTGGCGTGCGGCGACACGAAGGGCGCGTCCGAGGGCGGGCAGGGGCCGACCTCGGACCCCAGCACTGGAGGCGCCGAGGAGACCGGCGGTCCGACCGTGGGCGAGACGGGGGCGCCGCCCGCCAGGACCACGGGCATCCAGGAGCCCGACTCGAGCGGCGGCAGCGAGGGCGGGTCGAGCGGGTGCACCTTCCTCGACTGCGACGGCGACATCCCCAAGAGCGGCGAGTGCGACCAGTGGGCCCAGGACTGTCCCGAGGGCCAGAAGTGCTCGGCCTACGCGGACGACGGCAGCAACGCGTGGAACAACACCAAGTGCGTGGAGGTCGCTAACAACCCGGGCCAGCCGGGCGACGCGTGCACGGTCGAGGGCAGCGGGGTCAGCGGGGTCGACAGCTGCGCCGAGGGGGCCATGTGCTGGGACGTCGGCGCGGAGAACACGGGCGTCTGCGTGGCCCTGTGCGAGGGCACGCCCGAGGCCCCGCAGTGCGAGTCCGGCTTCTCGTGCGCCATCGCCAACACCGTGCTCAACCTCTGCCTCGCCGACTGCGACCCGCTCACCCAGGACTGCCCGGGCGACGATCTGTGCGTCGGCAACGGCGACCACTTCATCTGCGTGCTCGACGCCTCGGGCGAGGAGGGCCAGGCCTTCGACCCCTGCGAGTACGGCAACGCCTGCGACCCGGGGCTGCTGTGCCTCGACCCGACCGCGGCGATGGAGTGCGATCCGGCGGCGGGCGGCTGCTGCTCGCCGTTCTGCGACACCTCGGCGCCGAGCTGCCCGGGCGTCGGTCAGACCTGCCAGCCGTACTTCGAGATGGGCACCGCCCCGCCGGGCTACGAGCTGGTCGGGGTGTGCTCGCTGCCCGCCTGACCCGGGTTACGGCGTAAACCACGAGGGCCCGCGGCCCGCGGTGGGGTCGCGGGCCCGCGGCGCGAACGCCTTGAGCGCCGCGATCGGCGGTGGTATGAGCGCGGACATGCGAGCTCCTCTGCTGACGATCTGCGTGGTGTCCGTGCTGTGGGCGTGCGGCGACGACAAGCCGGCGTCGACCAACCAGACGACGAACGCGGCCAACGGCGAGGGCAGCGGCGACAGCGGGGCGGGCAACTCGGACACCGGCGTCGACCCGACCACCGGCGTCGGCGGCTCGGCGCCCGGCAGCGAGGGCGGGACGACCGCGGGGTCGACCGGCGGCGCGACCGAGGTCGGCGGCAGCTCGTCGGGCGGCGGCACCTTCATCGTCATGTCGGACGGCGGCGCCGGCACCAAGGAGTGCGACAACTGGGCCCAGGACTGCCCCGAGGGCCAGAAGTGCATGCCCTACGCGGACAACGGGTCGAACGCGTGGAACGCGACCAAGTGCGTCGACGTGCCGGCCAACCCGGGCCAGCCGGGCGACGAGTGCAACGTCGAGGGCTCGGCGGTCAGCGGGCTCGACAGCTGCGACAAGGGCGTGATGTGCTGGGACGTCGACCCGAACACGCAGATGGGCGTCTGCGTGGGCCTGTGCACCGGCTCGGTCGAGGCGCCGGTGTGCGACTCGGACCACACGTGCTTCGTCTCGAACGACGGCGTGCTGAACCTGTGCCTCGACCTGTGCGACCCGCTGGCCCAGGACTGCGCGGGCGACGACCTGTGCATCCCCAACCCGCAGGGCCAGGGCGAGTTCACCTGCGTGCTCGACGCCTCGGGCGAGGAGGGCCAGGCGTTCGACCCGTGCGAGTACATCAACGCCTGCGACAAGGGCCTGTTCTGCGCCAACCCGGCGCTCGGCGGCGAGTGCGACCCGGCGGCGATCGGCTGCTGCCTGCCGTTCTGCGACCTCTCGGCGATGGTGGTGTGCCCGGGCGCGGGCCAGGAGTGCACCGCGTGGTTCGAGGCGGGCACGGCCCCTCCGGGCTACGAGCAGGTCGGGTTCTGCGGGGTGCCGATGTGAGCGGCGCGGGCCTGTCCCGGGGGACAGGTCAGTTGCGCAGCACGCCGACGGGCGCCGCCGGCGGCGGCTCGTCGGACGGAGTGGTCAGGCGGACGAACTCGGGGTCGTCGATGAGCTCGACGAAGTCGGCGTCGTCGCGGATGGCCTGACGGACCGCGGGGTCGATGGCGCAGGCGCGGGCGATGTCGGCGAGCGCGGGGCCGCGGCGGCCGAGCAGGGCGTGGGCGCAGGCGCGGGCGTAGTGGGCGTTGGCGTGGTCGGGGTCGAGGGCGACGGCGCGGTCGAGGGCGACGATCGACTCGAGGTGGCGGCCGAGCTTGACGAGCGCGAGGCCGCGGCTGTACCAGCCGGGCGCGAACTCGGGGTGCTCGTCGGTGAGGGCGGTCAGCAGGTCGATGGCGGCGTCGCGCTGGCCGATCATCGCCAGGCAGGTCGACTGGTTGGTGCGGGCCTGCAGCGGCTGGTGGCCGAGGGCGGCCGCGCGGGCGAAGCTGGCGGCGGCCTCGGCGGGGGCGCTGTGGGCGGCGACGAGGCCGCGTTCGAAGTGGGCCGCGGCGTGCCCGGGGTCGAGGGCGAGGGCGCGGTCGGCGGCGGCGAGGGCGTCGGGCAGGTCGCCGACGGCGTGGTGCGACTGGGCCAGCTGGTGCCACAGGCGGGCGTCGCCGGGCACCAGGGCCACGGCCTTCTGCAGCAGGGTCACGGCCTCGGCGGGGTTGTGCATGTGCACGCGGTGGAAGCGGGCCTGGGCGGCCAGCTCGGCGGCCTCGTCGCGCACGAGCGGGACGCCGAGCAGGGCGGCGAGCTCCTCGCGGCGGGTCGGTACGCCGTGGCTGCGCAGCACGAAGAACAGGTTGCCGATGGTCCACAGCTCGTGGGTGCCGGCCATGACGGCGAGCACGCGGCGCTGGTCGTCGGTGAGGGCCGCGGGGTCGATGCGCGGGGCCTGGACGTCTTCGTCGCTGTCCTCGGGGACAGGTCGCGGCTCGCCGAAGGCGAACGCCAGCATGGCCTCGACGAGGCCGGCGGTGCCGAAGTCCTCGGCGCGGCCGAGGGCGGCGCACAGGGCCGGGAGGGCGCGCTTGCCGAGCGCGGGCGGGAGGCTGCGCAGGACGTAGCCGATGTCGCCGGCGAGGTCGCGCTCGCCGCACGGGAGGTCGTCGTAGCCGGGCACGCTGTCGGGGTCCTCGACGGCGGCGATGAGGGTGTCGACGACCGCGGGCGCGAGCTCGGGGCCGGCGCCGCGGGTCAGGCCGACGGCGGCGAGCAGGCGCACGACCGGGGCGGGGTCGTCGCGATGCAGGCGCACGAGCTCGGGGTCGGGGCCGTGGGCGTCCTGCAGGCGGCCGAGCGCGAACACCAGGCTGGCGCGCCCGGGGGCCGAGGTCTCGCGCGCGAGCCGGCGGCGCAGCACCGGCACGACGGTGGCCGCGTGGGTCCACAGGCACGCGAGCAGGAAGGCCGCGGCGCCGCGCACGGCGGCGGTCTCGGCGTGCTGCACGAGGTCGAGGTAGAGCGGCAGGCCGACCTCGGCGGCGCGGTAGACGTCGCGGAGGATGTCGGAGTAGTCGAGGGTGTCGCTGCGGTCACGGGCGCCGTCCGACTCGCCGGCGTACATCACGGGGTCGGCGGCGACGCTGAACTGGCCGGTGACGAGGTGGGTGACGAGCAGCAGCAGCTCGTGGCGATCGGGGGTGGCGGGGTCGGCGAGCAGCTCGAGCAGGAAGGGGATCGCCGGCGCGGTGGCCGGATAGCGCGTGCCCTGGTGGAAGATGTTGCCGTAGAGCTCCCAGTAGGCGTCCTTGCGGACCTGACGGTCCGGATCGGCGAGCGCCCGCAGGAGGTCGGGGACGTCGGCGGCGGCGCCGTAGGCGTGCGTCAGGGCGTTCCAGTCGACTGTCTGCAGGCGTTCGAGCATCGGTCCTCTCGGGAGGTAGCAGGTCAGCGTGATCGGCCGCTGATCATGCCCGGGCCGCGGGTTTCGGGCGACTTTCGTGTACGCGCACGCCAGGAGCGCGCGCGGGTGCGAGGCCGTGTGCTATGACGCGCGGGATGTCCCTGACCCTGTTCGCGACGGCGCCCCGCGGGCTCGAGGAGCTGCTGGCGGCCGAATTGACGGCGCTCGGAGCGAGCGGCGTGCGCCTGCAGCCCGGCGGCGCCGAGTTCGCTGGATCGTTGGCGCTCGCCTATCGGGTGTGCCTGTGGTCGCGGGTGGCCGGGCGGGTGCTGCTCGAGGTGGGGCGCGGCCCGGCCGACGACGCCGACGCTTTGTACGCGACGGTCCGTGGGATCCGGTGGAGCGAACATTTGGCGCGCGAGGGGACCCTCGCGGTCGACGTGACCGGGACCAACGAGGCGCTCGTCAACACCCAGTTCGCGGCCCAGAAGGTCAAGGACGCGATCGTCGATCAGCTGCGCGTCGGCGAGGCCCGCCCGTCGGTCGAGCGCGAGCGCCCGGACCTGCGCGTCCACGTGCATTTGACTGCTTCACGGCGCTCTGCGCCCGAGGGGTCCGAGCGGAACAAGCGGACAGGTCCCGAGGGACATGACCGTCGGGACAGGCCGCAGGGGCGCGACGCGGCGGTGGTGTCGATCGACCTGGCGGGCGAGAGCCTGCACCGCCGCGGGTACCGCGAGGACGGCGGGGCGGCGCCGCTGAAGGAGAACCTGGCGGCGGGGATCCTGCTGCGCGCGGGCTGGCCGGCGCTCGCGGCCGAGGGCGGGGCGCTGCTCGACCCGATGTGCGGGTCGGGCACGCTGCTGATCGAGGCGGCGTGGATCGCCGGCGATCGGGCGCCGGGGCTCGACCGCGGGTACTTCGGCTTCCTGGGCTGGCAGGGCCACTCGCCGGGGATCTGGGCGGAGCTGCTGGCCGACGCGACGCGGCGCGCGGAGGCGGGGCGGGCCAAGATCCCGCCGATCCGCGGGTTCGACGCGGCCGGGCCGGCGATCGCGGCGGCCAACGCCAACATCGACGCGGCCGGGGTGCGCGGGGTGGTGCACGTCGAGCGGCGCACGCTGGCCGAGCAGCTGGCGCACGCCGAGGAGGTGCGGCCCGACGAGCCTGTCCCGAAGGTCAGGCCGCGATCGCTGGTGGTGTGCAACCCGCCTTACGGCGAGCGCCTGGCCGAGGCCGAGGTCCGGCCGATCTACGCCGAGCTCGGGCGGCTGCTGAAGGCGGTGCACATGGGCGACGAGGCGGCGATCCTGGCGCCGGACCGCGAGGTCGGGCACGCGATCGGGCTGCGCGCGCGCCGGATCCACGCGCTGTACAACGGGGCGCTGCAGATCCACCTGCTGCGCTTCACGGTGACGTCGGAGGCGGTCATGCTGCCCCGCGAGGCCCGCCCGCGCAGCCCCGGGGCGACGGCGTTCGCCAACCGACTGGCCAAGAACAGCAAATTGTTGAAGGGGTGGGCGGAGCGCGAGGGCACGGACTGCTACCGGGTGTACGACGCGGACCTGCCGGAGTACGCGGCGGCGATCGACGTCTACGGCGGCCACGCGCACGTGCAGGAGTACGCGCCGCCGCGGGAGATCGATCCGACGGCGGCGGAGGTGCGGCTGCGCGAGGTGATGCGGGCGGTGCCCGAGGTGCTCGAGCTGCCGCGCGAGCGCGTGCACCTGAAGACGCGGACGCGCAGCAAGGGCGGGGAGCAGTACGGGCGGCAAGATCGCCAGGGCGCGCGGATCGAGGTGCGCGAGGGGCCGGCGAGGTTCTTGGTCAACCTGACCGACTACCTCGACACCGGGCTGTTCCTCGACCACCGGCCGACGCGCGCGCTGATCGGCAAGCTGGCGCGGGGGCGCAGGTTCTTGAACTTGTTCGCGTACACCGGGACGGCGACGGTGCACGCGGCGCTCGGCGGGGCGGCGCAGACGACCACGGTCGACATGTCGACGACGTACGGCGAGTGGACGCGCGACAACCTCGAGCTCAACGGGATCCGCGGGGCCGATCACCGGGTCGTGACGCAGGAGTGCCGGTCGTTCATGGACCGCGAGATGCGGCGCTACGGGCTCATCTTCCTCGATCCGCCGACGTTCTCGAACTCGAAGCGGATGGCCGGCGAGTTCGACGTGCAGCGCGACCACGTCGGATTGATCGGCGCGGCGGTGCGGCTGCTCGAGCGCGGGGGGATCCTGATCTTCTCGACCAACTACCGCCGCTTCAGGCTCGATACGGAGGCGCTGGCGGAGCTGAAGATCGAGGACATCTCGCGCAGGACGATCCCGCACGACTTCGAACGCAGCCCGCGGATCCACCAGTGCTGGCAGATCGAGAAGCGGGAGCGGTGAGGTGAAGAACCGCTGGACGATCCCTCCGGCGGCCGTGGCGATCCACCTGTGCGCCGGATCGGTCTACGCGTGGAGCGTGTTCAATAAGGAGGTCGAGCGGCTGCACCCGCAGTGGACGCCGGGGGCGGCGGCGTACACGTTCTCGATCGCGATCGTGATGCTCGGGCTGTCGGCCGCGTTCGGCGGGACCTGGCTCGAGCGCCACGGGCCGCGCAAGGCCGCCACGCTGGCGGCGCTGCTGTTCGGCGGCGGGCTGATGCTCGGCGGGCTCGGGGTGCAGCTCGGGTGGCTGTGGCTGCTGCTCGTCGGGTATGGGGTCGTGGGTGGGGCTGGTTTGGGGCTGGCCTACGTGTCGCCGGTCAGCGCGTTGATTAAATGGTTTCCGGATCGGCGGGGGCTGGCGACCGGGATGGCGGTGCTGGGGTTCGGCGGCGGGGCGCTGATCGCGGCGCGGCTGAAGCACTTCTTGATCGGCGAGGTCGGGGTCGCGGCGGCGCTGCTGATCCTCGGCGGGGCCTACATGATCATCATGCTCGGCGGGGCGGCGCTGCTCGAGCGGCCGCCGGCGGGCTGGCGCCCGGAGGGCTGGACGCCGCCGGAGACGCGGCTGCACGAGCCGGATCTGACGATGCCGATGGCCGTGCGCACGCGGCAGTTCTGGCTGCTGTGGGGCATGCTGTTCATCAACATCACGGCGGGGATCTCGATCCTCGCGCAGGCCTCGCCGATGATGCAGGACATCTTCGATAAGAACAGCGAAGAGGCGGCGGTGATGGTGCAGGTGATCGCGGGGTTCAACGCGGGCGGGCGGCTGCTGTGGGCGACGCTGTCGGACTACTGGGGGCGGCGCGCCGTGTTCATGCTGTTCTTCGCGGCGCAGGCGCTGCTGTTCGCGCTGATCCCGGGCTGGGGGCGAGCGGGAATTGGGGGCTGTTCGTGGCCGCGGTGCTCGTCATCTTCACGATGTACGGCGGCGGCTTCGCGACCATCCCGGCGTTTTTGGCGGACATGTTCGGGGCGCGCAACGTCGGGGCGGTGCACGGGGTGATCTTGACGGCGTGGTCGGCGGCCGGGGTGGCGGGGCCGATTTTAATAACGCGGATCCGCGAGGCCAACGTGGAGGCGCTGCCGCCGGGCAGCAGCCTCGTGCACATCTACGACCTGACGATGTACCTGATCGCGGGTCTGCTGTGCGTCGGGCTGGTGCTGGCGGCGGCGGTGCGGCCGCTGCAGCCGGCGCGGCGCGAGGCTTAGCGAAGCGCGAGGGTCAGCGACAGGACTCGCTCAGGGCGGCCTGGACCTTGGGGGTGTTGCGGCGGGCGGCTTCGGTGCGGGCCTCGGCGGCGCGGCCGAGGGCGCAGAGGGCTCGCACGCGGACCTCGGCGCGCTGGTCGACGAGCTGGCTGTTCGGGTAGTCGCGGGCGTGTTGATCGAGGTAGGCGAGGGCCTGGTGGGGGTTGCGGGCGATCGACTTGCGGGCGGCGCCGAGCATCTCGAGCTCGACGATGACGGCGCCGGGGTCGCGGGTCCTCGCCAGCTGCTCGCGCTCGGCGAGCGCGGCGGCGCGGGCCGACGGGCGCGGGGCGGACCTGGCCTTCACGACCTTGCGCATGGGACCTGGCGCCGGAGACATGGCCGTGGGGACAGGTGGGAACAGGCGCAGCGTCGGCGCGGGGGCGTGCTGCGGCTCCTGCACGGCGACGACGCGCAGGGGGGCCGGGTGGCGGCGGGCGAGGCCGACGAGCAGCAGGACGGCGAGGCAGCCGAGGCCGACGATGGCGGCGGGGTGGCGCAGCAGCTCGCCGAGGTCGGGGCGCGCGGGGGCGAGGCGCGAGGCGAGCGCGGCGGCGTGGCGGGCCTGCCAGGCGTCGTCGTCGAGGAACGGCGCGAGGCTGGCCTCGAGGACAGGTCCGGGGCCGCCGTGGCGGGCGACCTCGGGGTCGGCGACGAACGCGGCGCGCAGCTCGAGGAGGGCGTCGCGCAGGGTGGCCGCGAGGGCGGGGTCGCGGAGCTCGGCGGCGAGGAGGTCGGGGCCGGTGCCGGTGAGCTCGGCGAGCACGAACACGGCGCGGGGCAGCGGGCCGGGGTGGTCGGCGAGGAAGCGGGCGAGCGCGTCGGCGGCGGGCGGGAGGCGCGGGGCGACCACGCGGCGGCGGGGCGGCGCGGCGGCGGGGCGGGCGGCGACGCGGAAGGCGAGGCGGCCGAGGGCGGCGCGTGACGGCGGAGCGGGCAGGTCGGCGGCGAGCAGGAAGGTGCGCAGCACGGCGCCGTCGAGCGCCTCGAGGTCGAGGCCGAGCCAGTAGAGGACGGCCCGCACGCGACCGGCGTGGCGGCGGTGCAGGAGGAGCACGTCGCGGCGGGGCAGCGTGGCGGATCGGCCGGGGGCCATGGGGCGATCGTATCGTACCGGCGGAGGGTCGCGAGCGCGAGATGCGGGCGTGACCGCGTCGAGGCGGGAGCGCCGGCGTCGAGGCGGAGCGCCGGCTTGTCGGCGGGCGGCCGGCGTGCGACAGTCGGCGTGATGCCACGCGCCGGCGGGTGCCTCGTGTTGTTCCTGGCTGCGAGCGGGTGCGGGGCGCACCTGCATCGACCGTTCGACGCGGCGACGGCCGAGCAGGCGGCGAGCGAGCTGAAGGACGCCAAGCTGACCGACGGGTTCGCGCCGGAGTTCGAACAGGCCGCCAAGATGCTCGAGGAGGAGCTGACGGTGGTCCGCGCGTGGGCGCAGCAGGGCCGCGACCGCGACCTGCTCGACGTGCTGTCGGCGACCGCGGCGGACGAGCACGATCCGGACACCGAGATCCTGCTGCACGAGAGCTGCCGCGGGCGCTTCAAGGGCGACGGCTGGACGCTGCTGTGCAGCAAGCTGGCGCGGCGGCTGGTGAGCGTCGGCGGGCTGACGCCGCCGGCCGCGGCGGCGCCCGAGCCGAAGCCGACGCGCGGACGCACGAGCACGTCGGCGGCCCCGGCCGCGCCCGACGCGTGGACGCTGCTGGCCGGCAAGCTGCGGGGCATGGCGCTGCAGTGGCGCGGCCCCAACTCGGACGAGGGGCGCATCGCCGGCGTGAGCACGGAGCTCAGCCTGCGCGCGCGCTCGCGGGACCCGTCGGGCACGATGGCGCGGGCGATCGCCTCGCCGCGCTGTCCGGCGCGGCCGGCGGCCTCGCGCGACCCGGTGATCACCGACGTGACGGCCCGCCACGCGTCGGTGTGCGCGGCCCGGCGGGCCAACCTGCTGGCGCTGCAGTCGACCGTCGGCGGCGAGCTCGGAGCGCTGGCGAGTCGGGAGCTGCAGATCCACGACGCGCTGGCGGTCCACGACGAGGAGCTGGCCCGGCGCATCGCGGCGTACGACGAGGCGCGGCGCGCGTGCGTCGGCGATCCGACCGCGCGCGGGCCGTGCGAGGTGCCGCGCGTGCAGGCGACGTTCGCGGCGATCGGCGAGATCCCGCCGCCGAGGGCGCTGCAGGACGCCGGCTACGAGGCGCTGGCGCGCGAGGGGCGGGTGCTGCAGCTGGCGGCCCAGATCGCGGCGCTCGACCAGCTGATCGAGGCGCGGCAGATCGACCGCAAGCAGCCGACGGACGTGGCGCCGAAGAGCGGCGACAGCACGCCGCTGGCGCTGGCGCTGCACCAGACGATCGACGGCATCGAGCGGGTCAAGCAGGTGGTCGACGCGTTCGAGCTGGCGGTGCTGGCGCTCATCCGCGAGACGCTGCGGGTCGAGCACGTGGCCCTGACGGCGGCGAGCGGGCACGCGGAGCGGCGGCGGCGGGTCGAGCTGGCCCGGCTGACGGCGCTGCTCGACGAGCTGGCGCTCACGGTCGAGGCGTTCGCGCGGCTGCAGCGGCTGGCGAGCAACGGCTGCAGCGAGCGCCCGCTGCTGCAGGCGCAGGCGAGCGAGCCGTGCCGCGACGACGCCACGCGGGTGCTGCAGGCGCTGAGCAACGCGTGGACGCTCGGGCGCGCGGCGCAGCGGCAGGCGCAGGTGCTCGAGCTGGCGGTGCGCCACGAGGCCAGCATCGACCGCTCGCGCGCGGCCATGGCGATGCGCGAGGTCCACCTCGCGGCCGGGGTGGCCGAGCTGGTGCGCTTCAACAAGGGCGGGATCCAGCCGGAGCTGCTGGCGCTGCTCATCGTCAACGCGGTCGGCTTCGGCGTGGTCGCCGGGGGGGTGTACTGACCCATGGGACAGGTCACCGGGACCTCGGGGATGATCGTCGGGCTGCTGCTGGCGTCCGGCTGCGCGACCCAGGCGATGCGCGAGCAGGCCGCGGCGCTGGCCTCGGCGGGCGAGCAGCTCGAGCGCGAGACGGCGGCGTTCGCCTCGGCGCGCACGGGCGTGGTGCAGGTGCGCCAGCGCAGCCTGGTCGAGCAGAAGCGGGCGGTGGCCGAGACGGGCCAGCAGAACGCGGCGACGCTGGCCCAGTGGCGGGTGGCCGAGACCGACGACCGGGCCCGGCGGCTGGCGCTGTTCGACAAGCTCCGCGACGCCAGCGAGGCGATGTACGAGGTCCGCGACGACAGCGTGGTGTGGGAGGAGTCGGTGCTGGCGGCGCGCACGGCCCTGGCGATCGACCGCGCGGCGCTGCACCGCTTCGTGCTGCAGCTGGTGCGGCTGTCGCGGCCGCAGCGGTTCATGCAGGGCGTGAAGTTCTACGTCGAGTACGGCGGGCAGGTGGCGGCGAAGGTCGACGAGGGGCTGCAGGAGGTGCTCGCGGGCATGGAGGCGGCGGAGGAGGACAGCGGCTCGGGCGCGGGCGGCGGCTCGGGGCCGACGCCGGGCACGCCGGGCACGCCGCCCGGGCCGGACACGATCGGGCCGTCGCCGCAGCCGCGGGATCCGGGCAACCCGACCGGCGTCAAGCCGGCCGATCCGCGCGACCCGAGGCCGACCCCGGACACGCCGGGCACGATCAAGTCGGGGCAGGGGCGGGTCGATCCGCTCACCGACGGGGGACGCGGACGCTGAGGTTCGGGGAGGAGGAGGGCGATGGGCCGAGCAGGAAAGCGAGCGAACGTGAAGAAGGCGACGATCAACCTCAAGCCGGACGCGCTGGCCTCGATCAGCGACGCCTTCGCGACCCTGGGCGGCGCGGCGGCGATGCTGCGCGAGCGCCTGGCGGCCATCGACGCGCTCGAGCACCCGACCCGCTGGGCCGGCGTGAACGACCAGATCCGGGCCATCGAGGAGCGCCTGACCGGGCTGCGCGACGAGCAGCAGCGGGTCGCGCTGGCCCGCGCGGAGCTGCGGGTGCTCGGCGAGTCCGAGCTCGCGGCGCTGCGCGAGGCGACCACCCGGCTGGCGCAGCTGGTCCAGGCGGCGGCGACGGTGTCGGCGGTGGCCGAGGCGGTCGGCGGGCTGGTCGCGGCGACCAGCACCGCGATCACGCGGCTGCGCGGGTGAGCCCTTGACCTGTCCTTCGGGACAGGATCAGGGCAGGCGGCACACGTAGGGGCGGGCCTGGTCGCAGGGCAGGTCGTTCCACTTGCCGCCGCCCCAGGGGATGAAGTTGGCGCAGTCCTCGTTGCCGGCGTTGTTGGGCTCGCCGTCGGCCCAGGCCATGAAGTTGACCGGGCTGCCGTCGGACCACACGAAGGTGCCCTCGTTGGCGACGTCGTTGAAGCCGTGCCACCAGTCGGAGCCCTGGATGGCGAAGGCCTCGGTGCTGACGAAGTTCTGCATGGTCTGGTTGTGGATCGAGATCAGGTGGCCGCCCTGGTCGACGCAGTCGGCCTCGGCCTCGGCCCAGGGGCGGGCGCCGAAGCAGAACGCGGCCTTGCCGTTGTTGGGCGCCGGCAGGTTCTTGACGATGCACTGCGGGCACTGGGGGCTATTGTCCCAGACGCCGTCGCAGTTGTCGTCGTCGAGGTCGCAGACCTCGGCGGCGCCGGGGTGGATCTTGTCGTCGCCGTCGTTGCAGTCCTCGCCGCAGCCGCTGTAGCCGTCGCCGTCGCCGTCGACGCTCGCCGGGTCGGCGCAGACCAGGGCGTCGAGCACGTTCTGGCCGCGGCCGAGCAGGAAGGCGATGTTGGCGGCGACGGTGCCGTCGACGCCGTTCATGTCGGTCTCCTTGCGCGGGTCGGCCTCGACGGCGTCGCGGATGGCGTCGGCGAGGGTCTGGGCCTCGGCGGCGAGCTGCAGGGCGTCGACGCGGGCGACCACCTGTTCGAACTTCTCGGCGAGCATGAGGCGGCACTCGAGGCTGGCGGCGCACATCTGCGAGAGGCGGCCCTGGCCGCCGAACGGGTCGAGGTTGTCGACCATGACCTGGTCGACGCCCCAGGGCATCCAGTGCCAGCGGTCGTCGGCGGGGTCGCGGTAGACGTAGAAGTTGTTGCGCGTCCAGGCGTAGCCGTCCCAGTGGCCGAGGTAGATCTCGGTGGCGGCCACGGTGAGGTAGTTGTCGAGGTCGATCCACTGCCCGGCCTCGGCCACGAAGTCGGCGGGGTCGGCGATGCCGTCGAGGTTCTGCGCCAGCTCCTTCAGGTCGAGGAAGTCGATGTTGTCGCCGTTGTCCTGGTCGAAGGTGCTGATCAGGTCGGCGAACACGTCGCTGCCGTAGGCGCCCTCGTAGAGGTTGCCGCCGGCGTCGCCGAACCAGTGCTCGAGGTACTCCTCGTTGTCGACGGACTCGACGAGGGTGTAGACGCCGTAGGGCTCGCCGTTGACGGTCACGACCGCGTGCCCGGCGCGCGGGGCGGCCACGCCGCCCTCGCGGAACAGCTCGTAGGCCAGCTGCTCGCGCTGCTGGCTGGGGTCCTGGACCATGTTGTTGACGGCGAGCTTCTCGAGGCCGAGGAGCTTCTGCTTGTCGACGTAGCGGTCGAAGTTGAGGAGGAAGGCGGCCTTCTGATCGAGGGTGCGCAGCGAGCCGTAGTTGCCCTTCAGGCGCACGGCGATCATCGACAGGTGGTGGACCTCGCCGTCGATGGTGGCGGTCAGGTCGCCGGGCACGTAGAGCTTGGGGTCGTCGTCGAGGGAGGCGATCGAGTCGGGGCTGAGGGTGATGTCGAAGGTCGCGAGCTTGCCGCGCTGCCACATGGCGGCCGACTCCTCGGCGGGATCGACCCCGCCGGTGGTCTCGTCGGTGGTGCCGCCGGTCGACTCGCCGCCGGTGGTCGGATCGGGCGCGGTGGTGGTGACGGGCGGGTCGCCGGACGTCGTGGTGCCGGCGGGCGGGACGTCGCCGCTCGTGCCGGTGGGGGCCTCGCCCGTGGTCGGCGCGCCCGAGGTCCCGCCGGCGCCGCTGCCGGTGTCGGTGGTCGGGTCCGCGGTGTCGTCGCCGCAGGCGGCTGTCCCGAGGGTCAGAGCGAACAGGACAGGCGCGGAGCAGCGACAGCGTAAGGCCACAGGCCGACTACAGCCAAGTGACAGCGGTGTGTCAAGGAGCGTGCAAGCGCGCGAACACGCTCGACGGGGCGCTCACCGGTCTTCACGCTTGCCGGCGATCGCGGCGAGGGCGGCGTAGAGCGCGGCGCGGTGGGCCTGGGCGTGGCGGACCGTGGCGGCGTGCAGCTCGCGGACCGCGGCGGACGCGGGTCCGTCGGCCGCGGCGGACAGGGCATGATCGACGTCGGCGTTGAAGGCGATCCGGGTGGTCAGCAGCAGCTCGTCGCCGACGGCGGTGCGGACAGTGACGGGGACGTCGCCGCCGAACACGCGGGTGATGTCGGCGGCGAGGTCGTCGGCGGGCGAGAAGTTCTTGTAGGGGGCGGTGGCCGTCGCGGGCGTGGCGGCGGCCGCGGGTTGGCTGGCGGGGGCGGACGCGACGGGCGTGGGCTCGGCGGGCGCGGGCTCGGCGGGCGCGGGACGGGCCGGTTCGGCGGCGACGGCGGCGGTGCGCACGACGATCGGATCGAGGCCGCCGCGCTTGACGGCGCCGCCGGCGGGGGCGGCGTGGACGCGGACGGCGGGGTCGCCGGTGATCGCGTAGCTGCGGGCGTCGTTGTTGGCGGTCCACATGTCGGCGAGGGTCAGCGGGTCGTACTCCTGGCCGTAGCTGATGTTCTCGAGCTCGACGCCGAGGTCCGAGGCGAGCTCGGCGTAGCGCTGGTTGAAGTACTCGAGGGCGGCGCCGATCGGGTAGCCTTCGAGCAGGTTGGCGAGGGTGCTGACGAACACGCCGATCTGCTTGGCCGAGCCGGTGCGGCCGCCGGTGCCGGGCCACAGGAAGCTGCAGCCCCAGGCGCGCTCGACGTGGCCGATCGCCGCGAGCGCGCCGCCGCGGGGCAGGCCGAGCAGGCGCTGGTGGAGCGCCGACTGGAACGGCGCGTCGGCGATGGCCTCGCGCTCGGTGGCGCCGGTGCGCTGGCCGTAGTCGTTGTACCGCGGGGTGCCGGCGCCGTAGCAGGCGAAGTTGAAGACGATGAGACCGTGCGGGCTGGCGCTGCTGGCGAGGTCGTCGGCGGAGAAGAAGAAGTCGTCGGGGAAGGGCTTTCGCCACTGCCGCGGGCCGGGCCAGTCGCCGCACACGAGGGCGCCCTGGTGGCGGCGCTGCAGCGGGTCGCCCTTCGGCAGGCCGAGGCCGTGGCTGCCGGTGAACAGCACGGCGGGGGTGTCGTCGCCGTGGAGCAGGCCGGACAGCGTGGCCTTGGTGGCGTTCGCGGGCTCGATCTTGCGGAAGTTCCAGTCGGGCGCGAGCGGCCGCAGGCTGTCGACGAGCGGGTCGATGAGCAGCGTCGAGCTGAGCTGGGTGGCGGCGTCGTCGGGGTTGGCGACGGCGAAGGTCGCGACCTCGCGGGCGAGCTTGATCTCGCCGGTCTCGGCGGCGACGACGCTGCGAGCGTAGGTGGCGTACTCGTCGACGGTCTCGAAGTGGATGCGGCCGACGGCGTACTGCACGTCGAGCTGGTACTGCACGATGTAGGGAATCTCCTCGGGGCTGGCGACGATGAGGATGTAGTAGGGGACGTTCTTCGGATCCGCGGGGCCGGGTCCGGCGCCGTGGCGGGCCAGCCAGCTGCGCTTGCTGTCGGTCGGGCGGAACGGGCCCTTGCCGGGGCCCTGGTAGAGGCGATAGTTGGCGCCGGCCTCGCGCTGGCGGTGGTCGAGCAGCGGCTTCAGGGCGTCGAGCACGGCCTGCTGGCGCTCGGCGGCGGCGGTGCCGGGCTCGACGAACGGGAACAGGGCGCACCAGCCGGACTGCTCGATGCTGCAGGGGTCGATGCCGGCGATCGGGCCGAGCGTGACCTCGGTGTTGGCGCGGGCGGCGAGGTCGGCGGCGTGCTTCTTGCTCTCGTCGTCGGGCTTGCCGGTGATCTGTGCGGTGAGGGCCGCGGCGATGTCCTCGGCGGTCTGCTCGGCGAACAGGTAGCGGCCGGTGCGAGGGTCGAGGCCGTTGAAGGTCAGCGGTGTGCGGTGGTCGTCCATCGATCAGCCTTGCGCGTGGAGGCGGTCGGTGCACCAGGCCCGCAGGGCCGGTGCGAGCGAGGCGACGTCGGCGAGGCCGTCGAGGGCGGCGGCGACGCCGGCGGCGCGGAGGTCGAGCACGGCCGCGAGGGCCTCGGCGTGCAGCGCGAGGAGCTCGGCCGGGGCGTCGGCGACGGTGCGGGTGATGAGGTCGCCGCCCGCGTCGATGCGGGTCTCGGCGATCACGCGATCGGCGTGCAGGGTCTCGACCCGCGCGGGGCCGGTGATGTGGGCCCAGAGCGCGCCGGGATCGGCGCCGGGAGCGGGGCCGGCGGCGCCGGCGGTGAAGCCGGCGGGGGCCCGCACGCGGAACACGTCCTCGCCGCCGCCGACGCGCAGCCGCCAGGGGCCGGCCAGCGCTCCGAGCAGCCGCGGATCGCCGGCGGTGTGCCACTCGAGCGAGGAGGCTACGACGGGTTCATCGGACATCGAACCGTGGCACGATAACCCGCGGGCGAGACCTCGCCAATGCGCGATGCCGAAGGGTGAGCACGAGGTGGAGCGCCGCTGCCCGGCGTGCGGGGCGATCACGGTGATCGCGGAGGAGCCGCGGGCGAGTGCGTGTCTGCCGTTCCCGCCGGTGGTGCCGCTGCGCTGCGCGACGTGCGGCAACACGGGCACGGAGCTGCGGCTGCACGCGGGCGCGGTGGTTCGCTGGCTGCGAGGCGGGTGACAGACGCGCGGCGGTGCGCGATCCTGCGGGCATGCGAACGACACGAGGACGCGCGCTGGCGCTGACGATCATGCTCGGCTGCGGGACCCAGGGGGGCGGTGACGACGGGGCGACGAGCGAGGCGGGCTCGACGAGCGCGGCGACGTCGAATGCGACGTCGGCGGGCACGAGCTCGGGGGACGCGGCGAGCACCGGCGATCCGCCGACCGGCGGCGCGAGCTCGGAGAGCACGGGCTCGCCGCCCGACATGCCGCCGGCGCGGGCGTGCAACGGGCAGGCGGCGCTGTGCGAGCGGCGCTACGACGAGGTGGTGTTCCCGTGCACGCACAACGCCTTCGCGGCGCGCGAGGCGGGCTTTCAGGCCATCAACGCCAACCAGAACCACACCGTGGCCCAGCAGCTGGTCGACGGCGTGCGCTGCATGATGCTCGACGTGTCCGAGGACAAGGACGAGTCGGTGCTGTGCCACGGGCCGTGCTCGTTCGGGCGCCTCGATCACGCGGAGCTGCTGCTCGAGATCGCCGACTTCATGACCGCCAACCCCGACGAGGTGCTGACGATCCTGTACCAGGACGACATCGCGGTGGCGCGGATCGTCGCGGACCTCGAGGCGGCGGGGCTGGTGGCGATGACGTACGCGCACCCGCCGGGCGACCCGTGGCCGACGCTGGCGGAGATGATCGACGCGGGCACGCGGCTGGTGATCACCGCGGAGGCGGGCGGGCCGCCGCCGGCGTGGTACCAGCACCTGTGGGACCTGGCGTGGGACACGCCGTACACCTGGTACGCGGCGGAGGAGTTCGACTGCTCACTCAACCGCGGGCAGATGGGCAACGACCTGTTCTTGATCAACCACTGGCTCAGCACCGAGTTCGACACGCCGTCGGAGGCAGGGGCCGAGAGCGTGAACGCCTACGACGTGCTGCACGCGCGGGCGAAGGCCTGCGAGGCGGAGGTCGGGCGGCTGCCGAACTTCCTCGCGGTCGACTTCTACGACCACGGCGAGCTGTTCGCGGTGGTGGACGCGCTCAACGGGGTGTGACGCGGGCCGCGCGGTGACTCGCTCACTCGGCGGAGCCGGGCTCGTCGCCCTCGGGCGGGGCCTCGGACGGCTCCTTGGGGTGCGCGCCCTCCTGCGAGATCTGCTGCCACAGCTCCTCGCGATACACGGGCAGTCCGGGCGGTGCCGAGATGCCGAGGCGAACCTGACGTCCACGAATCTCGCGGACGACGAGCTCGATCTGATCTCCGATGCGGATCTTCTGGCCGACTTTTCTGGTGAGCGTCAACATCAGGCCTCTCCGTGGCAGTGCGGGTGCGTGGCCGAGGACACGCGCTTGGCTAAACGAGGCACTGCTCGTGCCTGATAGCTATTCGGGAAGTCGCCGATTTCTGCAAGCCTTTAATTCGCACGAGCGAGGCTTCGCAGCTCTATTCCGCGCGTTCGCGGGGGGGCGACGACCTGACCGTTCGGCCAGGTCACTCGCGGCACAGGGCCTGCTCTCGGGCGCGCTCGCCCTCGTCGTCGGCGAGGCGGGCGAGGTCGCAGTGCAGCGTCGGGATGAACGGGTTGACGCGGACGGCCCGGTCGAGCGCGGCGCGGGCGGCGTGCTCGTCGCCGAGCTGCAGCAGGGCGCGACCCTCGGCGGCGGCGACGTTGGGCTGCTCGGGGTCGTCGGCGCCGGCGATGCGCAGCAGCGGGGCGGCCTTCGCCGGCTGCGACAGTTGCAGGTACAGCTCGCCGAGGCGACGGGCGAGCTTGGGGTCGGCGGCGACGCGGGGCTCGGCGGCGCGGGCCTTCTCGTACTGGCGGGCGGCCGGCGCGAGGTGACCGCGGAGCGTGAGCAGCACGCCGAGGCGCGCGTGCTGGCGGGCTTTGCCGCCGCCGAGATGGGAGAATACGTCGCCGAGCAGCGTGGGGTCGGCGGGTTCGTCGGCGGCGTCGATCTTGGCGGGGTCCTTGAACTGCAGCTTCTTGATCGGCGCGGCCGACGTCCTGGCGGGGCCGGCGGTGCGGCGGCGCATGGTCGACTTCCACTCGCTCTCGAAGGCGGAGAACTCGGCGCCCCAGGCGGCGGCGAGCGCGTCCTCGGCGACCTCGCCGGCGGCCACGCGATCGAGCAGGGCGGTCAGGCCGGGGCGGCCGCGGGCCTCGCGGAGCAGCTCGAGCATGGTCTGGACCTGGGCGTAGGCGAGGGCGGCCCGCTCCTGCGAGGGCAGCATGGCGAGCGAGGGGTACATCTCCTGGAAGGTGACGAGGTCGTCCTTGGCGAGTGCGCGGGCCAGCAGCTTGCGCGGGCCGGGCTCGAGCGGCAGCGGGTTCGGGCTGCGCCAGCGCGTCTCGAGCAGCTTGGCCAGGCCCTCTTGCAGCCACACCGGGGCGCGGTTCTTGGTGCGGATGGTGACGATGTAGTGCACGTACTCGTGCACGGCGGTGTCGAGCCAGCCGTAGCCCTGCAGCAGCACGCGCGGGCTGACCATGATGATGCGGCGGTACTTGGTGATGCCGACGGTGCCGGTGGTGTAGACGTTGTCGAGCGTCAGCGGCGAGACGAGCGCGAGCTTGGCGGGGTCGTCGAGGATCTCGAAGCGGATCGGGTGATCGGGCGTCACGCCGACGTCGTCGCCGAGGGCCGCGCGCGCGGCGGCCATCGCCGCGAACAGGTAGGGCGCGAGCAGGGCGTCGCGGCTGTCGGCGAACACGACCTCGACGTGGCCGTCGGGGCTGACCTGGCGGATCGCCGGGCCGAGCGCGCGCTGCTCGCCGCGCGCGAGGCCGAGGTGGTGCTGGGCCTCCTGCACGAGCGCGCCGGCGGCCGGCAGCTGGCCCGAGGTCAGCGCGCCGCCGAGGAGCTTCTCGGCGCCCGCGTAGTCGGCGGCGTAGAGCGCGAGGGCGCCGGCCTTGACGTCGCGGGCCGCCCCCGCGGGCATGGCCTCGACGGCGGCCGCGGCGGCCTTCAGGTCCCAGCCCTCGAGGGCGGCGTCGAAGCGCTCGGCGGCGGCGCTGAAGGCCTCCGGGTCGAGGGCGACCGCGGGGGCCGGCTCGGCGGAAGCGGCGCTCGGAGCGGCGAGCAGCAGCAGCGCGAGGGCTGTCTTCGTGAACATGTTCGTACGAGCAGGTCGCGTCATCGCAGCAGCTCCTCGTAGTAGCGCTCGACCTCGCGGCCGAACCCGGCGGGCGCGCCCTCCTTCATGGCGTCCATCAGCTCGTCGCGCAGCGAGCGGTCGCGCTCGGTCTCGGTGCTGGCCTGCTCGTGCGAGGCGCCGCCGGGCGGCGGGGCGCTCTGGCGCAGGCTGTCGAGCGCGCGCTGGATGGCGGAGACGGCGTCGGACTGCTGGTCGCCGGCCGGGCCGCCGCGGCGCTCGCCGAGCGAGCGGGTGCTGCCCGACATGTGCTCGAGGGCCTCGCGCAGGGCCTGCTTGCCGGCGTCGGGCAGCTTCTCGGCGCCGGGGCTGTCGAGCAGCTGCTGGGCCTGGGCGCGGAGGTTCTGCTGGCGCTGGGCGGCGGCGTCGAAGCGGGCCTTCTCGCCGTCGCCGAGGCCGGCCTCGGGCGCGGGGACCTGCTCGGCGAGCCGGTCGAGCAGGCGCTGGGCGTCCTTGCCGGCCTGCTCGAGGGCGCGGCGCTCGGGCGAGGGGTCGCCGGCGCCGGCGGCGGCCCGCTGCAGCGCGCGGACGGCCTGCTGGGCGGCCTCGTGGGCCCGGAGCGCGCGGGCCGGATCGTTGCCGGCCTCGGCCTCGAGGTGCTGCAGCTGCTCGCGGGCGTCCTCGAGGGCGCGGCGGCCGTCGCGTCCGAGGCGGGCGTCGTTGATCGCCTCGAGCTGCTTGCGCAGATCACCTGCCTTTTGGGCCAGGTTCTTGGCGAGCTTGGCGTCGAGGGGCGTCGACTCGGCCTGCTCGCGCCACTGCTGGTGGAGCGCGCGGGTCTCGGAGCGCAGGCCGACCTCGTCGTCCTGCAGGCGCGAGAGGCCGCGCAGGAGGTCGACGCGGGCGCGGTCCTGCTCGGGCACGTCGTCGGCCATGCCCTCGTCGGCCTGGCGCTGCTGGATCGAGTCTCGCAGCTTGCGCAGCTCGTCGAGCGAGCCGCGGGCCTGCTCGAGCGCGCCGTCGACGTCGCCCTGGCGCAGCTGCTCGGCGACGTCCTGCTGGCGGAGCTTGGCCTCCATGGCCTCGAAGGCGTCGAGGTTCAGGAACTCCTGGCCGACCTCCTTGTCGAGGCGCGCGCGGGCCTCGGCGAGGCGGCGCAGGTCCTCGCGGATGCGCTGCTGCAGCTGGTCGATCTCGCCGCGCACCGACTCGTCGCCGGCCTTCAATTTTTCGAGCAGGTCGATGAGCTTCTGCTGCGAGGCCTGCACGCGGGCCACCAGCTCCTCGATCTGGGCCACCACCTGATCGTCGACGAGGTCGTCGATGCGGATGATCTCGTCCTCGAGCTGGGTGACCTGCTGGCGGTTGACCGCGGTCAGGCGGGCCAGCGGTCCGGCGAGCTGGCGCAGCAGCTCGGCGCCGGGCGGGACGGCGGTGTGGAGCTCGGCCTCGCGGCGGTGCAGGTCCATGAGGCGGCGGTGGATCGCGGTCAGCGTGAGCGCGTCGCGCGGGGGGCTCAGGCTGTCGACCGAGAGGGCGTCGATGACGGCGCCGATGCCCGCGAGCAGCTGCTCGGAGGCGGCGAGCAGCTCGCGGGCGCGCAGCAGGTCGCGCACGGCGGCGATGTCCTCGGGCGGGAGATCGTCGAGCGCGGGGTCGTCGAGGTCGGGGTGGGCGACGGCGTCGCTCGCGACCTGTCCCGAAGGACCTGGCGCATCGGCCAGCATGCGGCGGGCCAGCAGATCGACGGCGGCGTCGCGCAGGGCGGCCAGGCTGTCGAGGTTGTCGGCGTGCTCGCGGGCCTCGTCGCGCAGCTGGAGGCGCAGGCGGGCCGAGCGGGCGGGCTTGCCGGGCGGGTCGGGCAGCGGCGTGAGGCCGAGGCCGGGGTCGTTGTCGCGGACCTCGATCCAGTAGGTGAGCTCGCGGCGCTCGGCGAGCGGCACGCTCGAGAGGTCCCAGGTGTAGCGGTGCTGCCAGGTGCGGGCGCGTGATGGAGGCGGGCCGGCGTCGAGGCGGATCTCCTCGCCCTCGGGGCCCTCGAACACGAGGGTGGCCTGCGCCAGGCCGAAGTCGTCGCGGGCCTTGAAGCGCAGCTCGATGCTGTCACGCTCGCTCGGCTCGCCCTGGCTGCGCGGCTGCGGGGCGAGCTCGACCTCGGGCGGATCGTCGGGCTCGAGCTCGAGGGGGAAGGCGGGGGCTGCGTCGGGGTCGCCGTCGGCGACGAGGCGCCAGCTGCCGCCGCCGCGGACCATCAGGCTGCCGGTCCACGTGGTCGGGGCGGCGGGGTCGTTCGCGTCGGTCTTCGGGGTGAGGTCGATGCGCTCGGGCGCCGGGTCGGGGAGGGCGTCGCTGGGGTCGTAGACGAGGACGGCGTGGAGCACGCCGACCGGGCGGCGGGTCGTCAGCTCAAGGTCGACGCGGGTCCCGGCGAGCACGCGCAGGCCGCCGCTCGGGTTCTGCACGGCGCGGTCGGGGCGGCCGGCGTGTGAGGGAGCGACGAGGCTCAGGCGGAGGCTCGACCACAGCGGCTCGGGCGGGACCGGCGGGCGGCCGTCCTCGGCGGCGAGGAGGAGCACGAGGCCGCGGGCGCCCGTCGAGTGGGCGGCGGCGAGGATGGCCCCGAGGACAGCCAGGCCGGCGAGGGCGGCCACGGGGGCGCGCGCCCGCAGGGGCGGGGCGGCGAGGGCAGGGGCACAGGCGCGCGCGCGGGCCGCGACGCTGGCCACGTAGGCGGCGGCGAGGTCGGGCGAGCCGCGGGCGGCGGCGCCGGCGGCGAAGGCCTCGGAGAGCTCGACGGCGGCGAGGATCTCGCGGCGCAGGCCGCGGTCGGCCTCCCCAGCCGAAGACCCACGCGTGAGGGGTCCGAGGTTTTGGGATATGGTTTGCGCCGTCCGATGTCGGGTCCCCGCCATTCGCCGCGTTCGTCGCGCCGCCCGCACCAGCAACGCCGCCGCCGTCGCGGTCGCCAGCGTCCAGGTCGCGGGCGCGACGAGGTCGCCGCGCGAGGTCTCGCCGGCGACCAGCGAGCCGATGAGCACGAGCCCGGCGGCGCCGGTGAGGCTCCACAGACCGGCCGTCGCCAGCTCACGCCAGCGGATCCAGGCCGCCGTGGCTGCGAGGAGGTCGTCCAGAGGGCTGGCCATCGGCGAAGACTCGGTATAGCCCCGTCCCGGGTGGCCGTCACCCTCTTCCACCACGCTCCCGCGCAGCGGGACCTGAATAGTGCGGGCACGCGCCCGTCGAAGGACGCTTCTTAACGTGGTTTCCCCAGAGCCCGGCGACCAGGAATTGGTCGAAGCATGTCGGTCGGGGGACCGACAGGCCTTCAAATCCTTGATGCAGCGCTACCAGCGCAAGGTCTACTCGGTCGCCTACGGGTTCCTGCGCAACCAGGAGGACGCTCTCGACGTGGTCCAGGAGAGTTTCATCAAGGTCCACCGCTATCTCGGAAACTTCGAGGGAAATTCCAGCTTCTACACCTGGCTGTACCGCATCGTGACCAACCTCTGCATCGACCACATCCGCAAGAATCGGCGCCATCGCGAGCTCGAGTTCGACGACAGCCTGCGCCACGACGGCGGCGACGACCCGGGGAGCATCGTCGCGCTCCCGCTGTCCAGCGTGGGCGATCCGGCGCAGCTCCTGCAGCGGCGCGAGATCCTCGATGCGGTCCAGGACGGGCTCCAGTACCTCAGCGACAAGCACCGAGCGGTCATCGTCATGCGGGAACTCCAGGGGATGAGCTACGAGGAGATGGCCCAGGCCATGAAGTGCTCGAAGGGCACCATCATGAGCCGGCTGTTCCACGCCCGCCGCAACATGCAGCGGCTCCTGACCGAGAGGCTCGGGTATGTGCCCAGCGCTCCGGCCGACGAAAGTTCTGAAGATCGGGACGCCGAGCGCGTCGCTACACCTCAGGCGGTGCTGCCATGACCGGGACCGAGGAACAGCTCAGCGCGTACATCGACGGAGAACTGGCGCCTGCCGAGCGGGCGGAGGTGGACCGCTGGCTGGCGCAGGACGCCAGGGCGCGGGCGCTGGTCGCCGAGCTCACGCTGCTCCGCGGGGCCGTCGAGGCCAGCCTGGACGCCGAGGCCGCGAAGGTGCCCGAGGCGCGGTTCGAGCAGATCTGGGACGAGATCGATCGGGCCCTCGACCGCGAGACGGCGGCCCACCCGCAGGCCGCTCCGACGCCCTCGCTGTGGGCCCGCGTGCTCGCCGTGCTGCGCCCGGTGTGGGTGCCGGTCGCCGCCACCGCCGCGGTCGCCGCGGTCGTCGTCGGCATCGTCAGCTCCGGCGCCATCACCCGCACGAGCGGCCCGACCGCGGTGGTCGCCAGCAACGACGGCGCGTCGGCACCTGTCCCGGCGGACAGCCCGGCCGCGACCCCCGCCGAGCTCGAGCCCGTGTTCCCCGCGCCGGCGCTGCGCGAGGCGGACATCGAGCGCATCGAGTTCGGCGGCAAGGCCGGCCGCATCGGCACCATCGAGGGCACGAAGGGCACCACGACGGTCATCTGGATCTCCGAGGACGAGCCGCCCGCCGGCCGCTCTCTGTAATTACATGAGGCATCGACCATGATTTCGCGGAACATGACTTCACGGCTTCTCGCACCAGCCTTCGCACTCCTGCCGGTCTTGCCGGCCCTCGTGATCGCCAGTGTGGCGATCGTCCCCGCCGAGGTCCACGCCGAGATCAAGGCGGCCGCCTGCAAGGTGACCGCCTTCCTCGCCACCAAGGACGGCGACGGCACCATCCCGGCCGACCTGCAGTTCCTCGAGGAGCAGCTGCGCGACGATCAGTTCGCCGCGTTCAAGGGCTTTCGCCTGCTCGAGGCCAAGACGCTGAAGCTCGGGCTCAACATGCCGTCGACCGCCGAGCTGCAGTCGGGCTTCAAGCTGAAGCTGAACCTGCTCGGCGACGAGGATCAGAAGCTGAAGCTGCACGCCAACCTGCTGGCGCCGAACCGCGACAAGCCGCTCGTCGACACCGCCTACAAGATCGACGACAACGGGCTGCTGCTGGTCGGCGGTGTGCGTCACCTCGACGGCAAGCTGTTCTTCGCCATCCACTGCCGCGGCGAGGTCTGAGGTCCGCTGCTGTTCCGCGTGCGACGGCCCGGTGTCCCGGGCCGTTCGCTTTTTAATTAAAGAGGATGCGAGCGGCTCGTGTGCGCAAGCCCGCGCGTCTCTGACCCGGATTTGCGGCCGACGACCCGCGAGGGTAACCTGCCCGGGCCTTTGACCCCGCCGCCTTCCGCTGACACCCCATCTCGCTCCGGCGTCCGCTGGGGCCGTGTATTGCTGGTCTTCGGCGGCCTCGTGTTCGCGGCCGGCGGGGCCGTAGCAGCCTATCCGCTGTGGGCCGACGGGTGGGCCCGCGGCATGGTCGTCGAGCGCGTCGAGAAGCTGACCGGCAGCAAGCTGGCGATCGAGGCCTTCGACCTCGAGTACACGGCGGTGCACATCAAGGGCGCCGTGCTCACGCTCGACGGCGGGGCCAGCGTGCGTCTCGAGCACATCGACGTGAAGCTCGACCGCGACGCGCTGTGGTCGGGCAAAGCGGTCGTCACGTCGGTCGACGTCGAGGGCGGCACGGCGAGCGGCGACGTGAAGGCGTTCGAACGCCTCGCCGCCGACATCGCCGGCCGGGTGCGCGAGTCGGGCGGCGACGCCGGGCGCGTGCGCATCGTCCCGCAGAAGGCGGCGCTGCGCGGCCTGAAGCTCGACCTGACCCGGGCGATGCCCTCGGCGGACGATCCGGAGCGCAGCGCTCGCCTCGGCGGGGTCGTCGATCTCGAGGCGACGCAGGTCGACCCGCAGGCCAAGATCGAGCTCCGCGACATCGAGGTGTCACTCGGCGCACGGGCCCTGCGCGCCGCCAGCGTAGCGACCACGCTCAAGGTGATGCGCGACGAGGCCGGCATGCACCCGCAGTTCCCGATCGAGGTGGCGATCGCCGGGGGAGCGACGGCCCTCACGCCGCACATCGCGGTGGCCGACATCCGCGGCAACCTGCGGCTGGCCGACGCCGGGCTCAGCGAGGTCGCGGTCGACCTCGAGGGCGGGTTCTCCGACGAGGCCGCGCCCGAGAGCGCGAGGGTCGACGGCGAGGCGCCGGTGCTGTGGACGCTGCAGGGCAAGGCGGCCCGCGACCTCTCGGCCGGCAACATCGACCTGACGATGGAGTCGTTCAAGCTCGGCCGCATCCCCGCGGTCCTCGCCCAGCTTCCGGTGGCGCGCTCGGAGGACGCGACGATCGGCGGCAGCCTCAAGCTCGCGTTCTCGGCGGGCAAGATCGACGCCGAGGGTGACCTCGAGCTCGCGGGGCTCAATGTGGTCCACCCGATGCTCGCGCGCGACACCGTCGAGGGCCTCGGCTTCGCGTTCGACTTCTCGGCGAAGATCGATCCCGCGGCCCGGCAGGTGACCGTCGAGGCGGCGACGCTGCGCCGCGGCGCCGTCGAGGTCGACTTCGACGGCGAGTTCATCCACGCGGCGGAGCAGGCCCAGCGCAAGTACAGGCTCCACCTGAAGATCCCCAAGGTCGCCTGCCAGGAGGTGATCAAGGCCATGCCGCCGCAGCTCGCGCCGACGCTGGTGGGCTTCGAGCTGAAGGGGGACTTCGAGCTCGAGATGGCGGCCGACATCGACTACAGCGACCTCAGCAAGGTGACGCTGACGGGGCGGGTCGAGAAGGACAAGTGCAAGCCGGTGAAGGTGCCCGCGTTGGTCTCGGCCGAGCGGCTCGGCAAGCCGTTCATCCACCGCGCCACCATGCGCGACGGTCAGGAGCGGACGGTCGACCTCAGCGAGGGATCGGGCTCGTTCACCGCGCTCGACCAGATCTCGCCGTACATGGTCGCCGCGGTGATGTCGACCGAGGACGGCGGGTTCTGGAAGCACAAGGGCTTCATCACCTCGCAGTTCCAGGCGGCGCTGCGCCGCAACCTCGAGGCCGGCAAGATCCGCCTCGGCGCCTCGACCATCACCATGCAGATGGTCAAGAACACCCTCCTCTCGCACGAGCGCACGCTGTCGCGCAAGCTCCAGGAGATGTTCCTGACCTGGTACGTGGAGCAGTCGCTGACCAAGCAGCGTATCATGGAGATCTATCTCAACGTGATCGAGTTCGGCCCCGGGATCTATGGCGTGACACGGGCGGCCCAGCACTACTTCGCGAAGGCTCCGCTGGACCTGACCCCGCCGGAGGCGGCCTACCTCGCGCTCATGCTGCCGAGCCCGGTGCGGCGCCACGTGAACTACTGCGAGGGCGGCCTGACGCCGGTGTTCCAGGCCAAGATGAAGCGCCTGCTGTCGATCATGCACTCAAAGGGACGGCTCGACCCGGAGACCTACGAGCTGTGGAAGGAGGGCGTCGTCACCTTCGATCTGAGCGAGCTCGGCTCGAAGAAGGAGTGCAACGCCGAGATCACGCGCTTGCTCGCCGCCCAGGAGCAGCAGCGGTCGCTGTCGGGCCTGTGGGGCGGCGACGGCAACCTCGACGACGACGCCATCCCGATCGGCGACGAGGTCGTCGACGCGGCCGCCGATCGGGCCCCGCCGCCGCGCAAGAGCAAGGCGCCGCGGGGCTTCGACGAGGCGGCGCTCGACGCCCTCGGCGGCGACGAGTCGTTCCTGCAGGCGCCGGAGGGGCAGTGACGGGGCGGGCGCTCGCGCTGACCGCGGGGCTGCTGGCCTTCGGGCCAGGTTCGGTGCGCGCGCAGGAGGTCCTGGTCGAGGCCGACGCCAGCCAGCACCCGCCCGATCACGCCGGCAAGACCGTGCACGGCGACATCCGCCTCGGCGCGGCGGTCGGGTTCATCACCGAGGATCCGATCGTCGGCCTCGCGCCCTCGCTCGGGCTCGACTTCAGCGATCTGGCGCCGATCCAGCTGCGCCTCGGCGCGCCGGTCCACCTGCGCATCTACGACCGCGACCCCGAGCAGGGCCCCGTGGTCCGCAAGACCGAGTGGGACGAGGCGGGCGACTACCTCTCGATCCTGCAGCAGCTCTCGTACAACGGCGACTATATCTTCGGTACGGCCGGGCGGGCGACCGTCGACGTGCGCATCGGCGGGCTCGGGCGCGTCCACGTCGGGCACGGCTCGATCGTCCGCGGCTACGCCAACAGCCTCGACATCGATCGCCGGCGCACCGGCGTCGACGCCGTGGCCCGCGTCGAGGGCGACCTGCTCGACATGCCGGCCGGCAGCGAGATCCAGTTCGTGGTCGGCGACCTCGCGGGGCAGCAGATCTTCGGCACGCGGCTCGGCGCCGACTGGGCCGGCGCGGGCATCGGCGTGTCGGTGTTCGGCGATCCGTACGCGCCGCGGGCGCTCAACTTCACCGGCCAGGGCCTCGAGATCGACAAGCGCAACCAGCTCGTCGGCACCGGGCGCGGGGTCGCGGTGGTCGGGTTCGACGTCAGCTACAACGTGTCGGACCGCTGGCGCTACACCATCGTCCCGTACTTCGACATGAACTTCATCCCCGGCCTCGGGCGCGGCATGCACCTCGGGGTCGACGCGGAGTTTCGCCTGGGCCGGCGGCGGGCGTTTCGCCTCGGCGTGGTCGCCGAGCTGACGGTGAGCAGCGCGCACTACGACCCGGTGTTCTTCGACGTGTTCTACTCGACCCAGCGCATGCAGGCGCAGTTCGCCGCGCGCAGCCTCGAGGTCGGCGCGCCGTTCTACGACACCGCGCTGCCGAAGTACGGGTTCGTGCAACAGAACGACCTGCACGGGGCCGGCGGTTACGGCGGCCTGCGCATGGCCCACGACGAGGGCTTCTTCTTCGAGACCGGCTATCGCTACCGGCCCGGGCTGCTCGGGCACACCTGGGAGACGCGGCTCGGGCTCGACCTCGAGGTCGTGCAGATGTCGCTGCTCGCGGCCCACCGCGGCGGGCTCGGCTTCAACGTGGCCGAGCGCAGCCCGGCGGGCACGCTGGCGCGGCTCGACCTGTCGGTGCCCGTGCACCGCTTCATCGACGTGACGGCGCAGGCCGGCTGGCAGCCGGTGATGCGCCGCGCGATCAACGAGACCGCCGCGCACGGGGTGCCCTCGGCCGGCTTCTACGGCGCGGGCGCGCTGTTCATGTTCGGCGCGGCCGGGCACTTCGACTGGTGAGCGCATGAACATCGCGGCCTCCGAGCTCGATCGCGGCGATCGCGGCCTCATGGACGCGCCGGTGTTCCTGGCGACGCTCGCGCGGCTCGGCTCCGAGGCGGTCATCGATCGGCTCGCGCCGCACCTCACCGAGGCGAGGAGGAGCCGCATCGACGCGGTGCTGCGGGCCCGCGTCGGCTCGCTGTGCGTCGCGCTCGAGGACCCGCACGACCCGGGCAACGCGGCCGCGGTGCAGCGCACGATCGAGGCGCTCGGCGGCGGCGACGTGCACGTGATCGGGCTGGCCTCGGCGAGGCTGCGCTCGCGGCGGATCACCCGCGGTACCTTCTACTGGTCCGACACGCGGGTGCACGCCGACTGGGACGGGCTGCGCGCCGCGTTACCGGCGGGAATGCGGCTCGCGGGCGCGTGCGTCGATGGGGCGGAGGACCTCGAGCACGTGCCCGTCGATCGCCCGCTGTGCCTGGTGTTCGGGAACGAGCAGGCCGGGCTCACGCCGCGCGGGCGGGCCGCCTGCGACCTGCTGTTTCGCATCCCGATGCACGGCATGGCCGAGAGCCTCAACCTCTCGGTCGCCGCGGGCATCGCCCTGCACTCGCTGCTGGCTCGTCGGCGCGCCGCGCTCGGCGCCGCGGGCGACCTTTCCGGCGAACAGTTGGCGTTTCTGCGGGCGCGTTGGTACGCCAAGGCCGTGGATCCGCGCCTGGTCCGCGCCGCGCTCGGGCTGCCCGCCGACCCACCGACCGACACGAGGGACCCATGACGATACGCTGGCGAAAGGTCGCGGCCTGGACCGCGGGCATCGGGCTCACGGGCGCCGTGCTGGGCGTCGGGACGATCGCGGGCATCTTCTGGTACCACGGCCGGAACATCGCCCACGTCGACGTCGCGGCGATCCGCGACTACCGCCCGCCGCAGGTCACCCGCATCGTCGCGCGCGACGGCACCTTGCTCGGCGAGGTCTTCAAGCAGCGGCGCACGCTGATCAAGTTCGACGACATCCCGACGCACGTGGTCAACGCCTTCCTCGCCGCCGAGGACGCCGACTTCTACAACCACGAGGGCATGGACTACTTCGGCATGGTCCGCGCCGCGCTGGCCAACGTCGAGGCCGGGCAGATGCGCCAGGGCGCCTCGACGATCACCCAGCAGGTGGTGAAGAACTTCCTCTTGTCGCCGGAGCGGACGTTCGAGCGCAAGATCCAGGAGCTCTTGCTGGCGCGGCGGCTCGAGCAGGCGCTGTCGAAGCACGAGATCCTCGAGCTCTACCTCAACGACATGTTCCTCGGGAACGGCCGCTACGGCATCGAGGAGGCCAGCCGCTTCTACTTCAGCAAGAGCGTCCGCGACATCGACCTCGGCCAGGCCGCGCTGCTGGCCACGCTGCCCAAGGCGCCGAGCAAGGTCAACCCGCTGAAGGACCCCGAGGGCTCGAAGGACCGCCAGATCTACGTGCTGCGGCAGATGGCCGCCAAGGGCTTCGCGCAGCCGCAGGACGTCGAGGCCTTCATCGCCGCGCCGCTGGCCCTGAAGGTCGCGCCCGACGGCGGGACCGTGGCTCCGGGCGCGCAGGAGTTCGTCGACGCCGCGCGCGCGTACCTCGAGAGCAAGTACACCCCCGACGAGCTCGAGCGCCTCGGCGCGACCGTCACCACGACCGTCGATCTGAACCTGCAGGCCCAGGCGAAGGCGGGCCTGTACAACGGCCTCGTCGCGCTCGACATGCGCCAGGGCTACGGCCACAAGATCAAGGCGGCGAAGGAGAAGGAGCAGGCCCGCGTGCTCGACAAGGGCAGGGTGCCGCTCGCGGTCGGCGGGGTGTTCCCGGCGGTGATCCAGGCGCGCACGCCGGAGCTGCCGGCCGACGTGTTCACCGCCAAGATCGGCGACTCGCTGGTGGCCGTGCGCGTGCCCGAGGGCACCCGCTACGACGATCCGAAGCTCACCCACGCCGAGCAGTTCCCGGCCGGCGGGGTGACGATGGTCGAGATCGTGGCGCTGCCCGGCGGCGAGGCGACGCCGGCGGTGCCCGCGGGTCACGCGACCGGGATCATCGGCTCGGGCCCGCAGGCGGCGGTCGTCATCGCCGAGAATTCGACCGGCGAGATCCTGGCGATGGTCGGCGGGATCAACCACCAGCGCGGCGACTTCAACCGCGTGCTCCACGCCCAGCGCCAGCCGGGTAGCTCGTTCAAGCCGTTCATCTACGGGGCGGCGATCGCCTCGGAGAAGTACACCGCGGCCTCGCTGGTGTCGGACTCGCCCGAGATCTACGAGAAGTGGCGGCCGACCAACTTCGAGGTCGACGAGTACAAGGGCGACATCCGCCTGCGCGTCGCGCTGACCCACTCGGTCAACACCATCGCCATCAAGCTGCTCGACTCGCTGGGGTTCGAGGCGGTCACCGCGTTCGCGCGGGCCGCGGGGATCCAGGCGCCGCTGGCCGAGAACCTCGCGCTCGCGCTCGGGGTCAGCGAGATGACGCCGCGCGACCTGCTCGCCGGCTATCTCACGCTCGCGCGCGGGGGCTCGTACCTCGAGCCGACGTTCATCCGCTCGATCGAGATCCCGCGCGAGGGCAGCTGGAAGCCCGAGCGCACGCCGCAGCAGAACCTGCGGGAGGACGTCGTGTTCGTCCTGACGTCGATGATGACGAGCGTGGTCCAGGAGGGCACCGGCACCGCGGCCAAGGCCCTGAAGCGGCCGGTCGCCGGCAAGACCGGGACCTCGGCCGAGCACCGCGACGCGTGGTTCGCCGGCTACACGCCCGACCACGTGGCGGTCGCCTGGGTCGGCTTCGACACCCCGAAGAAGCTCGGCAAGAGCGAGACGGGCGGGCGCGCGGCCCTGCCGATCTGGCTGGCGACCATGCAGGCCGCGAGCGGCGCGCTGCCGGTCCGCGGGTTCGTGCCGCCGGCGTCGGTGCAGGTCGTGCGCATCGACAAGCGCACGGGTCTGCTCGCGCCGGCCGAGGTCCCGCAGCCCGACGGCTCGATGGCCCCGCCGAAGCCCGAGGAGGTGATGGAGGAGTACTTCCTCGAGGGCACCGCGCCGGTCGACGTGGCCGAGCCCGCGGCGCTGCCTGCGGGTGATGCGCTGCTCGACCTCTACGGCGACGGCGACGAGGCGATCCCGTCGACCGCGCCCACGGCGCCCGACGCCATGGATCCGGTGCCCCCGCCGGCGGCCCCGCCCGAGACCCCGCCCGTGCCCACCGGGTCGTCGACGCCCCCGAAGCCCCGGGACAGCGGTTTACCCACGGTCCACGACGATCCCAACTGAGTTCGTGGGGTGCTAGGCTCGGCCGGTGGCTCAGCAGAAGGTCGTCGACCTCGTGATCCAGCAGGGCGCGCTGCAGATCGTGCCGCGCCCCGGGCCGGCCGCCGTGGACGCTCGCCCGGACGCGCGCGAGTGGCTGGTCCGCAGCCCCGGGAGCTGGCAGGTGATGGTCGGCATGGGACTGACGCTGTCGGGCGCGGGCCTGCTGCTCGGGGTGCTCGGCCCGGTCATGCTGACGCTGTGGATCGCCAACTCGCTGCTGTCGGCGGGGGCCTTCCTGGTGTTCCTCGGGTTCGTCAAGCGGGTGCTGCAGCGCCAGCGCCCCGACGCCCTGCCGGCGCCGCCGCCCCCGGTCGATCCCCGCCTGCTGGCCGAGCGCAGCCGCCGCGTGCGGTCCATCCTCGCCCGCGCGACCGGCGAGCTGTACACCTTCGAGCGGCTGGTGCGGGACTCGAAGTGGACGCAGGCGGCCATGCTCTCGACCTTGCTACACATGAAGGAGCGCGGTGAGATCATCGAGGACCTCAACCTCGATACCGGCGAGTGGGTCTACTCGCTGACCGAGGACCCCGTGGCGGGCGCCCCCGGTTCGCTTATGCTGGAGGAGCGCACCGCCCCGACCCCGGAGCGAGACGGATGAAGGACAAGAACACAGCGGCCATCTTGGCGTTTTTCTTCGGGTGGATGGGCGCCCACAAGTTCTACCTCGGCCAGACCGGGGCGGGGCTCCTGTACCTCCTGTTCTCGCTGACCACCATCCCGCTGTTCCTCAGCTTCATCGAGTTCATCATCCTCGCGCTGATGGACCGCGACGAGTTCAACCGCCGCTTCAACGGCAGCCACACGCTGGCGCAGGGCCCGGTGGTGCTCAACATGCTGCCGCCGGCGCCGGGCTACTACCCGCCGCAGCAGGCGCCGGGTTATCCGCCAGGCTACCCGCCGGGCGTGTACCCCGGCTACCCGCCGGGCGCGTACCCCGGCTACCCGCCGGGCACCTATCCTCCGGGACAGGTCCCGCCGCCGGTCTACCCGTCGGGCACCTACTACCCGCCGCCGGCCAGCCCGCAGGGCGCGCCGCCGCCGGCGCCGCCGACCCAGGGCGACGTCATCGCCCGCCTCGAGAAGCTCAACGAGCTGCGCATCGCCGGCCTGCTGACGGACGAGGAGTTCGCCCAGCAGAAGGCCCGCGTGCTCGACCAGCTGTGAGGGCGCCGGTGCGTCGGTCCGCCTCGTTCGTGCTGGCGCTCGGGCTCGCGGCCTGCGCGCCCGGGCAGGTCGAGCGCGTCGAGTTCATCGACGCCGCGGGCGCCCTGCGCCGCGTCGACCTGCCGAAGGCGAGCACCGGCGGCGACGTCGAGGCCCGCCTCGGCCGGCCCAACGCGATCCGCCGGGGCCCCGGCGAGGTCGTCTACTGGCTCTACACCTTCGAGCACGTGCGCTACAACTACGTGCTGACGTTCCGCGGCGACCGCCTCGAGCACGTCCGCTACATGCCGCGCCCCGGGTTCTGAGCCGATGGTCGTCGTCGTCCTCTACGTCGTGATGGCGATCATCTTCGGGGTCTCGCTGCGCCGGCCGCTCGGCGCGCTGGTCGAGGCCCGCCGCCAGCACGCCAACGTGCGCCGCGAGCTGCGGGCCCTCGCCAGCGGGGGCGAGGGGACCGCGGTCGCGCTCGACCACCTGAGCCCGAACCTCGCGCGCATGGTCGAGGACACCCGGCTGCTGCGCATCGCCCTGGTCGAGCCGGTCCAGGCCGCCCGCGCCTGGCACGCCGCCGACAGCAACCGCCTGCTCGCGCACGTCGACGTCGGCGACGGCTCCGACCTCGACCGCCTCGACGAGGTCGACGTCGCGCTCGTCAACGCCCGCCGCGCCGTGTGGGACTGGGTCGCGGCCGTCGAGTCGCTGCCCGACAGCGACCAGCAGTTCCTCGCCACCCACGGCCTCACGACCGGCATCGCCCGCGGCGTGCTCACCGAGAGGAACGGCTTCCAGCGCACAAGCGGCCGCCCGCGGCAGGAGCTCGAGCGCATCGAGAAGCTGCTGCTGCCGCTGGTCGCCTCGCTCGAGCGCTTCGAGCAGGGCCTGGCCGCCGCCAAGCAGACGTCGCTGTACCGCTGAGGCCCGGATGGAAGTTCGAGGAGAACTTCAACCACCCCACCAGAACATGCCGAACTGCAGGACGTTCGAGAACGGCAGCTCGCCCTTCAGGTCGTGCACGAGGGCCTGGTAGCCGATGGTGAGGCCGAACGCGTGGAACAGCCTGCGGGCCCGCCCCGGGTTGGTCAAAAGCCCCATGTTGAGCGCGAGGCGCGGCCCGTGCGGGACGCGGATGCCGTCGCTGGTGGCCACGCCGTCGGCGATCACGCGGGTCGGCGCGACCAGGAAGTCGTAGCCGAGGCGGAGGTCGAGCATGCCGCGCTGGATCAGCCCGAGGCGCCCCAGCGAGAGCGTCGGGCCGCCGCCGACGAGCGCGATCGTCTGCGTCAGGCGGTCCGTGGTCGAATGCTCGAGGTTGCCGAATTGTGCAACGAGCGTGAGTGCATAGCCGATTTTATTAAAGCTCTGGCCGATGTCTCCGGTGAGGCCGCCGAGGCGCCCGGAGAAGGTCCCGTCGGCGCTGCCGAGGATCCCGTAGATGACGCGCGCCGAGATGTTGAGGCGCCCCGGGTTGTTGGTGGGGCGGTAGAGCGAGCGGTACATCGCGGCGATCGCCGCGTCCTCCTGCTCGGCCGACTCGGCCTCCGTCGGCACCGGGCCGGTCGGACGGGTCGTCGGATGCTGATTGACCGACGGCCCGAGCAGCTGCTCGGCGAGGCCCGGGGTGGCCGGCGCGGGCGTGGTCGCCTCCGGCTGAAGCACCGACTCGGGGCTGCCGGGCGCGGCGGCCGGATCCGGCGCCGGAGCGGCCGGAGTCACGGGATCCGCGGGCGCGGGTTGCGCACTCGGCGTCGTGCTCACCGGCGACGACGGTGCGCCGGCGGGCGCCGTCGCGTTCGGTCGCTGCACGGGCGCGCCGCTCGGCGGTGATGCGCTCGGCGGCGCGGCGGAGGTCGTCGGAGCGCTCGTCGGCGCGGGGGGGGGCGAGGGCGCGGGTGAAGTCGGGGCCGTCGTCGTGGGGGCCGGAGACCTGGCCTCGGGGGCAGGTGCCGCGCCGGAGCCCGTGGACGGGGCGCTGGGCGTGGTCGCTCGCGGCGCCGCGGATCCTGGAGCGGCGCTCGCGGGCGCCGCACAAGTGAGCGCGACGGCGAGGGCCAGGGTCGGTCGGAACGTGGACATGCACATACCGGACGCACGAACGAGGCGACGGGCGTGCCGGAGCGAGGCCTTCATGGTCGCTCTTAAATACCCCGGGCGTTGCTCCTGGGGCGAGTCATTTCGTTGCGCTCGGGCCGCCATGTCGTCCACAATGTCGGCCGCGCGGACGTTGCCCCCAGGGCGCGTCCATAAGACCTCGGAGACCCGACCATGCCAATTTCCCGCACCTCTCGAGCCTCGTCGTCGATCCTGCTGGCCACGTTGATCACGGCGGCGTTGCCGCTCACCGCCTGCGGTCCGATCGTGTTCGAGGACAAGTCGGCCCTGTCCGTGGTCGGCGACCCGCCCCCGCTGCCGCCGAGGCCGAAGGTCGTGCAGGAGAAGCCGAAGCGCGTCGTCGTCGAGGACAACAAGATCGTCATCAACGAGAAGATCCAGTTCGACTTCAACAAGGCGACCATCAAGCCCGAGTCGGACAGCCTGATGCAGGAGATCATCACTGTCATCAAGGAGAACCCCCACATCAAGAAGATCGCGATCGAGGGTCACACCTCGTCGGAGGGCAGCGACAAGTACAACCTGAAGCTGTCGGACAAGCGCGCCAAGGCGGTCATGGAGTACCTCGTCAAGAAGGGCGAGCTGCCGAAGGAGATGTTCACCGCCAAGGGCTTCGGCGAGAGCAAGCAGATCGCCGACGAGTCGACCGAGGAGGGCAAGGAGAAGAACCGCCGGGTCGAGTTCAACATCACCGAGCAGGACGTGACCCGCAAGAAGGTCACCGTCGACCCCGAGTCCGGCGAGAAGACCGTGGTCGAGGAGAAGACGCGGACCGTCAAGGACAAGAAGGCGGAGTAGGAGGACCCACCCATGCGTACCAGCACCATCCTCAGTGTCCTGTTCCTCGCCGCGTCGACCGTCGTCCCCGGGTGCACCTGCATGGCCCGCGACGCCGAGACCTACCGCGCCGACACCCGCAGCCTCGTCGAGACCCGCAACAAGGCGATCAAGGACTGCTACGACGTCGCCCTCACCACTGACCCGAAGACCAGCGGCACCGTCGTCGTGAAGTTCAAGGTCGAGAAGAAGACCGGCAAGATCCTCGACACCGCCGTCGACCCGTCGAGCAAGGCCCCCGAGGCGCTCTCGAAGTGCATCGTCGAGGCCGTCGACGGCCTGACCCTCGACCCCGTCGACCAGCGCGACGGCATGGCCACGTTCACCTGGACGTTCAAGGCCAACGACCCCAAGCCGGCGCCCGAAGACGCCGCCTGAAGTCGACCGCTCCAGGATGGAGCACGCCATCGAGCAGGTGTTCGAGACCACGGCCGAGAAGCTGTGGGACACCTATTTCTTCGACGACGAGTTCGTGCAGGGCCTCTACGACCGCCTCGGTCTGCAGATCGAGGCGCGCGAGGTCCAGCACGAGGGCTCGGGCCCGACCCTGGTGGCCCACCGCCGCCTGCACCTGCGATCGCGCCGCGGGCTGCCTCGCTTGCCCGGGCGGCTCGGCGAGCTTGTCCGCGGGTCGACGCCGGTGATCGAGCACGGCGAGTTCTGCGCGGCGCGCCGCCGCTACAGCGTGCGCCTCGAGCTGCCCGGGGTCCTGCGCATCGTCGACTGCGGCGGCGAGTGGACGTGGGACGACGAGCACGGCAAGCTGCGCCGCCGCTGGCACGGACGCTGCGTGTCGCGCCTGCCGGCCCTCGGCGGCCGACTGGCGCGCTACCTGCTCGGCGAGATCGAGGCCAGCCTCGCCGAGAGCTACGTGTTCACGACCCGCTGGCTGCGCGAGCACCCGTAGGCCCGCGCAGCCGGTGAGCGTCAATCGGCGTGACCGCCGAACACCAGGCGCTCGGCGAAGTCGTTGTCGATCAGGCTGGCGACGGCCTTCGAGAGGGTCGCAACCTCGTCGCTGGCCCGCGGATCCGCGGCGGTGATGCGCGCGAGGAGGTGACGGTAGGCGCCCAGGAGGGCGTCACGCGCGGCCCGCAGGTCGTTGACCGGCGCGGCGGGCGCGGCGGGGCTGTCCGAGGGGACAGGTGCGGCTACGGCCGCGGGATCGGCGGGTGCGTCGACGGAGTCGGTCGAAGCCGAGGAGTCAGATGCCGGAGCGTCGGACGCGGCGACTGATTCGGAGGCCGGCGAGTCGGCGGCGCCGGCGTCGTTGGAAGCCGAGGAGTCGGCCGCCGGGGCGCCGGAGTTGTCGGAAGCAGCGACGGAGTCGGAGGCCGGCGACTCCGTCGTGTTGGTGTCGCTCGACGCGACGGCGTCGGCAGCGGGAGCGTCGGGAGCCGCGACGGAGTCGGAGGCCGGCGAGTCGGCGGTGCCGGCGTCATTCGGCGCGGCGTCGGCAGCGGGAGCGTCGGGAGCAGCGACGGAGTCGGAGGCGGGCGAGTCGGCGGTGCCGGCGTCATTCGGCGCGGCGTCGGACGCCGGAGCGCTGGGCGCATCGGGAGCAGCGACGACGTCCGATACCGGTAAGTCGGTGGACGTGGAGTCGTTCGACGCAGATGCATCGGAGTCGGCAGAAGACGCGTCGGGAGCAGCGACTGCGTCGGAGGTGGGAGGCTCGGCGGCGACGGGGTCAGTCGCAGGTGAGGCATCGGACGCGGGAGCGGCGGCGGTGACTTCGTCACGCCGATCGTCCGAGGCATCACCTGAAGGAGCGTCGGCAGGCGCGTCAGAGGCGGCGACGGCGTCGGAGGTCCGGGGGGAGTCCGACGCGGGCGCATCGGACGGCTGAGTCTCGGGCATCGCTACCGAGTCGGTTGCGGGAGCGTCGCCAGAGGCCGCGACGGAGTCGGCGGCAGGAGCGTCGGCGGAGGCGTCGGAGACGACGGAGTCGGTCGCGGGCGCGTCGGCAGAGGCGGCGTCGGCGGCGGGAGCGTCGGCGGAGGCGTCGGCGGCCGGAGCTTCGGCCGAGGCGTCGGAGGCGGCGACGACGTCGGCCGCGGGAGCGTCGGCCGAGGCATCGGAGACGGCGACGACGTCGGCCGCGGGAGCGTCGGCAGAGGCATCGGAGACGATGGAGTCGGCCGCGGGAGCGTCGGCCGAGGCATCGGAGACGGCGACGACGTCGGCTGCGGGAGCGTCGGCCGAGGCATCGGAGCCGATGGAGTCGGCCGCGGGAGCGTCGGCCGAGGCGTCGGATGTGTCGACGGAGTCGGCCGCGGGAGCGTCGGCCGAGGCGTCGGAGGCGGCGACGGCGTCAGCCGCGGGAGCGTCGGCCGAGGCGTCGGAGGCGGCGACGGCGTCAGCCGCGGGGGCATCGGTGGACGCGACGGAGTCGGATGCGGGCGCATCCGCGGGTGTGGCGGCGGTCGCATCGGACGGCGCGACGTCGGCGTCCGGCGCGGGCTCTGCGGCGGCGTCCGGCGCTGCGACGGCCTCGGAGGAGCTCGCGTCGGCGGGCTCGGTCGCGGGGGCCGCGGCGGCGTCCTCGAGCAACGCAGCCGGCACGGCCGACGGCGGCTCGCGCTCGTCCGTGCTGTCCTGAAGGACAGGCGGGACCGCGGGCGCGTCCGACGCCTCGCTCGACGGCTCGCGCGCGGGCTCGTCCGGGCTCGACGCGTCCGCGGCCGGCGCGTCCGACAGGTCGGGCGGCTCGGCGTCGGCGAAGGCGTTGCGCTCCTCGGCGCTGAGGGCCGGCGGCGCGGCGGTGTTGGTGTCCGCGGCGACCGCGGACGACGTGTCAGTGGCCGCGGTGTCGGCGGCGATCGGGTTGTCGGTCGCGGTCACAGGGTCGGCGGACGGCTCCGACGACGGTTGATCCGAACCAACGACGATGGTGTTCTCGGCTTGCTCCTCGCTCATCATTGCGACTCCCTCACGGCTGGCAGAACCGTGCCTTGTTGTACTACCCACGCCGGCGACGACCCCATCGTCGCACGGAGGAACATCTATCGTTCAGGACGCGAGGGCGTGTCAACCGCGATGACAGCGATGGATCGCCGGCGCGGAGGCGACGCTCGCGGCGATCGACGAGCGTCGACTCGCGCGCGTCGGCACGCGTTCGCACGCGCGGCTCGCTGGTGACATGTGACAGTGCGGACCTCGCGGGCAATCGCGGCGACGCGCGGGGCGGCGCGACGACGTCCATTCACGCCCGCGATCCAGCGACGCCGCGGGACGACGACGCCGCGACGGCGCTGTTCGAGGCGCGTCCGAAAGATGTCCTCGGGGACAGGTCGATGTGGGGGGGGCGACGGACACGCGAACACGTCGCAGACTTTTCTGCACCACGGTCCTCGCGAGGCGGGTCGGATCGCGGCGAGGTCGGAGCGATGCGGCGACTTCGATCCGCCGGTGCGGTCGGGCGCGGCGGCGTGCCCGTCACCGCCAGCGTGCGGCCGAGGTTGAGGGCTGGCGGCCGCGCCGGACGATCGATCGCCGATCCTCTTATCCGCCGACCGTATGCATGTCCGGACAGCACGACGCGGCGGGTGCTCGAGATCCCGGGCGTGGCACGTCGAACTCGAGGAGAAGGAGTGCCGGTGGGTGCGCGGTCTTCAGCCGTGATCGGCCGGGCGGGCGCTCCGGGTGAGGCAGGCCCTGCAGCGCATGCCACGCGTCACGCGGTCCTCGGCTCGCGCGGCGTCAGTGCTTGACGATCTCGGCGTCGGAGCGGCTCTCGATGGCTTCGAGCTCGCGCATCTCGCGGACGAAGTCGTCGCCGCCGCCGCGGCTCGACCGCATCACGCGGCGTCCGCGGTTCGCGCGGCGTCAGTGCTTGCCGATCTCGGCGTCGAGGCGCTTCTCGATGGCTTCGAGCTCGCGCATCTTGCGGTCGAAGTCGTCGCCGCCGCCGCGGCTGCTCGACCGGCCGCGGGCCGGTCCGAGCGCCTTCTGGCCGCCGCGTCCGCGGAGGGCCCGGCGTTCGCCGCCGCCGCCGGCGATCATGCGGTAGCCGATGTAACCGGCGCCCGCGAGGGCGGCGAGGAACAGCGCGCTCTTGGCGAGCACGAAGCCCATGATGAACAGCGGCCAGACGACCCAGTAGACCGCGGCCATCGCACCGAGGGCGTAGAGGCCGCCCTTGATCAGCGTCCCGGTGCTCGTACCACGGTCGTCGTCGTCGTCGCGGGCCATGAGGCGCTCAGGATAGGCCACGCGGTGCGCGCTGGCAAATCTGGCCGGGCGTTCGGTCAGGGAACGGGCACGCCGGCCGCCTTGCAGGCCGCCACGACCCGGCCGCGGTCCTGGGGCGCCAGGTGCTGGTGGGCCCACTTGGCCTTGCCGACGTTGCCGAGCTTGCACGCCGCGACCCCGGCGATCTGCAGCGAGGCCGCGGTCGGGGCCGCGTTGAAGCTCTGGACCGCCAGCCCGAGGGCCTGGAGGTGCTCGCCGCGGGCGGCCGACTGCTCGGCGCGCACGAGCAGGCCGGCCGCGAGCGTGGGATCGAGGCGCGGCGGCGCCGGCGGTGTGCGCGGCCCGGCGGGCGCGGGTGTGGACGGTGTGCCTGTCCCTGGGGACAGGTTTTTGGCGGGTTGCGCCGCTGGAGCTGTCCCCGAGGACACGTCGGCGGCGGGCGGCGGAGCGGGCGACGGGGCCGCCGGAGGCGGTGTCGCGGCTGTCCCGGAGGGCAGGTTGTCGGGCGCCGGCGCGGGTGCGGGCGCCTGCGCGGGCGCGCCGGCTGTCCCCGCGGGCAGGTTGTCGCTCGGGGGCGGCGAGGCGGGCGTCGGGGCCGGGTTCGCGGCTGTCCCTTCAGGCAGCTCGGCGCCGACGGTCGGCGACGACTTGCGCGCGAGCGGCTCGCTCGCGGGCTGCGGGCGCGGGGCGCGGCCTGTCCCTGAGGGCAGGTCCCGAGGCGCTGGGCGGGAGGTCGCGGCGCGGGTCGACGCGGGCGAATTCGCGGGGAGGGCGGGCGCGGGCGTCGCGGTGGTCGAGCCGCCGGGCGCTGCGGGCGTCGCGGCGGGGGCGGGCGCCATGGTGGGCGAGCCGTCGGGCGCCGCGGGCGTCGCGGCGGGTACGACGTTCGGGGGGCTCGCGGGGGGCGGGAGCGCGGACGGGTGGGGGCCCGCGGGGGAGACCACGCCGGGGGCGGGGGCGGTCGTCGCCGGACCCTCGCCGGCGGCTGTCGCCGGGCTGTCTGCGGGCGCAGCTGTCCCATCGGCCAGGTCGAGAGGGGCGGCCGCGGGAGCCCCGGCAGCTGTCCCGAGGGACAGATCGACGGCGGGCGGATCCATGGCTGTCCCGGGGGACAGATCGATGGCGCGCTGGTCGGCAGCTGTCCCGGGGGACAGGTCAGCGGCGCGCGGGTTGACGGCGGTCCCGGGGGGCAGGTCAGCGGCGCGCGCCTCACCGGCGGTCGCGCGAGCGCCGGTCGCGTCGACACGCCTCGCGTCGGCCACGCGTTCCCCGACGGGCGCCGACAGACGCATGACCGCGGCCCCGGCCGCCACGAATAGGACGAGGCCGGCGGCCCACGGCACCCACGCGCGTCGCGCGGGCGGCTCGGGCGGACGCGGCCAGGCGGAGGACCGCTCCGCCGGGGTGGCGAGGTGGGCGGTGCTCTCGCCGGCGGGCGTGTCGGAGCTGCGGGCGCTCGGGCTCGGGTCGCGCGGCGCCAGGGGGGTGCGCGTGAGCGTCGGGGTGCTGTCGGCCGTGAACGCGGCGTCGGTGAGCGCCGCGGCGTCGGTCGTCGCCGGGGGACCGGCGGGGACGACGGCCGTCGTCGCTTCGCCGTCGTCGAGGACGGCCGACTTCGGCGCGTCGCCGTCGCTGAAGTGGGCGACGGGCGGCACGCGCAGGGCGATCAGCGTGGCCCGGCGCTCGTTCCCCGTTGCGAGCGCCGGTGCGGCCAGCCTGGCGCCCGCGGTCGACTCCGAGGCGCTCGTGAGCCTGGCGCTCGCGGCGGAGGCAGACTCGTGCGCGGGTTCCGGGGAGGCGCTCGTGAGCCTGGCGCTCGACGAAGAGGCCGACTCGTGCGTGGACGCGGACTCGTTCGTGAGCCTGGCGCTTGAAGAGGACGCGCTCGTGAGCCGGGCGCTCGAAGCGGAGGCCGCGTCGGGGCCGGGTTCCGGGGGCGCGCTCGTGAGGCGCGAAGAGGAGGCCGCGTCGGGGCCGGGTTCCGGGTGCGCGCTCGTGAGGCGGGGGCTCGAAGCGGCGGCCGATTCGTGCCTGTGTTCCGGAGAGGACGCGCTCGTGAGCCTGGCGCTCGAAGAGGAGGCCGCGTCGATCGTGCTCCCCGGCGACGGCATGTTGCTCGCGCTCGACGAGGCGGTCGGCGCGGGCCTGGCCTCGGACGCGGGAGTGAGCGCGGCGGTCGACGCGGAGGCCCACGCGCGTCCGCCCGACGTCGACGTCGACGCGTGCTCGCTGGATGTGGACGCCGACGCGAGCCGCGCGCTCGACGAGGACGCGAGCCTGGCCGCGGACGCTGACGCGTGCGCGTCCGTGGTCGTCGGGTCGATCCGCCCCGCGGTGGTCGACTCGAGCGGCTCGAGGTCGTCCGGTCCGAGCATCATCGCCGACGACGACGCGGACGGCGGGGGCGGGCGCTTGACCAGCGGCGGCAGGACGAGGGCCACGTGGCTGTCGGCCAGCAGGTCCTCGGGTCCGAGCTGCATGGTCGGCTCGCTCGGCGCCTCGGCGCGGACCAGCGTCATCGGCAGGATCAGCGTGTCGGCCTGCGACGGCTCGCTCGGCGGCCGCGGCGGGCGGCGCGTGCGGGCGGACGTCGCGGAGCGCAGCAGCCGCTCGGACAGGAACACGCCGCTGTCGCCGGCGATGCCGCTGCGCTGGCCGCCGGCGACCGCCGAGACGGCCTCCTCCGCGGCGGCGAGGATCTCCTCCCAGGCCATCTCGCTGGCCGAGCTCTCGGGGTCGGGCGCGTGTGCGTGCCCGCGTTCGGCGCTGACGTCACGGTCGGCCTCGACGCTGTCGCCGGCCATGAACGCGTTCTGCAGCGGCGGGAACGTGCGCGGGCGGACCGCGGGGCTCGGGGCGCTCATCGACGCCGACGGGTCGATGCGCATCGACGCCGACGAGGTCGACGGCGTCAGCGGCTCGCCGTCGACGACCTCGAGCATGCCGCTCGCGTCGCACGGCCCGAAGTCGATGGCCGCGAGCGCGTTGGCCATGGCCCGCATGGTCGGCCAGCGATCCTCGGGCGCCTTGGCGAGGGCGCGCTGGACGATCGCGAGCACCGCGGGCGGGACCACGGCGCGCAGGTGGAGCGGCAGCGACGGCGGCGGCTCGAGCAGGTGGCGGGCCAGGATCACCGCCGGCACCGCGTCGGCGAACGGCACCTGGCCGGTGAGCAGCTCGTACATGATGATGCCGAGCGAGTAGACGTCGGTGCGGGCGTCGACGGCGGTGCGGGTGATCTGCTCGGGCGCGGCGTAGCGGATCATCTCGGGCGACAGCGCCGGGTCGAGATGCAGGCCGGGGCTCAGGATCTTCAGCGTGCTCTGCTGCGTCTTGTCGCGGACGGGGAACAGGTGGCGGGTCTGGAGGTCGAGGCGGACGACCCCGTGCTCGTGCGACAGGTGCAGGATCTGGCAGGCGCGCACCATCAACGGGCGCAGCGTCGGCCAGGGCAGGGGGCCCTCGCGGCCGAGCTGCTCGGCGAGGCTCTCGCCGGCGATGAAGTCGGTGACGACGAACACCTGTCCGCCGTCGGTGCGCCCGAGGTCGACGACGTCGACGATGTCGCTCAGCACCCGCGCGTCGTCGCGGACCATGCGGGTGCCGGCGTGGAGGCGCTGCTGCAGGCGGTCGAGCACGACCTGGTCGCGCGAGAGGATCGGCGTGAGCAGGCGGAGCGCGACCGGGCGGGCCAGCGCGAGGTCCTCGGCGCGGTAGACCGCGCCGCTGCTGCTGGTGTGGATCCGCGCGACGAGGCGAAAGCGGTTGGCGATGATCTCGCCCGCCCGCGAGTCCGGTCCGGCGCTCGCGCTCGCGGACGGTTCGCCCTCCGACGCGGTGGCAGGTGGCCCTTCGTGGCTGTCTTCGGGGGCGCGCGCTCGCATGGTCCGGCCAGGATAGCGGAGCCCGGGGGGGCCGCCGAGCGTGTTCGTCCGTGCGTGCCTGGCGTCACTGGTTGCATCGGCAAGATCCCTGGGGGCCTGCGACGGCAGGTCTTCCCGGGCCTTCCGGCCGCGGTCCCCGGTTCACCGGCGCCGTGTCCGCGGGCACGGCGCGTCCGGGCCACGATCCGTCCGAAGCGGGCCGCACATCGGGCATACTGGGCCCCTCTCACCCGAAGGACGGCGAGTGCCCCAGCGCGACGATCAGGGACCGAAGCCAGCACCTCCCCAGCCCGCTTCCGGCGACGACTTTCCAGGCGACGCCGGCGACCTGTTCGACGCCATCATCGTCGACGAACCGCCGCGCCCCGTGTACGTGCCGACCGTGCCGCGCACCGATGCGCCGCCGGTCGTCGCCGCCGGCTCCGGTCTGGTCCTGCCGCCGCAGCCGACCACGCCCGACATCGACATCGACACCGACGACCTCGGCGCGCCGCCGCCGGCCTCGAGCCCGCCCGCGCCCGCCGCGGCGCCCGTGAGCCCGGCGTCCGCCGCGCCCGCGCCCGCCGGATCGCCGGCCAAGCCGCGCTTCACGCCCGCCGGATCGCCCGGGGGCTCGGCGCCGGCGCCCGCGTTCGGCGCGCCCGGCAAGCCCGCCGCCAAGCCCTCGCTGTCGGCCGCCTCGCTGCTCAACCGCGGCGAAGAGCAGGGCGGCAGCGGACTGCCGGGCGCCATGCCCTCGCGCAACCCGCCGCCCGCGCACAAGACCATCGAGCTCGACGCCGAGATGCTCAGCGTCCGCAACGTCGTCCCTCCGAAGCCGCCGCCGCCGCCGTCGGGCGGTGAGGGTCGGGTCGCCGAGCCCGTCGCGCGGCCCGCGACCCAGCCGAGCCCCGCCGCCGACTCGGGCGCGCGGCCGGTCGCGCCTCCGGCCGCCGCGGAGCCTCCGGCTTCTTCTTCACCGGGATCGGCGTCGGCGTCCTCGTCGGGCCTGCGGCCCAGCGCCGACGCGCTCGGCCGCGCTCCGACGCTGCCGGACACCACGATGAAGCCGAGCCCCGCCGCCGCCCCGCCCGCCAGCGACTCGGGCTCGCGGCTCAGCTTCGGCGAGCCGTCGCCCGCGCCGCGCCCGCAGGGCTTCGCGCCCCCGGGATCCGCCGCGCAGGCGGCGGGCACCATGCGCACGCAGCTGGTCGGCCGGGTCCCGCCCGGCGCGCCGCCGCGGCCGGTGTCACCTGTCTCCGGGGACAAGTCCCCCCAGCCAGGTCCCGGAGGACCTGTCCCCGAGGCCAGCAGCGGCCCGCGCCCGCGCTCGACGCCGGCGCTCGGCGTGCCGCAGCAGGGCCAGCCGGCCCGCGCGGCCGCCTCGGGCCCGATCACGCGGCACATGAGCAACCCGCTGCTCACCGCCGAGAACCCGTTCATCCGCTACGCGCAGACCCAGATCCAGGCCTGGGAGATGGAGCTGGCGACCCAGCCCGACCTGTTCCGCGCGGCCCGCCTCAACTACGAGATCGCCCGCCTCCACGAGTACCCGCTCGGCGACCTCAACCAGGCCAGCACGTTCTACCTGCGGGCCCACGGGCTCGCGCCCGAGTACCTGCCGATCCTCCGCGGCGCGCGGCGGGTCCTGCTGGCCCAGAAGAACTACACGCGGGCGCTGCCGCTGTTCGACGCCGAGGTGCGGCTGACCGCCGATCCGCGGCGCAAGGCGGCGCTCTACTACGCCAAGGGCAGCGTGCTGGCCGACGTGCTGCGCAACGAGCCGGAGGCGCGGGTCGCCTACGCGGCCGCGCGGGAGCTCGACCCCGGCAACGTCTCGATCCTGAAGGCGCTCGAGCAGATCGACGCGCGCACCGCCGCGTGGGACTCGCTCGAGCGGGACTACGCGCAGATCGCCAGCGCCGTCGAGAAGGACCCGCGCTACCGCTCGGCGCTGGTGGTCCGCCGCGCCCACCTGTTCGAGGTGCGGCAGAAGAACCCGGGCGCCGCGGTCGAGCTGCTCGAGACGGCCCTCGACCTCGACCCGACCGCGCCCGGGGCGTTCGCCGCGCTGAAGCGCATGCACCACGCGCAGGGCCGCTGGCGCGAGCTCATCGGCGTGCTCGAGCGCGAGGCCGGGCTCATCAGCGATCCGGACCTGAAGGCGATGGCCTACTACCGCATCGCCCGCATGCACTCGGAGCGGCTCGGCAACCGCGACAAGGCGATCCTCGCGCTCGAGCGCTCGGTCGCCGAGAACCCGCGCTACCGCCTCGTCGTCGAGGAGCTGATCCGGCTGTACGGCGCCGCCGACCGCCACGACGCCCAGGTGAAGATGCTCGAGCTGCTGGCCGCGCAGGTCGAGGCCGCGCCCGAGCGCATCTCGATCCTCTACCAGATCGGCGAGCTGCAGGAGCAGCGCCTGTACAACGAGGACGAGGCGATCCGCTGGTACGAGGGCGCGCTGGCCATCGAGCCGACCTTCCGCCCGAGCCTGCGCGCGCTGTCGAAGCTGTACACCCGGCGCAAGCTGTGGGAGCCGCTGATCCACATGCTCAGCAACGAGGCCGACGCCGCCGAGGACGGCGCGCGCGCGGCCGCGGCCCACGCCCGCATGGCCGAGGTGTTCGAGGTCCACCTCGAGCAGCCGGAGCAGGCCATCGATCACCACGCGCGCGCGCTGGCCCTGCACCCCGGCCTGCCGACGTCGTTCAAGGCCCTGACCCGCCTCTACGGCGACGCCGGCCGCTACCACGAGCTCATCGAGCTGCTCGAGCGCGGCATCGACGAGGCCGCCGAAGAGGACCGCCGCATCGCCTATCTGTTCCGCATCGCCGACCTCTACTGCGACTACCTGCGCGAGCCGGTGCAGGCGGCCCACGCGTTCCGCCGCGTCCTCAAGATCGACCCCGACCACCTCGGAGCGATCCACGCGCTGCAGCGCTGCTGCGAGCTCGCCGGGCGCTTCAAGGAGCTCGTCGACGCCCTCGAGATCGAGGCCAGCAAGACGCTCGACAAGCCGCGGATCGTCGCGCTCATGTACCGCGCCGCCGAGATCCTCGACGACAAGCTCGAGGACCGCGAGGCCGCGCTCGCCCGCTACCGCCGGGCCCTCGAGCTCGACCCCAAGTACGCGCCGGCGCTCGCGGGCCTCGGCCGCCTGTATTATCGGACAGGTCGCTGGGACGACCTGCTCTCGGTCTACGAGCGCGAGCTGGCGATCACCCCGCCGGGCCGGGCCGCGGTGGCCCTGCTCCACACCATGGGCAACCTCGCCGAGGACAAGGTCGGCGACGACTCCAAGGCGATCGACTGCTACCGCCGCGCCATCGCCATCGACCCCAAGCACGGGCCCTCGCTGCACGCGCTCGAGCGCCTGCTCGGCGAGCGCAAGGCGTTCGCCGAGATGGTCGACGTCCTCGAGCTCGAGCTGAAGGGCCTCGGCGACGCCAAGGCCCGCGCGCTGGTCGCGTACCGCATCGGCCGGGCCTACGAGGAGCACCTCGGCGACCTCGCCAAGGCCGTGGTCGCGTACCACAAGGCGACCGAGGCGGTGCCCGACTACCGCCCCGCGCTCGACGGCCTCTCGCGCGTGCGCGTGGCCCAGGAGGCGTGGCACGGCGTCGTCGAGGACCTGGCCCAGGAGGCCGCGACGTCGAAGGAGCCGGCGCTGGCGACCTCGGCCCTGCTGCGGGCCGGCGAGATCTTCAGCGAGCAGCTCGCCCAGCCCGAGCGGGCCATCGCCGCGTTCGAACGCGTGCTCGAGCGCGACCCGAGCAGCCTCTCGGCGCTGCTCGCCCTCGAGCCGCTGTACCGCCAGCAGGGCCTGTGGAAGTCGCTCGTCGACCTCTACCTGCGCCAGAGCAAGGCGCTCGCCGACGACGGCGCCCGCGTGGCCGCGCTCCGCGAGGTCGCCCACCTCTACGAGAACCAGGCCATGGGCGACGCGGACCAGCTGCGGGCCGCCTACACCGCGATCCTCCAGCGCCTGCCGAGCGACCCGGTCGCCCTCGCGGCGCTCGAGCGCATCGCCCTGATCGCGCGCGACGATCAGCTGCTGACCCGCGTCGACGCCCAGCTCGCCAGCGGCGACGACGACGCGGCCCTGCTCGGCGCCTATTACACGCGCCTCGGCGAGACGCTCGAGCGCGCCGGCACCATGGCCTCGGCCCTGAAGGCCTACGAGATGGGCCTCGCCCACGACGCCGACAGCCTCGGCGCGATGTACGGCCTGGTCCGCGTGGCCACCGCGCTCGACGACCCGCGGGCGCTGGTCGCCGCCAAGTCGCGCCTCGCGCTCGCCGAGCGCGGCGGGGAGACGGCCGCCAACCTGCTGGTCGAGACGGCCAAGACCCGCCTGCAGCGCCTCGACGACGCCGAGGGCGCGACCCGCGACCTCGAGGGCGCGCTCGAGCGGTACCCCGATCACGTCGAGGCCGCCGACATGCTCTACAAGATCCTGCTGATGCTCGACCACGGCACGCGCCTGGTCGAGAAGCTATCGCAGGCGGCCGAGTCGGCCCGCAGCACCGAGCGCTCGGGCGCGCTGTGGCTGCGCATCGCCGAGCTGTACGCCGACGAATTGGGCAACCTCGCCGGCGGCATCAGCGTGCTGCGCCGCGTCCTGCGCGACCGCCCGCAGCACGTGCCGATGCTCATGTTGCTGGCCGACCTCTACAACCGCAACCAGCAGTGGGGCGACGCCGCCGAGACCTACGGCGAGGTCGTGCGCATCTCGAGCTCGCAGGACGCGCTGTTCGCCGCCAACGGTCAGCTCGCGGCCATCCTCGCCGACCACCTCGGCGACCTCGCGCGCGCGCGCAGCTACCTCGAGGCCGCGCTGCAGCTGCGGCCCGACGATCGGGCCACGCTGCTGAAGCTGACCGACATCCAGGCCCGCCTCGGCGACGGCGCCGCCGCGGCCGAGACGGCGCGCCGCCTGCTGCGCGCGTCGACCACCGCCGACGAGCGCGTGGCCTCGATCATCCACCTCGCGACCATCGAGCAGAACATGGGCCGGCGCCAGCAGGCGCTCGAGGCCCTGCTCAACGCGGTCGTGCTCGAGGGCCCCGACGGCAAGGCCGCGCACAAGTACAAGTCGATGCTGGCCGACGGCGACGACTGGGAGCCCTACGAGAACGCGATGCTGAAGCACCTTCAGACCGCCGCGGGCGACGACGCCAGGCTGTGCCGGGCCTACCTCGAGATCGCCGAGGTCCAGGGCGGGCCGCTGGGTCAGACCCAGCGGGCCCTGCGGACGCTCGAGATGGGCATCTCGGAGGTCAAGAACGACGTCCCGCTGCGCGTCGAGTACGGCGCCCGCCTGCGGGCCGACGGCCGCGTCGCCGAGGCGATCGCCGCCTACCGCCAGCTCGTCGGGCTCTACCCGGCCCACGCCGAGGGCTGGCGCGGCCTGGTCTCGTGCTACGTCGATCGCAACCGCATGCCCGAGGCCGGCCTCGCGCTCGCGCCGCTGTGCGTGCTCGGAGCGGCCAGCGAGTCCGACATGCGCGCGCTGACCAAGATGACGCCGAAGCCCGCGTCGGCGGCGCCGAACTCGTTCAACCCCGACATGTTGAAGGCGGCGTGCGACCGCAACCACCAGGCCGCGGTCGCCGAGAAGCTGCTGTTCGCCATCAACCCGAGCCTCAGCAAGCTCTACCTCGGCGACCTCCAGCGCTTCGGCGTCAACCCGAAGGAGAAGATCACGGCCCGCTCCGGCAACCCACTGCGCACGTTCGTCGACAAGATCGCCGCGATCTACGGCATCCCCGACTACGACCTCTACGTGTTCCGCGGGGCCGGCACCGTCTGCAGCCTCGAGTTCGGCGCGCTGCCGGTGCTGCTGGTGCCGGCGACCGTGCTGCGCCTGCCGGAGCCGCAGCAGGCGTTCGTCATCGCCCGCGCGCTGGCCACCGTGCAGCGCGGCCTGCAGGCCCTCAGCCGCTTCAAGGCCTCCGAGCTCATGCTGATCCTCGCCGCCGCGGCCCGCACCTCGGCGCCGAACTACGGCAGCAACCTCGCCGACGGCGCCGCGCTCGACGACCTCCAGCGCCGCATCGTCAAGGCGATGGCCCGCAAGGACCGCCAGCTGCTCAACGACGCCTCCGCCGAGTACGCGCAGTCGGCCCCGGTCGACTTCAACGCGTGGTACGCCGACAACCGCATCTCGGCGACCCGCGCTGCCGCCCTGATCGCCGCCGACCTGCCGTCCTGCGTGGCCGTTCTGCGCCAGGAGGACCAGGCGCTGCTCTACCTCGAGGGCGAGGACCTCGTGCTCAACTCCGACGTCATCAGCGATCTGGTGCGCTACTGGGGCAGCGACCCGGCGATCGAGCTGCGCCGCCGGGCCGGGCTGCTGCAGGGCTGACGGCCCGCGCGCGCGGGCCGTCACGCGCGCGTCGCCTCAGCGCGGGCGACCGGTCGCGGCGCAGCGGGCGAGCGCGTCGCGCAGCGATCGCAGCGTCGGGATCTTCGACAGGTCGAGCCCGAGCTCGACCATCGTCTGGGCGATCTCGGGGCGGATGCCGGTGACGAGCGCCTCGGCCCCGAGCAGACGCACGCTGTGGATTACGCTGACGAGGTGGGCCGCCGAGCTCGACTCCATGGCGTCGACGCCGGTCAGGTCGAGGATGGCGAAGCGGGACCGCTTGCGCGTGATGGCCTGCAGCAGCGACTCCATCAGGGCCATGGCCCGCTCGCTGTCGACCGTGCCGACCAGCGGCGCCGCGAGCACGCTGTCCCAGACCTCGATGATCGGCGTCGACAGCTGCGAGATCGCCGTGCGCTGGTCCTGAATGACGTTCGACTGCTCGCGCAGCAGCTCCTCGTCGCGGCGGCGGGCGGTCACGTCGGTGACGATGCAGAACGCCCCGGTGACCGCGCCGCCGGCGTCGAACCGCGGCAGCGTCACCTGGCTGACGATGCGATCGAGCATGGGGAACTCGATGACGGGCGGCTCGTGCCCGGCCAGTGCGGTCTCGAAGGCCGCCAGCAGGTCGGGCACCGGCGCCGAGATGGCGAGCACGTCGGTGCCGACGTTGGCGCCGGGCTGCAGGCCCATCGCGTAGAGCAGCCCGCCCTCCGAGAGCACGCAGATGCCCTTGTCGTCGACCGCGTACACGTTGATCGGGCAGCGATTGATCAGCTCGCGTAGCAGCTCGAACGGTCGCGTCGACGGCTGCTCGAGGTAGGCCCACAGGTGATCGTCGTCGGCTGGCCACACGTGGCAAATCAGTCGATCGCCGCTGCTCGCGACCAGCTCGCACGAGGCGCGCATCGCCAGGCTACGGCTGCGTGTGCACGCCTCCTGGATCGCCGTGAGCGCCGCCGGAGTCAGCTCGAGGCCGACGCCGACCGCCAGTGATTGCCAGGCCGCGTTGGTCGCCACGATCTCAGCCGCCGGCGAGATGAGCGCCTGCGGCTGGGGGTTACTGTGAAATAAGGACCGCTGGGGCAGGGCCGATATGTGGTCCACGCGCAGACTGTACCCCAGGTCATGTCGATGATGGCGCGCGTCGAGCCGGGCGCGCTCGCGCCCGACGTACATCGGCGCCGGGGTGCTCCGCCGTACGCCGGGAGCGCAGCCCTCGCCGCGTACGCGGCGATACAACCCGTGACCCCGGTGAATGGCATGATCCGATCGTCGACGGGGAACGCCATCGATGACGGCGAACTCTCGATCGGTGGAGCGGGGTGGGTTTTTGATGGCGCTCGAGGCGGATCAGATCACTGCGTACGACAATCAGGGCTTCCTCTTGCTGCCGGATCGCTTCACCGGCGACGAGCTCGCGCTGCTGCAGCGACGGGTCGCACCGGCGCTGGCGGTGCGCGGCGAACGGACCATCATGGAGGCCGCCCACGCGGTCGTCCGCTCGGTCTACGCGCTCCACCGCGACGACCCGGTGTTCTCGCTGCTGGCCCGTCACCCGCGCATCGTCGGCCCGGCGCGGGCCCTGCTGCGCGGCGACGTGTACGTGTACCAGAGCAAGCTCAACGTGAAGTCGCCGTTCGTCGGCGAGATCTGGGAGTGGCACCAGGACTACATCTACTGGCGTAACGAGGACGCGATGCCCAGCTCGCGGGTGCTCACCGCCGCGGTCTACCTCGACGACGTCGACGAGTTCAACGGGCCGATGGTGGTGATCCCCGGATCTCACCGCGAGGGCGTGCTGCCCTGCCACGACGACCGGGCGCCCGAGCAGGCCGGGCCGTACTGGCTGTCTCACCTGTCCGCTCGCCTCAAGTACACCATCGACCGCACCGTGCTGACGCGGCTCGCGCGCAGCCGGGGCCTGTACGCGCCCAAGGCGCGGGCCGGCGCGGTCCTGTTGTTCGACGGCAACCTCGCCCACGCGTCGTCGCCGAACATCTCGCCGTTCGCGCGCTCGATCCTCCTCTTCACCTACAACGCCGTCGACAACGCCCCGCCGCGCGAGCGGCTGACGCGACCGGAGTTCCTGGTCGAGCGCGACCCGCGGCCGCTAGAGGCGGTCGCCGACGACGTGTTCGCGGCGCCGGCCCGCTGATCGACGGGCCCGCGCCGCGGCTCAGCGCAGGCGGATCGGCAGGCTCTTCGGGCCCCGGACCATCATGTGGAACGGGTACTCGAGCGTGTCGGTCGCCAGCTCCATCTCGCTGCAGATGCGCAGCAGCGCGGTGAGGGCGACGCGCGCCTCGAGCCGGGCCGTGGCCGCGCCGGGGCAGATGTGGATCCCGCTGCTGAAGCTGAGGTGACGCGTGTCGCTGCGGTGGATGTCGAACTTCTCGGGCTCGGGGAAGCGGGCCGGGTCGCGGTTGGCCGCGGTCAGCAGGCCGAGCACGAAGTCGCCGCTGGCGATGCGGACCCCGAGCTCGTCGTTGTCGACGACCGCCCGGCGGAAGGTGCCGAACGTCGGGCTGTCGTAGCGCATGACCTCGTCGACGGTGTTGTCGATCAGGCTGGGGTCGTTGCGGATCTCGCGGGCGGCGTCGGGGTGGCGGATCAGGGCGAGCACGCCGTTGGTGATCAGCTTGGTCGTGGTCTCGTCGTTGGCGAGCATGAGGATCACGCACATCGCCACCAGCTCGTCGTCGGTCATGCCGACGCCGTCGACCCGCGCCTCGATCAGCTTGCTGAGCAGGTCGGGGGTGGCGTGCTGGCGCTTCTCCGCGATGTGCTTCTGGAAGTACTCGTAGAAGTAGAGGGTGCCGACGTGCGCGGCCTCGACGACCTCGGCGCTGACCAGGCCCGCCCCGAGCAGCATGACGATCGCGTCGCCGTGGCGGCGCAGGTCGTCGGAGTCCTCGGCCGGGATGCCGAGCAGCTCGGCGAACACCAGGCGCGGCAGCGGGCCGGCGAACTCGGCGACGACCTCGATCTCACGACGCTCGCGCGCCCCGGCCAGCAGCTGCTCGACGATCGCCTCGATCCGCGGCCGCAGACGCTCGACCGCCTGGGCGGTGAACGACTTGGCGATCAGCGCGCGCAGCCGGGTGTGCTCCGGGGGGTCCATGAAGGAGATCCAGCGCCCGATGAACTCGTTGCAGACCTTCAGCTTGTCGCGCACGTGCTCGGGGGCGCCGGCGCCGTACTGCTCGACGCGGGCCGCCGTGAACTTGCCCCCGGTGTCGCGCACCACCTTCGTGACGTCGGCGTAACGCGTGAGCACCCAGGAGCGCAGGAGCGGGTGCCAGTACACGGGGTCCTCGGCCCGCATCCGATCGAGCGTGGGGTACGGATCGGCGAAGAACGCCGGGCTGAGGATGTCGTACTTGATTTCAGGCAGTGAACCCTGGTCGTGCATCGAACGCTTGCTCCCGTGGTGAACTCGTCGACGCGACGCAGGTGCCACGCCGACGGACCGCTGCACGCTGACTGTACAACGCTTGCCGGCGCAGGGGAAAGCCTGCTCGGAGCGCGGGGGTCGGTCTGCGTCTGACCGTGGCCCTTCGATCGGAAGATCCGTGGTCAGGCTCTGCGAACGTCACCCGAACTCGCGACGCGCGGGCGGTGCGAATCCGCGACGCCGCGTCCGCGGCGGTGGTCGGCCGACACGTCGATCGTGGGCCCTGTTCGCCGCGGCGACGCGGCGCATGAACGCCCGCGCCGCCGATCGAACTCGCGCGCACGCAGGGCTCTTCCGCGGGCGGGATGCGGCGGTATGATGCGCAAACCTCTCGGGTCGACGCGCCGGGCGCTCAGCACATGGACGGATCGACAACCTACACGCTGAACGTGAAGATCCACGAGGGTCAGAACTCGCTGATCTTCCGGGCCATCCGTGATCACGATCAGGTCCCGGTCGTCATCAAGTTCCTGAAGGGCGAGTACCCCTCGCCGCGGGCGTTCGCCCAGCTCCGCCGCGAGTACACCACGCTGCACGACCTCAACCTGCCCGGGGTCATCCGCGTCTACTCGCTCGAGAACTACGGCAACGGGCTCGCGCTGGTGATGGAGGACGGCGGCGGCGTGCCGCTCAGCGACATCCTGCACGGCCAGCCGCTGCGCCTGCGCCGGGCCCTCGAGATCGCCCTGTCCCTGGCCCGCACGCTGGCGGCGCTGCACCAGCGAAACATCGTCCACAAGGACATCAAGCCGCACAACATCCTCGTCAACCCGGCCACCGAGGAGACCACGCTCATCGACTTCGGCATCGCCATGCGCATCGCCCAGGAGACGGCGCGCGTGGGCAGCCCCGAGGCGCTCGAGGGCACGCTGCTCTACATGTCGCCCGAGCAGAGCGGGCGCATGAACCGCGTCGTCGATCACCGCACAGACCTCTATTCGCTCGGCGTGACGTTCTACGAGATGCTGACCGGCAGCCTGCCGTTCGCCGGCAGCGACGCGATGGAGGTCGTGCACAGCCACATCGCCCGCACGCCGGTGGCGCCGCACCAGCGGGCCCCCTCGGTCCCGCCGGTCGTCTCGAACATCGTCATGCGCCTGCTCGCCAAGGGTCCGGAGGACCGCTACCAGCACGCGCGTGGCCTCGCCGCCGACCTCGTGACGTGCCTGCAGACGCTCGACGCCGAGGGCAACATCCCGACCTTCGAGCTCGGCAAGCGCGACCTGCCGGACGTGCTGCGCGTCCCGCAGAAGCTCTACGGCCGCGAGGACGACATCCAGGCGCTGATGGACAACTTCTCCCGCGTGCGGGAGGGGCGACCGGCACTGCTGCTGTTCTCCGGCGGCGCGGGCGTCGGCAAGTCGGTGCTGGTGCACGAGGTCCACAAGGCGATCGCCCGCAGCGGCGGCCGGTTCGTCGCCGGCAAGTTCGACCTGCTGCAGAGCGGCGCGCCGCTCAGCGCGCTCACGCGGGCGTTCGAGGAGCTGGTGCGCCAGATGCTCACCGAGTCGTCGGCCACGCTCGGCGAGTGGCGCACGCGCCTGCGGGCCGCGCTCGGGCCCAACGGTCAGCTCGTGGTCGACCTCGTGCCGGAGCTCGAGCGCATCATCGATCGCCAGGAGGCGCCGGCCCAGCTCGGGCCCGCGGAGTCGCAGAACCGCTTCGGCCTGGTCTTCCAGAACTTCGTGCGGGCGTTCTGTACCAGCAGCTCGCCGCTCGTCGTCTTCCTCGATGACCTGCAGTGGGCCGACCCCGGCACGCTGGCCATGCTGCGCCTGCTGCTCACCGACCCCGGCGGTCGCAACCTGCTGCTCATCGGCGCGTTCCGCGATCAGGAGGTCGACGCCGGCCACCCGCTGCGGGCCACCATCGACTACCTGCGCGGCGAGGGCGTGCCGGTCGACGAGCGCCAGCTCGGGCCGCTCGACTGGGCGAGCGTGCAGCGGCTGCTGAGCGACACGCTGACGCCGTACGGCGAGCGCTCGCTCGACAACCTGACGGCGCTCGCGCACGACAAGACCCACGGCAACCCGTTCTTCCTCACCCAGTTCCTGCTCACGCTGTATCAGCGCGGCCTCATCCGCCTCGATCAGGAGGAGGGCCAGTGGACGTGGGACGAGCAGGCGATCCGCGTCGAGCCGATCACCGATAACGTGGTCGAGTTCATGTCCGAGAAGCTGCGCCTGCTCGACGAGGGCACGCAGGTGCTGCTCGCGGTCGCGGCCTGCATCGGCCACGAGTTCGACCTGGTGACCCTGGCGACCATCTCGGACCGCACGCTCGGACAGCTCGCCTTCGATCTGTGGCCGGCGCTGCAGGCCGGGCTGGTCGTGCCGCTCGACTCGGACTACCGGCTCCTGCCCGGCGGCGACGCCTCGCCCGAGGGCGAGCACGACGAGGTGTCGGACCTCGCGCCGATGTGCCGGTTCCTCCACGACCGCGTGCAGCAGGCGGCGCTCAGCCTCGGCGGCGATCAGGACCTCGCCGAGGTCCACCTCCGCATCGGCCGCACCCTGCGCGCCCGCGTCGGCCGCGAGCCCCAGGGCGAGGCGCTGTTCGAGATGGTCCGCCACTTCAACTCCGGCGCCAGCCGCATGGAGGACCCGGTCGAGCGCATCGAGCTCGCGCGGGCCAACCTCGCCGCCGGTCGCGCGGCCAAGACCGCGTCGGCCCACAGCGCCGCCTCGCAGTACCTCACCGCCGGCATCGCCATGCTGCCGGCCTCCTGCTGGGACGACGAGTTCGACCTGACGTTCGTGCTGGAGCGCGAGCTGGCCGAGTGCGAGTTCATGGCCGGTCGCAGCGAGCAGGCCGACACGGTGTTCGAGCTGCTGTTCACGCGGGCCCGCAACGACCTCACGCGCATCGACCTCTACCGCCTGCGCATGCTGCTCCGCGGCGGCCAGGGCAACTTCGCCGGGGCGCTGGCCGACGGCCGCCAGGGCCTGGCGCTGTTCGGCATCCACCTGCCCGACTCCCCCGCGGAGCTGATGGCGGCGATCGGCGCGTCGTCGCAGGCGATCGACGAGCACCTGAAGACCCGCACGATCGAGTCGCTGGTCGACCTCCCGGTCATGACCGACGAGGCGGCGCGCGCCCAGCTGCGCCTGCTCACCGACGTGTTCATGCCGGCGTTCGTGGCCAACGCGCTGCTCGGATCGGTCATCATCCTGAAGCAGGTCCTGCTGTCCCTGACCCACGGCAACGCCGAGCTGTCGGCCTTCGGCTACGCCAGCTACGGCTACGCGCTCGCGGGTCCGCTGCAGCGCCCGGAGGACGCGCGTCGGTTCGGCCAGCTCGCGCTCGGCGTGCTCGACCGCTTCCCGCAGTCGGAGGTCGCGTGCCGCGTGCAGTTCGCGGTCGGCTTCTACTTCGGCCAGACCCAGCCGCTGCAGACCACGCTGCACCACTACGCCGAGGCCCAGCGGCTCGGCAGCGGCCTCGGCGAGTTCATGTGGGCCTCGCAGGGCGCCGTCTACTACACGCTGACGCAGCTGCGCCTCGGCGAGGACCTCGGGGCCGTGCGCGAGCGGGCGCTGCAGGCCCTCCCCGATCTGCGGCGCATGCGGGACTTCATGTCGCTGGCCCAGGCGACGCTGTTCGGCCACACGATCGAGGCGCTGCTGCACCGCCAGTGGTGGGACGCGCCGCTGGGCGAGGACTCGCCGGAGGAGGCGGCCTGGCTCGCCAACATCGACGCGTTCGGCCTCGTCGTGGTGCGCTGCCTGCACCACATCGTCAAGCTGATGACGCTGGTGATCTTCGAGGAGTTCGAGCGGGCCCACGCCCTCATCCCGCAGATCGAGGCGGTGCTCGGCGCGACCGTCGGCGCGCCGTACGTCCACGAGTTCCCGTTCTACGCCGCGCTCACGCTGGCGGCGGTCTACCCGAGCGCGCCGGAGGCCAAGCAGGAGGCGATGCTCGCCGAGATCGTCCGCCACCGCGACGCGGTCGCCAAGTGGTCGGGTTATTGCCCGAGCAACGAGCTGCACCGCCTGATCCTGCTCGACGCCGAGATCCACCGCCTCCGCGGCGACGACATGAAGGCGATGGACGAGTTCGATCGGTCGATCGAGTACGCCCGCAAGAACATGTTCTTCCACCACGAGGCGCTGGCCAACGAGCTGTGCGCCCGCTTCCACCTCGGCCGCGGGCGCGGCCGCATCGCCCGCCTGTACCTCGGCCAGGCCCGCTTCGGCTACGAGCGCTGGGGCGCGCACGCCAAGGTCCGCGAGCTCGACGCCAAGTACCCGAACCTGATCGGCCGCAGCGAGCCGCTGACCCCGATCGCCGCGCCGACGCGGAGCTTCGCCACCAGCTCGCTGTCCACCACCGGCAACCAGGGCATGGACCTGGCGAGCGTCATCAAGGCCTCGCAGGTGCTGACGGTCGAGATCTCGCTGCAGCCGCTGCTCGAGAAGATCGTGCACATCATGGTCGAGAACGCGGGGGCCCGCCGCGGCGTGCTGCTGCTCGACCAGGACGGCCGGCTGTGCGTGGTCGCCGAGTCGTCGGCCGACACCGGCCCGTTCACCCTGGCCTCGCCGCTGCCGCTGAAGGAGTCGCAGTCGCTGCCCGCGTCGGTGATCCACTTCGTCGCCCACACCAACGACAGCGTGATCCTCGAGGACGCCGTCCACGTCGGGCCGTTCACCACCGACCCGGACATCGTGGCCCGCTCGCTGCGATCGGTGCTGTGCACCCCGCTGGTCCACCAGGGCAAGCTGATCGGCGTCCTCTACCTCGAGCACGACCTGACGCCCGGGGTGTTCTCCGAGGGCCGCTTCAACACGCTCAAGCTGATCGCCTCGCAGGCCGCGATCTCGATCGAGAACGCCAACCTCTACGCCAACATGGAGGGCCTGGTCCGCAAGCGCACCGACGAGCTGAGCCGCGTGAACCAGTCGCTGATCGCCAGCAACGCCGAGCTCGACGCGTTCGGCCGGACCGTCGCCCACGACCTGAAGAACCCGCTCGGCGCGGTGTCCGGCTACGCGGAGTACCTGCTCGAGAGCCTCGACAACCTCGACCAGTCGGAGGTCGCCAAGGTCGTCGACAGCATCCGCCGGGCCTCGAACACGGCGGCCAGCATCGTCGACGAGCTGCTGCTGCTGGCCGGCGTGCGCAAGCAGCAGGTCCAGATCACCCCGCTCGACATGGCCAGCATCGTCGCCCAGGTCCAGCAGCGCATGGCCTACATGCTCGTCGAGTACCGCGGCGAGATCACCGTCGCCGACGAGTGGCCGGCCGCGATCGGCTACGCCCCGTGGATCGAGGAGGCGTGGACCAACTACATCAGCAACGGGCTGAAGTACGGCGGACGGCCGCCGCGCCTGACGCTCGGCGCCGACGCGCGGGCCGACGGGATGCTGCGCTTCTGGGTGCGTGACAACGGCCCCGGCATCCCGCGCGAGGCCCAGGACCGCCTGTTCGCCGAGTTCACGCGGCTGGACGAGGTCCGCGCGGAGGGCCACGGCCTCGGCCTGTCGATCGTGCGACGGATCATCGAGCGCCTCGGCGGACGCGTCGGCGTGGAGAGCGTGCCCGGCGAGGGCAGCCTGTTCTACTTCACGCTGTTGCCGCCGAAGTCCTGACGCGAAAAACTCGTGGAAACGATCGCGGCCGCGAACTACTGTAGTGCTCTCTGGAGGTGCGGATGAATCCCGAGATCTATGCGATCGGCGAACTCCCCCCGCTGGGGGTCGTCCCGCGGAGAATGCACGCACAGGTGATCCGCGAGGAGCGCTTCGGACCGCCCGCGAGCGCCTTCATGGTCGAGGAGGTCGACGTCCCGGAGATCGGGGACGACGAGTGTCTGGTCGCGGTGATGGCCGCGGGCATCAACTACAACGGGATCTGGGCGTCCGCGGGCGCGCCGGTCAACGTGATTCGCCTGCACCGCAAGCTCGGTGAGGGGGACTTTCACATCGGCGGCTCGGACGGCTCCGGCATCGTCTACAAGGTCGGCCGCGACGTGCACGACGTCGCCGTCGGCGACGCGGTGATCATGCACGGCGGCTGGTGGGATCGAAGCTGTCCGCACATCCGCGCCGGCGGCGACCCGATGCTCTCGCCGACGTGCAAGATGTGGGGGTACGAGACCAGCTACGGGTCGTTCGCGCAGTTCACCCGGGTCAAGCGCGATCAGGTGATCGCCAAGCCGCCGGCGCTGACGTGGGAGGAGGGCGCGGCGTTCCTCGGCAACGGCGCGGCGGCCTATCGCGGGATGCACGGCTTCGCCGAGCACACCGTGCGCGCCGGCGACGTCGTGCTGGTGTGGGGCGGCGCGGGCGGCCTCGGCTCGCTGGCCATCCAGGTCGCCAGGGCGGCGGGCGCCATCCCCATCGGCGTGGTGTCCGACGCGCAGAAGGCCGAGTACTGCCTGGCGCACGGGGCCAAGGGGGTCATCGATCGCACGCGCTTCGATCACTGGGGGACGATGCCTCGCTGGGACGACACGGCCGCGTATGCGCGCTGGAACGCGGGCGCCCGCGCGTTCGGCGAGGCGATCTGGGAGGCCGTCGGGGCCCGGCGCAATCCTCGTATCGTATTCGAACACCCGGGCGAGGCGACCCTGCCGACGTCGCTGTATGTGTGTGACACCGGCGGCATGGTGGTGATCTGCGCCGGCACCACCGGCTATCAGGTCACCTTCGACCTGCGCTACCACTGGATGCGGCAGAAGCGGTTTCAGGGCACCCACTACGCCAACCGCGAGCAGGCCGTCGCCATGACCGAGCTCGTCGGCAGCGGGCGCGTCGACCCGTGCCTCGGCAGGACGTTCGAATTCACGGCCATCGGGGCCGCGCACCAGCTCATGGCCGATCGCAAGGCGCCGCACGGCAATATGGTGGCACTCGTCGGCGCGCGCGAGCCGGGCGGCGGACGCCGCGCCTGAGCGACAGGTGTCGACATTCGCCGCCGACGCCGAGGGGCGACGACGGCGAGTGCGGGCGGCGGACGGCGGCGATCAGGGCGTGGCGGCGGAGCGCCGCTGCTGCGCCGCCTGCGAGCCGGCGATCGCCGCGCCGCCGAGGTGCCGGTCGAGGATGCGGGCGAGCCGCTGGACCTGCGGCTCCTCCATCATCGTGAAGTGGTCGCCCGGGCAGCGGTGGAACGCGTAGTCGCCGGACGTCAGGCCCATCCAGTACATGCCGGCGTGGACGTCGCGCTCGTCGCGTTGCTCGTGGGCGGCGACGTACAGCACGTCGCTGCGGATCGGCGCGGGGTCGAAGCTCTGAATGGCGTCCCAGGTCGCCAGCATGATCGAGCCGAGCGCGGAGCCCTCCGACAGCGCGGCGACCAGGGCCTTGTGCGCGGTCGAGGTGGTCGACTCGAGCGTCGCCAGCTCGCGCAGCAGATCGTCGGCGCTCTTGACCGCCTGGCCGCGGATGGCCGGCAGCGAGGGCGCGTCGAGCAGGATCAGCGAGACCGGACGGCCGCGGGCCTCCAGCTCCCGGGCCATCGCGTACGCGATCACGCCGCCGGCGGAGTGGCCCGCGAGCACCAGCGGGCCGTCGGGGCGCGCCTGCAGGACCTCCGCGAGGTAACGCTCGGTGATCGTCCGCATGTCCGAGAGGAGAGGTTCTCCGGGGTCCATGCCGGACGCGCGCACGCCGTGGATCGCGCCGGGCCACTGCAGGGCCCGGGCGAGCGCGAGGTAGGTGTAGACGGTGCCGCCGATCGGCTGGATGAAGTACAGCGGCGCCGCGTCGGGGCGGCCGTCGCGGAGGCGGACGAGCAGGGATGTGGGCGTCGGGGCCTCGGCCGCGCGCCCGAGGCTCGGGCGCGGGGCCTGGTCGACGAACGCGGCGAGCTCGCGCAGCGTGGGGTTCTCGACGAGCGCGTGGGTGGGGATGGTGACGCCGAGGCGGTCGCGGATGCGGGCCCGCAGGTGGATGGCGATCAGCGAGCTTCCGCCGAGCTCGAAGAAGTTGTCGCCGGCGCGCACGGACACGCCGAGCAGGTCGGACCAGATCTCGCCGAGGGCGCGCGCGGTCGGGTCGGTGAGGTCGGCGTCGACGGCCGGCGCGGCGTCGTCGTCGGCGGCGACGATCGGGGCGGCGGCGGCGAGCGGCGCGGCGGTCGGGCCGAGGGGGGCGAGCACGTGCTCGACGCGGGCGAACGGGTAGGCGGGCAGCGAGACGTGGCGGCGCTGCTCGTCGCGGTCGAACGCGCCGAGGTCGATCGCCGCGCCGGCGCACCACAACGCGCCGACCGCCCGCAGCAGCGCCTCGGTCTCGCTGCGACCGCCGCGCGGGTGGCCGAGGCCGGCGACGATCAGGCGATCGCTGCCGACCTCGGGGTGACGGCGCAGCAGCGCCGCGAGGTGACCGCCGGGGCCGACCTCGATGAAGGCGTGATCGGGGTCGGCGAGCAACGTGGTGGCGGCGGCGTGGAAGCGGACGGTCTGGCGCAGGTGACGGCCCCAGTGGGTCGGGTCGAGGGCATCGTCGGTGAACCACGCGCCGGTGACGGTCGAGACCATGGGCACGGTCGGGGCGCGCAGCGCGACCCGCCGCGCGCGCTCGACGAGCGCGGGCACGAACGGATCGGCGAGGTGCGAGTGGCCGGCGCCGGCGACGGGCAGCACGCGGGTCTCGACGCCCTCGCGGGCGAGCTCGGCGGCGAGGCGCTCGACCTCGTGGCGGAGGCCGGCGACCAGGCAGGCCTCGGCGCCGTTGACGGTGGCGAGCGAGAGCCCGCTGCCGAGGCGCGGCAGCACGGCGGACTCGGCGAGCGGCACGCTCATCATGCAGGCGTCGGGGCTCTCGTCGTAGAGGCGGCCGCGGGTGGCGACGAGGGCGATGGCGTCGTCGAGCGCGAGCACGCCGGCGATCACGGCGGCGACGTACTCGCCGAGGCTGTGGCCGACCACGGCGGCGGGCGTGACGCCCCAGGCGATCAGCAGCTCGGCGAGCGCGAGCTCGACGGAGAAGATCGCGGCCATGTTGAGCGAGGGCCGGTGCATGCGGCGGGCGCTGTCCTCGAGGTCGGCGGTGAAGAACATGTCGCGCACGCCGCCGCCGAGCTCGCGCTCGAAGCCGTCGAGGCAGGCGTCGAGGTGCCGGCGGAACACGGGCTCGTGGGCGTGGAGCTCGCGGCCCATGCCGGCGACCTGGGTGCCGCCGCCGGAGAACACGAACACCGGCCGCGGCGCGCGGGCCCTGGCCTTGCCCTCGACGAGGTGGGCGGTGTCCTCGCGCAGGGCGACGACGGCGGCGTCGCGCTCGCGACAGACGTATGCCCGGCGATCGGGCGCGAGGATCGGCTGGCGCCGCAGCGAGTGGGCGACGTCGGCGAGGGCGGGGGCGTCGTCGCCGAGCAGGCGATCGGCGAGCTGTCCGGCGCGCTCGCGCAGGGCGCGGCTCGAGCGGGCCGAGAGCAGCAGCAACTGCCACGGGCGCGCGGGGCCCGACGGTCGCGCGGGCGGGGCCTCCTCGACGATGACGTGCGCGTTGGTGCCGCCGACGCCGAACGAGCTGACGGCGGCGCGGCGCGGGACGTCGCCGGCGGGCCACGGGATCGCGGTCGTGTTGACGAAGAAGGGGCTACCCGGCAGGCCGATCTCGGGGTTCGGGGCGTGGAAGTGGAGGGTCGGCGGGATCGAACCGCGCTGCAGCGCCATCACGGCCTTGATGAGGCCTGCGGCGCCGGCGGCCGCGCCGGTGTGGCCGAGGTTGCTCTTCACGGCACCGAGCGCGCAGTACTCGCGACGATCGCTGCTCGCGCGGAACGCCCTCGTCAGGGCGGTGACCTCGATCGGATCGCCGAGGCGGGTGGCGGTGCCGTGGGCCTCGACGAAGCCGATGCTGTCGGCGCTGACCGCCGCGGCCTGCTGGGCGCGGAGGACGGTGTCGATCTGGCCGCGGAGCCCGGGCGCGGTGAAGCCGATCTTGTCGGCGCCGTCGTTGCCGATCGCCGAGCCGCGGATGATCGCGCGCACGCTGTCGCCGTCGGCGAGGGCGTCGCGGAGGCGCTTCAGCACGACGATGCCGACGCCGGCCGCGCCGACGGTGCCGCGGGCGTCGCGGTCGAACGAACGGTTGTGGCCGTCGGGGGACATCACGCCGCCCTCGTCGTAGACGTGGCCGCGCTGCGACGGCACCGCGACCGCCGAGCCGCCGGCGAGGGCCACGTCGCACTCGCCGGCGCGCAGGCTCTGGCAGGCGGTGTGCACGGCGACCAGCGAGGTCGAGCAGGCCGACAGCACGGTGACCGCCGGCCCGCGCAGGCCGAGCTTGAAGGCGACGCGCGCGGTCAGGTTGTCGGGGATGTTGGCGACGGTGGCCTGGAACTCCTCGGTGCTCTGCGGATCGCCGGGCAGGCCGACGCGCTGCAGCCAGTAGTGCGGGCCGTCGCTGCCGCCGAACACGCCGACGCGGTGGGGCGAGCGCGCGGGGTCGATGCCGGCGTCGGCGAGGGCCGTGAAGGCGCACTCGAGGAACACGCGCTGCTGCGGGTCCATGAGGCGCGCCTCGTAGGGGCTGTAGCCGAAGAACGCGTGGTCGAAGCAGTAGGCGCCGGGCATCACGCCGAACGCCGGGACGAACCGCGGCGAGGCGATCAGCGCCGGGTCGACGCCGGCGGCCAGCAGCTCGGCCTCGCTCGAGAAGGTGATCGACTCGCGCCCGGCCAGCAGGTTGGCCCACAGGGCCTCGACGTCGTCGGCGCCGGGGTAGCGCCCGGCCATGCCGACGACGGCGATCGCGTCGCTCGGGGCCGGCTCGCGGGGGGCGACGCGCGCGGGGGCGACGGGCGGGGCGGGCGTCGGCGCGGGCTCGGCCCGGGTCGCGACGATGTGCGCGGCGAGCTGGCGGATGGTCGGGTGCTGGAACAGGTCGACCATCGTCAGGGTCGCGCCGAGGCGCACGATCAAGGCGGCGCGCACCTGGGCGAGCAGCAGCGAGTGGCCGCCGAGCTCGAAGAACGGGTCGTCGATGCCGACGTGATCGACCGCGAGGACCTCGCGCCAGATCGCGGCGAGCGTGTGCTCGACCTCGGAGCGCGGGTGCACGAAGTCGCTGGTGTTGGCGGCCTTGCCGGCGCCGAGCTCGGCGAGCGCGCGGCGGTCGGTCTTGCCGTTCGGCAGGGTCGGCAGCGCGTCGAGGATGTGGATCGCGCCCGGGACCATGTACGCCGGCAGGCGGCTCTGCAGCCAGGTGCGCAGGGTCGGGCCGACCTGGCGCTGCAGGCGGGCCCGCACCGGATCGTTGGTCGCGGCCACGGGCGGCGCGGCGTGGGTCCGCAGCCAGGCCCGCGGACGCGCGGGGTCGGCGTCGCGTTCGAACAGCACGTCCATCGCCCCGGGGTCGCCGTCGGCGGCGAGGCTGACGCGGACGCCGTAGCCGCGGCGCTCGCCGAGCTGCCACAGCGCCTCCGGATCGACGGCGCCGGCGCTCGCGGCCGCGGCGGCGTCGCTCAGCGCCGACACCGGGCCTTCGAACGCGGAGAGGCGCTGCGCGGCCCACAGGGCCTCGGCGACGCGGGCGTTGGGCACGCCGAGGATCGTCAGCGAGTCGTCGCTGGCGGCGAGCAGGCCGTCGAGCGTCGCCAGCGAGCCGCCGATCTCGGACCACGCGAGCGCACGAGCGGCGAGCGGCGGCGGGGCCTCGCCGACGAACAGCAGCGCGTCGTAGCGGAAGCGGGTCATCTCGTCGCGGTGCGGGCCGCGTCGCAGCCAGACCTCGACGTGGGCGAGGCGCGGGACGGCGGCCTGCAGCTCGGCGAAGAACGCGGGATCGACGAGCAGCTCGCCCTCGCCGCGCAGGCCGCGGAGCGCGCGCTCGTGGACCCGCTTGCACGCGGTGTCGGGCGCGGCCTGGGCGACCTGCACCGACGCGTGGAAGGCCGCCATGAGGCCGTGGCAGCGCACGTCGCCGACGAACAGCACGCCGCCGTCGCGCACGCGCGACGCGGCGTCGCCGAGCACGGCGCGCAGGTAGGCGGGATCGGGGAAGTACTGCGCGACCGAGTTGAGGATCACGAGGTCGACGTCGGACACCGCGAGCCCGGCGACGTCGTGGGCGGCGCGGCGCTCGAGCGTGACGTGATCGAGGCGCTTCGCGGACACCTGATCGCCGAGGCGGGCGATCGCCGCGCCGGAGAAGTCGGTGCCGTGGTAGCGCTCGCAGCCGGGGGCCAGCGGGAGCAGCAAGAGCCCGCTGCCGCAGCCGATCTCCCACACGCGCCGCGGACGCAGCGCGGCCAGGCGGGCCACGGTGGCGTCGCGCCAGGCGTGCATCACCTCGGCGGGCAGCGGCAGGCCGGTGTAGCTGCTGATCCACACGCCGGTGTCGAACCCCGCGTCGTCGCCGGCGCTGCGCGCGTAGCTGTCGTCGTAGAGCGTGCGCCAGGCCTCGACCTGGTCGTCGCGGGCCGCGTCGGCGAGCGCGAGCGGGCGCAGCACGACGTGGGCCGAGAGGTCCTTGCCGACCACGGCGACGGCGTCCTGCACGTACGGGTGGCTGCGCAGCACGGCCTCGATCTCGCCGAGCTCGATGCGAAAGCCGCGGAGCTTGACCTGGTGATCGATGCGCCCGAGGAACTCGATCTGGCCGTCGGACCGCCAGCGCGCGCGGTCGCCGGTGCTGTAGAGGCGGGCCCCGGGCGCGCCTGAGAACGGGTCGGGGACGAACCGGGATGCGGTCAGCGACGGGCGATCGAGGTAGCCGCGGGCCACGCCGGCGCCGCCGATGTGGAGCTCGCCGGGCACGCCGATCGGGACCGGGTCGCCGCGGCGGTCGAGCACGTAGGCGCGGACGTTGGCCAGCGGTCGGCCGATCGGCGGCGACGCCTCGCCCGGGCTGCACCGGGCGAAGCTGGCGAACACCGTGATCTCGGTCGGGCCGTAGCCGTTGAAGAACCGGCGCGAGCCGCCCCAGGCGTCGACGAGCTCGGCGCTCAGGGCCTCGCCGCCGGCGACGAGGTGCGTGAGGTCGGGCAGCGGCTCGACCGGCAGCGAGGCGAGCACCGACGGAGTCATGACCGCGTGGCTGACCCGGTGCGTGCGCAGCAGGTCCATGAACTCGCGGCTCGGGATCGGCAGGCCGGGGGGGATAAGGCACAGCGTCGCGCCGGCCGCCCAGGTCATCAGCAGCTCCCACACGAAGATGTCGAAGCTGAACGACGACATCTGCAGGAACACGCTGGCGGGCTCGACCACGAAGCCGGGCGGCGGCGCGTGGGCGAGGTTGACGGCGCTGCGGTGCTCGATGACGACGCCCTTGGGGCGGCCGGTCGAGCCCGAGGTGTAGATCACGTAGGCGACGTCGTCGGGGCCGGTCGTGATCGGCGGCGGTGTCGCGGGGCGGGCGGCGATCGCCGGGCGCTCGCTGTCGAGGCGGACGAGCGCCGCGGCGCGTGTGAACCGCGGGGCCAGGCGCTCGTGGGTGACGACCACGCGTGCGGCGCTGTCCTGCAGCATGAAGTCGAGGCGCTCCTGCGGGTACGCGGGGTCGATCGGCACGAAGCCGGCGCCGGCCTTCAGCACGCCGAGCACCGCGACGACGAGGTCGAACGAGCGCTCGAGGCTGATGGCGACCAGCGCCTCGCGATCGACGCCGAGCGCTCGCAGGTGGTGCGCGAGCTGGTTGGCGCGGCGCTCGAGCTCGGCGTACGACAGCGCGGCCGGGCCGAGCAGGAGGGCCGGGTGATCCGGCGCGCGCGCGGCCTTGCGGGTGAACTCGTCGTGCATGAGCGCGTCGGCGAGGGCGCTCGGCGCGGGCGCGTCGTCGGCGTCGGCGCGGACGAGCCGGCGGCGCTCGTCGGCGGTCAGCAGCGGGACCTCGGACAGGCGGCGCTGCGGGTCGTCGGCGAACCCACGGAGCAGCGCCTGCAGGTGGTTCGCCAGGCGCTCTACGGTCGGGCGGTCGAACAGGTCGACGCTGTACTCGAAGATGCCGGAGACGCCGCCGTGCTCCTCCCACGTGTACAGCGTGAGGTCGAAGATCGTCTTCTGGGCGTCGATGTCGAGCGCCTCGACCCGGCTGCCCGACAGCTGCAGGCTGTGGGCGCCGGCGGGCTGGGGGGCGAAGCAGACCTGGACCACCGGGTTGTGGCTGAGGCCGCGCTCGGGCCGCAGCTCCTGGACGAGGCGGTCGAACGGGACGAAGTCGCGGTCGTAGGCGTCGAGGCTGATCTGGCGCACGCGGTCGAGCAGCGCGGCGAAGCCGGGGTCGCCCGACAGGTCGATGCGCATCGGCAGCGTGTTGATGAACAGGCCGACCATGGCCTCGGCCTCGACGCGGTCGCGACCGGACACGGGCAGGCCGATGAGCAGGTCCTCCTCGCCGGTGTATCGGCCCAGGAGCGCCGCGTAACCGGCGAGCAGGAGCATCGGCAGGGTCACCCCTCGCGCGGCGGCGAGGCCGCGCAGGCGGGCCGTCAGGTCGACGTCGAGGCGCACGCGGGTGTGGCTGCCGAGGAAGCTCTGGACCGGCGGACGCGGCCGATCGGCCGGGACCTCGAGCAGCATCGGCGCGCCGGCGAGCCGCTGCTTCCACCAGCGCACCGCCTCGGCCACCTCGGGCGCGGCCAGGCGGGCGCGCTGCCAGGCGGCGTGGTCGACGAACTGGGCGCGCAGCTCGGGCAGCGTCGCGGCGACGCCGCGACAGGCGGCCTCGTAGAGCGCGGCGAGCTCGCGCAGCAGCACGTCCATCGACCAGGCGTCGATGGCGATGTGGTGGACGTTGAACCAGAACACGTGCTCGGCGGCCGCGAGGCGCACCAGGCCGGCGCGCAGCAGGGGGCCGCGGGTGAGGTCGAACGGCCGCAGCGCCGCGGCCTGCAGGCTGGCGCGCAGGCGGGCCTCGCGATCGTCGACGGGGAGCTCGCGCAGGTCCTCGAGCTCGAGCTCGAGCTCGCCGGACGCGGCGACGACCTGGCGGGCCCGGCCGTCTTCCTCGTGGAAGGTCGTGCGCAGGGCCTCGTGACGGCGGACCAGCGCGTCGAGGCTCGACCGCAGGGCGTCGACGTCGAGCGGGCCGAGCACGCGGAAGAAGTACGGGCAGCTGTAGGCGTTGCTGGCCGGCGCGAGGCGGTGGAGGAACCACAGGCGCTCCTGCGCGGGCGCCAGCGGGTGCGGCTGGCCGCGCGGCACCACGGCGAGCGCGTCCTGGCCGCCGCCGCCGCGTCGGGCCTGGATGTACGCCGCGAGGTCGGCGACGGTCGGGCGGTCGAACAGGCGCTGGAACGAGACGTCGACGGCGAACAGCTCGCGCACGCGGACGAACACCTGGGTGGCGGCCAGCGAGTGGCCGCCGACGGCGAAGAAGTCGTCGTCGACGCCGATGGCCGGCTGCTGCAGGACGTCGCGCCAGATGGCGAGCACGGCCCGCTCGAGCTCGTTGCGCGGCGCGGTGATCGGGGCGCGGCGCGTGACGACCTGCTCCGGCGCGGGCAGGGCCCGCTTGTCGACCTTGCCGTTGGCCGTGAGCGGCAGCGCCGGCATCGGCACGAACGCCGAGGGGATCATGACGTCGGGCAGCGAGGCGCGCAGGTACTCGCGCAGACCCGCGGCGAGGTCGTCGTGGGCGCCGCTGGTGGCGACCACGTAGGCGACGAGGCGGCGCTCGCCGGGGCGGTCCTCGCGGGCCAGCACGACCGTCTCGCGGACGTCGTGGTGGCGGCTGATCGCCGACTCGACCTCGCCGAGCTCGACGCGCACGCCGCGGATCTTGACCTGGTCGTCGCGCCGGCCGAGGTACTCGAGGGCGCCGTCGGCGAGGCGCCGGGCGATGTCGCCGGTGCGGTAGAGGCGGGCGCCGGGCTCGGCGCTGTGGGGGTCGGGGACGAAGCGCTCGGCGGTCAGCCCGGGTCGGCGCCAGTAGCCGCGTGCGAGGCACACGCCGCCGAGGAACAGCTCGCCCTCGACGCCGTCGGGGCACGGCCGCATGTCGGCGTCGAGGACGACCGCGCAGCAGCCGTCGAGCGCGCGGCCGATGGTCGGGTGGGGCACCCAGACGTCGGGGTCGGCGTCCAGCGTCAGGGCGGTGACGACGTGGGTCTCGGACGGGCCGTAGTGGTTGTGCAGCGAGCAGCCCGGGAGCCGCTTGAACAGCGCGATCACCGGGCTGGTGATGTGCATCTGCTCGCCGGTGGTCGTCACCTCGCGCAGGCCTGCCAGGCGCGCCGGTCGCTCGGCGACCTCCGACGCGAGTTGCTGCAGCACGACGACCGGGAGGATGACCTTCTCGATCGCCGCGTCCTCGATATAGCGGGCCAGCGCGCGCACGTCGCGGCGCACGCCGTCGGGGATGAGGTGGACCGCGCCGCCGGTGGCCCAGGCGGCGAACATCTCGTGGAAGCTGGCGTCGAAGGCGATCGAGGCGAACTGCAGGGTGCGCGCGCCGCCGAGGAGGGTCCGGCGGTGCCACTCGACGAGGTTGACCAGGGCGGCGTGCGGCAGGCCGATGCCCTTCGGGCGGCCGGTCGAGCCCGAGGTGTAGATGAGATAGGCGAGGTCGTCGGGCTCGACCGCGGCGGACAGGCGCTCGTCCTCGCCGTCGTCCGCGTCGACGCACACCAGCCGCGCGCGGTGCTCGGGCAGCGCCGCGAGGGTGGCGGCGTGGGCGACGAGCACGGGCGCCGCGGTGTCGTCGAGGATCCAGGCCAGGCGCGCGGGCGGGTAGGTCGGATCGAGGGGGACGTAGGCGCCGCCGGCCTTCAGCACGGCGAGCACCCCGATCGCGAGGTCGAGCGAGCGCTCGAGGCACAGTCCGACGAGCACGTCGGGCCCGACACCCTCCTCGCGCAGACGTCGGGCGAGTCGGCTCGCGCGGCGGTCGAGCGCGCGGTAGGTCAGGGTCGCCTGTGCGAATACGACGGCGACCGCGTCGGGCGTGCGATCGGCCTGCGCCTCGAAGAGGCGGTGCACGCCGGGCGCACCTGGCGGACGAGGATCATTCATCACGTCGGTTGTCATGTGTTTTTGTCCGACATTGGTTCCGTGGGAGGGGCGAGTGCAAGCGAGGGCATATGTGTGCAATCGTCAGCGCTGCCCCGCGCGGAAACGCAGGGAACGTCGTACGCCTGGCTTGGCGTGAATCATGAGTGTTGAGTGATGAGGAGTAGATCACACGATTCAGAAATTCGTAACAGCTGTCATGCTGGGGGCTGCGAGCGTCAGGTCGCACGGGGCACGAATCTTCTTGGAGACGCGGCGGCCCTTCGTGTACCCTCGCCGGTTCGATGCAGTCTACAGTATCGTTTGCAGAGCACGTGGTCGGTTCCGACGATCCGACGAAACCGTCGCGGTCTGACAGCCAGGATCGAACGGATATATGAAGACTGCGGTGACGCAACGAGAGCTCGGCTATACCGAGGCCGCGTGCGCCCTCGCCCATGAACGCTTCGCGGGGTGGGGCCAGCCGGTCCGGGCCGCCGAATTCATGGGCCCGCTGTCCGCCGAGATCGTACGGCGCGTGCTCGGCGAAATGCAGGTTCGCCACCCGCTGCTGCGGGCGAGGCTGGTCGGGCACGACGCGGGCTATCGCTTCGTCATCGACTCGCCGCCGCTCGCCGTCCGCGTCCTCGCGCGCCCGGACTCGCCCTCGTATCACGCGCTCGAGGAGGCGGAGCACGCCGCGCCGATCGACCCGGCAGGTCCGCTATGGCGGGCGACGGTGCTGCTGGACGGTGTTCCCGAACGTGGACGTCATGTCCTGATTTACAGCTCGCACCACGCGATCTCCGACGGGCTGTCCGCGTGCCGGTTCGTCGAAGAATTCCTGCGGGGCTGCGCCGCGGCCGCCGACGGCGTAGCGATCGAAGATTCGCCGCGTCCGCTGCCGCCGGCGATCGAGGAGCAGCTCCCGCGGTCACCGACGTGGGCGGAGTACGCGGCGACGCTGCAGCAGGCGGCCGCGGGACGTCCCGCGATGGACCCGTGGCCGTACGCGGAGGTTTCGCCGGTCGACGCGAGGATCCCCCGGGTCGTTCCATTCGCCGCGATCGCCGTCGGTCCGCTGCGGACGCGGGCGGCGCAGGCGGGCGTGTCGGTCAATGCGGCGCTCGCCGCGGCGATGTTGCAGACCGCCGCGGTCCTGGCCGGAGGTCGGCTGGCGACCACGTTCACCACGTCCGTGAATCTGCGCAGTCGGGTCGTACCGCCGCGCGCGCTGGCAGACGTGGATTGCTGTATGATCAACGTTCACACCGGGCACACGGTGGATCCGGACGTGCGGTTTTGGGCGCTGGCTCGGGCCTACGCCGACGAATTGTCCGTTCAATTGCCCGGGCAATCGGCGACGCCCGCGGCGTTCGATTTCAATGCATTGAGCCAGCGAATCGACGCCGGAATGATGGCGCGAATGACGGGGTTCCCACTGCGCCTCGGGCTCAGCAATTGTGGTTTGTACCCATTCCCGACGCGGCACGGGGCGTTCACGCTCGAGCGTTTGCACTTCCATACGTCGCGTCGTGCAGGCGCCTATGTCGGTTTTCTGCACGCGGTGACTGTGGGTGAGTCGCTCAACCTGTGCTTCAGCTACGCCGAGCCGCTGGTCGCGGGTGCGTGGGTGCAGGCGTTCGTCGCGGGTGTAGTGCAGGCCCTGGCGGGCGCGTCCGCGGGCGAGTGAGGCGAAATCGGGCCGACGTTGCTCGCACAACAATTTGTGCGTCGGGCGACAGAACGATGTATGAGCCGCGTCAGTCGGGGTAGGACAGGTGGGTTCGGTGGAAACTGCAAATAAATTGTGTCGCTCCAGGATCCGTTCCTGATCTTCCGGACACTACAGAAACACCTCGTGCGGCGTTGTTGGGAATAGTGGCTCGGCGATTTGCCCGAGGTGCGAGGGACGAAACATCAGGCGTATCGGCGGTGTCGCGCGGCCGATGGCGACGGGGGATTATGCAAGCTCGTATCGCACAGGTGTTGCTGTCTACGGTGATCGGCTGGGCGGGGTTGGGGTGGAGCGAGGCTCAGGCGGCGCCGCCGGCCTACACCCTCTTCGAGAGCGGTCAGGTCCGTCCGCTGGCCATGTCCCCCGACAAGAAGCAGGTGTTCGCGGTCAACACCCCGGACAATCGCCTCGAGGTCTACAACGTGACGTGGTCGGGCGGCCTGTCGCACAAGGCGTCGATCCCGGTGGGCGTCGAGCCGGTGTCGGTGGCGGTGCGCAGCGCGACCGAGGTGTGGGTCGTCAATCACCTGTCCGACAGCGTCAGCGTGGTCTACGTCGGCCCCGACGGCCCGGCCCGGGTCACGCGCACGCTGCTGGTCGGCGACGAGCCGCGGGACATCGTGTTCGCCGGCCCGCAGAAGCGCCGGGCGTTCATCACGACCGCGCACCGCGGGCAGAACAACGCCATCGACCCGCAGCTCACGACCCCGGGCGTCGGTCGCTCGGACGTGTGGGTGTTCGACTCGCAGAACCTGGGCGCGACGCTCGGCGGCACGCCGCTGAAGATCGTGACCCTGTTCTCCGACACCCCGCGGGCGCTGGCCGCCAGCCCCGACGGCTCGAAGGTGTACGTCGCGGCCCACTTCTCGGGCAACAAGACCACCACGGTGCACCGCGTGTTCGTGTACGACGGCAGCGAGGACGAGATCGGGTCGCCGCCGCCGAACGTCGACCACGCCGGCCGCGCGCAGCCCGACGTCGGCATCATCGTGCGCCACGACGGCCAGCACTGGGTCGACGAGCTCGGCCGCGAGTGGGACGACAAGGTGCGCTTCAACCTGCCCGACAAGGACGTGTTCGTGATCGACGCCAACGCCAGCGTGCCGAAGCAGATCGCCGGCAGCGCGGGCTTCTACAGCGGCGTCGGCACCGTCCTCTACAACATGATCGTCAACCCGGTGAACCACAAGGTCTACGTGTCCAACACCGAGGCGCGCAACGAGGTCCGCTTCGAGGGCCCGGGCATCTTCGCCGACACCACCGTGCAGGGGCACTTCGTCGAGAACAAGATCACCGTCATCAACCCGGCCAACGGCACCGTCGCGCCGCGCCACCTCAACCCGCACATCGACTTCGAGGACTGCTGCGCCGAGCTGCCGAACGAGGAGAACGAGCTGAGCCTCGCGCTCCCGCAGGGCATGGAGATCACCAGCAACGGCGCGACGCTGTACGTGGCGGCGCTCGGCTCGGACAAGGTCGGCGTGTACTCGACCGCCGAGCTCGAGAACGACATGTTCTGGCCCGACCCGTGCGATCACATCGAGCTCAGCGGCGGCGGTCCGACCGGCCTGCTGCTCAACGAGACCAAGAAGCGGCTGTACGTGATGACCCGCTTCGACAACGGCATCTCGGTGATCAACACCCAGACCCAGGACGAGGTCCAGCACGTCGAGATGTTCAACCCCGAGCCGGCGAGCGTGACCGAGGGCCGCCGCTTCCTCTACGACGCGCGCCTGACCTCGAGCCACGGCGACTCGGCCTGCGCGAGCTGCCACGTGTTCGGCGACATGGACCAACTCGCGTGGGACCTCGGCAACCCCGACGGCGACCAGCTCGCCGCGCCCGGCCCGTTCCTGACGTTCTTCGGCGCGGACATCGACTTTCACCCGATGAAGGGCCCGATGACGACCCAGAGCCTGCGCGGCATGGCCAACCACGGGCCGATGCACTGGCGCGGCGACCGCAACGGCGGGCTCGACGAGCCGACGGCCCAGCCGGACAGCGGCACATACAACGAGAACGCGGCGTTCCTGAAGTTCAACGGGGCGTTCGTCGAGCTGCTCGGGCGCGACGAGGAGCTGCCGGCCGCCGACATGCAGGCGTTCGCCGACTTCGCGCTGCAGCTGACCTACCCGCCGAACCCGATCCGCGCCCTCGACAACTCGCTGACCCCGGACGAGGCGGCGGGCCGCGACCTGTTCCTCAACAAGCCGACCACGCTCGACTTCCCGGGCTGCGACACCTGTCACACGCTCGACCCCCAGGGCAACGCGCAGTACGGCGTGGTCCGGCCGGGGTTCTTCGGGACGAGCGGCGAGTACGTGGGCGCCGAGCTCGTGCAGACCCTGAAGGTCCCGCACCTTCGCAACATCTACCAGAAGGTCGGCAAGTTCGGCCTCCCGAGCGATCCGCTGATCAACCCCGAGCTGAGCGACGCGCACATGGGCGACCAGATCCGCGGGTTCGGCATGATCCACGACGGCGGCATCGACACCGTGTTCCGCTTCATCAGCGCGATGGGCTTCACCCAGGGCCCGTTCGCCCCCAACGGGTTTAGCCACGACGAGGCGGGCCTCAACGAGCGGCGCCAGGTCGAGGCCTACGTGCTCGCGTTCGACACCAACATGGCCCCGATCGTCGGCCAGCAGATCACCGTCTCGACGGCCAACAAGAGCGTGACCACGCCGCGGGTCGAGCTGCTGAAGGCCCGCGCGGCCCTCGGCGAGTGCGACCTGGTGGTCCACGGCAACGTGGAGGGGGTCGACCGCGGGTACCTCTACATCAACGGCAAGTTCAAGGCCGACAAGGCCAACGAGGCCCCGAAGACGACGATCCCGCTGTCCCTGAACCGCGAGCTGACGTACACCTGCATGCCGCCCGGCTCGGGGGTCCGCGCCGGCCTCGACCGCGACCTCGACGGGGTCTACAACCGCGACGAGGACGACGGTCCCTGCAACTGACGCCCCGGTGAAATCCGGGGTTCCGAGGCCGGGAACTTTTCGCGCCCGCCGCGGGGGCCTTGAAACGGCGTCCCGCGGCGTCGGCGTCGCGGTCGACAGGCGGACCGCGGCTCCGCTATCCTCCCGAAGATGGCGGCGGCAGATTCGCTGACGATCGACGAGCTCATGCGGGACACCCCGTATGCGGCGATCCATGTCGACGCGGCGCTGCGCATCGTCGCCTGGAACCCCGACGCCGAGGCGGTGCTGCGCTTGCGCCCGGACGCGGTCGGCAGGCCGATCGCCGAGGTCGCGCCGGCGTTCGGCGGCGAGGCGACGTGGCGGCGGTTCTTCGCCTCCGAGCGGCGCGCGCGGAGCGTGTGGAGCACCGTCTTCAACGAGGACGAGAGCGTCGACGTCGAGTGGTGGCGGCTGGTGCTCTCCGACGGCGGGCAGCTGCTGTTCCTCACCGACATCACCGAGCGGCTGAAGGCGGAGCGGCAGACCAAGAGCGAGGCGACCGCGCTGCGCGGGATCCTCGACAACGTCGACCTCGCGGTGTGGATCCTCGACCCGCAGGGCACGTACCTCTACCAGGACGGCAAGGCGCTGAAGACGCTGGGGCTGGTGCCGGGGCAGATGGTCGGCACCAGCGTGTTCGACCTGTTCCGCGGGCTGCCGGAGCTGACGGTGATCCGCAGCGGGCTGACCGGGGCGGCCGCGACGTTCAAGACGACCGGCGCCGACACCGAGTGGAATAACTGGCAGGTGCCGGTGTTCGCCGACGACGGCGCGGTCGAGGCGCTGGTCGGGATCTCGCTCGACGTCACCGATCACATGCGGACGACCCGCGAGCTGCAGACCAAGCTCGACGTCATCGAGCGCCAGCGGCGGGCCATCCGCGAGCTCTCGACGCCGATCATCGAGGTCTGGGACCGGGTGTTGACCCTGCCGATCGTCGGCCTGGTCGACAGCACGCGCACGGCGGAGATCATGGAGAACCTGCTGCAGGCGGTGGTTCGTCACCGCGCCCGCTACGCGATCCTCGATCTGACCGGGGTCGAGGTCGTCGACACCAGCACGGCGAGCCACATCCTCGGGCTCATCCGCACGATCCGTCTGCTCGGTGCGGAGGGCATCCTCACCGGCATCCATCCCAGCATCGCGCAGACGATCGTGACCCTCGGGGTCGACCTCGCGGGGCTGATCGTCCGCTCGAACCTGCGGGAGGCGCTGCAGCACTGCATCGTGCAGATGGCGAAGAAGCCGGGCGCGCAGCAGTGACTGGGGTGCGCGGCCCCTGCCGCCTCTCGACCTCGGGTCGGCTCGCGGGGCGCGGGGGTTGTGCGCGTCGCGGGTGTGCGGCGATCCTGCGGGCATGACACGTTGGCATATCGCAGTGGGGATGGCGGCCGCGCTGGCGGCCTGCAAGGGCGGCGACGAGGCGACGGCGAGCGAGACGACGCAGCAGACGAGCACGAACCCGACGCAGGAGACCGGGGCCACCGGCGACGCGCCGACGGGGGCCGACACCAGCTCGCCGGACACGAGCGACGGCACGTCGGCGGGGCCGGCGAGCGAGCCGACCACGAACGGACCGACTTCGGATCCGTCGAGCGACCCGTCGGGCGACCCGTCGACCGACCCCTCGACCGGGTCGTCGGGCGACCCGTCGGGCGACCCGTCGACGGACCCCTCGAGCGACCCGTCGACCACCAACGCGACCGACCCCACGGGCGACACGGACACCGGCGGCGACGACTCGACGCTGTGCGCGTCGCAGGCCGAGGGCCGCTACTTCCCGGACGACGCGTGGTTCTACCAGGACGCCACGCAGATGCCGGTGGCGGCCGACTCGGACGCGATCACGCAGTGGATGGTGATGCACAACGGGCCCGGCGGGTGGGGCACCGGCGAGATGCGCATCGACTTCAGCATCGTCGCCGTCGACGCGCCGGCGGGCACGGCGAAGCGATCGTTCGAGCTCGACAACGACTACTACTACGTGCCCGACTGCGACACCGCGCCGGTGCCGCTGCCGCCGGGCGGGTACGTCGAGGACTACCCGCAGCCGGACCCCGACCCGAACGACCAGTGGGCGGGCTACGACTGCAGCGGCTACGGCGACGGAGCCGACTGTCACATGATCGTGGTGTCGCGCTCGGAGCAGCGACTCTACGAGATCTACCACGCGACGCTCGACGCCCAGGATCAGTTCACCGGCGGCTGCGAGGCGGTGTGGAGCACGGCCGCCGCGCCGACCGCCGACGGCCGCGGGCAGCAGTGCACCAGCGCCGACGCGGCCGGCTTCCCGATCGCGCCGCTGCTGTTTAGCGCCGAGGAGGTGATGGCCGGGGAGATCAACCACGCCATCCGCTTCATCCTGCCCAACGACATGATCCGCACCAAGCAGTACGTGTACCCCGCGACCCACGGGACCAACACGACCGGGCCGATGACGTCGATCCCGTACGGCGGGCACATGCGCCTGCGCGCCGACTTCCCGCTCGAGACCCTGAAGCCGGCGGCCCAGGTCGTCGCCAAGGCCATGCAGAAGTACGGCATCTACATGTCGGACGGCGGGAACATCGCCCTGACGGCGCAGGCCGACGTCGTCAGCTGCGCCAAGTGGGCCGACGTCGACCTCGAGCCCTACGACCTGAGCTCGCTGCTGGCGACCGACTTCGAGGTCATCGACCACGGGCCGACCATCCCGGTGACCTACGACTGCCAGCGCACGCAGATCACCGACTAGGCGGGCTCGTGTCGCCCGGGCGGGCGTGCTAAGACGCGCGGGAGCCGATGCCCCGCGCGCCCGCCAAACGTCCCCAGCCCGATGTCAGCACCGACGAGCGCCGGCGGGTGCTGCACAACCTCGACCGCATCGAGGACCGCCTGCGCGACGCGCCCGAGGGGCTGCACGACGCCGGCGATCCGGCCGATCCGGCGGCCCTGGCGGCCAGCCCGCTGCCGGCGGCGGCGCGGCTGCTGTGGGCCCGCTTCGACGGCCTCGAGCTCGCGCACGGCGAGCTGCGCCTGTACTCGCTGGCGGCCCTGGCCGACGCCCAGGCCGAGGCGGAGGAGCGGCTGGCGCCGGGCGACGTGGTGATCGGCGAGCGCGGCGGCGACGTGCTGGTGCTCGCCGGCGATCCCCACGCCGAGGGCGCCGACGTGGTCCTGGTCGAGGAGGACGGCGAGCGCCTGCCGCACAGCTCGTGCATCGACCTGCTGGTGCTGGCGGCGCTCGGCGAGGCGGCGGTGCTGTTCGACGAGGAGGGCGAGTTCCAGGCCGACCTGTTCGGCGACGACGGCGAGCTGTCGCACGCGGCCGAGCGGCGCATGCTGCGGCGTCACCTCGACCTCGACCCCGACGCGCCGCTGGCCCGCTTCCGCCTGGCCCAGTCGCTGCGCCGCGGCGGTGAGTTCCGCGCGGCGGCGGGCGAGCTCGGGCAGCTGCTGCGGCGCGCGCCGGAGTTCGCGTGGGCCCACCACGAGCTCGGGCGGGCCCGCCTCGGGCTCGGCGACGCGGTCGCGGCGGCCCGGGCGTTCGTCGACGCGGCCGAGCACGCGCGCGAGCAGGGGCTGGCCGCCTACTTCTACGCGTGGGCGTGCCTGGCCCGGGGGACAGGTCCCGAGGGCCAGGAAGATCGCCGCGCCGCTCGCGTGCCCGAGCGCGCGGCCCTGGCGTCGGCGGTGCTGACCCGCAGCCCGAACTTCGCCGCCGCCCAGGAGGCCGGGGTGCGCGAGGCGCTCGAGGCCGACGAGGGCGGCCGGGCCCGCGAGATGCTGGCGCTCGGGCTGGCGGTGGTGCCGGGCCACCTCGGGCTGCTGTCGCTGCGCGAGGCGGCCGCGGCGGCGCCGGAGCACGCGGTCCGGCCGGAGCACGCGGTCGAGGAGGTCGAGGAGGCGATCGACGAGCACACGGACGACGAGCTCGCGGACGACGACGACGACGAGCTCGCGGACGACGAGCTCGACGACGACGAGTGAGCGGACGGGCCCAAAGACGACCTCGACGGCGAGCGGGCAGGCTCGACGACGAGCTTGAGCTCGACGACGAGTGAGTGCGACGCGCTCGGCGACGACGAGTGAGCGTTACGGGGCGCTGCGCAGGCCGATCAGGGCGATCGTCGCCCAGCCGCCGAGCAGGCACAGCCCGCCGAGCGGGGTGATGGCGCCGAGGATGCGCGGACCGCCGAGCGTGAGGCCGTAGAGCGTGCCGGAGAACACGAGCATGCCGGCGACGAGCAGGGTCATGGCCACGCCGTGGAGCGCGGTCGGTCCGCCGCGCTGGCCGACGTGCAGGGCCCAGACGGCGACGACGAGCAGCAGCACCGAGTGGACCTGCTGGTAGTGCGCGCCGGTCTGCCAGATCTCGAGCGAGCGGGCGTCGACGCGTTCACGCAGGCCGTGGGCCCCGAAGGCGCCGGCGGCGACGCCGAGCAGGCCGAGCAGGCCGGCGAGGAAGATGCCTGTCTTTGCGGTCATGGCGGTGGGGCTCCGATCGGGCGCGCGGGCTGTCCAGGCTCCGGCGCGGGCAGCGGCACGGGTGTGCCCGACGAGTCCTGCGGGAGGGCGGCGAGCTCCGCCTCGAGCCAGGTGCGGAAGCTCATCTCTCGCCCGTCGGGCAGGCGGACCAGGTACGACTGGTTGCTGAAGTAGGAGCTCGACCCGATCTCCTTCAGCCAGAGTTCCTTGTCGGACACGCCGCGGGCCAGCCAGCGCGACTTGCTCTCGAGCATGCCGGCGAAGTCGACGCCGCTGTAGCGGGTCTCGTCCTTGCCGACGCGCTTGCCGCTGCGGACGATGAAGTCGTAGTCGCTGATCTTCACCACCTGGATCAGCGCGGCGATCGCCGGGTCGATCGCCGGGGCGGGGCCGAGGCCGCGGGCCCGCAGGTCGTCCTCCTCGGCCTTGGCCTTGTCGCGGTTGGCCTGGCGTTCGGCGGCGTTCTTCAGGAAGCTCTGCAGCTTCTCGTCGCACGCGGACAGGCCGATCACGGCGGTGACGACGAGCACGCGGACAGGCGGGAGGCGACGCACCCTGCTAAGGTAACACGCCCGTGAACGCCCCGTCCGAACCGCTGAGCCCGCAGCCCGGGTCGCAGGACCTGTTCGAGCGCACGTGGCAGCGCGACCCCACGGCGGTCCCCCTGGCGGAGCGCATGCGGCCGCGCAGCTTCGCCGAATTTTGCGGGCAGGCCCACCTGGTCGGCCCGGGCCGGATCCTGGCCCGGATCGCCGAGACCGGGCGGGTGCCGAGCCTGGTATTCTGGGGCCCGCCGGGGGTCGGCAAGACCACGCTGGCGCGGCTGCTGGCCGAGCACACGCGCAGCCACTTCGAGGTGCTGTCGGCGACCGCGGCCGGGGTCAAGGACCTGCGCGAGGTGATCGAGGCGGCGCGCCGCCGGCGCAACTACGAGGGCCGCGGCACCCTGGTGTTCGTCGACGAGATCCACCGCTTCAACAAGGGGCAGCAGGACGTGCTCTTGCCGCACCTCGAGTCGGGGGTGTGCGCGCTGGTCGGGGCGACCACCGAGAACCCCAGCTTCGAGGTCAACGCGGCGCTGCTCAGCCGGGTGCGCGTGCTGCAGCTGCGGCCGCTCGAGATCGCCGACATCGTCGGCCTGATGCGCCGGGCGCTGACCGACGAGCCCCGCGGCCTCGGGGCGCGCAAGATCGAGGCCGAGGACGGGCTGCTGGCGGCGATGGCCCACGCGGCCCAGGGCGACGCCAGGCGGGCGCTCGGCAGCCTCGAGCTGGCGGTCGACCTGATCCCCGACGGCGAGCACGTGTTGACCCGCGAGACCGCGGCGCAGGCGGTCGGCACCCGCAGCCTGCGCTACGACAAGGCCGGCGAGGAGCACTACAACGTGGTCTCGGCCTTTATTAAAAGCATGCGGGCGAGCGACGCCGACGCGGCGGTGTACTGGCTGGCACGCATGCTCGAGGCCGGCGAGGACGTCGACTTCGTGGCCCGGCGCATGCTGATCTTCGCGGCCGAGGACGTCGGCAACGCGGACCCGCAGGCGCTGGTGATCGCCACCGCGGCGGCCCAGGCGGCCCACCAGGTCGGCATGCCGGAGGCGGCGCTGCCGCTGACGCAGGGGGTGCTGTACCTCGCGCTCGCGGCCAAGAGCAACTCGGCGCTGACGACCTACGCCAACGCGCGCAAGGACGTGCAGGCGCGCGGCAGCCTCGAGGTGCCGAACGTGGTGCGCAACGCGGTCACCCAGCTCATGAAGGCCGCGCAGTACGGCGTCGGCTACAAGTACCCGCACGACTTCGCCGGCGGGGTGGTGCCGGGCGGCGAGTCGTACCTGCCGGCGGCGCTGGCCGGCAGGCGCTACGCGCAGTTCGCCGAGCACGGCTGGGAGGCGGCCGCGTGGGCCCGCCTGCAGGCGCTGCGCGCGGGCCAGGCCGCGTCCGACCCGCCCGCGACGAGCGACGAACCGAGCTGACGGCGCCGAAGCGCCTCGCTCGTACCTGCCCGAACGGACAGGCGACGGCCGGCGCACACCGAATCGTTCAGACATGTGTCCGCCCGCGTTCGTACCTGTCCGTGAGGACAGGTACGAGCCCGGGCCAGCGACGGCGGGCCTACGCGGTCGAGCGCAGCGGCTCGGGCCTGGCGTGGGGGCGGCGCATGGCGATCATGTCGGCGAGGAACTGCTCGAAGCGCACGCCGGCGGCGGCGAGGGCCTTGCGAAACCCGCTGCCCTCTGCGAGGTCCGGGTTGGCGTTGAGGTCGAGCACGTGGACGCGGCCGTCGGGGCCGACTCGCAGGTCGAAGCGGAAGTAGCCGGTGAGTCCGAGCGCGGTGGCGATGCGCCGGCAGATCGCGGTGATCTCGGCGCGCAGGCCGGGCGGGAGGTCGCGGACGATGCAGCTCGGCGTGGTGCGGTGCTCGGGCGAGGCCGCGTCCCACTTGGCGCGCCAGCCGACCACGCGCTGGCCGGGCGCGAGGTCGTGGGCGTAGACGATCTGGCCGGGCGGCAGCAGCACCGGCCCGTCGGGGCCGACGTAGATGCCGAGGTTGTACTCCGAGCCGTCGAGGAACGCCTCGACGAGCGCGGCCTGGCGGTGGGTGGTCCACACGCGGCGGCACACCGCCAGCGCGGCCTCGACGTCGCCGACCACCGACTCGCCGTCGATGCCGACGCCGGCGTCCTCGCGGCTCGGCTTGATGATGATCCGCCCGGCGCTGGCGAGCAGGCCGGCGAGGTCGCGGCGCAGCGGGTCCTCGGGGCGGCCGATGGCGGCGACGAACCCGTCGGGCGTGCGCACGCCGATGCGGCGCAGCAGGTTGCGCATCAGCGCCTTGTCCTGGGCCAGGGCGATCGTCACCGCGTCGGCGCCGCAGCAGGGGATGCCGAGCAGCTCGAGCGCGAGCACGAGGTGGGTGTCCCAGGCGGAGCGTCCGAGCATGCCCTCGCACAGGTTGAACACCACGTCGGGGGCGAACGCGCGGACGGCCTGGAGCGCGGCGACCTGGTCGGCGCCGACGGGGATCGTCGCGCAGGTGTGGCCGCCGGCGAGGGCCGCGTGCACGTCGGACGCGGCGCTCGCGAGCGCAGGTTCGGGGTCGGGGTCGCCCGCCCCGTCGAGCTCGGCGAGCGGGATGTGCGGCTTGGCGGCGGCGTCGGCGTTGTAGGTGATGGCGATGCGCATGGCGGGGTCTCGGTGCGGTCAGGCGACGGCGGCGGCGAGCGGCCGGTGGAGGGTGGAGGGGGCGTGGGACCAGCGCTCGGCGGCCGCGGCGAGGATGCGGCCGATGAGCTGCTCGTAGGTCCATCCGTGACCGCGAGACAGGATGACGAGGTCGCTCGACTGCGGGTTGAGGCCCGGCAGCGGGTTGACCTCGAGGAAGTTGGGGGCGCCGTCGCGGTCGCAGCGGATGTCGACGCGCGAGAGGTCGCGGCAGCCGAACGCGCGGTGGGTCGCGAGGGCGAGCGCGCGGACGGTGGCGAGCTCCGCCGGGGCGACGCCGAGGCGCAGCAGGTCGTCGGTCATGCGGTAGACCACGCGGTTGCGATAGTCGCGCTTGACCTCGAGCGAGTAGACGAAGTCGCCGCTGTCGTCGCGCGGCACGACCTGCATGACGCCGACGACCTCGGCGTCGGCGCCGTTGCCGATCACGCCGACGGTGTACTCGGAGCCGGGCAGGTACTCCTCGATCAGCACCGACTGGCCGTAGTCGGCCTGCAGGCGGGCGATCAGGGCGCGCAGCTCGGCGAGGCCGCGGCACACCGAGGTGTCGCGGATGCCCATCGACGAGCCCTCGGCGACCGGCTTGGCGAACAGCGGGAAGCGCAGGCCGGCGACGAGGTCGTCGGTGAGCTCGTCGGCGGGGCCGACCAGCACGAACGGGGCGGTGGCGATGCCGTGGGCGGTGGCCACCAGCTTGGCCACGCCCTTGTCGAGCGCGAGCGCGAGCGTGACCGGATCGGAGCCGGTGTTGGGGATGCCCAGCATCTCGAGCATGGCCGGGACCTGCGACTCGCGGCCGCGGCCGCCGAGGCCCTCGGCGACGTTGAACACGCCGTCGAGGCGGCGCGGGCCGTCGAGCGCGTCGAGCAGGTTGGGGCCCCAGCCGAGGCGCTCGACCTGGTGGCCGTCGCGGTGCAGGGCGTCGGCGATGGCGTCGACGGTCTCGACCGAGTCGAACTCCTCGTAGCGGTCGATGGGGTCGTCGGGGGCGAGATCCGCGGGGCGGAGGTTGTAGGTCAGTCCGAGGCGCATGGGTGGGGCGGCAGTTCGTACGGCGGTGTCACGAGGACGCGATCGGGCCGATCGCGGCGAGGCCTGAGGCAGGCCGAGCACGTGCGCAGGGCCCGACCGGCGAGGGTCGGGTCCCGGCGAACCGGAGCGCGGGGCAGGCGACCAGGCCGGAGCCGTGGCGCCTGCACGCGGTTACGAAGCTGTCACGCCTGGCGGCGCGGGACGGGTCGCCGCGTCGGCGGGACCTGCGGGTTCGGACGCGCTGGAGACGACGCTCTGCGGATGGGGCGAGGTCAGCACGCCCGGCGCGGCAGAGTAGGGCAGGTGGGTTGAACTGGGAGGTTCCAACGCGAAGGGTCCGACGGTTCGCAACCATAGCGAGATCGGAGAAAAGGAAAAGAAAAATTAATGTGGCAGCCGACGCGCAAGTTGCCGGGGCCGCGACGCCCGCCGAGGTCGCGACGACCGGCGGTGACGTCGTGGCGGGGCCCGGCGCGTGCACGAGCGAACGACCGCGGTCGCCGCGGCCGACGTCGGCGGTCGTCGCTAGCACGTGCGCCGCTCGGGAGACGTGTGGGGTGTGGCGGCCGCGTTCGCAGGCCGCACGCGCGGGCGAGCGGGGTTGCGCAGGAGGGCACGAGAGCCGCGAATTCTCGGCCAGGCCGGGCGGTGTCGCGGGCGCGGGGCATCGGTTAGACTGCGAGGCTGTGCTCGCGGTGAATCCACCCGCGCGACGCGAGCGGCGTCGCCACGAGGCGCCCGCGGGCTGGCGGCGGGCGGCGCTGCTGCTCGGCGTCGTGATCGCAGGCGGGTGCTTCAAGGATCTCGGGCCGGACCTGCAGACGACCAGCGGGCTGACCTCGACGGTGATCCCGGACACGTCGACCGGCGGCGAGACGCTGCCGACCGGCGAGACCTCGGCGGCCTCGACCTCGTCGTCGACGACGGCGGCCAGCGAGACGACCGGGGCGACGCTGGCGCCGGGCATCGCGTTCCGCCTGTCGTCGCTCGACTTCGTCGACCCGCACGTGTTCCTCACCGAGGGCGGGGGCGACACGGGCACCACCGGGGACCCGCTGACCTGTACGGACGCGACGATGTTCCTCAATTCGGCGCTCAACGCGGACATCGCCGACGGCGGCTTCAGCCTGATGATGTACTTCGAGGAGCTCGAGGCCGGGGCGGAGCTGCGCCTGTTCGAGGGCGAGTGCTCGCGGCCCGACGAAGCGTCGATGTGGACGTGCACCAGGAAGGACGGCTCGTTGCAGACGATCTTCGACACCGAGCAGGTGCTGGCGCCGCCGTGCCGCGACTTCGACGTGTCGCGGTTCCAGATGGTCAACGTGCCGCTGCTCAGCGACCCGACCACGCCGTGCGTGCGCACCGAGCAGCTCGACTTCTCGATCCCGGTGAGCAACAGCGCCGGCTCGCTCAACCTGCGCGAGGCGCAGATGGTGGCCGCGCCGGACGACCTGATGAACCCGACGGGGGTGCCGTCGGGGGTCATCTACGGGTTCTTGCCCATGCAGTCGGCGTCGGGCATCGAGATCATGGTGCCGCTGTTCGGCGTCATCAACCTGTGGGAGGCGATCGACGTGCCGGGCTGCGCCGTGCAGTACCCGGACCAGCTGCCGAGCGTCGAGGAGCTGGACCTCGGGGACGGGCCGATCCTCGGCGTGTGGCTCGGCATCAACTTCACGGCCGAGCGCGTGCTGTACGCGCTGTAGGGCCCGGCCGAGACCGGGGCGGGAACTTTTCCGTTGGGGTGGACTCCATGCCTCCCGTGACCGCCGCACCCGCCGTTTCCGCGCTGGCCGAGGTCGTCGTGACCCTCGGCGGGACCGTCCTCGACGTCCGCCACGTGGGGCCCGGCGCGGGCAGCGGCGGCGGCGCGTGGTCGCCGTGGCTGCCGGCCTTCGTGGTCGGCGAGGGGCCCGCGGCGCACCTGCCGGCGGCGATCCCCGGGCACGACGGCGCGGGCGTGCCGCTGGTCGCGTCGGTCGGCGGCGGGATCCGCGTGCGCCTGGTGCCGGGCATGACCGGGACGATCGAGCGCGCGGGCGCGGAGCAGACGGTGGCAGCGCTGGTGGCGGGCGGCGCGACCACGCTGACGCTGGCGGTCGGGGAGCGGGCGAGCGTGCTCGTCGGGCCGACGCTGGTGACGATCCGCGTCGAGGCGTGCACGCCGGTGCCGAGGTACCGCGCGCAGATCGACCGCCCGCTGTGGCTGAGCCACGGCGGCGCGCTGGCGCTGCTGGCGGTGCTGATGATCGTCGTCCAGCGGACGCCGCCGGCCGGCGCGCCGCGGTTCGACGATCCGGACGTGCAGGCGCGGGTCATCCAGTATCTGCGGCCGGCGGCCGAGGCGGCCCGGGCGGAGCCCGAGCCGGCGCGGCCGCGGCCGTCGGCGCAGGCGAAGCGGCCCGAGCGGGCCCGTGAGGTGAGCGAGCCGGTCGACGTCGGCGGGCCCGAGGACACGACGGCGCCGGAGGTGCCGCGGGTCGGGGCCATCGCCTCGATCGCCGCCGGTCTCCGGGGACAGGACCCTTCGGACATGGCCAAACGGTCAGGTATCTTCGGGCTGGCCGGGTTCATGCGGGCGCTCGAGGAGGCCGCGGCCGACGCCGACGCCTCGCGCGCGCGCTACGCGGCGTTCGCGGGCGACAGCTCGGCGTTCGCGGCGGCCGCGGCCGCGGCGGCGCCGACGGTGCTGACCGGGCTCGGGCTGGCGGGGACCGGGCGCCAGGGCGGCGGCCTGGGCGAGCGCGTGGTCGACTTCGACTTCGCGTGGCTGCTCCCGAAGGGCGGCCTGCGCAGCATGAGCCCCGAGCGCATGCGGGCGCGGGCCGGCAAGGAGAGGTTCGTGGCGCGCGAGGTCAGCGCGGCGGTGCCGGAGCGGCGCCAGAGCGTGGCCTGGACGGCCAGCGTCGGCCGCGACCTGATCCGCGGGGTGGTCAACCGCAACAAGCCGGCGGTGCGCCGCTGCTTCGCCGACGGTCTGGTCAAGAACCCGGGGCTCGCGGGCGAGGTCGAGGTCGCGTTCACCATCCAGAGCGACGGCGCGGTGGCCTACGCCGACGTGGCCCGCAGCACCGTGGCCGACGCCGAGGTCGAGGCCTGCGTGACGGCGACGGTCAAGCGCTGGCGGTTCCCGGTGTTCGTGGCGAGCGGCGGCGACGTCGACGTGCGCTTCCCGTTCACGGTCGGTCGGGCGTGAGCGGCGCCTGTCCTTCGGGACAGGCCGGCTCAGGGGCGGACGACGATCGGCGGCTCGATGAGGCGCGGGGTGCAGCGCGGGTCGGGGTCGTCGGGGACCACGCGGGCCTCGCTGCGGGCGGCGTCGGACACGTCGCGCCAGCGCCGGGGCGCGCGGTCGAGGCCGACGGGGTGGATGACGAGCCGGCCGGCGCGGTCGATGACGAGGCGGAGGAACAGCTTGTAGTCCTGGATGGCCAGCGAGCTGAACGACTCGGTGCTGTGGCGGCCGAACAGGTTGACCGAGGTGAGGAGGTAGAGGCCCATCAGCAGCGAGCCGATCAGCCAGCCGCCGGCGAACAGGGCGACGAGGGTGAGCAGCAGGTGCGCGAGCGAGTTGAACTGCCAGCCGGCGGCCTGGGCGACTTCTCCCATGAGCCAGCCGAGGGTGATCGCGGCGACGAGGTGCAGCAGGCCGTGGCTGACCCCGCCGAACACGCGGTACCAGGTCTTGTGGGTGTCGGTGAACAGCACGAAGCCGCCGAGCATCATCAGGATGGTGGAGACCGAGGCGGGCGAGCGGAGGATGACGACGAGGGTCTCCTCGACGGTGGTGAACATGTCGCCCTGCTGGTAGGCCGTGAGGCCGCCGACGATGTTCCAGCCGACCAGGAGGTAGACCACGCCGGTGAGCGAGCCGAAGGTGCGGTTCTTGTAGATGAAGAGGAAGTTCTTCCAGGCCAGGCGGGCCGAGGTGGCGTGGTCGGGGTAGGCGCAGCGCAGGGCGAGGTCGCCGGCGAGGGCGGTGCGGCTGAAGGTGTGGGTCGGGTGGCTGAAGGCGCCGCCGGTGCCGGCGGTGATCTTCTGGCGGCGGCCGTCGTCGCTGGCGTGGCGGCGGTAGTGGTGGTAGTCGCCCGAGAGGTTGACGCGCACGCGTGAGCTTTTAAAGACCTGCTCCTCGAGGAAGCCGAGGTTGCTCTCGCGGCGTCGGCGCTCGCGCTGCATGGGGTCGTCGGCCTCGTGCTCGCGCACCCAGTGGGGCTCGGCGGTGCACAGGATGATCTTCGAGTCGTCGGACATCTCGGCGGCGATGCCGGCGAAGAACGCGACCTGGGTGGCGTCGATGTCCTCGCCGAGCTGGGTGTCGACGCCGATCAGCCACCAGTCGTGCGGGAGCTTGATGGCGAAGTAGCTGCGGCGCTGGGCCAGGCGCCAGCCGCAGAACCACTCCTTCTCCATGAACAGGCGGGTGAAGGCGGTGAGGTTGTCGTACCAGTCGTGGTTGCCGGGGATGGCGAACAGGTAGGGGTGGTCGGTCTCGGTCCAGCCCATCGCGGTGTGGAAGGGCATGACGAGGCGCTGCTCGTAGAGGGCGCGGCTCGGGGTCGGGTAGACCTCGTCGCCGCCGAACATCAGCAGCTCGCCGCGGGGCAGCGTGTGCCGGCCGCCCTGCGGGTCCGTCAGCTCGAGCGACGGGCGGGTGGCGGTGAAGGCGACGGCGTAGGTCGAGTTCCAGCCGTCGCCGGTGTCGGCGATGTAGTCGAAGACGATCTCGTCGCGGGCGACCGGGGTCCCGTCGGGGCCGGGGCGGGTCGTGAGGTCGAAGTGGGCGTACGACTCGGCGGCGCGCAGGTCGATCTGCCGGCGATCGAGATCGCCGCCGAGGAGGGTCGAGAAGGCGACGCGCCCCGCCGTCTGGGCCAGCTGCAGCGGCGCGTACCACTGCACCATCGCGGCGCGAGGATAGGGGAACCAGGGGGCGCCCGACACCGCGCCAGTGTCGCACATGCGCGGGCGTTGCGGTGGCCGGCGGTTTGCGCGAGCCTAGCGCCATGCAGTCCGAGTCAGTCCAGCGCGAGGTCATCCGCACCGCCGATGCTCCGGCGGCGATCGGTCCGTACAGCCAGGCGATCGCGATCCGCGGCGGGCGTACGGTCTACACGTCGGGCCAGATCCCGCTCGACCCGCAGACGATGCAGATCGTCGGCGAGGGCGACATCGCGGCCCAGACCGAGCGCGTGCTCGACAACCTGCAGGGGCTGCTGGCCGCGGCCGGGGTCGGCTTCGACGACGTGGTGAAGACGACGATCTTCCTGCAGGACATGGGGCACTTCGCGCAGGTCAACGAGCTCTACGGGCGCCGGTTCAAGGGGGCGCCGCCGGCCCGCTCGACCGTCCAGGTGGCGTATCTGCCGCGCGGCGTGCTGGTCGAGATCGACATGATCGCGGTCGGGCCGTGACGTGAGCTCGCGGGGGCGCCTTGTCGTCGCGGCGCTGGTGCTGCTGCTCGCCGGCCTCGGCGTCGCCGCGGCCGTGTGGTGGCCGCGCGGCCCGGTCGCGGGCGGCGGCGTCGCGGGCGTCGGCGCGGGCGAGGGCGGGGCCGGCGGCGCGGAGGCGACCGCGCCGGCCGCGGCGCTGACGCGCATCCGCGGCAAGGTGCTGCTCGAAGAGCCAGGTCCGAAGGGACAGGGCCCGGGGGACAGGAGATCCGGGACAGGCGCGCGCGCCGAGGGCGGGGACGAGCAGGACGAGGACGGCTCCGAGGGGCCGGGCGGCGCGGAGGCCGAGGGCGAGGACGAGGGCGGCGAGGCGGCGCGGCCGGGGGAGGAGGTAGTGCTGGTGCCGCCGCCGATCGGGACCTGCGTGGCGCGGGTGTGGCGGGCGGCGCAGCTGCTGGCGGAGGACGGGTGCGGGGTCGACGGGGGGTTCTTGATCGCGCTGCCGCCGATCGCGGTGGCGACGCCGGGGACCCAGGCCGAGGTGGTGGTCGAGATGCTGGTGCCCGGGCGCCTGCGCGGGGTGCTGGTGGCGCCGGTGATCGAGGGGGTCGACGTCGAGCTGCCGACGGTCGCGCTAGGGCCGGCGTCGCAGCTGCACGGGCAGGTGCTGAATCGCAAGGGCGAGCCGATCGCGGGCGTGGAGGTGGCGGCGCTGCCGGTGCCGCACCTCGGCGAGCCCGAGCCGTGGCGGGTGACGAGCGGGGCGGACGGCGGGTTCGTGCTCGACACGATCCCCGAGGGGCCGATGCGCCTGCGGGCCACGCACCCGGGGCACGCGCTGACGATCCGCGACGCGTACGCGCCGGAGGCCGGGGTGGTGATCGTGCTCGACGAGCTGCTGGCGCTCGGCGGGGCGGTGATCGGCGAGCCGGGGCTGGTCGGGCGCGCGCGGGTGCGGCTCGAGGGCTCGTCGCTGTGGCCGCCGCTGGTCGAGCCCGCGGGGGCGGACGGGAGCTTCGTGTTCCCCGAGCTGATCGACGGGGTCTACGGGCTGGTGGCGACGGTCGAGGCCGAGACGCCGGGACAGCAGGAGTACGCGTCGATCCCGCTCGAGAACCTCGGCCCGGGCACGGAGGTCGGGCTGGCGCTGGCGCTGGCGTACCGCATCCCCGTGAAGGTGGTGAGCCCGGACGGCGAGGCGGTGCCGGGGGCGCGGGTGACGGTCGGGTACGCGAGCGTGGGGCTGTTGCAGCAGGTCGGAGAGACAGGTCCCGACGGACAGGTGGCGATCGGGCCGACGGTGCCGGGGCCGTACGTGGTGCGCGCGGACGCCGACGGGTACCTGCCGAGCGAGACGCTGACGGTCGACTTGGGCGCGACGCCGCTGTCGGTGCAGACGCTGACGCTGGTGCGGCCGGGGCGGATCTCCGGCACGGTGGTCGACGAAGAGGGGCACGTGGTGGCCGAGGCGAACATCACCGTCGACGGCGAGGGCGCGGTCTACAGCCCGGGCGAGGGGGTCAGTCGGGCGGGCACGTTCACGGCGCTGGTGCGCGGCGGGAGCCTCGGGGTGACGCGCGGGGCGGTGCCGCCGATCCCATTGTTTGCGGCCATGGAGGGCGAGGAGGCGCTCGGGCTCGCGGCCCAGAGCGACGACGGCGGGCACTTCACGCTCGACCTGCTGATGCCGGGCACGTACCGCCTGCGGGCGATGCACGGGCTGCACGCGGCGTCGGCGGTGGCGACCGTGCGGCTGGCGCCGGGCGAGGCGGCCGACGGGGTGGTGCTGGTGCTCGGGCGCGGGGTCCACCTGACGGGCCGGGTCTACGACGGCAACCGCCGGCCGCTGGCGGGCGTGCGGGTCGAGCTCGAGGACGGGTCGGAGGTGCTGACCGACGCGTTCGGGGTGTTCGACGCGGGCTATCGCCGCGGGCGCGAGCGCCTGGTGCTGCGCGGGGCGGGGCTGGTGCCGGAGGTGGTCGAGGTCGATCTGGGGCGCCAGGACCTGGAGATCGAGCGGCTGATGCAGCCGGCCGAGGGCGAGGTCCACGGGCGCGTGCGCGACGGCAACGACCGGCCGATCGAGGGCGTGCGCGTGACGCTGACGCCGAACGACGGGCTGACGCCGACCACGGCGGTGTGGTCCGACGCGCGCGGGCTGTTCGCGCTGACCGACCTGGCCCCGGGCGGGGCCGTGCTCGAGGTGGAGCACCCGGACTACGCGCCGGCGTCGCGGCCGCTGCGGGTGGCCCGCCGCGGGGCGGGGGCGGCGGTCGAGCTGCGCATGCTCGAGGGCTGGGATCTGTCGCTGAGCGTGGTCGCGCGGGGGTCGGGCGAGCCGATCGCGGGGGCGCGGGTCGAGGTCGAGGAGCAGTTGTGGGCGACCGACGCGGAGGGCGACGCGACGGTCCGGCGGCTGGCCGGGGAGCGGGTCCGGGTGGTGGTGCGCGCGGGCGGCTGGGTCGGGCAGAGCCAGACCGTCGAGCGGCCCGACGGCGGGCAGGCGGCGCTGGTGTTCGAGCTCGACGAGGCGGCGGGCATGGAGGGAGAGGTCACGGACGAGCGCGGGGAGCCGGTCGGCGGGGCCCGTGTGGTCGTGCGCAGCCGCGACGGACAGGTGCTCGCGGACACCAGGACCGCGGCCGACGGGCGCTGGTCGGCGCCGGATCTGCCGGAGGGGGACGTGGTGGTCGAGGCGGTGCCGCCGGCGGCGCTGGCGGCGATCCTCGCGCCTGTGACCGTTGAATCCGATGTGCGGCGCGGGCACGTGACGCGGGAAGTGGATCTGCGGTTCGATCGGTTATGATCGCCGCGCCCGGCCGGCGGCCGGGCGGGAAAGACTGTTCGTCATGCAATCGTTCATCCATCGTCTCCCGACTTTCGCGGGTCTCTCCCTCGTGCTCGTGCTGGCCGCCTGCGGCGGCGAGCAGAAGCCCTCCGCCGCCGACGCGAAGGTGCCGGAGAAGACGGCGACGCCGCCGGTCGCGAAGTCCGACGCGCCCGACAACAAGGTGAAGGTGGTCGAGGGCCAGAACCCGAGCGAGGACCGCTACGCGCTCGAGGTGGTCCCGCCCGAGGGCAAGGTCGGCCAGGAGGGCACGGTCATGGTCAAGGTGGTGCCGAAGGCGCCGTGGCACATGAACCTCGACTTCCCGACCACGCTGGCGGTCAAGGCCCCCGACGGGGTGCGCGTGGCCAAGGAGGAGCAGAACAAGGCCGACGCGCTGAAGCTCGACGACAAGTCGGCGGAGTTCGCGGTGAAGTTCACGCCGTCGGCGGCCGGCGAGCAGTCGTTCACCGGCAAGTTCAAGTTCGCGGTCTGCCAGGACGAGGCCTGCTCCCCGGTCACCGAGGAGCTGGCGTTCCGCGTGGCCGTGAAGTAACCGCCCGATCACGGGCAACGGGCGGGAGGGGCGATGCAGGACGAGCGGAGCGCCAGGGCGCGTATCGAACAGCTGGCGACGGCGGTGGCGGACGACTTCGAGTCGACCCGCCGCGTGCTGTCGTTCGACGAGTGGTTCGAGCTGCTGTGCCAGGCGCCGCACGTGCACGCGCGCAACGCGGCGCAGTACGTCCGCGACTGCTTCGACTTCTACGAGCGCCGCGACGTGCGCATCCCGAGCGGCAAGGTCTCGCGCTTCAAGCTGTTCGACTGCGCGTTCTCCCCCGACGATCCGACCGGCACCGGCGCGGCGCGGCGCTCGGTCGGGCCGGAGTTCGGCAGCGACACGGCGGCGCGGCTGGTCGGCCAGGAGCTGGCGCAGAACGCCTTCTACGAGGCGCTCGACGGGTTCGTGCGCATCGGCCGGGTCAACAAGCTGCTCTTGCTGCACGGGCCCAACGGGTCGGCCAAGACGACCTTCCTCGACGCGATCATGCGCGCGCTCGAGGCCTACTCGCAGACCGACGGCGGGGCGCTGTACCGCTTCTCGTGGGTGTTCCCCAGCAAGACGGCGCGCTCCGGCGGCATCGGCTTCGGGGCGTCGGCGTGGGCGGGCGACGAGGTGCAGGAGGCGACCTACGCCCGCCTCAGCGCCGAGGCCGTCGACGCCAAGCTGAGCGACGAGAACAAGGACCCGCCGCTGTACCTGCTGCCGCTGGCGATGCGCGAGCGGCTGCTGGCCGACATCCTGAGCACGGCCCGCGGACGCGGCGAAGAGCGGGCGCTGAAGGAGTTCGTGCTCAGCGAGGCGATGCTGCGCGGCGACCTGACCCAGCGCAACCGGCGGATCTTCGACGCGCTGCTCGGCAGCTACCAGGGCGACCTGCGCAAGGTGTACCAGCACGTGCAGGTCGAGCGGCTGTTCCTCAGCCGGCACTACCGCGCCGGGCTGGTGACGGTCGAGCCCAAGCAGACGGTCGACGCGCGCAGCTTCCCGGTCACCGGCGAGCGGGCGTACTCGTCGCTGCCGCCGGGCGTCGGCGGGCAGGTGCTGTACGCCTGCCAGGGCGACCTCGTCGACGCGAACCGCGGCATGATCCACTTCAGCGACCTGCTGAAGCGGCCCTACGAGCACTACAAGTACCTGCTGACGGCCACCGAGTCCGGGGCGGTGGCCCTCGACCACGTGGTGCTGGGGCTCGACATGGTGTTCGCCGGCTCGGCGAACGATTTAAACCTGCTCGAGTTCAGGGCGCTGCGCTCGGGCGAGTACCAGAGCCTGCGCGGGCGGCTCGAGCTGATCCCGGTGCCGTACCTGCTCGACTACAGGGTCGAGCGCAAGGTCTATCAGGAGCAGGTCGGCGACGTGCTGCGGGGCATCCACATCGCGCCGCACGTGCCGCGGATCCTGGCGCTGTGGGGGGTGATGACGCGGCTGCGGCCGCCGAACGTCGGCGACTACGCGGCCAAGCTGCAGCCGGTGCTGACGCGCCTGACGCCGCTCGAGAAGGCGGACCTGTACGCGTACGGGCGCGTGCCGGCGGGGCTCACGTCGGACGAGGCGCGCGAGCTGCTGGCGGCCGTGCCGGCCATGCATCAGGAGCGCTACCAGCAGGCGATGGTCAAGGCCGAGAGCGGCGACTCGATCCTGCTCGGCGACTACGAGGGCAGCTTCGGGGCGAGCGTGCGCGACCTGAAGCGGGTGCTGCTGGCGGCGGCGTCCGAGCCCGGGACGCGCTGCGTGACGGTGCCGCGGATCTTCAAGGAGCTGCGCAAGTTCATGGCCGACAGCGTGAACCACCGCTGGATGCTGCTGCCGAGGGCGGGCGCGGGCTTCCACGCGCTTGACGGCGAGGCCAGCATCTCGCAGGCGGTGTGGAGCCGCTGGCTCGACCTGTCCGACTGGGAGGTCCGCGAGGCGATGGGCCTGGTCGACGAGTCGCGCTACCTCGAGCTGTTCAAAAAATACGTCAAGCACGTGTCGCACCACCTGAAGCGCGAGCGGATGTTCGACCCGGTGACCGGCGACCTGCGCGACCCCGACGAGAAGTTCATGCAGGGGCTCGAGAAGACGATGGACCCCAAGGCGGGGCCGCAGTTCCGGGCCGACGTGCTGTCGCGGGTCGGGGCGTGGGCGCTGAGCCACCCCGACGAGGAGCCGGCGTACGCCGAGATCTTCGCCGACTACTTCGGGCGGCTGCGCGAGGACTACTACCGCCAGCAGAAGGCGGTGGTCGGGCGGGGGATCCAGCGCATGCTCGAGCTGCTGGCCGACGATCCGCGCTCGAAGAACCCGCTGGCCCCGCAGGAGGAGCAGGCGGCCCGGCACGCGCTCGATGTGCTGCTCGGGCACTGCGACGAGCCGACGGCCCGCAAGGAGCGGCACACCCGCGAGACGCTGCGCGACACGCTGGTGCAGCTGTCGAAGCAGCGCTACTAGACCGGCGGTTCGCGGGCCTGCTCGCCGGGACGCGGGCGGTCGATGCAGGTGCGACGAATGGGCCGGCGGCGCGGTGTGGGCCGCGATGCGACAAGCGTGGCGGTCGGCGCCGGGCGCGGGCGAGCGCGCGGGGGCCGGGTCTGCGGGGCTTGCAGGCCTCACGACGACGCGGCCGGGCCGGTCTATGCTCGTGCGGCGGAGGTGGCGATGCGGCGAACGAGCGTGGGGGGCGGCGTTGCGGGGACGATGCTGCTGGGCGGCTGCCTCGGGCTGAACCCCGCGTGGATGTCGTCGGGCGGGACCACCGAGGCGGAGGCGTCGACGACCGCGGTGGTGCCGACGACGACGGCGGACGCGACGACGACGGCGACTACGAATGATGTGCCGACGACGGGCGGGTCGCTGTCGGGGTCGGGGACCGGAGACGAGTCGTCGAGCGGGGCGCACACGACGGGTGCGCTGGTCACGTCGACGACCGCGACGACGGGGGACGAGACGACGGGCGGGCCGCCGGCGAAGGTGTGCACGGGCAGCGAGACGCTCCCGGTGGAGCTCGCGGCCAACCGGATCGAGGACGCGGGGCTGGCCCCGATGTCGCTGGTGCCGTGCGCGTGGCCGGGGACGTGCGAGACGCTGAACTTCGGGTCGACCGAGTACTTTCGCATGGTCGCGACGCCGGAGCTCGGCAGGACGGTGGGGCTGTTCCGCTTCAACGTGGGCGCGCTCGACGAGTGGGTGGCGAACACGGGGCACGAGCCGGAGGACCTGCTCGGGTTCGAGTTCGAGCTGGTGATCTACGAGCCGCGCGACCTGCCGGCCGCGGACGCGACGTTTCAGATCGACGCGCCGGCGCAGCTCAACGCCGACTTCCCCGAGGGCAAGGGCACGGAGGACGTGGCGGGCGACGGCGAGTCGAGCGGGGCGTGCAAGACGCGCGAGCAGCAGTCCTGCGTGGCGTGGGCCGAGGGGCTCTACCCCGCCGAGACGAGCGTGAAGCTCGGGACGATCGAGGTGACGGCCGCGGCGGTGCAGATGCACGACTACGACGGCGCGAACAACGGCGTGTACCACGCGAAGCTGCGCAGCTCGCTGCTGCCGGCGAAGACGATCCGCGAGGTCACCGGCGACGGGCCGCCGACGTTCCTGGTGACGCTGGCGACGCCGCGCGGGATGGCGCCGGAGGAGGAGATCGGGATCAAATTTCAGGAGTCGCCGGAGCCCGACCCGGCGCTGCACGCGGTGCTGTGCACCGAGTACGGCGGCGGATGAGCGCGTAGCGGCGAGCGTGGGCGAGCCGCAGCCTCACGCCGGTGACCGCGGGTTGCGAGCGGCGGGGGGCCATTCGCGGGGCGCTCGCCGGAGCTCGGCCCGCGTGCGGGGGAGTCGCGCGCGGCCGGAGCGGCGGGCCGGTGCTCAGGGGCGGGCGGCGCCTGGCGGCTTCGCGGACTTCGAATCGGTAGGCTTCGTGGCGCCGGGCTTGGCGGGCTCGCTCGGCTTCGACGAGCTGGTCTTTGGGGCAGGGGCGGCGGGCTTCTCGGCGGGGCCGGTGGGCTTCGACGCGGCGCTTGCGGGCTTGGCGGCGGGCTTCTCGGCGGGCTTCGACGCAGTGGCGCCGGGCGAGCCGGCCGCGTCGGGGTTGGCCTGCGGGGGGCGGGTCTTGCGGGTCGGTTTGGCCGGGGCGGACGGGCTGGTCTTCGGGTCAGGTTCGATCGGCGCGGCGGCGTCGGCGGGTTCGGCCGGCGGGGCGTCGGGCGCGGGCTCCGACGGGGGCTCGGCGGCGGGGTCGGTCGGCTCGGCGGGCGTCAGCGGGAGCTCGGGCGGGGCCGGGGGCGCGGGCGCCGGGACGACGGGGAAGACCTTCGACTCGGCGCCGAGCACGTGCTCGAGCACCAGGGGCTCGCCGGTCTTGCGGGTGGCGCGGAGCACGACGACGACGCGCAGGTCGGCGCTCGCCTGCGGCAGGCCGGCGACGCGGCCGCGCACGCCGGGGGTGAGGCGGACCTTCTGACGGATCGTGCGCACGCCCTCGGGGTCCTGGGTGAACACCAGGACCTCGGGGTTCTGCAGGTCGGCGGCGGCCGCGAGGTCGAGGCGACCGGCGGCGGCGTCGTAGTGGAGCTCCGGCCAGGCCGGCCACACCCAGTCGATCAGCGAGCGGGTGGCGTCGATGGCCCGCGGGATCAGCTGGGCGAACTGCTCGCGGTAGACCGCCTCGTCGATGTAGCAGCGGATCCGTCCCTCGGCGTCGGTGTCGAAGGCGGCGAGCGGGCGGCCGGTCGACGTCTTCAGGTAGCCGCGCACGCCGGGCCAGGGGCTGAGCTGCGCGCCCTCGAGCTCGCCGGGGTCGAGGTCGGCGCCGGCGAGCAGGCGGGCGGCGGCCTCGGCCGGCCCGAGGCCGTGGTCGAGGTGCTGCGCGGGCGGGACGGTGCGCTCGCTGAGGAAGCGCCGGCCGGTGAACACGGCGAGGCCCTCGTAGCCGGGGTCGTCGCCGGCGGCGGCGTGGCCGAGGAAGTGCTCGCGCAGGCCGGGGGTCAGCGCCGAGCCGCGGGCGCCGAGGCCGGCGGCCGACGGCAGGTCGTGGCGGCGGAACGACAGGCGCGCGAGCTCGTTGAACGGCAGGCCGCGATCGCCGGCCGCGTCGGACAGGGCGCTGAAGAACGCGGTGACGTCGCCGCGGGCGTGGGCCGGGACCGACATGTCCTGAAGGACATGCAGCAGGGCGCCGACGCCGACGAGCGCCATCGCGAGGTGGTGGTCGCGGGCCCGCGGATCGGCCAGGGTGGACGCGAGCTCGAGGTGGCGGAAGGTGGCCGGCGGGGCCAGCGGATCGGCGGCGTCGGCCAGCCAGGCGATCGCCGAGGGGCCGGTGCCGGCGAAGCTGGTGCCGGTGACGTAGCCGGCCAGCGAGCTGCCGTTGCTGCGGTACTGGCGGGCGCGCAGCAGCAGCGGGCGCTGCTGCGGGTCGTCGAACGCGAGGGCGGCGGGGTCGCGGCGATCGACGAAGTGGTGCACGGCGCGCGCGCTCGGCACGAGCTCGGCGACGGCGCCGAGGTGGATCCACTGCACGGCCGGCATCTCCCACACGTCGCCCTGCACGCAGTAGAGCTGGGTGGTCGGCGGGGCCTTGGGTCCGGGGCAGGCGCCGGGGCCACCGAGCGGCTGCACGCCGGCGCCGCTGTGGCTGCGCCCCAGGGCCTCGCTGAGGAAGCGCCGCTCGGACGGTTTGAGGCGGGCAGGGTCGACGCGCAGGGGGGTGAACAGGCCGCGCTGCAGCTCGCTGGCGGCCATCCAGCGCAGGTGCAGGGCGCTGGCCTGGACGGCGCGGTCGATCATGCCGAGGTGGGTGGTCGACGGGTCCCAGGCGCGGGCGGTCTGCGGGGTCGCGAGGCCGAGCGCGAGCGCGAGGGCGAGGCGGCGGAGCATCATGGACGACCTCGCTTGCCGGGCGTGGTGCCGCTGGGTGCGGGCGTGGTGGCGGGTGCGGGCGTGGTGGCGGCGGGGGTGCCTGCGGCTGGCGTGGTGCCGGGGGAGGTGCCTGGCGTGGTGCCGGCGGCTGGCGTGGTCGCGGGCGTGCCTCGCGTGGCGCCGGCGGCCGGCGGGGTCGCGGGGGTGCCGGTGCGGGGGGCGAGGGGCTCGCTCGGGTTGGCGGCGGCCGCGGCCGGGGCGGGGATCGTGCGCAGCTTGTCGAGGTTGCGGTGCAGGGTCTTGGCCAGGATGATCGCGGTGTCGATGTCGCCGCACTGCTCGTCGCCGCAGCTGAGCAGCACGCCGACGCTGGCGTCGGTGTCGATGAAGGCGACGGCCTGCACGCCCTCGGCGGACAGCACGTAGGTCTCGGGCGTGATCTCGCTGGTGACCTTGACCGCGCCCATGGTCTCCTTGATGGTGTCGCGGATCGGGTCCATGCCGTTCGGCGGGGCCCGCCACACGCGGAAGGCGATGTCGTAGGCCTCCTCGCGGCCGACCGCCTGGAAGTGCACGCCGTGGTAGAAGCTCTTGCGCTCGAGGTCGGGGAGGTCGCTGATCTCGAAGTTGTCGGGGTAGCCGGTGCGCAGGCGGACCTCGTCGGGGCTCAGCAGGGCGGTGGCGTCGAGCCACTCGGCGGCCTTCTGCGCGGGCTTGCCGGCCTCGGGCTCGTCGGCGGCCTTGCCGGCGCCGCCGAGCTTGCGGAAGAGGTCGAGGTTGGCGAGATCCTGCTCCCACAGGGTGCCGCGCCGTAAGGCCCGCGGCGCGGACAGGAACAGCAGGTGCTCGGCGTGCGAGTCGGTCTCACGCCACTTGCGCAGCTCGACCCTGTTGTGGCGCACCGTGAAGTCGGAGCGGGCGCCGCCCTCGTACAGCGCGTCCGAGCGGTAGCCGAGGAAGCCGCGCTTGTAGACGACGAGGTGGAAGGCGACGAGCCGCACGGTGCCGCCGCGGACGCTGAGCCTGGCCGGCGGGACGCGGTAGCGACCGGCGGGGTCGGTGGTGGTGCTGTACGTTTCCGAGCCGTAGGGGCCGATGAAGCCGTCCCCGCGGTCGTAGGCCCAGGTGCCGACGACGACGGCGTCGGCGATCGGCTCGCCGGTGGCGAGGTCGACGACCTGGCCGTCGAACGGTCCGAGCAGGGTGCTGTCGGTCACCTGGTCGCGCGCGCCGACGAAGGTCGAGGGCCGCACCAGCGGGGCACATCCGGCCATCAGCGCGAGCAGCACACACCACCACGCGGGCCCGGCCAACCGGCGGTACGGCACCGGAAATTTCCGACCCGGCGGGGCGTGAGGTGGATTTGCGGGAGCGGCGCTCAATTGACGGCGTGCAGCGCGGCCGATAGGCTCAGAAGGCCGGTGCTGGCGCGGGTCTATCCCACGCGGTGGGCCCTGGCAAGCCTTTCCCGGAGGATCGGCCGCGGATGTCGGAATGGAGCCCCTGCCCCGCGTGTGGTACCGAGAACGGCGCATCGTCGTCGGTCTGTCGGATCTGCGGCTATCGCCTCGACGCTGCCGACGGCAGCGACTCGCACAAGTGTGCCCGCTGCGGCGCCGGCCTCGGCGCGGGCTTCGAGTTCTGCCAGACCTGCGGGCTGCGCGTGCACTCGCGGCGGCCGCGGCCGGTGACGTCGAGCCTGAAGCTGGTCCAGCGCGGGCCCGGCGGCGAACCGCAGGTCGGTGAGATCGGCGACGTCGGCGCTGCCATGGGGGTCGAAGCATCCGGGGCCCAGCCCGTACCGTCGCGGACGGCCGAGGCTTCCCATGAGGTGCCGTCGCGGATGCCGGAGGCGCCGAGCTCCCAGACCGCCGCGAGCCCGCCGACGCCGCGCCCGCAGGGCGCCGCGAGCCCGCCGACGCCGATCTCCCAGAGCGCCGCGAGCCCGCCGACGCCGCAGCAGGCGGCGAGCTTCCAGTCGGCGCCGACGCCGGGCTCCCAGAGCGCCGCGAGCCCGCCGACGCCGCAGCAGGCGGCGAGCTTCCAGTCGGCGCCGACGCCCGCCCAGCCGGCGGCGTCGGTGCCGATGCAACCGGCGGGGCAGATCGCGTTCACGCCGGAGCCGCAGGCCCGCGTGGCGGCCGCGGCCCAGGGTCAGGGGCAGCCGCCGGCGCCGCCCGACTGGACGCCGCCGGAGCAGACGCGGCCGTCGCCCGGGCAGCCGTCGGCGCCGATGTCGAACCCGCGGCGGGCGCCCGGGGCCAACGCGCTGCGCCTGGTGCTGGTCCAGCGCGACGGCTCGGAGGGCGAGGTGGTGCCGCTGGGCGACGCGCCGCTGACGATCGGCCGCACGCACGCGGACCTGCGCTTCACCGGCGACGAGTTCCTCGAGGCGACGCACGCCCGCATCGAGCCGATCCCGCCGGCCCGCGGCGAGCTCGGCGGGGTGCGGGTGATCGACCTCGGGACCCACAACGGGGTGTTCCTGCGGATCTCCCGGCCCGAGGCGGTGTACCCGGGCGACCTGTTCCTGCTCGGGCACCACCTGCTGCGGCTCGAGAACGTGCCGCCGGCCGGGCGCGAGCAGGACGCGCCGCACGGGGTCAAGCGCTTCGGCACGCCGCTGCTGCCGGCGTGGGGCCGGCTGGTGCTGATCGGCGCGGGCGGGGCCGAGGCCGAGAGCCACTACCTGCGCCACCTGCAGGTCGTGTTCGGGCGCGAGCTCGGCGACATCGTGTTCCCCGCCGATCCGTTCGTGTCGTGGCAGCACGCGCAGCTGACGGCCGAGGTCCGCGCCGACGGCATGGGCGTGACCCTGACCGACCTGCGCTCGGCCAACGGGACCTATCTGCGGACCCGCGGGGATGTCATCCTCCAACCTGGCGACATGTTCCGCGTCGGCGACCAGATCTTTCGCGTGAGGATGCACTAGGGTGGCGCAGGTCGAGGTGTTCGCGAGGACCGAGGTCGGTTGCGTCCGCAAGCGCAACGAGGACGCGTTCATGGTCGTGAACCTGGCGACGCGGGAGGTCGGGCTGCACTCCGGCGAGCGCGTGCAGGCGCTGACGACCGCGGGCTCGCTGATCGCGGTGTGCGACGGCATGGGCGGGGCGGCCGCGGGCGAGGTGGCGTCGGACATCGCGGCCCGCACGGTCGGCGAGACCATGCTCGGGCTCTCGCCGTTCCCGACCAGCGAGGCGGCCACGGCGGGGCTGCTGCAGGCGGTCACGGCGGTCAACAACGCGATCCGCGAGGCGGCCGCCGGCGACCCGGCCCACCACGGCATGGGCACGACGATGACCGCGGCGCTGGCGTGCGGGCCGGAGCTGGTGATCGCCCACGTCGGCGACTCGCGGGCGTACCTCCGCCGCGGGCGCTCGCTGACCCAGCTGACCACCGATCACAGCATCGTCGGCCAGCTGGTCGCGGCCGGGCGCCTGCAGCCCGAGCAGGCCCGCCACTACGAGCACCGCAACGTGCTGCTGCAGGCCCTCGGCGTGCAGGCGCGGGTCGGGCCGGAGGTGATCGTGGCCCAGCTGCGCGCGGGCGACGTGCTGCTGCTGTGCTCCGACGGGCTGACCGGGCCGCTGCCGGACGACGCGATCCTCGAGCTGATGCTGCGCTACCAGGACCCGGTGCGCTGCTGCCGGGCGCTGACCGAGGCGGCCTGCGCGGCGGGCGGGCCCGACAACGTCACGGTGGCGGTGGCCCGCTTCACCGGCGAGGGCCTGGCGCTGCCGCAGGGGCGCGAAGAGGTGGCGATCGTGCGCACGCAGCACACGATCTGAGCTGTCCCGCGGGACAGGTCGATCAGGGCCGGGGGCTGCGCGGAGAGGCGGCGACGGTGCACGCGGCGCGCGAGCCGAGCTGTCCCGCGGGACAGGTCGATCACGGCCGGCGGCGGGCGTCGATCAGCGGCTTCAGGCGGGCGACGATGTTGGCGGCGGCGCCGGGGCCCTTGACGCCGCCCTGCAAGGAGTCGCCGCTGGCCCGGCCGTCCGCGCCGGGGAACGCGAACAGCGGCACGTACTGCGAGCTGTAGCCGTCGGCGGCCAGGCGCTCGCGGTCGCGGTCGAGGTCGAACTCGAGGAAGCGGACGCCGGGGAAGTCGGCGTCGAGGGCGCCGGCGTCGAGGGCCGCGTGGAAGGCGACGCACGGCTCGCACCACGCGGCGCCGACGTAGACGACGAGCAGGTCGTCGGGCGCGCCGGCCTGCTCGGCGACGACGGCCTCGGCGGCGCTGCCGCGGCGCGGGGCCTTGACGATGCGGGGCGGCGCGGCGGGTCCGGCGGCAGGAGCTGCGGGCGCGGTCGGGGCGTCGGCGGACTCGTGTTCGGGCGGCGGGGCGCCGGGGGCCGGGTTGCCGCAGGCGGCGAGCAGGACGAGGACGAGGGCGCGGCGAGGCATGCCGGCCGCCAGTGTGCCCGCGCTGACGCGGCGGCGACAAGTGGTCGACACGGCCGCGGTGGTTTGGCAAGGTGCGCGGGCCTTGAAGGTCGTCCTTTCGGCATTCTTCTGGCTGTACCTGGCCGTCAGCCTGGCGGTGTTCTGGGTGGTGGTCGCGCCGCTGTGGCTGGTGATCGCGCCGTTCGACCGGCGGCGCCGCTTCTCGCACTGGTACGCGTGGACGTGGGCCAACCACTACGTGCGCCTGTCGCCGTTCTGGCGGGTGCACGTGCGCGGGCGCGAGAAGATCGCGGACGACAAGACGTACGTGCTGGTCGCCAACCACCAGTCGCTCGGCGACATCTTCGTGCTGTACGGGCTGCGCAAACACTTTAAATGGGTGGCCAAGGACTCGCTGTTCTGGGTGCCGCTGCTCGGGTGGATGATGTGGATGGCCGACTACGTGCCGATCCGCCGCGGCGACGCCGACAGCCGCGAGCGCATGATGGCGGGCTGCATGGCCCACCTGCGCCGCGGCTCGTCGATCCTGATGTTCCCCGAGGGCACGCGCTCGCGCGACGGGGAGATCCAGCAGTTTCGCCGCGGGGCGTTCGCGCTGGCGATCGCGGCGGGCGTGCCGGTGGTGCCGATCGTGATCGACGGCTCGCTGCGCGCGCTGCCCAGCGGGACGTGGATCTTCAGGCAGGACGGCGTGCTCGACGTGCGCCTGCAGGTGCTCGACCCGGTCGACCCGGCCGGGTTCGACGAGGCCGGGCTGCAGGCCGAGGTGCGCCGGCGCATGGTCGAGGGGCTGGCCGAGCTCCGCGGGCCGCGCGCCGTGCGTCCTGTGTGACCGCGGCGCACGCGGACCTGCAGGTTGACGCGCGTCACAGGCGGTCCGCGGACGCGAGCCCCGTGTTGTCCGGCCGACGCGGGCGCGTTAACCTCGAGGCCGCGTGGCGACCCTCGGCTTGCAACTGGCGATGCGACCCGGGCCCAACGCGACGACCTACGCGTTGCCGGCCTACTGCGTGGTCGGGCGCGCCCCGGCCAGCGACATGCTGTGCGCCGACCCCAGCGTGTCGGGCCAACACGCGGCGTTCCAGTGGACGGGCAGCGAGTGGCTGCTGCACGACCTCGGCAGCCGCAACGGGACGATCGTCGACAACCGCCGCGTGTTCTCGGGCGGGCGCGCGACGCTTACGGTCGGCTCGCGCCTGCAATTCGGGGCCGACCCGTCCGTGTGGATCGTCCGCGATCTGACGCCGCCGCCGCTGATGGCCCAGCAACTGACGCGACGGGTCGTCCGCGTGGCGCATGACGGGGTGCTGACGCTGCCCGACGAGCGGACGCACTGGCGGGTCTCGCAGGACGCGAGCGGGGCGTGGGTGGCCTCGCGCGGCGGGGAGTCGCGGCCGATCGAGGACCGGGCGATCCTCGCGGTCGACGCCGAGCTGTGGCGGGTGTACCTGCCGCAGGCGCGCGGCGACCGGCCGCAGGGGCGCGCGGTGGATCTGTCGGCGACGTTCACCTCGGGGCTGCCGTCGCTGGCCGCGGGCCGCCGCTGAGGCCGTGCGGACGTCGAGGCCGCGTCGAGCGCTCAGGGCTCGTCGACGGCGGCAGGTCTCGCGGTCGTCGGCGGACGGCGCGACGCGCCTCGGGGTCGCGGCGTCGGGCTCAGCCGCCGTCGGCGGCGGGCGCGGGCGCGGCGGCCTTGGCGGGCTTGGTGTACTTGGTGGCGCGCAGCACGGTGCGGTTGTTCTTGGCCCGGCCGGCGGCGGTCATGTTGACGGCGACGGGGCGGGAGGCGCCGTAGCCGGTGGCCTTGACGCGCTCGGGGCCGACGCCCTTGCCGAGCAGGTGGTTGCGGACGTTGTCGGCGCGCTCCTGGGTCTTCTGCTTGGGGTTGCCGCGGTCGTCGCTGTGCACGCCGATCTCGATCTCCTCGTACTCGGGGTGGGCGCGCAGGAACGCGGCGAGCTCGTCGAGCAGCGGGAGGGTCTTCTCGCTGGGGGCGTTGCCGTCGTACTTGATGCCCTTCTTCAGGCGGATCGACTTGCCCTTGGCGACCACGTTGGGCGTCGCCGGCGGGACGGCGCGGGCGAGCGTGGTCTTGATCGCGGTCGGCTGATCGCCGGCGGCGACGGTGAAGGTCAGCGACTTGTCCTCGAAGCCCTCGGCCTGGGCCAGCGCGGTGTAGTCGCCGGCCGGCAGCTCGAGGCGGATCTGGCCCGGCGGGTCGGTGCGGAACGGCTCGTTGACGCCCATGCCGGACACGCTGAGGGTGACGAGGATCGGCGCGCCGGACTCGTCGGTGAAGGCGCCCTCGAGCAGGCCGACCGGCGGCGTGTTGGCCACGTCCATGGTGATCGTGAGGGTCGTGTCCTCGCCGGGCTTGACGTCGGCGCTGACGTCCTTGGTGGCCTTGTTCGGCATCTCGACGTTGATGGCGACGCTGCCCTCGGGGAAGCGGTACGAGGTGAAGTTGCCGGCCTCGTCGGTGAGGATGGTGTTGCCGCCGTTGCCGGGGAAGCGGACCTTGGCGTCGGCGACCGGGGCGCCGGTGCTGTCGACGACCACGCCGACGACGCGGCCGTCGATGACGGCGGGCGGCGGGAGCTCGCTCGGGGTCGCGGCCGGGACCTCCTTGACGACGGGGTTGGGGTCGATGGCCCAGCCGAGGCCGAGGATGACCTGCCAGGGGGCGACGGGCGGGCCGTATTCGAAGTTCGGCGAGACCATGCCGACGTCGGCGGCGAGGTCGAGGTGGAGGCCGGAGATGACGTTGGCGCGCAGGCCGAGGGTCGCCCACATCGACGAGCGCGGCAGCGGCGAGGGCGTGGCGTTGGCCTGGCGGAAGGCGGTCATCTCCTGGGTGGCGATGTCCCAGCTGAGCTCGGCGATGGGGTCGATGCCGAACTGCTTCTCTTTGCCGAGGCGGACCGGGAAGTCGAAGCCGTAGCGCATGCGCACGCGGCTCGGGTTGATGCCGAGGGCGAAGCGCGAGACCTCGCGGCTGGTCGCGTCGGTGACCTTCTCGAAGTCGTAGAGCTTGCTCGAGTTGTCGAGCATCCAGCCGATGTTGGTGGTGAAGCGGAACGGGAAGTTCTTCTTCGTCAGGTAGCGGACGTCGAGGGTGAACAGGAGGTCGATGTTGAAGTTGACCTTGTTGGTCAGCAGCTTGCTCGGGCCCGACAGCAGGCCGAGGCCGACGAGGCCGCCGACGCCGATCGCGCCGCCGCGGACGAACCTGTGGGCGCCCTTGACCCCGAAGTCGAGGTCGCCGAGGGCGAACTGCTGGACCGGGTCCTGGCGGCCGGGCTGGGTGCGGCTGTTGCGGTTGGCCGAGCTGTGCACGGCGAGGAACAGCTCGAGGAACTTCAGCGGGCTGTAGCCGATGTTGACGGTGCCGCGCACGCGGGCGTGCTCGTCGGGGCCGCCGACGTCGGTGTCGCCGGGGTTGTAGATGAAGCCGCCCTTGCGGAAGAAGTCGGTGTGCAGGCGGAAGCGGACGGTGTTGCGGGCGCCGGCGTCGGCGAGGTTGGTGTTGAACAGGCCGATGCCGGCGCGCAGGCTGTTGATCTGCGGCTCGCGGCGGCCGCGGACCATGCCGGGCTCGGTGCCGGCGGTCGTCGGCGCCGGGGCGGCGGCGGCCTCGGCCGTGCCGGCGGCGCCGACGTCGGTGAGGCTGGCCTCGGCCGAGCCCTCGACGCTGGCGGGGCCCTCGGGCGCGGGCTCGGCGGGGGTCTCGCTCGCGGGCGGGGCCCCGGCGTCGGGCAGCGCGGGCGGACCCTCGGCGCCGGCGTCGGCGTCGGTGGGCGGGGCGCCGGGGTCTGTCGGCGGCGCCCCCGGATCGGGGACCGGGGCCGCGTCCGCGGGCGGCGGCTCCGCCTGGGCCGCGGTGGCGATCCACGGCACGCTGAGGCAGATCCCGGAGACCGCGAGGACAGAGGCGCGACGCATATGCACGGGAGCGTCCACCATCGGCCGCACGGCTGTCAAACCTTTCAACGGCGCCGGGCGAGGGCGCACAATCTCGGAGAATTGGCGCCGCGGTCGCGGTCCTGCATCGGTGCGATCGTCGGCGCGGCGCCGGCGTGGCCGACGGCGGTCCGGAGCGGGGTCCGGCGTCAAATCGCGCGGACGCCGCTGGAGCCCGGAGAATGGGTTTTCGGCGGCCGCGGCGAGTGGGATATGGTGGCGCCATGACCTTGAACATTAATCGCTGTGGTGTGGTGGGGCTGTGGACCGCGGGCTGGCTCGTCGCGTGCGCGCCGGACAAGGGCGCGACCGACAGCGAGGATGGCAGCAGCACCGGCGGCGCGACCGCGACGGGCGACGAACTCTCCGGCAGCGCGACGGGCCAGCCGACGAGCGGCGACTCGCTGTCGGCGGGCACCGTCGATGCGACCGATCCGGCGGACACCGGCGCGGTCGAGGAGACCGGGCAGACTAGCGACCCGGGCGGCGGCGGCTGCGTCGACACGCCGACGCCGCTCGCGCTCGAGGACGACACGCCGCTGGGCTTCACGCCCGCGCAGGCGCTGGCCGGGCAGACCGGGCCGCGCAGCGGCACGGCCATGTGGACGCCCGACGGGTTCGTGCACGCCGACCTGAAGGGCACGTCGATGCCGATCACGCTGCGCCTCGAGTACACCGGCGGGCCGATCGTGTTCGTCGAGTCGAGCCCGGGGGTCAACGGGGCGCAGGGGCTGCCCGAGCCGATCTTCTGCGAGTCGCGGCTCGAGATCACGGTGAGCGTCGAGTTGACCAGCGAGGGCGGCGAGCTGGCCGAGCGCCGCGAGGGCGTGGTGCGCACGGTTGCGGTCGGGTCGCTGCAGCTGACGCGCCTCGACCTGGTGCCGCCGGGGTTCATGGGCTCGTTCACGCCGGCGCAGATCGTCGACCCGCCGCTGACGCTCGAGTCGTTCGACGTGGGGGCCGACTTCACGCCGAGCGAGGCCGGCGGCTCGCTCAACGGCGGGGTGTCGGACCCGATGCTCGGCAGCCTCGGCTACGGGGTGCTGGCGACCGTCGTGGTCGGCGCGCCGGCGCCGTGATCAGCGGCCGAACAGGCGCAGGCCGTCGGCGAGGGTGCGGGCGACCGCGAGGTCGCCGAGGCGCACGTCGCGGGCGACCAGCGCCTCGGCGAGGGTCGGGCTGACGCCGGTGACGACCACGCGGGCGCCGAGCAGGCGCAGCGCGGCGGCGAGGCCGACGATGTGGGCCGCGCCGTAGTCGGCGAGCTGGGCCCCGGTGACGTCGACGAGCACGCCGCGGGCGCGCCGCTGGCTGACGGCGCGCAGCAGGTCCGCGGTCATGGCGTGGGCGCGGGCGGGGTCGAGGCCGCCGACGATCGGCAGGACCAGCAGGTCGTCGGCGACCGGGAGGATCGGCGCCGACAGCTCGTCGATGATGGCGCGCTGGGCCTGGATGGTCGCGAGCTGGTAGTCGCCGGTGTGGACGCGCTCGCGCAGCTCCTCGGCGAGCGAGGGGACCGGCGCGAGGGCCTCGCGCCAGGTCGCGGCGCGCGCGTCGGCGGCCTCGTCGGCGGGGCGGACCTCGAGCTCGCAGTGGGCGTCGCCGCAGGCCGCGCAGCGGACCTCGACGGCGAGCATCGGCCGGTCGCACGCGGCCGAGCTCCAGCCGCCGAGGTGACCGGCGAGGTGCCAACACGCGGGCGTGGCGGCGGCGCCGAACAGGCGCAGGTGGCCGGCGGCCTCGGGCGAGTCGTCGACGCGCACGCGGAGGTCGCCCGGGCCCGGCTGGCCGAGCAGCTCGAGGCGGCCGTAGCCGGCGGCGGACAGGTACTCGCAGCCGGCCCGCACGGCGGCGTCGCCGGGCAGGCCGCGGGCTCGCAGCAGGGCGGCCGCGTCGTCGATGCCGGCGTCGCGGGCGGCCTGGGCGACGACCGAGCGGGCCAGGGCCTCGCCGAGCTGGTGGACCAGCGCCTTGCGCAGGCGGTCGGTCGCGGCGTGGCTGTGCAGCAAGGCGGGCGAGCCGCCCACGCGCAGGCCGGCGCGGGCGCGCGGAGGATCCGACGGAACAACGTCGCGAGCGCCGCTCACATCGTTCTGACCGGATCCGGCGTCCACGACTTCGCCTTCCATCGCGGCGCACGTTATCCGATGCGAGGGGCTGATGGGGCCGAAATCAACGTTCGGCGGCGACTTCGCCGGGTTCTGCGTGCTCCGCGCGGCGCCGACGGGTCGACCCTGCCGGCGCCGCGCGCGGTTTTTTTCGGCTCGATACGGGGCCGCCCGTCGCGCGCGGGTGGCCGGGGGCGACGCTGTCACGATCGCACATATCGAGATATGTGCGATCGAACGGCGATCATATCACCAGTTCGCTCTCGATCTTGGTGAGGCGGTGGCGGGCCATGCCGAGGTTGCCCTTGGCCTTGTCGATCGCGAGGTATATGAACAGGTTGTCGTACTTGCGGAGCGGGCGGATGAGGTGGATCTGGTCGTCGAGCGTGATGAGGATGTCCTGGATCTGGCCGCGGATGCCGAGCTCCGCCATGGTGTTCATCTTGGCCTTGACCACCTGGCAGTTGCCGGCGGCCGCGACCTCGAGGTTGAGCCGGGCCCCGCCGCCGGCGGTGCCGAGGCACAGCCCCGACTCATAATCTGCCAGCGCTATGCCGAGCGCGCCGTCGATCTTCATCGCCTCTTCCATCGTCTTGTCGATGTTCGCCATCGTCTTTTCACCGATCTGTCGCGTATCGATCGTCGACGGCTGGGGGTCGGGCTCCGCGACCGCGTCGGGCGGTATGGTCGGGCTGGCGGCCGGGGGCGCGCGTACGGGGGCTGGCTCGGGGGGCGCTGCGGCGGTCTGCGCGGGGGGCGGGCGCTCCGGCGCCGGCGCTGGGGGCGGGAGGTCCGGCGCCGCGGGGGCGGGCGGTCCGGTCGAGGCCACGGCGCCGGCTCGGCGGGCGTCGGGGGTGTTGGCGGGGGCCTCGAACAGCTCGTCGCTGAAGTCGAGGTCGTTGGCGGCGCCGCGGCGGGCGAGGTCGCGGAGCTGTTCGTCGCCCAGGCGGGCGGCGTCCAGGAGGAGGTCGGTGAGCCTGCGGCGGACGGTGGTCGCGCTCGCGGACACGTTGCGGTGAAACGCGAAGATCGCGTGGGGCCAGGCGAAGATCTCGAGGGCCGCGGCGTCGCCCTCCTGCTCGGGGCTGTGGGCGTCGACGAGCTTGCCGTCGACGAATGCGAGCACCCCGCGGCGCTCGGCCGAGGCCACGAACAGCGTGCACGAGCGCCGCTCCATCTCGACGAGCTGGACGAAGCCCGCCAGCGACACACCCTCGATGCGGATGAGCTGGGCCCGCGCGGCCAGCAGGGCGCTGACGCGGGCCTGCAGCTCGAGCACCTCGACCGGCGCGAGCATGTGCTCGACGACCTCGCCGGGCCGCGGACGGCGCGGCTGCTCGCGGTCCCTGGGCTGCGAGACCACGAGGATGGGGATCGGCAGGGGCAGCGAGTTCATGGCCCGCGCGAGGTCCTCGGTGGCGAGCAGCAGGGGTCCGGAGACCGCGAGGATGAGGTCCACGGGGGTCGTCGAGAGGAGGTGGAGCACCTCGGACTTGAGCACCGTGCGCATCAGCCGGGCCCGCGGCGCGAGTTCCCTCAGCGCCGCCTCCGAGATACCTGCTTTCCGCGCGAAGTCCCCGACCACGAGCACATTGGTGGTCCGCGCATGTTCCACCGGGCGAACCTACTTGATCCGGATCATACTGTAAAGCGGAAAGAAGATATTTTAAATGATGCTTCGGGTGGGATATGCGCCGCCGGCGTATGCGAGCGGCCACCATAAGTATCGACGAATCCTATTTTGCATGTGCTAACATTGTGATTCGCGCGCGACCATGGCGTGACGTCAGGCGATATGCGAAGCGGACGTTGCGAGGAGCGACGCTGCGTCGGGCCCGCACGGGCCCCGGTGAGGGCGCGGCGCCCCGGGCGCCTCGCGTTGCGAGGACGTCGCCCACGCGCCGGGGCCCGTCGAGGGCGGCGGCGCCGGCAGGAAACATCGGAGGATTCCCCATCAGCGGGGCGTACACGGTGCACATCAGCGGGAGTGTGGCCACCGCTCCCCCACGTCCGCGGCCCGGCGAGCAGGTCGGTGTTCGACCGCTGCCGGGCGCGTCGCGGTCGCGAGGTCGGCGCGCCCGCGCGGAGACGCGGGCGAATGGCGGCGCGCAGGCGCGGTCCGGCCGGGCGACGGGGGAATGCTCGAGGTGCCCGCACGCGGCCGCGTGTATGCGCAAATCGCGGGCGTCACGACGATATCGTCGATCGGCGGATCGATCGTAGATATCCCCGGATAGCGGCCGGCGGGGCCTCACCGATACGATGCCAGCGGCGGGCGCGTGGGTCCGATGAATGTGAGGACGCGGGACGCGACGAATGTCGGCCGGCGCGAGCGCCGGGCCGCGGCGTCGCTGCGGGCCGGGGCGGCCGGCGGGGTCACCAGACCTCGCAGGCCGGGGCCGCGTGCATCGGCGTGCCGGCGGCGCACTGCCAGGCCTCCCAGAAGCCGGGGTAGTGGGCCAGCGGGACGTTGACGCGCTGGCGCGGCGGGCTGTGCGAGTCGGTCATGGCGCGCAGGCGCTGGCTCTCGGCGGTCTCGTGGGTGCACCAGCCCTGGGCGAAGCCGAGGAAGAACAGCTGGTCGTCGGTGAGGCCCTGCACGACCGGCTTGTCGGTGTGCTCCTTCTTCCAGGCGCGGTAGCCGGCGTGGGCCTCCTTAATGCCGCCGAAGTCGGCGATGTTCTCGCCGAGCGTGAGCGGGCCGTTGAGCTTGACGCCGGGCAGCACCTCGATGCGGCCGTAGAGGTCCTCGACGCACTTGGCGCGCTCGGCGAACTTGGCGGTCGCGCTGGGGTCCCACCACTCGCGCAGCACGCCGGTGCCGTCGAACTTGCGGCCCTGGTCGTCGAAGCCGTGGGTGAGCTCGTGGCCCATGACCATGCCGATGCCGCCGAAGTTCATGGCCATCGGGAAGTCGGCGCTGAAGTACGGCGGCTGGAGGATGCCGGCCGGGAACACCATCTGGTTGTGGCTCGGGTGGTAGTAGGCGTTGACGATCGCGGGCGGCATCTCCCACTCGTCGCGGTCGACCTTCTGGCCGATGCGGTCGGCCTCGCGTTCGAAGTTGAAGCGGCGGGCGGCGACCCAGTTGCCGAGGTGGTCCTGGCGCGACAGCCTCAGCTTCGCGTAGTCGCGCCACTTCTCGGGGTAGCCGATCTTGTTGCGCAGGGCCTTCATCTTCTCGACGGCGCGCGCGCGGGTGGCGGGGTCCATCCACGTGAGCGCGGGCAGGCCGGCCTCGAAGGCGAGCTCGATGAACTCGATCATCTGCAGGGCGACGGTCTTGCTCTCGCCGGCGAAGCGCTCGCGCACGAACGCCTGGCCGACGAGCTCGCCGAGGCCGGCGTTGGCCCAGCCGACGCAGCGCTCCCAGCGCGGCGAGAGCTCGCTGGCGCCGGTGAGCAGGGCGTCGAGCTTGAAGTCGGCGTTGACGACGTCGCGGCCGAGGTGCGCGGCCGCGGTGTTGAGGATGTGCCAGCGCAGGTAGGCCTGCAGCGCGTCGGGCGGGGCGGCGCGCACGGTGGCCCCGAGCTGCTTGAAGAACTCGGGGGTCATGAGGTTGAGGTCGGCGCCGATGTTCGGGTAGCCGAGGCCGGTCCAGTAGGCGCTCCACGGGGTCTTCGGGTCCTGCTGCTGCAGGCCGGCGGTGCCGACGCGGTGGTAGGTGCGGTCGGCGTCGCGCAGCTCGGCGCGCGGGCTCGAGATGGCGGCGAGCTTGGCCTCGAAGCCGACGATCGCCGCGGCCTGGCGCGCGGCCGCGTCGGGCGTCTCGCCGAGGAAGCCGAGCATGGTCGCGACGTGGCTCTGGTAGGCGGCGAGGATGCGGCGGCTGTCGGCGTCGGTCTTCAGGTAGAAGTCGCGGTCCGGGAGGCCGGTGCCGCCCTGCACGAGCTGGGCGATGTAGACGTCGGGGCGCTTGGCGTCGGGCTCGATGAAGAACGCGAACAGCGGGCCGCCGCCGGCGAAGTAGGTGGCGTGCAGCTTGCCGACGACGGCGAAGAAGCTGGCCTCGTCCTTGACGCTGGTGACCTGCGAGAGGATCGGCGCGAGCGGGGTGAGGCCGAGCTCGTCGATCGAGGTCTCGTCCATGCAGGCGCTGTGGAAGGTGCCGAGCTTGGCGTCGATCGGCGAGGCCTTCGGCTTGTGGCCGTTGGCGGCGGCGTCGTCGAGGATCTGGCGCAGCACGGCGTTGTTGCGGTCGGCGAGCTCGCCGAAGCCGCGGCCGTAGCGCGGCTTGTCGGGCGGGAGACGGGTCTTGCGCAGCCAGCCGCCGCAGGCGTACTGGTAGAAGTCGGTGCAGGGGTCGACGGTGGTGTCGATCGCCGAGACGACCGAGGCGCCGACGGCCTCGCGGGCGACCAGCGAGGGCCGCTGGACCGGCGGGGGAGCGCTGGGGGCCGCCGGGGCCGCGGGGGGCGCCTGCGGGCGATCGCAGGCGAGGAGCAGGGCGCAGGTCGTCAGGACCGTGGCCGTGGAATACGCGGTGTGGCGGCGGAACATCGCGGGGATGCTGCCACAAAATGCGCGCGCCGAGGAGGTACGTGCGGATGCACGGGGTGAGCCGCGTCAACCGGCGAGCGGCCGCCGATCGGCCGCCGAGTCAGCCGCCGATCTTCGACTTCACCTTGTCGAGGCGCTCGTTGGCCTCGCCGACGCCGAGATCCTTGGCCTTCTGGTAGGCGCGGCGGGCGTCGACGTAGCGCAGCTGCTTGTAGTAGGCGTCGCCGAGGCGCAGGTGGTACTTGCCGTTCTTCGGGGCGGCGGCGGTGGCCTTCTCGGCGAAGCCGACGGCCTGCTGGTACTTCTCGCGGTTGAAGGCGATGTCGCTGAGGCCCATGAGCGCCTCGGCGTTGCGGTTGTCGAACGAGAGGGCCTGGTGATAGAGGGTCTCGGCGTTGCCCTCGCTGCCGCGCGCGAGCGCGGCGCGGGCGTCCTTGACGAGGGCGTCGGCCTTCTTGGTGTCGCGCTTGCTGACCGGGGCCTGCTTGCCGCCGGGGTCGACGAACGGGTCGATCACGGGCGGCAGGTCGTTGGCCGGCGGGATCGCGGACGGGCGCGGCTCGTCGCTCGGCTTCTTGCGCCTGGTGGTCTTGCCGCTGGTCGCCTCGATCAGGCGGTCGAGGCTGGCCTGCGAGCTCGCGGGGCTCGACTCGTCGTCGGCGATGGCCTGCAGCTTCTCGGCGCGCTTGGTCTCGTCCTGCTCGGCCAGGGCGATCAGCGGGGCCGCGGCGCGCAGGTCGGCCTCGCTGAAGCTGCCCTCGGCGGCGTGCTCGCGGAAGTCGGCGAGGGTGCCGGGGGTGGCCCCGGCGCGCTCGCGGGCGGTGGCGTTGCGCTCGTCGAAGGTGAGGGCCTGCAGGTAGTAGTCGCGGGCGAACGGCTTGCCGCCGTCCTTCTCCCAGTAGGTGTCGCCGAGGCCGACGAGGGCGGTCGCGAACTCCTGGCGCAGCTCGAGCGCGCGCTGCTGGCCGAGCGCCTGGACCGGGCCGGCGAGCGCCTCGAGGTCGGTGACCTTGCGGTAGGCGGTGGCGGCCGGGTCGTCCTTCGGCGGGTAGACCCAGTTGGCGCGGGCACCGGCGGCGCGGGCGGCGTTGGTGAGGGCGTCGACCTCGGCGTCGGCGGCGGGGGCCGGGTCGCCGCGCAGCAGCAGCAGGGCGGTGACGCCGGCGGCGACGAGCGTGCTGGCCCCGGCGATCGCCGGCCACAGCCACCGCCGGCGCGGCCGGCCCTGGCCGTCGAGCTGCGGCATGTCGCGCAGCAGGCGCTCGCGGCGCTCGGGGTCGATCGGCGGCAGCGGCAGGTCGTCCCACGGGGTGTGCAGGCCGGCGGCGATCTGGGCCTCGCACAGCGCCGCCTCGAGCTCGTGCATGTTGGCGTAGCGCTTCTCGGGGACCTTCTCGAGGCAGCGCAGGATCACCGCCTCGAGCGCGGGGTGCACGGCCCCGGCGGCGCACAGCGTCGACGGCGCGACCGGCGTGCGCTCGAGCTGGGCCTGCAGGATCTCGTCGACGGTCTGGGCGACGAACGGGGGCTTGCCGACCAGCAGCTCGTAGGCGGTGCAGCCGAGCGAGTACATGTCGAGGCGGCCGTCGAACGGCTGGCCGAGGACCTGCTCGGGCGCCATGTAGTGCGGGGTGCCGGCGGCCCCGGTGTCGCCGGCGGCGTTCATGGTGGCGATGCCGAAGTCGACGACCTTGACGCGGTCGGGGCGACCGGCCTGCAGCGCGACGTTGGGGCCGGCGGCCACGGCGTTGAGCACGATGATGTTGTCGGGCTTGACGTCGCGGTGGATGATGCCGACGTCGTGGGCGGCGGCCAGGCCCTTGCAGACCTGGCGGAGGATCGCGATCATGCGGCCCTGCTCCATCGGGCACTTGTCGAGCTCGGTGTCGAGTCCGTGGCCGTTGAGCAGCTCCATCGCGAACATCAGGCGGCCGTCCGGGAGCTCGCCGAAGTCGAAGATCTCGACGATGTTCGGCGAGCCGATGCGGCTGGCGGCGCGGGCCTCCTCGCGGAACTGGGCGGCCTGGTGCGGGTCCTCGCTGGCCTCGATGCGCAGGATCTTGAGGGCGACGCGGCGCTCGATGTCCTCGTGCTCGGCCTCGTAGACCACGCCCATGCCGCCCTCGCCGAGCCAGCGCACCAGGCGGTAGCGGGTCCCGGGCACCCGGCGACCGGGGAGCAGGCGGACCTGCGTGCCGTCGTTGGCCATGGCGCCCGCGGGCCCGCGGGTGCGCTCGCGGCCGCGGGTCGGCGAGGTGCCGCGCGCGTTCGCCAGGGGGCGCGAGCCGTCGCTCTGCGGGCGCTCGGGCGAGTCGCTGCGCGGGCGCTGGGTGTTGACGGACTCGCTGCGCGGGCGCCCGGCGAGCGGCCGACGTCCGACCTTGGAGTCCTCCTGGGCGGAACCGGCGAGCGGACGTCGCGTGACCTTGGAGTCCTCGAGCCCGGCCGGGGCGAGCGGACGTCGCGACACCCGCGAGTCCTCGACGGGCTCGGGGCGGGTGGGGGCGAGGCGCCGGGAGCCGGTGATCGGCGGCGCCGGGGCGGCGCCGGGGTCGTCGGCTCCCGCGTCGCCGGCGTCGTCCTCGACCTCGAAGGAGACTGTCCAGCTCCGCTCGGGTGCGGAGCCCGGCGGGAGGGCGTCGACGGGTATGAGATCAGGCTTACGAGACGCGGCCATTAATGGGGGGTGCCGACGCCAGTGTCCGCCGCATGGCGCGCGCCGACAAGGGCCTTTTCGCGGCCCGCCGGGGCCGTATGCGCCCGCCGCGGCGCGCGCGGCCGAACCGCCGCCGGGCTTATGTCCATGGCGCCCGAGGCGGTGTAGCCTCCGGGGGGTGAGGCCCCCCGTCGTCCCCGCCGTCGTGCTGTCGCTGTGTCTGACCGTCGGGGGCGCGCCCGTGGTCCGCGCGGCCGAGTCGGCGATCCCGACGTCCGACGCGTCGCGCCTCGCGGTCCTGCCGCTGAAGGTCGACGGTCAGGTCGACGAGGTCACCCGCAAGCGCTGGTCGGCGGCCCTGCGCGAGGGCCTGTCCCGCGGGACATCCGAGGTGGTGGACGACGGGCAGGTCACGCCCTACATCGACGGGTCCTGCAGCTCGCAGGCCTGCTACGACAAGATCCGCGCCAACTCGTCGGCGACCCACATCGTCCGCGCGACGGTGGTGCAGAAGAATCGCGACTACCTCCTCAAGATCGACCTCATCGACGCCCGCTCCGGCGTGGTGGCGACGTCGTCCGAGGAGACCTGCGAGATCTGCGGCAACGAGGAGGTCGGCAAGCTGCTCGACTCGCAGGGCGCGCTGCTGCAGACCCGCCTGGCGGCCCAGGGCAAGGGCCCGGCGGTGCTGTTCCTCGACACCAACCCGAGCGGCGCCATCGTCTACATCGACGGCGAGGCGGTCGGCACCACGCCGCTCGAGCGCCCGGTGCTCGAGGGGGCCCACAAGGTCCGCGTGAGCCTCAACGGCTACGTCGCCGAGGAGCGCGAGCTCAGCTTCGTCAACGGCGTGCGCGAGGAGCTGACGCTGCCGCTGCAGCGCGCGCCCGGCAACCCCAAGACGCTGGCCCTCGGCGCGGCCGGGCTGGCCGGCGGCATCCTGTTGATCGGCTCGGGCGTCGCCATGGTGGCCCTCGACGACGTGCCGTACCGCAAGGGCGACAAGTGCTCGGGCGTCAACGTCGACGCCGACGGCGACTGCAAGTTCGTCTACAACACCGGGCCGCTGGGGGCGGTGCTCATCGGCGTCGGCGCGGTGCTCGGCACGCTCGGCGCGGTGGCCCTGCACCGCAACCGCGGGGCCAAGCTCGGCAAGAAGGGCAAGGAGCGGGCCCAGGTGGTCCCGTCCGGCCTCGGCGTGATGGGCCGCTTCTAGCGGTTGTGTCGCCGGCCGGCGTGGCGTAGTTTCGCGCGGTGCGTGCGCGCGACACGGCCAAAGGCCGCAGGCAGGTCGGGACCGGCGGGTGGCTCGCCGGGGTGGCGCTCGTCGTCGCCTGCCAGCCGCAGAGCGGCGGGTCCGGCGGGCTCGTGGTGGTGTCGGACACGGCGATGATCGGCTCGCCGCCGATGTGCGGCGACGAGGGCGAGTCCGGCGAGACCGGCGAGTCCGGCGAGACCGGCGGGTCCGGCGAGGGGGCGACGACAGGGGCCTCGGCGCGGGCCGGCGAGGACCCGGGCACGGTGTTCTGCGCGCAGTTCACGAGCTCGGCGACCTGCGATCACACGCCGCGCATGGACGGCGACGCGCTGGTCGGCGAGTGCCACTGGGTGACCGTGATCCCGGTGGTCCCGGGCACCTGCGAGGCGACGACGCTGTACGAGACGTGCGTGCACGTGCCGGCCACCGGCGAGCCCTGCGTGGCCGCGCAGTCGTGCGGGCAGGTCGGCCTCGGGGTGTTCGGGCGCGTCGGCTGCGACGACACGATCGAGGTGATCGTCAACCCGCCGGGCCAGGCGTTCTGCCAGCACCCGACCGACTGGCCGCTGTGCTGGCCGAACGACGGCGCGGGCGAGTGCTCGTGCGTGTGCTCGTGAGCGGCGGCGGTCAGGGCTTCTCGCCGGCGATCAGCGCGGTCATCTCGGGGTAGTGGTAGGTGGCGCTGGTCGTCGGGTGGTGCTTCGCGGCGGCGACCATCGCCCTGGCGATCTGCTGCACGCTGATCGACTTGTACCTGGCCGGGGTGACGAACGAGAACAGCGGGAGGGTCTTCTCGAACAGCCACGGGGTGTGCTGCGAGCCGATGATCATGGCCGGGCGGAACACGCTGACGATCGCCGGGCCGCTGGTGCGCACCGCGACCTCGGACTCGCCCTTGACGCGGTTGTAGCGGGCCATGCCGGCCGCGCCGCTGCCGCTGTCCTTGGCGGTGGGGTCGGCCCCCGCGGCGCTCATGAAGGCGAGGTGGCGGACCTTGCCCGAGTCGCGCAGGGCCCGCGCGAACGCCTCGTTGAGGGCGACGTCGACGGCGCGGTGCTCGTCGATGGTGAGCTTCGCCGTGCCGGCGCCGATGCCGAGCACGCTGAAGCCCTCGAGCTCGCCGTCGGCGTCGCGCGCCGCGGCGAGCGTGGCCGCGGCGAGGTTGTCGGGGGTCATGTCGGGCACGAGCCGCTCGACGAGCCTGCGCCCGGCCTGGTTCGCCATGGCCACGACCTCGGGCAGCGAGCGCCGCGACAGGGTGATGACGGCGTCGAAGCCGTCGTCGTGGAACAGCTCGCGGAGCAGCGCGGCTCCGACCGATCCGGAGCCGCCGAGGACGATCGCTGTGCGCTTGTCGGTCATGGCGCCGGGATGATACGCGCTCGCGCCGCGGATTGCTGCAGCGAGGCGGCGGCGCGGCGCGCCCGGTCGCGGCGGCTCGGGGCGCCGTCGTCGGTCGGGTCGCCTGTCGTCGGCGCGTCCGTCGCCCGCCGCAGCCTCCCCCGCCTCGTCCGCGAGGCGGCCACGCACGCGAGGCGCCCGCGCGACCGTCACGGCGGTTCGACGGGGACGCCGGCCGGGATCCGGTAGTGGTGCACGCTCACGGGCCTGGCCTGGCAGTGCTCGCCCTTGTTGAAGGAGATCGTGATCCACAGGGTCGTGCGGTCGGGAGCGAGGACGACGCGCTCGATCGAGGCGCGGCCGCCCCGGCCCTTCAGGTCGGCGAGGTCGTGGGCGGTCTTGTTGGCGGGGTCGACGAGGCGCAGCCTGTCGCTGTCGTCGGCGTGCAGCAGCCAGCCGGCGAGCGGGGCGCGGAGGATCGCCAGGGACACCACGCCGTCGATGCCGAGGACCTCGCTGCCGGTCACGTAGATGAGGTCGGTCGGGGCGGTGAAGCCGGCCCTGGCCTGGTCCTGCACGAACTTGGCGGCCTTGCCCGCGCCGGTGGGGTCGTGCTTGCCGGGCTTGAACACGATCTTCCTGGCCGCGGCGAGCTCGTCGGGGGCGGCGACGCGGCCCCACGACGCGAGCGGGTCGTCCTCCGCGCCGCAGCCGGGGAGCTCCGGGGCCTCGAGCACGGCGACGCGGCCGTCGGCGTGGAAGCCGAGCACGCCGGGGAGATAGTCGCAGTCAGCGGGAGCGGCGACGCACTCGTCGGCGCGCGCGAGCGGGCCCGTGAACACGCCGGGGGACACGATGTCGACGGGGCTCAGCGTCTCGTCGGCGAGCTCGGGATAGAAGGTGGTGATGATACCGGGCGGAAACGGCATCCTACCGCCGGGCCCGGGCTCGTCGTCGGGCCGGTCGCGGGTCGGCTCTCCGGATGCGGCGCGCGCGGGGGCGGCGGGCTGCGTCGGCGTCGCGGGCCTCGCGGGCGGCTCGGACGTCGCCGGGGTCGCGGGCCGCTGGGCGGGCTGGTCGGCGGCAGCCGTGCAGGCGGCGAGCGAGATGCAGGCGAGCAGGAGCGGGCTGACGTCGGGCATGGATCCTCGCGGCGAGAAACGTCCGAGGATAACGGATCGGCGGCGACGCTCACCAGCCGCGGCGCCGTGATGACGTGACGTTCGGCGGCGCATCCGCGCGCGGACCGGCGACCCGACGACGACGATCGACCGAGCCGATCGGCGGCGCCCTCGATGCGAGGCTGCGGGCGGGGATCGATCGAGCCGAGCGGCGGATCGAGGATCGATCAGGGGCGCAGGGTCCGCCCTCGATGCGAGGCTGCGGGCGGGGATCGATCGAGCCGAGCGGCGGGTCGAGGATCGATCAGAGGCGCAGGGTCCGCCCTCGATGCGAGGCCGCGGGCGGGGATCGATCGAGCCGATCGGCGGATCGATCAGAAGCGCAGGGTCAGGTCGAGCATGGCGCCGCCGATGCGGGGGCTGGCGCGCAGGTAGGCGCCGCGGCCGAGGTGGAGGCCCATGGCGGTCATGCGCTGGGCCCTCCTGTCCCTGGCGTAGAGCACGGTGCCGGCGACGCCGAGGGCGAGGCCGGCAGATTGGGCCAGGCCGAGGAACACGTAGGCCATGGTGCCGCTGGCGGAGCTGTAGCCGTCCTCGCCGGCGCGCGCGGCGGCGATGAAGGGGCCGACCACGGGGGCGAACATCGGGGTGCCCTGGCGGTAGGCGCTCGGGGTGTCGCCGTCGATGATGGTCGCGCCGATGGCGATGCCGGTCAGCCAGGTGCCGCCGAAGATCGACCAGCCGGCGATCATCATGCCCTTGCCGCGGATCCGCGGCTGCGGCGGCTGCGGCGGTGGCGGTGGCGGCGGATAGTAGTAGCCGGGCGGGGGCGGCGGATAACCGTAGGGCTGGTAGCCGGGCGGTGGCTGCTGGTAGCCCTGCGGCGGCGGTTGATAGCCCTGGTTGCCGTACGGCTGGGGCGCGGGCGTGGCGGCCGGCGCGGGGGCGGGCGCGGCCGAAGGTTCAGCGAGGGCGAGCGCGGCGAGGAGCGTGGCGGTCCACATGAGCGTCAGCATGCCGAACGCGGGCGCGGCGCGCCATGCCCGGGCTGTGCAGGCGATCACGCCGGCGATGTGTCCCTCGGGACAGGTGTGGCGGCCGGCCGCCGGTGCGCAGGCGGGCGCGCACCCACGGGACCATCGACGTGCGCCCGCGGCCCGGCGGCGGCGCGCTGGCCAGCGTGACGCTGCAGCCGGGGGCCGCGCGGGCGGTCAGCCGAAGCGGTCGCGGTCGTGGGCGCCGGTGAGGTCGTGGTCGGGGCCGACGGCGACGATGCGCGAGGGGTTCACCTTGGGCTGGCTGCGGTAGTAGTGCTGCTTGATCTGGTCGAACTTGCAGAGCTCGGCGACGCCGGGCTTCTGGTAGAGGTCGCGCAGGTAGTTCGAGAGGTTGGGGTAGTCGGCGATGCGCCGCAGGTTGCACTTGAAGTGGGTGTGGTAGACGAGGTCGAAGCGCAGCAGGGTGGTGAACATGCAGATGTCGGCCTCGGTGAACACCTCGCCGCAGAGGTAGCGCTGGCCGCCGAGCACGCTGTCCCAGTGGTCGAGGGCGGCGAACAGCTCGCCGACGGCCTCGTCGTAGGCGCCCTGCTCGCTGGCGAAGCCGGCCCGGTACACGCCGTTGTTGATGGGCGCGTAGATCGCGTCGATGGTGCCGTCGACCAGGGTGCGCAGCGGGGCTGGGCAGAGGTCGACCGGGGTGGTGGCGAGGGCGGTGAACTCGTGGTCCAGCATGCGCAGGATCTCGCGCGACTCGTTGCTGACGATGGTGCGGCGCACGCGGTCCCACAGCACCGGGACGGTGACGCGGCCGGTGTACTGCGGATCGGCGAGCACGTAGATCTCGCGCAGGAAGCGGGCGCCGTTGACCTGGTCGGGGGTGCACTCGGGGTCGTCGCGGAAGGCCCAGCCGTCGTCGCCCATGAAGGGGTCGACGATCGACATGCCGAGCGCGCCCTCGAGGCCCTGGAGGTGGCGCATGAGGATCGTCCGGTGCGCCCACGGGCAGGCCCAGGCGACGTACAGGTGATAGCGGCCGGCCTCGGCGGGGAAGCCCGAGCTGCCGTCGGCGGTGACGCGCTCGCGAAACGAGGTCTGCGGGCGTTCGAAGGCGCCGCCCTTGCCCGGCTCGTACCACTCGGTGGACCACACTCCGCGGGTCAGCATGCCCATGGCCGGTGTCATGGCAGAGGTCCTGCCCGCGGGCAATCTCGGGTATCCTCGCGCACCGCCATGATCCAGGTGCAGCGCTCGGAGTCCGGCCAGTACGTCCTCATCCACCCGTCGTCGGCGACGGTGGTCGTCAGCGACGACCTCGCGGCGGGGTTCGCGGCCATCAGCGAGAAGGTGCGCGGGGCCCGCGAGGCGCCGCCGGCCGCGGCGGAGGCTCCGTCGCGCTGGCGGGCGCTGCTGCCGTGGGGGCTGGCGATCGGGCTGCCGTTCGTGTGGCTGCTGGCGCTGCACCTGTCGCTCGGGCGCCTGGCGAGCGAGCTGGTGATCGGCATGCGCGCGCCGCCGACGAAGGCCCAGCCGGTGACGCGCAAGGAGCTCGACGACCTGCGGCTCGAGGTGGCCCGCGTGGAGGCGCGGATCAAGGAGCCGGCGCGGCCCCAGGCGAGCGCGCCCGACGAGCCCGACGACGGCGACGACGACGACGACCTGAAGTCGCTGCGGCCCGAGAAGGCCAGGCCGGCGGCGCCCGAGGCGGCGGGCGAGCCGGCGAAGGTCGAGCCGCCGGCGAAGGTGAAGGCCGAGCTCAAGGCCGAGGCCAAGTCGGCGGTCGAACCCAGGAAGTAGGCAGGGCGGGCGCGGCCGGTGGAATTCAACTCGATCACGTACCTGCTGTTCCTGCTGGGCACGCTGGCGGCGTTCTTCGCGCTGCCGCGCGGGGCCAGGATGGCGCTGCTGGTGGCGGCGAGCCTGGCGTTCTACGGGGCGTGGAGCGTGCCGCTGACCGGGCTCATCGTCGTCTCGGCGATCGTCGACTACGCGGCGGCGCGGGCGATCGACGGCGCGGGCACGCGGCTGCGCCGGCGGCTGTGGCTGGTGCTGAGCCTGACGGTCAACCTGGGGCTGCTCGGGTTCTTCAAGTACGCGGGGTTCATGCGCGAGAACCTGGCGTGGCTGCTGGGCTGGCCGCCGGCCGGCGAGGCGCTCGAGGTCGTGCTGCCGCCGGGCATCAGCTTCTACACGTTCCAGACCATGAGCTACACGATCGACGTGTACCGCGGGGCGCTGCGGCCGTCGCGGTCGTTCGTGAAGTTCCTGCTGTACGTCAGCTTCTTCCCCCAGCTGGTGGCGGGGCCGATCGAGCGGGCGGGCCACCTGCTGACGCAGTTCGACCACGCGGTGCGCCAGCGCTGCTCGCCCGAGAACCTGGCGATCGGCGGGCGGATGATCGTGTGGGGAATTTTCAAGAAGGTGTGCCTGGCGGACACGTGCGCGCGGCTCGTCGACCCGGTGTACTCGGCGCCGGGGGCGTTCGACGGGTGGACGCTGCTCGTCGCCACCTACGCGTTCACGCTGCAGATCTACTTCGACTTCTCGGCCTACTCGGAGGTGGCGCGCGGGTCGGCGCGGCTGTTCGGCGTCGACCTCATGCGCAACTTCGACCAGCCGTACCTGTCGCGCAACATCTCGGAGTTCTGGCGGCGCTGGCACATCTCGCTGTCGACGTGGTTCCGCGACTACGTGTACCTGCCGCTCGGGGGCAGCCGCGGGGGCAAGTGGCTGACGCTGCGCAACCTCGTGATCACCATGTTCCTCTCGGGGCTGTGGCACGGGGCGGCCTGGAACTTCGTGCTGTGGGGGCTGTACAACGGGCTGCTGCTGCTGCTGCACGCGCTGCTGCGCGGCACGGCGGGCGTGCGCGGGCTGATGCGCGGGCTCGGCGGGCTCGGTCCGACGCTGTCGGTGCTGTTCACGTTCCACCTGGTGGTGCTCGGGTGGGTGCTGTTCCGCGTCGAGGCGACGGGCGACGTCGGCGTGTTCCTGGCCGGCTTCGCGGAGGCGCTGACGACCGCGCCGTCGCCCGGGCAGCTGGGCTTCGTGGTCGGGGTCGGCGGGTTCCTGCTGGCCAGCGCGGTCGAGCGCCGGACCCGGCTGCTGCAGCGGATCGGCGCCGACGCCGGGCTGGCGGCGGCGTTCTTCGGGCTCTTGCTGGTGCTGGTGGCCCTGCTGTCGCGGTCGGGCGGGCCGGCGTTCATCTACTTCCAATTCTGAGCGACGTATGACGGACCACGCGATCACAACCTGGCGAGCAGCGACCGTCGTCGACGACGAGCCGCGCGTGCGGCGGCCGTGGTCGCTGATCGGCGGGGCGTTCGCGGTGCTGCTGGCGGTCGACGGGGCGCTGGCGCTGGCCTTGCCCGCGCGCGAGGCGGCGCCGCTGGCGTTCGACGGAGCGGCGAGCGCCCGCGCGGAGCTGGCGGCGGCCGCGGCGGCGGAGCAGGAGGCGTGGCTGCTGGTCGGCGACTCGGTGCTGGCCGGCGACGTGATGGCGGGCAAGGTGGCGGGCTGGCAGCGCGAGCGGGTCGTCGACCACCTGCAGCGCGAGCTCGGCGGGGGCGAGGCGAGGATGTTCCAGGTGGCGCTCGACGGGCTGCTGCCGGTCGACCTGCTGCAGGTGGTGCGGGCGCTCGACCGCGTCGATCCGGGCGGCGACGTCGGGCTGGTGGTCGAGCTGAGCCCGCGGTTCTTCTCGCGGTCGTACGCCGAGGCGGCCGCGTGCACGCGGCCGTGGCTGTGCGAGCTCGGGCCGGAGACGATCGACGGCGACGGCGCGGTGCGCTGGGACAACCTGGTGCTCGGCGCGCTCGCCGACGTGCGCGACGCGGCGGCGTCGGTGACGCCGGTGTACAGGCATCGCGAGCGCATCGGGGCGATCGGGCCGGAGCCGACGCGACTGTTGACGGCGCGGGAGAGCGAGGACGACGCGCTGTCGGGGCGCGCGCGGCTGCTGGCGCACTACAGGGACCCGGCGCTCGGGCCCGACAGCGTGCAGGTGGCGGCGCTGACCGAGGTGATGCGGCGCGTGCGGGGCGTCGGTCGGCGGGCGGTGTTCTTCACCACGCCGCTCGAGGACGGGTTCGCGGCGCAGGCGCGCGGCGGCGCGGACGACGGGGCGTACACGGCGGCGCTCTCGCGCATCGTCGAGGGCGACGGGGCCGACGACGCGGTCGCGCTGGTGCCGCTCGACCACCCGGGCTTCCACGCGCAGATGTTCCTCGACCACTGCCACCTGACGCCGGAGGGCAACCGCCGCCTGGCGATCAACCTGCTGCACGCGATGGGGCTGCCGCTGCGCACGCGGCCGGCCGCCGGCGAGCTGGTGTACGCCGAGGACGTCGACCGCACGCTGGTCGGGCGGGCCGAGACGGGCCACGCGGACGGGCCGGCCTGGTCGGCGCTGTTCGGCGCGAACGCGCGTGGGATCGCGGTGGCGCCGGGCGGGCGGCGCGTCGTCGTCGCCGACACGCACAACCACGCGCTGCGCGAGCTCGTCGGCGATCTCTACAGCGTGCGCACGCTGGCGGGGGCGGCGGGTGAGCGCGGGTTCGTCGACGGACCTGTCCCGGAGGCCAGGCTGCAGCGGCCGCGGGCGCCGTGGATCCTCGGGGACGCGGTGTACTTCGCCGACCAGAACGGGACGCAGCTGCGGCGGGTGCAGGGCGGGGTGGTCTCGACGCTGGCGCTGCGGGGCAAGCGGTGGACGGACATCACCCAGATCGTCGGGCATAACCAGGACCTGCTGGTGGTCGACCGCGGGCGCCGGGTGGTCCGCGTCAACGTGACGACCGGGGCGACGCGGGTGGTCGCGCGGGCGTCGGGCGCGGCGAGCATCGCGGCGGTGACGAGCGCGTCCGACGGGCGCGTGTGGGTGGCCGAGCGCGGCGGCAAGATCTGGTCGGGGCACATCACCCGTCCGTTCGTGATCGGCCGCGACCCGCACGAGGCGCGGCTGGTGTTCGACGACGCCGGCAAGGCCTACCTGCCGCAGCGGCGCGGGCAGCTGTTCCCGCTGCCGTACAAGGAGGTGCGGCTCGACCGGCCGTTCGCGCTGAGCTACCTGCCGCGCTACGACGCGCTGCTGGTGGCCGACGACGCCCGCGCGCGCGAGCCGGTCGAGGACTACCACGAGCGCACGCAGCTGCGGCTGTTGTCGCTGAAGGAGAAGAAGATGTACCCGTGGATCCACGGGGAGGTGCTGTCGAGCTCGACCTACTGGAACGAGCACGCCGAGGCCTACGCGTCGACGCTGCACGTCGGCAGCATGGCGGTCGAGCCGGAGTCGGCGGCGGTGGTGTGGCTCGAGCACGACCGCTCGCGGCTGCTGTGGCTGTCGGACGGGGTGTGGGCGCTGGCCAAGGTCAGCCACACCGCGAACTTCACGTTCGCGAGGACCCGCGACCTGTTCGGCAACGAGGCGGGGATCCGGGCCCAGGACCGGTTCCGGCCCGATCTGTGGCTGCCGACGCGGGTCGAGCGGGTGCCGCGGCGCGGGCCGTACACCGGGCTGGTGGTGACCTCGTCGATGGGGGCGATGTCGCAGTCGCTGGGGCCGTACGCGCTGACGCGGCGGCTCGAGCGGCACCTGCAGGAGGACCTCGGGCGCATGGGCGTGCGCTTCGACCTGGTCCACCGCGCCTACTCGCAGCCGTCGTTCGACCGGGTGATCGACGCCGTCGATCTGTACACCGCGCAGTCGGGCCGGCCCGACGTCATCCTGCTCGAGATCCACAACTTCCGCCGGCGGTTCTTCGCGGCCGACGTCGGCGACGCCGACATCCGCGACGGGCTGGCGGCGCTGCAGACCTACGCCCAGCGGTCGGACGCGCTGCTGCTGCTGTTCGACAACAGCGGGCTGATCGCCACCGAGCACGACGGGCTGCGGGCCACGCCGGAGGTGGTCGAGCGGGCCAAGCGGATCGCGCGCTCGATGGACATCGCGGTGATCGAGCTGACCGACGAGCTGCTGCCGCGCAGCCTGCACGAGGGCGTGTGGGGCAGCCCGCCGATGAAGGGCAGCCACGGCATCCCGCACGCGATCGACGCGACGGCGCTGCTGCTGGCCGAGCGCGCGGCCCCGGCGATCGCGCGGCACCTCGGGCCGGGGCGCGTGCCGGCGCTGCTGTCGCCGGGCGGGGTCGAGGCGGTCGATCCGGCGGCGAGCCTCGGCGGGGCGTTCGCGGCGCGGGCGGTCGACTGGACGGCGGCGCTGCCCCGCGTGCCCGGCGAGGCGATCCAGCGCCAGCGCGGGGCCGGGGCGGTCGAGCTGTTCGTCGACCTCGAGGTGGTGCTCGGCAAGCGCCGCACGGTCGACCGCGCGGCGCTCGAGCGGCTGGCGCTGGCGAGCGTGTACACCACGTTCGTGGTCGACGGGTCGTACGCCGACGCGGCGCGGGTCAACGTGCGGCTGGCGTGGTTCAAGCGGCGCGACGAGTACGGGCTCGGCGTGCAGGGCGGGGCCGAGGTGGCGCTGCGGGCCTCGTACGACCGGGCGGAGCTGGTGGCGGCGATCGATCGTGCGCTCGCGGGCGAGTGATCGCCCGCGCGTGGCCGCGGCGCTGGTCGGTCACTGCGGGCGGAGCTGGTGGCGGCGATCGATCGTGCGCTCGCGGGCGAGTGATCGCCCGCGCGTGGCCGCGGCGATCGCCGGTCACTGCGGCTCGGGGATCAGCTCGGCGGCCAGGCGGAACAGCAGGAACTGGTGGTAGGCGTTCTGGCCGTTGCCGCCGCCGGGGTAGATGAAGGGGCTGGCGGGGTTGGCCGGGTCGGGGTCGAACCACATCCACTTGGCCTCGGCGGGCATGTCGGCGGGGCACACCAGGGGGAACTCGTTGCCGGCCATGGGCCCGCCGTTGTACGGGGTGGTGTTGTCCTCGCCGAAGGCGACGGCGCCGATGGCGGTGCCGACCTCGTCGACCCAGCCGCCGCTGGTGGTGTTGGGGTCGAGCGTGCCGGCGTTGCACTTCTGGATGTACTCGTTGATGACGGCGAGGGTCGGGCCGCCCTGGCCGATGTTGTACTTGACGCCGGTGGCGCAGGCCTCCCACCCGGGGTAGCCGGTGAACACGTCCTCGCCGAAGCCGTTGCCGCCGTCCTTGCGGCGGAAGCGGGCCAGCACGCCGTTGGTCACGGCGCTGTCGTCCCAGGCGACGATGTAGAGGTGGGTGGCGTTCTGCGCGTCGGCGCCGGGCACGATGTACTTCTCGGGGCCCTCGCCGCAGTTGAAGATCTGGCCGGCGGTGACCGCCTCGACGCCGCCGAAGAACTTGGAGATGTTGTCGATGGTGCCGTACGAGAACGAGTAGGCGTTGTCGGCGGTGATGATGACCTCGATGTCGAGCACGACCGGCTCGCCGGTCGAGGTGTCGGCGTCGGTGGTCGTGCCGTCGCCGGTGCTCGTCGAGGTGTCGCCGGAGGTCGAGGTGTCGCCGGAGGTCGAGGTGTCGCCGGTGTCGGCGGTGGACTCGGCGGGGCCGGTCGAGGGCGTGGCGCTGGTGGTGGTGAGGGTCTCGACGCCCTGGGTGGTGTCGTCGACGGTGGTGGCGGTGGTGCCGGTGGCGTCGCCGACGCCGGTGTCGCCGGTGCCGCCGGTGAGGGTGGTGTCGCCGGTCGGGAGCGAGGAGCCGGTCGGCGGCTCGGCGTCGGTGCCGGTACCGGTGCCGGTCGGGCCGGTGGTCGCGGCGGTCGTCGAGTCGTCGCCGCTGTTGCCGCTGCAGGCGAGCGCGAGGGACAGGGCGGGGAGCAAGAACAGGCGTGTACCGACCGGCATCGGGCGATGATACGGCCGGCCCGGGCGCGAGGGCGCTCGCGTGCGCGCGGGGTTGTGATTTATAACCGCGGGCATGCTGCTGACGCGCGCCGAACGGACCGGGTTTCGCGAGACGTCCCTCCACGCCGACGTGATGGCCTTCGTGTCCGGCCTGGCCGGACGCGGGGACCCACGCTTGCACGTGACGAGCTTCGGGACGAGCCCGGGCGGGCGCGACCTGCCGCTGCTGGTGCTGTCGCGGGACGGCGTGCGCACGCCGGAGGAGGCGCGGCGGAGCGGTCGACCGGTGGTGCTGATGCTCGACGGGATCCACCCCGGCGAGGTCGAGGGCAAGGAGGCGAGCCTGGCGCTGGTCCGCGACCTGCTGGACGGGCGTCACCCCGACTGGCTCGGCGAGCTCGTGCTGCTGGTGGCGCCGCTGTTCAACCCCGACGGCAACGACGCGCTCGACCCGGCCAACCGGCGGCTCGACCTGAAGAAGCTGCACGGGCAGATCGGGCCGGTCGTCGGCACGCGCACGCAGAGCGCGGGCATCAACATCAACCGCGACTACATGCGCCAGGCGACGCCGGAGATGCGGGCGCTGCAGTCGGGGGTGTGCGTGCCGTGGGCGCCGGACCTGACGATCGACAACCACGCGACCAACGGCAGCGTGCACCGCTTTCACATGACGGTCGACGTGCCGCACACGGTCGCGTCGGGGCGGGCCGAGCCGATCGCGTTCATGCGCGAGCGCGTGGTGCCCGACGTGATCGCGGCGGTGCAGCGGCGAGGCTTTGATAGCGGGTGGTACGGGAACTTCGTCGAGGACGAGCGGATCCTCGACGCCGACGGCGAGGTCGACCCGACGGCGCCGGTGGGGCTCGGGTGGATGACGTACCCGCATCACCCGCGCTTCGGTTCGAACTACCGCGGCTTGACCGGGCGGCTCGACGTGCTGCTCGAGTGTTATTCGTACCTGCCGTTCGAGGAGCGGGTGCACACGGCGTCGGCGTGGCAGGTCGAACTATTGAACTGGGCGGCGCAGCACCCGGCGGACATCCTCGAGGTCGTCGCGGCCAGCAGGCGGCCGCCGGACGCGGTGGCGGTCCGCTACCGCCTCGACGCGGGGGCGCCGGTCGAGGTCCTGACGCGCGCGCCGCGGACGCTCGAGGGGGCGCCGACGAGCGTGCGGATCCCTTATTTCAATAATTTCGTCGGGACCACGATCATCGCCAGGCCCCGGGCCTATGTGGTGCCGCCGGCGGTGGCGTCGCTGCTGCGCGGGCACGGGCTGCGGGTCGACGTCGCGGAGGGCAGGCGCGAGGTCGAGGTCGCCACGGTGGTCGGGCTCGGGACGGAGGGCGGGCGGGCGATCCTCGAGGCGGCCAGGGTCGGCGAGGTGGCGGTCGAGTGGCGCGCGGACAGCCGCGAGGCGCCGGCGGGCTGGGGGATCGTCACGACCGATCAGCCGCTCGGGGCGATCGCGGTGTACCTGTGCGAGCCGGAGAGCGACGACGGGATCGTCGAGAACGACGCGGCGCCGGTGCCGAGGGTCGGCGACGAGCACCCGGCGTGGCGCGTGCGCTGAGGCGGCTCACCAGCGGTCGAGCTTCAGGCCGTCGAGGCCGGCGCGGCGGCCCTCGACGCGGACCTTGAACCAGCAGCGCGGGGAGGCCTCGGCGGCGTGTTCGGCGGGGCCGCACTGCGGGCCCATGAGGTGGGTGGCGACGCCGACGAGGCGTTCGATCGTGGCGTCGTCGTGGGCGTAGATCAGGGCGCCGACCTCGCCGTAGGCGTCGGGGTCGCGCCCGTTGTAGAGGCGCTCGGCGAGGCGGCCGAGGGGGGCGAGGCCGTCCTGGTTCGGGATGACCTCGAGCAGGTGCACGCGGCCGTCGGGGGCGATGCGGCCGACCTCGAGCTGCGCGGGGCCGATGGCGACGGCGAGCTGCACGGCGCTCAGCGGATCGTCGGGGGCCGCGGCGCCGCTGCCGGACAGGCGCATGCTGCCGTCCCAGTCGTGCGAGTCGGACAGCGAGAGGCCGACGCTGCTGGTGTTCGGCGGGTCGTCCGCGCGGTGCACGACGAGCTTGACGGCCATGACCTGCAGGGCGCGCTCGATGCTGCGGTAGATCGGCCAGAAGGTGGAGAAGCGGACGCGGCGATCGGCGAACAGGGCGACGCGGCGCCGGCTCCAGCCGTCGCCGGCGAACTCGGCCTCGAGCGCGCGCAGCAGGCCGACGACGCGGTCGTCGACGATCTCGGAGTCGGCGGGCAGCCAGCCGTCGGTGAGCCGCAGGTGGGGCTCGCCGCGCACGTAGAGCGCCTCGCGGGTGAGCACGGCGGCGGTGTGGAAGTCGAGGTGCTCGCCGGCCTCGCCGTCGGGCAGCTCGAGGTGACCGGCGAAGTCGTGCTTGCCGACGGCCCGCCGCTGGCCCTCCTCGCGGACGGCGGTGACCTCGGCCCAGGCCGGCGCCGGGGCCTCGCCGGGCTCGCGGTGCGGGGCACAGGCGAGGGCGACGAGCGCGAGGAGCAGGGGCATCGAGGTCGCGGCGGCGACGTCGGCAGACGCGGGGAGGCGGTGGTTCGACGAGGGCACGAGGATTCCACGGTAACAGCGCGGGCGTCGCGGCGTCGATCGCGGGGCACGGCGGCGACGTCGGGGTCGGTCGATCGTGGTAGGGTGCGTCATGGCTGCGAGGCCGACGCTCGATGCGCTGGTCCGCGCGCTGGCCGGCGCGCCGCTGTGGCGCGAGGAGGACCGCGCGCGGCTGGCGGACGTCCTGGGCCTGGCGCTGACGCTGCCGGACGAACTGCGGGCGGCGGTGCCGGAGCTGCTGGCGCTGGCGGCCGGCGCGGAGCCCGGCGGCGCGCTGGCGGCGACCGAGACGTGGGCGGGCGGCGAGGCGGCGGGGCGTTCGACGCCGGACATCGATGCGGCGGCGGCGGGATCGATGGCGGGTGGCGAGGCGGCGGGCGGGGAGGCGGCGGCGGGGCGTTCGACGCCGGACATCGACGCGGCGGCGGCGGGATCGATGGCGGGTGGCGAGGTGTCGGCGACGTCGCTGGCCGGGGGCGAGACGGTGCTGGCGACCCCGCGGGCGCGGCCGCCGACGGGCAGCGAGACGCTGCTGGCGCCGCCGCCGGCGGCCAGCGCGACGCGGACGATCGGGCCGGACGGGCCGTCGCATGCGCCGCCGCGATCGGGCACGTCGGGGCGGATCGAGCGGCTGCGCGGGCCCGGCGACGGCGCGCCGGCAGGGCCGCGGTACGAGGACCTGGGGCTCATCGGCCGCGGCGGTCGCGGCGAGGTGCGGCGCGTGCACGACCACGACCTCGGGCGCACGCTGGCGATGAAGCTGATCGGCGAGGCGGTCACGGGCTCGCCGGGGGCCGAGGCGAAGTTCGTCGAGGAGGCGCAGATCGGGGCGCGCCTGCAGCACCCGGGCATCGTGCCGATCTACGAGATCGGGCGGCTCGCCGACGGGCGCCTGTACTTCACGATGCAGGAGATCCACGGCAGCGACCTCGGCGTGCACATCGGGCGGCTGCACGCCGAGCGCCGCGCGCTGGGCGGCGACTACCCGGCCATGCGGCGCATGATCGACGTGTTCCACCGCGTGTGCGTGGCGGTGGCCTTCGCCCACGCGCGCGGGGTGGTCCACCGCGACCTGAAGCCGGCCAACATCATGGTCGGCGACGAGGGCGAGGTGCTGGTGGTCGACTGGGGCATCGCCAAGGCGCTCGGGTCGGCGCGGTCGGACGAGGCGCGCGGGCCGGCGGTGACCGGCGGGGCGCCGCAGTTCGTGACCGCGGCCGGCAGCGTGGTCGGCACGCCGGCGTACATGGCCCCGGAGCAGCTGCTCGGGCAGGGCAACGTCGACGCGCGCACCGACGTGTACGCGCTCGGCATGGTGCTGTACGAGATCCTCGCCGGGGCGCCGCCGACGTTCGTCGACAGCCACTGGACGCGGCGGGCGCTCGAGGAGGTCCCGCCGCTGACGAGCGTGGCGAGCGGGCGCTCGCTGCCGGAGGCGCTGGTCGACATCTGCCACCGGGCGCTGCGGCTCGACCCGCGGCGCCGCTACCCGCACGCGGGGGCGCTGGCGCGGGCGATCGGCGAGTGGCTCGAGGGCGTGCGCCAGCGCGAGCAGGCGCTGGCGCTGGTCGACGAGGCGGCGATGCTAGCGAGCAGCGCGGCCGCGGCCCGACGCGAGGCGGCGGAGCTGCGCGAGCAGGCGACGGCGAACCTGCAGCAGATCCCGGCGTGGGCGAACGAGCGGATCAAGCACCCGCTGTGGCGGCAGCTCTACGAGGCCGAGCGGCTGACCCACCAGGCCACGCAGTACCACCTGAAGAGCGAGCAGCGGCTGCACGCGGCGCTGACGTTCGAACCGGGGCTGGTCGAGGCCCACCAGGCGCTGGCGCTGCGCTACGCGGCCGAGCACGCCGACGCCGAGGCCCACAAGCGCGAGGACGACGCGGCGCGGGCCGAGTTCTACCTGCGCTCGCACGTCGGCGCGCTGCCGACCGACTCGCCGGTGCAGGCGCAGCTGCTGACCTACCTGCGGGCCGAGGGCGCGCTGTCGCTGACCACCGATCCGCCGGAGGCGACGATCACGATCGTGCCGTACGTGCTGCGCGACCGCCGGCTGCACCAGGGCGCGCCGCTCGGCGAGGCGGTGCGGGCGCCGCTCGTCGACCACGCGCTGCCGGTCGGGTCGTACCTGCTGCGCGTCGCGGCCCCGGGGCGCGAGACGACGCTGTACCCGCTGGCGATCCAGCGCGGGCGGCAGTGGAGCGCCACGCGGCCGGGCGCCGACCGGCCGACGCCGCTGTGGCTGCCGCCGCTCGGCAGCCTGCGGGCGGGCGACGCCTACGTGCCGGCGGGGTGGTTCCGGGCCGGCGGCGACCCGGCCGCGCTCAACGCCCTGCCGGCCTGCGACCTGTGGGTCGACGGGTTCGTGATCCGCCGCGAGCCGATCACCAACGCCGAGTACCTCGAGTTCCTCAACGACCGCGTCGCCGCCGGCGCGGAGGCGGAGGCGCTGCAGTGCCTGCCGATCGACAGCAAGCCGAGCCCGCCGACGCCGCTGTACCGCCGCGGCGCGGACGGTCGCTTCGTGTGCAACGACGGCGTGGTGCCCGAGTGGCCGGTGGTGTTCGTCGACTGGCCGAGCGCGCGGCGGTTCTGCCGCTGGCTGGCGGCCCGCGACGGGCTGCCGTGGCGCCTGCCCGACGAGCTCGAGTGGGAGAAGGCGGCGCGCGGGGTCGACGGGCGGCTGTTCCCGTGGGGCGACTTCCTCGATCCGTCGTGGTGCTGGATCCGCGACAGCCACCCGCAGACGCCGTCGCTGGCGCCGACGCGCGCGCACCCGGTCGACTGCAGCCCGTACGGGGTGTTCGGCATGGTCGGCAACAGCATGGACTGGTGCGCCAACGCCTACGTGCAGCCCGATCAGTTCGCGGCCGGTTCGCGGCTGGTGACGCCGGAGATCCCGGACGAATCGGCGGACACGGCCGCGGTCGGACGGGTCTACCGCGGGGGCTCGTGGTCTTACCACGCGCAGCTGTGCCGGCCGGTGCGGCGGTTTCGCCACCACCCGGCGACGCGGGTCAACGACCTCGGCCTCCGACCGGTGCGCAGCCTGGGGTGACGGACGATGCGAACGCGTGATGCATGGCTGATGAGCGCGCTGGTGCTGGCGACGGCCGGCGGGTGCAAGCGGGGCGCGGACGACGACTCGAAGCAGCCCGCCGCCGACGCGTGCGACGAGAAGCACGTGACGGGCTGCGCGAGCCGCTGCGATCGCGGCGAGTGGCGCAGCTGCGAGGTGCTGGCCCGGGCGCACGCGAGCGGCGCCGGCGTGGCCAGAGATCCGGCGCGGGCCGAGGCGCTGCTGAAGAAAGCGTGCGACGGCGGGTACGGGCCGGCGTGCGACGAGCTGGGCGACGTGCGCCTGCGCGGGGTCGACGGCGAGCCCGACTTCGCGGGGGCCCGGGCGCTGTACGAGCGCGGGTGCACCGCGGGCCACGCGGCGGCGTGCGCCAACCTCGGGGCGCTGCGCCTGCGCACGGACACCGGCGCGGCGCCCGATCCGGCGGCGGCGATGCAGGCGTTCACGCGGGCGTGCGACGGCGGGGCGGCGCTCGGCTGCACCAACCTCGGGGTGCTGTACGCCGAGGGCATCGGCGCGGCGCGCGACGTCAAGAAGGGCCTCGCGCTGTTCGAACGCGGGTGCGAGCAGGGCAACGCGCTCGGCTGCACCAACCTCGGGCACGCGTACGAGCTGGGCCTCACGGGCGACGCCGACCCGACGGCCGCGGCGCGGCACTACGAGCGGGCCTGCGAGCTCGGGTCGGCGGACGGGTGCGCGTGGCTCGGCGTGCTGGTCGCGCAGGGCAAGGGCGTGCCGGAGGACCGCGCGCGCGCGGTGCAGCTGATGCTCCGCGGCTGCGAGCTCGGCGGGCGCGACGCCTGCTCGGACGTCGGGGTGGCGCAGATCCTCGGCGACGGCGTGCCGCAGGACGTCGAGGGCGGGCTGGCCCGGCTGCGCAGCGCCTGCGATCAGCGCGGCGGGCGGGCGTGTCTCAACCTCGGCAACGTGTACCTCGGCGGCAAGGGCGTCGGGCGCGACGTGCAGGCGGCGCTCGACTTCTACGTGCAGGCCTGTGACAACGACGAGCCGCAGGGCTGCGTCGACCTGATGTCGCTGTACCTGCAGGGCGACGCGGTGCCGCGCGATCCGAAGCGGGCCCGCGGCTACGCCGTGCGGGCCTGCGAGGGCGGCAGCCCGGCCGGCTGCAACGACCTCGGGTTCCTCTACCGCGAGGGCATCGGCGGGCCGATCGACCGCGAGCGGGCGGCGCAGCTGTTCGAGCAGGCGTGCGCGGCCGGGCTGGCGCTGGCCTGCGAGAACGGCGAGAAGCTGCGCCGGCGGCCGGCGGCGGACTAGGCGTCAGGGCAGGGCGACGACCTCGACGCCCATGTCGCGGTAGACGAGGGCGACGCGGTCGACGGCGGGCCCGAGGCGGGCGTCGAGCACGGCGCGGGTCGGCGTGAGGCGGGTGAGCTCGCGGCCGGCGGCGTCGCGCAGCACGAGGTCGGGCTGCTCGTCGACGAGCACGCGGCCGCGGCGGTGATCGAGGACCACGCCGGCGAGCGCGACCGCGGCGGGCTCGCGCCGCGGGTCGGCGAGGTCGTACAGGCGGAAGCAGCGGCCGCGCTGGACGCCCTGGACGAGCGCGTGGCCGTCGTCGAGGCTGACGCGCAGGTCCATGGCGTGGTCGACGATCCACTCGCCGCGGTCGAGCAGGTCGCCGGCGAGGTCGAGCGCGGCCCAGGACAGCACGTAGCGGGCGTCGATCGAGCTGTAGGGGACGCGCTCGCTGGCGACGGTGAAGATGCGATCGCGGGTGACCGTCGCCGCGGTGCACATGCGGGTGGCGGCGGGCTCGGCGAGGGTGTCGCCGGTCGCGAGGTCGAGCAGGCGGACGCCGCGGTTGTAGCGGGCCGTGAGCGCGCGGTTGCCGTCGGGCAGTGCGGCGAGCGAGTGGGTGTTGTGCTCGTCGACGCGGTGGCGGGCGAGCACCTCGCCGCGGGCGGGGTCGACGAGGAGGATCTCGTGCCGGGTCTGCACGCACAGGCGGCCGTCGGCGAGGAACGCCAGGCGCGGGCCCTCGGGGACGCGGAGCGCGACGGTGGACGAGGGAGCGCGCAGGCGGTGGACGCGGAGCTCGCCGTCGTCGTCGGCGGTCGCCAGCGCGTCGCCGTCGGCGCTCCACGCGACGCGGCGGACGTACCCTGTGTGGCCGCGGTGGAGCGCGAGCGCGGCGCCGGTGCGCGGGTCGATCACGTCGAGCACGCGACGGGCGCGCAGCAGGCGGCCGTCGGGGGTGAAGTCCCAGCGCTCGCCGCTGCGCTCGCCGAGCGCGCGGGTGGTGCCGTCGGCGAGGCGGAGCAGGCCGACGCTGCGCGCGAGCGGGGCCTGCTCGACGTGGAGGACGTGGGCGGCGGAGGCGATGGCCTCGCTGACGGGCTGCGGCGCGGAGGCGACGACGCGCAGGCCGGCGAGGTCGAGCACGACGAGGTGACTCGCGTCCCAGGCGAGCACGCGCGAGGTCCCGCGGATCGGCGAGAAGCCGCGCCAGTCGCGGGGCTCGAGGGCGAAGCGAGCGGCGCTGCGATCGCCGAGGCTGGTGCGCACGAGCGTGCCGGCCTCGTGGTGGATCGCGTGGGCGCAGTCGTCGGCGAGGCCGATCGGGGACGCGACCTCGGGGAACTCGGGGCCGCCCTCGACGGCGGTGATCCGCCAGTACGCGCGGCGCATGGGGCCGTCCCGGCGGGTGACGATGTGGCGACCGTCGGGCGTGCAGGCGAGGGCGCCGCGGGCGTCGAGGTCGAGCTCGCCGCTGCGGCCGCCTCGCAGGTCCTGCCAGCGCACGCGCCCGCACTGGCCCATGAACACGCGGCCGCCGCGGGCGAGCAGGGTGGCGAGCTCGGGCAAGTCGGCGAGCACGGCGACCGCGCCGTCGGCGAGCGTCCACCGCCACACCCGCGACGACACGCCGCCGTGCGGGCCGCGCTGGTGGTGACACAGCAGCAGCGCGTGCTCGTCGTCGACGGCGACGACCTGGTGGACGGCGTCGCCGACGCGGGCGATCGGCGGGCCGTCGAGCAGCAGCGAGCGCGAGGCCGGCATCGGGCGATGGTAACGCAGGCCGCGGGCGTGGGTGCCGGGCGGCGCGCTTGACCGCGGTGGAGGGCTACCCCATCATCGTCCGGATGCACGCGCGGGCTGCCCGGCGCGTGATCGGTGCGTCATGAAACAGCGGCTGACCTTCGCGTTGCTGATGGGGATCTTGACCACGGGCATCATCTCGTTCGCGCTGGTCGGCATCAACGTCGGGCTCGGGGCGGGCTTCGTGCGGGCCTGGCTGCGCTCGTGGGGGCTGGCCTACGTCATCGTCATCCCGGCGCTGGTGTTCTTCGCGCCGTGGATGCAGGCGCTCGTCGATCGTGTGCTCGGGCCGCCGGACGCCGGCCCGGGCCGGCCGCCGCCGCTGCGCCGGCGGCTGACGTTCGCGCTGAGCATGAGCGTGGTGACGACCGCGATCATCTCGTTCACGCTGGTCGCGGTGAACGTGGGGTTCGTGGCCGGCTTCGCCGGCGTGTGGCTGCGGGCGTGGGGGCTGGCGTACCTCGCGGTCGTGCCGGCGATCCTGTTCCTCGCGCCGTGGGTGCAGGGGCGCGTCGACCGCATGTTCGCGCGCGCGAGTTCGGGGGGCGCGGCGCGGTGAGGCGAGACGGGGTGGTGGCGCGGCGCGGTTCGTGTTAACCCGGGCCGGCCGTGTCGACCGCCCGCATCGCCGCCCTCGCCTGTGTGCTCGCCGCGTGGTGCGTCCTGACGACGACGAGGACCGGACCCCCGACGGGGGCGAGACAGCGTCGTCACGTCGCAGTGTTCCAGCGGGTGCAAGTCCCGTCCGAGTAAGCGCCGGAGCACTCGGTAGCAGACCCCAGGCGTGTGGAGAGATCCATGCGACCCGAGCGGGGTGTCGAAAGCCTGGTGAAAGAGACAGGAAGCAAAGCTGCGGGCCGCAACGAGCAGTGAACGTCGAGCAAGCCTCGCCAGAGCATCATCCGAAAGGAGTTCGGGAGGGCCGAGACCGTCATGTCGGGTCGAAGGCCATGGACAGCGCGCCAGTTCCGGAGCGCGCGCTGGACCTCCCCGGGGTAGTGGCGGCGGCACGTAGCGAAGGAACAGTGCGGAACAGGAGAGACCCTCGCTGGCAGCCCACGTCGGGCGAAGCGGCAAGTATAAGCGCGGAGCGTGAAGTCTTGTCGAGCCAGCAGGGAGTCCGAGGGGGTCGTAGTACCGGTGAAGCCGCGGACAACGCGGTGGAGGGAAGGGCCCCTGCTTCGGTCACGCGAGCTGAGGCGGGTAAGCGCGAGGGCATGGCCGAGAGGCCCAAAGACCCAGAATCTAAAGTGCGACGACTGCAGCAGACGCTATTGGAGTGTGCCAAGCTGAGCAAGACGCGGCGCTTCCACGCGTTGTACGACCGGATCTACAGGGATGACGTCCTGTGGGAAGCGTGGGAGCGAGTGCGGAGGAACGGCGGGGCGGCCGGCGTCGATGGGGTGACCATCGAAGCGATCGAGCAGACGGGGGCCACGAAGTGGCTCGGCGAGCTCGCGGCCGACCTGCGGGAGGGCAAGTACCGCCCGAGACCGGTGCGGCGGTGCTACATCCCGAAGAGCGACGGGAAGCAGCGGCCGCTCGGGATCCCGACGGTGCGGGACCGAGTGGTGCAGGCGGCGACGAAGCTGGTGATCGAGCCGATCTTCGAGGCGGATTTCGTGGCGCACAGCTACGGCTTTCGTCCGGGGAGGAGCGCGCAGCAGGCGATGGAGGTCCTCCGGGTGGAGGGCAACCGTGGCCGCAACTTCGTCGTCGACGCGGACATCCGGGGCTTCTTCGACAGCATCGACCAGGAGATCCTTCTCGGGCTGGTGGAGGAGCGGATCTCGGATCGGCGGGTGCAGAAGCTGATCCGAAAGTGGCTCGCGGCGGGTGTGATGGAGGACTGGAAGATCCGCGAGACGATCGCGGGGACGCCCCAGGGCGGCGTGATCTCGCCGCTCCTGGCCAACATCTACCTGCACGCCTTCGATAGCGCGTGGCAGGCCGAGGGAGAGCACCTCGGTCTACTCGTGCGCTACGCAGATGACTTCGTGATCCTGTGTCGATCGGAGTCGGCGGCGAAGGATGCGATGGCCAAGGCGCGCGAGATCCTCGCGCGTCTGCGCCTGGAGCTGCACCCGGACAAGACGCGCATGGTGGATATGAGGAGCGGCCGGGGAAGCTTCGACTTCCTCGGCTGCACGTTTCGCAAACGGCGCAGCATCCAGCGTCGTCCAGACCGATACTACATGCAGCGGTGGCCGTCACCGCGGGCGATGAAGCGGGTCCGGGAGCGAGTCCACGAGCTGACCTGTGCGAAGCGCAGCGGTGTGAAGGACGTGAAGCAGATCATCGCGTCCCTCAGCCCGGTGCTGCGCGGGTGGGGTAACTACTTCAAGACCGGCAACGCGGACGCCAAATTCATCCAAGTCGACGACTACACGCGCGAGCGCATCTTGCGGTGGATGTGGCGTCGAGGGGGACAACGTCCGCGTCTACGGGCCCACAAGTGGCCTCACGAACGACTCTACGAGATGGGCCTCCACAGGCTCCGTACGTCCGTGCGCTACCCAGCGCAAGCCACTCCCAGAAGACCGTCGGTAAGCCGTGTGCGGGAAATCTGCACGCACGGTTTGACAGGGGGTCCTGGGCAACAGGGCGGTGCACCGCCCGGAAAGCGATAGGATCTACCAATGCAGGTCGTCCGTGTCGCCGCCCATGACCACCGCACCACCCGCTGCCCAGGAGCCCGCGCACCCGATCGTCCAGGCCGGAGACCCGGTGCTGCGCGCGCGCGCGGCCGAGGTCGCGCCGGAGCGCATCGCCAGCCCGGAGATCCAGGACCTGATCGCGCGCATGATCGCGGCCATGCGCGAGGCGCCGGGCGTCGGCCTGGCGGCGCCGCAGCTCGGCGTGTCGCTGCGGATCCTCGTGCTCGAGGACACCGCCGAGCGCATGGCCCGGCTGACGCCGGTCGAGATCGCCGAGCGCGAGCGCGAGGCGCTGCCGGTCCGCGTGTTCATCAACCCCGAGCTGCGGCCGATCGGCGAGGCGCGGCGCACGTTCTTCGAGGGCTGCCTCAGCGTCGACGGCTGGGCCGCGCTGGTCGAGCGCCACCACGAGGTCGAGGTCCGCGGGCTCGACGAGCGCGGGCGTCCGCACGCGATGCACGTGCGCGGCTGGCCCGCCCGCATCCTGCAGCACGAGGTCGATCACCTCGACGGCACGCTGTACGTCGACCGCATGGTCTCGCGCTCGTTCTCGACGGGTCCGCAGGCCAGGGAGCGGTTCGGCGGCAGGCCGATCGCCGAGGTGCTGCGGGCGTTCGGGCTGGCGCCGTGAGGCCGCGCGATCGCTACTGCTCGACCGCCTCGCGCTGGTAGGTGCCGACGAGCTCGCCGGTGGCGAGGATGTGGCCCTGCATGCCCGCCTCGATCTGGTCGCGGGTCGGCGAGTCGAGGCCGTTGATGAAGGTGTCGAGCGCGTAGATCTTGAAGTGGTAGTGGTGGCGGCCGCTCGGCGGACACGGGCCCACGTAGCCGACGGTTCCGCGGTCGTTCATGCCCTCGCTGGCGCCGCGGGGCAGGGCCCGGGCGCCCTCCGACAGCTCGCTGCCGGGCGTGAGGTTGTAGACCAGCCAGTGGGTGAACACGCCGCGGCCGGCGTCGGGGTCGTCGACCAGCAGCACGAGCGAGCGGGCCTCGCTCGGCACGTTGGACCAGCGCAGCGGCGGCGTCACCTCGTCGCCGTCGCAGGTGTACGTCAGCGGGATCGGCTGGTGCGAGACGAACGCGGACGAGGTGAGCTGCATCTGGGCGGTGAGCTCTCCGGGTCCGCCGTAGGTGTCCTTCAGGTTGGCGGCGGCGCAGCCGGCGAGCAGCGCGACGCAGACGAGGGGGCGGAGGAGGGCGGTCGCGGTGGTCATGCCGCGATCGTGGGCCTGGCCGCCGCGCGCGGCCCGGCGACGTTGTTGCAGCGCGGGTCACCAGCCTTGCCGGCGCGCCGCGCGTCGTCCGGCGACGGCCCGGGACGCGTGTTCGGGCGACCCGGGCGCCGACCCTGGCGCGGTCGGGCGGATCGTCGACGTCCGTCGCGCCCGCGTGAACGGGCCGTCGGCGGGCGTGATCGCGGCGGCGGGCGCGGGCCGCGGCGCGCCCGCGGGCTCACGCGTCGGTGGCGATGACGCGGCGGAGCTCGCGGGCGGCCAGGCGGAGGTCGTCCTGCAGGTCGGCGAGGGCGCGGCCGCGGGCCACCGGGTCGCTGGTGCGCAGCACGGCCGCGGGGTGCAGGGTGGCCAGCCAGGACGGGGCCCACGGGGTGGTGTGCACGCGGCCGCGGCCGCGGTGGACGTTGAAGCGCGGGCCGAGGAAGCTGCGCGCGGCGGTCGAGCCGAGGCAGACGATCACGCCGGGGCGCACGGCCTCGATCTCGGCGTCGAGCCAGGCGCGGCAGGCGGTGACCTCGGCGCGGTTCGGGGTGGCGTGGATGCGGCGCTTGCCCTGCACGGTGTGCTTGAAGTGCTTGACCGCGTTGGTGACGTAGAGCTGGTCGCGGGCGAGGCCGGCGTTGCCGAGCAGCTCGTCGAGCAGTGCGCCGGCGGGGCCGACGAACGGGCGGCCCTGGCGGTCCTCGACGTCGCCGGGCTGCTCGCCGACCAGCATGAGGCGGGCGCTCGCGGGGCCCTCGCCGAACACGGCGCGGCCGCAGTCGGCGAGGTCGCAGGCGCGGCAGCCGGCGGCGGCCTCGCGCAGCACGGGCAGCGCGCGCGAGGCCGGCACGACGAGCGCCGCGGCCGAGCGCGGGGCGGCGAGCATGGCCTCGGTGCGCCGCGGAGCCTCGCGCACGAGCTCGGCGATGGCGCCGGCCTCGGGCAGGCTGGCCCAGTGCTTGCGCGGCATCTCGGCGCGCATGGCCCGGAGGTTGAGGCGGGCCGGGTTGAACACGCTGCGGTAGTAGGTGAGGAACAGGTCGTCGAGGTCGTCGCCGGCGGGGGCGGCCGAGCGCGGGGCGCCTGGCCCGAAGTGCAGGTGCTCGCCGTCCCAGCCGGCGGACGCGTCGGGGGTGAGGATCGTCCAGCGCATGGCGGCGAACCGGCGGGCGAAGAACGGGGCGGCGAGCGGGACGATCAGGTGGTCGGGGCGGTGCCAGGCGACGAAGTGCTCGTCGCCGTCGTGCACGACCCGGCGGAAGCGGACGAACGCGTGCATCTTGTGCTCGTCGCGGCGCACGGCGGCGACGAGGGCGCGCAGGCGGGTGACGTCGGAGTCGACGGGCCGCGCCAGCAGGTCGGGCTCGCCGCGGCCGAGGCGGTGCAGCAGGCGGTAGAGCAGCGACCAGCGCGCGGGGTCGCGGTGGTAGGAGGCGAGCTCGGCGAGCGCGAGGAACTCGGGCGGCACGCGCAGCGGCGACGGCGCGGCGGCTGGCCCTCCGGACATGGCGAAAAGGCCAGCTTGGCCGTCGTCGATCCAGGTCACGGCGGCGGGCTCGACGTCGCGGGCGAACAGGTCGCGGGCGGCGGCCCGCCAGGACTCGAAGGTCGGCGCGATCGGCTGCGAGATCACAGCTGCCCCGAGACCGCGGCCTGCCCGGCCTCGAACAGCGCGAGCTGCCTGGCCGGCCGCACGCGCTCGACCAGGGCCAGGCGGTCGAGCTCGCGGGCGGGGCGGTGGAAGTTGTCGGCCGTGAGCAGGAACGGGGCCGAGCGGCGCAGCGGCACGCGCAGGCGCCCGAGGTCGGCGAGGGTCAGCTTGCCGTGGCGGCGGGCCTGGACGATGCGGTCGACGTTGCGCACGCCGAGGCCGGGCACGCGCAGCAGCAGCTCGCGCGGGGCGCGGTGGATGTCGACGGGGAACAGGTGGCGGTGGCGCAGCGCCCACGCGAGCTTGGGGTCGAGCTCGAGCGAGAGGTCGGGGGCTGCGTCGGTGGTCAGCTCCTCGGGCTTGAAGCCGTAGAAGCGGACCAGCCAGTCGGCCTCGTACAGGCGGTGCTCGCGGATCAGCGGCGGGCGCTCGGCGGGCAGGCGGCCGTCGGCGTGGTCGATCGGGCTGTAGGCCGAGTAGTAGACCCGGCGCAGGCCGAAGGTCTTGTAGAGGCGATCGGCGGCGGCGAGGATCGTGCGGTCGGGCGTGGGCGTGGCGCCGACGATCATCTGCGTGCTCTGGCCGGCGGGCGCGAACTGCGGCGACGCGAAGCGTCCGACCCGGTCGGCCGACTCCTCGCGGCGGTCGCGAATCTCGGCCATGTTGGCGTCGACGTCGGCGTGGCGCTTCTCGGGTGCGAGGCGCGCGAGGTCGGTCTCGGTCGGCAGCTCGACGTTGACGCTGAGGCGGTCGGCGTACTTGCCGGCGACCGCCAGCAGGTCGGCCGAGACCCCGGGCGTGGCCTTCAGGTGGATGTAGCCGCCGAAGCGGTGCTGCTCGCGCAGGCCGCGGGCGACGGCGACGAGCTGCTCCATCGTCGCGTCGACGCTGCGGGTCACGCCGCTGCTGAGGAACAGGCCCTCGATGTAGTTGCGGCGGTAGAACTCGAGGGTGAGGCGGATGACCTCCTCGACGGTGAAGCGGGCCCGCGGGGCGCTGCTGGTCGCGCGGTTGATGCAGTACTGACAGTCGTAGATGCACTCGTTGGTCAGGAGGATCTTCAACAACGAGACGCAGCGGCCGTCGGGGGTGTAGCTGTGGCAGATGCCCATGCCCTCGCCGTTGCCCAGGCCGCCGGCGGGGGTCTTGCGGCGCACGCCGCTGCTGGCGCACGAGGCGTCGTACTTGGCGGCGTCGGCGAGGATCGCCAGCTTGCGGCGGAGCTCCACTCCAGCGTTTTTGCGCCGCATGGATCGCGGCCGCAAGCGCCCGCGCGCGCGTGGTTACGCACGCCCGCGCGCGGCCGCGGGGCGCCGGTCGGGGGTACCCTGCGAGGCGTGCAGCGCGTCGTGTTTCGGCCCACCGCGGAGACGTTCGGCCTGCCCGATCCGCCGATCGCCGACGGGACGGTCGTCATCCTCGTGCAGGACGGAGCGGCGAGCGTCGGCCGCTACGAGGCGCCCCGGCCGCCGGAGCAGCCGTGGCCCGCGTTCGACCACCCGCGCGACGACGCGGCGCTGGCGGCGGAGGCGCTGGCCGCGGTGCTGGCCGCGCACCCGGGCCTCGACACGCGCGGGCCGAGCGCGGTGTTCGTGTGCCCGCCGGCGATCGCGGCGCGGGCCGTGTGGCGCGGCTGACGATCAGCCCGGCGGGATGCAGACCGAGCCGCCCTCGATCTGCGCCTGCGTGCGGAAGGTGTTCAAATCCAGCCAGTGCTTGGGCTCGACCGCGGGGATGGTGCCGTCCTCGCGCACGTTGCTGACGTGGTAGGTGTGCTGGTTCCAGATCCGGCGGCCCTGCACCCACCGGTCCTCGACGTCGCGGATGACCTGCACGGTGGGCGAGGGGTCGCCGCCCATGATCGGCTGGTTGGAGACGACGACGATCTCGGCCGAGCCGTCGTTGTCGACGTCGGCGACCACCGGGAACTCGCTGTACGTGAGGCTGGTGTGCGGCACGGACAGCAGCGGCTGGCCGGCGCCGTCGAACACGAACAGGCTGTACTCGTCGGCGTACATGGCCTGGGCCGCGCCGGCGGCGATGAAGTCGAAGGCGGTCCCGCCGGCCGCGCCGCTGGCGTCCTGCACCGGGGCCTGCCACTGGATCGCGGCCGGGTCGGTGTCGTAGACGGCGTACTGCGCGGCCGAGCTGTGGGCGAACTCGGGCAGGTCGTCGCCGTCGAAGTCGTGCACGGCGGCGGGGCGCATCCAGATGTACACGTGATCGGTGCCGGCGCCGGTGAGCCGCAGGTCGAGGTGTCCGGGCTTGGTGGCGCCGTCGTGCTCGAGGATGGTGATGCCGGTCGGGTTGGTGATCAGGATCTCGGGCAGGCCGTCGGCGTCGAGGTCGGCGACGTGGGGGAAGCCCTGCACCGGCAGCGCGGGGTTGGTGTAATAGTTGGTGCCGTCGTGGTGGTAGGCGCTGGCGGCGTGGATGACCTCGAGCTTGCCGTCGTCGTCGAGGTCGGCCGCGGTCGGCGTGGCGTAGCCCCACGCGCCGTCGGGGGCGCTCCACTTGATCTGGCCGGCGGCGTCGAGGACCTCGGCGGAGGCGAGGATCTCGGGCGTGCCGTCGGCGTCGAGGTCGGCGATGGCGATGGCGCTGCGCGCCGATCCGGCGGTGACGGCCGCCGACGTCCACTTCGGCGCGCCGTCGTGCTCGTAGGCGCGGACGAGCTCGCCGTGGGCGAGCGCGACGATCTCGGGCACGCCGTCGCCGTCGATGTCGCCGAGCGCCGGCGTGGCGAAGCCGTAGAGGTCGTCGGGGATGCTGTAGTGCAGCGTGCCGGTCGCGCCGTCGAGCACGTAGATGTGGCCGGTGTCGGGCTCGACGCCGTCGCCCGGGCCGGCGACGACGACGACGTCGGGGATGTCGCACAGGTCGATCTCGCCGTCGCCGTTGTCGTCGGTGAGGTTGGCGACCAGCGGCGGCGCGCCCGTGAAGATGTCGCCGCCGAGGCCGGGCCAGCTCCACTGCACCTCGGGCGTGAAGGCGTCCGGCGGGGCCTTGTCGACGCACATGCCAGGGCCGGTGTCGCCGCCGACCTTGCACTCGTCGACCGGCGCGCCGGTGGTGCCGGTGTCCTCGCCGAGGTCGAACTTGAGGCCGGCGGTGGTGCCGGACTCGCCGGACGACTCGCCGGTGGCCGTGCCGGTGGCGCCGCCGCTGTCGCCGGTCGGCGCGGTCGTGTCGTCGCCGGTCGGCACGATCGATCCGGTGCTCGAGGTGCCGGCGCTGCCGACAGTGGTCGTGGCGTTGCCGGCGGGGCGGCCGTCGTCGCCGCAGGCGGTCACGGCGAGGGTGAGCAGAGCGAGATACCCGGCCTTCGGACGGTGCGTGGCTGCCATTGTCGTGCCTCCTGCGGCCCGCGAGGGTTCCACGGTCCGATCGCGGTGACAAGCGAGGCGCGATCGCCAGGCGGCAATCCTCGCGCTTCCGGTCGCCGCGGTTGTCGCGGAGGCTGGTGGCGTATGGCCACACCCGAGGTTCCCCGCGAGGATCCACCGTCCGGTCCGCCGATCCAGGACCCGCCGAGCGAGCCCGTCTCGCCGCCGCAGCGCGACCCGCCGACGCCGAAGCCGGAGGTCGAGGACCCGCCCGTCGACAGGCCGCCGCCGGGCCAGCCGGCGAACCCGCCGATCGAGGATCCTCCGGCGGATCCGCCGGCCCCGGGCGATCCGGAGCGCGGCCCGATGATCGTCGCGTGAGCGGTCACGGCCTCGTGATCGTCACCGCGGTGCTGCCCTGCGCGCGGCGTCGAGGCGAGCTCGTCCCCACGCGCCGCGGAGCAGGCGCGCCGACCGTGGATCCGCGACGGCCGTGCGCTCCGCGCGGCCGACGCGGCGGGCAGCGATCAGGCGAGCGCCATCACGGCGCCGACGTCGCGCGCGCCGTCCTTGCCGATCGGCTGCAGGCCGAAGCGCTCCTGCAACATGGCGAGCACGTTGGGGGTGACGAACGCCGGCAGCTTGGGCCCGAGGCGGATGTTCTTGACTCCGAGGGACAGCAGCGTCAGCAGCACCGCGACCGCCTTCTGTTCGAACCACGAGATCACCAGGGTCAGCGGCAGGTCGTTGACGCCGCACTGGAACGCGCCGGCCAGCGCCAGGGCGATCTGGATGGCCCCGTACGCGTCGTTGCACTGCCCGAGGTCGAGCAGCCGCGGCAGCCCGGCGACGGTCCCGTAGTCGTGCTCGCGGATGCGGAACTTGCCGCAGCCGAGCGTCAGGATCACCGACTCGGGCGGCGCGTGGTGGGCGAAGTCCGAGTAGTAGTTGCGGCCGCTCTCGGCCCCGTCGCAGCCGCCGATCACGAAGAACCGCCGGATCTCGCCGGCCCGCACCGCCGCCACGATCTTGTCGGCGAGCCCGAGCACCACCGTGTGGTGGTGGCCGACGCTGCTGCGGCGCAGCTCGGTCGGCTGCAGCGGCCCGATCTGCAGCGCCTGCGCGATCATCGGCGCGAAGTCGTCGTCGACGACCCGCTGCGCCCCCGGCACGCCGGTCTCGCGGATGGTGTACAGCCGGTCGAGGTAGGTGTTGTGACGCCCGGGGATCAGCACGCAGTTGGTGGTCGCCAGCACCGGACCGCCGAAACGCTCGAACTCGCGGTGCTGCTTCTGCCACGCCCCGCCGTAGTGGCCCGCGAGGTGCGGGTACTCGAACAGCCGCGGGTACATGTGTCCCGGCAGCATCTCGCCGTGGGTGTAGACCTTGACCCCGGTGCCCTCGGTCTGCTCGAGCACGTGCGCCAGGTCGAGCAGGTCGTGGCCGGTCACGAGGATGCCGGGCCCGTCCTGGATCCCCTCGCTCACCTCGCGGATCTCCGGCCGCCCGAACAGCTCGAGGTGGCCGTCGTTGAGCAGCTGCATGGTGCGCAGGTTCATCTGCCCGCACTTCATGACGAGGTCGAGCAGCCCGGCGACGTCGAAGTTGACGTTCGTCATGGTCGCGAACAGCGCCTCCTCGAGGAACGCCTCGACCTGCGGGTCCGTCTTGCCCAGCCGCCGCGCGTGGGCCTTGTAGGCGGCCATCCCCTTCAGCCCGTAGAGCAGGAGCTTCTGCAGCGACTCGACGTCCGGATCCTTGCCGCACACGCCACGCTCGGTGCAGCCCGTCCCGTGGGACGTCTGTTCGCACTGATCGCAGAACATGGGCAAGTGGGTGTGATGGGACTCTCTACGGACCTCGAGCATCAGACGACCTCCAGCGGTCGCGGGGCGTAGCAACCTCCGTGCCAGCCGACGATGCCTGGGCCTCGCGCACGGCGAGCGGCCCGTCGGACACGTTTCTGCACGCACGTGCAGCGAATGCACCCCACGACGGGCCGAACGTCGCCTACTGCTGGAAGCAGTACAGGCTCTCTTTTTGGTGGCAGCCGTAGACGCACACCAGGGTCGACCATTTGCCGTTGCTCGAGGACCAGTGGCCGCCGCCGGTGCTGTTGTTGGCGGAGTTGGTGGACCAGTTGAGGCAGTTGAAGGCGCTGTTGAACTGGGTGCCGTTGGTGTTGGAGTCGGTGAGGGTGAGGCCCTTCACCGTCGGGGCGTTGTCGGGGAAGTTGAGGGGGCAGGTGGCCGTGCCGACCGGGGGGGCCGCGTTGAACTCGGACCTGGTGATGGGGGCGTCGAGGCTGCCGTCGGTGAGGTCGGTCCAGTTGTCGGCGACCTTGACGCCGTCGCGGCGGACGTAGGGGATCATCGACTTGGTGAAGCGGGTCGAGGGGCTGCCGGTGTCGTCGCTCAGCCAGGCCATGTAGGTGCCGGGCAGCATGGCGGCGACCGCGGCGGCCTGGCACTTGGCGTCGGCGCCGGCGAGGCCGCCGAGGTTGCCGTCGAACAGCTTGCTGGTGGTGAACACGACCTTGTGCGGCTGGCAGGTCGAGCTGCAGCCGTCGCCCTCGGCGGTGTTGCCGTCGTCGCACACCTCGTTGGAGGCGGGGTTGACGAAGCCGTCGCCGCACTCGTTGAAGGTGCAGTCGGCGTCGCAGGCGACGGTGTTGCCGCCGTCGTCGCACTGCTCGCCGGCGGCGACGTTGAGCACGTTGTCGCCGCACATCGAGGGGGTGCAGTCGCTGTCGCAGGCGGCGGTCTCGCCGCCGTCGTCGCAGACCTCGCCGAAGCTGGTGTTGAGGGTGCCGTCGCCGCACACCGGGGTGGTGCAGTCGACGTCGCAGGCGGCGGTCTCCATGCCGGCGTCGCAGTCCTCGCCGGCGGCGGGGTTGGCGAGGCCGTCGCCGCACGTCGCGGGGGTGCAGTCGCTGTCGCAGGCCATCGAGTTGCCGGCGTCGTCGCAGACCTCGACGCCGGCCTGGATGAAGCCGTCGCCGCAGGCGGCGTCGGTGCACACGTCGAGGCAGGCGTCGGTGTTGTCGGGGTTCTGGTCGTCGCACTGCTCGGGCGGCTGGACGATGCCGTCGCCGCACATGGCCGGCACGCAGGCATTGGTGCAGGCGTCGTCGTTGACCATGTTGCCGTCGTCGCAGCCCTCGACGCCGGCCTGGACGAAGCCGTCGCCGCAGGTGGCGGCGACGCAGGTCGGCAGGCAGGCGTCGGTGTCGACGTCGTTCTGGTCGTCGCACTCCTCGACGCCGTCCTGAATGATGCCGTCGCCGCACACGGCGCTCAGGCAGGCGTTGGTGCACGCGTCGGTGTCGATGTCGTTGTCGTCGTCGCACTCCTCGCCGGGGTCGATCACGCCGTTGGGGCAGAGGATGACCGCGCCGGTGGTCGCGTCGGTGGTGCCGGTGTCCGTATCGGTGTCGGTCGTGGTCGTGGTGTCGTCGCCGGTGCTGGTGGTCGACGGATCCGTGGACGTGGTGGTCGGATCGAACGTGGTGGTCGTGGTCGGGTCGAACGTCGTTTCGCCGGTCGGATCGACCGGGCTGGTCGTGCCGGTGGTGGTCGACGGATCGGTGGTGGTGGTCGGGCTCGACGTCACGGGGTCGGGGCCGCTGCTGGTGCTGGCGTCGCTCGTCGACTCGCCGGCGCTGGCGATCGGCAGGTCGTCGCTCTTGCAGGCGAGCGCGACGGACGACACGGCGAGGATCCAGACCATCCGATAAGACATGGCCCCCAGGGTAGAGGAACGCAGGTCGCGGGGGCAACCGGCCGCGGCGCCGCTGACCGCGCGGCTCGGAACCGGTCGCGCGAACGCGGTGGAGACGGCTGCACGCGGCGGCGCGGCGTCCGCGGGGCAGCGACGCGAGGTCGGGCGCCGGCCGACGCCTCAACGCCCCCGCGAGGCACGGCGCCGACGTGAACGAAATTTCACCGGCCGCTCACACCTCGCGCCACTCGATCTCGAAGCCGTCGGGGAACTCCTCCAGCAGGCGGCGCAGGGTGGACAGCAGGTCGGCGTCGGCGCCCTGCTCCTCGAGGTGCTCGAGGGTGGCCTCGTCGATGAAGTAGTCGCGGTCGTCGGCGCTCTCCTCGACCAGGAAGTCGATGAGGTCCTGGCGCTGCTGGTCGCTCAGCGGGCCGATGAGGGTCTTCGTGTCCTTGTTGTGGAGCGTGTAAGGCACGCGGCGAGGGTATCACGCGGGGCGGCGGCGCAGGGTGAACATGGGCTCGCGCGAGCACCACCGGTGGTCGCCGGGGGCGACGGGCACGCCGGGCGGCGGGGCCTCCCACGGGGTCGCGATCTTGGTGACGAGGTCGACGAACTTGCCGCTGAAGGCGACGCTGCCGTCGAGGTTGGGCTTGATGTTGAGGAGGGCCAGGGTGTTGGGGCAGGCGCTGCCCATGTGGTAGGCGGCGATGCGCGGCTGGGTGCCGGAGGCGACCACGTCGATCTCGAGGCTCGGCGTGAAGTTGACGGCGGCCCTGTCCTGCACGTCGAAGGCGCGGGCGGCGATCGACTCGATGGTCGGGATGTGCACGACCGGCGAGCTCGTGAGCTGCCAGATCCGGCCGCTGGTGCCGGTGTCGATCTCCAGCAGGTGGCTGTGGTGGATGTCGCCGGTGAGGATGACGATGTCCCACGGCGCGGCGGCCATGGCCTTCCACAGGCGGGCGAACTGGGCCCGGAAGGCGGGCGGGTTCCAGTCGAAGTTGTTGCCGGTGTGGATCCACAGCGGCTGGCCGACGACCACGGCGCCGGGGCCGCGGAGCCTCGCGGCCCAGCGTTCGAACGCGGCCAGCTCGGCCTCGCTGCACAGGCGCGGCTCGCTGGCCTCGTGCGAGGTCCGACCGCTGCGCATGTCGAGGGCGAAGACCGAGAGCGGCGCGAGGTCGACGGTGTACGACAGGCCGCTGCGGGCCGCCGGCGCGGGGTTGATGGCGGCCTGGAAGGTGCGCAGGCCGAGCTGGCAAGCGGCGGTGTAGTCGGCGTGGTGAGCGTTGATCCTCGGCAGGTGGATCTGGCGCTCGGGGTAGTTGTTCCAGAACTCGTGGTCGTCCCAGATCGTGAAGGTCGGCAGGTAGCCGAGCACGTCGGCGTAGTCGCTGCGCCAGTAGTGATCGAGGTAGCGCTCGGCGATCTCCTCGAACGGCGTGCGGCCCTTGAGCGGGCCGACGTCGAGGTAGAGGTTGTCGCCGACCAGGAACTTGGCGAGCAGCGGGTTGTAGCCGGACGCGCCCTGGAGGACCTTCAGGTAGTCGCCCGAGCGCTTGAACAGGTCGCAGTAGCACGACGACACCGCGATGTTGACGCCGGCCCGCGGGAGCTTGCGCGGCAGCGTCTTCAGGTGGACCTTGTTGAGCAGGTAGTCGGTGGCGGGGGTGAGCTTGTCGGCGGTGGCCAGCCACAGGCGCACGCCGGCGCCGAGCACGTGCTGATCGAAGCGCGAGTCGCCGGAGGCGTGCGGGGTCAGCTTCAGGCCCGGGAGCGCGTCGCCGTGGGCGTCGCCGAGCCGGACCGCGGGCTCGCCGGGCTGGTCGGTGAGCACCAGGGCGCGCAGGGAGGTGGCGCTCACGGCTCCGGGGATGATGCGTACGGCCATGCATCGGTTGTATCACCGCGGCCTCGGCGCGGTGACGTCGGGGTCACGGACGGCGTGGTAGTGTGCGGTGGATGCCGTCGATCGAGCGATCGGGACAGCGGGTGAGCTGGCTGGAGTCGCCGGGTCGGGGCGCGGCCGCGACGGTGGTGCTGGCCCACAACTTGATGGCGCACGCGGGGACGTTCGCGGACGTCGCGGGCCGACTCGCGCCACGGTTTCGTGTGCTGGCGGTCGACCTGCGGGGGCACGGGGCGAGCGCCGGGGCGCCGCGGCCGTTCACCACGCGCGACCTCGCCGACGACCTGGCGGCGGTGCTCGACGCGAGCGGGGTCGAGTCGGCGTACGTCGCGGGCACCTCGCTCGGCGCGGCGGCGGCGGTCGAGCTGGCCCTGATGCGTCCGCAACGGGTGCGCGGGCTGGCGTTGATGGCGGCGACGCCGTTCGCGGCGCGGCCGCTCGACCGCCTGAAGTTCGCGGCGCTGGCGGCGGTGCTGCGCGGGCTCGGGCCGGGGCCGGTGACGCCGGCGATCCTCCAGCAGCTGCTGGGGGCGAGCTACCGCGCGAGCGAGCCGGCGGGGGTGACGGAGATGGCGGCACGGATCCGCGCGAGCGGCGGGCGGGACCTGGCCTACGCGGTGCGGGCGTGGACGCGGCGGCCGCGGCTGGCCGGGCGCCTGGCGGCGATCCGGGCGCCGACGCTGGTGGTCGTGGGCTCGGAGGACACGTCGTGCCCGCGTCGGTGCTCCGAGGCGATCGCGGCCGAGGTGCCCGGGTCGACCTTCCGCGAGGTCACCGGGGCGGGACACACCGTTCAGCTCGAGCGGCCGGCGGAGGTCGCGGCGATCCTCACGGAGTGGATCGGCTAAACCACGATTATACCGATCGACGGCGTACGATCCTTCGTATCGGTCCGCGATGGTCTTGATCGGGCAGAACCGGGTGAGTGCGGTCGTCTCGGCCATCCGGCGCGAGCAGTCCGCGAGCGTGCGGCGGGTCCAGGCCCTGCGCTGGCTGGGCGCCACGGGGCTGCTGATCCTGTACCTCGTGCTCGAGCTGGCGCTGCAGCAGGCCGAGTGGCGCGGCGGGCTGACGCTGGCCGCGTGCTACTGGGTGGCGGCCACGCTGCTGCTGCTCGCGGGGCGGCGCTACGACGCGCCGCAGTTCGCGGGGCTGGCGATCCCGCTGATCGACCTGCCGCTGATCTTCGGGCTGCTCTACTCGACGATGGACGCGGGCTCGGCGGCGGGCACGGCCGGGTTCGCGGTCGGGGTGTTCGCGCTGTTCGTGGCCCTGGCGGCGATCACCCTGCAGCGGCGGCTGATCGTCGCCAGCGCGGCGGTCGGCGCGGGGCTCGAGGTGGTCATGCAGACGCGGGCGGGGGTGACGGTCGGGGCGATGGTGGCGGCGGCGCTGCTGCTGTCGCTGGTGGCGGCGACGTGTCTCTATCTGGTCGGGCGCTTCCGCGTGCTGATCGAGACGGCGGCCCGCGACCAGCTGCGGCTCGACCGCATGGGCCGCTACTTCTCGCCGGCGGTCGCGCAGCTGCTGAGCCAGGCGCGCGAGCAGCAGGCGCTCGGCGAGTCGCGCGAGCTGACGGTGCTGTTCGCCGACATCCGCGGGTTCACCACGCTGGCCGAGACCATGCCGTCGGAGGCGGTGGTCAAGCTGCTCAACGACTACCTGACCTGCATGGTCGACGTCATCTTCGCGGCCGGGGGCACGCTCGACAAGTTCATGGGCGACGGGATCATGGCCTACTTCGGGGCGCCGATGCAGCAGGACGACCACGCCGACCGCGCGCTGTGGTGCGCGCTGCACATGCTCGAGTCGCTCGACCGCTTCAACGCCGACCGCGAGGGCATGCCGCCGCTGAAGATCGGGATCGGGCTGCACAGCGGGCGGGTCATCGTCGGCGACATCGGCTCGCCGCGGCGCCGCGAGTACACGGCGATCGGCGACGTGGTCAACACGGCCTCGCGGCTCGAGGCGCTGACCAAGCAGCACGGCACGCCGGTGCTGGTCTCGGAGACCACGCGGGCGCGCGTGACCGGGCCGGTGCGCTTCACGGCGGCGCCGGACACGGCGATCCGCGGGCGCGTGCAGCCGCTGGCGACGTTCGTGCCGGAGGTCGACGAGGCGGTGGCGGCGCGCGCGGGCATCTGGGCGCAGACCCACGACTTCATCGCCGAGCACGCGCTGCTCGAGTCGGGCGGGCACGAGACCATCGAGGCCCGCCCGCTGCAGGGGGTGCGCGCGGGCGGGTCGTCGCCGTGGGCGGCGGCGCGGGCCTGACGGTCAGCGCGGCGGGGCGGCGGGCAGGGCGGCGACGAGGGCGTCGAAGGTCGGCAGGGGGACGCGGTGGACCTGGGCGGCGTCGGCGAACCAGCCGCCGCGCCAGCGCCACTCGCTGAGGCCGGCGCGGTGGTCGGGGATGGTGCCGGCGTACTCCTTCAGGGCGCGCAGCAGGGCGGGGTCGTCGAGGTCGACGTCGAGGGCGGCGCGGCCGACGGCCGAGAGCTCGCGCGCGAGGGCGGCGAGCTCGGGCTCGTGGTCGGCGAGGATGTGGCCGACGTCGGTGGTGTGGCGGGCGCACAGCAGGCCGAAGGCGCTGTTCCAGATCAGCTTCTCGAGGGCGGCGGCCGCGAACGCGCGGCGCCCGAGCACCTCGGCGCGCAGGCCCAGCGACTCGAGCCACAGGGCCATGGCGTTGGCGTGGGGGCCGGTGAAGCGGCTGACGCCGCCGGGCTGCACGGGGGCGCCGCGCGCGGGCACGGCGAAGTACAGCACGCCGCGGGTGTTGCCCGCGAGGCCGTGGTCGGCGAGCCAGTCGTCGACCATGCCGTTCTGCACGAACACGAGGTCGGGCCAGCGGTGCTGCGGGACCTGGGTGAGCACGCCGCCGAGGTCGTCGTTGCGCGTGCACACGACGATCGGGTCGCCGGCGGCCTCGTCGAGCACGTACCAGCCGCGGTGGCGGGTGACCACGGCGCTGCCCGGCGCGGCGGCGAGGGCGGTGCCGATGCGGCCCTCGCCGATGACGACGCGGCGGGCCGGGGTGTCTTCGTCGATCTCGAGGTCGGCGGACATGCGCGCGAGCATGCCACAAGCGCGATCACGGGAGGGAGGTGCCGCGACGGGCGGCGGCCTCGCGGGGTCGGCGCGGTCGGCGAGCAGCGCCGCGGAGTTGCGGGCCTCGCAGGGCGGAGTGGCGGCCCTGCAGGGCGGCGCCGCGGCTGGGGCGTCGCCTGGCGTGTGGCTGCGGGCGGCTCGCCGGGGCCTCAGCGGCCGAGGAGCGGCTTCAGGAACTCGCCGGTGAACGAGCCCTTCACCCTGGCGACCTGCTCGGGGGTGCCCTCGGCGATCACGCGCCCGCCGTTGTGGCCGCCCTCGGGGCCGAGGTCGATGATCCAGTCGGCGCATTTGATCACGTCGAGGTTGTGCTCGATGACGAGGACGGTGTTGCCGCTGTCGACCAGGCGCTGGAGGACAGACAGCAGGCGGGCGATGTCCTCGAAGTGCAGGCCGGTGGTCGGCTCGTCGAGCACGTAGAGGGTGTTGCCGGTCTGGACCTTGCACAGCTCGCGGCTCAGCTTGACGCGCTGGGCCTCGCCGCCGGACATGGTCGGGGCGGTCTGGCCGATCTTCATGTAGCCGAGGCCGACGTCGACCAGGGTCTGGAGGATGCGCTTCAGCGTCGGCACGTTGACGAACAGCTCGAGGCAGTCGTCGACGCTGGTGTCGAGGATGTCGGCGATCGTGCGGCCCTTGTAGGTGACGGCCAGGGTCTGGGCGTTGTAGCGCTTGCCCGCGCACACCTCGCAGGGCACGTACACGTCGCTGAGGAAGTGCATCTCGACTTTGATGACGCCGTCGCCCTGGCAGGCCTCGCAGCGGCCGCCCTTGACGTTGAAGCTGAAGCGGCCGGCCTTCCACCCGCGCGCGCGCGACTCGGGCAATTGGGCGAACAGGTCGCGGATCAGGTCGAATGACTTGGTGTAGGTGCCGGGGTTCGAGCGTGGGGTGCGGCCGATCGGGCGCTGGTCGATGGCGATGACCTTGTCGAGCGGGCCGAGGCCCTCGATGGTCCTGTGCTTGCCGATGCGCTCGAGGCTGTCGTGCAGCTTGTGGGCGAGGGCGGGCAGCAGGATGCCGTTGACCAGCGAGCTCTTGCCGGCCCCGCTGACGCCGGTGACGGCGCACAGGACCCCGAGCGGGAAGCTGACGTCGATGTTGCGCAGGTTGTGCTCGGCGGCGCCGCGCACGACCACGGCGCCCTTGGCCTTGCGGCGCTCGCGGGGCACGACGATCTGCTTGCGGCCGGACAGGTAGGCGCCGGTCAGGCTGCCCTCGCAGTCGTGGATCGCCGCGGGCTCGCCGTTGAACACCACGTGGCCGCCGAGGTGGCCGGCGCCGGGCCCGAAGTCGACGAGGTGGTCGGCGGCGCGGATGGTGTCCTCGTCGTGCTCGACCACGAGCACGGTGTTGCCGAGGTCGCGCAGGTGCTGCAGCGTGCGGATGAGGCGCTGGTTGTCGCGCTGGTGGAGGCCGATGCTCGGCTCGTCGAGCACGTACATGACGCCGCTGAGCTCCGAGCCGAGCTGGCTGGCGAGGCGGATGCGCTGGGCCTCGCCGCCGCTGAGCGTGGGGCCCGAGCGGTCGAGCGTGAGGTAGTCGAGGCCGACGTTCAGGAGGAACTGCAGGCGGCAGGTGATCTCGCGCAGGGCGCCCTCGGCGATGGTCTTCTGGGCGCCGGTCAGGCCGATGGCGGCGAAGTGGTCGGCGGAGCCGCGCACGGTCATGGCGGTGACGACGTCGAGGCTCTGGCCGGCGACCTTGACGGCCAGCGACTCGGGGCGCAGGCGCTTGCCGTCGCACACGTCGCACGGGGCCTCGCGGAAGTACTTGCGGTAGTGGTCGCGGGCGGCCTCGCTGTCGGTCTCGCGGAAGCGGCGCACGAGGTTGGGGATGACGCCCTCGAAGCGCATGCCCCAGGTGCCGTGGCTCTGGCTGCCCTCGGTGCCCCACTGCACGGCGATGCGCTTGCCCTCGGTGCCGAACAGCACGGTGTCCCGCTTCTTCTTGGGCAGCTTCTGCCAGGGGGTGTCGAGGTCGACGTCGCACGACTTGGCGAGGCCCTCGACGATGCGGTAGGTCCAGCCCTCGCCGCGCTCCATGGCCGAGGCCCAGGGGGCGATCGCGCCGTCGCGGATGCTGAGGCCGGGGTCGGGGACCACGAGGTCGGGCGCGGGCTCCATGCGGGTGCCGAGGCCGTTGCAGGTCGGGCACATGCCGAGCGGGCTGTTGAACGAGAAGCTCTGCGGGCTGAGCTCGGGGAAGCTGCGGCCGCAGCAGGCCCGGGCCTCGCTGAAGGTGCGCGCGAGCGGGGCGGCCTTCGAATTCGCCGGCGCGTCGCCGACGACGCGCAGCTCGCCCTTGCCCTCGCGCAGGGCCAGCTCGACGCTCTCGGTGATGCGGCGCCGGTCCTCGGGGCGGGCGGTGATGCGGTCGATCACCACGCTGATGCTGTGCTTCAGCTTCTTGTCGAGCTTCGGCAGTTCGTCGAGCTTGTGGATCTCGCCGTCGATCTCGGCGCGCAGGAAGCCGCGGCCCTTCAGCTCCTCGAACAGGTCCTTGTACTCGCCCTTGCGGTGGGTGACGACCGGGGCCAGGAGCGTGAGCTTGTGGCCCGGGTGGTCGTGCAGCAGCTCGGCGACGATCTGCTCCGGCGACGACGACTTGACCGGCTTGCCGCAAGTGGTGCAGTGCTGCACGCCGACGCGGGCGTACAGCACGCGCAGGTAGTCGTAGATCTCGGTGATGGTGCCGACGGTCGAGCGCGGGTTGTTGCTGGCGCTCTTCTGCTCGATGGCGATGGTCGGCGAGAGGCCGCGGATGTGCTCGACCTTCGGCCGCTCGAGCTGGCCCAGGAACTGGCGCGCGTAGGCCGAGAGGCTCTCGATGTAGCGGCGCTGGCCCTCGGCGTAGAGGGTGTCGAAGGCGAGGCTCGACTTGCCCGAGCCGCTGACCCCGGTGAACACCACGAGCTTGCGCTTCGGGACCCGCAGCTCGTCGATCTGCAGGTTGTGCTCGTGGGCGCCGCGGACCTCGATGAAGTCCGGCTCGCGCACCTCCTCTCGCTCCCGCGCGGGCACGGGCGGAGCCTGCGCAGGTACCAGGGGCCGCGCGGCCTTCTCGGCGCTGGAGGGCCGTGGGGCGGGGGTAGGCGCAGGGCGGGGATCCGGAGGGGTCAGAGCGTCCATGGCTACGAGCCCGCGCATCGTACGCGCTTTCGCGCTTGATACAAATGTGCAGGGGTGAAAGTTTGCGCACGGGTTGGTTGCTCGGCCAAGGACCGAGGAATCGCGGCGGGAAATGTTTTGCCGCCTCTTGCGAGGGGACTATCGCGGGAGTACGGTCGCAAACATGAACGCGAGGCTCCTACAGCCGGACGTCGACGACGCCCTCGAGGACGACGACGACGACATGCCCGCGGTCTCCCCCGAGCTCCTGCAGGAGTGGGAGCGCCGGGCCGCCGAGGCCCGGAACGGGCGCACGCGAGGGCTCTCGTACGACGAGGTGAAAGCCATGGTCGCGGCCAAGTTAGACGAGATTCAAGCGCGCCGACGCTGAACTTCGAGGGGGACGCGATCGCGGTGAGGCTATGACGGGCCCGCGCTTACTCGTCGAGGCCCCGGCGGCGACCGAGCTGCTGGATGCCATCGAATACCTCGAGGAGCAGCGAGCAAACCTCGGGCTCCGCTTCGAGGCCGCGTTCTGGGCGACCATCGACCGGGTGCTCGCCTTTCCCGGGGCGTCGCCGCCGCTCGGCGAGAATCTACGCAGGTGCAGGATCCGAGGATTTCGCTACACGCTGGTGTACGAGCCGACTCCCGAGCTGGTCCGGGTGATCGCGCTGCAGCACGACGCGCGGCGGCCGGGTTACTGGCGGGAGCGGCTGGGGGCGGAAGACCGGTAGTCAGCGCACGAAAATTTTGTTGCGAGGATCTGGTAGCGGTCTGCAAGCGACTGTCTTACGGTGCGGCCCTCGCCCGGGTGGTGGAATGGTAGACACGGGGGACTTAAAATCCCTTGCGAAAGCGTGCGGGTTCGATTCCCGCCCCGGGCACTCGTCGAGGCCTTGCCGCGCTGGTGACGGCGGGCCGCTTTTGGGTATGGTCGCCGCGTCGCGATGACGGCCGAAGGACGCGCAGCGGGGGGCGAGGGCGGGTTGGGGCTCGGGCCGTTCGTGCTCGAGCGGCCGATCGGCTCCGGCGGGATGGGCGAGGTGTGGCTGGCGAGCCACGCCGAGCTCGGCGTGCCGGTGGCGATCAAGGTGATCGGGTCGACGTGGGCGCGGCAGGCCGCGCTGGCGCGGGCGTTCGAGCGCGAGGTGCGGGCGATCGCGGGGCTGTCGCACCCGGGCATCGTCGCGGTGCACGACCAGGGGGTCGTCGGCGAGGCGGCGGCGCGGGCGGCCGGGGTGGCGGCCCGGAGCCCGTACCTGGTGATGGAGTACATGCCGCGCGGGAGCCTCGAGGGCTGGGTCGGCGCCATGGGCTGGCCCTTCGTGCAGGTGGTGGCGCGCGCGACCCTGACGGCGCTGGCCCACGCGCACGCGCGCGGGGTGGTGCACTGCGATCTCAAGCCGGCCAACGTGATGCTCGCGGGGGCCGACGAGGTCTCGATCAAGCTCACCGACTTCGGGGTGGCGCACGCGCTGGCGCCGATCGACGAGGTCGCCGAGGACGGGCCGCGCAGCGCGGGCACGCCGGCGTACATGGCCCCGGAGCAGCTGCTCGGGCAGTGGCGGGACTTCGGGCCGTGGACCGACCTGTACGCGCTCGGCTGCACGCTGTGGGAGCTGTGCTGCGGCACGCCGCCGTTCGCGGCGCCCGACCTGGTGCGCCTGGCGGGCATGCACCTGCACGCGGCGCCGGGGCCGTTCGCGCCGGTGTTCGCGGGGCCGCCGGGGCTCGAGGCGTGGCTGCGCCGGCTGCTGGCCAAGCGGCCGCGCGATCGCTACGCCTGCGCGGCGGACGCGGCGTGGGCGCTGGAGCGGCTGCCGGGGGCGGCGGCGCTGCGGTGGAGCGAGGTGATGGCGCCGCGCGGCGAGGTCGATCGCGCGGCCGCGACGGCGGCGATCGCCGCCCCGCCGACGCGCGAGGCGCCGGGCTGGAGCGCGGCCTCGACGGTGATCATGGTCCCGGCGGCGAGCGGGTCGGGGGCGATCGACCCGCAGGCGCGCACGCGCCTGGCCGACGACACCGACGGGGCGGGCGGCGAGCGCCTGACCGATGGGACAGGTGCTCCGGGACATGGCCTCGGAGACCTGTCCGAAGCGCCACCCGCGGCCGACGACGCGCCGCCGCTGGCCGCGACCTGGCGGCGGGCGGAGGCGGCGTGGACCGGGCCGCTGCAGGGCGCGGGGCTCGGGCTGGTGCGCTTCCGCGAGGTGCCGCTGGTCGGGCGCGAGGCGGAGCGCGAGGCGCTGTGGGCGGCGCTGCGGGCGGTGCACGCGGGCGGCGGGCCGCGGGCGGTGATCGTGCGCGGGCCCTCGGGGGTCGGGAAGTCGCGGCTGTGCGAGTGGGTGGCGGCGCGGGCCCACGAGGTCGGGGCGGCGACGGTGCTGCGCGCGGGCCACGGGCCGTTCGGCGGGCCGGGCGAGGGGCTGCCGCGCATGCTGGCGCTGCACCTGCAGTGCGTGGGGCTCGACGCCGACGAGACGTACGCGCGGGTGCTGCAGGTGCTGGCCGACGGGCGCGCCCAGCCGCGCGGGCAGGCGGTGCCGGAGGCGCTGCGCTACGAGGCGGCGGCGCTGGCGGAGTTCGTGGTGCCGGGCTCGCGGGCGGGGCCGCGGGTGCGCCTGGCGGAGCAGCGCGAGCGCCACGCGGTGCTGCTCGGCTACCTGGCGCGGGTGGCGGCGCGGCGCCCGGTGCTGCTGTGGCTCGACGACGCCATGTGGGGGCCGGCGGCGCTCGACTTCACGCGCCACCTGCTCGGCCAGCGCGGGGGCCCGCGGGTGCTGGTGCTGCTGACGGTGCGCGACGATCGGCTCGGCGAGCGCCCGGCCGAGGCGCGGGTGCTGGCCGAGATCGCGGGGCTGGCCGGCGCGTCGACGCTCGAGGTGCGGCCGCTCGCGGAGGAGGAGCACCGGGCGCTGATCGGCGAGCGGCTGGGGCTCGAGCGGGGGCTCGTCGAGGACGTGCTGGCGCGCGCGGGCGGCAACCCGCTGTTCTCGTTGCAGGTGATCGGCGACTGGATCGCGCGCGGGCTGCTCGTCGACGGCGAGGGCGGGTTTCGCCTGCGCGACGGGGTGGACGCCGGGCTGCCCGACGACCTGCACGCGCTGTGGCAGCAGCGGCTGGCGCGGCTGCTCGACGAGCGGTTCGGCGGGTCGCACGAGGCCCGGGTCGCGCTCGAGCTGGCGGCGGCGCAGGGGCTGGACGTCGACCCGCGGGCGTGGTCGCGGGCGTGCGCGCTGGCCGGGGTCACGCCGCCGGACGGGCTGGCCTCGCTGCTGATCGGCGAGCACCTGGCGGTGGCGACGCGCGCGGGCTGGGCGTGGGTCCACGGCATGCTGCGCGAGAGCGTCGAGCACATGGCCGAAGAGGCAGGTCGTCACGCGGCCCACCACCGGATCCACGCGGAGGTGCTGCGCGACCTCCACGGCGAGCACGCGCAGGGCCACGCGGAGGAGGTCGCGCGCCACCTGGTGGCGGCCGGCGACCTGGCGGCGGCGTTGGAGCCGCTGCTCGACGCGACCTACCAGATGCAGCTGAGCGGGCAGTACGAGCGGGCGGAGCGGGTGCTGGGCGAGCACGCGGCGCTGGCCGACCGCCTGGGCCTGGCGCCGGACGACGTGCGACGGCTGCGCGGGCGCATGCAGACGGTGTGGCTGACGTGGATGCGCGGCGGCGAGGGCACGCTGGCCCAGGCGCGGGCCCGCTGCCGCGAGATCGCGGCGGCGGCCCGGCGCGGCGGGCACGACGACGTGCTCGGCGAGAGCCTGCGCTGGCACGGGCTGGTCGCGCGGTTCGAACGCCGGTGGGACGAGTCGCTGGCGGCGCTCGAGCAGGCGGCGGCGTGCTTCGCCAGGGTCGGCGATCCGGAGGGCCAGGCGCGCACGGCGTTGGCCCACGCGGTCACGCTGCGCGCGCTCGGTCGGCTCGACGAGGCGGAAGAGGCGCTGGCGTCGGCGGAGCGCTGGGCCACCGGATCGGAGCTGTTCGTGCTGCTGCCGCGGATCCACGGCAACTGGGCCGAGATCGCGCTGCAGCGCGGGGACCTGGCGGCGGCCGAGGCGCGGTTCGCCAGGGCGATCGCGGCGGCCGAGGACAGCGGCGATCGCAAGGCGCAGGCGCTGACGTTCGGCGGGGCCGGCGACCTGGCGCTGGCCCGCGGGCGCTTCGCCGAGGCCGACGACCACTACCGCCGGGCCGAGGCGCTGCTGGTCTCGCTGGGCTCGCGGTACGTGCACGCGCAGCGGGTCCGCCGGGCCACGGTCGAGCTGCTGCGCGGCGGCGGCAAGGACGTCGCGGCGGCGCTGCGCGACACGGTGGGCCGGCCCGACCGCGACCCGTTGATCCGCGCCGAGGCCCACCTCGGGCTGGCGCTGGCGGCCGCGCGCGCGCAGGACTGGGCCGAGGTCGACGCGCAGGTGACGGCTGGCGAGGCGCTGCTGGCGGAGGTCGGGGAGACGCGGCCGGTGATCGTGCAGATGCTCGAGGCGATCGCCGGGGCCGTGGCGAGCGGCGGCGAGGCGGGGCGCGCGGATCGACTGCGAGGATTGATGGACGCGCAGGCGGGCCGGCTCGACGCCACGCCGGGCTGACGGCGGATCGACTGCGAGGATTGATGGACGCGCAGGCGGGCCGGCTCGACGCCACGCCGGGCTGACGGCGGATCGACTGCGAGGATTGATGGACGCGCAGGCGGGCCGGCTCGACGCCACGCCGGGCTGACGGCGA
>JAEUJW010000077.1 GCA_016793465.1 Myxococcales bacterium
TGGCCTTGCCGTCGATGAAGGCCATCTCGTCGCAGACGAGCCCGCACTGCTCGGCGATGTTGCCCACGTCGTCGCAGCCCTGGACCGTGGTGACGGCCATACCGATGACGAGCCCGCAGCCGAGCAGCCCAAAAATTCCGAAGTTCTTGTTGTTCATCTGTCTCGATCTCCTCTAATCAACGTCAACGGTTTAGGCTCCGAGGGGAAACCATCGGGGTGTGTCGCCGAGTACCCGCGGGACACGATGCCCGACCATGATGGGACGCCCCGTCCGGGTCGGGGTTAGCTTTGCGAGCTTCATGGCTGGAGCCTGGGGGGTGACATGGAACCCGGCGACTGTGGCTTGGACAGCGCTTCGCGGCAAATCTTCAGCGCATCGCGCGACGAGGTTGCGGATTGGGCTGGCTCTTCGGGCATGTCACCCTTCCGCGGCGCGAGTGGGCGGTTACCGCGCGAGGTCGAGGGCGACGGGGCAGTGGTCGCTGAGGTCGGCAAAATCGGGCTCGGGGTGGGCCGAGGTCGACCGGAAGGCCTCGCAGCGGTGGCGGGCGCAGTGAAGGAGGGGGTGAGCAACCTCGTTCGCGTGGTCGAGTCCGGCGACCCACACCAGATCGAGCAGGGAGGGCTCCTTCCAGGCGTCCCGGCGGGAGCCGTCCCAGTAGGCGGAACAGGGCACGTCGGTCCGCACGCGGTGGACGCCGAGCGGTTCGAGCAGGGCGGCGAGCTCGGCGAGCTCGTCCTCGGGGCGGCCGCCGGCGGGTCCGGTGGCGTTGAAGTCGCCGAGGATGATGAGGTCGGGGTCGGTCCGCAGCAGGTCGCGGGCGAGATCTGCCAGCAGCGGCCACTGCTTGCGGCGCAGCGGCAGGCCGTCGGCCATGGCCTTCAGGTGGACGACGACGACGTGGAAGTCGGCGCCGCCGCGGACGCGCAGGTGGGCCGAGACGGCGGGGCGTACGTGGCCGCCGAGGGCGAGTTCGGTGTGCTCGCGCACGGGGGCGAGGAGCTCGAGCGTGTGCGGGTCGAGGGCGATCCCGAGGCGTTGGTGGCCGCGGCCGCCGTGCTCGGAGAGGTGGAGATCCCAGCCGGGCAACAGGTGGGCGAGGGCGGCGGGGTCGTGGACCTCCTGGACGGCCAGGAGGTCGGCGTCGAGGCCGGAGAGGCGCTGTTGCAGGCGCGGCAGGTCCTGGTCGGCGCCGGGGAAGTTGTGCAGGTTCCACGTCACCACCCGCAGCGCGCCGGCGGCGGCAGGGGACGGCGTTCCGCTGCCGACGCCGAGGCGCTCGCGCAGGCGCTCGCCGAACTGTGACCAGACAACGACCAGCAGGGCGACCAGCAGCGGGCCGATCCACCTGACCCGGCGTCGCCTGCGACCCACCGCGCGAAGATAGTCGCGCGGGATCGTGGGCGCCAATTATTCGAACTCGTACTCGGTGAGACCGAGCGCCACGCGGCAGACCCCGCGCTCGGAGCCGTCGCTCGCGCGCTGCGTGAACGCGTAGACCCCGGCCAGGCGCGCGGCCGCCTCGGGCGTGTGCGCGAGACCTGTCCCGAAGGTCAGGCGCCGACCGCCGCCGGGCAGGGCCACGCCGTGCAGCAGGCGCATGCCGACTTCGTCCGGCGGGTCGAGGAAGAGGTCGGTGCCGGCGCCGCGGGCGGTCTGGACGACGTCGAGCTCGAGGCGCATGGCCCACGCGCGGGCGCGGGCGCGCGACTGGAGGTCGCCGAGCAGGCTGGCGGCGTCGAACTCGTGGGTGTCGTCGGCGTCGAGGCTGCCGGGGGCGTCGACGGGGAGGTCGACGCAGTACACGGGGCGCAGGCCGTCGCCCTCGGGCGAGGCCTCGGGGGCGGCGCCGACGCCGTAGATGCAACGGATGGCCGCGAGCACTGGCGGCTCGACCTCGGGGCCGGACGTGGGTCCTGGCGCCGGTTCGTCGAGCCGCGGGGCGACTAGCGCGGACATCGGCGGCTGGCTTTTAGCCCTCGCCGCGCATCGGGATGCGCTTGCGCTGGCGACGCTTGCGGCGGCGCTCGGCCTCGCGGAGCTTGCGCTTCATCTTCACGCTCGGCTTCTCGTAGTGGCGGCGGCGCTTGATCTCGCGGAGCACGCCCTCGCTGGCCATGAGACGACGAAGCTTGCGGATCGCCCGCTCCACGCCGCGCTCGTCGACCTTCACCTCGAGCGGGCGACCGGTGACGGGGCGGTGATCGTTGACCGTGGCAGCCGCGTTGAGGGGCTCGCGGCGCTGGTTGTAGTCGGAGAACTCTTCGTCGGTTTGGCGGGCCATGGCTGAAGCCGGCAATGCTTATGGGATCTCGGCCCGGCGGTCAAGGGCCCGGCGTCCGGGCGGGGTCAGTGGATCTCGGGGGCTGCGGCCGCGGTCCGGCCGCCGTCGACGGCGATCGTCTGGCCGGTGATGAAGCCGCTGTGGGCCAGAAACACGACCGTGCGGGCGATATCGTCGGGGCTGCCGATGCGCCGGAGGGGGATCGCCCGGAGGATGCTCTCGCGGACCGGGGAGCCGGGGGCGTAGCGGTCGTCGCCCTCGGGCCAGGCGATCATCCCGGGGGCCACGCCGTTGACCCGCACGCCGGGGGCGAGCTCGACGGCGAGGGCCCGGGTCGCCATGGCCAGGCCGGCCTTGGCGGTGCAGTGGTCGAGGTGGCCGCGCCAGGGCTGGTAGGCGGCGACGTCGAGGATGTTGACGATGCTGCCGGCGCGCGCGGCGAGCGTCGGGGCGAACCGGCGGGCGAGGGCGACGGGGGCGACGAGGTTGACCTCGAGCACGCGGCGGAGGTCGGCGTCGCTGCGCTCGGCGAGCGGGCCGCGTTCGAAGGAGGAGGCGTTGTTGACGAGCAGGTCGAGGCGGCCGGGGCCGGCGGGGTCGAGCACGGTGCGCACGAGCTCGGCGCGGGCCTCGGGGTCGGCGAGGTCGGCGCGCGGGGTGCCGGCGCAGGCGGGGCCGAGCTCGCGGGCGAGGTCGGCGGCGGCGCCCGCGGAGGTGTGGTGGTGGACCCACACGCGATAACCGGCGCCCGCGAGCGCGAGGCTGATGGCGCGGCCGATGCGGCGCGCTCCGCCGGTGATCAGGGCGACCGGTTGCATGGCGGGCAGACCGTAGCACGGGTATACACGGCGACGTGTCCGAGCCAGCCGATCCTCATGACCGCCTCCCGGCCATCGAACACGCGGTGCGGGGGCTGCTCGTCGCGTGCGGGCTCGACCTGACGCACAAGGACCTCGTCGGCACGCCGGGCCGGGTGGCGCGCACGTGGACCGAGGAGTTCCTCTCGGGGTTCGCCATGGACCCGGCCAGGATCCTCGGCGACCCGGTGGTCGGCGAGGGCACGGCGGAGCTGGTGGTGGTCCGCGACCTGCCGTTCCACGGGCTGTGCCCGCATCATCTATTGCCGTACACCGGGCGGGCGACGGTCGGGTACCTGCCGGGCGACAAGCTGGCGGGGTTCGGGCGCCTGGCGGACCTCGTCACCTGCTTCACGCGGCGGCTGACGCTGCAGGAGCGGGCCTGCAACGACGTCGCCGACGCGCTGGTCGAGCACCTCGGCGCGCGCGGGGCCGGCTGCGTGATGCGGGGGCGGCACACGTGCCTGTGTGTGCCGGACAACAAGCACGCGGCCGAGGTGGTGACCAGCTCGCTGCGCGGGGAGCTGCGCGCGCGGGCCGACGTGCAGGCGCTGCTGCTGGCATGACGGCGCTGACGCTCTATCTGCTGCGCCACGGCGAGCCGGAGCTGTTCGGCGGGTTCTACGGGCACGCGGACGTGGTCTTGACGGCGCGGGGGCGCGAGCAGGCCGAGGCGCAGGCGGCGGCGCTGGCGGGGCGACCGCTGGCGGCGATCTACAGCTCCGACCTCGCGCGGGCGGTGGTCGGCGCGGAGCTGCTGGCGGGCGAGCCGGGGCCGGCGCCGGTGGTGCTGCCGGCGCTGCGGGAGATGCACCTCGGGGTGCTCGAGCGGCTGGCGTTCGCCGAGGCGGGCGCGCGCTACCCGGAGCTGGCGGGCCGCAGCTACGACGACATGCTCGAGTTTCGCATGCCGGAGGGCGGGGAGAGCGTGCAGGACGTGGCGGCGCGGGTGTTGCCGTGCGTCGACGAGATCGTCCGCGGGCACGCGCGGGCGGGCAGCCCCAAGGGACAGGTGCCGGCGGTCGCGATCGTGGCCCACAACACGGTGGTGCGGGTGCTGCTGGCCTGCGCGGCCGGGCTCGGCCCGGGCGGGTACTTCCGCTTTCAGCCGGCGCTGGGGTCGATCAGCCGGATCGACGTGGGCGACGGGTGGGGCGAGGACCTGTGGTCGGCGGCTCGCATCGTCGCGTGCAACTGGGTGCCGGGACAGACACGGCCGTAGGGCGCGGGCAGCGGACTTGTGCGTCGCTGGCCGCGCGTTCGCAGACAGGCGGGCGCGAGCCGGGGTTTTGACTGGTAATTCGGCGGATCGGTCGCGGGTTGGTCGACGGCGCCGGTCGGTACTATAAGGGGGTTGCGATGCTCAAGGTCGACGCCCTCCCGGCCATCGAGGTGCTCTCGGCGCTGCCGGTGTTCCCCTTGCCGAACGTCGTGCTGCTGCCGGGGATGATCTTGCCGCTCAACGTGTTCGAGCCGCGATACCTCGAGCTCGTCGACTTCGTGCGCGCGCACGGGCAGCACATCGGCGTGCCGCTGCTGCGCCCGGGCGAGGTCACGGCTCAGGGCTTGCCGGCGTTCGAAGAAGTGCTCGGGATCGGCAAGCTGGTGACCCACGTCGAGCTGCCGGACGGGCGCCGGCTGATCCGCCTCGAGGGGCTCGGACGGGTGCGAGTGCAGCGAGAGCAGGCGCAGACGCACATGTTTCGGGCGGTCCAGGTCGCGCCGCTGGCCGAGCCCTACCCCGAGGACGCGCGCACGGTGTCCGTCTTGAAGGCGCAGGTCGAGCGCATCGCGCGCTACTGCGGAGAGGACGGCGCCGAGGCGTTGATGTCGCTGCTCGGGCTGGCCGACACGCGGGTGCTGCTGTACGCGCTGACCGCGTTCTTGCCGAGCCTCGAGCTGCTGGTGCATCAGCCGCGCACGTCGATCGACCGCGACCGGCTGGTGCGGCGCCAGCAGCAGAGCCTGGCGGCGGACACGGCGGACGCGCGGGCGGAGCTGCTGGTCGAGCGGGCGACGGCGATCCTCGCGGACCTCGGGCGGCGCTGCGAGACGCCGACGACCCTGCTCAACTGAGGCCGGCTCAGCTGAGCGTGCGCAGCATGCTCGAGCGCTTGGGGCCGGTGGCGCTGATCTTGCTGATGGCGAGGGCGGCGCGGGCGGCGACCATGGAGAGGGCCTGGGCGTGCTCGCCGGTGGGGTGGGCCTCGACCACGGGGAGGCCGGACTCGCCGCCGTAGCTGATGCGGTTGTCGATGGGGATCTGCCCGAGCAGCTCGACCCCGAGTTCCTCCGCCAGGGCCTTGCCGCCGCCGCTGCTGAAAATGTTGTCGTGGTGGCCGCAGGCGGGGCAGGTGTAGTGGCTCATGTTCTCGACGACGCCGACGACCGGGACCTCGAGCTTGTTGAACATGTTGGCGGCGCGGCGGACGTCGAGGAGGGCGACCTCCTGCGGGGTGGTGACGAGGATCGAGCCGGTGATGGGGATGAGCTGGGCCAGCGAGAGCTGGGCGTCGCCGGTGCCGGGGGGGAGGTCGACGACGAGGTAGTCGATGTCGCCCCAGTCGACGTCCTCGAGGAACTGCTTCAGGAGCTTGTGGATCATCGGGCCGCGCCAGACCACGGCGTTGCCGGGCTCGACGAAGAAGGCCACGCTCATGACCGGGATCCCGCGGAAGATCGCGGGGGAGATGCGGTTGCCGTCGGCGGTGGTGGTGGTCTCGCGGGCCGGGGCGCCGAGCATCTTGGGCACGCTCGGGCCGTAGATGTCGGCGTCGAGCAGGGCGACGCGCGCGCCGAATTGCTTCAAGGCCATGGCGACGTTGACGCTGACCGTGCTCTTGCCCACGCCGCCCTTGCCGGCGGCGACGGCGAGGATGTTCTTCACGGTGGGCAGGCGGTTGAGGTCCTGGCGGGCGGGCTTGCTGGGCACGCGCAGGCCGTACTCGATGCGCAGCGTGAGGCCGGCGGCGCCGCACACGGGCTCGAGGGCGGCGCGCACGGCGGCGTCGAGCTCGCCGCGCAGCGGGTAGCCGGGGGAGATCAGGTCGATCCCGAGCAGGACCTCGCCGGGGCCGACGCGGGGCTCGGCGCGGTTGTCGGCGAGGAGTTCGCGGCCGGTGGCCGGGTCACGCACGCCGGCGAGGGCGGCTTTGATGTCGTCAGGGGTCATGGTGTGGCGTCCGGCGCCGAGTGGTCGATGAGTTCCGGCACACGAACACCAGGGTAGTCGGCTGCCGAATGAGGGAGATGGCATACCACGGGGGCTTTGCGTGGCCAGCGGCGGGTTTTATACTCGCCGGCGGAGCAACCGCACACCTAAGGCCATGGCTGTCCTCGACATCGTTACTTATCCCGACCCACGGCTGCGCGAGCCGACCTTCGACGTCAAGGAGATCGACGCTGGTGTCCGGCAACTCGTCCGCGATCTGATCGACACGATGTACTCGCTGAACGCGGCGGGCATCGCGGCCATCCAGGTCGGACGGCTCGAGCGGATCTTCGTGATCGACGGCAAGGTGGTCGACCCCGAGGCGGGCGACGACGCCAAGCCGCTGGTCTTCATCAACCCCGAGCTGGTCGAGACCGGGCACGGGCTGACGATCGTCGAGGAGGGCTGCCTCAGCTTCCCCAACGTGTTCATCGACGTGAAGCGGCCGCGCTGGGCCAAGGTGCGGGCGATGAACGCCGAGGGCGAGACGTACGAGGTCGACGGCGAGGGGCTGTTCGGGCGGGCGCTGCAGCACGAGCACGACCACCTGACCGGCCGCCTGATGATCGACCTGGTCGGCATGGTCAAGAAGGAGGTCATCAAGCGCAAGATGAAGCGCTGGCACAACGAGCACGACGGCAAGGCGCCGCCGCCGAAGCCGGGCGTGCCGGACCTCGCCTGAGCGAGTGAGGCCCGCGGCGGAGCGTCCACGCGCGATGCGTGGGCGCTCCTGGTCGTCTGGGGGCTGGCGGTGGCTCCTCGCCGCCGGCGGCGTCCGCTATGGTGGCGGCATGCGAAGCCTGTTGACGGGTGTGGTCGCGGCGCTGGTGGGCTGCGGCGGGGGTGAGGGGCGCGAGACGGCGAGCGCGAGCGGGGCGACCGACCCGGTGACGAGTGACGGGCCGGCGACGTCGATGGTGGCGCCGACGTCGGGCGAGGCGAGCTCGTCGAGCGGGTCGAGCGTGGGCGGGACGAGCTCCGGCACGAGCACGAGCGGGGTCGGGCCGACGACGAGCGACGAGACCTCGAGCGGGGCGGTGACGTCGTCGACGACGACTAGCGAGGACACGAGCGCGTCGAGCAGCGGCGAACCCGTGTGCGACCCGAACGTGGTCGCGGACACCGTGGCGTTCACCTACGTCAAAAAATTCGACACGGGGCTCGGCGACAAGATCTTGCAGGCCTCCTACTACAACACCGTGGCCGACGAGGTCATGATCATGTCTTACAACGGCCAGGCGCGGCGGTTCACGGTCGACGGCGCGCCGATCGGCGAGGTGTTCGCGGTGCCGCAGGAGGCGCTGCCGAAGCTCGACGGGGCGACCTTCGACCCGGTGAACATCCGCGGACTTTTGATCAATCAGGACTGCGTGCTGACGGAGGTCGAGCCGCAGACGCTGGCGGTGATCGCGACGCAGCCGCTCGGGTTCGGCATGAGCGTCTGCGCGGGGCTGGCGCTGGGGCTCGACGGCAACTTGTACATCGCCAGCTACGGGACCAACGAGATGGTGGTGCTGTCGCGCGACGGGCTCGCCGAGGTGCGGCGGGTCGACATGGCGACGGTGCCGCTGACGGGGTTCGACGGGCTGGCGTTGATCGCCGGCAGCGAGAACTTCCTGGTGATGAGCACGTCGCCGGCGACCGAGGCGGCGATCATCGATCCGCTCGGCAACGTGGTGGTCGCGACGTCGGCGCTGGGGCAGGCGGCGCCGCCGATGATCGGCGGCATGCCGATGCTGCCCGACGCGGTCCTGACGATCTGCGGCAACGGGCACGCGTGGGTGTGCGAGGCGTACGACGCGACGTGTTTCGATTATGCGCCGGACGACGGCGACAAGAACGCGTGCGAGTGCATCGTGCCGGGGTGAGCGGGGCCCGCGTCACGAGGACGCCGTGACGGCGTGCTCGCCGGGGCCGAGGAAGATCAGGAGGGTCCCGCCGCGCGCGTCGGTGTAGGTCCAGCCCTCGCCGGCGGCCTCGAGGGCGGCGGCGTCGGGGTGGTGGTCCATCGGCGCGCCGTTGTCCTGGACCTCGGACACGACGTCCCGGGCGAACACCTCGAGCGTCACGCCGGCGCCGAAGACCTCGCCGGGGGCGACGTTGATGGTCAGGGCGCCGTCGTCGCGCTGCTCGAGGTGGGTGCCGTCGTAGACGTCGAAGCGGCTGCCGGCGCCGTCGCCGGTCAGCGTGACGTACAGGCGGCCGGGGTCGTCGGCGAAGGACTCGACGTCGGGGGCGGTGGTCGGTGACAGGGTGTCGATGGTCGGGCGCAGCATGGGCACGATGCCGCCGCTGCGGAGGAACAGCGGGAGGGTCTCGAGCGGGGCGGCGACGGTGATCTCGCCGCCGCCTTCGATCGCCTCGCCGGTCCACCAGTCGAACCATGTGCCGGGCGGGAGGGTGAGCGTGCGGTCGGCGGCGCCGCGTTCGATGACGGGGGCGACGAGCAGGTTGCGGCCGAGCAGGTAGGTGTCGGACGGGTGCACGCCGAGCTCGGGGTAGGCGAGGCCGAGCGGGCGGACGATCGGTCGGCCGTCGCTCGCGAGCCGCTGCGCGTAGGTCCAGACGTACGGGAACAGGCGCATGTGGAGGCGGGCGTACTCGCGGTACCAGGCCAGCATCTCCTCGTCGAAGCCGTTCTCGGGGGTGAACTGCCAGGGCACCTGGCTGGCCGAGTTGCCGACCTGCATCACCGGGGTCAGCGCGGTGTGTTCGAACCAGCGGGTGAAGGTCTCCTTGTCGGGGGGCGAGTGGCGGTAGCCGCCGGTGTCGGAGGCGAAGAACGGGAAGCCGCTGGGGCCGAGGGACAGGCCGGCGGTGACGGCCGCGGGCAGGCCGCCGACGGCGACGTACTGCTCGTTGCCGTCGTCGACGGACTCGCCGTGGGAGGCCATGTTGGCGTCGAGGTCGCCGGGCCAGATCACGCTGACGTTGGTCTGGTCGCCGTAGGTGCCGGCGCGGGCGAGCAGGAAGCCGCCGGACTGCGGCAGGGTCTCGGCGTAGACCTGGTGGTACCAGCGGGCGTACTGCGAGTGCATGGTGCGCTCGCTGCTGCCGTCGAAGAACTCCCACACGGTGCGGGTGCCGGCGAGGCCGCAGGTGACATCCTCGGCGTAGTCGAGCTTGAAGCCCTCGACGCCCATGTCCGTGTAGGTGCGGACGTGGTCCTGCCACCAGGCGTAGGCGTCGGGGTTGGTGAAGTCGACGGGCTCGCCCCACGGCGAGGTCAGGAGCGCGTGCTGCGGCGGGAAGTAGCCGCTCGACTCGGCCTCGTCGCGCAGCGCGGCGTTGGCGGCGACGTCCTCGACGTACGGCACGTGCCACAGGCCGAGGCGCAGGCCGGCGGCGTGGATCGCGGAGATCATGGCGGCGGGGTCGGCGTAGCGGGCGGGGTCGAAGTCGAAGAAGCCGACGGCGGTGGCGTAGGGGCGGTCGATCCAGATCGCCGACGTCGCCAGGTCGAGCGCGCGGATCTCGGCGATGTCGGCCTCGACCTCGGCCTGGTCCATGTTCTCGTCGCGCCAGATCCACGGGCCGAGCGCCCACGGGGCCGGCAGCAGCGGGGCGCCGGTGGTCGCGTAGTAGTGTTTAATTACGTCGAGCGGGTGGTCGGCGGCGTAGAGGTGGAAGGCCAGGCCCTCGGGGCTGCCGGGGCCGGTGCCGAAGGTCGCGGTCACGCGGTCGTCGGCGGCGGCGGCGACGTCGACGGTCGCGGCGTAGGGGTTGGCGACGAACAGGCCCCAGCCGCGGGTGCCGACGACGAACGGCACGGGCACGTGGGCCTCGTTGTAGGAGCTCTCGAGCTCGGGCTGGAGCTCGAGCTGGAGGGCGCGCACGCGGCCGCGGTGCTCGGCGGCGTCGAAGTACTCGCCGAGGCCATAAAAGCCCTCGTCGGCGTCGACCACCGGGGCGAGGCGGAGCATGGCGACGGCGGGGCCGCCGGGGTCGGGCACGAGCGAGGCTTCGAACCGGCCGGGGGCCTTCTCGGCGACGCGCAGGCGGGCGCCGGTGTCTGGCCCGAAGGACAGGTGGACATCGACCGGCGCGTCGCCGTCGACGGGGTCGGCGGCGGTGACCGTGCGCCACTCGTCGGGCTCGACGTAGAAGGGGTCGTAGGAGTTGGCGTCGTCGAGGGCGGCGACGACGCCGAGCTGGAAGCCGTCGGCGGGGAAGCGCAGGAGGATGTCGTCGCCGCGGCGGAGAACGAGCTCGAGATCTGCCCAGGCGACGGTGACGGGCTGCGCGGGCTCGCCGTCGGTCTCGTCGACGCCGCCGGTGGGCTCGCTCGTGGCGGTCGATTCGTCGCCGGTGCCGGAGGTCGGCGCTTGCTCGGTGGGCGCGCCGGTGGACGCGTCGGTCGCGTCGGCGGTGCTGGTGGATTCGCCGGGGTCGGCGGCGTCGGCGGCGGGGCCGTCGCCGCACGCGGCGGCGAGGGTGAGCGTGAGGGCGAGTCTGCCGCGTGTTCCGGGTCCGCCCGGGTTGTGCTCGATCATGCGCTTCATCTCCGCACGAAGCATTATCGAGCGCGGCGGCCGCTGTCCACGGTGAACGTCGGCACCCGGCGGTCCGGGTGTACCCTCGAGCGGCCCCCCGCATGTCCCGAGATCCCGAAATCGCCGCGAGGACTCGATTCGCGCTGTGGGTCCTCGGCCTGGTCGGGTTCACGGACGCGGCGGTGCTGGCCAGCATGGTGGTCCGCTGGATCGGCGGCGGGCACTGGCAGCACGCGGTGATGGCCGCGGTCACCGGGCTGCTCGGCGGGGTGCTGGTGTGGGCGGCGGTCCTGGTGCGTCGAGGCGACATCACGGGGGCCAGCGAGCGGCTCTACAGCGCCGTGTTCGTGGCGGTGGTGGTCAACGCGTTGCTGCTGCCGTCGACCCAGCACCTGGTGGCGGCGTCGCTGGTGCTGTTCACGCTGATCACGGCGCCGCGGCTGGTGCCGCTGGCCCGCACCGACCGCTGGGTCTACATCGGCGCGGCGGTGGGCATCACGATCGCCGCGACCGAGCTGTTCCACATCCCCACGCGGCTGGTGACGCCGGCGCTGGAGGCCCGCCAGCCGCTCGACCTGACGGTGCTGGTGGCGGTCGCGGGGTTCGTGGTCATCACCGTCCGCTCGTTCAACCGCTACCCGTTCCGCACCAAGCTGATCCTCGCGTTCCTGGTGCTGGCGCTGGGGCCGCTCAGCGTGCTCAGCTTCAGCACGCGGCGGACGGCCGCGGCGACGGCGGAGCGCGGGGTGATCGAGGACCTCAACCGGCGCACGGCGGCGACGGCGACGCTGTGGTCGAGCTGGCTGTCGCGCAACCGCGACGCGCTGACCTGGCTGGCGGACGGGCCGCCGGTGCGCAAGGCCTGCCTCGCGGGGCCCGGGGGTCCGGACGCGGAGGCGGTGCAGCGCCAGCTCGAACGCCTGCGCGCGCGCCTGGCGGACGACCCGCAGGACGCCGGCTTCCGCGGCGCGGCGCTGTGGGGCGGCGACGGCGTGGTGGTGGCCGCGGTCGGCGAGGAGCGGGTGTCGCGGCCGCCGCAGTTCGGGGTGCAGCTCGACGCGCAGGGCGGGCTGCTGCTGGCGGTGCCGGCGTGCAACGCGGGCACGCTGGGGCTGGTGTTCGCGCCGGGGCTGGTGCGCGGCTGGGTCGAGGAGGCCGCGCGCACGCACGCGGCGGCGGTGCTGGTGCGCGACGCGGACGGGCGCCGGCTGCTCGGCGAGGCCGACGTCGACACCGGCCTGTTCCCTGTCCTGAAGGACAGGGCGCCGGGCAGCGGCGGGGTGTTCGCGGCGGAGGCGGTGCACCTGGCGGAGGTCGAGCGCTTCGTGGGGGTGGCCGAGCTGGCGCCGGCGGGCTGGACGGTGGCGCTGGTGCGCAACGAGGCCGAGCTGATCACCGCGGTGGCGCGGCACGAGCGGGAGATCCAGGTCTTCACGATCTTCGCCGCGGCCCTGGCGACGCTGACCGCGTTCCTGTTCGGGCGCTCGCTGGCCGGGCCGATCACGCGGCTGGCGGCGGCGCTGAAGCGCTTCACCTCGGGCGAGACGGCGGTGCGCGCCGAGACCGACGCGCAGGACGAGGTCGGCGAGCTGGCCGCGCAGTTCAACCAGATGGCGACGCAGGTCGGCGGGCTGCTGCACTCGCTCGAGCAGCAGGCGGTCAAGCTGCAGGCCGAGGTCGCCGAGCGGGTGCTGCAGGAGCAGCGCCTGCACGTGCTAAACGGCGAGCTGAGCCTGGCGCGCGACCAGGCGATGGCGGCCAACCGGGCCAAGAGCACGTTCCTGGCCCACATGAGCCACGAGCTGCGCACGCCGCTCAACGCGGTGATCGGCTACGGCGAGCTGATCCAGGAGCTGGCGGAGGAGCGGGGCATCGGCGACATCTCGACCGACACCGGGCACATCGTGCGCTCGGCCCAGCACCTGCTGACGCTGATCAACGACATCCTCGACCTGTCGAAGATCGAGGCGGGCAAGCTCGACATGGCGATCGAGGACTTCAAGGTCGACGCGCTGGCCCGCGAGGTGGCGGAGATCGTGCAGCCGATGATGGCCGACAACAAGAACACGCTGACCGTGAAGATCGAGTCGAGCGAGCTGGCGGCCCACACCGACCGCATCAAGCTGCGGCAGACGCTGCTCAACCTGCTGTCGAACGCGGCCAAGTTCACCCACGCGGGCACGGTGACGCTGACGGTGCGCCACGAGTCGATCGCGGGGGTCGCGTGCCACGTGTTCAGCGTGGCGGACGAGGGCGTGGGCATCCCGGAGGGGGCGCTGGCCAGCCTGTTCGACCCGTTCACGCAGGTCACGTACCCCCAGGTCCGCAAGCACTCGGGCACGGGGCTGGGGCTGGCGATCACGCGGCGGCTGTGCTGGCTGATGGGCGGCGAGATCGACGTCGAGACCGAGCTCGGCAAGGGGACGACGTTCACGGTGTGGATCCCGACGGTCTATCGCACGCTGGCGGGCGGCGAGAGCTGGCGGCCCTTGAAGGGCAAGCGGGGGCCGGACGTGCCCTCGGGGCCCGTGCGGGCGGCCCAAGGCTTGCCCTGAGCCGGGCAGTCGGGCTAAAAACCGCGGCCGATGCACCCGCACTACGCCGCCATCTATCGCATCGTCCGCGAGATACCCCGCGGCCGGGTGGCGACGTACGGCCAGGTCGCGCTGCTCGCGGGGCTGGCCGGACGGGCGCGCCAGGTCGGCTACGCCCTGCACGCGCTGCCGCCGGGCTCGCCGGTGCCGTGGCAGCGGGTGATCAACGCGCGCGGCGAGATCCCGCGCGACGACGAGGCCGGCTCGCGCCAGCGCATGATCCTCGAGGGCGAGGGCGTCGAGTTCGAGACCAACGGCGCGGTCAACCTCAAGCGCTTCCAGTGGAAGCCGCGCTACATGCGGTTCCTGTCGGCGGCGCGGCCCGCCTGAGCCCGGCTCACCGCGCCCGCGGCTCGTGCCAGCCGCGGAGCAGACGGGTGGTAGCGAGCTGCAGCTCGGCGGCGAAGTCGACGCGCATGGGCGCGAGCTCGGGCAGGGCGAGCACCCGCGCGACCGCGGCCGAGGGCGTGGCCATGGCGTGCAGGCCGATGACGAGCGCGTCGAGGTCGAGCAGGAAGCGCACGCCGTCGCCGGGGCCGAGCACGGGCTCGGGGGGCGCGTCGGGGTCGGCGGAGGCCGGCGCGAGCTCGCGACAGCGGCGCTCGAGCAAGAGGCCGGCGCCAACCAGCTGGTCGCGGACGCGGCGCTTGAACTCGAGGGCGAGGGCGTCGTCGATGTTCTCCTCGAGCACGGGGTGGAGGACGGTGAGGAGGCGGGTGAGCTGGCTGTCGGCGGCGAGGGTGCGGGCGAGCAGGCCGGCGAGCGACTCGGCGGTGAGGGGTTCGCGGGCGCGCTGCAGCTCGGCCTCGACGGCGGCGAACCACTCGGCGAGCGACTCGGTGACGAGCTGCAGGAAGAGGGCCTCCTTGCTGGCGAAGTAGGCGTAGATCGTGCCCTTGGCGAGGCCGGCGCGGCGGGCCACGTCGGTCATCGTCAGGCTCGAGAGCGGGGCCTCGGCGAACGCCTGGGCGGCGGCCCGCAGGATGTCGCGCCGGCGCAGTCGCTTGTCCGCGTCGGCCCGCGCGCGCTTCTTGAGCAACCTGGCCAAAGGTTGGGGCCTGTCAGGGGGTAGGCGGCGACGGTAGGTGACCCGTGGTCGACTGTCAACGCCGGGGGCCTGCCCGGAGGCTTGCTGGCGCGTGCGGGGGCGTGGCACAGTGCGGCGCGATGAAGTGGACCACGTCGGCGAAGCGAGTCTTGAGCAGTCCTTTGTTGTGCATGGCGGTCGCGTGCGGCGGCGGCGGCGATGCGCCGGCGGGTGACGCGAAGAAGGCCGAGGAGGTCAAGGCGGAGCCGAAGAAGGCCGACGAGGAGGACCCGGGCGTGGCCAAGCGGCGGCTCGAGCGCGAGGCCAAGGCGGCGGCGGCCAAGAAGGCCGAGGAGGACGCGGCCAAGAAGATCGACGAGATCACGGTGCTGCCGGCCAAGCTGCCCAAGAAGATCGACAAGGCGTGCGACGAGGTCAGCGCGGCGTTCGACGGCTTCATGAAGCGGACCGCGTCGGACCCGGCCTCGTGGGAGTCCAAGAAGGGCACCACGCTCGGCATGATGAAGAAGGACTGCATGACCGGGAAGCTCGAGGTCGCGGCCTGCGAGGTCCAGGCGTTCGGCGCGGCCACACCGGAGCTGGTCAAGGCGGTGCCGGCGATCATCGCCAAGTGCATCGAGAAGTTCGGCAACAAGGCCTAGGCGGCCGCGCGGGCCGCGGTCCGGGCGGGCCCGCGACGGGCTCGCTCTGGACCCTTCGGCGGGCCTGCGGGTCGCGGTCCGTGCTCGCCTGGGCGCGCGTGGGACGACGGCGGTCGCGGGTCCGCGAGGGTTTGCGAGGTGCGCTCGACGGGCTCGCTCTGGACCGCTTCGGCGGCCTCGCGGGCCGCGCGTGCGACGAATCGGATCGGGGCCCGCGAGGCGCGTCGGACCGTCGGCGATCACGCGAAGATCGATTGATTGAATTATTAAAATTCAGGGGTTGCGGACGCGGTCGAGGGCGGCGAGCAGGGTGGGGACGGCGAAGGGTTTTTCGATGCAGGGGTTGTCGACCGACTCGATGAACTCCTGCGACTCGGAGGTGAAGGCGCCGCCGGTCATGAAGACGATGCGGCGGGCCTGGGCGGGGTCGATGGCGAGCACGTGGTGGTAGAACGTGCGGCCGGGCATGGTCGGCATCATGAGGTCGCAGAGGATGGCGTCGTAGCGGGTGCCGGCGGCGAGCTGGTCGATGGCGTGGGCGGCGAGCTCGAGGGTGGTGACGCGGTGACGGCGGCCGAGCAGGCGGGTGAGCATGCGGCCGACGGCGGGGTCGTCGTCGAGGATGAGGATGTGGCCGCCGGCGGGGTTGGGCTTGGAGTCGGGCCTGGGGTTGCGGGGGACGGGGGCCTCGGGTTCGGGCATGGGATTGGGCTCGGCGGGTGCGGATTTGCGGGGTGCGGGTGCGCCGGGGCGCCGGGGTTCGCTGGCGGCGGGGAGGAGCACGCGGAAGCTGGTGCCGGCGCCGGCGCGGCTGTCGACGTGGATCTCGCCGCCGAGCGCGGTGACGAGGCGGCGGGAGATCGCGAGGCCGAGGCCGATGCCGGCGCCCACCGGCTTGGTGGTGAAGAATGGTTCGAACAGGCGGGCCTGCGTCGCGGGCGACATGCCCTGGCCGGTGTCGCGGATCTCCACGCGGATGCGGCCGTCGTCGGCGACGCCGGTGGCGACGGTGATCACGTTGGTGTCGAAGCGCTCGGGGGACATGGCCTGGGCCGCGTTGACGAGCAAATTCAAAAATACCTGGCCGAGGCGGGCCTCGTTGCCGACGGCGCGGGGGACGGCGCCGTACTCGCGGTCGAGGCGGCCGCGGTGGCGGATCTCGTTCCATGCCATGCGCACCGACGAGTCGAGCACCTCGTGCACGTCGACCGTGCCCTGGCTGTCCTCCGGGCGGGAGAACACCCGCACGTCGCGCACGATCTGGCGGATGCGTTCGGCGCAGCGCAGCGCCTCGCGCAGCTCCTCGGCGGCCTCGTCGGCGCCGCGGCGGAGCGCGTGCTCCACGTTGAACATCAGCGCCGCCAGCGGGTTGTTGAGCTCGTGGGCGATGCCCGCGGCCAGCATGCCGAGCGAGGCCATGCGGTCGGACAGGACCAGCAGCTCCTGCATGCGCAGGCGCTCGGCGCGCTCGGTCGACTCGGCGAGCTCGCGGACGGCGACGTGGGCGAGGTGCTCGTGGTGGCCGCGGGGGACCACGTCGCGGACGCCGCGGCGCATGGCGGCGACGAGCGCGGGCTCGTCGAGGTCGGCGAGGGCGACCACCGGGGTGCGGGCGACGGCCAGTCGCTCGGCGATCGCCGCGGGTTCCGCGACGTCGGCGTCGACGATCACGAGGTCCCAGGCGGCGGCGAGGTCGGCCGCGAGGTGTTCCGGAGATTCGCTGCGGGTGATGTGGGGTCCGCTGCCCGCGCCGGCGAGCGCGCGCTGCACGGCGGCGGCGGCGGCCGCGTCGGCTGCGACGAGGATGCGGACAACGCCGGACACGCGGAGATTGTCGGCCGTGGGCGTGCGCGCGGTCAATGCGAGCCGGCGAGGCGCGGGCGCGCGGGGCCCGGGGATCGGTCGTCCGCGTCGGCGGTCGAAGGCGGCGACGATCGCGGAGGTCTCGCTGGCGCGCGCGGTGATGGCGGCGAGGCGGCGGTCGACGAGGTCACGCGGGCCGCGGGCGAGGCGGCGGTCGACGAGGTCACGCGGGCCGCGGGCGAGGCGGCGGGCCGCGGGCGAGGCGGCGCTCGACGAGGTCACGCGGGCCGCGGGCGAGGCGGCGGTGTCGGGGTGCGGCGCGCCGGCGTCGGCGCGTCAGCCGAAGTGGAGGACGCCGTCGACGGCGGCGAGCTCGACGCCGAAGGCCTGCCTGGCGGCGCGTCGCATGGCCTCGGGGTCGCCTGTCGTGAGGAACATGTCCGAAGTGCCAGGTCGCGGGAGCGCGCCGGGCTCGGGGCGGGTGCGGGCGGGGACGACGGCGCGATCGAGGTGCCAGTGGCGGGTGACGAACGCGAGGGTGGCGGCGGCGGGGTCGATGATGCGGGCGTCCGGGACGGCCGCGCGGATGGGCGGGAGCAGGGCGGTGTAGTGGGTGCAGGCGAGGACGAGCGCCTCGACGCGGCGGAGCGGGGCGAAGATGCGGGCGATCTCGGCGCGGACCTCGGGCCCGTCGGTGTGGCCGCGCTCGACGAGGGCGGACAGCGGCTGGGCCACGCGCTGGAGCACCCGGCGGCCGGCGATCTCGAGGCCGCGGCGGTAGACCTGCGAGGTGATGGTGCGCTTGCCGCCGACGACGCCGAACGCGCGGGCGGGGTCGGCGAGGGCGGCGGTGATGGCCGGCTCGATCACGCCGGTGATGGGCAGGCCGGAGCGGGTCAGCGCGCGCAGGCGCGGGTGGTCGAGCACGGTGCTGGCGGCGTTGCAGGCGACGACGAGGTGGGTGACGCCGCGGCGCTGCAGCTCGCGGGCGACCGACTCGACGCGGGCGGCGAGGTCGGGCTGCGACTGCTTGCCGTAGGGTGTGGCGCCGGCGTCGGACCAGTAGGTGACGGGCAGGTCGGGGTGGGCCCGGCGCAGGCGGGCGTAGAAGTCGACGCCGCCGATGCCCCAGTCGAGGATGCCGAGGTGGACCGTCACGGGAACGACTGCGGGGTCACGCGGCCCTGGTCGAAGGGGCCGGTGTCGAAGGCGAGGACGCGGTTGTGCCAGCCGAGGTTGAGGGTGTCGACGGTGCCGCCGGGGAAGCGGCTGGCGAAGTACCAGCGCAGCTCGTGCACGGCGCGGATGGGGTTGTAGCGGAGCATGGCCTGCCAGCGGGGGTCGCCGACCATGCGCTCGAGGTTCTTGTAGTACTTGCGGTGGCGGACGCGCTGGCCGAACTGGCGGGCCTTGTCGCGGAGCAGGCGGGGCAGCTCGCGGCTGGCGAGCGGGGCGGCGACCATGTCGACCACGAGCAGGCGGCCGCCGGGCGCGAGCACGCGGGCGAACTCTTGCATGATGGGGTCCCAGTCGAGGTAGCGGAACGACAGCAGCGAGATGATGACGTCGACCGAGCGGTCGGGCAGCGGGAGCGCGGGGCCGGCGATCGCCTCGAAGCGCAGGTGGGTGTGGCGGGCGTTGCGGGCGCGGGCCTTGTCGATCATGCGGGGCGAGGCGTCGACGCCGACGCCGCTGGCGAGGCGCGGGGCCAGCAGGCCGAGCAGGGCCCCGTTGCCGCAGCCGACGTCGAGCACGCGGGCGCCGGCGGGCACGCGGGCGTCGAGCCAGGCCCACTCGTCGCCGCGCACGGTGATGTCGTCGAACACGTCGTCGTAGAGGGCGGCGACGCTGTCGTAGCTGGCGTCGCCGTCGGGCGCGGCGGGTTCGAACCGCTGCATCGGCTCGGGCCGGGTGACGCCGAGGTACTTTTTGAGCGAGCCGAGCAGGCCGTGCGACTTGCGGCCGGGGATGCCGAAGATGTAGAGCGGGGCGCCGGGGCCGGCGAGGCCGTCCCAGCGGAAGCGGTCGGGGGCGGCCGAGACGCTGGTGTACCAGTGGTAGCCGGAGGCCGGGACGCGCTTGGTGCGGGCGAAGAACGGGGCGAACCACCGGGCCGAGCGGCAGGCGTGGAAGAACGCCTCGGCGCCTGGCCCGAAGGGCAGGTCGAGGGTGCGCCACTCGTGCGGGCTGAACTGTTCGGGCCAGGCGGTGCTGCCGAACATCGGGCCGTACATGCCGGAGTGGGTGACGAGGTGGAGCTCGCGGATGTGCTGCTCGTCGGCGGCGACGCGGCGCATGGCGGCGACGAACGCGGCCTTGGTCTCGACGGGCTCGCAGCGGACCTCGAGCCCGGAGAACTGCCGGCGCTTGTCGGCGGCGAGGGTGTGCGCGGCGCGTTCGAACTTCGGGCCGCCCTCGCGATAGCGGGTGGTGTAACCGATCCAGATCAGATCGCGGGCCAAGGGAGCAGCATCTTAGCGGAACGGCGGCGGCGCCCGGCCTCCGGGTGCGTTGCGCCGGGGGAGAAAGTGCGCGAAGGTCGGCCCGCGATGACCGCGAGCGAACGCACCTTCGAACTGGCCCCGGGGTTCACGCTGGCGGCCCGGATCCACGGGCCCGAGGACGGGGCGCCGGTGCTGGCGATGCACGGGTGGCTCGACAACGCGGCGACGTTCGACGGGCTGGCGCCGCTGCTGCCGGGCAAGCGGATCGTCGCGCTCGACTTCGCGGGCCACGGGCTGTCGTCGCGCCGCGTCGGGGCGCCGTACCACTTCATCGACTACGTGGGCGACGCGGGCGCGGTCGTCGACCTGCTGGGCTGGCAGGAGTTCGACGTGATGGGCCACTCGCTCGGCGCCGGGGTGGCGGCGCTGCTGGCCGGGGCGCTGCCGGGGCGGGTGCGGCGGGTCGCGCTGCTCGAGGGGCTCGGGCCGCTGACCGACGACGAGGCGCGCGCTCCCGAGCGGATGCGCGAGGCGATCGCCGCGGAGACGACGGCGCGGCGCAAGCAGGCGGGCGCGCGGGGCTACGCCGACGTCGAGCAGGTCGCGGCCCGCCTGGCCGCGGCGGTGACGATGCGCGTCGAGTCGGCGCGCACGCTGCTGCGGCGCGGGCTGACGGCGATCGAGGGCGGGCGCTGGGACTGGCGGGCTGACGGCGGCACCCTGCGCCAGCCGTCGCGCATGCGCATGAGCGAGGGCCAGGTCGAGGCCTACCTGCGGGCGATCACCGCCCGGGTGCTGCTGGTGCGGGCGGTCCCGGGGATGCCGGCGGACCCGGCGTACTTCGGGCGGCGGGCCTCGTGGATCGCGGATCTGACGCGGGTGGAGCTGCCGGGCGGGCACCACGTCCACCTCGACGACCCGGCGGCGGTGGCGGCGGCGGTCGGGCCGTTCCTGGCGTGAGCGGGTGGTTGTAGCGGCATCGTTCGCGCCGCTGCGCTGAGCGCGCGAGGCGGCCGCCGGGGCGCTGCGGACGCCTGCGCGTGCACGCGGGCCGGCGGCAAGACTCACGGGGGCAACTATTTGGCCGGCCGCACCGGTCCGAGTACCCTGCGCGCGGATCGGGGCCGGACGCCCCGGATACGACGATGGGTGAACACAACATCTCCGCGACGGTCGACGAGGAACACCTCCGCAATTTCATGAAGGCGCTGCTCGACGACGTGGTCGCGCTCGAGACGCTGCTCGAGACGGACCGCTTCGAGACGGGGGTGCGCCGCATCGGCGCGGAGCAGGAGATGTTCCTGGTCGACCGCAGCCTGCGGCCCGCGTCGGTGGTGACCGACGTGCTCGAGCGCATCACCGACCCGCGGTTTACGACCGAGCTGGCCCGCTTCAACCTCGAGGCCAACCTGACCCCGCAGGTGTTCAACAGCTCGTGCCTGCGGCGCATGGAGGACGAGCTCAACGAGGTGCTCGGCATGGCCCGCGACGCGACGCGGGCGTGCGGGGCCGACGTGCTGCTGACCGGCATCCTGCCGACGCTGCGCAAGGGCGACCTCGGGCTCGACAACATGACGCCGAAGCCGCGCTACCTCGAGCTAAACCGCACGCTGCGGCGGCTGCGGGGCGGCGACTTCCACGTGCTCATCCGCGGGATCGACGAGCTCGAGACGACGCACGACAACGTGATGCTCGAGTCGTGCAACACGAGCTTCCAGGTCCACTTCCAGGTCGGGCCCAAGGAGTTCGCCAAGTTCTACAACCTGGCGCAGGCGGTCACCGGCCCGCTGCTGGCGGCCGCGGCCAACTCGCCGGTGCTGCTGAAGCACCGCCTGTGGCACGAGACGCGCATCGCCCTGTTCGAGCGCTCGGTCGACACGCGCATGGCGGGCGGGCGCGGCGAGCGCTCGGCACGGCCGCGGGTGCACTTCGGCGACGGCTGGATCCGCGAGAGCGTGCTCGAGATCTTCCGCGAGGACATCGCCCGCTTCCGCATCCTGATCGCCAACACGTTCGACGAGAACCCGATGGCGGTGCTCGAGCGCGGGGAGATCCCGCAGCTGTCGGCGCTGCGCCTGCACAACGGCACGGTGTACCGCTGGAACCGGGCGTGCTACGGCATCCACGGCGGCAAGGCCCACCTGCGCATCGAGAACCGGGTGCTGCCGAGCGGGCCGACGGTGCTCGACGAGGTGGCGAACGCGGCGTTCTTCTTCGGCATCATGGCGAACCTGGCCGAGGAGCCGAAGACGATCGACAAGATGATGGAGTTCGAGGCGGCGCGGGCCAACTTCTTCAACGCGGCGCGCGACGGCCTGAAGGCGCAGATGACGTGGACCGGCGGCAAGACCATGCCGGCGACCGAGCTGCTGCTGAAGGAGCTGATCCCGCGGGCGCGCGAGGGCCTGAAGTTCGTCAAGGTCGACGGCGACGACGTCGACCGCTACATGGGCTGCCTCGAGGACCGGGTGCGGTCGGGCCAGACCGGGGCGCAGTGGATCTTGCAGAGCCTGCACGACATGGGCGAGCAGGGCACCGTCGACGTCCGCGTGCGCACGCTGGCGACGGTGATGCTGACCAACCAGAAGTCGGGCGCGCCGGTGCACACCTGGGACCTGGCGAAGCTCGAGGCGGAGCCGGACAACTGGCGCGACAGCTATCAGACGGCCGGGCAGTTCATGTCGACCGACCTGTTCACGGTGCAGCCGCACGACATCGTCGACCTGGCGGCCAATATCATGGACTGGAAGCACATCCGCCACATCCCGGTGGAGGACGAGCAGGGCCGGCTGGTCGGGCTGCTGTCGCACCGCGCGCTGCTCCGCCTGGTCGCCCGCGGGCCGCGCAACCCGACCGCGACCGAGCGGCCGACCGTGGCCTCGCTGATGATCAAGAACCCGCTGACGATCGGGCCGGAGATGCCGACGCTCGAGGTCATGCGGCTGATGCGCGAGCGCAAGGTCTCGTGCCTGCCGGTGCTCGAGGGCGAGAAGCTCATCGGTGTGATCACCGAGGCCGACCTGATCGAGGTCTCGCGCAAGCTGCTCGAGAGCTACCTGCGTGACCAGGCTTGAGCTCGACGCGCACAAGCGGCTGATCGGGCGGGCCTCGACCGGCCGCCCGGGGCCGACCGTGGTCGTGACCGGCGGGGTCCACGGCAACGAGCCGGCCGGGCTGACGGCGCTGCGGCGGGTGCTGGGGCGCATCGAGGCCGAGCGGCTGCCGCTGCGCGGCGAGCTGTGGGCGGTGGCCGGCAACCTGCGGGCGCTGGCGGAGAACCGGCGCTACATCGCGCGCGACCTCAACCGCGGGTGGTTCCCCGAGACGCTGGCGTCGCTCGTCGACGCGGGGCCGGGCGAGGCGGCGGAGGACCACGAGCAGCTCGAGCTGTTGGAGCTGCTGGCGCCGCTGCTGGTGCGCGGGGGGCCGCCGATCGTGTTCATGGACCTGCACACGACGTCGGGGCCGGCGGCGCCGTTCTCGTGCATGCCCGACGTCCTGAGGAACCGGGCGATCGCGCTGGCGCTGCCGATCCCGCTGGTGCTCGGGCTGGAGGAGGTGCTCGAGGGCTCGCTGCTCGGATACCTGTGCGACCTGGGGCACATCGGCGTGGCGGTCGAGAGCGGGCAGCACGTCGACCCGATGGCGGCGGAGCACCACGAGTCGTGCGTGTGGCTGGCGCTGGTGGCCGCGGGGGCGCTCGCGGCCGAGGCGCTGCCGGACCTGGCCGAGCGGCGCGCGCGGCTGGCCGGGCTGACGGGCGGGCTGCCGGCGGTGTGCGAGATCCGGCATCGCCACGGGGTGCGGGCGCAGGACGAGCCGTTCGCGATGGAGCCGGGGTGGGAGAACTTCCAGCCGGTGCGCAGGGGCCAGCTGGTGGCCCGCGACCGCAACGGGCCGGTGCTGGCGCCGCGCACCGGCCTGATGATGCTGCCGCGCTACCAGGGGCTCGGCGACGACGGGTTCTTCGTGGCGAGCGCGGTGTCGCCGCTGGGGCTGCGGGCCTCGGCGATGGCGCGCAGGCTGCGGCTCGAGCGCATGATCGCGTGGTTGCCCGGCGTGCAGCGCCACCCGGAGCGCGGCGACCGTTACGTCGTGCGGCCGGGCGACGCGGCCGGGGGTCTGTTCAACTGGCTGGGCTACCGCCACGTGCGCGTGCACGGCGAGCGGCAGGTGTACTCGCGGCGCCACGAGGGGCGCGTGCCGCCGGCGCCGCCCGAGGTGCGGGCGCTGGCCGGGCGCGTGAAGCCCTCGTAGCTCCGATAGTCGACAGTCTCAGGGCTTCAGAACGACGAGCCGGGCTGGCTCAGGAACTCCTGCTCCTCGGGGGTGCTCGCGCGGCCGAGGACGGCGTTGCGGTGGGGGAAGCGGCCGAAGCGGGCGATGATGACGCGGTGCTTCTCGGCGTAGTCGCGCCACATGGGGGTGGGGAGCGCGGACATGAGGGCGAGGCAGCGGTCCTGGTCGGCGAGGCGCTCGCTGTGTTCGAAGGGGAGGTAGAGGAACACGCGCTCGGTCTCGGAGAGGTCGGCGTCGAGGCCGGCGTCGACGGCGGCGGCGGCGACGCGGAGCGCGGCGTCGTCGCTGGCGAAGCTGGCGGGGGTGCCGCGGTGGATGTTGCGGGGGACCTGGTCGAGGAGGATGACGAGGGCGAGGGCGCCGCGGGGGTCGGAGGCCCAGGCGTCGAGCTCGCCGGCGGCGGCGCGGGTGTGGAGGTCGCCGAGCTGGTCCTGGACTCTGGCGTCGAAGTCGTCGCTGCGGGCGAACCAGTGCGGCTGGGTGGCGGCGGAGAACCAGAAGTCGAGGACCGTGGCGGGCGAGGGCTGCATGGCCGGGAGGATACCCGGGGTTGCGGGTGAGGCGGGTTTTTCGCATGCTTCGCGGCCATGCACGCGGGCGGACAGGTACGTGCGGAGGGGCCGCGGGGGCTGGTGCATCCGATCAGCGTGGCGCCGATGATGGAGTGCACCGACCGGCACTTTCGCTGGCTCATGCGGCAGATCTGCCGGCGCACGCTGCTGTACAGCGAGATGGTGACGATGGGCGCGGTGCTGCACGGCGACCGCGCGTACATCCTCGGCTACTCGGAGGAGGAGCGGCCGCTCGCGCTGCAGCTCGGCGGCGACGACCCGGCCATGCTGGCCGAGTGCGCGCGCATCGCCGAGGGCTGCGGCTACGACGAGGTCAACCTGAACGTCGGCTGTCCGAGCGACCGGGTGGCCAGCGGCAACTTCGGCGCGTGCCTGATGGCCCGGCCGGAGCGGGTGGCGGCCTGCGTGGCGGCGATGCGGGCGGCGGTGAAGATCCCGGTGACGGTCAAGCATCGCATCGGCATCGACGACGCCGACAGCTACGAGGACATGCGGCGGTTCGTGACGATCGTGGCGGACGCCGGGTGCGACCGCTTCACCGTGCATGCGCGCAAGGCGGTGCTCGGCGGGCTGTCGCCGCGAGAGAACCGGACGATCCCGCCGCTGCGCTACCTCGACGTGTACCGCCTGAAGGCCGAGCACCCGCGGCTGCGCGTCGAGATCAACGGGGGCGTCACCACGCTCGAGGGCGCGGCGCAGCATTTTAATTATGGTATCGACGGGGTGATGATCGGGCGGGCGGCGTACGACAACCCGTACCTGTTCGTGGACGTCGACCGGCGGTTCTACGGCGAGGTCGGCGAGGCGCCGGATCGCTTCGCGGTGGCGCGGCGCTACGGCGGGTACGTGGCGCGCTGGATCGCGGAGCGCGCGGGGCGACCGGGCGGCAAGCTCTCGGGGCTCACGCGGCACGTGCTCGGGCTGTTCACCGGCATGCCGGGGGCGCGAGAGTTTCGCCGGCTGCTGACGACCCAGCAGGAGGGCGCGCCGGAGCAGATCTTCGAGCGCGCGGTGCAGGCGGTCGAGCGGGCCCAGGCGGCCCGCGCCGCGGCCCTGTCGTAGGGCTACAGGGCGGCCTGGATCTGGATGCGCAGGAGGTCGGTGCCCATGGCGAGCTGGCCGGTGTCGAAGGTGTGAAAGTAGTCGGCCTGCAATTTTAAATTGTGGCCGAAGAAGTAGTAGTTGAGGCCGCCGCCGAGCTCGTCGCGGTCGGGCATGCTGGTGGCGGCGCCGAGGGCCCGGCTGCCGCTGTAGCGGAAGGCCGGCTCGAGGCGGATCTTGGGGATGAGGAAGGCGGTCTGGACCATCCAGCCGTGGCCGTTGCGGGCGGCGGTGACGGGGTACGGCGCGCCCATGTCGTCGACGGCGGCGCCGGGCGTGCGGACGCCGCGGCGCCACGTGTACGCGCCCTCGAGCGACCAGCCGGCATATTTAAACATGAGGTCGGCGGTGGCGTTGTGATAGTCGGCGGTGCCGCCGTCCTCGAAGGCGGTGCCGAGCACGCCCCTGTCCTTCTTGGCGCGGTCGACGAAGGCGTAGGCGCCGCTGAGGCTGGCGCGGAACTTCTTGTAGCGCCACAGGTCGGAGGCCTCGTAGTCGTCGAAGGTGCCGAACGGCAGCACGTCGACGCGGGCGGTGTACATGAAGCCGGGGTCGGTGAACTTGTTGCTGTCGCGGCCCTCGCCGAGGAACACGCCGGCGTAGTAGCGCAGCTTCTTCAGGCCGCCGACGTCCTCGGAGCGCAGGTCGAAGCCGATGTCGCGGTCGACGTTGAACTCGCCGTTGACGAGCGAGCGGTCGATCAGCAGCGGGTTCACGTCGGCGATGTTGCGCTCGCGGGTGTACATGACGCGGTACTGGCCGACGCGCAGGTTGAAATTTTTGAAGCGCTCGAACTGTATGTAGGCGTCGTACACGGGGCTGCCGTGGACGACGCCGTCGCGCACGTCGATCTCCCGCGGGGCCAGGGCGAGCTGTAAAAAGTACTTGTTGTGGGCGCCGAACAGGTTGCCGAAGAACACCGCGCGGAAGCGGCGGATCTCGAGGTTGTTGTCGATCGTGCCGGCGGCGCCGTCGTGGCGCAGGCTGTAGAGGAAGCCGAAGCGCAGGCTCATGGCGAGGGCGAAGCGGCCGTCCTTGCTCTTAATTTCGAGGCCCTTGCCCGGGACGAACTTCATCTGCTTGCCGTCGGTCGGGCTGTCGCCGAGGCGCTCCTGTTCGTCGCGCGGGAGGTGGAAGCTCGGCGGCCTGGGCTCCTTGTCGGCGGGCTTCGCCTCGGGCGAGGAGGCGACGGGCGCGGGTGGTGAGGCGACGGGTGCGGTCGAGGGTGCGGCAGCGACGGGAGCGGCGGGAGCGGGTGATGGCGGTGCGGATGCGGGTGATGGCGGTGCGGATGATGGCGGTGCGGATGCGGGTGATGTCGGGGCGACCGCAGGTGTCGTGGGCGCCGGTGCGGATGCGGTTGATGCCGGGGTGAACTTGGGTGGCGCGGCTGATGTCGGGGCGACCGCGGGTGCTGTCGGTGCGGATGCGGGTGATGTCGGGGCGACCGCGGGTGATGACGGCGCGGGTGACGACGGCGCGGGTGACGACGGCGCAGCCGCGGCGGGGGGCGGAGGCGTGCCGGGGGCGGCGAGGAGGACGAGCGAGAGCAGGAGGGCCATGGCGACGGCCGCCGTACGCGGGCAGCGAGGCGGACAGGAATTCTACTATAATGAAAATTAAGTGCTCGATAGTGGAAACTTGGGGGTCGTTATCGTACATGTTCCGGAGGATCGGCGGAAGGTGACCCTTGAAGTTTCAGTATAGCGACGGATTTTTCAGCATGCTATAGCGAGCGGATGCAGCTCTCGCGTCGCGGAACCCTCGGGATGATGCTCTCCGGCTCGCTGGCGGCGGCGTGCGGAGGGGGCGAGGCGGGGGCGGTGCTGCGGCTCGGATACTTCCCCAACATCACCCACGCGGCGGCGCTGGTGGGGGTGGGGGACGGGACGTTCGCGCGGCACCTGGGGGCCACGCGGCTCGAGACGTTCACGTTCAACGCCGGGCCGGCGGCGATCGAGGGGCTGCTGTCGGGCTCGCTCGACGCGAGTTATGTCGGGCCGAACCCGGCGATCAACGGGTACGTCAAGTCGAAGGGCGCGGCGGTCCGGATCGTCGCGGGGGCCACGTCGGGCGGGGCATTTTTAATCGTGCGGCCGGACATCGCCGCGCCGGCGGATCTCAAGGGCAAGCAGGTCGCCTCGCCGCAGCTCGGCGGGACCCAGGACGTGGCCTTGAGGACATGGCTGAAGAGCCAGGGATTCGTCACCGACACGGCGGGCGGCGGCGACGTCAGCGTGGTGCCGCAGGACAACGCGCAGTCGCTCGAGCGCCTCCGCGAGGGCGCGATCGCCGGGGCGTGGGTGCCGGAGCCGTGGGCGTCGCGCATGGTGCTCGAGGGCGGCGGCAAGGTGCTGGTCGACGAGCGCGAGCTGTGGCCGGGGCGGGCGTACACGACGACGGTGCTGCTGGTGCGGGTGCCATTTTTAAAGGAGCACCCGGAGCGGGTGGCGGCCCTATTAAAGGGGCACGTCGAGGTGACGGCGTGGGTCGACAACCACCGGGCCGAGGCGCAGGCGAAGGTCAACGCGGCGCTCGAGAGGCTGACGGGGAAGAAGATCGCGGACCCGGTGATCGCGCGGGCGTTCGAGTCGCTGAGCTTCGGTACGGACCCACAGCTGGCGTCGCTCGAGAAGTGCGCGCGTGATGCCGAGGCGCTCGGCCTAGTCAAGCTCGACGGGGTCGAACTCGCGGGGATCTTCGACCCGACCCTGCTCAAACAGGTGCAGGGCTGATCAGAGGAACGAGAAGCCGGCGAACAGGCCGACCTGCGGGAGCGGGGCCCGCTCGCGGTAGTAGAAGTTGTGGCTGAGGCGGACGTGGCCGCCGAGCAGGGCCCGCTTGTGCCGGCCGAGGCGCACGCCGACGCGCGTCTCGAGCTCGACCATGCCGGGGTAGAACAGCATGAAGGCGAGGCCGCCGCCGACGCTGGCGAAGCCGCGGGCGCCGAAGTTGGCGATCGCGGTGAGCGCGTGGCGGTGGGCGAACAGGCCGAGCAGGTAGCGGTCGGCGAGGCCGTAGTTGCCGGTGATCTGGTAGCCGAGGGCCCAGTTGCTCCTGCGCAGGCGGCCGCCGAAGAACAGCGAGATGTTGACCGAGGGGATCAGCATGGCGTTGACGCCGAAGACGAGGCCGGGCATGGCGGCGAACACGAACTTGCCCTTGCGCGGGGGCGGGGGCGGGGGCGGCACACGCGGGTACGGCGCGGGGTTGACGACGACCGGACACGGCGGGGTTGCCGGGAACGGCATGGTTGCGGGGTGCGGCGGCCGGGTGGTCTCGGCCGAGGGCTGGGCGAGATCGCCGGAGTCGGTAAGGAGGGATGCGGTGGCGGCAGGGGGAGGGCTGCCGGGAGCGGCAGACGGGGTCGTGGGGGCCGGGTTGCCGCTGGCGGTGGGCGGCAGGTTGCCGGGGGCGGTAGACGGGGTTGTGGGGGCCGATTTGCCGGGAGCGGCAGGCGGGGTCCCGGGGGCCGATTTGCCGGGAGAAGGCGAAGGGGTGGTGGTCGGGTTGCCGGGAGGGGGCGTGTTGCCGGGATCGGCAGGCGGGGTTGTGGGGGCCGATTTGCCGGGAGCAGGCGAAGGGGTGGTGGTCGGGTTGCCGGGAGGGGGCGTGTTGCCGGGAGCGGCAGACGGGGTTGTGGGGGCCGATTTGCCGGGAGCAAGCGAAGGGGCGGTGGGCGGCGGGTTGCTGGGAGCGGCCGGGGCCGGGTTGCCGGGAGCGGCGATGGGCGCCGGCGACCCCGCCCCTGCCTTCGTCCCATGGGTTGTCGGCGGGCTCTGCAGACATGTCGTGAGGGACATGGCCAGGAGGACAGGTGTCACGGGGACCTCCTGCGGCGGCGGAGGGCGAGGAGGGTGGTGAGGGCGAGGAGGGAGGCGGGGCCGGAGTCGGGGTCGACGGCGCAGGAATCGGGGATGTAGACCGCGTCCGCGGAGATCTCGTCGGGGTCGACCTCGACGGGGTCGCCGCGCTGACCGTCGGCGGCGACGGGGGTCAGTTTGACGGGGCCGCTGGCCCCGGGGAGGCGGGCGTGGCCGTCCCAGGCGGGCGAGTGGATGGCGAACACCTGGCCGTTGGGGAAGGCGGCCTCGATGTAGCCGCCCTGGCGGAGGAAGGGGGCGTCGAAGTCGAGGGAGAGGGCGAGGTAGTCGCTGGCGGGGTCGCAGTTGTTGGGGTCGACGCGGGTGTAGTGCACGTCGAGGTGGGTCAGCGGCTCGGGCGGGGAGGAGGCGTTGGGGCCGTTGCGCACGTGCAGGGTGAGCGGGAGGTCGGGGCCGGACGAGTAGGAGAAGTAGTCGTAGGACTCGAGGGCGTAGTAGTCGGGGGTGTAGGGGTTGTCGTAGTAGCCGCAGTCGAGGGTGGCGGTGGCGCCCGGGGGCAGCGGCTGGGGCAGGCGCAGGGTGTGGATGACGTGCGGGGTGGAGTCGGGCAGGAGCTCGTCCGCGTCGAGGTCGCAGGCGGCGGCGCCGATCTCGTCGAACTCGACGGGCACGCGCGCGCCGTTGACGATGAGGGCGCAGTCCGCGGGGACCGGGTGGTCGCAGGGGCGGAGCAGCCAGGGGGCGGCGTCGACGGGGATCTCGAGGGTGCGCTGGCCCGCGGACCACAGCTCGCCGAACTGCGACCAGGTCGAGCGGCTGAAGCAGTAGGGGTCGGCGCCGTAACAGCCGCCGGTGAGGCCGGCGAGGCCGACGGCGGCGGCCCGGGCGGCGCGGGTGAGTGGCGGTGGCGTGGTCATGGGCTCCGAAGGGGAGTTGCCGGGGAGAGCCGCGAAATTGCCGGGCCGCGAAAATTTTGATGGTCGGCGCGAGCGCTCGGGTGTGGGGGCGGGCGGTGACAGGCGGGCGCGAAGTCGGCAAGATCCGCGGCCATGACGACGACATCGCTGCCGGTCGAGACGCTGCAGGGGTTCACGAGCTTTCTGTCCGCCGGGCACGCGCGGCTGGGGGCGCGCTTCCCGGGCGAGCGGGGCTCGCGGCAGCCGGTGCACACGGTCTACGGCGGGGCGCACCTGTTTAAAGCCGACACGGGGCCGCGGCTGGGCGAGCTGGGGCTGCGGGTGCTGCGGGAGTGGGCGCCCGACGCGGGCGCGTTCGCGGGGGCGATCGGCCTGCCCGACGCGATCGCCGGCACCGTGTACGAGCGCGTGGTCGCCAAGCTGCAGCGCGAGGCGGTCGAGGACTTTCGCATCGACTTCGAGGACGGCTACGGCAACCGGGCGGACGCGGAGGAGGACGGGCACGCGGTCCAGGCGGCGCAGGAGGTGGTGCGCGGCATGAGCGGCGGGACGCTGCCGCCGTTCATCGGCATACGCATCAAGACGCTGTCGAGCGATTTATGTACGCGGGCGCTGCGGACGCTCGACATCTTCCTGACGACGGTGGTGCGCGGGGCGGGCGCGCTGCCGGACGGGTTCGTGGTCACGCTGCCGAAGATCACCGCGCCCGAGCAGGTGACGGCGCTGGCGGACGCGTTCGACGCGCTCGAGCCGGCGCTCGGGCTGGCGGCGGGGTCCTTGAAGATGGAGTTCATGGTCGAGACGACGCAGTCGATCCTCGACGTCGACGGCGTGTCGATGCTGCCGCGCATGCTGACGGCGGCGCGCGGGCGCTGCGTGGCGGCCCACATGGGCGTGTACGACTTCACGGCGGCCAACGACATCACGGCGCAGTACCAGCGCATGGGGCACCCGGCCTGCGACTTCGCGCGGCACATGATGAAGATGGCGTACGCGGGCACGGGGCTGTGGCTGTCGGACGGGGCGACCAATATCATGCCGGTGGCGCCGCACCGGGCGGCCAGGGGGGAGACGCTCGCCGCGGAGCTGGTGGCGGACAACCGGCGGGCGGTGCACGCGGCGTGGCGGCTGCACGCGGCGGACATCCGGCACTCGCTCGAGAACGGGTACTTCCAGGGCTGGGACCTGCACCCGGGGCAGCTGCCGACCCGCTACGCGGCGGTGTACGCGTTCTTCCTCGAGGGCCTGGCGGCCGCGTCGGAGCGGCTGGCGAACTTCGTGGCCAAGGCGGCCCAGGCGACGCTGGTCGGCGACGTATTTGATGACGCGGCGACCGGTCAGGGCCTCCTGAACTTCTTCCTGCGGGGGATCAATTGTGGGGCGCTGCGCGAGGAGGAGGCGCTCGCGGCCGGCGTGACGCTCGACGAGCTGCGCGGGCGGTCGTTCGTGAAAATTTTAAAGAATCGGCGGGGGCTGTAGGGTCAGCTGCCTCTGTACGTCGAGTAGCCGAAGGGGGACAGCAGCAGGGGCACGTGGTGGTGGCGGTCGTCGCGGACCACGAACACGATCTGGACCTCGGGGAAGAACGCGTGCTCGCCGAGGTAGGCGCGGGTGTCGAAGGTCAGGCGGTAGGTGGCGTGGGGCGCGGGGCCGGGGGGGACGAGGGTCTTCAAGCGGCCGTCCTCGTCGGTGGCGCCCTCGCCGACGAGCGTCCAGCGGGCCTGCTCGAGGCGCTCGAGCACGATTTTAATGTTGGCGGCGGGGCGGCCGCTGGCGGTGTCGAGGATGTGGGTCGAGATGCCCATGGTCGTTCTCAGGGGTTGGCGAGCAGCTTGTCGAGGCGCAGGCGGGTGATCGCGGCCTGCTCCTCGGCGGCGGTGCGGAGCTCCTCGTCGCGGCTGGCGGTGAGGCGCTGCTCGAGCAGGGCGAGCATCTCGTCGGCGGACTTGCCGGTGGCGCAGATGAGGAAGGTGAAGCCGAAGCGCTCGCTGTAGGCGTGGTTGTGCTCGGCGAGGCGGGCGCGGGTGGCGTCGGCGGCGGAGTGCATGCCGGCCTGTTCGCCGGCGGACCAGGTCGCGGCGCGGGCGCCGGTGTCGACGGCCGCTTTGCGTTCGCCGATCTTCGGGTGGGCGGCGAAGGCCTCGAGGTGGTCGGCCCGGGACAGCGACCACCACACGCGGTCGGCCTGGCGCAGCAGGGCCGCGGGGTCGGCGAACGGGCGCAGGGAGGCCATGGCGCGGGCCCACGCGGTGGAGCCGTTGCAGGTGAGGAGCACGGCGGCGGCCTCCTCGGCGGGGAGGGCGTCGAGGCGGGCGAGGGCGGCGAGGCGCGGGTCGCCGGGGTCGTGCTCGAGCTCGGCGAAGGCGCGCAGGCGGGCGACGCCGCCGCAGGGGTAGACGTTGAGGCGCAGGTGAGTGGCGGGGCCGACGACGCGGAGCTCGCTGGTGAACGTGTGGCGGGTGTGGGGCTGGGACTTGGTCTCGGGCAGGAGGACGGACCATGTGCCGCCTTGAATTCGGGCCTCGACCATGACGCGGCCGGGGGCGTTGCCGCGGAAGTGGGTGGTGTCGATCTCGAGGCGGCGCACCGTGCCGGGGGCGCCGAGGCGCACGAGGTTCCAGTCGTGGCCGGGGCCGCGGCGGCGGCGGGTCTCCCAGCCGTCCGACATGTTGAAGGGGCGCCCGGGGGCGATGAGGTTCTGGCGGGCGCCGAAGAACATGTCGCTGCAGGCCTCGGACCAGCCGCCGTGCTCGACGGCGGCGAGGTCGACGAGGCCGCCGTGGCGCGCGAGCGCGGGCCAGTCGGGCAGGACGTCGCCGTGCACGCGCAGGCGGGCCACGCCGCCGTCGGGGAAGATGTTCAAGCGGACGTGGGTGAAGCGGGCCGCGGCGTCGATCGAAAATTCGTTCTTGGTGTCGCCGCGCAGCGGGGAGCGCGGGAGGATCTCCGTCCACTCGGTGGCGGGGTCGACGGCGAGGGCGAGGTCGCGGTTGGTGGGGATCGTCGCGGCGTCGATCGAGCACTCGGCGGGGTAGTTGCCGCGGAAGAACGCGGTGTCGACGACGACGCCGCGGATGCGGCCCGGGAGGCCGAGGCGGACGACGCACCAGTCGTGGCCGGGCTCGCGGCGGCGGCGGGTCTCCCAGCCGTCCATCCACTTGCCGCGGTCGGTGTACTCGTGCTCCTTCCACACCGCCGGGTGGGCGCGCAGGAGGTTGTCCTTCTCGGCGAAGAACTCGTCGTTGGCGAGCAGGGCGACGCCGCCGTGGGCGGCGGCGGCGAGGTCGATGAGGTCGCGGAATTCGGGCCCGGGGGGCGGAGCGGCGTTGGCGTCGGTCATGGCGGTGCGCGGCGGGGTCAGGCGGGCTGGCGGGTGAAGGTGCGGCCGTGGGCGGTGTCGTCGAGGGCGCCGCGGTGCCACACGCGGCGGCCGCGGACGTAGGTGCTGTCGACGACGCCGTGCAGCGTGCGGCCGGCGTAGGGGGTGACCTTGTGGCGGTGGAGGATGCGCGGCGGAGCGACGACCTGGGTGGCGTCGGCGTGGAAGATCACGAGGTCGGCGTCGGCCCCGGGGGCGATGCGGCCTTTGATTTTGGAGATGCCGGCGAGGCGGGCGGGGGCGCTGCACATCCAGCGGACCACGTGCTCGATGGTGAAGCCGCGGGCGCGGGCCTCGGTCCACACCACCGAGAGGGCCAGCTGGAGGCCGGAGATGCCGCCCCAGGCGGCCTCGAAGTCGCCGCGCTCCTGGTGCTTCAAGTGGGGGCTGCAGGGCGAGTGGTCGGAGGCGACGAGCTCGAGGGTGCCGTCGCGCAGGGCCTGCCACAGCTGCTCGCGGTTGTCGCGCTCGCGGATCGGCGGGGCGCATTTAAAAGCGGTGGCGCCGTCGGGGATGTCCTCGGCGGCGAAGGCGAGGTAGTGCGGGCAGGTCTCGGCCGACAGCGGGAGGCCGGCCGCGCGGGCGCCGGCGATCGTGGGCAGGGCGTCGGAGGAGGCGTGATGGACGATGTGGGTGCGGGCGCGGGTGTCGCGGCAGAGGCGGACGACGAGGTCGACGGCCTCGTTCTCGGCGGCGCGCGGGCGCGAGGCCAGGTAGGTGGCGTACTTGCGGGGGTCGGGGTGGCTGCGGGCCAGCTCGCGGGCGGCGGCGTCGATCGGTCCGGCGACCTCGGCGTGCACGAGCAGGGTGCCGCGGATCCTCGCCAGCTCGCGCATCGCCGGCAGCAGCTCGGGCTCTTTGATGAACTGGAACTCGTCGACGCCGGACTCGACGAGGAAGCACTTGAAGCCGATCGCGCCGGCCTCCGACATGCCGGCGAGCTCGTGGGTGTTGCCGGGCACGACGCCGCCCCAGAAGCCGACGTCGACCCACAGCTGGCCGGCGGCGGCCGCCTGCTTGGCGCGCAGGGCGGCCAGCGTGGTGGTCGCGGGGATGCTGTTGAGCGGCATGTCGACGAGGGCGGTGACGCCGCCGGCGGCGGCCGCCTGGGTGGCCGTATGAAAGCCCTCCCACTCGGTGCGGCCGGGCTCGTTGACGTGCACGTGGGTGTCGACGACGCCGGGCATGACGACGGCGTCGCCGGCGTCGACGAGCACGACCGCGTGGGGGACGGCGTCGAAGTCGGCGACGGCGACGATGCGGCCGTCGGCGACGTGGACGGAGGCGGGGCGGGTGCCCTCGGGGGTGACGACGCGCCGGCCGCGGATCACCAGCTCGACTGGGGACGTGGTCATGGTTGCTCCGGGCCGGGGGCGCCCTGGTCGACCCAGGCGCCGAGGGCGGCGCGCTCCTCGGGGGTGATCGCGGTGATGTTGGCGAGCGGCATGTTCTTGGTGGTGAAGGCGCGCTGCTTGATGTCGGCGGCGCGGCCGAGGATCTGCGCGGGGTCGTCGAACATGACGCCGTTGGGCGGGGTCTTGTAGACGCTGTCGGTCGGGTGGCTCGAGTGGCAGGTCGTGCAGCGCTTGTGCACGATCTCCGCGACCTCGCCGAACGGCACCGGGGTCGTGCGCGCGGGCAGGCCGGAGCCGAGCAGGTCGGGGTTGGAGATCAGGAACAGCGCGGCGAGGTAGGTCAGGCCGATCAGCGAGACGAACGGGAACAGCCACAGCGGCGTGGTGAACCGGACGTTCATGATGTGGCGGACGCCGGCGCTGCCGAGCGCGAGCACGGTCAGGACGATCCACGCCTGCGGGTGGCCGAACGTCGAGGGGAAGTGGCCGCTCAGCATGATGAAGAGCAGCGGGAAGGTGAAGTAGTTGTTGTGGACCGAGCGCTGCTTGGCCAGGTAGCCGATCGCCGGGTCCTGCTCGCGGCCCTCGATGGTGGCGGCGATCAGCTCGCGCTGCGAGGGCATGATCACGAACCACACGTTGCCGGTCATGAGCGTGCCGATCAGGACGCCGACGTGGACGTAGGCGGCGCGGCCGCTGAAGCACGAGAAGTAGACGGCGGAGGCGGCGACGATCACGGCGAGCGTCAGCCAGGTGGCGAGCGCCGGGTGCCTGCCGATGCGGGTGCGCCAGGCGAGGTCGTAGCCGAGGTAGGCCAGCGGCAGCGAGGCGAGGCTGATGAGCACGGCGGTGCGGCCGGAGATCGCCGCGACGTCGGGGTCGACCATGGTGGCGCCCGCGGCCATGTAGAACACGAGCACGAGCAGCGAGATGCCGCTCAGCCAGGTGATGCCGTTCTGCCACTTGAACCAGTGCAGGGTGGCGGGCATCTGCGAGGGCGGGAGCGACTTCTTCTCGACCTCGTAGAAGCCGCCGGAGTGGACCATCCAGATGGTGCCGACCGACCCGGGGCCCTTCTCCGGCGAGCGCTCGAGGTTGCGGTCGAGCCAGTTGAACAGCATCGAGTTGCCGATCCACATGATCCCGGCGATCAGGTGGACCCACCGGGCGGCCAGGTGGGTGAGCTCGTGCAGGGAGTCGAGCATGGGCCGCGGGATGATACGGGACGGGGTTTAAGAAGGCATCGACTTCGCGCGGCGCGGTCTCATCCTCATATGAGGACTGTCGTGGTCCGGCGGCGCGGGGAATCGTCGGGGTCGGGGGCGGGCGGGCTTTCGAGTGGGCTCGCAGATCGGCCTGAATCATGATCGTGGCCCCGCCGGCGAGGTTTTTGAAAATTCGAGGCGCGCCTCGGGAACTTCGGGCGGCGAGCCGAAATGGTGGTGCGAGCATTCGGGCGGGGCGTCGAATACGAGCACTCGAGAAAGTCGAAAATTAATTGCGACGAATGCTTGACGGGTCCGCGAGGACCGGGTAGGTTCATCGCGTTCGAAGGCACTGTCATGCACACGGCACGCAACATCCTCGGGTCGACGCTTCAGCTCCAGCCGCGCGCTGGTCTGCTGCTCCCCGTGCGTCCGCTGCGACTGCGCCGACTTCCGCGGCCTACGCGGTAAACGCCTCAGTTGGAGGCGTAGGAGCACGGCTGACTTCACGGCCCTTCGGGCCTGAAGAGGGGCGTTCAGGCCGGTAGGGCCTGACCTGCGGACCACTCCGGTGGGCGCAGGGAACACCGCCTCCGACCTCGGCGCACGGCGCTGGGTCTCGCGCCTGACGGCGCGGACTCTGCCAGTCCGGAGCGGCGGGGCATCCGAATGCGATTCGTCGCACTCGGAGACGGGATATGTCCACAGTCTGGGCGTGTCACGGTCGGGCTGTGCACAAAAACTGAATCTAAATACCGAGGGGTCGCGAGGCGTGGCGCAATCTGGCAGCGCACCTGGTTTGGAACCAGGGGGGTGTGGGTTCGAATCCCATCGCCTCGATCCCGGCACGTAGCTCAACTGGACAGAGCACCACGCTACGGACGTGAAGGTTGGAGGTTCGAATCCTCCCGTGCCGGCTTGAACCTCGGGGTGTGGCCTAGCCTGGACCAAGGCGCCAGCCTCGGATGCTGGAGATCGTGGGTTCGAATCCCACCGCCCCGACTCTGTTTTTAATTAATTTATCCCCCTCTCAAATCTTGGCACGTAGCTCAACTGGATGAGCACCACGCTACGAACGTGGAGGATGGAGGTTCGAACCCTCTCGTGCCAGCTACCTTTATTTTTATTAAACCCTCGGGGTGTGGCCCAGCCTGGCAAGGGCGCCTGCTTCGGATGCAGGAGGTCGCAGGTTCGAATCCTGCCGCTCCGACTCGACGAGAAAATTCGGCACGTAGCTCAACTGGAGGAGCGCCGCCGTCCGAAGGCGGAGGATGGAGGTTCGACCCCTCTCGTGCCGGCTACCGGGGTGTAGCTCAGTCTGGCAAGAGCGCCTGCTTCGGGTGCAGGAGGTCGCAGGTTCGAATCCTGTCACCCCGACTTTCGACCGACCCGAGACGAGAGGAGAGAGCGAGGAGAGGAGAGCGCAGTGGAGATCGCACGGGACGTGGCCCAGCCTGGTTCAGGGCGCCTGCTCGGGATGCAGGAGGTCGCGGGTTCGAATCCCGCCGTTCCGACTACGAGAGGAAGAAAGACACACGGGATGTAGCTCAGCCTGGTAGAGCGCCTCACTCAAGACGAGCAGGAGGTCGCGGGTTCGAATCCCGCCGTTCCGATGCGAGGGAGAGAACGACGAGTCACGGGATGTAGCTCAGCCTGGTGAGAGCGCCTGCTCGGGGAGCAGGAGGTCGCAGGTTCAAATCCTGTCATCCCGATCTTTTTGTTAACCGGTCGGGCTGCCTGCCGCGAGGGGGCGGCGGGCCTGGGAGGAGGCCTTGCGGGGGGAGCTGGGAGAGAGCGGACGAGACGCGCGCAGGTGGTGGAACTGGTAGACACGCAGCCTTGAGGTGGCTGTGCCGTGAGGCGTGAGGGTTCGAGTCCCTCCCTGCGCATCGAGAGAGGAGAGACGCGAGAGAGACACGCATGGGTGGTGTAATTGGCAGCCACGCAGCCCCGAGATGGCTGTGCCCGCGAGGGCGTGAGGGTTCGACCCCCTCCCCGTGCATCGAGACGACAATACGCGCAGGTGGTGTAACCGGCAGCCACACGGGTCTCAGAAACCCGGGTCCGAGAGGACGTGAGGGTTCGACCCCCTCCCTGCGTACTTCGAGCGAGCGGTCAGGGAAAATTCGCGCAGGTGGTGGAACTGGTAGACACGCAGGCCTCAGAAGCCTGTGCCCGCGAGGGCGTGAGGGTTCGAGTCCCTCCCTGCGCATCACGAGAGGAACACCGCCGGAGCGGTCCCCGAGGGGGCCGCTCCGGCGGTAGGATGGGGCGTGCGCGGGCGCGGCAGACGGCGGCTCGGCGGGCTCGTGGGGCTCGGCTTGCTGGCGGCGTGCACGCTGCGCGGCGACGGCGAGCGGGCCAGCGAGGAGCGGGTCGTCGACTACTTCGACACCGTCGAGGTGTTCGACTCGTTCGTCGCCGAGCTCGTGGTCGACCCGTCGCTGCTGGTCGACACGGACCTGACGATCACCGTGGCCGGGGACGGCAACGCGCTCGGGCGGCTGTTTACCGGGGTGCACGAGGTCGCCACGCTGTCGGTCGGGGTCGACCCCAACCACTTGACGAAGCTCGAGCTGACCCCGGAGCTGGTGGCGCCGCTGCCGGTGTTGAAGAAATTGCACGCGGCGGATGCGGCGGCGGTGACCGTCGAGGGGGCGTCGGGGGCGCTGCTGCTGTCGCTCGAGCAGGACGCCACGGCCACGGTCACGGGGGTGACGGCGGGGGTCGTGACGGTGGCGGCGGCGGGGGCCTCGGCGCTCGAGCTCGCGGGCGAGGGGCCGAGCCTGGAGATCTCCGCGAGCGGCTCGGCGGGGGTCGACGCCCGCAGGTTCAGGGCGGCGGCGGTGACGATCGACGCCCAGGGCACCGGCAAGATCGTGGTGTGCGGCGCGGACGTCGCGGTCGCCGGGCCCGGCGAGGGCGCGGTCGAGAAGCGCTGCGAGTGACGGCGCGGATGTGCTACGCCGGGCGAGATGCGACGCCTCGCGCTGATCCTGTCCGGGTGTGTGGGTTGCGGCTCTGCGGGTGAGCCGGGGGGCGCGTCGGGCGGGACGTCGACGGGCGGGACGTCGACGGGCGGGAGCTCGGGGGCGCCGACGACGGGCGAGGGCTCGCACACCGGCGCGAGCTCGGACGGGAGCGGGGGCGAGAGCGGCGGGGGCGAGAGCGGCGGAGGCGAGAGCGACGGCGGGGCGAGCAGCAGCGGCGAGGGCGGGTCGACGGAGGGCGGCGGGGGCTTCGAGGTCGACTGCGGGACGCGCTTCACGCGGGAGCAGCGGCTGGCGTTCGTGTGCAACATCCCCGCGGGGGTGACCGAGTGTGCGGCGGTCGCGGGGGCGCCCTGCGCGGACGACGACGCGGACGGGCTCAGCGACGCGTGGGAGGACCTGCTGCTGGCGGCGATGCGGCCGCTGCGGCGCCTCGACGAGGCGGAGCAGCTGCTCGACGACCCGGCGGCGGCGGTCGCGGACGTCGGGCGGGTGGTCGCGGTCGGCGATCGCTTCCGCGTGTACGTGATGCTGGGGTACAGCGTCGACTACGGGAGCTGCGGGTTCACCAGCCACAACGGGGACTCGGAGCGGGTGGTGCTCGACCTGGCGGCGTACGCGGAGGGCGGGCCCGGCGGGGTGGTGATGGCGGGGGCCTACACGGCGGCGCACGAGGGCACGGCGTCGGACCACGGCGAGGTGTTCACCGGTGCCGGGCTCGATCAGCTGGTGTTCACCGTCGACGCGGCGACGGCGGACCCGCGCTGGGTGGTGTTCCCGTCGGCGGACAAGCATGCGACCTACGCGACGGTGCAGATCTGCGAGGGCGTCTCGCCGCTGCCGTGCTTCGACGAGGACTGCGCGCCCGACGACGTCGACGACCCGGCCGCGTTCGACGTGCTGCCGGCGGAGTTCGTGAACGCGGGCGAGGAGGCGGCGCCGCGGGTCACCGACCTGACCGCGGTGGGGTTCCCCGGCGACGACGCGTGGGCCGTGCAGGACTTCTGCGGCGGGCTCGGCGGCGACGGCTGCTCGGCGCCGGTGCGCGACAAGCTGCTGGTCGACCCGTTCGTGTGAGCGTGGTTGTGGCGGCGGGCGGGGTTTGGTAAAGCGCGGACATGCGCGCGCGTCTGGCGGTGTTCGGGCTGTGTCTGGTCGGCTGTTACACGTCGGCGACGGGGGAGTTCGCCGAGTTCGGCGGCGGCGGGACCGTGGGCGAGGTCGGCGGCGAGTCGTCGAGCGGCGCGGGCGAGGCGACCGGCGGCGAGGCGACGGGCGGGTCGAGCCTGACCGGCGCGGCGGCGACGACGGGGGACGCGAGCGTGTCGGTCGGGGAGGCGAGCGACGGCGGCGAGGTGAGCGGCGGCGAGAGCACGGGGGTCGACGCGACCTCGGGCGGCGAGGTTACGACCGGCGGCGACGACACGACCACGGGCGGGCCGCCGGCGGACTGTCCGCGGGTCCGCGTGCTGACGCCGGGCGACGTGGCCAACGTGCGGCCGGAGCCGTCGACGGCGATGGACCCGGTCGGCACGCTGGCGGACGGGTCGATCGTCGACGTGCTGGCGGTCGTGCAGGGCGAGGCGATCGAGGGCGACCCGACGTGGTTCCACGTGCAGAGCCCGAGCGTGACCGGCTACGTGTGGGGCGGGCTGCTCGAGTGCACGACCGACGAGCCGTTCGACGGCATGTTCTACCTGCCGCTCGAGTGCGGCAAGCAGGCGACGATCAGCCAGGGCAACAACGGCGACTTCAGCCACAACGGGCAGTCGGCCTACGCGTTCGACTTCTCGCTGGGCATCGGCACGCCGCTGGTGGCGGTCGCCGACGGGACGGTGCTGAAGGCGTACGGGGGCACCTTGCCGGGCGACCCCTGCTACGACGGCGGCGGCATGGAGTGCATCAACGCCGCCAACTACGTGGCGCTGGTCCACAGCGACGGGACGCAGTCGATCTACGCCCACCTCAGCGAGGTCGAGGTGGCGGACGGGCAGTTCGTGCCGCGCGGGGCGATCGTCGGGCTGACGGGGTCGAGCGGGTGGTCGACCGGGCCGCACGCGCACGTGGCCCGCTCGCAGGGCTGCGGGAGCCGGTGGTGTCAGTCGATCGAGATGAAGTTCGCCGACGTCGGGGGCGACGGGATCCCCGACACGGGCGAGCAGGTGGTCTCGGGCAACTGCCCCTGAGGCTCAGCGCAGCACGCGGGCGGCGCCGCCGGGGACCGCCTCGGGGGTCAGCGGGGCGGGCAGGTCCGTCTCGCCGAGCAGACCGCGCAGGTCGATCTCGATGGTGCGGCAGATCGCCGCCAGCGGGAGGCTGTTGAAGTTCTGGGTGAACGGGTCCTCGATGATCTGACCGATGCGGTCGAGCACGAGGAACACGAAGGTCACCGCCAGCGAGGCGACCACGGTGGCGAGGCCGAGCTGGTCGACGAGCGCGAACGGCAGCAGCAGGCAGAACACGCGCACGAAGGTGTGGGTGAAGAACCTGTAGGCCAGGGGGATCGGCGTCTTCTTGATGCGCTCGCAGCCGCCTTGCAGGTTGGTGAGGTCGGTGAGGGTCAAGTCGAGGGCGTAGTGGCGCTGCTCGCCGAGCCAGCCGCGGGCGGCGGCGGCGGCGAGCTCGCGGGCGTTGGCCTGCAGCAGGTGGAGCGGCGGGTTGGGGGCGGCGGCGACGGCGGCGCGCTCGTCGGCGGGGAGGAAGGCGGCGTGGAGGTCGGCGACGTCGTCGCCGCGGAGGGCGGCGCGGAGCGCGTGCACGTACGCGATCTGGCGGTGGAGGAGGCGGCGGCGCAGCGCGTCGAGCTCGGCGGCGGCGTCGGGGGCGACGACGAGGGTGGTGGCCTGGCGGCCGAAGTTGCGCGAGGCGTTGACGATGCCGCCCCACAGCTTGCGGCCCTCCCAGTAGCGGTCGTAGGCGGCGTTGTTGCGGAAGGCGAGGAAGATGCTGAGGGCCACGCCGACCACCGAGAACGGCAGCGGCGAGATGTTGGGGTGGAAGTCGAGGAAGCGGTGGGCGAGCGCGACGAGGGTGGCGAGCACGAACACGGACCCGAGGTTCCGGGCGTGCAGGCGGAGGACGGGGGCCCAGGGGATCTTTTCGCCGACGACCATGGTGGCGAGGCGACGATACAACGGGTCGCGCCCGCGGGCGCGAGGGCGCAGGTGCGCGGCGAGCCGCGGATCTCGCGGACGCCGGGTCGTCGTCAGCGGCCGCGTGCGGGTGGCCGCGGCGAGCCGCGGAGCACGGCGGACGCCGTCGTCGCTGGCGGTCGCGTGCGGCCGCGGCGGTCGGGGTCGCGGTCAGGGGCCGCGGACCGGACCTGTCCGCGAGGACAGGCGCTCGGGCGGGGCGAACTCGGCCGGGCGACCGCCGAGGCCGACGCTGAGCACGGCGTCCCAGTAGCGGCGGCCGGCGGCGGCGGCGAGGCGGTCGAGCGCGGGCAGGCTGCGGCGGGTGTGCTCGAGGCCGGCGAGGGCGCCGTAGAGGAGGCCGGGCACGACGGCGGGGCGGTCGTGCGGGACGTCCAGGTCGTCGGCGAGGGCGTTGCCGAGGAGGTGGCGGCAGAGCTGACGGGAGATCCGCACGCGCACGCGGGCCCGGCGCTGCTCGGCGGGGGTGCGCGCGGTCTGGGTCGGGCCGGCGAGCAGGGCGGCGACGAGGGCGCGGCTGTCGCGATCGGGCGGGCCCTGGGTCAGGTAGATGGCCTCGGCGGTGGCGCGGGCGGTGCGCTCGTCGTCGGGCATGAGCGCGTCCTCGACGCCGAGCAGCCAGCCGACCACGCGCCACAGGTGGATGTAGTCGTCGCCCTCGGCGGGGTCGATGCGCAGGCCCATGAGGCGGAGGCCGTCGAGGAACACCTGCGAGAACAGCAGGGTGGTCGCGACCATGTCGTGCTGGTTGATCGGCGCGGCCCACAGCTCGGGCCGCCAGCGGCCGCTGCGCAGCAGCAGGCTGCGCACCTGGGCGTGCATGAGGCGGACCTTGAGGGCGATGGTGACGGCGTCGCCGCGGCGCTCGAGGGCGCCGGGCTCGCACACGGCGGTGACGAAGCGGGCGGTCTCGGCGAGGCGGCGGGGGGCCATCTCGGCGAGGCGGCCGGAGAACACCAGCGGCTTGTTGCCGGCGGGCGCGGCGTAGCCGTAGGGCAGCGAGCGCAGGCCGAGCACGAGGCCGCCGGCGAGGCCGGCGCGGAGGAACAGGTGGCAGCCGCGCTCGACGCGGCGCCAGTCGACCCAGGCGGGCCAGGCGGCGACGGAGGCGAGCAGCTGGCGGACGGCAGGCGGGAGGTCGGGGGAGGCGTGGTCGCCGGAGAGGGCGGCGTCGAGGCGGGCGAAGCCGGCGGGGGCGAGGTCGGCGAGGGCGGCGTCGGCGAGGGGGTCCTGGCGGTCGAGGCCGGCGATCAGGCGGTCGAGCCAGGGGCCGAACTGAGCGCGGGCCGCCACGATGTTGTGCACGCGGGCGGGGACGGGCTGGGGGTCGACCATGGCGTGGTTGTAGAGCGAGGAGGCGCGGGTGGCCAGCGCTGTGCCGTGGTGTCGCAGGCCGGCGAGGGGGTATGCTCGGGCATGATTTGCGGACGAGCTGGTCGAACGGTCAGGTCGGGGGTTTGGCTGCTGGCGCTGGCGAGCTGTCAGGCGCCGACGACGAGCGAGCCCGCGGCGGCGAGGCCGGCGCAGGCGAGCGCGCAGGCGGCGGTGCGCTCGCTGGCGGAGGTCCCGCGCAGGACCCGTGGGGCGGGGGAGATCTACCTGCTGGCGCGCGGCGAGCAGGCGTTCCTCGGCAAGCTCGAGATGGCGCCCGGGGGCGAGGTGCCGGAGCACCGCGACGCGACCGAGGAGTACATCCACATCCTCGAGGGCGGGGGCACCTTCACGATCGACGACAAGTCCTACGCGGTCGGACCGGGCACGACGATCTACATGCCGGCCGACGCGAAGGTCTCGTTCAAGAACGGGGACGCGAAGCTGGTGGCGATCCAGGTGTTCGCGGACCCGCAGCCGGCGGACAAGTACGACGCCTGGCAGCCGGTGGATCGATGAGCGCGGTCGGCCGACGCTGAAAGCCAGCGGCGGCGCCGCGGATGCCCGAAGAGACAGGCCGGGCATTCGCCGCCGCGCTGGCGCAGGAACGGCGGGCTCGGGCGGCGCGGACGCCCTTGCGTGCGGGGCCCGGGCCGTCGAAGATCCCCGCGCCCGACTTGTCCGCGCAGATCCTCAGCATCGTCCTCGCTCTGGTCGCGCCGGCCCGCGAGGTCCCGGCCGCGGCGTCGCCCGAGGGGCCGCGGGACGACACGGCGGAGGAGCCCTCGCGCGGGCGCGCGGAGCCGGAGCTGCCGGCGGTCGCCGCCCCGAGGTCGGGCGTGCCGGCGCCGGCGCAGGCGGAGGCCGTGGGCTTCGGGGCGTTCGCGCCGACGGTGGCGGTGGCGGTGCCCGAGGAGGACGACGAGCTGGCGTTCGGCACGGCGGCGGCGATCCCCGAGACGCGCGCGCCGAGGACCCCGGCGCAGCAGCGGCGCATGCTGCTCGGGCCCGGCAAGAAGGCGCGCAACCCGAACCACCGCTTCTTGCCGCTGCCGCACCTGAGCGCCCAGCCGGCGACGGGGGTGACGCTCGGCGGGTCGCTGACGTACTCGTACCGCCGGCGCGGCGAGGTGTTCAACCGCATCTGGCTGCTGGCGTGGTCGCGCATCTCGACGCGGCTGGTGCAGGACCACATCCTGCAGGGCCGCGTGCGCGACATGCTGGGGCGGCGCGAGGTGTTCCAGTTCGGGGCGATCGCGCAGACCGACCCGGTGTACCCGTTCTACGGGGTCAACAACCACGACAACCTCGCGGGCACCGAGCTGCACGGCCCCGAGCACTGGGTGAACATCAACAACTACGCGGGCTGGCTGACCTACGAGCACCCGATCTGGCAGTACCAGCGGCCGCAGCGGGCGGTCGGCAACCTGCGCGTCTACTCGGGGATCTTCTACAACGTCGACGTCATCAAGGCCTACCAGGACAGCCAGCTGGCGCGCGAGTTCCCGGAGTCGCAGGGCGTGGTGCGCCGCGGGATCGTGCGCGCGGGCCTGACGTGGGACAGCCGCGACAACGACTGGAGCCCGCGCGAGGGCGGGCTGTCGGACGTGACGTTCGACGCGGTCGGCAAGTACACCGGGTCGACGCAGAGCTGGGGCCGCTTCCACGCGTCGACGCGGCACTACTGGTCGCTCGGCAGCAGCGACCTGGTGATCGCGCACCGGGCGACGTTCGACGCGCTGTGGGGCGACGTGCCGCTGGTGCCGCTCGGCGAGTTCGGCGGCCTGTTCCCCATCGACGGCTACGGCGGGGCGTACATCGGCCGCGGGTTCACGCGCAAGCGCTACATCGGCAACATCAAGGCGATGACGGCGCTCGAGCTGCGCTACATGCCGGTCGAGCTGAAGTTCGGCCGGCACACCCTGGGGATCGGGTGGGAGGGTTTCATCGAGCTCGGCATGGTGTCGATGCGGGTCGCCGACATTTTTAAGCACGTGTACCCGAGCGGCGGGTCGGGCATCCTGCTGATCTGGGACCGCTTCGTGCCGCTGCGCGTGGAGGTCGCGGGCAGCCGCGAGGGCGCGGAGATCTACGTGCAGAGCGAGCACGCGTTCTGAGCGACGCGCGGCTTCGGCTGCGCACCTGCGGTACGATGCCGGCCATGAGCTTGCGCGCGTGGACACTGGTGGGGTGTGCGGGGCTGGGGCTGGCGGGCTGCGGCGACGACGGGCAGTCGAGCGGCGACGGCGGTGGGTCGATGACGATGACGTCGATGACGGCGGCGACGACGGCGTCGACCGGGCCGGCGGCGCCGACCACGGGGGACGGCGAGGCGTCGGCGGGCACCGGGGGCGCGGCGAGCTCGAGCACCGGCGGCGCGCCGACGGCGACGGGCGAGTCGAGCGGCACGGCGGGCGAGGCGACGAGCTCCACCGGGGTCGGCGAGAACCACCCGCCGGTGTGGGAGTCGACGCCGATGACGGACATCGTGCTCGAGGACATCTACGAGACGCTGTTCGAACCGGGGCAGATCTTCCTGTCGTCGTCGCGGACCGACGAGATCCGGGTGTACGACAGCAACAGCCTGATGTTCATCGAGGCGTGGACGCACCCGGAGTTCAGCAAGGTGGCGTCGGACCTGTACACCTACGGGCCGAACGGGGCGGCCTTCAACGAGCGCGGCAACCTGGTGGTCGCGGCCTACGAGACGTTCGTCGAGTTCAGCGACTACGGGGTCGAGTACTCGGTGTACCCCAAGGAGTCGGCGGAGGCGACCGAGAACCTGATCTTCGATCGGCTCGGCAACCTGTACACGACGACGTCGACGGGCGGGTCGGAGCGGCTGCAGCAGTACGCGGCGGCCGACTACGCGTTCCTGAAGACCATCCCGCTGCCGGACGGGGCGGGCCAGCTGACGGGCATCACGTTCGACGGCTACGGGCGGCTGTACCTGGCCAGCCAGACCGACAACACCATCCACGTGTCGGGCCCGCCGGACGCCGACTTCAGCGTGTTCACGTGGACGGAGACGCTGAGCGGGGCGGGCAACCCGGGCAACTTCGAGGGGCTGCAGTTCAACAAGACCGGCGAGCTGATCGCGGCCGCGGGCGACCTCGTGCGCTACGACGTGTTCAACAACAGCAAGCTCGGGACCTTCGACGACCCGGGCGACGCCTTCCCGGTGCCGCTGCGCGTCGACAACGAGGGCAACATCTACACGGCCGACTACGAGAACGGCTCGGGCACCGCGCCGGCGGACATCTTCAAGTTCGCGCCCGACGGGCAGTTCCTGACCAAGGCCAACGACCCGGGGCTGTTCGGGCCGTTCGGGCTGGCGCTGTCGGGCACGGTGCTGGCCGGCGACCCGCCGGTGCTGTGGTCGTACGTGCTGGCGGCGAGCGACCCGGACGGCGACGAGCTGACGTACGCGCTGTTGTCCGGGCCGATGGACATGGTGCTCGAGGCGGACACCGACACCCTGCGCTGGTACGTCACCAGCGAGGACATCGGCGATCACGAGGTCGTGCTGAGCGTCGACGACGGCCACGGGGCGGTGGTCGAGCAGATGTTCACGCTGTCGGTCACGGCGGCGTGAGGCCCGGCGGCGCTCAGTGCTGCGCGGGGTCGTCGCACTCGTGGTAGCCGGCGGGGTTGTAGCGGAACACCGGGCAGACCGCGGAGAGCTCGACGACCTGCGCGCCCTCGCCGAGGATCGTCCGCACCTTCAGCCTGTCGATGTCGGCCGACGACCTGTCGGGGTAGTCGCCGACGAGCACGCGGATGAGGTACTTGCCGCGGGTCGTGAACTGGTCGCGCACGATCCACGGCCGGTGCTCGCTCGTCAGCAGCACCTTGCGCGCGTTCGCCTCGGCGTCTTGCGGGCGATCGTCGGCCGAGACGCGGATCGCGTAGCGCGCGCGAGAGTGGTCGGTCCGCAGCACGGCGGGCAGCGGATCCTCGAGGCCCGGCGACGCGACGCGCGCCGCCGGGGTGTTCACGTCGGGTGCGACGACGTTGAGCGAGGTCGTCGGTCGGGTCGGGGCGGTCGGCGCGGCGCCCGTCGACGTCCAGACGCCGTAGCCGGCGACGAGGACGAGGCCGAGGCCGCCGCAGGCCATCCACGTCGAGCGCACGACGGTCTGTCTGCGGCGCTGCGCGGCGTCGACGTGGCGCACGGACTCCTGGAGGGCGGCGCAGAAGCCGAGCATCGAGCCGTAGCGGTCGTGCGGCTCCCACGAGGTCGCGCGGCGCAGCACGTCGCGCAGCTCGCGGGGGCAGCGGAGGCCGGCGATGAAGGCGAGGGGGTCGCGCTTGTCGTGGCGGGTCGGCTCGTGGCCGGCGATCGCGGCGGCCATGGTCAACGCGAGGCTGTACTCGTCGGAGCGGCCGTCGGCGTCCTGCGGGCGGTCGAGCGCCTCGGGGGCGGCGTAGGCGACGGTGCCCATGGCGCCCGGGCGCGTGCCGCCCTCGACGTAGAGGTCGCGGACCAGGTCGAAGTCGATCAGCTTGGCGTGGCCGTGGCCGTCGATGAGGATGTTGGCCGGCTTGATGTCGCGGTGGATGCACTGGCGCTCGTGGGCGTAGACCAGCGCGCTGCCGATCTCGAGGCCGTAGGTGACGATGGCCCGCCACGACAGGGTGTGCTCGAGGGCGTAGTCCAGCAGCGTGCGGCCGCGGACGTAGTCCATCACGAAGAATCGATAGCCGTGCCAGACGACGCAGGCGTCGAGCACCTCGACGATGGCCGGGTGGCGGAACTGCGACATGAGGCGCGCGCCGCGGAAGAACCGGTCGTGGATCACGAGGTCGCCGGCGTAGCGCTCGTGGAGGATCTTGAGGGCGACCTCGCGGCCGCTGGCGCTCTCGCGGGCGCGCCAGACGGTGGCGAACGTGCCCTGCCCGAGCCACTCCTCGAGCAGGAAGCGGCCCTCGGCGAGGTGGTCGCCGGCCTTCAGGTTCTGCCCGGTGAGCCAGCGGCCGCTGGTGTCGACGGCCATCGGCGCCTCGAGGCGGGAGCCGGGCGGCGGCAGCAGGTGGAGGTCCGCGAGGCGCACGCCGCCGCGGGCGCGGATCTGCGGGCTGTGGGCGTACTCGGGCCAGTCGATCTGCAGGCGGGTCCTGGCCAGGACGAACGCCTCCTGCAGGGAGCGGCCGCTGCCGACGGCCTGATAGAAGGCGGCCGCGAAGGCGACGGCGACCTCGTCGCGGACGCTGGCGTTCATACCGATCGCGCAGTCGACGACCTCGCTCAGCAGGTCGAGCTGGGCCGCGGAGTGGCACGCGTTGAGCAGCACGGTGCGCACGCGGACGACGTCGCGATTGATGACACGCAGGATGCCGGCGAGCGCCTCGGGTGTGGCGAGGCCGCGGCCGTTGTGCGACGACTCGAGGATCACGCCGTGCGGCAGGCCGTGGCCGCTGAAGTGGATGACGTGGGGGGCGCGCTCGAGGAGGGCGCGCTGGAGGTCGTCGGCGCTGGCCGCCCAGCAGGCGTCGACGACGATGCCCTCGCGGTGCGGCGAGTCGCGGATCTTGCGGTCGATCTCCTTGACCTCCGCGTCGAAGCGGATGCGCTCGGTCGTCGAGGGGTTGGCGGTTATAAAAAGGATCCTCAGCGCAGGTGGTCGTGCGGCCGGCATTCGCGCGAGGCTATCACGGGGGATCGCGGCCCCGCGCGGACGCGAGCGGGGCCGGACGAACGCCGTTCCTCCGGGCCGTGCGCCGCGTGGCTTCAGTCCTCGCTGCGGCTGAAGGCGCCGGCGCGGAGCAGGTAGTAGAGCAGGGTGAGGATCGAGGAGACGGCGGCGGCGAGGTAGGTGAGGAAGGCGGCGTCGAGCACGGCGCCGGCGTGGGGCCGCTCCTGCGGGCGGACGATGCCGGCGCGGACCATGAGGGCCTTGGCGCGGGCGCTGGCGTTCCACTCGACGGGCAGGGTGACGAGGGCGAACACCACGGCGGCGCTGAACAGGGCGATGCCGAGGTAGACGAGGGCGGCGGCGTGGAGCACGAACCCGGCGGTCAGCACGATCCACGACAGGCTGCTGCCGAGCTGCGTGACCGGCACCAGCGCCGAGCGCCACATCAGCGGGCGGTAGCCCTCGGCGTGCTGGAGCGCGTGGCCGGCCTCGTGACAGGCCACGCCGACCGCGGCCAGCGAGCGGCCGTAATAGACGTCCTCCGAGAGGCGCAGGGTGCGGTCGCCCGGGTCGTAGTGGTCGGACAGGAAGCCGCGCGTGGGCTCGATGTGCACGCCGCGCAGGCCCTCCGCGGCGAGCATGCGCGCGGCCGCCTCGGCGCCGGTGACGTGGGTCGAGGGGGCGACCTCGGCGTACTCACGGAACGTGCTGCGGGTCCTCCAGCTGGCGTAGAGCGCGAGCAGGAGGCCGGGCAGGGCGAACATGAAGTAGACGGGATCGAAGCCGATCATGGTGGTTCCTCCTCCCGGCGCTCGCGGGTGGGGCGCGGGGGGCGACGCGCACGAGCGTGGGCTCGCGGTCGGTGCAGCTTCATTTAATTATGGGGCGCGGACAGTCAAGCGGCGGGCCGGGGGCGGCGGCGGAGCAGGCGCGCGGGCAGCAGCAAGCGTGCGGCCGGCGGCGGCGGACGCGGTCGGGGCGGCGTCAGCCGGGGTCGTCGCGGGTGGCGAGCAGGGCGAGGGCGGGGCCGAGGGCCCAGCCGAGGGGCAAGACGCCGAGCAGGAAGGCGGCGACGTCGAGGCCGAGGGCGGCGGGGCGGACGTCCCAGAAGCCCCACCACAGCGGGGCGCCGGCGAGGCTGGCGGTCGCGCCGGCGAGGCCGACGACGGCGAGCACGCGGCGAGCGGCGACGCGGACCGGCATGCCGACGAGGCGACGCACGAGCACGACGCTGGTGACGAGCAGCGCGCCGGGCCCGAGCACGAACACGCCGGCGACGGCGACGAGGTCGCTGCGGGTCAGCATGGAGATCGGCACGAGCATCAGCAGGGTGACGCAGACGAGGCTCAGGCTGGCGGGGAGGCCGAGCGCGGCGGCCGTGGCCCGGCCGAGGCGATCGCGGGCGAGGGCGACGACGAGGAAAGGAGGCAGGCCGAGGGCGGCGACCACGAGCGACCAGCCGGCGTAGTCGTCGCTGCCGGGGCGGGCGAACAGCTCGAGGAACAGGCAGACGGCCAGCGCCGCGTAGGCGAGGCCGGCGAACACGAGGCGCGAGGTCCGGGGCACCGATCGCAGGATAGCGGAGGCCGGGGGGCACGGTCTGATGGTGAGCGCGCGCGAGCGAGCGTATGCGATCGCGCGCGCGGACGAACGTTGCCACTGCAGCGATCGTCGGCGACGATCGCGGGCTCACCGGGACAGGGGGCGCGAGGTCTATGGCGCGTGCGAAGGAGACGATCGGCGTCGGCGATCACAGCATCGAGCTGAGCAGCCAGGACAAGGAGATGTACCCCGCCGACGGGATCACCAAGGGCGACCTGGTGACGTACTACCTCGAGGTCGCGGCGACGATGCTGCCGTACCTCGAGGGCCGGCCGATCACGGTGCAGCGCTACACCTCGGGGATCGGGCGCCCGGGTTTCGTGCAGAAAGAGGCGGGCGAGCACTACCCCGACTGGATCCCGCGGGTGACGGTGCCGAAGTCCGACGGCGGGGCCACGCACTACCCGCTGATCGAGGACGCGGCCGCGCTGATCTACCTGGTCAACCAGAACTGCATCGTCTTCCACACCGTCACGGTGCGGCGCGAGCGGCTGGCCCACCCGGACCTGTTCGTGATGGACCTCGACCCGTCCGACGACGACTTTAATAAGGTGCGCCGCGGGGCGCTCCTATTAAAGGAGCTGTTCGAGGAGATCGGGCTGGTGCCGTTCGTGAAGACCACGGGGTCGCGCGGGCTGCACGTGGTCGCGCCGATCGTGCCGGAGCAGGACACCGTCGCGGCCGAGGCGCTGGCGCGCACGCTGGCCAGCCGAGTGTGCGCGCGGGCGCCGGACACGTTTACCACGGACATCTCGAAGAAGAAGCGGGGCGACCGGGTGTTCGTCGACTACCTGCGCAACGGCTACATGCAGACGGCGGCGGCGCCGTACAGCCTGCGGGCGATCGACGGGGCGCCGGCGGCCACGCCGGTGACCTGGGCGGAGCTCGCGGACGAGTCGCTGACGGCGCGCAGCTACAACCTGCGCAACATGGCGGAGCGGCTGCGCAAGGTCGGCGACCCGTGGCGCGGCATGTGGAGGCACGCGCGCTCGCTGATCGCGGCGAGCGAGCGGCTGCGCTGAGGCTGGACGGCGGGCGGGGTTTTGGCGATGCTGCCGCGGTGAGAGATCCACGCGAGGTCGATCGACGGGACGCCGCGGCCATGGGCGCCGAGGCGGTGGCCGCCGCGCGCGACGGGCGGTACGTGGCGCCGTCGGGGGCGGTGGTCGAGATCGCGGACCTGGTGAGCGACGCGATCGCCGGGACGCGCAGCGTACCGCCGAACGAGCGGCTCGACACCTGTCCCGGGGGACAGTTCGGTGAGACGGCCTTCGAGGTGCGCGAGGAGAGCACGCTGGCGGCGGCGCGGCGGCTGGCGCTGGCGGGGACCGAGCCGGTTGCGCTGAACTTCGCGTCGGCGCGGAACCCGGGCGGGGGCTTTTTGGGCGGGTCGCGGGCGCAGGAGGAGTCGCTGTGCCGGGCCTCGACGCTGCACGCGTGCCTCGTCGGGCAGCCGTACTACGCCCACCACGGGCGGGCGCGCGACGCCATGTACAGCTCGTGGATCCTCTACTCGCCGGGGGTGCCGGTGATCCGCGACGACACCGGGCCGCTGCTCGAGGAGCCGTGGACGTGCGGGTTCATCACCGCGGCGGCGCCGAACGTGAAGGCGCTCGGCCCGGAGCGGCACGGCGAGGTGCCGGGGGTGATGGCGGAGCGGGTCGCGCGGGTGCTGGCGGTCGCGGCGCGCGAGCGTCACGAGGGCGTGGTGCTGGGCGCGTGGGGCTGCGGGGCGTTCGGCGGCGACGCCGAGCTGGTGGCCTCGCTGTTCCACGCGGCGCTGACCGGGCCCTTCAGGGGAGTGTTCGCGCGGGTGGTCTTCGCGGTGCTCGACACGCGCGAGGACCGGCGGGTCATCGGCCCGTTCGAGCGGCGGTTTCGCTGACGCTGCTCGCGGCGGGCGCGTCGCCGCGGGCGAGCTCGACGAGCGGCTGCTCGGGCTCCTTGTTCACGCGGTAGCCCATCTTGCGCATGCAGAATTTCAGCCCCTCGCGCAGGCTGCGGAGGGTCACGACGCCCTGCATGTCGACGCCGAGGCTGACGACGATCTGCGCGACCGAGGGCTGGATGCCGGTGAGGATGCAGCGGGCGCCGAGCAGGCCGACCGCGGCCATCACCTTCAATAGATGGTCGGCGGTGGCGGTGTCGAGCACGTCGACGCCGGTCAGGTCGACGATCGCGAACTTGGCGCCGGTGCGGGCCACCGTCTCGAGCAGCGAGGTCTTCATGTCGGCCGCGCGGGCGCTGTCGACGAGGCCGACCACCGGCATGGTGACGATGTCGTCCCAGACCTGGATGATCGGCGTCGACATCGAGTGGATGGCGTCCTGCTGGGCGTCGATGCGCTGCTGCAGATCCTCGGCGACGCGGCGGTACTCGGACTCGTACTCGGCGCGGTCGGCGAGGGCCCGCTCGAGCTCGGCGAGGGCGTGCTTGTGCGGGGTGACGTCGCGGGCGCAGGCGTAGGTGAGGCCGTCGCCGCCGCCGTGCACGGCCGAGGCGACCCACTGCAGCCACTTGTAGTCGCCGCTCTTGCAGCGGTAGCGGTTGACGAAGTCGACGACGTCGCGCTTGCCGGTGAACAGGTCGGTGGCGACGGAGACGGTGGGCTCGACGTCTTCGGGGTGGATGAAGGTGACGAACGGGGCTGACTTCAGCTCGTCGACGGTCCAGCCGAGCACGCGCTCCCACACCGGGTTGAGCTCGACGAAGTAGCCGTCGGCGTTGGCGGTGGCCAGCATCTCGAGGGAGTGGGTGAAGAAGCGGGCGTAGTCCATGGCGCGGCTCCTCGGGGTTCAGTCGCGGGCGGAGTTGCGGGCGATCTGGGCGAGCTGGGAGTGGGTGTCGGGGGCGGAGGACTGGTCGAAGGGGTCCTCGGGGTCGATGTCGACGACGGTGGCGGTGACGCCGAGGCCCTCGAGGGCGTCCTCGAGGGTGAGGGCGGTCTGGGCCAGGCGGAAGTCGGCGCCCATGGTCTGGAGGGTCATGGCGATGGGGGCGGACATGCCGCAGATGACGGTGGGGGTGCCCATGAGCTTGGCGGCGGCGGCGAGGTTGGCGATCACGTGGCAGAGGTGGGAGTCCATGGTCCACATGCCGGTGACGTCGATGACGAGGCCGGCGGCCGAGGTGTCGCGGATGGTGCGGAGCACGTCGTCGACGAGCACGGCGGCGGTCTCGTCGGTGATGTCGCCCTGGAGGGGGACGACGATGCGTTGCCAGAGCTGGATGACGGGGATGCGGTGTTCTTGGATCATGGCGAGGTGCTCTGGGTGCTTTAGTAATTGACCTCGACGTCGACGTGGGTGCCGGCGCTGCTGGACTGGATGGTGAAGCGGTCGGCGAGGCGCTTGGTGCCGAGGATGCCGAGGCCGAGGCCGCTGCGGGACTTGTACTTGCCGGCGAGGATCTCCTCGAGGTTCTTGATGCCGGGGCCCTGGTCGCGGGCGAGGATGATGATCGTGCGGCGCTCGCCGTCGGCCTTGCGCAGGCTGAGCTGGCCGCCGTCGGCGTAGGAGACCATGTTGCGGGCGAGCTCGCTGACGATGGTGGCGAGCTTCTGCAGGATCAGCGGCGTGGTCGAGAGGGCGGTGCACAGGTCGCGGGCGGCCAGGCGGGCGCGGGCGATGTCCGACTCGTAGCGCAGCTCGATCTCGATGAGCTTCGGCGGCGGGTCGACGAACAGCGGCATCAGCTCGCGCGAGGCGCTGCGCAGCTCGTACTCGCCGATCACGCCGCGCAGCGCGTCGGAGATGCGGGCGACGAGCGGCTTGTGCGGCGACTCGCGACGGGCGCGGGCGAGGATCCCCGGGGCGCGGCCAGGTCCGACGTACTTGCCGAGCACGGCCAGCAGGGTCCGTTCGTCGGGTTGCGGCGAGCCGGTGCGGCGGGCCTCCATCCCGGTCAATTCATCACGTGTCGTCGCGCTTGTCTGTGGTCTTTTCGCGGCGGAATTCGCGGCTGAATTGCGAGTTGCGCGATCGTGGACCGCAGGGCTTGCGGGCGGGCGCGGTGAGCGGTGTTTACAGGCAGCCGACGCGCTGGTCGGCGAGGGCGACGTCGTCGACGTGGAGGGTCATGGTCTGGCCGGCGTAGCTCTCCCACCCGACCTTGAAGTCGGCGAGGGTGGGCCGCCACATGGGCTTGTTGTGCCACTGCTGGTCGGCGTCGGGGGTGGGGTCGGCGTCGACCGCGAGCCCGGGTACGGCGTTCCCGTCGACCCACGTGGACAGGAGGCCCTGGGCCTCGTCGATCATGAACTCGACGCAGGTCCACTGGCCGGGGGTGGGGGCGCCGCTCATGGCGATGCCGGCGGGGCTGAGGGCGGGCAGGGTGGCGTCGTCGGACTCGCGGTTCCACATGAAGATCTCGCTCTGGCCGCCCATGCGCAGGTCCTTGCCGCCGCTGTCGGCGGAGTCACGCAGCGTCAGGAAGGTGACGTGGCCCTGGCCGAGCGCGGCGCCGAAGCGCAGCCACAGGCGGCCGTAGACGACCGGGCCGATCTGCTCGATCGCGGACGTGTTGGCGATGAAGACGTGGTCGCAGTAGCCGCCGCCGCCGTCGACGCGCAGCGAGCGGGCGCCGCCGTGGGCCTCGACGTCGTCGACCTGCAGGGCGCCGGCGCCGCTGCAGTTCGGCGAGGTGACGGTCCACAGGGCGGCGTCGGGCGGGCCGCCGGGGGCGGCGGATTCGAAGTCGTCGCACAGGGGGAGATCGGTGCAGCCCCCGGCGGGCGGGCCGGTCTCGCTCGCGGCGGTGGTGTCGGGGTCCCCGGCGGTGGGCTCGTCGTCGCCGGTGGTCGGTGCGGGGGCGGTGGTCGGGGACGTCGTGGGCTCGGCGGTCGCGGCCGACGAGGTCGAGGACGTCTCGCTGCCGGTGCTGTCGCCGGCGGCGTCGGAGTCGGAGTCGGGGTTGCAGGCGAGGGTGAGGAGGGCGAGCGCGAGGCGTGGGCGCATGAGGGCGATCAGTAGTTGAGGCAGAAGCCGAAGGTGGTCGAGGCCTTGCCGGCGAGCTGGGCGTTGTAGGCCTCGCCGACCCACACGAAGGTGGTGTCCATCTGCGTGTACTTGGCGTTCCAGGCGTTCTGGATGGTGCCCGGCAGCTCGAGCACGACCTGCCAGTCGATCTGCGCGTCGGTGGTGTTGGTGACGGTGACGCTGTTGCACTCGCCGGCCTCCCACTTGGAGTCCTGGACGACGTTGACGTCGACGCCGGGGCTGGTCATGGGGCCGTTCGGGTCGCCGCCGGTGTCGGGGTCGGACGTCATGGCGCCGGTGTCGGGGTCGGAGGTGTCGCCGCCGGTGTCGGGGGCGGACGTCATGGCGCCGGTGTCGGCGCCGGGGTCGGGCTCGCCGGAGGGGGCGCCGCCGCGTTCGCGGAAGAACCGGGTGCCGACGAGCGCGAGCACGAGGGTGTCGAGGCGGCCCTCGGCCTCGGCGAAGGCGGTGGTGAGCTCGGACTGCACGCACTGCAGCTCGCTGCCGTCGGCCGAGCCGACGGCGAAGCGGGCCCACTGCAGGGCGTAACAGGCCTCGACGTCGGGCGAGCCGGCGAGCAGGGCGGCGAGCTCCTCGGCGCCGTCGAACGGGCCGTTGGAGTTGTCGGTGAGGAGAATTTCGCCGGAGGCGTCGATCGCGTGGCTGCCGTCCGTGCTGCGCAGGCGGCCGACCGGGTCGTAGTATTCGAAGCCGAAGCCGATCGGGTCGATGCGCGCGTGGCAGCCGGCGCAGGTCGGGTCGGCGGAGTGCTGGGTGTAGCGCTCGCGGGTGCTGAGGGTGGGGTCGACCGGCGGGGGCGAGGTGTCGAGCGCGGGCGGCGGGGGCGGCATGTCCTGGCAGAGCAGGCGCTCGCGCACGAGCTTGCCGCGGTGGATCGGCGAGGAGGAGGTCGGCAGGGCGTGGGTCGTCATGACGGCGCCGAGGCCGAGCAGGCCGGCGGCGGCGCCGGTGTCGACGCGCTTGAAGCCGGCGGCGTCGGCCTCGCCGCTGCCGGCGGTCACGCCGTAGTAGTCGACGAGCGCGTCGGTCATGTACGAGTGCGAGGCGGTCAGCAGGTCGCCGAGCTTGCCGCCGTCGCGGAACACGCCGGCGATCAGTCGGTGGGTCTCGCCGCGCATGTCGCTGCGGACGGCGGCGGTGAGCTCGGGGAACAGCGTGGCGTCGCGCGGGACCGAGGGCAGGCGGTCGATGTGCAGCCACTCGTCGACGAACCGGTGCAGGGTGGCGTCGCTGTCGGGGTCGGCGAGCAGGCGCTCGGCGTGCTTCTTCAGGACCTCGGGGTCCGTCAGGGTGCCGTCGTCGGCGGCGGCGGTGAGGGCGGCGTCGGGCGGGCCGCCGACGATCAGGTACGACAGCTCGCTGGCGAGCTCGTGGGGGGTGAGGGCGTACACGCCGTCGCCGACGTGGTCGCCGAGCTCGGTGCGGTAGAGGAAGCCGGGCGCCTGCAGCATGGCGGCGACGACCCAGCGCAGGCCGCCGGCGAAGTCCTCGGCCTTGGCGGCCTCGTCGAACAGGGTCTGATAGCGCTTCTTCTCGGTGGCGGTGAGCGGGCGGCGGTAGGCCTGTTTGCCGAAGTCGGCGATGAAGGTGGCGGCGCAGGCGGCGTCGGCCTCGGCGGCGCACGGCAGGCGCGCGGGCAGGTCGGCGGAGATCTCGTCGGCGACCTGCTCGGCGGCCTCGCGGTACTGGTCGGCGAGCAGGCCGGTGACGAGCAGGGCGTCGGCGTTGTTGGAGTAGCCCTGGATCACTCCGTCGGTGGCGAAGCCGAGGCCGAGGTCGGTGGGGGCGCCGAGCAGGGCGGCGACGGTGCGGTTGTACTCGACGTGGCTGAGGCGCCGCACGCGGCGCACGCCGGCGCCGCCCATGTCGCAGGCGGCCGCGGCCTCGTCGTCGGAGCCGCTGCAGGTGAACGTGCCGAGGCTGCGCTCGACGAACTCGGCGAGGGCCTCGTAGTTCTCGGTGCCCTCGGTGACGACCATGCCGCCCTCGTGGCCGTCGGGGTGCTTGTTGCTGGGCTTCAATAGCAGCAGCGAGGTGCCGCCGACGTCGACGCGGGCGACCTCGCGGACGGTGGCGAGGTTCTTGTCGAGGTAGCCGTCCTCGCTGTCCGGGACCAGGACCATGCGGGTGTCCTTGGCCAGGCCGGTGGCGTTGTGGCAGGTGATGCAGGTCTGCGAGAGGACCGGCTTCCACACCGAGGCCTCGAAGAACTCGGCGTCGCTCGGGCAGTCGCCGCCGCCGTCGTTGCCGGACTCGTCTTCCGCGCCGTTCTTGCAGGCGAGCGCGAGGAGCAGGGGGAGGGTGAGGAGGAGCTGCGGGTGGATGGTGGTGCGCATGGCTGGGTTCCTCCTTTCTTCAGACCAGGCCGGGGAGCGGGCCGTCGCCGACCATGGGGTTGCCGAAGCTGGCGGTGTCGAGGCCCATGGCCTGGCACAGCGAGACCATGAGCTTGCCGTGCGACTCGCCCGTGAAGCTGAGCTTGCGCCCGAGCTGCCAGCGGCCGCCGGCGCCGCCGGCGAGCACGAACGGCACGCCCTTGCAGGTGTGCTGGCGGGAGTCGCCCATCTCCTTGGCCCACAGCACCACCGAGTTGTCGAGCATGGTGCCCATGCCGCCGGGCTCGGGGGTGTCGGCGAGGCGTTGCACGAGGTAGAGGAACTGCTCGGCGAACCACCGCTCGCAGGTCACGAACTGCTGGATGCCGGCGGCGTTGGAGTCGTCGATGTGCGACAGCGAGTGGTGGCCGTCGGTGACGCCGGGCAGGAACGACAGCACCGTCGGGCTGACGGTGTGCGACAGCTGCAGCGAGGCCACGCGGGTCATGTCGCAGGCCAGCGCGGTGACCATGAGGTCGATCTGCGCGGCGGTGATGGCGGGGAAGTTGGCGTTGTCCTGGGTGCCGAGCGGGTCGGGGGCGTCGGGCAGGCCGCAGCCGGCGCCGCCCATGAGGCCCTTCTCGACCTTGGCGAGGGCCTCGAGGTGGGCGTCGAGCTTGGGCTTCTCCTCGCTGCCGAGGCGCGAGCGCAGGGCGCCGGCCTCGTCGACGAGCAGGTCGACGACGCGCTGACGGCGGGCGCGCAGGGCGTCGGCCGCCTCGTCGCCGCCCATGAAGTCGCCGAACAGGCGCGAGTAGACGTGGGCGGGGTCGTCGTCGGGGGTGACGAACATGCCTGGCGAGCTGTACGACATGCGCGTCTGGATGTTGCCGCCCCACGCCGACGTCTGGACGCCGAACTCGAGCGAGGCGAAGCGGGTCTCCTGGCCGATCTTCGCGGCGACGTACTGGTCGATCGACATGCCGCCCGACTCGTCGCCGGCGGCGCCGCTGGCGGTGAGCATCGCCGCCATGCCGCCCTCGTGGTTGTCGGCGCCGTAGAAGTCGAGGCCCGAGAGGATGATCAGCTGATCGCGGATCGGCGTCAGCGGCTCCAAGATCGACCCGGCGGGGAACGTGAAGTCGGTCTCGCCGCCGCCCGGGGTCCAGTGCGCGGGCACGGTGCCGTTGGGGCTGAAGAACACGACGAGGCGCTTGCCGTGCGGCTTGTCGTCGGCGCGGCTCCGCGGCGCGTTTAATAGATTGAGGAAGGGCGCGGCGACGAGGCCGAGGCCGAGGCCGTGCAGGACGCTTCGACGGCGGAGGAACGACATGGCGGAACATTGTCCACGAGGTGTCTGCGGGCGTCTCCGACTACTTTCGCGCGCGCAGGGGTGCGGCCTGCGACCCCCGGGGCTGACCGTTCGGACAGGTGACCGGAGCCGCGAGTGCAACAGTGCGTTGCTGCGGCGCGCACTACTGCGGCCCGGGGCGGGTGGCTAGAAGCCAGACGCATGACCGAACTGCTGTACACCCCGATCAAACTCGGCGACCTCGACCTGCAGAACCGCGTGGTGATGGCGCCGATGACCCGCAGCCGCGCGCAAGGCAACCAGCCCAACCGACTGATGGCGACGTACTACGGCCAGCGCAGCGAGGCCGGGCTGATCGTCACCGAGGGCACGGCGCCGGGGCCCGACGGCCTCGGGTACGCGAGGATCCCCGGTTTGTACACGCCGGAGCACGCGGCCGGCTGGCGCGACGTGACCGAGGCGGCGCACGCCGGCGGGGCGAAGATCTTCGTGCAGCTGATGCACACCGGGCGGGTCGGTCACCCCCACAATTTGCCCGCCGGGGCGCGGGTGCTGGCGCCCTCGGCCGTCGCCGCCCCGGGCACGATGTACACCGACCAGGCGGGGCCGCAGCCCCACCCGACGCCGACGGCGATGACGGAGGCCGACATCGCGCGGGCGATCGACGAGTTCAGCGACTCGGGCGCGCTGGCCCGCGAGGCGGGCTTCGACGGGGTCGAGCTGCACGGGGCCAACGGCTACCTCATCGACCAATTCTTTAACAAGGCGTCGAACCAGCGCGACGACGCGTGGGGCGGGACGATCGCCGGCAGGATCAAGTTCGCGGTCGACGTGTCGCGGCGGCTGGCGGACCGCATCGGGGCCAACCGCGTGGGCATCCGCCTGTCGCCGCACGGGGTGTTCGGCGGCATGAGCGACGACCCGGAGATCGAGGCGGTGTATTTGCAATTGGTGGAGGAGCTGTCGGCGCTGGGGCTGGCGTACATCCACCTCGTCGACCACTCGGCGATGGGGGCGCCGCCGGTGCCGGCGGCGCTCAAGCGGGCGCTGAAGGCGGGGTTCCGCGGGCGCACGATCCTCGCCGGTGGTTATGACGCGGCGACGGCGGAGGCCGAGCTGCAGGCCGGGCACGCCGACCTGGTGGCGTTCGCGCGGCCGTTCATCGCCAACCCGCGGCTGGTCTCGAAGATGCGGGCCGGGTCGCCGCTGCTGCCGCCGGATCCGGCGACGTTCTACACGCCCGGCGAGCGCGGCTACACCGACTACCCGCTCGAGTGATCGCGGGCGTGCTGCTCGTGGCGCGCGGCGCGGGCGAGCAGCTCGCCGTCGTCGAGGCGCTCGGCGATGGCCCGCGCGCGCGCGACGGCCTCGGCGCCGCGCCGCGGGCCCTGGATGCGCGCGACCAGTAGCAGGCCCATGGCGCGCAGGCGGGTGTAGCCGCCGTCGCCGGCGTGGTCGCAGGCGCGGAGGGCGAGGCGCAGGGCCTCGTCGCCGCGGCCGGCGCGGTGCAGGCCGAAGGCCCGGCCGGCGTCGCGGCGGTAGCTGGCGAACGGGTGCACGTCGTCGTCGGGCAGGGCCTCGTAGAGCGCGAGGGCGGCGGCGTGATCGCCGGCGCGGTTGCGCTGGTAGGCGTCCTGATCGACGAGGCGGGCGCGGAAGCAGGCGGCGTCGGCGGCGGTGAGGTCGGCGGCGGCGAGGAGCCGGCGCGCGGGCCCCAGGTCGACGGGCTCGCCGCGCTGGTCGGAGAGGTAGGCGCGCACGAGGGCGAGCTCGCAGCGGGCGTCGTCGTGGCCGGCGCGGTCGGGCCCTCGCGGTCGCGTGTCGGGGCCGGCGAGCGCGGCCCCGGCGCGGGCGAGGTGGGCGTCGGCGTCGGCGAGGTCGCGCCGGCGCAGGGCGCAGCTGGCGAGGCCGAGGTGCAGCCACACGCGGGCGCGTGCGCTGGAGATCGGCGGGTGGTCCCACAGGCGCAGCTGATCGAGGCAGAGCGCCAGCGGGAGGTCGTTGAAGGGGCTGTGGTAGAGGCCCATCCAGCGCACGCGCGACTCGACGGTGGCAGGCACGCCGAACACGCGGAGCAGGCGCTGGCCCCACACGCCGCCGTCGTGCTGGCCGCGGCCGCGCAGGCGCCGGAGGGCGCGCTGGATCGAGGCGACGTCGTCGCCGTCGGCGAGCTCGACGAGGCGCCAGGCGACGGCGGCGAGCGTGCCGTGCTCGGCGACGAGGACGGCGAGCAGGTCGCCCCAGGTGAAGCCGGCGACGTGTCCGCTTTCTTGTCCGCTCTCGTCGACCACGCCGGCACTATACCTGGCGGCGAGAGGAAGTTTTAGGACACATCATGTCGGAGACGAATCATTACCTCGTGGTGGACCTCGAGGCGACGTGCGACGAGCACCACGCCTTGCCCCGCGAGGAGACCGAGATCATCGAGGTCGGCGCCGTGCTGGTCGACGGGGCCACGCTGGCGCCGCTGGCGGAGTTCCAGTCGTTCGTGCGCCCGCGGGTGCACCCGCGGCTGACGCCGTTCTGCGTCGAGCTGACGACCATCACCCAGGAGGACGTGGCGCGCGCGCCGTCGTTCCGCGAGGTGGCGGCGAAGCTGGCGAAGTTCGGCGAGGGCGCCCTGTTCTGCTCGTGGGGCGGCTACGACCGCAACCAGCTCGAGCGCGACGCCCGGCGCGCGAAGGTGCGGACGCCGCTGGGGCCGCGGCACTTCAACGTCAAGGAGGCGTTCGCGCGGGCGGCGGGGACCAGCGAGTCGGGGGTGTACGCGGCGCTGCGGCGCGTGGGGCTGACGCCGACCGGCACGCACCACCGCGGGATCGACGACGCCCGCAACATCGCCCGGCTGCTGCCGTTCGCGCTCGGCCGGGCGCCGCTGCCCCGTAGTGGGGGAGAGAGGAGGGCGCGATGAGAGGCGACAAGCTGTGGATCATGGTGGACATCGAGACGTCGGGGCCGATCTACGGGCGCCACTCGATGACCGAGCTGGGGGCCGCGGTCGGCACCCCCGAGCGCGGCGTGCTCGACCGCTTCGAGGTCTTCATTAAGCCGATCTCCGAGGAGGTGAGGACGAGCCGCGGGTCGTTCGCCCGCGCGAAGGAGTCGGGGCTCGCGCCCGCGGAGGCGATGCGGCGCTTCGCCGAGTGGACCGCGCCGCACCGCGAGCGCAAGGCGACCTTCGTGGCCCGGCCGGCGGCGTTCGACTGGCCGTGGATCGTCTGGTACGCGTGGACCTTCCTCGGGGACAACCCGTTCGGCTTCAAGGCGGTGTGCGCGTCGTCGTGGTTCGAGGGCCGCGGGCGCACGTTCCGCGTCGACCTGCCGCACCGGGCCGTCGACGACGCGGACATCCAGCTGCGGCACTTCTTCGAGCACGGGTCGGTTCGCTAGGCCGCGTCGCGCCGCGCACCGGCGCGACGCGCGGGCGGGGCGCGCTCCGTCGCGGTCCACGGCGCCGTTCGCTGCATCGCTGCGGCCCGCGTGCAGCTGGCTGCGTGGCCGCGCGGCGGGGTCGCGGCGGGCGTTACGCTCGGCCGATGCGCGTCCTCGCCGTCCTGCTGTGCGTCGCCGGTTGTGCCGCTCGCTCCCCCGACCCCGCGCCGCCGTCGCCGACCGCGGCGCCGGGCGGACCCGCGGATCCCGTGATGACCGCCGAGATCCAGCGCATCGAGGCGATGCTCGTCGAGGAGCCCGACAACACCCCGTACATGTACGTGCTCGCGACCTACTACGACCGCGTGCGCGACGGGGACAGGGCCGTCATGACCCTCGAGCGGCTCGCGCGCAAGGGCTGGGACCTCGGCGTCGGGCCCGACTTCCCCAACACCGGCGACACGCCGGCGTTCCGCGCGGTCGCGGCGCGGCTCGACGCCCGCGTCACCCCGGTCCACCGCGCCAGCGAGGCGTTCCGCTTCCCGCGGCGGCGCGACGTCCGCTCCGAGGGCTGCGCCTACGACCCGGTCGACGACCGCTTCTACTACAGCGGCGGCGCGGGCACCCTGCTGCGGGTCGACCGCGAGGGCGCGATCGAGGAGGTCGCGGTCGACCCGGTCGGCCGCAAGTTCGGCCGCCTCGGGATGGACGTCGACGCCGGGCGCCGCCAGCTGTGGGCCGTCTCCGCCGCCTTCGACCCGTCGGCGGACCCCGACGAGCAGGGCCGCAGCGGCGTGTCCGTGTACGACCTGCGCGACGGCCGGCTGCTGCGGCGCGTCATGGCCGGCTCGGCCGCCGAGCCGTGGCTCCTCAACGACATGACGCTGCTCGCCGACGGCACCGCCTACGTCAGCGACACCGGCCGCGACGCGGTCGTCCGCCTGGCCCCCGGCGCCGACCGCTTCGAGACGTTCGCCGCCGGCCTGAGCTCGCCGAACGGCGTCGTCGTGTCGGCCGACGAGAGGACCCTGTACGTCGCCGACTTCCGCGGGCTCAACGCCATCGACCTCGCGACCGGCGCGCGCGAGCTCCTGAGGGCCGCGACGCTGCTCCACGGCATCGACGGCCTGCTCGAGCACCGCGGCGCGCTCGTCGGGATCCAGAACGTGATCGGCGGCCCGCGCGTGGTCCGCGTGCACACCCGCGACGGCAACCGCGTCGAGGTCCTCGAGTCGCAGAACGCCCTGCTCGACACGCCGGCCACCGGCGTCGTCGCCGGCGACGAGTACTTCTTCATGGCCAACCTGGCCCAGAAGGACGTCGACCGCGTGGTCCTGCGCATCGCGCTGTGACGCGCGGCGGTAGGGACTGCGTGGCCGTCGGCCGGCGCGCTACGAGCGCGAGGGCAACGAGCAGGGAGGGCCGGGGCCGACGGTCACGCAGGTCGAGCTCAGTGTCCGCGACGCGTCGCCGGGCGGCCACGGACCGCGGTCGGACCCTCGCGCGGGTCACCCGGAGAACGCGGCGGCGACGCGGGCGGCGAGGCGGGCGTGGGCGTGGTCGCGGAGCGGCTCGCCGTGGCCGGTGACGAGGTGGCGAAACGGGCGGTCGAGCAGGCGCTGGTAGTCGGCGCGGTCGGGGGCGCAGGCGCCGAGGAAGGTCGCGGGGATGTTGGCCGCGCCGAGCAGGCCGTGGGCGGCGAACTGCGCGGCGGTCGCGGGCGAGAAGAACTCGTCGGCGCGGGTCCAGTTCTGCACGGCGTCGCAGGTGATCAGCACGCCGCCGTCGCGGGCGAGCAGGAGCGCGGCCTCGGGGTGCCTGCTGGACGCGAACGGGAGCACCTCGGCGTCGGCGACGGGGAGCGGGCCGCCCTCGCGGAGCTCGCGGTCGGTGGCGCGGCCGTCGGCGTGCACGGCGGCGGGCAGGGCCCACAGGGCGGCGCCGTGGCGGTCGCAGTAGAACGGGTCGTCGCGGCCGTGGAAGGCGCCGAGGCGGACGACGTGGCGCACGCGGCCGAGGGCGTCGAGCTCGCGCAGGCCGGCGTCGTCGAGGCGCACGCTGTTGATCAGGGTGAGCTCGCCGCGATCGACGAGCACGGTCATGGTGCGGCTGGTCTGGATGTCGACGCCGTCGTGGTGGACCTTGTTGGTGCCGATCACGGTGTAGAGGTCGGTGAAGGCGGGCTGCAGCGCGCCGTGGGGCCACGCGGGGCTGTAGACGTACATGGCGGCGGCGGAGGATGGACGGCGGGCGTGGGGGTGTCAAACGCGGGCGACGCGTTGTCGAGCGCGCCCGCTGACGTCGCGGCGGCGGCCTGGTTCGTGTAAGACTCGCCGGGGATGGCCGAGACGGGAGCGACGGGGCGAGACCCGGAGGAGCGCCGGATCGGCAGCGTGCTCCGCGAGCGCTACCGGATCGCCGGGGTGATCGGCGCCGGCGGGATGGCGACCGTGTATCTCGCGGTGCACCGCAACGGCAACCGCGTGGCGCTGAAGATGTTGCACCCCGAGCTCGGGCGGCAGGCGGCGCACCGCGAGCGGTTCGTGCGCGAGGCCTACGTCGCCAACTCGCTCGAGCACCCGGGGGCGGTGCAGGTGCTCGACGACGACGTCGCCGACGACGGCTCGCCGTTCCTGGTGATGGAGCTGCTGCGCGGCGAGACGCTGGCGGGCCGCCTGCGCCGCGGCGGGCCGCTGGCGGCGCGCGAGGTGCTGGCGCTGGCGTACGCGCTGTGCGACGTGCTGGCGCGGGCGCACGCGATCGGCGTGGTGCACCGCGACATCAAGCCGGACAACCTGTTCTTGACGACGCGCGGCGAGCTGAAGGTGCTGGACTTCGGCATCGCGCGGGTGCGACAGGAGGGCCGCGACTCGGGCACGCGGACCGGGCACATGCTGGGCACGCCCGCGTTCATGCCGCCCGAGCAGGCGCTCGGCCGGCGCCACGCGATCGACGGGCGCTCGGACCTGTGGGCGGCGGGGGCGACGATGTTCGCGGCGCTCACCGGACGTCCGCCGCACCAGGGCGAGGCGCCGGAGGAGCTGCTGGTGCGCTCGGCGACCGAGCCGGCGCCGGGGCTGGCCACGGTGGCGCCGGAGGTCTCGCCGGCGATCGCGGCGGTGGTCGATCGGGCGCTGGCGTTCGCGCCGGAGCGGCGGTTCGCCGACGCTGCGGCCATGCAGGCGGCGATCGCCGCGGCCCACCTCGAGGCGTTCGGCGCGGGCGTCGAGGCGACGCCGCTGCCGCGCGGCGAGGCCGACGCGATCGTCGAGGGCATGGCGACGACCGACACGCTGCCGTCGGGTCCGGATCACGCGCGCACGCAGGCCGCCTCGAGCGTGCGCGCGCCGCCGACGCCGCTGCTCGGGGTCGACGCGCTGGGGCCGACGCGCTTCGCCGAGCGGCCGGCGACGCTGAACGGCGCCGCGCCGGAGTCGTCGGCGACGCCGGCCGCGCCGCGGCGCAGGCGGACCATCGCGGCGCTCGCGGGGCTGCTGGTGGTCGGCGGGGCGCTGGGGTTGTGGCGGGCGACGGCGGGGTGCGCGACGAACGCGGACTGTGCGGGCGGCGAGGGCCCGGCGATCTGCCGGGCGGAGCAGCGGCGCTGCGTGCCGCTGGCGAGCGAGCGGTGCCGGGTGATCGCCGACGAGGCGGCGGTGAGCCGCGACGACACGCTGTGGGTCGGCGCGATGTACCCGCTCGGCGACAGGACCTCGAGCTTCGGGGTCGAGGGCGGCCGCCTGGTCGAGCTGGCGCGGCGGGACTTCGTCGACCTGATCGGCGGGCTGCCGCCGGCGCGGGCGGGCGGGTCGCCGCGTCCGATCGGGGTGATCCTGTGCGACGACGCCGACGACTACGAGGCGATCGCGGCCCACCTCGTCGACGACGTCGGGGTGCCGGCGGTGCTCGGGTTCGGGCGCAGCAAGGAGGCGCTCGACCTGGCGAGCCGGCACTTCGTCCCGAAGGGCGTGCTGGCGCTGGCCTCGAACCCGGCGGCGATGCTGTCGAGCATCCCGCACCCGCCGGGCGAGGTGCGGCTGGTCTATCGGGTGACGACGAGCACGGAGATGCGGGTGCCGCCGCAGGTCGCGCTGCTGCGCCAGGCGATCGAGCCGGAGCTGCGCGCGGCGGGCGGGGCGATCGGCCCCGAGGGGCCGCTGCGGGTGGCGATCCTGCAGAGCTCGAGCGCGTCGGGCACGAGCCTCAACGACGCGCTGATCGGCGAGCTGGCGGCGACGCGGCGGGGCGACCGCGACGAGGTGCGCACGTTCAAGGTCGCGGACGACGCGGACGACGCGGCGCCGCTCGAGCGCGCCGCCGCGGAGGTCGCGAGGTTCGCGCCGCACGTGGTGTTCGCCGCGGGCTCGCCGACGCGGATGCTCGGGGACGTCGAGCGGGCGTGGGGCGAGGCGCCGCGCCCGGAGTACGTGGTCGGCAGCATGGAGTTCGCGACGGCGCTGGCTCTGGCGCGCGAGCGGGCCGGCTTCGCCGGGCGCTTCCACATGATCACGAACCTCGACAACCCGACCCACGTCAAGGTGCGCGCGCACTACCTCGCCAACTACGGCGGCGACGCGGGCGAGTTCTCGCCGACGCCGTACGACGCCTTCTACGTGCTGGCGTACGCGGCGGTGGCCGCCGGCGACGCGCCGCTGACCGGGCGCACGCTGGCGCGGGCGATCGCCAGGCTGGGGCCGCCGGGGGCGACGATCGAGGTCGGGCCCGCGGACATCTACCCCGCGTTGAAGGCGCTCGCGCGCGGCGACAACATCGACCTGCGGGGCACGCGGACGTCCCTCGACTTCGACCCCGAGACCGGCGACGCGACCGCCGACTTCGCGGTCTCGTGCATCGACGTCGCGGCCGGGCGGATGCGCGAGGCGGCGGGCCGCTTCGACGCCAGGACCCGCAGGTACGAGGCGCCGGCCCGCTGCCGTTGAAGAGGGGCGGGCGCGGAGGAGGGATCGCGGAGGGGTCGGCCCGAACGCGGCCGCGCTTGCCCGCGGCGGGCGCCGCTGTCACGCTCGGACCACCATGCCGTTAACGATTAAGAACTGGACCACTGTCGCCGGGCTCGCCGGGCTCGGCGTCGCGTGCGGGCCGGTCGCGCCGCAGGACACCGCCGAGACCGGCACGGACGCGACGAGCGCGGGGCCCGGCACGAGCGAGGGCACGAGCGAGCCGACGAGCGCGGGCCCCGACCCGAGCGTGCCGACGACGTCGATGACGACCTCGCCGCCGCCGGAGTGCGATGTCGACGGCGACTGCTCGGACGTGTACTGCGGGTACTGCAGCGACGGCGTGTGCGTCGAGTCGCCGGGCTGCTGCGGCGTGCGCGGGCTGCACCCGCGCTGCAGCCCGCCCTACGAGTGCTACGACGACGAGGGCTGCGCGCCGGACGAGGTGTGCGAGGGCGGCCTGTGTGTGCCGATCCAGCTGCCGCAGCTGCGCCCGTGCGAGGACCTGCCGGCGCTGGTGCAGCAGTGGTCGCTCGAGGTCGAGCCGTGGGCCTTCGCGCTGGCCGACCTCGACGGCGACGGCGACCTCGACCTGGCGGCGGCCCAGCCGAGCGTCGCGCGCGTCGAGATCCGGCTCAACGACGGGCTCGGGGGCTTCGAGCTCGGCCCGGCGATCGAGCTCGGCGGGCCGACCGACGCGCTGGCGCTGGCGGCCGGGGACCTCGACGCGGACGGCGACAACGACCTGGCGGTGGTGCGCGGCGACCCTGGCGGCGGGCTCGTGCTGCTGTTCGGCCAGGACGCCGTGTTCACGCCGGCGGCGTCGTTGCCGACCGCGCCGTCGCCGTCGGCGGTGCTGATCGCCGAGCTCGAGGACGACGAGCTCGAGGACATCGTGACGATCAGCCCGACCGTGGTGTCGACCCGGCGCGGCATGCCCGGGGGCGACTTCAGCGTGGAGGTCGAGTCGATCGACATGGACTCGGTCGACCCGCGGGCGTCGCTGTTCGACTTCGACGGCAACGGGCGGCTCGACCTGGTGGGGCCGATCCTCGGCTCGACGACCACGGGGATCTGGCTGGGCGACGCGTCCGGCGGGTTCGTGCCGAGCGTGTCGATCGACGGCGGGCTGGTCGACGCGGCGGTGCAGATCGGCGACCTCGACCTGCAGCCCGTCGAGCCGTTCGACGACCTGCCGGCGCTGGTGTTCGGGCGCACCGTCGACGGCGCCGGGCAGATCGACGTGTGGCCGGTGATCAACGCGCCGCAGATGTTCGGCGCGCCGATCAACTACTTCACGAGCCTGCCGATCGCCGGCGGGGTGCTGGCGGCCGGCTTCGCGGCGGGGCCGAGCCTGCTGGCCGCGACCGGGCAGTCGACGGCGCTGGTGGCGGAGGGCGACGGCGTCGGCGGGTTCAAGTGCGAGCGGCTGCTCGCGGTCGAGGCGCCGACCGAGCAGCGGCTGCTGGCGGCCGGCGACCTCAACGGCGACGGGCGCGCGGACGTCGTCGCCGGCGCGGTCGGCACGCCGGGGGTGACGACGATCCTGTCGCAGTGAGGGCTCGCCGATCACGCGTCGGCGCGCCCGCTACTCCGCGCTCGTCTCGAGGTCGCCGCCCTTCTCGGGCGACGCCTTGCCGAGGAAGGCCTCGATGACCTTGCGGATGCGGGCGATGCGGTTCTTGTTCTTCTTGTCCTGCACCGTCAGCGCCGCGGTCAGCACGATGTTGATGTCGTCCCAGTCCGTGATCGGGCCCTTCAGGAGGTTCGGCTTGCCGGCGGACTGCTTGAAGTCGATGAACAGGCCGGGCGGCAGCGAGAGCAGCCCGAGGCCCTTGTAGTGCACGTCCTCGTACATGAAGCCGGGCTCGATGCCGGCGTGGTGCGTGTACTGCGTCAAGATGAGGCGCCTGGCGCCGTAGACCCGCATGGGGTTGAAGCCGGCGCGGATGTCCATGAGCGAGTAGATCACGGTGTTGTCGGCGTCCTTGCTGAGCTGCTCGGACTCCTTGTCGGACGACTCGTCGCTGGCCTCCGAGGAGTCCTCGGCCAGCGACTCCTCGTTGTAGTGGTTGAACATGTTGGCGTCGCCGCCCGGGACGGGGTCGAAGATGACCGACGCGATCTCGAGGGCGGGGTACTTCGCCTTCAGCTTGCTGGTCAGGCGCGCCGCGGCGACGCCGTTGCGGCTGTGGCCCATGATCTGCAGCTTGACCTTCGCGGGGTCCCATTGCTCCGCGAGGAAGCTGTCGACGATGGCGGCGGCGGTCTCCACGTTGGCGGCGATGCTGTTGGACGGGTGCGAGCTCGTCACGTTGGTCGTGCCCGGGCCGCGGATCGTGTAGGTGGCGCCCCTGGCGAGGTTGCTCGTCTCCTCGTAGACCGTGGGGTACTTGTACTTGCCCGACTTGATCCCGAGGGCCTTGCGCTTCGCGGTGTCGTCGCCCTTGATCTCCACCGTCTTCTTGAACGCGTCCTTGCGCGTGGCGACCGAGTCGCCGATCATGTTCTCGGCCTGCGTACGCCAGCGCCGGTCGCCGGAGCCCGGCAGCAGCAGGGTGAGCTGGATCTTGTCCGTCGACTTGGCCGGGATCGCGCCGGACTCCTTGCCGTCGAGGAGGATCGCGCCGCGGGTCTTCAGCGCCTCGATGAGGTGGTTGTAGTCGCGGTAGACCACGTCGCCGCTGAAGAACTCGAGGCGGTAGATCATGTACTCGATCACCGCGTCGGGGTTGATCGACAGCAGCGGCTGCTTCTCGTCGGCGGACTTGTCGGCGTTCTTCTCCTGGATGAACTTGTTGCGCGCCTCGACCGCGTCCGCGAGCTTGGTGAGGATCTTCGCGTAGCGCGCCTTGGTGTCCTTGACGTCCTTCTTCGTGTCGTCGATGTCCTCTTTCAAGTCGTCGGCGAGCACGCGCTGCACGCCCGCGTCGCCGCCGCGGGCGGGCGTGGCGGCGGCGCCGGGGCGCGCGGCGAAGTAGGTGTCGAGGCTGCGCTGGACCGACTCGCCGCGGACGACCATGTCGGCGACCGCGTCGGCGTGACGCTCGTGGCGGTCGCCGACCTCGCCGAGACCGCCGGGCAGGCGGACGCCGGCGCGCTGCTGGACGACGTGGGCGGCCTCGTGGGCCGCCGTGCGCAGGTCGGGCGCGGCCTCGGCGAACACGACGTTGTCGCCGCTCGCGTAGGCCCGGGCCGAGAGGGCGCGGCTCGCCGCGGCCGCGCTCGGGCCGGTGAACGAGCGGACCCCGCGGATGTCGTGGGAGCCGAACGACGCCTGGATCCGGGCCATGAACGGCAGCTGGCCGCCGCCGCCCTGAAAGCCCGCGCGCGCGAGCTCCCCGGCGCTGCGCTTGGGGCCGCCGGCTCGCGCGTTCATCATGCGCGCGGCCGACCGGTTGCCGGCGATGCGCTGGACGGCGAGGGCCGCCTTGCCGACGTCGCCCGCGCCGGGTCCGGCGCACGCGAGCCGCTGCACGGCCTGCTCGAGGTTCGCCGCGTCGCGCTCGTCGGTCGCGGACTCGGGACGGGACGCGCGCTCGCGGGTCGATGTCTGCGCCTCTGATTGTTTGCCGACCGCACCCTTCGCCATGCCACGCCTCCCCTCGACGCCCTGACCGCGACGGATCGCCGGCATCTTATCGAGTCGAGCCGTCGCGCGCGAGCGACGGCCTCGCGCGCCGCCGATGACGTCGCGCGCCAGAGCGTGCGGGCGCTCGGAGGCGACCCCGATGAGGCGGTCGCGGCGGGCCCGGTATGCAGATTCGGCCGACCTCGGGTGCGAGGCGCTCGCGGGCGGCTCTCGCGTCGATCAAGAGCGGCGCACGGCGGGGTGCATCCGCATCACGCGGCCCTGCGAGGGGGAGAAGCCGGCCGCCGTCGCCAGCGCGGGGCGCGGGTTCATGATGTTGTCGGCGGTGGTGTCGTCGAGGGTGTCGGCCTCGACCGTGTGGTAGAGGCCGAGCTGCACAGCTGGTTGATCTCGTCGCCGCGGCGCGCCGCCGAGAACACGACGTCCGGGGCGTCGACATCGGAGCCGACCTCGGCCGCGAGCTCGTCGCCGCCGTCGAACGCGACCTCGAGGTTGACCCGCTGGCCAGCGCCGATGGATTCATCGGCCGGGCGTATACCTGCGATAGCCGAGGGGCGCTCGCGCGAGGCGCTGCACCTCGACGCGAGCGCCGCACGTCCGCCGAGCGCGCCGCGTCCGGCCTCACAGCGACTGGTATAAGATGGGCGCGGCATGTCGTCGGAGCGGCCCCCGAGCGGTTCGGACTCGACCATGGCGATCCGACCGGCGGACGAGCTCGGGCGCTCGACGCCCCCTGTCGTCCGCGCCGCCGACGACCGCGACGGCGCGGCGGTCGACGCCGCCTCCGGCGACACGCAGCGCCTCTCGGTGTCGGTCGCGGCCCACGCCGCGACGCGGCGGTCGCTCGACAGCGGCCCGCCGGGCGACCCCGACGAGCTCCCGGAGCAGCCGGAGCGGATCGGCCGCTACCTCGTGCTCGAGCGGCTCGGCGCCGGCGGCATGGGCGTCGTGTTCGCGGCCTTCGACCCGGAGCTCGAGCGCAAGATCGCCATCAAGCTGATCCGCGGCCGCCGCGACCGCGAGGCCCTCGACCGGCTGCGGCGCGAGGCCATGGCGATGGCCCGGCTGTCGCACCCCAACGTGGTCGCCTGCTTCGACGTCGGCCGCTTCATGGGCCAGATCTGGGTGGCGATGGAGTTCGTGCGCGGCGAGACGCTGGGCCACTGGCTGAGGCGGGCCCCGCGGACCTGGCGCGAGGTGCTGGCCGTGTTCATCCCCGCCGGCCGCGGGCTCGCGGCGGCCCACGACGCCGAGCTCGTGCACCGCGACTTCAAGCCGGACAACGTGCTCGTGGACGTCGAGGGCCGCCCGCGGGTCACCGACTTCGGCCTCGCGCGCACCGCCCGCTCGACCGAGGTCGAGGCGACGAGCGCCGGGGCGGTCGAGCACCGCGAGCTCGAGGTGTCGGGCCTCGACGCGCCCCTCACCCAGCACGGCGCGCTGCTCGGCACCCCCGCGTACATGGCCCGCGAGCAGCACCTCGGCCTCGTCGCCGACGCGCGCACCGACCAGTTCTCGTTCTGCGCCTCGCTCTACCAGGCGCTCTACGGCCAGCTCCCGTTCGCCGGCAAGACCGTGCTCGAGCTCGCCGACAACGTCCTCCACGGCCGCGTCCGCGAGCCCCCGCGCGGCCGCAAGGTGCCCGCGTTCGTCCACCGGGCGGTCCTCCGCGGCCTGTCCGCCGAGCCAGCCCAGCGCTGGCCGAGCATGCACGACCTGCTGCGTACGCTCGGCCGCGACCCGGCGCGTACGCGTCGCCGCGCGCTCGTCGGCGGCCTCCTGCTCGCGCTCGGGGCCGGCGGCGCCGCGGCCGTGCTCGCCGGGCCCGGGCCCTGCGACGGCGCCGCCGCGCTCGCCGGCGCCTGGGACCCCGCGCGCAGGGCCGCCGTCGCCGCGGCCCTGCGCGCCACCGGGGTCGCGTACGCCGACGAGACGCTGTCCCGGGTGCAGGGCTCGCTCGACGGCTACGCCGCGGCCTGGTCCGACATGCACGTCCAGGCGTGCACGTCGCACCGGCGCGGCGCCCTCTCGAGCGAGCTGCTCGACCTCGAGATGGCCTGCCTCGACGCGCGGCGCGGCGAGCTCGTCGCGCTCGTCGAGGTCCTCGCGGGCGCCGACGTCGGCGTCGCCGAGCGCGCCGTCCAGGCCGCCGCCGGCCTGCCGCCGCTCGGCGGCTGCGCCGACGCGCGGGCGCTGCGGACCGGCGTCGACCCGCCGCCGGTCGACCAGGCGGCCGCCGTCGCCGAGGTCCGCGCGCGCATCGCCCGCGCCGCGGCCGAGGCCGCCGGCGGCCGCTACGGGGCCGCGGCCGAGCTCGCCGGGGCCGCCGTCGCCGCCGCTCACGACATCGGCTACCGCCCGCTCGTCGGTCAGGCGCAGCTGCGCCGCGCCGTGCTCGCGCGCAACGCCGGGGCCCCGGCGGCCGACTCCGAGGCGGAGCTCGTCGCGGCGTGGCGCGCCGGCCTCGCCACCCGCGACGACGAGCTCGCCGCCGAGGCCGCGGTCGAGCAGATCGCGACGGTCGGTCGCGACCAGGCCCGCCTCGCCGACGGCGAGCGCTGGGCCGCCGACGCCAGGGCGCTGCTCGACCGCCGCGGCCGCGTCGACGTGCTCGCCGCCCGCTTCGACCTGAACCTCGGGAACATGTACGTTCGGGCAGGTCGACTCGCGCAGGCGATCGCCAGCCTCGAACGCGCCGTCGAGCTGCGCGAGTCGGTCCTCGGCGCCGCGCACCCGGACGTGGCCGCCGCCCGCACCGCGCTCGGCGAGGCGCTGCGCCGCCAGGGCCGCCACGCCGAGGCGGCCGCGACCCACGAGCAGGCGCTGCGCGACACGGTCGCCGCGTTCGGCCCCGACCACCCGCAGGTCGCCGTCGCCCGCAACAACCTCGGCGTCGCCTACGGCTGGCTCGGGCGCCGCCGCGACGCCGTCGCCGAGTTCGAGGCCGCGATCGCCATCCGCGAGCGCGCGCTCGGCCCCGACCACCCGCAGGTCGCGTCCTCCCGCAGCAACCTCGCCTCGGAGCTGATCGAGCTCGGCCGGCTCGACCGGGCCGAGGCCGAGCTGCGCCGCGCGATCGACACCCTCGAGCGCCGCGTCGGACGTCACCCCGACCTCTCCAACGCCCAGAACAACCTCGGCAACCTCTACTTCGCCCAGCGGCGCCACGCCGACGCGCTCGCCGCCTACAGCGCCGCCCTGGCCACCGACGCCGCGCTGCTCGGCGAGGACTCGCTCGACGCCTCCATCACCCGCAACAACGTCGGCACCGCCCTGTGGCAGCTCGGCCGCCATGACGACGCCGAGCGCGAGCTCCGGCGCGCGCTCGCCGGCCTCGAGGCGGGCCTCGGCCGCGACAGCCCGCAGGTCGCCTTCCCGCTGCTCGGCCTCGGCGCCGTGCTGCTCGATCAGGGCCGGGTCGCCGAGGCCGTCGTCGCGCTCACCCGCGCGAGCGAGCTGGCGGACGAGCAGGACAGCGCGCCGCTCCGCGCGTTCGCCCGCGCCGAGCTCGCGCGCGCGCGCCTGGCCGCGGACCCGCGACCGACCCGCGCCGCCCGGGCCGACGCGCGCCGCGACGTCGAGGCCGCGCTCGCCGACCTGCGCGCCGGCGGCCCGCTGTTCGGCTACGCGAGCGATCGCGCCGAGGCCTTCCTGCGTGGGCTCGACGACGCGACGGCGCGTCAGCCATAGTCCGCGTCGATATCAGCGATGCACCGGCGCCGTGGTCCGCCGACCCCGCCCGCGACGCAAACACCGGCGAAGAAACTGGACATGCACGGCTCTCGCCGCGCGCGTCCGCCGGCCGCTCTCCGAGACACCATGGCTTCACTGACCCGACGCTCCCTCTCGTCGGCCGCGCTCGCCGCGGCCGTCCTGCTCCTCCCCGCCTGCGACGAGCCCGACGGCGGCCCGGTCGACGGCACGTACATCGCCCGCGTCGACGAGACGCTGATCGCCATCGTCGTCTCGACCACGGACGAGCTGACCTCCGCCTACGCCTGCGACGGCCGCGAAGGGGTCGACGCCCCGTCCGCCGCGTGGTTCGCGGCCGACCGCGACGGCGACACCGTCGAGCTCACCGGCAAGCGCGGCGCGCTGACCGTGCGCTTCGACGGCGAGCTCGCCGTCGGCGAGCTGCGCCTCGACGGCGCCGAGCCCCGGACCTACGAGGCCGCGCTCGCGTCGACCGGCGCGCTGCTGTGGGGCCACTCGGAGACGGAGGATATGCTCGGCGGCTGGATCTTCGCCGACGACGGCACCCAGCGCGGCGCCGTGATCAAGCGCCTCACCGGCGACGTCGCCGCGTCCTCGCTGACCGACCAGTCGGTCTCCTCGGCGACGTTCGGCGCGTCGATGCTGAAGATCAAGCCGATGCTCACCCCGACCGTCGTCCCGTGATCCCCGCGTGCCGAGGGCGCGGCTCGACCAGGCGGTGTCGACGCCGTGTCCCGTCGAGCGGCGCGGGCCGCGTCCGGGTCAGCGCGGCGGGTGCTCGGCGCGGTAGTCGCGGATCCAGCGGCCGAACAGCGGGAAGGCGATCGCGGGCGCGCCGTCGTGGAGGTCGACGAACCACTGCTCGCGCAGCACGCGGAAGGTGCCGGTCTCGGGGTCGACGGGCTGGCCGTCGGCGAGGGCGCGCATGAGCGACTTCTCGGCGGGGTCGAAGGCGTCCCACAGGTACGTGAAGAGGGCGCCCTCGGCGATCTTGATCACGCCGTCGATCGCGCGCTCGACGTCGTGCGCGGTGGCCACGCGGCGCCTGTCTTTTAATAGGCGCTGGACGACCTCCTTGCCGACGGCCTGAATTAAAAACGGGTGGCGTCCGGTGTGGGCGAGGATCGTGCGGGCGGCGGCTTCGTCGAAGACCTCGGGGAAGGTCGGGACGGGGCGGCAGAGCAGGGCCTCGGCGTCGTCGGGCGCGAGCGGCCCGAGCGTGCGCGGGAGGACGCTAATTAAACGGTCGACCCAGGCGGGGCCGAGCTTGGGGTTGGCGAGCGGGTGGGCGCTGACGAGGAGCAGGCGGATCCGCCGCAGCTTGTCGCCGGCGGCGCGCACGAAGTCGAGGAAGGTCAGGTCGCTGCGACCCTCGTTGACGGCGAGCTGCAGGCCCTCGACCTCGTCGATCGCCACGAGGGCGCGATGGTCGAGGCGCGCGAGCTCCTGGTCGACAGCGAGCATCCAGGCGAGGGCGGAGCGCCAGGCGTCGGTGATCGTGCCCTCGGGGAGGTTGATGCCGGCGACCTTCGAGAGCTGCGCGGCGAGCTCGTCGACGACCCAGCGATGCGGGGTGCGGGCGTACTCGTGGCCCGAGAGCTCCTGGAAGCCGCAGACCACGATCGTGGTCGCCGTGCCGAGGTAGATCGGCAGCATGGCGAGCAGCGAGGTCTTGCCCATGCGCCGCTGGCCGACGAGGTAGAGCACGCCGCGCTGCGCGTCGTCGAGGTCGCGGTCGATAATATTAATAAGGTCACGGCGGGCGCGGAACAGCTGCAGCTCCTCGGGGTCGCTGGGGTTCAACGGCGGGCCGACGATGAAGACGTTGGGGATCTCGGGGTCGACCTCCATGAGCCGCGTGAGGGCGTGGCGCTGGCGGGCGATGACCTGCGACCAGGCGTCGGCGACGGCGTGCAGGAGCGACGCGCGGTGATCGTGGGTCGGCGCGGCGAGGTAGGAGCGCTTAATTTCGTCGATCTGCCTGGCGGCCTTTTCGAATAGGCCGGCGCGGCGGCGCTGGCTGCCGCCGCTGGCGGCCGCGTGCATGTCGGTGGCGGCGGTGATGAATTTTATCAATGGGTCGTCGGTCGGGATGGCGGTGTAGGCCGGGTAGAAGTTGCCCTTGAGGTCGATGACGCGCTGCCAGTTGGCGGTCTCGGCGGCCTGGCGCAGGGCGCGGGCCTGCAGCTCGTCGAAGGCCCGCTGGGCGGGCCGCCTCTGGGCGATGGTGGTCGAGGCCTCGTCGATCAGCTGGCGCGCGAGGTTGGGGCTGTGCTCGGCGAGGCCGATGAACACGCGCTCGAGGCGGGGCAGCGGGAAGCGGATGAGGTCGTGGTGGCGATACGGCAGCCAGCGCGCCGCACGTACGCCGCGCGCCGGATCGCGGGCGACGGCGGCGATGCGAGCGACCACGAGGCTCTCGATGGGATAGAGATACAGGCGGTACAGAGTGGCCAGATATCCGCCGATGAACGCGAGGATGGCTGCGAGCCCGGACGCGCCCCCGTAGGGTAGGGCGAGCCCAGTGCCCACGAGCATCGAGACGAGCACCAGCAGGACCCAGTGACGGTTGTAGCTGCGCGCTCCCGTCGTCAGCGCCGAGAGGGCGTCCAGAAAGGTGCCGAGGAGCAGCCCGAGCGCCAGACCCGACAGGGCGCTCGCGGTCAGCGTGGAGACGGCCAGGGCCGAAATGGCGACGCCGGAATAGTATGTGACGATCAGAACGAGCGTCATCCACAGTGCGAGCCGCAGGGCCAACTGCAAGCTGAACGCGACGCCGATCCATCCGACATAAAGCGCGCAGGACAACGCCACCACGACGAGGGCGTCCGACACGGAGATCCCGGCGAACGCGGAGAACACCAGGGCGAGCGGATAGAGCGGGAACCAGAGGGCGAGGTGAGGCAGGAGCCGAGGTAGCAGACAGCGCAGGCGAGGGTCGCCGAGCTCCCACCTCTCGCGGAGGTACGTAAAGAGACCGTCTTTCCACCCCCATTCGTCGAACATGCGACGGAGCTTGCGGGGCTGCATGTACAGCAGCCAGGCGAGGCGTGGTGTCGAGGGGACTTCGGGGAGCGGGGCGAGGGCGGTCTCAGGGTCGGGAGCGGACATAGTCCTCCCAGACCTTGCCGTTGAGGGCGTAGCCGGCGGGCGTCTCGACGAGCAGGCCGCGGTGGCACAGGTCGGCGGCGTCGCTGCGCTCGCGGGACGAGAGCGCGGCGTCGCCGTCGGCGATCTTTTTTAATAATTTTTGCTCGGCGGGGTCGCGGTCCCACCACAGGTCGAAGATGCCTGCGGCCCAGCTCGGGAGGTCGCGCATGGCCTGGTCGGGGTCGTCCCACTCGGCGTCGCAGAGGCGGTAGACGAGGCGGGGCAGGGTGCCGGTGAGGGCCATCGCGGCGGGGGCGCGGTCGGGGCCGAGGCGGGCCTCGTAGGCGCTGCGGACGACGTCGACGTCGAGGGCGCCGGCGTAGATCTTGCGGGCGTCGTTGAGGAACTGCGAGGTCAGGCCGCTGTGCTGGAACAGCGGGCCGAGCGGCGCGCGCGAGACGGAGATCCAGTGGATGTCGCCAGCCTGGACGCGGCGACGGAGCTCGGCGAAGAAGCCCTCGGTGAAGAGGTGGCCGTCGCGGGCCAGGGCCTCGGCGTCGTCGAGCAGGACCCACACGTTGCGCAGCAGGTCGAGGCAGCGGACGGCGTCGTCGGTGGTGGGGACCGAGCGCTCGCGGTGGATCTCGCGGTCGACCTCGGCGTAGCGGCCGGCGGCCTCGGCGATGCGCAGGACCAGGCCCTTCGCGCTCGGCCCCGAGTCGCGCGCGCTGACCACGGCGAACTGCATGTGCGTGCCGACGTTGCCGCGCAGCCAGCGGAGCAGGCGGCTGCGCTTCATGTGCGGCTCGCCGAGGATCTCGACCGCGTGGCCGCTGTCGAGGGCCCTCTGCAGCTCGTCGCACACGGCCTCACGGCCGAGCAGCTCGCCCTCGCCGTCGAAGGCGGCGCGCAGCTTGGGCAGCACGACGTTGCAGTCGACGCCGGCGAAGCACGCGAAGCGCTCCCGGTAGGGCTCGAGCAGCCTGAGCTGTTTGGCGTAGTTGCTCTCGATCTTCTTGGGGTCGGTCTCGTAGAAGCACCAGACGATGTCGGGCCTCGCGGTGGTGTCGGCGCCGAGCTCGGCGAGCGTCTCGGTGATGACGTCGTCCCAGCCGCCGTAGCCGAGCACGACGAGGGTGACCTCGCCGAGCAGCCGGGCGAGCGAGGCCCTCAGGGCGGCGCGCCCGAGGGTGAGCGGGCCGGGGGTGTGCAGGGTGTCGGAGCGCCACAGGCCGTGCAGGTGCACGACGGAGGCGGCCACCGGGTCGGCCACGGGGAGGGCGCCGTCGCCGAGGAGCTCGACGGCGGAGGCCTGACCGCCGGCGCCGCGGATGGCGACCTCGATCAGCGGGTCGAAGTTGGTGGTGAGGACGACGCGGGCGACGCGATCGTCGTGATGCGCGACGAGCTGACCCAGCGCCTTGATCCCCGGCCCGAGGTGCCAGCCGGCGGCGCTGCGCTCGAGGGCGGCGAGGGCCCTCGTGTCGCGGACATCGACGCTCGTCGGCGGGTTGCGGGCCCTCAGGACGGCGTCGCGGATGACGGCGTTCATCGCGTCGGCGCCGCCGCCGAGGGCTCTCAGCTGCTGGAAGGCGGTCTGGTAGCGGGCGCCGCCGTCGGCGCTCTTGACCGCCTGATCGAACGTCTGCAGGCGTTTGCGGGCCTTGATCGCGTCTGCGTGCGACAGGCCGTCCGGGCTGAAGCGGGCCCGGATCAGGTCGACCATGGCGGCGACGCCGGCGACGCCGGGAGCGCCGGGCTTGCTCGGCATGGTCAGGGCGGAGCCGACGAGGAACAGCAGCGGTCGGCCGCCGCTGTCGAGGCGCTGGACGAGGTCGTCGGAGGAGTGGAAGGTGAAGCCCACGATCGCCGAGTGTACCCCGCGGCGCGCGCGCGTGGGCCTCGCCGCGCGGGCCGGCCGCTTCAGGTCGTGGGCGCGGCGCAGACCGTCGAGCGCACGAGGAAGCGGACGCCCTCGGGGGCCTCGAGCGAGAAGCCGGCGCCGCGGCCGGGCACCACGTCGAGGCGCAGGCGGGTGTGCTTCCACAGGGCGTGCTGGTCGGCGGCCATGTAGAACGGGCAGCCGTCGACGGTGCCGAGCAGCACGTCGCTCTGGCCGACGCGGAACTCGCCGTCGGGGTAGCACATGGGCGCGCTGCCGTCGCAGCACCCGCCGCTCTGGTGGAACATCAGCGGGCCGTGGCGCGCGCGCAGCCTGGCGATCAGGTCGAGCGCGGCCCGGGTGGCGGTGACGGCGGGTTCGGCGGTCATGTCAGAAGAACCCCATGGGCTTGGGGTCGTAGCTGACGAGCAGGTTCTTGGTCTGCTGGTAGTGGTCGAGCATCATGCGGTGGGTCTCGCGGCCGATGCCCGACTGCTTGTAGCCGCCGAACGCGGCGTGGGCGGGGTAGAGGTGGTAGCAGTTGGTCCACACGCGGCCGGCCTGGATGGCCCGACCGGCGCGGAAGGCCTGGCGGGTGTCGCGGGTCCACACGCCGGCGCCGAGGCCGTAGAGGGTGTCGTTGGCGATGCGGATGGCGTCGTCGAAGTCGTCGAAGGCGGTGACGGCGACCACGGGCCCGAAGATCTCCTCCTGGAAGATGCGCATGCGGTTGTGGCCCTCGAAGATCGTGGGGGCGACGTAGTAGCCCTCGGAGAGGTCGCCGCCGAGGCGCACGCGCTCGCCGCCGAGGCGGACCCTGGCGCCCTCCTGCTTGCCGATGTCGATGTAGGCGAGGATCTTCTCGAGCTGGTCGTTGGAGGCCTGGGCGCCGAGGCGGGTGTCGGTGTCGAGGGGGTCGCCGGGGTTGGTCTGGCTGGTGCGTTCGGCGGCGAGCTCGAGGAACTGCTGGTAGATGCCGCGGTCGACGAGCGCGCGCGAGGGGCAGGTGCACACCTCGCCCTGGTTGAGGCAGAACATGGCGAAGCCCTCGAGGGCCTTCTGCCGGAAGTCGTCGTCGGCGGCGAGCACGTCGTCGAAGAAGATGTTGGGCGACTTGCCGCCGAGCTCGAGCGTGACCGGGCGGATGTTCTCGGAGGCGTACTGCATGATGAGGCGGCCGGTGGTGGTCTCGCCGGTGAACGCGACCTTGGCGACCCGGGGGCTGCGCGCCAGCGGCTTGCCGGCCTCGACGCCGAAGCCGTTGACGACGTTGAGCACGCCGGGCGGGAGCAGGTGGCCGATCAGCTTGGCCCACAGGAGGATCGTCGCGGGCGTCTGCTCGGCGGGCTTCAGCACCACGCAGTTGCCGGCGGCCAGCGCGGGGGCCAGCTTCCAGGCCGCCATCAGCAGCGGGAAGTTCCACGGGATGATCTGCCCGACCACCCCGAGCGGCTCCTTGAAGTGGTACGCGACCGTGTGCTCGTCGAGCTCCGCGAGCGTGCCCTCGTCGCCGCGGATGCAGCCGGCGAAGTAGCGGAAGTGGTCGATCGCCAGCGGCAGGTCGGCGGCCAGCGACTCGCGGATCGGCTTGCCGTTGTCCCACGTCTCCGACACCGCGAGCTCCTCGAGGTGCGCCTCCATCACGTCGGCGATCTTGTTCAGGATGTTGGCGCGCGCGGCCGCGGGGGTCTTGCCCCACGCCGCCTTGGCCCCGTGCGCCGCGTCGAGCGCGAGCTCGATGTCCTCCTCGGTCGAGCGGGCGACCTCGCAGAACGGGCGGCCCGTCACCGGGCTGATGTTCTCGAAGTACTCGCCGCGCCTGGGGGCGACGAACCCTCCGCCGATGAAGTTGTCGTAGCGCGACTCGTAGTGGACCTTGGCGTCGGGGGTGTTGGGCCTGGCGTATCGCATGCGGGTGGTCTCCGTGGGCGGCCCCGTGTGCAACGGGCGCGCCAGGCGGCGCGCCTGCGATGCCGCGCCGATCGCCGCGAGCGGGCTGGAGCGGTGGCGCAGATCGCGACAGCGGGTGGAGCGGCGCGCGGCGAGATACCGCTTGCGGCGTGGACGGGGGCGGCGCATCGTCGGCCTGATGGGCTCGCTCGTGCTCGGCGACATCTCCGAGGACGTCTGGTCGGCGTACCAGGCGCGCGCCGGCGGGGTGCGGGCGCCGGGGCCGCTGCTGGCGGCGTGGGAGCGCAGCCGGCGGCTGGGGGCGTCGCCCTCGGGGGTGACGGGGGACGACGGGCTGCTGCGCGGCGAGGCCTTGCGGGCGCGGGCGGAGCGGGTCGAGCTGTTGCGGGTGGTCGGGGCGGCGGGGCTCGACCGGGCGGCGGGCGAGCTGGCGGCCCGCGACCACGTGCTCTTGCTGGCGGACGCGGACGGCGTGGTGGTCGGGGTCTCGGGCGGTGGCGGGTTCGCGGACGAGGCGCGGCGGGTGCGGCTGATCGAGGGCGCGTGCTGGTCGGAGGCGGCGCGGGGGACCAACGCGATCGGCACGGCGGCGGCCGAGGGTCGGCCGGTGACGGTGGTCGGGCGGGCCCACTACGCGCGCAGCTACCACGGGCTGGTGTGCGTGGCGGCGCCGGTCCGCGACTTCGACGGCGAGGTGCGGGCGGTGCTCGACGCGACGTCGGTGGCGACGCGGGCGGACCCGGAGGTCGCGCGGGCGGTGTGCGCGGGGGCCTCGGCGCTCGAGCGGCTGCTGCGGCTCGAGGCCTACGCGGAGGCGGGGGCGGGCGTGCTGCAGACGCTGTCGCGGGCGCTCGAGCGGGTCCAGGGGGCGACGCTGCTGGTCGAGTCGCCGGGGCGGGTGGCGCGGGTCAGCAGCGGGGCGCGCGGGCTGCTCGGCGAGCGCGGGGAGCGCTGCGAGGCGTGGCTGGGGGCGAGCTGGGCGGGGCTGGTCGCGGAGGGGCTGCGGCCGACGAGCGCGGGGCTCCGCGGGGTCAACGGCGGGCGAGCGCTGCGCCTGCGGGTCGAGCCGATCGTGGCGCCGCGCGGGGTGCTGGCGGTGGTCGTGTACGTCGAGCCGGAGGCGCGGGCGGTCGCGCGGCCGGTGCGGGCGCCGGCGGACGCGTTCGCGGGGATCTTCTGCGCCGACGCGACGGTGCGGGCGCAGCTCGAGTGGGCGCGCAAGCTGGCGGCGAGCGCTGTGCCGGTGATGCTGCTGGCGGAGACCGGGGCCGGCAAGGAGCTGGTGGCCCGCGCGGTGCACGAGGCGAGCCCGCGGGCGAGCGGGCCGTTCGTGGCGGTCAACTGCGGGGCGATCGCCCCGTCGCTGCTCGAGAGCGAACTGTTCGGCCACGCGGCGGGGGCGTTCACCGGGGCGAGCCGGCGCGGGCACGCGGGGCTGATCGAGGCGGCCTCCGGCGGCACGCTGTTCCTCGACGAGGTGGCCGAGATGCCGCCGGCGATGCAGGCGACGCTGCTGCGGGTGCTCGAGGACGGCGGGCACCGCCGCGTCGGCGAGACCGTGGTGCGCCGCGCCGACGTGCGGCTGGTGTGCGCGACGTGCCGCGACCTGCCGGCGCTGGTCGCGAGCGGCGGGTTCCGCCAGGACCTCTATTATCGGCTGCGCGGCGGGGTGGTCCGGCTGGCGCCGCTGCGCGGGCGCACCGACGTGGTGGCGCTCGCGGGCCACCTGCTCGGCAAGCTGGCGGCGCAGGCGGGGCGGGCGGCGCCGCGGCTGGCGGCCGGGGCGGCGGCGCGGCTGCAGGCCCACGCGTGGCCGGGCAACGTGCGCGAGCTGCGGGCGTGCCTCGACGTGGCGCTGGTGATCGCCGGCGACGCGGAGGTGCTGGAGGCCGAGCACCTGCCGCCGGAGCTCGACGCGGGGCCGCCGGCGCCGGTGGCCCCGCTGGCCGAATTGGCGTCGCGGGCCATCGGGGCGGCGCTGCGCGAGGCGGGCGGCAACGTCAGCGCGGCGGCCCGCAGCCTCGGTGTGGCCCGCAGCACGCTGTACCGCCGCAGGCGCCGCGAGGGGGCGACGGACTGACGACGCTCGCACGCGGAGGGCGGCGCGTGCGTGGCGAGGTCGTGACGGTCCTCCGCGGTCGGCGGCGCGGTATCCCCGGTCCTGCGTGCGGCCGCGGACGGCGAGCGGTGCCGACACGGCCCGCGCATGTGCGCGTGCAGAATCGGCGCGTGAGGCCGGCTGTCCCCCGGAGAAACGGCGGAGATAGCGGTGTAGATTGGGTGCCATGACGTCGGGTCGCCGTGCGCTGTGCCTCGGGTTGCTGGCCGTCGCGTGCGACGTGAAGGTGGGCGGAGAACAGCAGACGAAGCCGCCGGGACGACGTTCCTCGGGGTCGAAGCGGCACCGCGGAGGCGCCGCGGGGTACGACGAGGACCCGGCGGTGGTGCAGGCCGCCGTCGAGCTCGAGCGCGAGGCGGGCATGCACCTGCGGCTGACCGGCGAGGCCGACGGCGCGACGCACGGGCGCACGGCGGCGGCCCTGCGCGAGGCGGTGCTGCGCCGCGGCGGCGGACGGATCGCCGCGGAGCGGGTGCACGTGGCGACCGACGGCGGCGGGGCGGTGCAGTTCGAGTTCTATTACCCGCAGGAGTCGACGCCGCCGCCGGAGCTGACGCCGCCGCCGATGTCGACGTCGACGCCGGACGCGTCGTGAGGCGGAGGTCGGGTTTCTCCGTGCGAACGCGGGGGCGCTGCTGGTCGAGCGCGGCGCTTCGCGGCGATGGAGACCCGGAGGAGTGAGGTGTTACAAGAAAACTAAGTGTGGTTTAGCTTTCTTGCGCGCGATTTTGCGCAGGCTGGATTTTAACCCAAAGTCTTGCAAGAAAGCTAAGCGTCGTTTAGCTTTCTTGCGTGGTGGAAGTGCGGGAAGAGCGCGTGAAGTGGGACCGTCTCCACGAGTTTTTGGCGGAGCAACAGGGATGGTTCACGGCTCGGCAGGCCCGCAAGGCCGGCTTCTCCACGGCTCTGTTGGCTCACCATCTTCGGACAGGGCTCGTCGAGCGTTCGGGCCGGGGGCTGTACCGCTTGTCGCACTATCCCCGCGGGGAGCACGAGGAGCTCGTCGTCGCCTGGCTCTGGTCGGACCAGGCGGGTGTCTTCTCGCATCAGACAGCGCTGGCGCTGCGTGGCCTGTCGGATGTCATGCCGGCGCAGCTGCATATGACGTTGCCGAGGGCGTGGCCGCGGCGACGTCGAGGGGCTCCGGAGGATGTCGTGCTTTATTACGCGGACATACCGGTCGAGGAGCGTGGCTGGTTTGGTGTCGTGCCGATCACGAACGTGCGGCGTACTCTCCATGACTGCATGTCGAGCGAGCTCTCACCGGAGCTGCTCAGGCAGGCCACGCAGCAAGCGCTGCGGCGCGGGCTTGTCGCAAAGGGGGAAGTCGTCGATATAGATGCGGCGCTTCGCCCGTTCGGAGGGGTCTTCACGTGAATGTCCGCACCTACGCCTCTCCCGAGGCCTTCAAGAAGGCGCTCGAGGAACGCTTGCGGAAGGCGACGACCAGCGGTCCCGCTTTGAACCGAAGGCGGCAGCTCCTCGTATTCGACCGTTTTCTCGCGCGAGTGACGGCTGTATTCGGCGACGCAGTGATGTTGAAGGGCGGGCTCGTGCTCGAGATTCGCCTCGAGCGCGCGCGGGCCACCAAGGATGTCGATCTACGCATGACGGGCAGCTCCGAGGAGCTCCTGACGCGGCTCCAGGAGGCCGGAAGAACGGACCTGGGAGATTTCATGGCTTTCGAGGTCGGTCCGGATCCCGACCACCCCGAGATCCAGGGCGATGGCGTCCGTTACGACGGTATGCGCTTCAGGGCGACTTGCTCACTCGCGGACAAGATCTATGGCGAGTCATTCGGCGTCGATGTGGCGTTCGGCGACCCCATCCACGGCGAGTCGGAGCTCATTGGTACGGAGGATGTGCTTGCATTCGCAGGGATCGCCCCTCCGAGGGTGCGGCTGTATCCGGTCGAGACGCATATCGCCGAGAAGCTGCACGCGTATACGATGCCGCGATCCGTCGTCAACTCGCGTGTAAAAGATCTCCCTGACATCGCCCTCCTCGCGACAGTGAGGGCGCTCGAGGCCCGGAGCTTGCGAGCCGCGATCATGCAGACCTTCGCGTTCCGTGCGACCCACCCGGTGCCCGAGCGGTTTCCGGATCCGCCTGCGGAGTGGACCGCTCGCTACGCGGCCATGGCGGTGAGGGAGCAGCTCGCGTGGCCGTCGATCGAAGCCGTGACGACCGCCGCGCGGGTGTTCCTCGAGCCGGTGTTGGCCGGCGAGCGAGAGGCGACCTGGAACCCGGCGACTTCGATCTGGGAGGGCAGGTCGTAGTCACGTCCGCGGGCGGCGGGCGGGGGGGCGGGGCGGGGCGCCTGGAGGGGGCTCGAGGGCGGCGCAGGCGGCGTCGACGGCGAAGGCCTTGATCCTGTCCATCGGCACGTCGGGGAAGCTGATCGTGCAGTCGGACATGCCGCCGATGGCGACGACGGCGCGGACCTGGGCGGCGAGGCCGGGGTCGGGGCCGAGCAGCAGGGCGATGAGGCGGTGGCGCCAGCCGATCATCTTGTTGGCGAGGTCGGCCATGCCGAGGGTCGCGAGGTCGCGGACCAGCATGGTGATGAGCTCGCTGTGGCGGTGCAGCAGGTCGAAGTAGTCGGACAGCAGGGCGCGCAGGTCGGGGCGCGTCGACTCGCGCTCGAGGATGAAGGCGTCCATGTCGTCGAGCAGCGGCTGGACGATGCAGGCGACCAGCGCCTCGCGCGAGTCGAAGTGGTAGTAGAGCGCGGGCTTGGTGATGCCGAGCTGGGCGGCGATGTCGCGCAGGCTGGTCTGCTGCACGCCCTTGCGGGCGAACAGCTCGCGCGCGACCGCGAGGATGCGCGCGCGGGTGTCGGTCGGCTTGACCATCCGCGAAAGTGTACCTCTGACTTACCGGAAAGTAAGCCTTGAAAGTGGTTTGGAGGCATGCTTCTTTGGTTCCGTACTTACCTATCGGTAAGTAAGGAGGGAGCCATGCAGATCTTGATTTCGGGCGCGAGCATCGCCGGGCCGGTGCTGGCTCACTGGCTGAGGCGGTACGGGTTCGCGGTCACGGTGGTCGAGCGGGCGCCGGGGCTGCGCAAGACCGGGGGCCACGCGGTCGATCTATTTAAACCGGCGATGGAGGTGGTCGAGCGCATGGGGGTGCAGGCGGAGGTCGTCTCGCGGCGCACCGGGACCGAGCGGATGATCTGGTCGCGGCCCGGGCGCAGGCCCATGGAGATCGAGGTGGGCCGGCTGATGCGGGCGTTCTCCGACCGGCACGTGGAGATCATGCGCGACGACCTCAGCGAGATCTTCGTCGAGGCGACCAAGCACGACGTCGAGTACCTGTACGGCGACTCGATCGCGGCGCTGAGCGAGGACGCGGGCGGGGTGACGGTGCGGTTCGAACACGCGGGCACGCGGCGCTACGACCTGGTGATCGGCGCCGACGGGCTGCACTCGAACGTGCGGCGGCTGGTGTTCGGCGAGGAGGCGGGCTACTCGCACTACATCGGGGCGCACCTGGCGGTGGTGACGGTGCCGAATTACCCCGGGCTGACCGACGAGGCGCTCGTCCACGCCGGCGTCGGGCGGCTCGCGGGTCTGTACAGCGCGCAGCACTCGGACGCGGCGCGGGCGGTGTTCCTGTGGCGCTGCCCGCCGCTGGGGATCCACCACCGCGACGTGGCCGGGCAGAAGGCGGCGCTGCGGGCGGCGTTCGCGGACGTGGGCTGGGAGGTGCCGCGGATCTTCGCGGAGCTCGAGCGCGCGCCGGCGTTCTACTTCGACGCGATCACGCAGCTTCGCATGGACACGTGGACGCGCGGGCGGGTCGGCCTGGTCGGCGACGCCGGCTACTCGCCGGGGCCGGCGGTCGGCGGGAGCACGAGCCTGGCGGTGGTCGGGGCCTACGTCCTCGCGGGCGAGCTGGCGGCGGCCGGCGGCGATCACGTGCGGGGTTTCAAGAATTACGAGGCGGCGATGATCGACTACGTGCGGCGCAGCCGGGTGTTCGCGCTGCAGGCGGCCAGGCACCTGGTGCCCGCAGGCAGGCTCGGGCTCGGGCTGCAGTCGCTCGTGCTGTGGCTGCTCTGCCGCGCGCCGCAGCGGGTGGCGCGGGCGATCGCCGGGCTCGGCGAGACGGGGGTCCACGTGCACGACACCTTCGCGCTGAGGCACTACACGGCGCCCGCGCCCGCGGTCGCGGAGGCCGACGTGACGACGGGCGGGCCGTGAACGCCTCGTGGACCGCGAGCGCGTCGACGAACCACGGCCCGGCGTGCCCGGGTCGCCGGCCGTGGCGATGCTGCGGCGCTGGGCGTGGGCGGCGGGCGGCCGTTCTTGCCCGAGCCTGGCGGCGTGCAGCGCCTGACGCAGGGCTTGCGGAGGCGTGGCACGTGTTCCAGTCCAGGCGATCGCGGACTGTTGTGGGCCCGCGGAGTGCTGATACCTTCGCGGTCATGCAGCGGGTGATCGACGCGTTCCATGCCCGGCTCGGCGGGAACCTCGACCGTGCGATCCGCACCCTGCGAGCCGCGGGCATCGGGTTCTACGCCCGCTTGCCCGAGGCCGCGGCGCGCGCGGCCGTGCAGCGGGCGTTCGAGGCGTTCGGGCAGGACTTCGGGCGCGATCCGGCGACGCACTTCAACGGGCTGATGCACGCGATCGGCGAGCAGCGCTCGAGCATGGGCGTGTCGATCGGCGAGATCTTGTGGGGCATGAACCACGGGTTCGAGGCGGTGTCGCAGGACTTCGCGGAGTTGTTCGCCGACGACCCCGAGGCCCGCATCTACTGGGAGCAGGAGCGCTCGCGGATCTCCTACGCGGGGGCGGCCGGGCTGGCCGACGCCTACACGCTGGCCCGCGAGCGGGTCGTGCGGGCCCAGGCCGACGAGATATTAAAGCTGTCGACGCGGGTGTTCCGCGTGCACCGCGGGGTGCTGCTGCTGCCGCTGGTCGGGTCGCTGGCGGCCGAGCGCATGCAGCAGATCACGGCGGCGGCGCTCGACGCCGTGGCGGCCGATCGGGCGCGGGTGGTGCTGATCGACGTCAGCGCGGTGCCGGGGGTCGACGCCGAGGCCGGGGCGGCGCTGCTGCGCACGGCCCAGGCGGTGCGGCTGCTGGGGGCGGCGCCGCTGCTGATCGGCGTGCACCCGGAGGTGGCGCGCACGATGGTGGCCGGCGGGGTCGACCTCGGCGCGCTGACGACGCTGGCGGACCTCGAGTCGGGCCTCGAGCACGCGCGCGAGCTGCTCGGTTGACGCGAAGCGCGGGGCCGGCGATCGAGGCGCGCGGGCTGCCCGGTCGACGCGAGTCAGGCGGGGATCGTGCGCGCGAGCCAGGCGTGCGTGGCGGCGTCGGCGAGGCGGGCGAGGGTGATGTCGAAGCCGTTGAAGCCGTTGAAGCCGTCGGGCCAGACGCGCAGCTCGGCGGGGTTGCCGGGGGCCTGTCGAGTCAGGCGGGGATCGTGCGCGCGAGCCAGGCGTGCATGGCGGCGTCGGCGAGGCGGGCGAGGGTGATGTCGAAGCCGTTGAAGCCGTGCACGCCGTCGGGCCAGACGCGCAGCTCGGCGGGGTTGCCGGCGGCCTGCCAGCGGGCGTGCATGAACAGCGAGTCGTCGAGCAGGGGGTCGAGGGTGCCGACGCTGAAGAGCGCGGGCACGAGGCCGCGGAGGTCGGCGTAGAGCGGGGAGATCGCGGGGTCGCGGCGCTCCTCGAGGCTGCGGCCGGAGGTGAAGGCGCCGCCGAAGTAGTCGATCAGCGGGCGCGAGAGCACGAGGTTGCGCTCGCCCCACAGGCGCTGGCTCGGCGCGAGCGAGAGGTCGTAGGCGCCGTAGACCAGGTTGGCGGCGGAGAAGCGGCGGGCCAGGTCGCCGCGGTCGCGCAGGCGCAGCAGGGTGAGCACCGAGAGGTGGGCGCCGGCAGACTCGCCGCCGATCGCGAACACGGGCGGGGCGTCGAGCCGCTGCGCGCCGTGGTCGAGCAGCCAGCGGGCGGCGTCCTCGCAGTCGTCGGGGCCGGCGGGGAAGGGGTGCTCGGGGGCGAGGCGGTAGTCGACGCTGAGGGCGACGAGGCCGGTGTCGCGGGCGAGGGCGACGAGCGCGGGGTCCTGCATGTCGGCGGCGCCGAGCATCCAGCCGCCGCCGTGGAGGTGGAGGTAGACGCCGCGGGCGGGGCCGGGCGGGCGGGCGCAGCGGAGGCGCAGGGGGCCGGCGCGGCCGGGGACCTCGAGGTCCTGCATCTCGGGCAGGAAGGTCGGCGCGGGGAAGGTGCCGCGGCCGGCGCGACGCCCCGCGCGGACGACCGCCGGCGGCACGAGGTGGGCCGAGGGGATGGTCGCCAGCATGGCCTCGAGCTTGTCGTTGAAGGCGCGGGTCTCGGCGGCGACTTCGGGGGCGACGGGTTCGACGGGCAGGGGCATGACGCGAGTCTAGCGGCTCGCGGCCCCGCGGCGGGCGGGGTTCTTCGGCGCCATGACGGCGATGTCGTGAGGCGACCGGCCCGCGGACGGCTGCTCGGCGGCCGCGGGATGGGCTATCCCGGGGGCATGAAGACTGACTTGATCGCTCTTTGTATCGCCTCGGGGCTGGCGCTCGCGTGCAACGGCGGCGGCGGTTCGACGGCCAGCGACGCGACCATGACCAGCCCGGGCACCACGAGCGCGACGGCGCCGACCGGGACGACGGGCGACGGTCCGGTGACGGGGACCGACGCGAACACCGGCGGCTCGACCGACACCACCAGCCCGCCGCTGACGTCGACGACCGAGGAGCCGGTGACGACCACGCTGACGACCGCGACCGCGACGACCGGGGCCGACACCGGCGGCACGTCGACGTCGGGGGGCACGAGCACGGGCGGCACCGACGACACGGGCGACAGCTCGACGAGCGAGCCTGGCACCACCGGCGGCGACCCGGGCGGCAAGTGCATGAAGGACGGCGACTGCACGCTGCTCAGCGACTGCTGCCGCTGCGAGGCGATCGCGGTCGGCGACCCGATCCCCGACTGCGACGTGCCGGAGTGCTTCGTGCCGCAGTGCGACGCGCTGGGCGTCGACTCGGTGTCGTGCCGGTTCGGAACCTGCGTGGCCGAGAAGCTCAACTGCGACGCGTCGGCGATCGCCTGCGACGCGCTGCCGCCCGACTGTCCCGCGGGCCAGCTGCCCGGGGTCGACGCCAACGGGACCTGCTGGACCAACGGGTGCGTGCCGATCGATCTGTGCAACGTCGTCCCGAACTGCGACCTGTGCCCGAACGGGCAGATGTGCGTGACCGACGAGACGCTGTTCGGGCTGAAGCGCCGCTGCGAGCCGATCCCGCCGGAGTGCATGGGCCAGAAGCCGTCCTGCGCGTGCGCCATGCAGGCCTGCGACCAGGGCCAGGACAGCTGTATGGACAACGACGACGGGCTGTACTGCTTCTGCCCCAACTGCTAGGCGCGTGCCCGGCGGACGGTCGTCCGGGCCGCAGGAAGCGGTCGACAAGCGGGGCTCGCATGGGCATCATCCTGGATACAGCAATGCAGGAAGGCCTCGAGGACATCGCCGGAATCGACGGAATTTGCGACGTGGCGTACCACGCCGCGCGTACGCCACGGCCGGGGGCGCCGGAGCTGCTGATCGAGATCCCGCACGGGGCGACCCGGCGGAGCGACTACGAGGCGCTGCGCGCCCGGCTGGTCGGCAAGCTGCCGAAGGACCTCGAGCAGTTCTTCTTCGTCAACACCGACATCGGCGCGCCGGAGGCGGGCGAGCACGTGGCGGCGGCGCTGTCGGGGGCGGGTTACGGGGTGCTGGTGCTGCGCTGCCTGGTCCCGCGGACGTTCATCGACTGCAACCGGGTGGTCCTCAGCGGGCCGCCGGGGGCGATGATCGACGGGCTGACGCCGGCGGTCGCCGGCTACGTGACGGAGGCGGCCGACCGCGCGCTGCTCGAGTCGATGCACGCGCAGTACCACGAACTGGTCGCGCGGGCGTACGCGCGGATCTGCGGGCGCGGGGGGCTGGCGCTGGCGCTGCACTCGTATGCGCCGCGCTCGATCGAGGTCTCGCAGGTCGACGAGAACATCGTCGCGGCCCTGCGCGAGGCCTACGAGCCCGCGGTCTACGCCAAGTGGCGGCAGCGGCCGGCGATCGACATCATCTGCACGGCGACCGACGGCGCGCTGCTGGCCGACGCGGCGCTGGTGGCCGGGGTGCGCGAGCAGTACGCGCGCATCGGCGTGACCGCGACCGAGAACGCGACCTACAAGCTGCACCCGGCGACCATGGGCCACCGCTACGCGGCGGCGTACCCCGGGCAGGTCATCTGCGTGGAGATCAACCGCGGGCTGCTGGCCGAGCCGTTCATGGCGTTCGAGGAGTCGCCGATCGCGCCCGACAAGGTGCGGTTCATCGCGGCGCCGCTGCTGGCCGCGCTGCGCGAGGCGCTGGTGCGGCGCACGCCCGGCACGTCCGAGCTGTGAGCGCCGAGAGGCGATAATTCTTTAACTATTAATAATTATTAAAATGGCCGCCCGGGACAGGGGCGGGCCACCTCCCGCGCCCTGTCCCGGGCGTCCGTGATGCGAGGCGCTGAGCGGACGCCTCGCGGGTCGTCGGGGGCTCAGCTCGACGAGCTGGTCTTGCGCGAGCTGGTCGATCCGGTGAGGCCGCCGCTCTGGCTCGAGCTGCCGGTCTTGTCGGATCCGCTGCTGGCCGCGCTGCCGAGGTCCTGGCTGCCGCTCTGGCTCGAGCTGCCGGTCTTGTCGGCGCCGGTGCCGGTGCTGCCCGAGCGGGTGTTGTCGCTGCTGCTGCTGGAGCTGCCCGAGCGGGTGTTGTCGCTGCTGCTGGAGCTGCCAGAGCGGTTGCTGCTGCTGTTGTTGCCGCGGCTGACGCGGAGCTGGTTCTGGACCTCACGCACGCCCGAGATGCCCTCGGCGAGGTCCTCGGCCATGCGCTTGGCCTGGCGGCTGTCGACGGTGCCGGTCAGCGTCACTTCGCCGCTCTGGACCTTGACCTCGATGTCGTCGGCGTCGATGTCGCCGTGGTTGGTGAGGGCCTCGTTGAGCTCCTCGGTGATGCGCTCGTCGCTGCGCTGGTAGCCACGCGGGCCGCGCCCGGAGTGCTGACCGCGAGCCTGCTGGCCGCCGCGGTCCATGCGCTGGCCCTGGTTGCCGCTCTCCTGATAGCCGCCCCAGCCCTGGCCCTGGCCGTAGCTGCTGCCCTGGTTGCGGTTGCCCCACTCGCTCTGGCCCTGGCCGCGGCCGGAGTCGACGAAGCCGCCCCACTCGCCGCGGTCGCTCATCTGGCCCTGGTAGCCCTCGCCGACGTGGTAGCCGCGGCCGCTCTGCGAGCCGTAGTCACCGCGGCCGCTCTGGCCCTGCGAGCCGTAGCCGCCCTGGCCCTGCGAGCCGTAGCTGCCCTGGCCGGTCTGGTAGTTCTGGCCGCCGTACGAGCCCTGGTGGCCCTGGTTGCCCGGGGAGCCGTAGCCGCCCTGGTTGCCCTGGTAGTGCTGGCCGCCGTAGCCGCCCTGGTTGCCCTGGTAGTTCTGGCCGCCGTACGAGCCCTGGTGGCCCTGGGAGCCGTAGTTGCCCTGGCCGGACTGGTAGTTCTGGCCGCCGTGGCTGCCCTGGTAGCTGCCGCTCTGGTTCTGGCCGCTCTGGTAGCCGCCCTGGCCGCCGAAGCCGCCCTGGCCGCCGTAGGAGTCCTGGTTGCCCTGGTAGGCGCCGTGGCTGCTCCAGCCCGACTGGCCGCCCTGGTAGCCCTGGCTGCCCTGCTGGTAGCCCCAGTCGCCGCGGTTGCTCTGGTAGCCGGGGCTGCCCTGACCGAAGTTGCCGCCCTGGCTGCGCTCGCCGGTCTGGTAGTCGCGCGACTGGGAGCGGTCGCCCTGGCTTTGATAGCGGTCGCGATCATAGTCGCGGGAGCTCGAGCGGTCGTCGCCGCTTCGGCGGAAGGAGTCGTCGCTCGAGCGGTCGTCGTCGCGGGGGCGCATGGAGGCGCTGCGGCCGTTGCGGCCGGAGGTGCGATCGTCGTCGTTGTCGTGGAGGCGCGAGGAATCATTGGGACGCATGGATGGGGGCTCCGAAGGACAGAATGGGTTGTGATCGGCGGACCGAAGAAACAATCGACGGGGTCCGATGGGTGCCGAGACTGTATGGATAAATCGAAGGTCGACCAGGAGCGTCCAGCGAGATCGTGCAAATTCTCGCCGGGATTGCGTTCGCGGCGTTATCGGCCGAACTCCGCGGCTCGCTCGCGGGGCTGCCGCCGAGCGCGAGGCCTGGATCAGGGCGAGAAATCGCCAGGGAAAGCCCGAGTACGTCGAAACTGCGGGGAGCCTCGGCACGGTTTTCCGGACCGCTCCGGCGATCATTCGGGCGATCCTCCAGGCTTCGAAGCGCGGGTGGATCCCCGCCCCCGCTCCGACTCGAACGTTTAATTAATTGTTTGATAGACGCTGATCGCGTTCGATCGAGGTCTTGGTGGCACATTGCCGTCGGCGGGCACGGCGAGCGTGGATGCGGCGGGCGTGTGCGGGCGGCGGGCGGCGTGATATCGTCCGCCGATGTTGCGTCCGACGCTCCTCACCTGCGGCCTCCTCCTCGTGACTCCGGCGTGCGGTCCGAAGGACGGCAGCGACGAGTCGGGGGCAGACACGACCGTGACGCCCGGGACGGCCAGCGCGCCGACTACGGGGGCGGACGCGGGGACCGGGCCGGGGCCGACGGACGCGACGGCGGCGGACGGCTCGGCGACGGACGCGACGGACGGGTCGGCGACGGCGACGATGTCGGGGACCACGGGGGTCGACATGTGCGCGCCGTTCGACGACGTGGTGCCGGCGCCGGCCGTGCAGATCTCCTTGCGCAACGAGGGCGCCGCGCCGGTGTTCCTCATCCACGTCAACTTCTGCGAGACGGCGCCGCTGGTGGAGATCGACGGGCCCGACCCGGACGTCGCGATCACGTGGACCCACGGCGTCTGCGAGTTCACCTGCGGCCAGGCCCAGCAGGGCGCGTGCGGCTGCCCGGCGTTCTGCGCCGAGGACTCGGTGCTGATGATCGCGCCGGGCGGGGAGTTCACGTTCGCGTGGACCGGCGCGGTCTACACCCCGGCCCAGATGCCCGAGGGCTGCACCGAGGACGAATCGTGCAGCCCCGACTGCCTGCTCGCCGGTCAGGCCGTCGACGGCACGTACAAGCTGGTGGCGCGCGCGTCGACGTCGGCGATCATCTGCGCCGACCCGAACACGTGCACGTGCACGCCCAACGCCGACGGCTACTGCGAGGTCGCGGCCAGCGGCATCGGCGCGGAGCTCCGCCTGGCCGAGGCGGACATCAAATATCCCATCAACACGAGCGTGGACCTGGTGTTCACCGACGGGTGAGCCGCCCACCTCGCCACTGCCGGCCAATCAATAAAATTATTGATCAGTCGTTCTTGGCGCCGGCGGCGATCCACTCGCGCAGCGTGGCGATGGTGCGGTCGTCGAGCAGGGTCGGGGCGTTGAACGGCATGTGGATGTGGGGGGTGCCGGCGTCGTCGGTGGGGTCGCAGCGGGAGACGAGGCGATACAGCCAGCTGTCGTCGGGGTCGCCGGGGGTGACGAGCGGGAGGTCGGTGTCGGCGAGGGTCGGCTCGCCGAGGAGGACCTCGTGCAGGTCGGAGCCGTCGAGGCGGAGGTGGAGCGGGGACTTGCCGCCGTGGCAGCTCGAGAAGGTGCAGCTCGGATTAAAGAGGGTGCTGCGGAGGTTGGTGAGCGTGGGCTCGGCGGCGGGGGAGGCGTCGGGGCTGGCGTCGACGCAGGGCTTGACGGGGTCGAGGTCGACGTCGTCGTCGCCGCGCGGGGGCACGTAGAGCGGTTCGTCCTTCTCGGACTGGCTGGGCATGCCCTGGGCGGCGTTCTTGGGGATGGCGATGGTCGAGCAGGGGCCGTCGAACAGGACCACTCCGTCGTCGTTGCCGACGAGCTCGGTGCCGGAGTCGACCGAGGCGTTCATCATCGTGCGCATGTCGGCGAGGCCGAGCATGACGCACATCTCCTGGTCGCCGATGCCGTAGCCGATCTGCTTGTCGTGCCAGTTGTCGTAGCCGCAGGTGAAGCGCAGGCCGGTGGTGCCGGTGAGGTCGATCGGCGGGTCGTAGGTGCGGCCGTTGCCGTCGGCGTTGAAGCCCTCGTGGTGGAAGATCTGCTCGCCGTCGCGCGAGCCGCCGATCAGCTCGACGCTGAAGTAATTGCCCAAATAGTGGTAGTGCGGGAGGACGTGGTAGAGCTTGATGTCGAGCGGCTGGCCGGTCTTGGACTCGTACTGGCTGGCGAGGTCGCACTCGCCGGTGAAGCGGCTCTGGGCCAGCGGGGGGATGGTGAGGTCGCCGTAGTTGAGGCGGAACGGGGCGGCGACCACCTCGACGTCGCGCGGGTGGATCAGCGTGAGGCCCATGCGCAGCTCGCTGACGGTCTCGGCGCTGCTGAGGTTTAATAGATGGACCCCGGCGATCAGCTTGTGGCGCGGCGGGACCTTGATGACGACGCCGGCGGGCAGCTCCTGGGTCTCGTAGCGCGACTGGGTCGACTGGGCGAACAGCACGGTGCCGGCGACGGCGGCCTGCAGCTCGTTGAAGCCGCGCTCGTTGCAGTTGAAGTAGCCGTCCTCGCCGGCGAACTCGTCCTCGGGGACGACCAGCCAGTTCGAGTGGTGGAAGCCGCCGTCGTTGGCGAGCGTCACGGTGTTGACGTAGATCGGCCGCTCGTTGCCCAGCGTCCACTGCACGCACGGCTCGACCTCCTCGAAGGGGGCCATGACGCGGTCGCCGAAGCTGTGCACGACGAGGGCGGTCTCGTCGTCCTGGCCGCCGGTGGTGGTGTCGTCGCCGGTGGTGGCGTCGTCGCCGGTGGTGGTGCCTTCGCCGGTGGTCGGGGCGGCGGAGGTGGTGACGGGGCCGCCGGGATCGCCGCCGTCGTCAGGGTCGTCGGCGATCGGCGGGTCGGACGGGACGCAGGCGAGGGCGACGAGCAGGGGCCAGGCGTGGCGAGACACGACGGCAGGATATCCCCCGGTGCAGGACGCGACAACGCGCGTTCGGGACGTCGGCGGCGTGCGGGCGGTCTCGGTGTAGGATCGGCCGATGGTGCGAACGATGTTGTGCTGGGTGGGGGCGCTGGCGACGACTGTCGGCGCCGTGGGCTGTCGACCCCGGCAGGACGTGTTGCAGCCGATCGCGGCGGCGGAGCGCGTGCCCGAGGCGACGGCGCCGGTGAGTCGCGGGCGGCGGGCGGCGAGCCCGGCGGTGGCGGTCGCGACGTCGCCGGTGCAGCTGCTGCCCGACACCACGGCGGTGGTGTTCACGGCGGCCGGGCTGGCGGCGGTGCTGGCGCTGTTCGACGTCGACGCGATCATCGGCAAGTACCGCGCGTACTACGATCAGGCGGCGTCCGAGGTCACGCGGGCGGCGGGGGTCAACCTGCTCGACCCGACCCAGTGGAGCAGCGTGGGGCTCGACGTCGACGGGGCGATGGGGGCGGCGATGATCGACCTGCCGAGCGAGACGGTGGTCGGGTTCGTGACGCTGACGGACCGCGACAAGTTCCGGGCCTTCATCGACGCGACCAGCAAGGGGATGTACGCGCCGGTGCTCGAGGACCGCGGGCTGGTGCTGAAGACCGACCCGGACGCGGACTCGGCGATCGTGCTGCGCGAGCGCTGGGCGTTCTTCGTGAGCACGGGGGCGCCGGCGCGGGCGACCTACGACCACGCGCGGGCGCTGGCGACGATCGACCCGGCGCGGGGGCTGACGGCCGCGCCGCGCTGGCAGCGGGCCATGGCCAGCGGCGAGCCGGCGCGGCCGTTGACGGCCTACGTCGACGTCTGGGGGCTGCTCGAGGCCGGGTTCTCGCGTGAGCTGGCGCGCGGGCGCGAGCCGTCGTGGGCGGCGCAGGAGTACGAGCGGGCCCAGATGAACGGGGCGCCGCAGGAGGAGCTGCAGCGGCTGCGGCTGCAGGCGGAGGACGAGCGGCGCTGGGAGGAGCAGCGGCGCCAGCGCGAGCAGCTGAAGTACGAGGTGGCGTCGCGGTGGTTGCGGCCGGTCGAGCCGCTGGTGTTCGAGTTCACGGCGAGCCAGGCGGGGGTGAGCGGGCGGGTGCGGGCGCGCATGCCGGAGACGGCGGTGTGGCGCGGGCTGGTGCGCAACGCGGCCGAGCCGTCGCCGGCGCTCGGGGCGATCGGCGAGCGGCCGATGATCCTGTTCGGCGGGAGCTTCGACCCGACGGCGGTGGTGCCGATGCTCGAGGACCTGATGCGGGCCGACGGCGACGACCCGGTCAAGGAGTTCGCCGAGTTCAAGGCCGAGACGTCGGTCGACCTGAAGGACGAGCTGGTGCCGATCCTGAGCGGGACCGGCGGGTTCGCGCTCACGGTGTCGGACAGGCTGCTGCGCGGCGAGTACACGCGGCAGGAGCAGGAGATGGGCTTCGTGGCGGCGCTCGGGGTGAGCAGCGCGGAGCGGGCGCGTGACCTCGTGCAGCGGACAGCGGCGATGGTGAAGGGGGCGAAGCTCGGCAAGGAGCGCAAGACGGGGGCGACGAGCCTCGAGATCCCGGGATATCGCACGGTCTACGCGGCCGTGACGGCGGGGCAGATGATCGTCACCACCGACCTCGGAGCGATCCAGCGGCTGACGAGCGGCGGCCAGGGCGGGCTGGCCAGGCACCTGGCGGCGCCGGCGGTGCCGGTGGTGACGGCCCGCGACGCGGCGGCGCAGGGCATGTTCGACCTGTTCTATCCGGTGCTCCTGTTCATGGGGAGGCGCTACCCGACGCCGGAGCGCCGGCCGGAGGAGCCGTACATGAGCTTCCCCGAGGTGCCGCGGGCCAGGATCGACGCGGTGCCGAGGTCGCGGGCGTACAGGGCCAAGCTGCGCGAGTGGGAGGCGCTGGGCGTCAAGATCCGGCGCGAGGAGGAGGCCGAGGACAGGCGCCAGACCAGGGTGGTGACCGCGGTGGCCGACGCGATCGGGGCGCAGGCGTGGAGCCTGCGCGAGACGCCCGAGGGGCTGGTGCTCGAGGGCGGGCACTTCTTCGGCAAGGGCGGGCTGACGCGGGCGATCGACCTCGTCGCCGACTACGCGGGCTCGGGCAGGCGCGGCGAGAAGGTGTGGGAGATGCACGGCAAGCGCTCGAGCCTCGAGGACGAGCTGCGGCGCATCCGGGTGGTCGAGCTGGCCGCGGCGCTGGGGGTGCCGACGCCGCAATAGCTTGCCCGGGGCCGGGCGGGCGTGCGACAAAGGCGCCGTGCTGTCGACCCCCGAGACCGTCCTGCTGGCGCTGCTGCTCGTGGTGTTGATGGCCGGCATGGGCGCCGGGCTCACGCTCGAGGACTTCAAAGCGGTGCTGCGGCGGCCGCGGGGGCCGCTGATCGGGTTGATGTCGCAGTACGGGTGGATGCCGCTGCTCGCGTACGGGCTGGCGCGCGGGCTCGGGCTCGACGCGGACCTGGCGGTCAGCCTGATCGTGGTCGGCTGCACGCCGGGCGGGACCACCTCGAACCTGTTCACGTACTTCGCGGGCGCCGACGTGGCGCTCAGCGTGTCGATGACGGCGGTCTCGACGATCGCGGCGGTGGTGCTCATGCCGCTGCTGCTGGCGGCCTACGCGGCGCCGTTCACCTCGGCGGATCTGAAAATTCCGTTCACCAACATCACGGTGGCGCTGCTGCTGATGCTGGTGCCGCTGGCGATCGGGATGGTGGTGCGGGCGAAGGCGCCGGGGGCGGCGAAGACGGTCGAGAAGGCGGGCGGCGCGGCGGGCATCCTCGTGCTCGTGCTGCTGATCGGCTCGGGGCTGGCGAGGAACATCGCGTACCTGCAGGCGACCACGGCGGCGATGTTCGCGGCGGCGATCGGGCTCGGCGTGCTTGGCTTCGCGCTCGGGCACCTCGGGGCCGCGGTGTTCGGGCTGGGACGGGCGCAGCGGCGGGCGGTGGCCTTCGAGACCGGCATCCAGAACAGCCCGCTGGCGCTGGGGATCTTGCTGCTCAGCTTCCCGGCCCAGCAGGAGCGCATGCTGTGGCTGCCGCTGCTGTACGCGCTGTTCGTGCTGCTGTCGGCGACGGCGCTGACGCTGCTGTATCGCCGCGCGCGCTGAGGCGCGAAGCCGCGCGAAGAGCGCAGGCGACCGGGGCGGAGGGTCCGGGCCAATCGGCGCGTGGGCGTGCGATCCGCGGGGTGGGGCCGGGCTCGCGCCCGCGGGGGAGTCTCGTGGCGCCGCAGGAGGGCCGCGTGCGAGGTCGCGTGGGCCCGCGAGGGGGGCGCTGCTCGCCTTCGAACGCGGGGGGTGTCCGCAGTTGCTCCGGACAACGGCCGCCAGTACTGAGAGACTCTGCAGACTCGCCGATGTCCGAACGACCCCCGACGAAAGGCCGGATCCTCGTGGTCGACGACGAGCCGTTCGCGCGGCTCGGCGTCGAGAAGCACCTGCGTCAGGCCGGCTACGACGTGCGAGGTGAACCTGACGGAACGGCAGCCCTCAGGGCCGCGTCGGAGTACGCGCCCGACGTCGTGGTGACCGACATGCGCATGCCCGGGGTCGACGGGCTCGAGCTGCTGCGTCACGTGCGAGAGCAGGACCGTGACGTGCCTGTGATCATCATGACGGCGGCGACCGAGGTGTCGACGGCGGTGGCGGCGATGCGTGGCGGCGCCGACGACTATCTGACCAAGCCGATCGACACCGACGCGCTGGTGCTGGCGGTCGAGCGGGCGATGGAGCGGCGCTCGCTGCGGGTCGAGGCCGAGAACCTGCGCCGGCAGCTGCGCGAGCGCGAGGGCAGCGGGCTGCAGGGGCTGCTCGGGACGAGCCCGGCGATGCAGAAGGTGTATCGCGTGGCCAAGCAGGTCGCGGGGGCGCGGGCGACGGTGCTGATCACCGGCGAGAGCGGCACCGGCAAGGGCGAGCTGGCGCGGGCGATCCACGCCTTGAGCCCGCGGGCGAGCGGGCCGTTCCACGTGCTGCACTGCGCGGCGCTGGCGGAGTCGCTGCTGGAGAGCGAGCTGTTCGGCCACGAGAAGGGGTCGTTCACCGGCGCCGAGAAGCGGCGGCTCGGGCGGTTCGAACAGGCCAACGGCGGGACCCTGTTCCTCGACGAGATCGGCGAGATCTCGCAGTCGCTGCAGGTCAAGCTGCTGCGCGTGCTGCAGGAGCGGACGTTCGAGCGCGTGGGCGGCGGCGAGTCGATCAAGATCGACGTGCGGCTGATCGCGGCGACCAACCGCGACCTGGCCCAGGAGGTCCGCGAGCGCCGCTTCCGCGAGGACCTTTATTATCGACTCAACGTCGTGCACGTGCACATGCCGCCGCTGCGGCTGCGCGGGCAGGACGCGCTGGTGCTGGCCGAACACTTTTTGCGGCGCTTCGCCGAGGAGAATCATTCGAACATCGAGGGTTTCACCGAGCGGGCGCGGGCGAGGATCTGCCGCCACGCGTGGCCGGGCAACGTGCGCGAGCTGGAGAACGCGATCGAGCGGGCGGTGGTGCTGTGCGACGGCGGGGCGATCGACGAGGACCACCTGCCCTTCGAGGATGCGCCCGATGTGCAGGGCGGGATCCGCGTGCCGGGCTCGACGATGGCGGAGATCGAACGCCACGCGATCTTGACGACGCTCGACGCGGTCGGCGGGTCGACCGCGCGGGCGGCGGAGATCCTCGATATCAGCGTGCGGACGATCCAGTACCGGCTGCACGCGTACGCGCGGCGCTAGGCGAGCGACGGCCCGGCGTCATGGCTTGGGCGGATCCGGTGGGTCGGAGTAGATCTTTCTGATGACGAGTCGCGGGTCTCCGCCGGCCATCTGGAAGCCGTTCGTCACCGAGATCGTGAACGAGTAGACGGTCGTCGAGCCCTCGCCCACGGTGAACACCCCGGTGAGCGACGAGCTGCTCACGGTGGTCCACGACCCGTCTCCCGAGGCCACCAGGTAGTAGCCGGTCGGGACCGAGGTCGAGGTGACGTTGACGACCACGGTCGCCGGGAAGGACGTGCTGTAGTCGGCGTTGATCTGATCCACGGTCGTGGCCGGTGGCACGTAGTACTGCGTTTCGACGGAGTAGACCCCGCCGACCGCGGTCACGACCGCGTCGAGGGCGATGGGGTTGACGTTCGTGAGGGTGACGCTGGTCATGCTTCGCTCCTGTGGGAGCGATGTTGGCCGCAACCCCGCTAATGTGACAGCCCTGCTTTTGCATCTACAAGTGCGGCCTGCAGCTCCTCGAGGGCCAGGGTGTCCTCCGGCAGGCCGCGGCGCAGCTCGAGGGCGGCCTCGAGAGATTCCACGGCCGCGGCGTGGTCTCCCGCGGCCAGGGCGATGCGCCCGCGGCCGGTCAGCACCCGGGCCGAGAGGTCGACGTCCGTCATCGCCGCCGATGCGAGCGTGCGCTCGACGTCCGCGAAGGCTGCCTCGGCCTCGGGGTAGCGCTCCAGGGCGACCAGCGTCTCGGCGATGTCGATGGCGATCGTCGCCGCGGTGCTCGGCTCGCCCCGTGGGATCTTTCGGTGCAGGTCCCGCGCCGTCGTGTAGGCGGTCAGGGCCGCCTCCGGGTCGCCGGCGAAGAACCGGGCCGTCCCGAGGGCGATCGCCGCCTCCACGTGATCGGAGTGATCCGGCTTCAGCGCCTCGCCGAGGATCCGCGTCGCCAGCTCCGCGTGGTCGACCGCGCCGCCGAAGTCGCCGCGGCTGAGCGCGACCTGTACGAGGGAGATGTGCGCCTTCCCGTTGACGTGGTGGACGCGACCATGCGCGCGGGTGGTGATGGCCAGGACCCGCTCGAGCTGGGCCTGCGCCGCGTCGTACTCGCCGCGCAGCATCAGGAAGACCGCGTAGTCGTGGAGCACCCGGGCGAACAGGGGGTGCTCCGCGCCGAGCGCGAACTCCGTGGCCGCGAGCGCCCGGTCGTAGGCGGCGCGGGCCTCGGGGAAGCGGCCGAGGGCGTCGTACGCGTTGGCGAGGCCGTGGGTCAGCTTGCCGAGCATCAGCGTGTCGTCGCTGTCGCGCTCCACGAGCTCCAGCGCCGCCTGGTACGCGACCACCGACGAGGCGTGATCGTGCTCGAGGCCGTGGAGCGTGCCCTGTTCGCCGAGCACGGCGATGCGTCGCTCGGGGGCGTCGCCGAGGCGCCGCTGGGCCGCGCTGGCCCGGCGGATCCAGGCGGCCCCGCGCGCTGGGTCGTGGAGGTAGAGGTTGGCGAGGCGGACCAGCTCGATCCACACGTCGGCGGCGAGCTCGTCGTGGCGGCTGGCCTCCGCGAGCTCGACGGCGTCGAGCAGGGTCTCCTCCGCGACCGCGGGGTCGCCCGCGTGCATGTGCAGGCGGCCGCGCAGGGCCAGGGCCTCGGCGCGCACCGGGTCGTAGGCGATGTGGGCGGTCAGGCGCACGGCCTCCTCGGCCAGCGCGACGCCGGCGTCGTAGCGGCCGGTGGCCCTCTGGGCCTCGCCGCGGGCCAGCAGGTCGCGCGCCGCCTCGACCTCGCGGGCGACCGCGGGGTCCTCGGGCGGGCCGGCGGTGCGGACCAGGGCGTCGATGTCGGCGCAGTCGTCGATCGCCGGCAGGGCCGCCACCGAGTCGATGACGCCCTGCACCGCGGGCGCGTCGGCAATTATCAGTGCGTCGACGAGGTTGCGCAGGGCGGCCTCGCGGCGGCCGAGGCAGGCCATGCGCAGGTCGAACAGCGTCGACGACTGGCCGTGCTCGCCGTGGGTGGCGGTGCAGGCCGCGAGGCTGGCGCGCTGGCCGGCCTCGGCGTAGGCGGCGATGCGGGTCGAGGCGCGCTCGGCCGCGCCGGCGGCGAACGACAGCCTGGTGGCGGCGAAGGCGTCGTGCATGGCCGCGGCGCGCTCGTCGGACCAGGCCGCGGCGAACTCGGCGCCCGCGGACGCGCACGGGTCGGGGTCGGCGAACGGGCCGACGTCGGCGGCGGCGCCGGCCGAGATCAGCGAGGCCGCGGCGAGCAGGCTGGCGCCGAGGTAGCGCCGCGGGCGTACGAGGGCCCGCTCGAGCTCGGCGAGCAGGTCGTCCATGGTCGCGAAGCGCCGGGCCGGCTCGGCCGCCAGCCCGCGCGTCAGCGCCACGGCGATCCGCTCCGGCATCCTGGCGCCGCGTCGCGGCGGCGGCCGCATGCCCCCGCCGATGTCCGCCAGCAGCTCGGTCGTCGACGCGCCGGCGAACGGGCGGATGCCGTACAGCGCCTCGTGCAGGGCCACGCAGAAGCTAAACAGGTCGCTGCGGGCGTCGACCGGCGCGGCCAGCAGCTGCTCCGGCGACATGTAGCCCGGGGTGCCGAGCACGGTGCCGTACAGCGTCACCGGCAGGGCCGCCAGGTTCAGCGGGGCGGCGCGGTCGGTCGCGGTGGACGCCAGGCTCGCGCCGCTCGAGTCGCCCGACGAGCTGCGGGCCAGCCCGAAGTCGGCGACCAGGACCCGGCCGTCGTCGCCGATCAGCACGTTCGCGGGCTTGAAGTCGCGGTGGACCAGGCCCATGCGGTGGGCCGCGGCCAGCCCGCGTCCGGCCTTGAGGAAGCACTCGAGGATCTCGCGCCACGGCCGCTCGGTCTGCTCGAGCCAGGCTCCGAGCGTCGCCCCGCGCACCAGCTCCATGGTGATGTACACGCGCCCGTCGACGCGGCCGACGTCGTAGATCCGCACCACGTTCGGGTGGGTGACGCGGGCCATCAGCTGGGCCTCGCGCATGATGCGGATCACGGCGTCGCGGCTGGTGATGTCCGAGCGCACCAGCTTGACCGCGACCCGGCGGTCGAGGTCGACGTCGTGGGCCTCGTAGACCTCGCCCATGCCGCCCGCGCCGATGCAGCGCACGATCTCGAGCCGGCCGAGGCGCTCCGGCTCGACCGGCGGCGCGCGCTCGCCGTCGCCCACCGACGAGCCCACCGTGCTCCCGCGCCCGAGCGCCGGCCGCGTGGTGTCGGACCCCGGGAGCATGGCCGTGCTGGCGTCGCTCGCTGCACGCTCTGCCGTCAACCTTCACACGATCCGTCAGCCTGCGGGGCCGTTCAAGCATGAACTGCTGGCTGACACCACGTCAGGGCCGGCCACGCGCACTGGCGAATGCGAGGCTGTGTAGATTGCGAGGTCGGCGTTTACCGCCCCGGCGCCGGTCCGCGCGCGGGCTTTGCACGGCGCGCGGGTGCGCGGGGCGGGCCGCTCGCCGGCGAGGGCCGATGCCGATTCGGCGCGACGCTTTATGCAGCTCTTGCACCGAGGCGCAAACGGCTCGTCGGCGGAGGGGGCGCCAGGCCCAGGAGGGGGCTGCGGAGGCCCACAGGCGTGGCACAGGCCTTGCTAACCATGGTCGCGTGCATGGGAGCGCACGAGCGAGAGCCGGGCGGAGGTGAGCGCGACCGGGTGGGGATAGCGGTGGTCGTATGTTGGCAGGTGTTGGGGGGTCGCGCTGCAATGGTGGCAGCGGGTGGGTAGATAAAATATGTAGGTAGGAAGTGTTGGAGAGCGGCCGACCGCTCGTGGCTGAAACAGTCTGCCCCGCCCCTCGATGAGAAGGGTGGGGCAGATTAATTTTCGCCTGTTCGCGGGTCAGGCGGCGCGGGTGAGGCCGCGGGGGGCGAACAGGAACTCGAGCGCGGCGGGGGCGCGGCGGCGCCAGTGGGACTCGTGGTGGTGGCCGTGCGGGTCGGAGACCCAGCGGAGGTCGGGCTCGCGCCAGCCGCGGGACTGCAGGTCGCGGACGAGGCGGCCGGCGTGGGCCCACAGGCCCTCGTGCACGCCGGCGTCGATGTAGATGCGCGACGTCCAGGGGCGCGGCTCGGCCTCGAGGTAGGGGAAGATCTTGCCGCGCGCGACCCACAGCGAGGGCGACATGCAGAGGGCCGCGCCGAACACGTCGGGGCGGTAGAAGTGGGCGTAGAGCGCGGCGAGGCCGCCCATCGACGAGCCGCCGACGGCGGTGCCGGCGACGTCGGTGCGGGTGCCGAAGCGGCGGTGGATCTTCGGCGCGAGGTCGCGGGCGATCCAGCGGACCAGGTGCGCCGCCTGTCCGCGGCGCTTGCCGTGGAAGGGGGTGAGCTCGCGGTTGCGGTGCACGCCGCCGTGGTCGATGCCGACGATCACCGGGGCCGCGTGACCGCGTCCGGCCAGCGCGTGGGCGGCGTGGTGCAGGTGCCAGCCGCCGGCGAACGAGGTCGCGTCGTCGAAGATGTTCTGGCCGTCGAACATGTAGAGCACCGGCGGCGGCTCGCGCTGCGCCGGCGGGGCGTACACGCGGACCACCCGCGGACCCTTGAGCCACGGGATCTTGAACGGGCCGAGGATGTGGATGTTCGCGTGCAAGGCGTGCAAGGTAGCACCGCGGATCGGGCTGGCCAGCGCGTGGGTTAGCATGGCTCACGGCGGGTCTGACGTCGCGGTCGCCGCTCGCGCCCGCTGCGTCTTGCAGCGAGCTGCAGCGCTTGCAGGTCGATCCGGCCGGTGCGGGCCGGGATGACCGCAGGCGGCGGCTCGCGGGGGTTTGGTATGGCCGATGCAACCTCACCGGCGGGAGGTCGAGATGGTCGGTCCAATTGGGTGGTTCGCGCGTGGTCGGGTCGTGGTGTTCGCGGGTCTCGGGGCCGTCGCGGGGTGCATCCTCTTGCCGACGCCGGACGAGAGCGGGGCGTGCGAGCTGTTCGACCCCGACGGTCCGGGGTACTGGTGCGACGACGACTACGAGTCGTATCAGTGCGAGTCCGACGCCAGTGACGTGGTCGGGCACACGTTCCAGCCGGGGTCGACGTGCGCCGACCTCGGGTACGACTACTACTGCACCGCCGAGCAGATGGCGGCGTCGGGCGGACCGGCCTACGTGGTGCCGCGCCTGCTCGGCAACGCGGCGTGCGACGCCTCGCTACGGCCGGGCGAGCCGGGCGCGCCGGGCGGCGCGGGCGGCAGCTGCCTGGCGAGCAACGGCATCTGCACCGACAGCGAGGACCCGATGTTCGAGTCGGGCTGCAACGTCGACCCCGACAACCCCGCGAACGTGTTCACGCCGGGCGGGAGGTGCCCGGACACCGGGGTGTCGTGCACCGGCGGCGTGGGCGACCACCCGACGACCGGCGCGCCCATGCAGATCGACGTGTACTACCCGCCCGAGCTGTGCGCGTTCATCCGTGAGTGCGAGTCGCTGTTCGGCGGGGACGGCGTGGGCGGCTGTTAGGGTCGCGTCAGCGGCGGTGGAGGATGCCGAGCTTCTCGATGCCGCAGGTCTTGGCGATGTCCATGGTCTGGACCACGCGCTCGTGCTTGGTGTTCTGATCGGCCTTGATGTTGACGGTGGAGACCTGGGTCTCCTTGGCGGCCATGCACAGGCGGGTCTTCAGCTCGGCCTCGTCGACGACCTTCTTGTCGACCTCGAAGCGGCCGTCCTCGGAGATCTCGACGACGATGGCCTTCTGCTCGGTCGCGGGCTCGTTGCTGGTGGCCTTCGGCAGTTTAACTTTGAAGGCGGCGTCATTATTGAAGGTCGCCGTCAGCATGAAGAAGATGAGCAGCTGAAAGGTGACGTCGATCAGCGGGGTGAGGTCGATGGTCATGCCCTCGACCACGCTGCCGCGCTTGCGCAGGCCGCCGGCGGCGCCGCGACCGCGGAAGTTCATCGCGCGGGCTCCGCGGCGGGGTGGACGGCGCGCTCGCTGCGGGCGGCGCGGCGGGCGTCCTCGAGCAGGTTGACGATGCCCATGGCGTCCTCCTCCATCTCGCCGACGATGCGGACGGTGCGGCCCTGCAGGAAGCGGTAGAGCAGCAGCACGGGGATGGCGACGACGAGGCCGTAGGCGGTGGTGATGAGGGCCTGCCAGATGCCCTGGGCGAAGGTGTCGGGGCCGACGGCGCCGGAGGCGTAGGCCTCGACGAACTGGCGGAACACCTGGATCATGCCGACGACGGTGCCGAGCAGGCCGAGCAGCGGCGAGATGGTGGCCACGGTGCCGACGATCTCGACGTTGCGGTCCATGAGGGCGACCTCGCGGGCGCCGACCTCCTCGACGGCCTCTTTGATCTCGGCGCGGCTGGTGCTGTGCTCGTAGGCGCGCAGGGCCGCGGCCATGATGAGGGCGATCGACGAGCCGTTCTCCTCGCACAGGAGCAGGGCCTCGTTGACCTTGCCCTTGGCGACCAGGGCCCGGATGCGGTCGACGAACGCCCGTGGGAGCACCCGGGAGCGCTGGGTCGACCACAGGCGCTCGAAGAACACACCGACGCCGACGATCGACGCCGCCAAAATGGCCCACATGAGCGGGCCGCCCTGCTTGAACAGTTCCGCGAGGTCCATTGCGCCGGCCCGCGCATGATGCTGTGGGCGGGGAGCGGAAGCAAGTCAGGGGCCGTCGGGGGTCTGGGCCCGGCCCGGTCGAAGGGGGCTTGACGGCGCGGGCGGGCGCTGATAGACACCCGCCCCACCAGACTGCGGGACCCGAGAGGGTCGACACCGGGGGTATAGCTCAGCTGGGAGAGCATCGCGCTGGCAGCGCGAAGGTCAGGGGTTCGATCCCCCTTGCCTCCACCCCGCAGACAACCAGAAGCGGATCTTCCGAACCCCGGGGGATCCGCTTCCGTGTTTCTTCCTTCGCAGTCGGCCGACGCGGCCGTGCGCGGCGAAGCAGCGACTGGTCGGACCACCGAGCCAGCGCGCCGCCGCGTGAACCGAAGTTCGCATCTTGAACAGATGTCGGGGCCTCGATACCTAGGGAGGATGTCCGAGCGACGCTCCGCCATCCTGGGCTCCGGTCACTACGTGCCGACGAAGGTCGTGACCAACGACGACCTCGCGCAGATCATGCCGACGACCCACGAGTGGATCGTGCAGCGCACGGGGATCCGCGAGCGGCGGTTCATCGAGGAGTCGGGCATCGGCGCCAGCGACCTCGCGGTGCCGGCGGTCAAGATGGCGTGCGAGCAGGCCGGGCGCGACGTCAAGGACATCGACGCGGTGCTGTTCGCCACGCTCTCGCCCGACCACAACTTCCCGGGCGCGGGCTGCCTGCTGATCCACAAGCTCGGGCTGCCCGGGGTGCCGGCGCTCGACGTGCGCAACCAGTGCTCGGGGTTCCTCTACAGCCTGTCGGTCGCCGACGCGTGGGTGCGCGGGGGGGTCTATAAAAATGTGCTGATCGTCGGGTCCGAGGTGCACTCGACCGGGCTCGAGTTCACGGAGCGCGGGCGCGACGTGGCGGTGCTGTTCGGCGACGGCGCGGGCGCGGTGGTCGTCGGCGAGGCGACGCGGCCGGGCCAGGGCGTGCGCTCGCTCGAGCTGCACGCCGACGGCGCGGGGGCCTACGACCTGTGGCTCGAGGCGCCGGCCAGCAAGTGCATCCCGCGGCTGACGCCGGAGATGCTCGAGCAGGGCAAGCACTACCCGCAGATGAACGGCAAGCAGGTGTTCCGCTGGGCCACCGAGAAGATGCCGGAGGTCGCGCACGCGGTCGTCAAGAAGGCGGAGATGACGATCGGCGACGTCGACCTGTTCGTGCCGCACCAGGCCAACATGCGCATCAACCAGATGGTGGCGGCGAAGCTGGGGATCCCCGAGGACAAGGTGGTCCACAACATCGAGCGCTACGGCAACACCACGGCGGCGACCATCCCGATCGGGATCAGCGAGTCGTGGCGCGACGGCAAGATCCGCGAGGGCTCGCGCGTGTTGATGGCGGCCTTCGGCGCCGGCTTCACCTGGGCCGGCGGCGTCGCGGTGTTCTAATTATTTTAATCGGCGCTTTAGGAACTCGCGGGCGCCTGCTCACGGGGGGCACTTCTCGGGGTCGACGGCGACGATGGCCGGGCACAGCGGCTTGAAGGCCTCGAGGATCACGGACTGGTCGGCCATGGCGACGCCGGCGCCGGTCATGGCGTCGACCAGGTCGCCGACGAGCTCGGTGAAGTCGACGAACTCGACGGCGGTGTTGCCGTTGTTGGGGTTGACGAGGCCGGCGTGGGCCTCCTGCATGTCGCGGCAGGGGTTGTCCTGGGCCACGCCGGGGTCGACGTCGGGGGCGAGCGAGTCGATCTCGAGGCCGTAGGTCGCGGGGCCGTCGATGCTGTGGACCTGGCGGACCAGGCAGGTGGCCAGGCGGACCGGGTCGGCGCTGATGAAGAACCCGTTGATCGCGGGGTTGCTGCCGACGTTGGCCAGGAAGGTGTCGGGCGTGTCGAGGTCGCCGATCACGGTCTGGATCGCGGGCTTGCGGCCGACGCGCTGGTAGACGGTGGCGCTGTTGTCGGGGTCCTCGACGATGTCGGGGGCCATGGCGGCGAGCGCGTCGAGCACGCCGGTCTTCTCGGCGTCGGTCAGGTCGGGGGCGTTCTGGGCCCTGTGGTCGTCCCAGGCCAGGGCGAAGTCCTCGGCGAAGTCGGTGAAGTCGACGGTCGAGATGCCGAGGCCCTTGTGGGCGGTGACCATGTCCTTGCAGCCGTAGGTCACGCCGGCGCAGCCGAAGGCCTCGGCGAGCTGGTCGCTGACGCAGCCGCCGAGGCTGGAGAGGTCGAGGTCGGAGCGCAGGAAGTAGGCGTTGACGCGGGCGTCGGTGGCGACGCGCTCGAGGAGCAGCGAGGTGAGGAGGGTGACGCCGAGCGGCCCGCCGGCGTGGGTGCACAGCTCGCTGTCGACGTCGGCGGTGGTCTCGCTGTCGCTGTCGCTGTCGCTGTCGGGCGGGGTCGTGGTCGAGGTGTCGAGCGAGGTCGAGGTCGGCTCGCTCGAGGCTGAGGTCGGGGTGGTCGGAGATGTGCCGGAGTCGTCGGCCGTGGTCTCGCCGACGCTGGTCTCCGGCGGCATGCTCGAGATCTCCGAGGTCTGCGTGGGGCCGCCGGTGGGCTCGCTGGCGGACGTCTCGGCGGGCGGGTCGCCGGTGGGGTCGCCGGTGGGGTCGCCGGTGTCCTCGTTCATCGGGTCCGTGCCCGGGCCGCAGGCGAGGAGGACGAGCGAGGCGAACACCGGGACGAGGCGAGGGCAAGGCATGACCGCATCGTCGCACGCCGCGAAACGACGTTGGAGGACGTCTGCTCGGAAACGCGGGGCCCGCGAACAAAAATTCGAAGGAACCACGAGGTCGGGCGTAGAGCCGGTGCGAGTCCCCATGCACATCGCACGACCCCTGTTCACATTCACCGCGCGCACTCTGGTGCTGGCGGGCCTGCTCGGCGCGGCGGCCTGCCAGGCGGGCCCGCTGCCGCAGGCCCCGCCGATCGACGAGGACGCGGCGTTGCTGCGCACGTACGCGGTGCCGCCGCAGCAGGCGCGCTCGCTCGAGCGGGCTCTGGCGAGCGCGCTGTCGACGGGCAAGGACACGCCGCCGCGAGGCACGGTCGAGCGGCTGCCGGACGGGAAGCTGGTGGTGGTGGCGCCCCCGGGGATCCACGAGGGCGTGGCGGCGCTGGTGGCCGGGCTCGACGCGGGCGCGCCGGCGCCTGCACACACGGCGGAGATCGACTACTGGGTGGTGGTCGGCGAGGCGGCCGGCGAGTCGGGCGGGGTCGAGGGGTCGGAGCTGACGCCGGCGCTGCAGGCGATCGTGCGCGACCAGGGGCCGATGCGCTTCACGACGCTCGAGAAGGTGCGGGTGGCCTCGCTGATCGACGAGTCGGCGAGCGTGCACGGCAACCGCCTCGAGGTGGGCCAGGTCGTCACCGATGTCGGCGGACGGCTGGTCGCCGACGTCGACCTGACGATCGACCCGTCGGCGGACTTCGACCCCGATCAGCGCTGCCACCGCGGGGCCTGCAAGAGCTTCCGTACGCGGGTGCACGTCAACCCGGGGCAGCTGCTGGTGATCGGCCAGACCGGGCTGGCGGCGCCGGCCGGGGCGGCCGGCCGCAGCCTGTTCTACGTGGTGCGCGGGCGGACGATGACCGAGGGCTGATGACGACGGCGCGGCCATCAGCGGGCGCGGCGAGCCCGGACGCGGCGAGCGACGGCGCGGGCCTCGACGCCGGCGCGGTCGAGGCGCTGTTCGTGCGGCTCGAGCGGCCGCTCTTCAACGTGGTCTACCGCTGGGTGTGGGACCGCGAGGAGGCGGCCGAGCTGGTCCAGGAGGCGTTCGCGCGGCTGTGGCAGGCGCGGGCGCGGGTGCGGGCCGACACGGCGGGGGCGTTCGTGCATCGCGTCGCGGTCAACCTGGCGGCGAGTCGGCGGCGCTGGCGGCGGCTGCGGCGGTTCTTCGCGGTGGAGGAGGACGTCGCGAGCGAGCGGGCGCGGCCGGACGAGGCGGTGCTGGGGGCGGAGCAGGCGGCGGCGGTGCGGGCGGCCGTCGAGGCGCTGCCGGAGAAGCTGCGGCGGGCGCTGGTGCTGTGCGAGCTGTCGGAGCTGTCGTACGCCGAGGTGGCCGCGGTGCTCGCGGTGCCGGTGGGCACGGTGGGCTCGCGGCGCAGCGCTGCGGTGGCCCGCGTGCGTGAACACTTGCGAGGGAAGGAGCAGGCCGATGCGCGGCGAGGAGGATGACCTGAAGGCCATGTTGGTGGCGCTCGAGCCGCCGCCGGGCGGGCTGGTGAAGTTTCGGGCGCGGCGCGACGCGGGGCGGCGTCGGGCGTGGCCGTGGCTGGTGGGCGCCGCGTGTGCGACGGCGGCGGCGCTGGTGCTGGCGCTGCGGGTGACGCCGCCGCCGCCGGCCGCGCGGGCGCCGGTGGACCTGCTCGCGGGGGTCGAGGCGACCGCGGTGCATCCGCGGTGGATCGAGCTCGGGCGGGCGCAGGCGCCGAGCGAGCCGCTGACGCTGGCGCGCGAGACGGGCGACCTGCTGGCGGCGCGGCGGGTCGCGACCGACGACGAGGCGGTGGTGCTCTACATGCTCGAGCAGCGCTGACGACGATCAGCGCGCGGGCGTCCTCGAGGAGGCCCAGCTGCTCGAGCGAGCTGCGGGTCTCGAGGTGGTCGGGCCCGAGGCGCGGGCGACGGGGTCGAGGGTGCTCGCGGGTGTGGCGGACGTCGCGGCGAGATCGCGTGCGGGCGCGGCGAGCTCGGCGAGGTCCGCCGGCTGTCCTTGCAGCCATGACCCCCAGGCCAGGCGATGCGGACATGTGCGGCGAGGGCGGGATCGGACGCGTCGCGCACGGCGGCGCGGGTGCCGGGGCCGTCGTCGAGGGCGCGCGCGAGGCCGGCGAGGGCGCGGGTGCCTGCGGCGCGCTGCAGCGCGAGCAGGGCGGGTCGCTCGCAGCGGACGAGGGCGTCCTCCAGCTCGTCGACGGCCGCGTCGGCGCGGGCGATCAGGCGGGCGGGCGCGCGGGTGAGGCGCTCGGCGAGGCCGGCGTGCGCCGCGAGGACGTTGTTCTGGCGGGCCGCGCGGGCGGGGCGGGCGGTCGTTGCAGGATCACCGCGACGCGCTGAGCGGCAGCTGCCGGCGCGGGCGAGCACCCAGGCGGTGGCGAGGGCGTCGAGGCGTCTGCGGCACGGCGCGCGTCGGCGGCGGGCCGTGGCGAGGCGGAGGCGGCACGGCCCGCGTCGGCGGCTCGCGAGTCGGTGACGCGGTGGCGTGGGAGCGGCACGCTGTGAAGAGGTCGCGGGAACCGAGGTCGCGGAGCGATCGCAAGGGGGCGGTCGGCGAGGGCGGCCGCGCCGGACGAGTCGATCGGCCCGAAGCGCTTGCGGGGCGCGCGGCTTGCGGCGTCGGGCGGTCCGGTGATACCAGGAGAGGTGCCGGAGGCAGTGGCATGAGACACGCGCAGGACGAGCTGGTGGCGATCGACGCCCATGGGATCGCGCACCCGGTGGGGCTGTCGGCGGGGGAGCAGATGCGGCGGCGCAAGGAGCGGCACTTCCGGCTGATGCCGACGCCCGACCACGTGATCTTCCTGCGCTACACCGGCGAGGACGGGCGGCGCGACGAGGAGGACGGCGCGGTGGTCCGCCTCGCGGGCGAGATCACGGCGCCCGGGGCGCTGTGCGACGTGATCGCGCTGGTCGCCCAGGCCGGCTGGCGCGGCGAGCTGACGGTCCGCGACGGCGAGCACAACCGCAGCGTGTTCATCGAGGGCGGCAACGCGGTGTCGGCCCGCACCGACGTCGAGGACGAGCGCATCGGGCGGGTGCTGTACCGCTTCGGGGTGCTCGACGAGGTGCAGCACCGGGCGATCCTCGAGCGCTGCCAGCAGGCCACCGGCGAGGCGCCGCAGCGCTACGGGGAGGTCGGCATCGAGATGGGCTTCATATCGCAGAAGCAGCTGTACGCCGGGCTGGCGCGCCAGGTCGAGGAGGTGCTGCTGGCGACGTTCACGGTGGCCGACGGCATGTACTGCTTCCTCGACGGGTTCGACGAGAACGCCCTGACCTCGCGCCACAGCCTGAGCCTCAACGGGGTGCTGATGGACGGGGTGACGCGCATGGACGAGATGCGCTACTTCCGGCAGCGCATCCCGAGCGCCGACTACGTGCCCGAGCGAGCGCCCGACCGCGGCGAGCCGGGCAAGGAGTTCTTGAAGGTGTGGCAGCAGGTCGACGGGCTGCAGAGCGTGGGCGAGCTCGGGCGGATGCTCGGGCTCGGCGAGTTCGAGACGACCAAGATCCTGTTTCAGCTGGTGCAGTCGAAGCACGTGACGATGCAGCGGCCGCGGCTGCGCGGCGGGCCGATCGAGGTGGTCGAGACGGCCAACCTGGTGCTGCGGGAGATCCACCAGGAGGCCGACACGGCGGGCAAGGGCACGATCCTGCGGACCAACTTGTTGAACTTCGCCGACGGGACCTACGAGGTGGTGTTCGACCGCGCGGGGCCGTTCGAGAAGGGCACGTTCGACGTGCAGCGGGTCGTCGACAACGCGCGCATGGTGGCGGTCGGGGCCAACGTCGAGAAGTTCTTGAAGGAGCTGCTGTACGACTACGTGAGCTTCGCGCTGTTCACGGCGGGCAGCCTGGTGCGACGCTCGAAGGACCAGGGCCTCGGCAAGCAGGTCGAGCCCCTCATGAGCCGGCTGCGTCCGATCGGGTGAGCGTTGGCCGGCGAGCGCACAGGTCCCGAGCCGGGTGAGTCGATGCTGGTCCGCGGGCTCGGGCCGGTGGCGACCACGGCGCTGGTGGTCGGCAACATGATCGGCTCGGGCATCTACGTGGTGCCGGCGGGGCTGGCCGAGACGGCGGGGCCGCTCGGGCTGGTGGCGTGGGGGGTCAACACGCTGGGGTACCTGTGCCTGACGGCGGTGTTCGCCGACCTCGGCGGGGCGTACCCGGTGTCGGGCGGGCTGCAGGCGTTCGCGCGGCGGGCCTTCGGCGACTTCATGGCGCTCGAGGTCGGGTACCTCTACTGGATGTGCGCGGTGATCGGCAACGCGGCGTTCTTGACCGCGTTCGTCGGCTACCTGACGGTGCTGTGGCCGGCGGCGTCGGAGCCGTGGATCGCGTTCGCGGTCAGCCAGGCGCTGCTGTGGGGGCTGACGCTGTCGAACGCGATCGGGGTGAAGATCGGCGGGATCGTGCAGATGGTGACGGTGGTCTGCAAGGTGCTGCCGCTGATCGTGCTGAGCGTGGCGCTGCTGCCGTACGCGTCGACGGCGAACCTGCAGCCGTTCGCGCCGCAGGGCATGGGCTCGCTGCTGCCGGCGGTGGCCCTGGTGTCGTGGCTGTTCATCGGCATGGAGTCGGTGACGGTGCCGGCCGAGGAGATCCGCGGCGCGGGCCGGACGATCAAGCGCGCGGCCTACACCGGCTTCGCGGTGACCTGCGCGCTGTACCTGCTGGTGCTGCTGACGCTCAACCTGGCGGTGCCGGCGGGCGAGCTGGCCGGCAACCCGAGCCCGCTGGCGGCGGTCGCCAGGGCCCGCTTCGGCGCGGCGGGCGAGCTGTTCGTGACGTTCGGCGCGCTGATCTCGGTGGCGGGCATTTTGAATGGCTGGCTGCTGGTGACCAGCCGCATGGCGTTCGCCACGGCCCGCGACGGGCTGGCGCCGCCGCGGCTGGCGCGGCTGCACCCGCGCACGGCGACGCCGGTGGCGGCGCTGGTGGTGTCGTCGGCGATCACCGGCATGCTGGTGGTGCTGTACTTCAGCGGCGGGCTGCTCGACGTGTACAACTTCGTGGCGCTGCTCTCGACGGCGACCGCGCTGGTGGCGATCGGGGCGTCGTGCGTGGCCGAGCTGATCCTGCTGCGGCGCGAGCCTGAGCGCTTCTCGCCGTGGCAGCGCAGGCGCGGGCCGGTCACGGCGGTGCTCGGGCTGCTGGTGGTGCTGGTGATGATCGCGGGCTCGGGCACCCGGGTGATCCTGCTGACGCTGGCGGCCACGCTGCTGCCGGTGCCGTACTACTTCCTGGTGGTCCGCCGCAGCGCGCGGCACGTGCTGGCGCAGGTGTCGCGCGCGTCGCCGTGGCGCGCGGCGGGGTCGCGCGCCGACGCGGGCGGGGACGGCGAGGGCTCGTGAGCGGGCGCGTCGACTCTCGCGACGGAGTGAACCTGTCTCTTAAAACACTCGCGCGGGATGGTTGACGCGGCGCCGGGCTCCGGCCAGTCTCGGCGACGATCATGACCACGCAGAAGATCCGCCTGGAACCCGGGCTGTCGGTGCAGGAGCGGCTCGTCAAGCTCAACTGGCTGGGAGGGGTGTGGCGCTCGGACGTCGGCACGCCGTTCCTGTCGGCGGACTTCATCGCCCGCCAGGGGCGCTCGGTCCGGCTGATCGACGTGCGCACGGCGGAGGAGCTGACCGGTCCGCTGGGGCACATCCCGGGGGTCGAGTGGGTCGCGCTCGAGGCGATCGCAACGGTGGCCGACCGCTACGAGGCGGGCACGCCGGTGGTGGTGATCTCGCAGAAGGGCGGACGGCGCGCGGCCGAGGCGGCGCGCCAGCTCGAGTGCGCCGGCATGACCTTCGTGGCGGTGATGGACGGCGGCATGGTCGCGTGGAAGAAGATGGGCTTCGCGACCGCGCGGGTGGAGGACGTGCTGACGCGCGAGCCGACGGCCCCGCCGGCGGCGCTGCCGACCGAAGCGGCGGCCGGCCCGTTGACGCGCGCGCGCATCGAGGCGCACATCGGCGACCCGCGGTCGGTGCGCTGGGTGAAGATGGCGGCGCTCTTGCTGCACACCAAGGTGTCGTGCGTCGACGGGCGCGACGACCACGGGGTGATCGGCACGCCGGGCGGCAACGCGGGCGAGTTCCTGGTGGCGCTGGCGGCGATCGAGCGGGTCACCGGCACGCCGTTCCCGCTCGAGCGGCTGCCGCAGGTGCTGCACTCGTACATCGACACGTTCGGGCACTTCTACGTGCACTCGGACACGATCGCGGCCAACGACCTGATCAAGTCGATGCGGGCGGACCGGCGGCTCGACGAGCACCTGCCGCCGATCACCTCGAACGCGCAGGACTGGCGCGAGTACATGGCCTCGCCGCCGCGGGCCGCCCACGAGCTGATCCTCGAGCACATCGCCGCGCCGGGCCACGTCGGCTGCGGGCACCTGCGGCTGATGCTGCAGAACTCCGAGAAGTACCTGGTGCGCCGCGAGCTGGTCGAGGCGTTCTTGCGCACGTACTTCAAGATGCGCTGGGAGGGCGTGCTCGAGCTCGACTACGTGATCCTCGGCGGCGGGCACCAGGAGGGCGCGGTGGTCAACATCCGCGTGGCGGGCGGCGTGTGGCCGTTCACGCGGGTGCCGCTGATCTCGCCGGCGTGCGGGGCGACGCAGATGTTCGTCAACCACCCGCAGGTGGCGGAGTTCATGCGCGACCAGGTGGCCCGGTTCTTCTCGATCCACCCGGACTTCCTGCCGGTCGGCGAGAGCCACTTCGGCATGCTGCAGAAGGACATGCGGCGCATCGCGGGCATCCAGCTGGGGCACACGCTGGCGGCGCTGGCGAAGGGGCTGCCGATCTTCGACGTGGTGTTCCGCTCGGAGCAGGAGTTCTCGGTCGAGGAGGTCGGGGCGGTCGCGGGCTGACGCGGCGCGGCCGTCAGGTGCGTGCCTGCCGCAGCGCTCGCAGCTCCATCTCGACGACGCGGTCCTTCGGGCGCCCGACGAACGCCTTGACCTCGATGAGCTGCTCGAGGCTCAGGACCCGGAATCGTCGGCCGGGCACGAGCTCCATCTCGACGGTCATGAGCTGTTCGAACGGGCCGAGCGGCTGGACCTCGCGGAGTACATCGAGCCGACCGAGGTCGGTGTCGATAAGCAACAGGCGAAACTCGGACAGTCGCGCGATGGAGTCCTGGATCTCGCCGAGGTCCGGGCGAGTGACGTGCTTCGGGTGATACGGCCGAAGCGCCGCCATCAACCGCTCGAGGTTGTCGGTCGTGAGCGGGGCGGCGATGTCGAGATCCCGGGTCAGCGTGGTCGCGCCATGCGAAATGGCGGCGACTCCGCCGATGACGACGAAGCTCACCCTGCGTCCTGGAGGAGCACGAGTAAGCGCTCGGTCTGCTGGATCGGGGCGTTGCTCATCGGGGGGCTGTGCCTGGAGGATGCTCGTCGAGCAGGGAGCCGAACTTGGCGCGCAGGTTGGCCATGTCGTTGCGGTGACGCTGCTCGGCCGGGACCGTGCGTGCCTGTAGTTCGTCCTGGAAGCGGTTCATCGCCACCAGCTCACGCAGCCGCTCGGCAGGGGTGCGCTTCAGGTTGGCTTCGAGCAGCGTCACATCGATCCCGAAGTCGAGCGCCGCTTGCCACGCAGACCCTCCCGGTTGCTCTTGATCTGCGCTCATGCCGGGCATGATAACGCAGACTGCGCGTCCGGGAGACGTCGGCGTGGTTTCTGTGGGCTCACTCGGAGCGAACGACGGTCGGGGCCGGCGACGAGGCGTCGTCCCCGGGCGGGGGAAGCGCTTTGGAGCGCGGCTTCCGTTTCGCCGATAGCGAGGGTTCGAGGACGAAGCGGTGGGCCCCGTATTTGAGACGTGTCCGGTAGCCGCCGTGGATCACCATCCAGGTGAAGCCGAGGAGGGCCAGGAAGATGATGGCGAGCGGCACCAGGATGAGCGGCTCCATGATCACCCCTCCTTCTCCGCGCTCAGGGAGCGCTCGATGTAGGCGTCCATGCCGTTCAACGCCGCGACGAGCCTCTTGCGCAGTGAATCGCGCTGGGCCTTGAGCTCGGTCTCCAGCTTCTCCAGGGCGTCAACAGCCTCGAGGCGGACGTCGAGCGGTGCCGAGGTGAGGGGAATGGACGTGAACGACTCTCCGTCCTGGTCGCGGCAATGCTGCTCCTCGATGAAGAAGTTCCACTCCTTGCCTTGCTTGCGGAACGCGAGGTAACGCTCGACGTAATTGTCGTCCTCGGGTCCTTCAGAGTCATCGGAGAGGAACACCGAGGCGGGGCTGAAGTACTTCTTGCCGGCCCAGGCCGAGCGCAGCACCTCGAACCTGGCGCTCAGGGCATCGGCGACGGCGGCGATGCTCTGCGCATCGAGGGGCCCGCCGCTGCGCAGCGATTCGACCGCGTTCGCCACCGACGCGGAGTCTTTGACTCTCGAGGGACGTGTCGGCGCCGGAGGAGTGGGCTTCGAGCCCATTTCGACCGGAAGGGGTTTGGGAGCGTTGGGAACAGCGGGTCGGGCAAGGAACACCATCCCGGGCTTTCTCTGAGTCATGGCACACCTGTCTTCACCTCGCGGTGTGCGAGACGAATCGGTCTGAGTTGTTCGATTGGAAGGATCGAACGCGTCCCGTCGAGGACGTGAGCGCTGGTTAGCACCCAGTACTTTCGTTGTCAATCCAACGATCGGGTCACTTGAGGTGGCGGGCGGCGGACTGCCAGGCGTCCTGCAGGGAGCCGGTGGTCTCGAGGTTCTTTAAATCGACGCCGAGGGCGACGAGGGTCTGGGCGACGGTGGGGGAGATGCCGGCGAGGGTGAGGTGGGCGCCGAGCAGGCGCACGGCGGCGGCGGTGCGCACGAGGTAGCCGGCGACGCGCTCGTCGACGACGGGCACGCCGGTGATGTCGAGCAGGACGCGGCTGGCGCGGAGCTCGGAGATCGCCGCGAGCACGCGGTCCATGAGGATGCGGGCGCGGGTGGCGTTGACGCGGCCGACGAGCGGGACGACCAGCACCTCGGGGTGGATCTGCAGCACGGGGATCGAGAGGCGCTCGGACTCCTCGCCGGCCAGGGCGGCGTGGTCGGCCAGCGAGGCCGAGAGGGCGGCGCGCTGGGCCAGCGGGACGATCGTGCCGGCGCTGACGAAGCCGTGTTGCGCGGGGATCCGGGCGGTGCGCATGAAGACCGGGATGCGGGTCACGCGGTCGAGGGCGAGCACCGAGAACTCGTAGGTCTCGGACAGCTCCTGGCCCTCGGAGCGGCGGCGGTAGCGGGCCGCGACGACCTCGTGGTCCTCGGGGGCGATCATGTAGGTCAGCGGCTGGCCGACGATCTGCTCGGGGCGGCCGCCGGCCAGGGCCGCGAGGGCGTGGTTGACGTAGGTGAACACGCCGGACTCGAGCAGATAGACGCCCTCGTGCAGGTGATCGAGGATCGCGGCGTACTGCGCGAGCGAGAGGCGCGGCTCGGCGGAGTCGATCAACGACGGGTCCGACGGGGCTGTCATCGCCGGCAACCATACGCCAGGCCGGCGCGGCGCGGCGAGGGTGCGACCGCCCGCGCGTGCGCGGATGCGCGGGCTCGTCCGCGGACCCGCGGGTCAGAGGCGGCGGGGGCCGAGGGCGCGGTGCTCGTCGCTGCCCCAGCAGGTCACGTTGCCGGTCGACTGCAGGGCGCAGGAGTGGGCTGTCCCGAGGGCCAGGTTGGTGGCTTGCTCGAGGCGGGCCACGGGGGTGGGCCTGGGGCGGTCGGCGGTGGAGCCGTCGCCGAGCTGGCCGGCGTCGTTGCGGCCCCAGCACACGACCTTGCCGTCGCTGGTGCGGGCGCAGGTGTGTTCGTGGCCGGCGGCGAGCTCGGCGACGGCGGAGAGGCCCTGCACGGCCACGGGCTTGCGCTGGGCGTAGGTGCCGGAGGTGCCGTCGCCGAGCTGGCCGTGCTTGTTGGAGCCCCAGCAGACCACGGCGCCGGAGCGGCGCTGGGCGCAGGTGTGGTTGCCGCCGGCGACGAGGTGGGTGGCGTCCTTCAGGCCGACGACGGCGACGGGCTTCAGCTTGCTGCCGTGGCTGTCGTCGCCGAGCTGGCCTTCGGTGTTGCGGCCCCAGCACAGCACCTCGCCGGAGGGCTTGCGGGCGCACACGTGGTTGGCGCCGCTGACGACCTGGGCCACGCCGGAGAGGCCGGGGATGGCGAGCGGTGCGGGCACGCGGTCCTTCTGCACGCCGAGCTGGCCGTCGTCGCCGAGGCCCCAGCAGGCCACGGTGCCCGGCTTGCGGCGCGCGCAGGTGTGGGCGTCGCCGCTGGTGATCTCGAGGGCGTCGGCGAGGCCCTGCACGGCCACCGGCACCTCGCTGCGGGCGCCGGGCCTGGCGCCCTTGCCGTCGCCGAGCTGGCCGTCCTCGTTGTTGCCCCAGCACAGCACGGAGGCGGCCTTGCGGGCGCAGGTGTGGGCGCGGCCGGGGGCGATCTCCGAGATGTCCGTGAGGCCAGGTACGTTGACGGCGCGCGGCTGGTCGCTGCGCGTGCCGTCGCCGAGCTGGCCGTCGCTGTTGCGGCCCCAGCAGGCCACGGCGCCCGACTTGCGGCGGGCGCAGGTGTGGCTGCCGTGGCTGGCCACGCCGAGCATGGGGTCGGGCGGGGGGGCGGGCTTGGCGGGCGTCGGTGTCGGTGTCGGTGGTCTGGCCGGGGTCGGGGTCGGGGTCGGGGTCGGCGGGCGCGGGGGCGGGCGGTAGCCGTCGTCGCAGGCGGTGTAGAGGAGCGTGAGGCCGAAGAGGACGGCGCGACGGGAGGCCATGGCGGGCAGGGTACTCGATCGCCGGGCGGGTGCGGCGACGTCGGGTCGCGCGGACGTCGGCCCTGGCGGCGCGTGGCGGCGCGTGCGGGCCGGTTGTCAGAATGGCACGCGGGGTCGGCGGGCGCGGGACAAAAGGCGGCGGTGCGGCGGGCGCGTCGCGTCAGACGGGCCGTGGGGGCGTGTCACGTTGATGGCCTGAGCCTTGCACAAGGGGTCTGGCATGAGGCACGAACACGAAGAGCGCGAGGTGGTGGTCGTCGGCGGGCACGGCGGGATGTCGAGCCGGTACCGCGACGTCGCCAAGAAATTCGGCTGGTCGGTGCGGCACTACGAGCAGCGGCTGCCGCCGGGGCTGCGCCACAGCATCGGCAAGATCGGGCTCGTGGTGGTGATGGTCGGCATGGTGTCGCACGCGCTGCGCGACCAGATCAAAGACCTCGTCGGCGACGAGGCCCCGGTGGTGTATCTGCGGACCGCGAGCGTGTCGGCGCTGCGGGCCGCGATCGAGGAGCAGGTGGAGGGCCACGCGCCCGTCACGCGCGGGTGACGGGCGCGTCGGTGGTGGTGAGGGTCACGGCGCGGCGTAGTAGAGCTGCACGGACTCGGCGGCGGTGACCGCGATGGAGGCGCTGGGGGCGACGTTGTTGGGGCCGGCGAGGTCGGCGAGGCCGTCGAAGCGCAGCACGAACGAGTTGGCCTTCTCGGCGACGTAGAGATTGACGCCGTCCCAGGCGATGTCGACCGGGTTGCCGAGGTTGGTCTGATCGCCGCCGACCTGGGCGAGGACCACGACGTTGTCGTCGGCCACGTCGGCGTTCTCGATGACGAACAGCTGGCCGTCCATGTTGTTCATGGCGCTGCCGACGTCGCTCAGGTAGAGCTTGTTGGTGGCCGCGTCGTACTCGATGCCGTGGAGGTTGACGCTGATCTTCTCGTCGTTGGCGTTGGTCGGGGTGATCACGCGGTCGGGCATGCCGCCCTGGTTGGCGAGCGCGTCGTCGTAGACGCGGACCACGCCGTCGACGCCGGCGACGAACAGGAGGTCGGCGGCGTCGTCGTAGGCGACGTCCCACGGGGCCGCGCCGAAGTCGCCGAGCACGAACAGCGGGGCCTCGTCGCCGAGGGCGAGGGCGGAGAACACCTTGACGTCGCTGGCGCCGAAGTCGGCGAGGAACACCACCTCCTCGGCTTCGTTGATGACGAGGCCCTTGGGCGCGACCACGTCGGTGGCCGGGCCCCACAGGCGGATGCCGATGGCGTCGGCGGTGCTGTCACCGGCGAGGGCGGTGAGGCCGGGGATGACGAAGTGGCCGCCGCCGTCGGACGCGGCGGGGCCGTCGAAGCTGACGGCGCCGTCGCCGTCGGAGTTGAGCACGAGGCTCTGGATCGAGGTGATGCTGCCGGGAGGGCCGAGCACGGAGCTCGGGTCGGGCGGCAGGTTGACCTGGGGGTTCTGGACGAGGGCGAAGTCGGCGTCGACGCCGGCGGGGTTGCTCGACAGCACGAGGTTCTGGCTGTTGCCGCCGATGCGGGCGACCGACTCGAGCTTGGTGCGGGTGATGTCGCCGCTCAGCATGAACGGCGGGTTGCCGATGGCGCCCTTGTTGTAGACGATGAGGGCGTCGTTGGACTTCTCGGCCACGTAGATGTTGGTGCCGACCACGGGCACGCTGGCGACCTCGAGGTCGACGGGGTTGCCGAGCTTGCCGCCCTGGATGCGCTGGGTGACGTCGACCATGCCGTCGGCGGCGCTGGCGTTGTTGATGACGAACACCTGGCCGTCGGTGGTGTTCATGGCGTCGCCGACGTCGGTGAGGTAGAGGACGTTGTTGAGGACGCTGACGCCGTGGAGGTTGATCGAGATCTTGGCGCCGTTCTGGGCCGGGGTGATCGAGCGGGTCGGGCCGTTGGCGCCCTTGTCGACGTTGAAGGCCTCGTACACGCGGACGACGCCGTCGGTGCCGGCGGCGTAGAGGGTGTCGGTGTTGCCGCCGATGTAGTGCATGTCCCAGATCGCGGGCGAGCCGCCGAGGTCCTCGACCTCGAACAGCGGGGCGACGTCGCCGTCGTTGGTGAGGATGAAGCCCTTCATGTCGGCGGCGCCGGTGTCGGCGACCAGGAAGACGTTGCCCGGCAGGCCGGTCTCGACGCCCTTGGGGGTCTTCAGGTCGGTCAGCGGACCGCGGATGAAGCGGTCGCCGAGGCCGAGCGCGGCCGTCGCCGGCGGGTTGTTCGTCATGTTGGTGTCGATGATGACGCCGCCGGTCATGCCGGGGAGATCGACGGAGATGACGCCGGTGGTGCCGGCGAGGGCGACGGTCTGGATGCTGACGACGTCGCCGATCGGCGTGACCTTGGCGGTCTGGGTGGTGAGGCCGATGTCGAGGCCGACGATCGCGTCGGCGGCGAGGGCCGCGGGGTTCGAGGTGGCCCACACCGACACGAGCTCGAGCACGCCGCCGGTGGTGCTGTCGGTGTCGGTGTCGGTGTCCGTGTCCGTGTCCCCGGTGGTGCCGGTCGAGCCGGTCGAGGTGTCGGTGGTGCCGGGGCCGGTCGAGGTGCTCGGGTCGGAGGTGATCGGCTCGCTGGTCGGCTCGGTGGCGGGCTCGGTGTCGGTGGTCGGCGGCGCGGTGGTGGTCGTCGTGCTCGGGTCGGTGGTGGTCGTCGTGCTCGGGTCGGTGGTCGGGACGTCGATCTCGGTGGTGCCGGTGTCCGACGAGCTGCCGGTGCCGGTGCCGGTCTCGGTCTCGGTGGGGGTGCCGCCGTCGTCGCCGCACGCGGCCAGCGTCAGCGCGAGGGCGGGAAGGAGGAGGAGGGCAGGGGTACGATCAAGCGTGAAGCGACGTTTCATGGGTAGGTCCAGGGTTCGAGGGTACGCAGGCCCGCGGGCCGGAGATCAGGCCCTGCCGATGTTTGTTGCCGCCCGTGGCGTGGATCACGAAACGCCCAGCGCGGCTCGATTACATACGCAGAGGGTCAACCGATGGGGTCGCAGTCCTTGATCTCGATCGCGTCGGTGTTGTTGTTCTCGAAGCACTCGAGCGCGGCCTGGCCGCCCTGGCCGTCGTCGTCGACCACCACCGTGACGGTGCCGTCGACGCTGCCGTCGATCTCGCACGAGACGTCGCGGCACTCGCCGACCGGCACCGGCTCGGCGGTGTACGCCACGCACAGGATGTCCTTTTGCGCGGGATCGCCGAGGTAGAAGGTCGCGGGCAAATTGGCGCCGACGGCCTTCTTGCCGCGGTTGCACACGGTGCTGGTGAGCACGACCTTGCCGCCGCTGCCCTGGCAGGTCTGGTCGCCGAGCTTGCCGGTGATGTCGGGCAGGTCGGCGGCGCCGACCTCGCCCTGGCGGTTCTGGCGGTAGTTGTTGAGGCCGGGGGTGGTGAAGTTCTGCGGCCACGGGGCGGGCAGGCCGCCGTCGTCATCGATGTTGGTGATCGAGTACGCGTGCTGGTTCCACATCGGGCGCGACGAGGCCCAGCGGTCGAGCGCGTCGCGGAGCACGCGCAGGCCGGTGAGGCCGACGCCGGGCGGGTGGTAGGCGCGGCACACGTTGTCGGGGCCGCCGGGGGTGCCGGGCAGCGGGGGCTGGCAGGTGTTGCCGGGCAGGCACTGGGTGTCGTCGGAGCAACGACAGAAGCCGGCGTCGCAGATGTTGGGGGCGGCGCACTGCTCGCCGGTCTCGCAGCGCGAGCCGCGGTGGATGGGGTCGACCTCGGGGCAGACGACGTTGCAGTTGTTGTTGGAGCCGACGAGGATCTCGGTGTTCTGGTCGTTGTCGGGGTCGCCGACCACCGGGTTCTCGTACCAGGTGCAGGACGTGCGGAAGGCCGAGTAGAGCACCTCGCCGGTGCTGCCCTCGTAGACGCGGAGGAAGCACTCGTCGGCGTAGATCGCCTCGGCGGCGCCGTCGCCCTCGAAGTCGAAGATCGACGAGCCGGTGTTCTGCGAGGAGGCGTCCTGGGACGGCTGCGACCAGCGGACGAAGGGGGCGATGCACCCGGGGGCCATGGCGTCCTTGCAGTCGAGGTCGAACACGGTGTACGCGGTCCCGCCCGCGGAGGCGATCTCCGGGAAGCCGTCATTATCAAAGTCGCCGATGGTGGGCGGGCCGCCGCCCTGGGCGACGTTGAACAGCTCCTGGCCGCTCAAGGTGTAGAGGTGGGTGGCCGCGCCGCCGTCGACGGTGACGATCTCGGCGATCCCGTCGAGCGTCTTGGCGTCGAAGCTGGCCGCGTCGGGGCCGGGCGTGCCGAAGTCGGCGAAGCCGTAGTGCGTGGTGCCGGGGATGCCGCTCGCCTCGAGCGCCCAGGTGTTGGTGGCGACGTCCCAGCCGTAGATGTCGCCGGCGATCAGCTCGACCACGCCGTCGGCGTCGATGTCGCCGACCACCGGGATGCGGCCGATGCCGTTGGGCTCGACGCCGGGCAGCGCCTGGCCGGGGTTGAGGCGGGTGCCGGTGGCGCCGTCGTAGACGCCGCTGGCCGACAGCACCTCGCCGAGGCCGTCGCCGTCGAGGTCGTGGATCGAGGGGCCGTCCCAGCGCGTCACGCCGGTGATGCCGGTGTCGGCGGCGACCCACTTGGTGGCGAACTTGCTGCCGTCCCAGCCGAACGCGACCACCCCGGACACCGCGCGGTGGGTGACGATCTCCGCCAGCCCGTCGCCGTCGAGGTCGGCGATCGCCGGGGGGCTGGCGGCGATGATGCGGTTGGCGGGGTCGTCGATCGTCTCGAGCACCGCGCAGGTGGTGCCGTCGAGGATGCGGATCACGCCGTAGTAGGCGGGGTCGGTGCCGACGCCGGACTCGGCGCCGCCGTCGGTGTAGTTGTAGGCGACGATCACCATCTCGGCGGCCACGCCGGAGTCGTTGGGCAGGTCGAAGATCAGCGGGGTGGTCAGCACGTTGCTGTGGCCGGGCCACGGGTCTGCGGGGTTCGGGCCGAGCCACTCGCACTGGACCGAGGGTTCGAACAGGCCGATGGCGACGTCGCCGATGCACTCGTCGTTGGTGCCGCCCTTCGGCGGGGTGCCGAACGGGATGCACGCGCTCGCGGACTCGCCGGGCGGCAGGCACTCGTCGTTGCAGCAGTAGGTGTCGCCGGTGCAGTCGTCGTCGGTCACGCAGGCGCCCTCGCCGGGCACGCAGGTGCCGCCGGCGCACACCAGGCCCTCGTCGCACTCGCTCGAGGCGGTGCACGGGGCGCCGGGGCCGCCGCTGCCGCCGCCGGTGGTCGGGTCGGGGGCGCCGGTGGTGGTCGTCGGCGAGCTGCCGGTCGGCGCGACGTCGGTGGTGCCGTCGGTCGGGTTGCTCGGCAGGGTGACGCTGGTCGGGCTGGTCGTCGTGGTGGTGTCGTCCTGCGGGCGGCCGTCGTCGCCGCAGGCGAGGGTGAGGCAGGCGAGCGCGGCGAGGGATAGTGGTAAGCGAAGCTGCGGGCGGGCCATGCTGCGACGGTACCGACGCGCTCGACGGAGCGTCAAGGCGCGCTCGTGGAGGCGTCAGTACTTCAGCAGGGTCGCGAGCGTGTCGCGGCGGTCGCGGGCCTCGCGGGTGAGCGCGTGCTCGGGGCCGAGGGCGGCGGCGGCGGTGTCGGCGGCGGCGGCGGCGAGCCCCAGGGCCCGGGCGCGCTCGGGCGTGCGGGCGAGGGCCTCGGCCTGGTCGAGCTGGGCGCGCACGCGCTGTTCGACGCAGGCGGGGGCGTCGTCGTCGCTGCAGGCGGGGGTCGCGGGCGGCTCGGCGGGGCGCGAGGCGAGGGCGAGGGTCAGGCCGGCGGCGGCGATGGCACCTGTCCCGAGGGCCAGGAACTTCCAGCCAGGTCGACGGCCGGGCTCGCGCTCGAGCTCGGCGAGCAGGGCGTCCATGTCGGGGTAGCGGCGCTCGGGGTCGGAGGCGAGGCCGCGGTTGACGGCGCGGCCGACGTGCGGCGGGATGCGGCGCTGGGCGGCGCCGGTGTCGCCGCGCATGACCTGGGGGCGGAGGGTCTGCCAGGTGCGGCCGAGGAACGGGCGGCGGCCGTGGAGGGCCTCGAACAGGGTCACGCAGAAGCTGAACTGGTCGGAGCGGGCGTCGCCGGAGCGGCCGGTGTGCTGCTCCGGGGCCATGTACGCCGGGGTCCCGCCGGCGTCGGCGTCGGACGGCTGGGTCGCGTCGGTGAGGATGTCGTCGGCGGTGTCGTGGGCCCGCGGCGGGTCGGCGTGCACGGAGGAGGCGAGGCCGAAGTCGACGACGCGGGCGCGGCCGTCCTCGTCGATGAGCACGTTGTCGGGCTTGAAGTCGCGGTGGACGATGCCCTCGCGGTGGGCCGCGGCGAGGCCGCGACCGGCGGCCAGGAAGACCGCGCGGATCTCCTTCCACGTGCGCGTGCGGGCGGCCAGCCACGAGCGCAGCGTCTGGCCGCGGATGAACTCCATGGCGATGAACAGCTGGTCGCCGAGGTTGCCGACGTCGTACACGCGGGCGACGTTGGGGTGCGACAGGCGGGCCATGGCGGTGGCCTCGCGGCGCAGGCGAGCGCTGCCGGCGCGGTCGGCGTCGCTGGCGAGCACCTTCAGGGCGACGCGGCGGCCGAGCTCGGGGTCGTAGGCGGCATAGACCTCGCCGAGGCCGCCGCGGCCGACGAGGCCGAGGACGGAGAAGCGACCGATCATCCGGGTGGGTCCGGACAGACTCTCGAGGGAGATCGAGGGATCGGGCACGCAGGCATGCTATCACGGGCGCCGGCCAGCGGTGACGGGCGCCCTCGCACCCGTACCGGCGATCCCGGGGAGTCCACGAGGGGCCGGCGGCGATCGTGCGGTGCCTCGCGGGCCCGCCGCCGCCGGCAAGGCCTCGCACGGCGGCCGGGCCGAGGGGCGGCCGTCCGCGGCGGGCGATCGACGCGGCCGGGCGGGCCGGCGATCGCCCCGGCGCAGGCCGCGACGGCGGCGCTCCGCGAGCGCGGGGCGCCGGCGATCCTCGCGCTCGCGGACGCGGCGCGTCCGCCGGGTCGCGCGCCGCGGCGGTCGTTGACCCTGCAAGGAGCTCGCGGCGCGCGCGCGGGGCTGGCGGGCGACGACGGCGCGCGGCGAGCTCGCCCCGCCGCGGTCCCCGCCGGGTCGACGCGGGCTCGACGAGCGATGGATGCGACGCGCAGCACATCGCGGGAGGTTTGGCGGGCTCGCGCCGGGACGTCGGCGAGTGCGACGGCAGAGCCGAGGAGGTGCGACAGACGCTCGTGGAGCGGTGAACTCGCCGGACATCGAACGGCGGTCCTCGGCCTCCGAGCCGCACATTCATGACGCTCGAGGGTCCGTAAGACCTTCGGCCGGTCGGATTGTTCGCGGGCCCTGGAAAACCTTGCAGGTGCGCGTGGAATGCCGCAAAGAGGCTTCAGGTCGCGGAATTCGGGGGTTTCTTCGCGGGCGGTGCGGGCCCGCGGACGGAAACTCGAGGGGGCGTGGTTGCGAGGTCGGCCGACCTCGATAGTGTTGCCAGCGAGCGCCGACGACGAGTTCGCGGCGCCAGACGTCGGGCGGGCCGTCTGTCCGTCCGGCGGCGAAAGCGGCGCGGCCGGGCCTTCTCTCGGCCGCGTCCGGGACTGTCGAATCTGAGGAATTTTTCAGACGCGGTGATCTGCCGGCGCGGGTGTACGCTCCGCCGGTGACCGGGTCCGACGAGCTCGAGCGCCTCGGCGAGCTGTTCGCGCGCGAGGCGGCGCGTCGGGCCGAACGCGGTCTGGGCGGGCTTTTGGCGCGTGACGCTCCGCCGCCCGACCGCGAGCTGGTCGAGCTGTGGGCGGCGCACGCGGAGGCGGCGCGCGGCTGGGCGGAGGCGCAAGCGGAGGGGTGGGCGCGGCGGGTGGTCGCGTGGTTGCACACGCGCAACCAGTTCCTGCAGGTGGCCATCGCGGAGGTCGCGGCGGCCATCCGCAGGGCGATCGACCGGGCCGCGCGCGAGGGTGATTTAATGATTGGGCTGCGCGGGCTGGAGGAGGAGCTCGGGGCGCAGCTCGGCGAGGCGCCGGTCGAGGTGGTGTGCAGCGAGTACTCGCCGGAGCTGCAGCTGCGGCTGCTCGGGCTGGCGGAGGTGCGCGGGCCGGCGCTCGACGTCGGGTGCGGGGCGGAGGCGCGGCTGGTCGCGCTGCTGCGGTCGCGCGGCGTGGCGGCGGAGGGGATCGACCGGGTCCGCGGGGACGACTGGCTCGACCCGCGCCACTACGCGGCGGGGCGCTGGGCGACGGTGCTGTCGCACCAGGCGTTCTCGCTGCACTTTCTACACCACCACTTCCGCAGCGGGCCCACGGCGCTGACGTACGCCGAGACGTACATGGCGGCCTTGCGGGGGCTGCAGGCCGGCGGGGTGTTCGCGTACGCGCCGGGGCTGCCGTTCATCGAGGCCATGCTGCCGCGGGGGAGCTACCGGGTGGTCCGCGTGCCGCTGGCGGACGGCCTGCGCGTCGCGGTCGGCGGGCTGAGCGTCGCCCACGCGACGCAGGTGTGGCCGGTCTGAGGGCTGTCCTTCGGGACAGGTTTAATTATTTGCTTCGATCCTCGGGGAGGGTGCGGCGGAAGGCCTCGACCTGGGTGAGCTCGGGCTGGAAGCCGGGGCCGGCGCCGCGGAGGGTCTGCTCGGCGCTGGCGGCGAGGGTGGCCACGCGGGCGGGCTGCTGGCCGGCGGCGTGGAGGGCGCGGGCGAGGGCGAAGGCGGCGGCGGCCTGGTCCTCGGGGTTCTCGCCGCGGCGCAGCTCGAGGGCGCGGGTCGCCAGGGGGATCGCCGGGGCGGGGGCGCCGGCCGCGAGGTCGAGGTCGGCGAGGTCGAGCAGGGGGAAGGCGACGAGCGGGTGGTCGGGGCCGAGGGCGCGCTCGAGGATCTCGCGGGCGCGCAGGTGCAGCGGGCGGGCCTCGGCGAACCTGCCCTGGCGCACGAGGGCGCGGCCGAGGCCGCCGAGGGCGGAGGCGAGGTTGGGGTGGCCGGGGCCGAGGGCGGCCTCGAAGATCGCGGCGGCGCGGCGGAACTCGGGCTCGGCGCGGGCGGCGTCGTCGAGGCGCAGGTGCAGCTGGCCGAGGTTGGTCAGCGAGACGGCGACGCCGGGGTGACCCGCGCCCACGCTGGCCTCGCGGATCGCCAGGGCCCGCTCGATCGCCGCGATCGCGGCCGGGAAGCGGCCGAGCTTCTCGCGCACCGAGCCGAGGTTGTTGAGCGTGGGCGCGAGGTCGGGGTGGACCTCGCCGAGCGCGCCCTCGAGGATGGCGAGCGCGCGCAGGTACTGCTGCTCGGCGGCGAGGTAGTCGCCGCGGTCGAACAGGTTGACGCCGGCGTTGAGCACGACGGCGGCGAGGCGGGGGTCGTCGGCGGCGAAGGTCTGCTCGGCGATCGTCAGGGCCTCGGCGATCTTGCCGGCGGCGGGCTCGCGCGCCTGCTCGACGCGCAGCACGCCGCTCTCGACGCTGAGCAGGCGCACGCGCAGCTCGCGGTCGATGCGGACGCGCTCGCCGACGGCCCAGGCGTGGCGCAGCCACTTGCGGGCTTCGGCGGGGCGCGACAGGCGGACGCCGACGACGCCGACCAGGGCCACCGCGATCTCGGCGCGCAGGTCGTCGCGCGCGGCCGACTCGGCCAGGAAGTAGGCGCCCTCGAGGGTGGCCTCGGCCGCGGGGAACTCGCCGCCGGCCTCCTGGAAGCTGCCGCGGCGCAGCAGCGCCTCGGCCTGCGCGCCCGCCTCGCCGAGGGCGGCGGCGGCCTCGGCGACGCCGGCGGCGTCGGCGGCGGCGGCGGCGAACTGACCGGCGGCGGCCCGGGCCCGCGCGCGGGCGAGGCGCAGGCCGAGGTCCTCGACGGCGGCGGCGCGCTGCGGGTCGGCGGCGGCGGCCCGGGGGTCGGCGGGGTCGTCGCAGCGGGTCGGCGGCGGCAGGGCGACGGCGGCCTGCACGGCGCGCTCGACCGTGCGGGCGTCGGCGGCGGCGAGGGCGTCGGACAGGCCGCCGAGCTCGGCGGCGAGGCGGCGCAGGCAGGCCATGCGCTCGTCGTGGGCGGCGAGCGGCATGTCCTCGCGGACATGTGCGGAGGTGCATGTCTCGACGGACATGTCCGAGAGCGCCTGGGCGTAGGCGTCGAGGCGGGGGCGCACGCGGGCCCAGGTGTCGCCGGCGTAGGGCAGCCCGGTGGCGAGCAGGGCCCGCTCGGCGGCGGCGCGGCGGTCGGCGGACCAGGCGGCGGCGATCAGGGCGGGGCCCTGGGCGGCGCACTCGCGGCGGCGGGCGGCCAGCGACTCGGCGGCGAGCTCGTCCTGGCCGCGGCGGGCGGCGTAGCCGAGGGCGAGCGCGGCGACCACGGCGAGGCCGACGACGAGGGCGAGCGCGACGCGGCGGCGGGTGAGGTCGGGGTCGCGGGCGAGGTCCGCGAGGAGGTCGGACATCGCCGGGTAGCGGCGGTCGGGGTCGAGGGACAGGCCGCGCAGCAGCACGCGGCGCAGCCACGGCGGCACCGGCGAGCCGGGCCCGGGGCTGTGGATCACCCCGGCGAGCAGGTTGTGGCGCAGCTCGCCGAGGGTCGTCCCGGGGACCGGGCGCTCGCCGTAGAGGCCCTCGTAGAGCGCGGCGCAGAAGCTGTACTGGTCGGCGCGGGCGTCGGGCGCGGCGCCGAGGTGCTGCTCGGGGGCCATGTACGCGGGCGTGCCGACCAGCGCGCCGCCGGTGGCCGCGAGCGTGCCGTGCGAGCCGGACGCGAGCTCCTGCAGGCCGGCGGCGAGGCGGGCGTTGATGCTGTTGCCGGCGAACCCGCGGGCCGAGGCGGTCAGCGGGGCGTCGTGGAGGTCGTGCAGGTCGGACGAGTCGGCGGTGGCGGCCAGGCCGAAGTCGACCACGCGCACGCGGCCCTCGCGGTCGATGAGCACGTTGTCGGGCTTGAAGTCGCGGTGGACCACGCCGGCGCGGTGGGCCGCGGCCAGGCCGGCGCCGGCCTGACGATAGGCGGCGAGCACGTCCCGCCACGCGCGCGGGGCCCTGGCGTGGGCGCGCAGGTCCTCGCCCTTGACGTACTCCATGGCGAGGAACACGCGGTCGTCGACGGCGCCGACCTCGTAGACGGCGACGACGTTGGGGTGCGAGAGGCGGGCGGTGGCCTGGGCCTCGTGGAGGAGGCGGGCGCGGGCGAGGTCGTGCGACTCGCGGCTGGCCCGGCCGGCGGGGAGCTCGACCAGCTTGACGGCGACCTTGCGGTCGAGCTCGGGGTCGTAGGCGGCGTAGACCACGCCCATGCCGCCGCGGCCGAGCGTGCCCAGGACGGTGAAGCGGCCGATCTGGGTGGGCGCATCGGCCTGCGCGTCGCTTCGCGCCGCCACCCGGCGATGATAATAAAACCCGCGGATGAACGGCACGGCGGCCAAGCTGTTGCTCCTCGGCTCGCTCTATCTCGCGCAGGGGCTGCCGCACGGGTTCTTCAGCCAGGCGGTGCCGGCGTTGCTGCGCGCGCAGGGCCAGAGCCTGACGGAGATCGGGCTGGCGATGCTGCTCATGCTGCCGTGGGGGCTGAAGTTCCTGTGGGCGCCGCTGGTCGACCGGGTCGGCTCGGCGCGGTTCGGGCGCCGGCGCAGCTGGATCGTGCCGCTGCAGGCGGGGGCCACGCTCGGGCTGATCGCGCTGGCGCAGCTCGAGATGCCCGCAGGGATGACGTCGCTGATGGCGGGCATGGCGGTGGTGATCCTGTTCGCGGCGACGCAGGACATCGCGGCCGACGGCCTGGCGATCGCGCTGCTGCGCCCGGACGAGCGCGGGCTCGGCAACGGGGTCCAGGTCGCGGCCTACCGCCTGGGCATGATCGCCAGCGGCGGGGTGCTGATCGGGCTGTCGCAGCAGCTGGGCTGGGCGGGGGTGTTCTATGCGATGGCCGGGATGGTCGCGCTGACGACGCTGCCGGTGCTGCTCGTGCGCGAGCCGGCGCCGGCGGTCGAGGCCCGGCCGGGGCGCGCGGTGATCGCCGAGTTCCTGCGCCGGCCGGGGGTCGGCTCGTGGCTGGCGGTGCTGGCGATGTTTAAATTCGGCGAGTCGTTCGGGGTGACGATGCTGCGGCCCAACCTGATCGACCGCGGGGTGTCGCTGCCGGAGCTCGGGTGGATCCTCGGGACGGCCGGCGCGCTCGCGGGGCTGGCGGGGGCGATGCTCGGCGGCTGGCTGGTCGGACGCTGCGGGCGCTGGCGGTCGCTGGTGGCGTTCGCGGGGCTGCAGGCGCTGGCGGTCGCGGGCTACGCGGCGCTCGCGGGGCAGCCGGCGGGGCCGCTCGACCAGCGGCTGGTGCTCGGGTTCACGGTGTTCGAACACCTGGCCAGCGGCATGGCGACGGTGGCCCTGTTCACGCTGATGATGGACGCCACCCGGCCGCACGCGGCGGGCACCGACTACACGATCCAGGCCAGCGTGGTGGTGCTGGCGACCGGGCTGGCGGCGGCGCTCAGCGGGGCGTCGGCCGACCGGCTGGGGTACGTGTGGCACTACCTGCTGGCGGCGGGGATCTGCCTGCTCGCGCTGCCGGCGATCGCGCGGCACCGCGGGCGGCTGCGCCGCGGCGAGACCGAGATCGCGGGCGCGTGAGGCGAGCTCCGCGGCGCCGTCGCCGTCGCGGGCCGAGACGCCGGCGCGGGAGATCGCGGCGGCCGGGGGACCGCACGCGGCGCGTGCGGGTGCGCGGGGGGGCCACGCACTGAACACTCGACGCCGGCGCCGACCATGTCCCTTCGGACACGTCGGCCCCGGCGCCGCGGGGCGGCCGCGGCGCGTGCGGCGTGGCGAGGGCGGTGTGGCGGATCCGGCTCGTCGCGCCGACGACCCGGCAAAACCGGGGTGCAGCACCCCCGGCAGGTCGAAGCCGCGCGCGCGACGCAGAGGCCCGGAGGGGCCCGCGGGGCGCCGCGGAGGGCCGCGGAGGAAATCACCGGTCTTTTTTTGGTTTTTGCCGAAAGGCGCGAGGGATGGGGCCTCCGTGGTACCTTGGGCGAGCACCGGACATGGGCACCCAAGGACTGTTGCAGGAGGCCGAGGAGGAGACCCTCGAGACGGGGACCCTGCTTGCGGTGTACTACCGGGTGCTCGACTACGTGGGGCCGTGCAGCTTCGGGTCGCTGTACTCGGGCGAGCACATCCAGATGGGCAGCCGGGTGGCGATCCGGGTGCTGGGCTCGCAGTGGCAGTTTGCCCGCTCGGATGAGGACGTCGAGCGGTTTCGCCGGGCGGTGCGCGACGCGAGCGTGACGTGTCACCCGAACATCGCCCAGGTGTTCGACGCCGGGCGGCTGGCGGACGGGCGGCTGTTCATGGTGACGGAGTTCCTGGTCGGGCAGAACCTGTACGAGGAGATCCAGCGCAACCAGTACCTGCCGGTCGCGCGGGCCTGCAGGGTCTTGCGGGACGTCGCGCGCGCGGTGCGGGCGGCCCACGAGGTCGGGGTGATCCACCGCGACCTGAAGGCCGACAACGTGATGCTCGTGCCGCTCCCGGGCGGCGACGGCGACGCGGTCCAGGTCCTCGACTTCGGCATCGCCGCGTGGGCCGAGGCCGAGACGCGCAAGCGCAAGCCGGGCACCTTCGTGGCCACGCCCGAGTACATGTGCCCGGAGCAGGTCCAGGGCCGCTCGGCGACCCCGCTGTTCGATGTCTACGCGCTCGGGGTCATGCTGTTCGAGGCGCTGGTCGGCGAGTGCCCGTTCGCCGGCAGCGACGGGGCGTTCATCCTCAAGTCGAAGGTCGCCCGGGCGGCGCCGTCGCTGGGCCAGAAGCTGCCGGGGCTGCCGCGGCGGCTGGTCGAGCTGGTCGACGACTGCCTGCAGATGGACCCGGGGCTGCGCCCGCAGTCGGCGCGCGAGTTCCTGGTGCGCATCGACGAGGTGCTGCGCACGCTGTCGCGGCTGTCGGGGCCGACGCCGATCTGAGCGAGGGGACGATGAAGCTGCGGGCGTGGGTCGGGCTGGCGCTGATGGCCGGGTGCGGGGGCGGGCCCGCGGCGGGCGAGACGTCGGCGAGCGAGGCGGCGTCGGAGGCCGAGACGGTCGCCGCGGGCGGGTCGACGTCGTCGCCGCCGACGACGACGACGTCGCCGACGAGCGGTCCGACGAGCGGGCCGACCACGCCGGGCAACCAGGCGCCGGCGGCGGAGATCGCCGCGGAGCCGCTGTCGGGGCCGCCGCCGCTGGCGGTGCAGTTCTCGGGGGCCGGGTCGAGCGACGCCGACGGGGCGGTGGCCGCGTGGCAGTGGGACTTCGGCGACGGCGAGCTCGGCGAGGGCGTGACGGCGATGCACGTGTACGCCGCGCCGGGCAGCTACACCGCGCGCCTGACGGTGACCGACGACGACGGGGCGAGCGGGCAGGCGGAGGCGGAGGTCAAGGTCAGCGGGTGCCCGGCGTACAAGGCGGGGGCGACGAGCTTCGAGCTCGCGGGGGCGGCGCTGACCGAGGCGTCGGGGCTGGCGCTGAGCCGCAAGTCGCCGGGGGTGCTGTGGACGCACAACGACTCCGACCCGGACGGCCCGCGGGTGTACGCCCACGCCAGCGCGTCGGGCGCGCTGCTCGGCACGTACACCCTGCAGGGGGCGGAGGTGAAGGACTGGGAGGACATGGCGCTCGGGCCAGGTCCGGTCGCGGGCCAGGACTACCTGTACGTCGCGGACATCGGCGACAACAACGTCGAGCGGGGCTCGGTGCGGGTGTACCGGGCGCTCGAGCCGCCGGTCGACGTGGATTCGCCGGGGGTGATGGCGGCGATCGGCGGGGTCGAGACCCTGGGATTCACCTATCCGGGCGGCGCGCACGACGCCGAGACCCTGATCGTCGACCCGCGGACCGGCGACCTGTACATCGTCAGCAAGGTGGCGGCCGCGGTGGCGGAGGTGTTCCGCGCGGCCGCGCCGGTCGAGAGCGGGATGCTCGAGAAGGTGACGGACGCGGACCTCGGCGCGCTCGGGCTGGCGACCGGCGGCGCCGTGTCGACGGGCGGGGACTGGGTGGTGGTGCGCTCCTACTTCAGCGCCCGCATGTGGCACCGCCCGGCGGGCGCCCCGCTGTGGCAGGCGTTCGCGCAGGCGCCCTGCACGGTGCCGCTGGCGATGGAGACCCAGGGGGAGGCGATCGCGTTCGCGGCCGAGGGGCTGGCGTACTTCACGGTGAGCGAGGGCGAGACGCCGCCGCTGTACCGCTACGACCCGATGTAGCCGGTTGCGGCGCGGGCGCGTCGCGGGTATCACGGGGGAGCAGGGAGGTCGTCGCGTGAGCGAGGTGGGTCGTTACAGGATCCAGTCGGTGGCCGAGATGACGGGCGTGTCGGCGGCGACGCTGCGGGCGTGGGAGCGGCGCTACGGCATCCCGGCGCCGCAGCGCACGGCCTCGGCCTACCGCCTGTACACCGACCGCGACGTCGAGCTGATCCGCCGCATGCGCGAGCTGTGCGACACCGGCATCGCCCCGGCGCAGGCGGCCCAGATGGTCCAGGTGGCCCGCAGCACCCGCGACGAGGCGGTCCGCATCGATGCCAACGCGGCCGAGCTGGCGGTGCAGAAGATCCTGCTGGCGGTCGAGCGCTTCGACCCCGAGCTGATCGAGGCGGCGGTCCGCCACGCGCTGTTCCTCGGGTCGGTGACCACGCTGTTCGACCGCGTGTTCGCCCCGGCGCTGGCGGAGATCGGCGAGCGCTGGCACGCCGGCGAGCTCAGCGTGGCCCAGGAGCACCTCGCCACCGAGATCGTCGACGCGGCGCTGATCGAGGCGGTCCGCCTGGTGCGCCCGAGCGAGCCCGACAAGACCGTGCTGCTGGCCTGCTTCGAGCGCGAGGACCACGTGCTGCCGGTCCACGGGCTGGCGCTGCGCCTGGCGGGCTGGAACATGCGGGCGGTGGTGCTCGGCGCGCGCACGCCGGCGCTGGCGATCCGCCACGCCGTCGCCGAGGTGCGGCCCGACCTCGTCGGGCTGTCGACGTCGATGCCGCCGGGGCCCGACGCGCAGGCGCTCGTCGAGGCCTACGCCGAGGCCTGCGGGCGCACGCCGTGGATGGTCGGGGGCCAGGGCGCCGCGGAGATCCGGGGGCTCGTGGAGGTGTGCGGAGGCGTGGTGGCCCCGAGCGACCGCACACAGCTGCGGGCGACCATCGAGCGCCTGATCGCCAGCCGCCTCGGCGAGTCGGCGGCGGCCCGCGCGAGCTGAGCGCGTGGACCCGGAGGAGCGCAGGCAGCTGGCCCGAAGGTCAGGCGCCCAGGTGTGCATGTGCGCAACCAGCGCCGAGCTGTGGTTGCGTTGTCCGCGTTAAGGCGTAAAAGACACGGCGCCGCGCTCGCCCCTGGCGGCGCCGCTCACCGAAAGCACGAGACGACCATGAAGAAGTCCATGACCTCCCTGTTCACCATGGCCGCCGCCCTGGCGCTGGCCGCCTGCGCCGCCAAGCCCAACCCGGACACCGCGCCGCCGACCGAGACCCCGGCGCCCGAGCCCGCCCCGGTCGCCGCCGAGCCGACGCCGGAGCCGGAGCCCGCCAAGCCGGAGGAGCCGCCGCCGCCGCCCGCGCCGACCAAGGACATCGTCGATACGGCGACCGAGGCCGGGACGTTCACCACGCTGCTGAAGGCCGTCGAGACGGCCGGCCTGAAGGACACGCTGAAGGGGCCGGGCCCGTTCACGGTGTTCGCGCCGAACGACGAGGCGTTCGCCAAGCTGCCCAAGGGCGAGCTCGACAAGCTGCTGAAGAACAAGAAGAAGCTGGCCGAGGTGCTCAACTACCACGTGGTCTCGGGCGCGGCCGTGAAGTCGACCGAGGCCGCGGCGATGCCGACCGCCAAGACCGTCAACGGCGCCGAGATCGCGATCGACGCCAGCAGCGGCGTGAAGCTCAACGGCACCGCGACTGTCGTCAGCGCCGACATCATGACCACCAACGGCGTGATCCACGTGATCGACAACGTGCTCATGCCGCCGAAGGCGGGCGCCAAGCCGAAGAAGTGAGCCGCGCCCGGCCTCCCGCGGGAGGCCAGCAGAGGGCGACCTCCGGAGGGCCGAGGGACGGCCTCCGGGGGTCGTCTGCGTTTGGCGCGGCTTCGCGCCGCGCGAGATTGCGCTAAGGTCGCCCGTGATGCGGCGCTGGACCTTCTTGCTGTGCCTCGCGGGCTGCGCGGTCGCGGGTGACGATGACGACACCGGCATGTCCGGCGGGCCGTCGCTGACGCTGCTCAGCAACGAGGGCGGCGCGAGCGAGTCGAGCGGCGCGACCGGCGGGGCGACGACCGGCGGGGCGACGACCAGCGCGGCCGAGGACACGGGCCCGAACACCAGCGAGGGCGGCGAGTCGACGAGCTCCGGCGAGGGCGGCACGACCGACGCGCTGCCGCCGGCGATCGCCTGCACGTACCCGGCGACCAACTACGCCGGCGGCATGCTCGAGCTGATGGTGCCGAAGGGCTCGGGCGAGCAGCTGGTGTTCAGCGTGCCCGACCTGCCCGCCCCGGAGCTGGTCAGCGAGGCATTATTAAAATTCGTGAGCTGGGACGCCGACCACGCCGGCCAGGAGGGCGTGATCGTGGTCAACGGCGGGCCGGCGATCGACCTGCCGGCGGACCCGGCGTGGGAGAACGCCGAGCACGCGACCACGGTCGACGTCAGCGGCCTGACGGTCGCCGGCGCCAACACGGTGGCGTTCGGCGCCGGCGGCTTCGTCGACGGCAGCTTTTATCGCATCGGCCAGGTCGCGATCGCGGCGACGGTGCACGTCGACGCCTGCCCGCAGGCCCCGGAGAGGCCGGCGAAGCCGGTCCAGATCGACTACCCCGACGCGAGCTACACCCAGCGCCACAACTGGGTGTTCCGCTGCGACTTCATCCCGCCGTACGCGTACACGGCCGGCAGCCCGCACCCCGGCGAGGACTGCGAGGACCTGTACATGCCGGACACGTCGAGCGAGGGCACGGCGACCTTCACGTTCGAAGATCTGCCGGCGGCCACCTACAGAGTCACGATCCAGTCGCGCCACTCGGCCAACCGCAACCCCAAGGGCGCGCTCTTCATCGTCGACGGCGAGGGGCGGCGGGTCGACCAGACCGTCGGCAGCGAGGTGGTCGTCGACGAGTGGGGCACGAAGTTTTTGACGGGCACGATCGACGTGGTGCTCGACAGCTCGCTCGACAGCGAGAGCGACAGCGTCGCGTGGGTGCGGCTCGAGCCGGTGTGACCGCTCGTGCTGTCAGCGGCGGCGCAGGGCCTCGGGGTCGATGCCGGCGATCTCGATGCCCTCGAACACCACGACCGCGTAGATGAGGTCCTCGTCGGGCCCGGCGGTGAAGTGGTGCGAGCTGCCCCTCGGCATCCTGACGATGTCGCCGGCGCGCACGGTGGCGCCGCCGCTGTCGAGGTAGCTGCCCTGGAGCACGAGCACGGTCTCGTCGCCGAGGTGGCGGTGCTCGGGGAAGGGGGTGCCGGCGTCGAGGCGCACGAAGCCGGCGTCGGCGCCGGCGCAGGCGGGGCCGCCGTCGAAGTGCACCAGGCGGACGTTGGGGCCGGGCGAGGGCTGCCACACGTCGGGGCGCGACAGGCTGGCCAGCAGCTCCTGCGCGCGCGCGGCGGCGAGGTCGACCAGGCGGGCCAGGCGGTCGATGAAGGGGGCGAAGCGGCCGGGTCCGCGGGCGCTGGCCATGAGCCTGTCTCGAAGGCCAGGTGAAGGCGCGACCGGGGGCAGGGCGACGGCGAGGCTGGCGAGCGCGGCCTCGGCCTCGGCCTGCTCGCTGGCGAGGGCGGCGGGGTCCAGGTCGCGGGCGAGGGCGGCGGCGTGGCCCGGCGGGAGGGTGCCGAGGGCGAGCTCGGCGAGTTCGTCGTCGTGGATGGTCATCGGAGCCCCCTTTCGAGGGGCCGTGGAGCGGCGGGGGTCGTGGGGTCGGTGATGGCGGCGCGCAGCTTGGCGAGGCCGGCGGCGGTGCGGGACTTGACGGTGCCGATGGGGATGGCGAGGCGCTCGGAGATCTCCGAGGACGACAGGCCCTCGAAGTAGGCGAGCTCCAGGACCTGGCGCTGGGCCTCGGGCAGCCCCTGCACGGCGCGACGGACGCGGGCGTGGTCGATGGACTGGCCGGGATCGCCCTCGGGGGCGGGCAGGACGTCGCCTATGGTGCGCTCCTCCATGGTCTCGATCCTGATACGGCCGGCGCGGCGGCAGCGATCGAGGGCACGACTGCGCAGGCGGACCAGCAGCCATGTGCGTACGCTCCCACGCGTGCGGTCGTAGTCGCCGGCCTTCTGCCAGGCCTCCATGAGCACGTCGTGGACGAGGTCCTCGGCCTCGCGCTGGTTGCCGAGGATGCGCACGGCGGCGGCGAGCAGGGTGGAGCAGTGGCGGTCGTAGAGGGCGCCGAGGGCCTCGTTGTCGCCGCGGGCCATGGCGGCGACGAGCTCCGGGTCCGGCGCGGAGGACCATGAGGTCGGATCTTTGGTCTCGAGAGTGGAGCCCACGGTTCCTCGCCGGCCGGACACGGGCAGGCGAGTCGACGATACGCCGGAGGCGCGGGGTGAGGTCAAGCGGCGAGGTGCGCGCTTGCGACGTGGCGTCAGGTCACGGCGTCGCCCGCGTGCAGGCGGCGGAGTTCGGCGAGGACCTCGGCGCGGTCGACGTGGACGAGGATCGCCACGAGGTCGCCGGGGCGGGCCCACTCGAGGCCGCGCCGGAGCACCTCGACCTCGTCGGCGGCGGACTCGACGGCGTGCGCGGGCGTGCCGAGCTCGATGAAGGTGCGGCGCAGGAGGTCCGGGACCTCGCCGGGCTGGCGGCCGCGGAGGTAGTGCCCCAGGTCGCGGACGAACACGCGGTCGGGCGCGAGGTCGTGGACGGCGCGGGCGACGTCGCGGATGTCGTCGTCGCGGCGGTCGCCGGCCACGCCGATGCTGACGAGCAGGCGCCGGTCGCCGCGGATGCTGGCGATCAGCCGGCGGATGCTGGCGACCCCGGCGGCGTTGTGGGCGAAGTCGAGGAACACGTGCACGCCGGCGACGCGCACGAGGGTGGCGCGGCCGGGGTTGTCGGCGAAGGCGCGCAGGCCGGCGGCGATGGTCGCGTCGGACAGGCCGAGCGCGCAGGCGAGGGCCGCCGCGGCGAGCGCGTTCAACAGGTTGTGCTCGGCGGCGCCGCCGAAGGCGCTGGGCAGCTCGGCGACGGGCACGATCGGCGCGAGCGCGTCGCCGCGGGCGCGGGTGAGCCGGCCGTCGTGGATGAACCAGGCCTCGCCGCCGGCGGCCCGGTGGGCGAGCAGCTGCGGGTGGTCGCCGGCGAGGGCGAACCACGCGATCGGCGCGGGGAAGCGGTGGCCGCTCGCCACCAGCTCGACGAGCGGCTGGCTGTCGGCGCCGAGCACGACGCGGCCGTCGGGGTCGACCACGCCGCCGACCACGGCCTTGACCCGCGCCATGGTCGCGAGGTCGTCGACGCCGTACTCGCCGAGGTGGTCGGCGCTGACGTTGGTGACGACGGCGGCGCGGCAGCGGTCGACCGCGAGGCCGCGGCGGAGGATGCCGCCGCGGGCGACCTCGAGGACGGCGAGGTCGACGTCGGGGTGGCGCAGGACGATGCGGGCGGCGCCGGGGCCGGTCCAGTCGCCTTCTTCGAGCAGCCGGTCGCCGACCGAGAGGCCGTCGGTCGAGGTGTTGCCGGGCACCAGGCCGGCGGCGCGGGCGATGCCGGCGACCATGCGGGCGGTGGTGGTCTTGCCGTTGGTGCCGGTGACGAGGGCGACGGGCACGCGCCCGAGGGCCGACCAGTCGACGGCGGCGGGCTCCGGGAGAGGCTGTCCTTTGAGCCAGGTGACGGAGCGGCGGCCGTGGCCGAGCGAGAGCGCGTCGTCGTCGAGCAGGACCGGCAGGTCGCGCGCTGCGGCCGCGGCGATCAGGGCCGACTGCGCGGGGTCCTGCACGCGGGCGAGCTCGCGGCGCCACAGCGGCAGCTCCTCGGCGAGCGGGCGGTGGCCCGCGAGCGCCCAGTCCTGCAGGTCGGTGGCGAGGTAGAGCGCGTCGAGCGGGGCGGCGCACACCAGCTCGGCGGCGTCGCCGTGCACGCGGGTGGCGAGCGCGACCGGCCAGCCGAGGCCCTCGAGGGCGGCGGTGATGCGGCCACGCCAGCGGTCGAGCGCGGCGTCGTGGTCCTCGCCGGGGTCGAAGGCGACGTCGAGGATCGCCCCCGGCCCGCCCGTGTACAGGTTGGGGCCGGTGAGGCGGCGGCTGTCCAGGAGGCGCATGCGGGCGGCCTCGGGTGGACTAGTCCTCGCTGCGGGCGATGCGGACGCCGCGGGTGTCCTCGACGAACCCGCCGGTGTGGGCGGCGGGGCTCACGTGGTGGCGCACCGGGTCGGGCGCGGCGGCGGCGGCGTGCGGGGCCGAGGGGGCGTGGGCGGCGGGGGCGGGGATGTTGTGCACGGCCAGGCTGCCGACCGTCGACGTGTGCGTCGGGCGCGGCTGGGTCGCCTCGCGGAAGCGGACGATCTGCTTCCAGCAGCGCGAGATGTTGTCGCCGAACAGCAACAGCAGGTCGCCGGGGTTGCACAGCGCGAGGCCGGCGTCGATCGACCGCTGCTCGTCGAGCAGCACGGTGACGCGCTCGTCGGGCACGCCGGCGGCGCGCAGCTCGGCGGCCAGGATGCCGGCGACCTCGCCGCTCGGGCGCCCGCGCAGGCCGTCGTCCTCGCGGATGATGAAGCGATCGAAGGCCTCGGCGGCGGCGCGGGCGATCGCCCGGATGTCGTCGTCGCGGCGGTCGCCGGGGGCGGCGATGATGCCGACGCGCTTGCCTTTGACGTCGAGGCGCTTGACGAGGGTCGCCATGGCGCGCACGGCGGCGGGGTTGTGGCCGTAGTCGAGGATGACTTTAAAGGGCAGCTCGTCGTAGACGTTGAGGCGGCCGGGGGCCTGGAAGTAGGTGGTGTCGAAGGTGCGCAGGCCCTGGCGGATGTTCTCGACCTTGACGCCCTGGGCGTAGGTCATCAGCACCGCGAACATCGCGTTGCTGACGTTGTGCATGGCCTTGCCCTCGAGGGTCGCGGGGATCAGGTGGGTCCACAGCAGCGGGATGTGGCTGCCGTGGTCGTAGATCGTGATCATGTCGCCGTTGATGCCCTCCTCGAGCACGACGGCGAGGCCGCCGGCGCGGATGTGCTGGCGCACGAGGTCGTGGCGGGGGTTCATGGTCACGTAGCCGATGCGCGCGGCCTCGGTGTAGTCGGCCATCTTCAGGCAGCGCTCGTCGTCGGCGTTGAGCACGGCGCAGTCGCGGGCGACCTCGACGACGATGCGTTTAAGTTCGGCGAGCTGGTCGAGGTCGTCGATGCCGCCGAGGCCGAGGTGGTCGCTGGTGACGTTGAGCACCGCGCCGACGTTGCAGCTGCGATAGCCCATGCCGGCGCGCAGCAGGCCGCCGCGGGCCGTCTCGAGCACGGCGAGGTCGACCGAGGGGTCGCGCAGGACCATCTGCGCGGCCATCGGCCCGGTCATGTCGCCGACCACGGTTCGCTCGCCGTCGATGTACACGCCGTCGGTGGTGCACAGGCCGACCGTCGCGCCGGACATCTTGTGGATGTGGGCGACCATGCGGGCCACGGTGGTCTTGCCGTTGGTGCCGGTGACGGCGGCGATGGGGATGCGCGCGGGGGTGCCGGGCGGGAACAGCATGTCCATGACCGGGCCGGCGACGTCGCGCGGGGTGCCCTCGGTGGGGGCGACGTGCATGCGGAAGCCGGGGGCGGCGTTGACCTCGCAGATGCCGCCGCCGACCTCGCGGTACGAGCGGGTGACGTCGGGGGTGATGAAGTCGATGCCGGCGACGTCGAGGCCGATCGCGTTGGCGGCGCGCACGGCCATCTCGCGGTTGTCGGGGTGGATCACGTCGGTCAGGTCGATCGCGGTGCCGCCGGTGCTGAGGTTGCCGGTCGAGCGCAGGTACACCTCCTCGCCCTTCGCGGGCACGGTCTCGGGGGTGTAGCCCTTCAGCTCGAGCAGGCGCTTGGCCTGGTAGTCGATCTCGATGCGGGTCAGCACCTTCTCGTGGCCGATGCCGCGGCGCGGGTCCTGGTTGACCAGCTCGACGAGCTGCGTGATCGTCCGCTCGCCGTCGCCGACCACGTGGCCCGGCACGCGCTTGGCCACGGCGATCAGGCGCCCGCCGATCACGAGGATGCGGTGGTCGAAGCCGGGGATGTAGGTCTCGACGATCACCGAGTTGCTGTGCTCCTGCGCCTTCTCGAAGGCGGCGCGCACGGCCTCGGGGCTCTGCAGGTCGATCGACACGCCGCGGCCGTGGTTGGCGTCGAGCGGCTTGACCACGACCGGGTAGCCGAGGCGCTCGGCGGCGCTGACGGCCCGCTCGGCGGTGCGGACCAGGTGCTGGCGCGGGACCGGCAGGCCGAGGTCGCCGAGGATGCGGTTGGTCTCTTCCTTGTCGGACGCGATCTCGACGGCGATGTGGCGGGTCTCGGAGGTGACGGTCGCCCGGATGCGCTTCTGGTAGCGGCCGTGGCCGAACTGCACCAGCGACTGGTCGTTGAGGCGGATCCACGGGATGTCGCGCTTCTCGGCGGCGCGGACCAGCGAGCCCGTCGACGGGCCGAACTGGCGCCGCTGGGCGAAGGCGATCAGCTCGTCGAGGCTCGCTTTGAAGTTGAAGTCCGCGGGGGCGAGCGCCCGCTCGGGGTAGCTGGCCGGCAGCAGCGAGTGCAGCAGGTCGAGCGCGAGGTTGCCGGCGACCTCGCCGACGCGCTCCTCCTCGTACTCGTAGACCACGAAGTACTGGCCGGGCGCGCCGTTGCTGCGGGTCTTGCCGAACGTGACCTTGGCGCCGGTCAACACCTGGACCTCGATGGCGACGTGCTCGAGCACGTGGCCCAGCCAGGTCCCGCCCTCCTCGCGCATGCGGCGGATGAACCCGCCCTCCTCGCCGTACGAGCAGGTGTGCTGCTGCAGGGTGGGGATCGCGGCGAGCAGACCGTCGACGAACCCGGGGATGGTCGCCGACGGGTGCTGCTCGAGCGAGCCCAGGTCGAGCGCGAGGCGGATCACCGGGAAGTGGGCGTAGAGGTTCGGACCGCGGTACGTGCGACGCTCGAGGATCTGCATTCCGGACGGCTTTTACCACATGCTGCTGGCGTTCGCGCAGTCGCGCGCTAGAACGCGCCGCCGTATGCCCAAGCTCCCGCACGAGGCGCTGGTCCAGCTGATCCGGGCGCGGCCCGGCGTGGTCGTCGAGCTGGTCGACATGTTGACCGGCGGCGAGCCGACCGGGGCCCCGGTGACGCTGTCGCAGGTCACGGCGGCCGAGCTCGTCAACCTCGACCTGCCGGAGTTCAGGGCCGACGCGGTGATCCTCGTGGGCGAACCGAGGGCGCCGATCGAGGCGTTCGTCGTCGAGGTCCAGGGCGATCCGGCGGCCCGCAAGCGCAGGGTCTGGCCCTACTACGTCACCGGCTTCGCCGTCCGCTTCGACTGCCCGGTGACGCTGGTGGTGCTCGCGTTCGACGACGACGTCGCCGACTGGTGCGAGCAGCCCATCGACTTCGGACGCGGCCGCGGATGGCTGCACCCGCTGGCGATCCGGACGCGCGACATCCCGTGGATCACCGACCCGTCCGTGGCGGCCGCTGCGCCCGAGCTGGCGGTGCTGTCGGTGATGGCCCACGGTCGCGAGCCGGGCGCCGAACACATCGCCAGAGCCGCGCTGGAGGCCTGCCGCGGCCTCGACAGCCAGGCGGCGGTACATTACGCTGACTTCGTCAACCTGTTCCTCGGGCCGCTGGCCCGGGCGACGCTGAGGCAGATCATGCAGCTCGATCCACAATGGTTCAACAGCGAGGACCTCCGCTGGCGCTGGGACGAGATCCGCGAGGAACTCCGCGATGAGGTCCGCCAGGAGGTCCGCCAGGAGGTCCGTCAGGAGGTCCGCCAGGAGGTCCGTCAGGAGGTCCGCCAGGAGGTCCGCCAGGAGGTCCGCCAGGAGGTCCGCCAGGAGGTCCTGCAGGAGGTTCGGGCGGAGCTTCGAGAGGAGGAGCGGGAGGAGGGCGTCGCGCTCGGCGAGGCCAGGACGCTGCTGCGGCAGTGCCGCAGGCGCGGGTGGGTCGTGTCGGCGGAGCTCGCGGCGCGGGTGACGGCTTGCCGCGACGAGGCGCGGTTCGAGCGGTGGGCCGACCGGGTGTTGACCGCGGCGACGCTCGACGAGGTGTTCGCCGAGTAGCCGCGGGTCAGTCGTCGTCGTCGGGCGGCGGGGGCGGCGGGGTGGCCTGGCGGGTGTGCAGGTTGAAGCTGCCGCCGCGGGTCAGGATGTGCATCTGGATGCCGGTCAGGCAGATCGACTGGCCGGCCTTGGCGGTGCCCATCGACGAGTGGCCGAGGCCGGACACGTCGACGATGGTGATGGCGCCGGCGCCCTCGACGTGGAGGACATCGGAGGGGTCGATGAAGGCGGCGGTGTCCTCGTCGAGGCCGATGCCGACGGCGAAGGGGTTGAGGGCCAGCACCGACAGCAGGCGGCCGAGGCGGTCGCGCTGGCGGAAGTGCTGGTCGATGACCACGCGGTTGGTCATGCCGAAGCCGGGGGCGAGCGAGGCCAGGCCGGCCTTGGGGGTGGGGCCCGACTGGCCGAAGGCGATCATGTGCTCGGACAGGATCGCGGCGCCGGCCGAGGTGCCGCCGACGGCCACGCCGCGGGCGTTGAGCCGGCGGATCGCCTTGGCGACCGCGGTGCCGCCGAGGATCGTCGACAACTGCAGCTGGTTGCCGCCGGTGAGGAACACGCCGGTGGCTTGCTCGAGGGCGTCGAGCAGCTCGTCGCGGTCGGCGTCGGCGCGGGTCTCGAACGGCAGGCTGCGGGCCGAGCGGGCGCCGAGGTCGCGGAAGATCTTCTCGTAGCGCGGGCCGGTGTCCGGCATGCGCGAGGCGGTGGGGATGACGATGATGCGGGCGACCGAGCCGCCGGCGCACTCGATGAAGCGGCGGAGGATCAGGCGATCCTGCTCCTTGTCCTCGGCGCCGCCGACCGGGACGATCCACCCGCGGGTATGGTGCTCTTCGACCTTGGCCGGACTCACGCGCGTGCCCTCTCGAATCGGCCCCATACCACCGGATGGCCGTCTCTCACCAGCCAGTTGCCGCGGGCCATGACGGCGGACACCTGGCCGGTGGGGGTCCAGGCGACGAGGTCGGCGTCGGCTCCGACGGCGAGGCGGCCCTTGTGGGGCAGGCGCAGCAGGTCGGCGACGTTGCGGGTGAAGATCGGGAGGATCTGCGGCCAGCCGAGGCCGCGGGCGAGCAGGCCGGCGATCGTCTGGACCAGGGTGGCGGGCCGGCCGATGTCCATGGCGCAGATGTGGCCGTGGGCGTCGAACACGGGCATGCAGCCGGCGCCGTCGGACGAGCAGGTCAGGCGCTCCGGGGGCAGGCCGGCGTGCAGCCAGGCCGCGATCGCGTCGGCGGCGGTCAGGCCGTCGCCGGGGTCGTCCTCGGGGAAGGCGGTCACGTCGACGCTGCAGCCGCGGGCGACGAGGGCCTGGGCCTCGGCGAACAGGGGTCTGTTGCGGTTGACGTGGGTCGGGTGGAACACGCGGGGCGGGAGCTCGCTGGTGTCGAGGGCGCGGCGCACGAGGTCGAGGCCGCGGGGGCCGTCGCCCATGTGCAGGTGCAAGATCCCCGCCTTGCCCGAGAGCATGCCGCCGACGTGCACGTCGGCGGCCACGCGCAGCAGCTCGTCGAGGGTCGGCTGCGACGAGCGGTGGTCGGACAGGGCGAGCTCGCCGACGCCGATGATCGGGTCGACGTAGGCGAGGTCGCGGCGGACCTGGCCGGTCAGGGTCGGGACCGGGAGCTCGTAGCTGCCGGTGTAGCAGTAGGCCGTGAGGCCCTCCTCGCGCAGGCCGAGGGTGCGGGCCACCAGGTCGGCGACGCTGCGGGTGGTGCCGTCGGTGCCGAGCACGCCGACCACCGTGGTGATGCCGGCGGTCGTGAGGTGGGTGAGCTGGACCGGGGGCACGCGGGTGGCCGGGCCGGCCTCGCCGCCGCCGCCGACGAGGTGCACGTGGGCGTCGATGAGGCCGGGGGTGAGCACGAGGTCGCCGAGGTCGACCTCCTCGTGGGGCACGGCGGCGGGCAGGCGCGGGAGGCCCTGGCCGATCGCCATGATGCGGGCGTCGGCGATCAGCAGGTCGACGCGCTGGGCGTCCGCGTCGGCGAGGGTGTGGACCTCGGCGTTGCGGAGCAGGCGGAGCCGCGGACCCCGCTCAGGCTCGGAGGGCCGTGACACAGGCTCGGACATCGGGGCCGCGGGCAAAGGGGCGGGGCGACGGGGCGGGGCGATGGCCGATGGCGCTACGGGGCGAGCACGACGTCGCCGAAGGCGGTGTTGTCGGGGTCGGCCTTGTCTTCGCAGCTGGCGTTGTCGGGGTTGTCGTTGCGGTAGACGGTCGAGACCTTGCCGTTGAGGGCGATGTCGGCGCAGGCGCCGTCGCCGAGGTCATCGGCCTCGGGGTTGTCGTCGCAGCGCACGCACTGGCGCTTCTTGTTGCAGACGAACTGGTCGTCGCAGAAGTAGCTGCGGCAGTGCTGGTCGAGCACGTCCTGGGCGAGCATGTTGAGCTTGGCGGCTTCGTCGACGATGGGCTGGGCGAGCGGGTACATGCCGGAGCCGTCGTCGCAGATGCCGAACACGTTCTCCTCGCCGGAGTCGCAGTTGCCGTTGAGGGAGGGGCAGCCGATGGTGCCCTTCTTGTCGAGCGGGCAGACCTTGTCGTTGACGAGGTTCTGGGCGACGGCTTCGTCGTAGGCGTCGCGGAGGGTGGTGCCCTCGGCGAACTTCTCGGCGTCGCAGGACACGCTGGCCTTGTCGACCAGGGAGCAGACCAGGTTGTTCTTCGACGAGACGAACGAGCCGCCCTGGTCGGGGGCGCGGCACACGGCTTCGGTGCGGTTCTCGGCGATGGTGCTCTTGAAGATGGCCTCGTCCTCGCACTCGGTGGCGTTCTTGCAGCGGATGACGCTGTCGGACTTCGCCGGGTTGAAGATGAAGTTGCAGCCCGAGGACAGGCCTGCGGCGGCGACGACGGCGGCGATCAGAGAGCGGGACGAGGGCATGGGACCCGGCGAGGATACGGAGGGGGGCGGGGGATCGCAAGCCGGAAGGTCGATCTCGAACTCGGTGCCGTCGGGGCCGGTGGCGGCGACCCGGACGCTGCCCTCGTGGTCCTGGACGATCTGCTGGACGATCGACAGGCCGAGGCCGGTGCCCTGCGGCTTGCGGGTGAAGAAGGCCTCGAAGATGTGCTCCGCCTCGTCGGCGGCGACGGCCAGCCCGGGGCCGTTGTCGGCGACGGCGGCCCGCACCCGTTCGCCCTCGCGGACCAGGCGGACGGTCACGCGGGGGGCGCGGGGGCCGGCGGTCCGAGCGGGGTCCGGGAGATCGTCCGCGGCGGGGGCGTCGCCCAGGTCGTCGAGCAGGTCGCCGCGGGGGTCGGGGGCGGCCGACCCGACCAGCGCCTCCCGGGCGTTGCGCAGCAGGTTCATGAAGGCCTGGCGCAGCTGGCCGGCGTCGCCGAGCACCCAGGCGGGCCGGAGGTCGCGGCTCACGGCCACGCCGGCGTGGGCGAGCTCCTCGGCCATGAAGTCGAGCAAGCTGTGCAGCTCGGCGGCGAGGTCGAGCGGCACGCGCTCGGGGTTCTTGCGGCGCACGAACCCGAGGTAGTCCTCGGTGATGCCGGTGAGGCGGTCGATCTCCGCGGTGATCTTGGCCAGCAGCTGGCGGCCCTCGGGGCTGGCGGAGGCGATCTCGTCCTCGAGCAGCTCGACGTTGAGGGCGATGCTCGCCAGCGGGTTGCGGATCTCGTGGGTGACCTGGGCGGCGAGCTGACCGATCGCGGCCAGGCGCTCGCCGCGGATCAGCCGGCGCTCGCGCTCCTGCAGGGCGTCGGCCATCTGGTTGAACTCGTGGGCGAGCTGGCTGACCTCGTCGCCGCGCTGGTTGCCGGCGGCGACGCGCTGGGCCCAGTCGCCGCGGCCGAGCCGGCGCACGCCGAGGGCCAGGCGGCGCAGCGGGCGGACCGTCCAGATCACTCCGAGCGCGGCGGCGAGGCCGAGCACGGCGATGGCCAGGGTCGCCATCGCGATCATGCGTTCGGTGTCGCGCTCGTTGTCGCGCACGCGGCTGCCGAGGTCGAGGATGGCCCGCGAGACCTGCTCGTCGAGGCGGCGGAACAGGATGTTGATCGCGTTCTGGGTGCGCTCGTCGACGAGCACGTCGGCGGGCCGCTGGGCGGCGGTCTGCGAGGCCAGCTCCTCGAGGCGCTGGAGGTCCTGTTGGAGCGTCAGGAGCGGGGCGGTCGCCCGCTCGCCGCCGATGCGCTCGGGGTGGGCGAGGGCGTCGTCGAGGACGGCGCGGGCCTGCTGGACCAGGTCGCTGCGCAGCTCGAGCGCCTCGATGAAGATGGCCTCCTCGCTGGCGCTGAGCATGCGCTCGTTCGTGCCCTCGATGCGCACGCTGATGCGGGTCGAGTGGCGCAGCGCGAGCGTGAGATCCTTGTTGAATTCGACGTAGACGATGGTGAGCAGGTCGAAGCTGGCCTGGAGCGCGCGCAGCTGGCGGACCAGCAGCAGCGAGGCGATGCCGGTGGCGACCAGGACGAGCACCACGAGCGCGGTGATCCTGGCGGCGAGGCTGTGACGCAGGCGCAGCGGCGGCGGCGGTGCGCCGAGGTCGGGCGCTCGCGGGTCGGGCACGGGGTCGGCGGATGGGGCCGCCGAGGACCGTGGAATCCCGGTCGACCAATCGGGCTCGGCGGGTCGCGGCCGCGGCGACCCGTCGGGCTCGGGTGGGGGGATGGCGACCACGCGCCGTGATGGTACAGGGGCGCGGGCGCGGGCGCATGGCGGCGCCCCTTTTCTCGCGACCCGGACCCGTGCGAACGTTGCCCGGCATGTCGAAGCCGACCAGGCGTCTGTCCTCGTCCCTCATGGCCGCCGCCACGGCCGCGGCCCTGCTGACCAGCGGCCTCGCGCCGCAGGCCGCCGCGGCCCAGGCGCCCGCGGGCAAGGCGTCGGTGCTGTCGCTCGAGGGCGACGACTCGGCCAAGGCGGCCAGCCTGAGCAAGGCGCTGCAGACCGAGTTCACCCGCCGCGGCTTCGCGGGCGGGCGCGACATGTCGCTGGCCGAGCTGAAGTTGACCATGGGCTGCGACGAGCCGCCGTCGGCCGCGTGCCTGGCGAGCGGCGGCAAGACCCTCGGCGTCGACCGCATGGCCTACGGCACGCTGACCAAGAAGGGCGCCGGCTACACCCTCAACCTGAACGTGATGGAGGTCGGCAGCGCCACCGTGAGCCAGTCGGTGAGCGTGGAGCTCGGCGCCGACGCGCTAGCGGACGCGGCGCTGGCGGCCACGGCGAAGGACATCGGCGTGAAGGTGCTGGGGCCCGAGCCGGTCGCCCCGCCGCCGGGGCCGGAGACCGGGCCGGAGACGGGCCCGGAGACCGGGCCGGTGCAGCCCGATAAGGACCGCAAGTGGGTGTGGGGCAAGTACAAGGCGCCGACCTGGAAGAAGGCGGCGCTCGGCGCCTCGGCGGCGCTGACGATCGTCGGCTTCGGCGTGGCCCTCGGCACCTACCTGCAGATCCGCCCCGGCGGCCCGCTGAAGCAGGACCTCATCGCCGCCGCCAAGGCCAGCCGCGAGGACGACAAGCCGGCCAACGACATCAACGAGAACACCAGCGAGGACCTGTGCGTGCTGGCCCGCAAGATGCCGCAGGGCGGCGACCCGGGCACCGTGACCAACGGCGACATGACCTCGATCTGCAACAAGGCCGACACGCTGGCCAAGGTCTCGACGGCCGGCTGGATCGTCACCGGCGTGTTCCTCGGCGCGACGCTGGTGTTCACGACCCTGCTGTTCGTGCACAAGCGCAACCCGACGCTCGACGCCATGCACCGGCGCGGGTTCTCGGTCGGCATGTCGCCGGGCCGCGGCGGGTTCATGGTCGGCACGCAGTTCCGGTTCTGATGCCGACGGCGTTCGAACGGGTCTACTCGAAGGCGGTCTGGGAGGACCTCGCCGGCTATTGCCGGGCCCTGCGCGCGGGCGACCTGGTGTTCGTCACGGGTACCGCGCCGGTCGACGAGAGCGGGGCCGGGGTGCACGCGCCGGGCGACGCGGCGGCGCAGGCGAGCCGCTGCCTCGCGCTCATCGAGCAGGCGCTGGCGAAGTTCGGGGCCGACCGCTCCCGCGTGGTGCGCACGCGGATGTTCGTCACCGACATCTCGCGCTGGCGGGAGATCGGCGCGGCCCACGCGGCCTTCTTCGGCGAGCACCGCCCGACGACGACGATGGTCGAGGTCAAGGCGCTGATCGACCCGGCGATGCTGATCGAGGTCGAAGCCGACGCGGTCCTTTAATAATTCGATCTCTAAAAATTATTAACGAATCAGGCGCTCGGGGCGAGGCCGAGGGCGGTGAGCTCGGCGGTGACGGCGGTGGCCCACCCGCGGTTGGCGGCGGGGCTCGCGGGGCTCGGGTGCAGGATCTGGCCGATCCGCGGGCCGTCGCCGCCGAGGGCCGCGCGCGCCTGCTTCTCGGCGAAGCCGCCGACGCCGATCACCCACGCCGGCGCGAGCAACTCGACGATGCGGCGGAGGTGACGATCGCAGGCGGCGATCAGCGGGGCCCGCTCGGCGGCCGGCAGCTTGTCGGGCGTGCGGTTCTTGCCGCCCTCCTCGACGAACACCAGCGGGCAGTAATTGGCGACGTAGTACTCGCCGAAGAACGCGTCGGGCGTGCCCCACAGCGACTTGACGAGGCCCCACACGCGCGTGCCGCTGACCTCGGCGCGCCGGCAGGCGAAGCCGAGCACCGGCCGCTCCGGGTGCTCGTGCGCCGGGCGTCCGACCGGTTCGACTATTTTTAAAAAGTCGCGGACGCTGGGGATGTCGCCGAACGGCACGCCGGTCTGGGCCATGCCGAACGGGCCCGGGTTCATGCCGAGCAGGATGACCCGCTTGCGCGTGGACCCGTAGCGCTCGATGTAGCGCCTGTGCGGGGCCCAGGCGTAGTCGAGCGGGTTGTAGACGTGGGTCACCGGCGGGCCGAACTTCAGCGGGCGCACCTCGTCGGCGAGCCGCTGCGCGGCGTCCTGCATCTGCCTGGCGATCGTGGCCATGGCGGACGCATACGGCAGGCTGCGCGAAATCGCAAGCGCAGCCGAGATCGCAGGCTGGATCGGCCGCAGGCCGGATCGGCCGCAGGCCGACCCAGGCCCCGGAGGGGCCGTGAAGCCAGCAAGACTCAGGCCGCGGAGGGGCCGTGTAGCCAGCGAAGTCAGTACTGGCGCGGGTGCAGGCTGAGGCGCGTGGGCTGCGGGGTCGGGCCCGGGCTCGTCGAGTTGAACGGCTTCGGCGAGAGGTCGCGCGAGCGGCCGCGGCCGCCGGGGAAGTAGGCGGGGTAGCGGGCCCGGTGGCGCTCGGCGGCGAGGGCGAACGGCACGGCGAACACGAAGCCGGTGCTCATGACGCCGCCGGCGATGGTGATCGTGCGGGGCACGGTCTGCGGCTCGGAGCCGCCGGGCGCGGCGAAGATGCCGGTGGCGAGCAGGGTGCCGAGGCCGACGATGCCGAGGGCCAGGCTGGTGGCCATGCCGGCGACGAAGGTGCGGTCGCGGTTGTAGATCTGGGCGCGCGACGGCTGCTCGCGCGCCGACTCGGGCGCGCGGGTCTCGTCGCCGAGGTCGCCGCAGCCGACCGGGGCGGCGAGCGCACACGCGAGGCCGATGCGGGGGAGCGCGCGTACCATCACGGATCGACCCTAACAGGTTCCGATCCGGCGATCCAGCCGCCCGGGGCCCGCAAAGACCGCGTGCACGGCGTTTTGGATCGGACCTCGATCAGCCGACCGCGAGGTAGACCAGGGACGCCAGACCGGTGAGGACCAGGCTGATGTTGAGGCCGGCGAGCGCGACTCCGACGTGGGGGTGGCGGTCGACGAGGCGGCCGCCCTCGCGGAAGGCCCGCTTGGTCGCGGTGTACATGCACTTCACCTCGGTCTTGCCGTCGGCGAACCGGCGCAGCGTGGCGATCATCTCGCCGGCCGACTGGAAGCGCTGCGCGCGGTCCTTGGCGAGGCCGTGCTTGCAGAAGTAGCGCAGCTCGGCCGGCGGGATCGACTGGTGGGTCTGGTCGTAGGTGTCGAGCGCGAGCACGTCGGGGCTCTCCTCCTGCACGGCGGCGAGCAGGCCGACGACGGTGTCGCTGCGGTGGGCGAGCACGTGGCGGAGCGCGAGGAACTCGTGGAACGTGACCGAGACCGAGTAGAGGTCGGAGCGGATGTCGAGCTCGTCGCAGGCGGCCTGCTCGGGCGACATGTACGCGGGCGTGCCGATCAGCGCGCCGGCCTCCTCGCCGGGCTCGGCCACGCCGACGCGCTTGGCGATGCCCCAGTCCATCAGGCGGATCTCGCCGTGGCGGCCGACCATGATGTTCTCGGGCTTGACGTCGCGGTGGATGACGCCGCGCTCGTGGGCGTACTCGAGGGCCTGCAGCACGGCGATCATCAGCTCGGCGCGGCGCTCGAACGTCCAGAACGCGTGGGCCTCGGGGTCGCCGGCGGCCAGGCGGTCGATGATGTCGGCGAGGGTCTGGCCCTCGACGTACTTCATGACGAAGAAGTAGCCGCCCTGCTCGTCGACGCCGACGTCGTGGATCGGCACGACGTTGGGGTGGTCGAGGCTGCCGACGATGCGGATCTCGCCGACGAACCGGGCGACGCCCAGCGGGTGGTTGGCCTCGGGCAGCAGGCGCTTGATGGCGACGGGGCGGCCGATGTCGATGTCCTCGGCGCGCTCGACCACCCCCATGCCGCCGGTGCCGAGCACGCCGACGCTGCGGTAGCGCTGGGCCGGCTCGTGGTGCAGGGCGATCTGCCCGTCGGCCTCGCTGGCGATGCGCGGCAGCACCGACACCGACCGCGGGCGGTCGGCCGGGGCCAGGGTCGGCGTCATCGACCCCCGCGACAGGCTGGGCGAGCTCTGGGCCAGAGTCCGGTCCTCGGCGGCGGTCGTGGCCATCTGGGTGGACATGCGGGCCCAGCCCTGGGTTGCTCGTACGGTTCCTGCGTGCATGCGGCGCCCTCCGGCGGAGACTCAGCCTAAACCCGCGAACCGCCGTTTCTGTCGCGGGCCGGCCCGTGACCTGCCGCGGGCGCCGCGGCGGGGGCCGCACCGGCGGGTGGCAGGCGCGTCCACATCGCCCGCCGGCTGCATCGGGGGGGCACAATTGCCCGCGCGCGCGCGTGCGCTGGTATGTTTCGCGCATGCGTCTGCCGCCCGTCGTTCTCCTCGGTCTCGTCGTCGGTCACGCCGCCTGCTCGATCAACTACGGCGACAGCTGCCAGGACACCTGCTCCGGCGCCTCGGCCGACGGCGAGGGCAGCGCGGGCGAGGCCACCGAGACCGACACCGACACCGACGGCTACGTCGGCTGGCCGGGCGTGCTCTGTGCGCCGGACGCCGACGAGACCCCGCGCTTCTACTTCGACCTGCAGGCTGGCAAGACCGACGACCGCGACTTCTTCCGCATGCCGTTCCCGGCCGACGCGCGCCTGCGGGGCGGGGGCGTCGACCTGACCGGGTTCCCGCGCCCGCCGATCGAGTTCGCCGCGGCGCCCGAGCTCGGCGACGTGGTCGAGCGCTGGCTGGCGCACGTCGAGCAGGACACCGCGGGCTTCGCGATCAACGGCCCGGTGCTGTTCCGCAGCAGCGTCGGCATCTCGCGGGTGTCGGGGCTGCACTACGTCAACGTGACGCCGGGCCACCCGCGCTACGGCCAGGAGGTGTCGGGCCTGGCGTACGACGCCGAGAACGGGGCGGCCAGCCGCAACAACTACCTGTGCGCCAACTGGCTGACCGTCACGCCGATCGACGGCGTGCTGCTCGACCCCGGGGTGACGTACGCGGTCTATCTGACGAGCGCGAGCAAGCCGCTCGGCGGCGGGGAGTTTCGCCGCGACGCCGACCTCGATCGCATGCTCGCCGGGGCGGCGCCCGCGGGCGACGCGCGCGCGGCATGGGACACGTTCGCGCCGCTGCGCGAGTATCTGAAGAGCGGCATGGCGCCGGTCGGCGGCGGGGACATCGTCGCGGCCACGGTGTTCACGACCGCGGCCCACCGCGAGCTCCTCGCGGGCGCGCGGGCGGCGGTGCACGACGGTCCGCTGCACGCCCACGACTTCCACGTGTGCGAGGCGGCCGGCGCCTCGCCGTGCGCCGAGGCGGTCGGGCTCAGCGAGGACGAGCGGGCCGCGCGTCGCTGCGGCGCGCCCGACCCGGCGTTCACCGAGATCCACGGGCGCGTGACCCTGCCGATCTTCCAGGAGGGCCGCCCGCCGTACCTGCAGGTCGGCGGGAAGATCCAGCGGGACAGCCAGGGCCCGCGCCTGCACGCCGTCGCCGACGTGTGCTTCGCGCTCACCGTGCCGAGCGGCGAGGCCCCGGACGCCGGCTGGCCGACCGTGGTCTACGGCCACGGCACCGGCGGCGGGTTCCGCAGCGCGATCGACCAGGGCTTCGCGCGCGAGGCCGGCAAGGCCGGGCTGGCGACCCTGACGCTCGAGGGCGTGCTGCACGGCGAGCGCCGCGGCGACGACGACGGCGACGGCCTGGTCGGCGGCCTGCCGCTCGACCAGCTGGTGTTCAACCTGCGCAACCCCGACTCGGCGCGCGACACCCCGATCCAGGGCGCGATCGACCAGCTGGCCGCGGTGCGCCTGGCCAGCGACTTCGCGGCCGCGACCTGGCCCGACGAGCCGCCGGCCGCGCTCGACCGCGACAACCTGTTCTTCATGGGCCACAGCCAGGGCGGCCAGGCCGGCGCGCTGTTCCTCGGGTTCGAGCCGCTGGTCCGCGCCGCCGTGCTGAGCGGCGCCGGCGGCAACCTCATCCAGTCGCTGCTCGCCAAGTCGCAGCCGACCGTCGACGTCGGCGGCGTGCCGTTCCCGCCGCACCTGCTGCTGCAGTCGGCCTTCCAGGAGCGCCCGGACCGGCCGATCGACGGCTCGCACCCGGTGCTCATGCTGTTCAACACCTTCGTCAACCGCGCCGACGCCGACGCCTACAGCGTGCTGCTGCGCCGCGAGCCGCTGCCCGAGGTGCCGGCCAAGCACGTGCTCATGTACATCGGCCACGTCGACAGCTACACCCCGCTGCGCACCGCGGGCAGCCTGGCGATCGGCGCCGGTCTGGAGGCCGCGCGCCCGCTGTTCCCCCCGCCGTGCGACGCGTACAGCGGCGACGAGAAGACGGCCTGTGGTTACCTCTCGAGCGGCTTTCAGACCGAGACCGAGCTGCCGGCGCAGGCCAACATCGGCGGCGAGACCGCGGTGGCGCTGATGCGTCGCGCCGCCGCGGGCGAGGACGGGCACTATGTCGCGTTCACGCCGGACGAGCTCGAGCGCAGCGTCGCGTTCTTCGTGTCGGCGCTCGGCGGCGCGGTTCCGACGGTCGAGGACTGAGCCGCTCGGCGGGATGCGCTGGGACGGGTGCCGAAAGCCCCGACGCGTCGTACACCGTGCGTCCGCGGGTCTCGCCGCGCAGGCGCTCTCGCGCGCCGGGGCCCGCGCGAAAGCTCGCCTTGAATGTGGCCCGGCGCGCGGCATGCTGCGCCGATGGATCGCAGCACTCGGCCCGTGGGGCCTGCTTCACGGGCGAACGGGCCTGACTTCGCCGACGGCACCTGCGTCGCCGCGGGCACGCGGGTGGCGACGCCGTGGGGGCAGATCCCGGTCGAGGTGCTGGACGTGCTCGACGAGGTGCTGGCCTACGACCCGGTCGACGGCGGCGTGAGCGCCGCGCGGGTGGTCGAGATTCGCCGCTCGCAGCGCGAATGCGTGTGCCTGCAACTGGCCGACGGCGGCACGCTGCGCCTGACCAGCGACCATCCGGTCTGGTCGCCGGAGACGCGGCGCTACGAGGCCGCGGGCCGCTGGGTGACCGGCGAGCTGCAGCTGCTGGCGACAGTCGTCGACGAGCGACCGGGCGTCACCGTGGTCACCGATCGCGAGGGGTACGTCGGCGTGCTGCCCGTCTACGACCTGGTGCTCGCGGCTCCGCACCACAGCTTTCTTGCGGACAGGGTGGTCGTTCACCGCTGACCCCGGCAAACTGGGTGGCCCATGATCTACCGATTGCTCGTGGTCGACGACGACCCGTGGATGCAGCACCTGATCGCGAACTTCCTCCGCGACCTGCCGCTCCAGATCGACAGCGCGACCGACGGGACGATCGCCCTCGCCAAGGCCCTCACGAGCCGACCCGACCTCATCATCTCCGACGTCATGATGCCGGGCATGGACGGCTGGTCGCTGGTCCGCAAGCTGCGCTCGCACGCCGAGCTCGCGTTCATACCCTTCATCTTCCTGACCTCGCTGTCGTCGACCGCCGACGTGCTCCGCGGGTTTCGCCTCGGCGCCGACGACTTCCTTTCGAAGCCATTTAAAGGCCCCGAGCTGCAGGAGCGCGTGCAGGCGGCCCTGAAGAGCCGCGGCCGGGCCGAGGACGTCGCCCGCGGCGCGCTCGACGACCGCCGCGGCCGCGGCCTGCAGGGCACGCTGAAGGACGTCGGCCTGTCGTCGCTGCTGGTGCTGCTCGAGATGGAGCGCAAGACCGGACTGCTCGCGCTGTCGCGCAGCGCGCCGAGCGAGCGCTGCCGGATCTTCATCCGCGAGGGCCGGGTCGTCGCCGCCTCGTCGGACGCCGACCGCGGCCTGGTCGGTCCGCTCGCCGTCTACCACGCGCTCTACTGGCCGGAGGGCAACTTCAGCTTCAGCGCCGTGCCGGTCGAGGTGCCCGACCAGATCCACATGACGACCACCCACCTGCTGATGGAGGGCGCCCAGCGGCTCGACGAGACGCTGAGCGGCATGACCAGGCTCCCGAGCGAGGGCGACCTCACCGAGGAGTGAGCGCCGCGTCGGCTCAGTTGGCGTGGTGGACGCGCTGCTGCAGCGAGCCGACGATCGCCTGCGTGAGGTCCAGCGGCGAGAACGACGGCGCGAGGTAGCGGCAGCGCTCGGGCGGGGCCCGGCGCGCGTCGTCCTCGGCGGTCGCGCGGCGCACGATGAGGATCGTCGCCAGCGACAGCATGCCGAGCAGCAGCGTGACCACGTCGACCTCGCCGCCGAGGCACGTCGCCTCGTCGAGGATCACCAGCTGGATCTCGTGGCGCTCGCGGTCCTCGACCGACAGCGACGGCGGGACCGCGGCCAGCTCGACCACCTGATAGCCGAAGCGCCGGAGCAGCGCCCCGACGTGCGTCCACTGGGACACCGCGCCGACCAGCAGCACCGCCCCGAGCTTCGTGTTCCTGCCGAGAGCCATCGCAGGCGCTTAATGCAGTCGGTGTGCCAATTTGCTCCGGGGCTCGCAAGGCAGCGTTTGTCGCGGTTCGCCGGCGGGCGGCCCGGGCGGGGCCGTGTTCCGCCGGCAAACGGTGTACTTTCGCGGGGTGCCGGCCAGGAAACGACAAAATGTCGAGGACATCGTCGCCCCGATCCAGCACTCGCGGGCCATGCGGGACCTCGAGCGGGTGGTCCGGTCGGTCGCCGGCAAGCACGTGACCCTGACGTTCGTCGGCGAGAGCGGCTCGGGCAAGGAGGTGCTGGCGCGGCGGGCCCACGAGCAGTCGGACCGCCGCGACGGCCCGTTCATCCCCATCAACTGCGCGGCGATCCCCGAGTCGCTGTTCGAGAGCGAGTTGTTCGGCCACGAGCGCGGCGCCTTCACCGGGGCCAGCGAGCGCGTGCGCGGCAAGATCGAGGCGGCCAACCACGGCACCCTGTTCCTCGACGAGATCGGCGAGCTGCCCACCGCCATGCAGGCCAAGCTGCTGCGCTTCCTCGACAACCACCGCTTCATGCGGGTCGGCGGGGCCACCAAGATCGAGGCCGACGTGCGGCTCATGTGCGCCACGCTGCGCCCGCTCGCCGAGGACGTGCAGGCCGGGCGCTTCCGGGCCGACCTCTACTATCGGATCCAGGGCATCACCCTGCACGTCCCGCCGCTCCGCGAGCGCCGCAGCGACATCGCCCCGCTGCTGCGCGAGTTCCTGTCCGGCATGTCGACCCGCCACGGCACGGCCCCGCCGCGGCTGACCCGGCCGGCCCGCGCGCGCCTGCTCGAGTACGACTGGCCCGGCAACGTCCGCGAGCTGCGCAACGTGGTCGAGATGCTGTGCCTGCTGCGCAGCGGGCGGGACGTCCGCGTGCAGGACCTGCCCGAGGCGCTGCGCTCGCACGCGACGGCGCGGACGGACGCGGCGCCGCTCGTCGAGCTCGCGCTGGACGGCGACCTCGACGCCATGATCCACCGCATCGTCGAGGCGACCCTCGAGCTCGTCGGAGGTGACACCGCCCGGGCCGCGGCGCGCCTTCGCATCTCGCCGCGCACCATCCAGCGCTATATCGCGGCCGGTCAGGTCCGCGTGGCGTCACGTCGGTGAGCCCGGGGGCCGGCGGCTCGCGGCGATACTCTGCCGCGATGCGATATCGTCGCCCGCTCGCAACCATCGCCTGTCTCGCGCCGCTGCTGCTCGCGCTCGTCCCGGCCCGCGCCGGCGCCGTCACGGTCCTGCTGTCGCGCTGGAACCAGAGCCAGATCCACACCTGGAACAGCGCCAACCCCAACGCGTCGGTGCTGCTGCACACCAACCAGTGCAACGACGCCGACTACAACGCCGGCGAGGGCAGCACGCACGGGTGGTTCGCCGAGCACTTCAACGACTACTTCGCGCGCTTCGTGGTCGGCAGCAACAACGGCTTCCAGTCGCAGTACATCCTCGGGCAGGGCGGGCGCACCCACTACGCGTACCCCAAGCACATCACCGTGTACAACGGCGAGGTCATCGTCACCTCGCGCAACGACGGCAAGCTGTGGCGCTACAGCAACGCCGGCGTGCAGAACACCAGCATCCAGACCAGCCAGACCATCGCCCAGGGCACGGCCACCGACGGCACCGACCTCTACGTCAGCCTGTGGAACGGCCAGGCCTCGGTGTTCGCCCGCTACAACGCCGCGTTCGTGCTGCAGCAGAGCTACACCAACCCCACCGGGCTCGGCAACTTCAACAACATCGTCGACTTCGTGTACGACCCCGCGACGGCGCACTTCTTCGGCATCGCCACCACCGGCGAGGGCGGCACCGGCACCAACTCGTCGACGGTCGTCGAGTTCACCATGGGCGGCGCGGTCACGGCGACCTACAACCTGCCGTTCGCGGTCGACGGCATCGGCAACTTCATCAGCTCGGTGTGCGGCGACGGCAACCTGGCCATGGGCGAGGCCTGCGACGACGGCAACATGTCCAACACCGACGCGTGCACCAACGCGTGCAAGCTGGCCGCCTGCGGCGACGGGTTCGTGCAGGCCGGCGTCGAGGGCTGCGACGACGCCAACATGGTCGACGAGGACGCGTGCACCAACGCCTGCGAGCCGGCCGCCTGCGGCGACGGCATCGTCCAGGCCGGCGTCGAGGCCTGCGACGACGGCAACGACGTCGACGAGGACGCGTGCACGGCCGCCTGCGAGCCGGCCGCCTGCGGCGACGGCTTCGTGCAGATGGGCGAGGGCTGCGACGACGGCAACGACGTCGACGACGACGCGTGCAGCAACGCCTGCGTGGCGGCGGCCTGCGGCGACGGGGTCGTGCAGATGGGCGAGGGCTGCGACGACGGCAACGACGTCGACGACGACGCGTGCAGCAACGCCTGCGCGGCGGCGGCCTGCGGCGACGGCGTCGTGCAGGTCGGCGAGGGCTGTGACGACGGCAACGACGTCGACGAGGACGCGTGCAGCAACGCGTGCGTGCTGGCCTCCTGCGGCGACGGCGTCGTGCAGCCCGGCGAGGGCTGCGACGACGGCAACGCCGTCGACGACGACGAGTGCACCAACGCGTGCATGCTGCCGGCCTGCGGCGACGGCATCCAGCAGAGCGGCGAGGAGTGCGACGACGCCATCGACGACGACTGCGTTGACTGCGTGATCCCCATCCTCCCCGAGACCAGCACCTCCGGCGACGACACCACCGGCGCGCCCGACCCGACCACCGGCGACGTCCCGACCACCGGCGCCCCCGGCGAGTCGAGCGGCGACTCCGGCGAGGGCTCGGGCGGCAACACCGGCGGCAACACCGGCGGCAACTCGGGCACCACCGGCGACCTGCCGACCAGCGACGGCTCCGGCGGCGCGGAGTCGAGCGGCGAAGCCTCCGGATCGAGCGGCACCGACAGCAGCGGCGCGAGCGTCGACGACGGCTGCGGCTGCGCCACCAGCGGCCCGGGCGGCGGCCTGTGGGCCCTGCTCGCGCTCGTCGGCCTCCGCCGCCGGCGCCGATGACCGACCTGCCGCCGCTCGCCGACCCGAAGTCCGCCGCCGGCCTCGCGTCCGGCGGCGGCTTCGACGGCGGCGGCGTGGACGGCCTCACCAGCCTCGTCGACCTCGAGTCGCGGATCGCGGTCGACGCGGGGCGCTGAGGTCGAAGCAGGCTCCTCGACTCGAGCTCGTCGTCGACCCGGCGCTCGCCATGGCCGCCGTCGACGCACGCCTCGCGCGCTCGACGGGCCGCCGCAGGTCCAGCGCACAGCCGACTCGGAGCAGCCGCGCGTGCGTGTTCATCGCCTCGCCGTGACCCCCACGTCGCGCGCGCGGGCCGTGATATACGCGGACCGACCATGCTCCCTGCGCTCGTGATCGCGGCGTCGCTGGCCGGCCCCGCCGTGGACCTGCGGTGGGACGCGCCCGCGGGCTGCCCGTCGCAGGCCGACGTCGCCGGGCAGATCGCGGCCCGGGTCGGCGACTCGGCGGACGCGCCGGCCCGCGTGGTGTTCCACGTCGAGCCGCGGGACGGCCGCTGGCACCTCGTCGGCGAGATCTCCGGCGTCGCCGACGGCGGCCGTCGCGAGCTGAGCGCCGCCACCTGCGAGGAGCTCGCCGAGGCCGCGGTGCTCATCGTCACCATCGCCGTCGATCCGCCGGTCGTCCCGCCCGCCCCGCCGCCCGCGGCCGGACCCGACCCGCAGCCCGCGCCGATCGTGACACCACCACCCGACCCGCCCGCGGCGATCGTGACACCGCCGCCCGCTCCGCCCGCGTCCCCGCCGCTCGTCGAGCCCACGCCGTCCCCGTCCGCGCCGCCGACTCCGCGCCGCCGGCTGTCGGCGCTGATCGGGCTCGCGGGCGGGCTCGGGCTCGGGGCGCTGCCGGGGCCCGCGGGCCTGCTGCGCCTCGCGCTCGGCGTCCGCGGCGAGCGCTGGTCGGCCGCGCTGGTCCAGGACCTGTGGCTGCCGCGCTCGCGCGACGTGTCGACGGACCCGGCCTACGGCGGCCGCTTCTCGCTGTGGTCGGCGGGCCTGCGCGGCTGCGGGGTCGTCCCGGCGGGGCGCGTCGAGGTCCCGCTGTGCGCCACGCTCGCGGCCGGCGTCATGGCGGGCAAGGGCGTCGGCGCGCTGGCGGTGGCGCGCTCGCAGGTGTCGCCGTGGCTCGCGGCCGCGGCGGGCCCGGGCCTGCGGGTGCCGCTCGGCCGCGGGGCGGTCGGGCTGCTGTTCGCGGCCGAGCTGGTCGCGGTGCTGGCGCGACCGCGCTTCGAGATCTCCGGCGAGGGCGTGGTCTGCTGCGAGGACCGCGTCGGCGGGCAGTTCACCGGCGGCCTCGAGCTGCGCCTGCCGTGAGCGGGTTCACGCGCGGACGGCCCCCGACCGGCCAACGAACCCCGGCCCCGGCGGACATCGACCCTCCCTGAAGCCCATGCGCGCCGACCCACCGCCAGCCCTCGAGTTCGACGCGGTCTACCGCGCGCACGTCGGCTTCGTGTGGCGGACCATGCGGCGCCTCGGCGTCGCCGAGGCCGACCTCGAGGACGCGGTGCACGAGGCCTTCCTGGTCGTGCACCGCCGCCTGCCCGAGTTCGACGGGCGGGCCGCGATCACCTCGTGGCTGTACGCGGTGGCCCGCGGGGTCGCGAGCAACCGCCGACGCACCGCGCTGCGCCGCGAGCGACGCGAGGCCCACGCCGACGGGCCCGAGCACGCGGTCGACCCCGCCGAGCAGCTCGCGCGGGCGCGGGCCGCCGAGGTCGTCGAGCGCTTCTTGACCGGCCTGTCGGAGGAGCAGCGCACGGTCTTCGAGCTGTTCGAGATCGAGGGCCTGCGCGGGGCCGAGATCGCCGAGGCGATCGGGCTCAACATCAACACCGTGTTCACGCGGCTGCGGGCCGCCAGGCAGCGCTTCGCCGCGTTCCTGGCCGAGCACCACGCGCGCGATGGGAGGGCGAAGCATGGCTGACGACGAACCGAGGACGGGGCCGGGCCAGCAATTGCTCGCCGCCTATCGCGCGCACCGGGGGCCCTCGCCGGCCGCCGTCGAACGCATCGCCGCGGCCCTGCGCGAGGCCGACGCCGCGGCCGACGTCGACGCCGACGCCGCGGCCTCGCCGCTGGTCGACGCCCGTCGCCGCTGGTGGCTGGTCGCGGGCGTGCTGCTGGCGGCGGCGCTCGCCGGGCTCGCCGTGCGCTCGTCGCTGGTCCCCCGCACGGCGGCCCGCGACGACGCCGCCGCCAACTACGAGCACGCGCCCGGCGACGAGCGGCCCGCGCGACCCGGGCGCGTCGACCCGCCCGCGCCCGCGGTGCCGGTGATGTCGACGCCCGGGCCGACCCCGCAGCCGCCCCGCGAGTCGCCGCCGCCGCCGGCCCCGCGCGAGCCCTCGCTCGCCGAGGAGATGCTGCACATGCGCGCCGCCCAGGCCGCGCTCGCGGCCGGCGATGCGCAGGAGGTCCTGCGCCTGCTCGCGGTCTACGCCCGGCAGTTCCCGGACGGCCGCCTGCACGAGGAGCGCCTCGCGCTGCGGGCGATCGCCCTGTGCACCGCGGGCCCGCCGCCCGCGGGCGAGGCCGAGGCCGAGGCGTTCCTGGCCGGGCACCCGCGGTCGATGTTCGCCGCGCGGGTCCGCGGCGCCTGCGGTCGCTGAGGTCGCGCGCGGGCGGCCCGCGCCGGCCCCTCGCCGACGAGCTGTCGTCGTGCCGCTGTGACGATCCGTGTGCATTCGAATGTCGTGTCGCGACTGGCCCTCATCACGACGCTGGTCCTCGGCGCGATCGACCGCGGCGACGGCGAATCGTCGGCCGGCGTCGGCTCGACCACGGGCTCGACGAGCGGCGAGACGACGACCACCGACCCGACCTGTGCGTCGACACCCGGACCGACTCGCACCTTTAGCCTCGGCTACGCGCAGGCGAGGGCTGGATCGTCGACGCGGCGACGGGCACCTGGCGCGGCGACGACGTCGGCCTGTAGACGGGCAGGGGCCCGCCGACCCCGCGCGGCCCCGCGCCGACGCGGCCGCGAAAAAAACTTCGCCGGCTCGCGACACCCCGGACCCGGCTCGCGGACAATGCCCGGCGAGGCCCCTTGACCGCGACCCCGGCCGCCGACCCCGCCACGCTCCGCGCCGCCGCCAACGGCGACGCGGACGCGCTCGCGCGGCTCTACGCGGCCACCGTCGACGCGCTCTACGTCTACGCCTTCTACCGCATGGACCGCGACGCCGGCCTCGCGCAGGACGTCGTGCACGACACCCTGCTCGACGCCCTCCGCCACGCCGACCTTTATGACGAGGGCCGCGGCAGCGTGCACGCGTGGGTCCTCGTGCGCGCCCGCAACGTCGCCCGCAGCCGCCTCCGCGACCACCGCCGCGGCCACGAGCTCGCCGCCGCGTGGACCCGCCGCGAGGCCACGCTGTCGCAGATCTTCCAGTCGATGGACGACGCCCCGCTCTCGGAGGACCTGCTGGCCCGCGCCGAGACGCGAGAGATCGTGCACATGGCCATGGCCGGCCTGGCCCATAACCACCGCGAGGTCCTGACCCGCAAGTATGTCCACGGGGACAGCTTGCACGAGCTCGGCGGACGCCTCGGACTGTCCGAGGACGCCGTCAAGTCGCTCCTGGCCCGCGCCCGTCGGGCCTTCCGCGACGCCTTCGCGGCCCTGCGCTCCGCGGAGCACAACTTTCTCCGTGAACCGATCGGGAACCTCCGGGAGGTCCGCGATGTCCCGTGAACCCGACAACCACGAACCCGCCGACGCCAACCTCGATCGCCTGCTGACCATGGCCGAGTCCCCGCCACAGCTCGATCCCGAGGCCCGCGCCCGCCTGCTCGCCCGCCTGCAGCGCAGCGCCGTCGACCTCAAGAAGACGCCCACCCCGGCGTCCGGAGGCCCCACGCCCATGTCCCCTCGCAACCGCCCGACCTTCGCCAGGCTCGCCGCCTACACCCTCTCGGTCGCCGCCGCCGGCGCGCTCGCCTGGACCGGCTACAGGTTCTTCGCCGCCGAGCGCGACCCGTCGGCTGTCTCTCCGGACAGCTACGCGCTGCACCGCAACGACGGCCAGCGCCCGCTCACCGTCACGCTCGCCGACGGCTCGACCGCGATCCTGCGCGCCGGCGCGGCCGTGCAGCAGCACGGCCCCCGCCGCCTCGAGCTCGTCGAGGGCGAGGTCCTGCTCGACGTCGTGCCCGGCGAGGGCACGTTTAAGATCACCGCGGCGGCCGGCGACATCGAGGTCCGCGGCACCAAGTTCCTGCTGCGCCAGCAGGACCGCGCCGAGCTGATCGCCGGGGTCCTGCGCGGCGAGGTGCGCCTCTTTAATGGCGCCGGCGAGGCGATCCTCCGCGCCGGCGAGGCCGGCAAGCTGTCCCCGGGGACAGCCCCGCAGCGCCACCAGGCCGAGCGCCTCAGCCACGAGGTCGCGTGGGCCCGCGACGCCCTGGTCGACCCGACCGACGAGCTGAAGGCGGTGCGCCGCGGCAACCTGCTGGCCCGCTTCCCCAACTGGGAGGGCCGCGAGTGGCCGCTGCCGGTGCGCAGCATGGACGTCGACGTCTACGTCGAGAACGGCGTGGCCCGCACGACCATCGACCAGACGTTCTTCAACACCACCAACTTCGAGCTCGAGGGCGTGTACAGCTTCCCGCTGCCGGCCGACGCGGCGATCTCCCGCCTGGCCATGTACGTCGACGGCAAGCTCATGGAGGCCGGCATCACCGAGCGCCAGGAGGGCCGCGAGATCTACGAGTCGATCGTCTACCGCCGCCGCGACCCCGCGCTGCTCGAGTGGATGCAAGGCAACCAGTTCCGCGTGCGCGTCTTCCCGCTGCCCGCGCGCACCGAGAAGCGCATCCTGCTCAGCTACACCCAGCCGCTCGCCAGCCTCTACGGCGACTACAGCGTGCGCGTGCCGATCCCCGAGTACGACGTCCCCGTCGAGACCCTGCGCTACCGCGTGCACGTCAAGGACAAGACCCTGAAGCTCGACTCGTGCTGCGTCGAGTTCGCGGTCAGCGACGTCGGCGACGAGCGCCTCGCCGAGGCGACCCTGCGCAACGCCGCCCTCGGCGAGGACCTCGCGCTCACCCTCTACCCCTCGCAGAAACCCCCCGAGGCCGGCCTCGCCGTCCAGCCCGACCCCGGCGGCGACTACGTGATGGCCCGCGTGCGCCCCACGCTGCCGCAGAGCTCGCAGCACGTGCCGCGCCGCTGGGTCGTGCTGCACGACACCTCGGCCTCGCGCAGCCCCGCCGAGCTGGCCGCCCAGACCCGCTTCCTCAAGGCCGCGCTGAAGGAGCTCGACGAGGCCGACCGCCTGACCCTGCTCGCCTTCGACTCGACCCTGCGCAGCCTCGAGGGCGGCTTCCAGCGCGTCGACAGGCTCGACCTCGGCGCCGTCGACGGCTTCCTCGCCCGCGAGAACCGCGAGCACGTCGGCGCCACCGAGCTCGCCCGCGCCGTCGACCACGCCCTCGGCCTGTTCGCCGAGGACGCCGGACCCGAGGCCCCGCACATCCTCTACGTCGGCGACGGCCTGGTGTCCGACCGCTCCGACGCCGGCCGCGCCGCCCTGCGCGAGCGCCTGCAGGGCAAGGCCACCTTCGTGGCCGCTGCCGTCGGCGACGAGACCGACGCCGGCCTGCTCGCCGACCTCGCCGGCGCGACCGGCGGGCTGCACGTGCAGCTGACCCCCGGCGGCGACCTCGGCTGGCAGGCGCTCGACCTCGCCGCCGCGCTCAACACGGCCCGCCTGCAGAACATCCGCGTCAGCCTGCGCGACGCCGGCGACGCCGAGTACGCCGCCAGGGTCCACCTGTCCGCGACGAGCCTCAGCGACGGCGAGGCGCTGGTCGCCCTGACCCGCCGCACCGGCGCCGCCGGACCTGTCCCTTCGGCCATGGTCGTCGAGGGCACGCTGGCCGGCGCGCCGTGGTCGCAGCGCTTCGACCTGCCGAAGCCCGCGGGGGACGCGGCCTACCTGCCGCGCCTGTGGGCCCGCGCGCAGGTCGAGGCCGACGTGCGCGCCGGCGCCGAGGCCCACAAGGCCGAGATCACCGCGCTCGGCATGCAGCACTTCCTCGTCACCCCGTTCACCTCGCTGCTCGTGCTCGAGAGCGAGGCGATGTACCGCCAGTTCAAGGTCCGCCGGCCCTCGGACAAGGACTGGGCCCGCTACGACGCGCCCGCCGAGATCGAGGTGGTGCGCGAGCAGCTCGGCATCCGCGAGCCCGCGCCCGGCACGCTCGTGCAGCGGCGCCCGATCGGCCTGCTCGGCAACTACAACCACTACCAGTACGGCGGCTTCGACGACGCGATCGGCGGCGGGTGGTTCTCCCCCGGCCAGGGCAACATCGGCCTGTCCGGCCTCGGCCTGACCGGCTTCGGCCGCGGCGGCGGCGGCGTCGGCGAGGGCACGATCGGCCTCGGCAGCACCGGCCTCATCGGCGCGGGCGGGGGCGGCGGCACCGGCTCGGGCTACGGCCGCGGCTCGGGCGCGGGCTTCGGCGGCCGCGGCACCCGCGTGCCGTCCGTGCGCGGCGGCGACTTCACGCTCGGCGACCTCAAGTCCACCGAGACCACGGAGACGCTGACCAGGGCCAGCTTCGTGACCACCAGCGAGCTCGCCCGCTCCGCCGACGCGTGGTCGCGCGACAGCTTCGCCGGCCCGATGCGCCCCGACGCGGAGACCCGCACGCTCGACCTCGAGGCGGGCTTCCGCGGCCGCGCCGCGTCGCGCCGCAGCGCGCACTTCTCGGGCGGCGGCCTGGCCTATCCGACCGCGCTGCACCACGTCGGCGACCACCGCCTCGGCGACCTCGGCGAGCACCTGCCGGCGCTGTTCGAGGACGGCTTCGACCGCGAGCGCGAGCGCCTGCTCGCGACCACCGCCGACATCCCCGGCGGCTCGATCTCCCCCGAGGCCCGCGAGCTGCTCGCGGCGGCCCGCGACCGCGTGAAGACCACCAGCTACGCGACCGACGACGGCGTGCTGCGCGTCGAGGCCGGCGGCCGCTTCACCCGCGCCCGCACGATCGGCCGCTACCTCCGCGAGCTCGTGGTCTACGACGGCGAGACCCTCAGCGTCACCTACCCCGACCTCGACCTCCGCGTGGTCCGCCGCGTCGGCCTCGCCGAGCCCGCGCTGCTGGCCCAGTGGGTCCCGTGGCTGCTGCCCTCGCCCGACAACCTGGCCCGCTGGTACACGGTCACCCGCGTCGGCGACGGCACCCTGCGCCTGGCCCTCCACGGCCAGCCCGACACCATCGACCTCGAGCTCGACGCCTCGCGCGACCTCGTGGCCGTCCGCCACCGCCGCGGCGACGAGCTGATCGGCGAGCAGACGTTCGAACACGCCGCCGACGGCGTGACGATCGTCGCCGACGGCAAGCGCACCCGCGCGGCCGCCACCACGCAGGCGCTCGACCTCGCCGGCGGCGACGTCGCCACCACCCTGCAGCTGCCGCTGCGCGGCGACGCCGACCTCACCGCGGCCCTCGCCGAGACCACCCCCGGCGCGCCCGCGTGGCGCGACGTGCAGCGCCAGCGCCTCGCCGTGCTGGCGGCGCTGCAGCAGTACGGGCAGATCCCCGCGGTCCTGCAGGAGATGCTGGCCCACGGCCCGCTGACCCGCGGCGAGCTCGTGCTCGGCGGCGCCGGCATCAAGAGCGCCGACGACAAGGTCGCCGGCCGCCTGCTCGCCGGCCACGCGGACGACCCCGTCGCCGCCTACCTCGCGGCCCTGCGCAAGACCAGCCGCGGCCAGTCCGCGGCCATGGCCCAGGTCGCCAAAGCCCACGCCGGCACGCTGCCCGGCCTGCTCGCCAGCCACGCGACGATCCTCGCCGACGGCGCGCGCGCCGGCACGCCCGCCTCCCAGGAGCGCCTGCGCAGCTTCCTGACGACCTACGACCACCCCGACCTCGCGTACATTGCGACCTACCAGGCCGCGCGCATGAACGACTGGCGGCGCCCGCTCGCCAGCGCCGGCGCGTGGGAGACGCTGGCCGCGACCCACCCCGAGTGGCAGACCGTCGCGTGGTTCGGCGCCGGTCAGGCCTACTGGCGCGGCGGCAAGCAGTCCGAGGCCGCCGACCGCTTCGAGCGGTCGCTGACCGCCGCCGCCGAGCTCGGCCAGACGCCGGTGGTCGACTGGAGCGTGCGCTCGGCCGTGCAGTCGAGCCGCGGCCAGGCCGGCTGGCGCATGCTGTGGAACCGCTGGCGCGCCGCGGTCCAGAGGTCGGGCGACGTGGGCCAGCTGATGGCGCTGGTGACCGCGGCGCAGCAGCTCGGCGAGCCGGGCGAGATCCACCGCGCGCTCGTCGGCGCCGACCGCAGCAAGCTCGACCCCGCGTCGGGCGGCCAGCTCGTGCAGGTGCTGCTGAACGCCGACCAGATCTCCGACGCCCAGGTGGTGCTCCGCGGCCTGCTGCAGCGCAGCCCCGACGACCCCGCGACCCTCGAGCTCGCCAGCCGCGTCGCCGAGCGCCAGGGCCGCCTCGACGAGGCCGCCGACCTCGCCGATCGCGCGCTCGCCGGCGCCGGCGACCTGCCGCTCGACCGCCTGCGCAACGCCTACCGCCGCCTGCTCGACCTGCGCGTGCGCCTCGCCGAGTCGATCGACCAGCCTGACCCGAAGACCAGGTCGCAGCAGACCGGCCGCACCCCGCTCGACGCGGCCCTCGACGTCGCCGCCCGCTGGCGCGCCGAGGACCCCGACAACAAGGAGATCGACGAGCGCTGCGCGGCCCTGCTGTTCACCCTCGGCCAGCCCGACGAGGCGGTCCGCCACCTCGACAGCGTGGTCGAGCGCCACCCCGGCGAGGGCGACGCCTACGCCGCCGTCGCCGGCGCGCTCGAGCGCGAGGGCCGGTTCGCGGACGCCGACCGCCGCTGGCAGCAGGCGATCGCCGTCGAGCCGACCAACCCGACCTGGCTCATCAGCCGCGCGCACAACCTCCTGACCTCCGGCGACACCGCGGGCGCGCGCGCCCTCGCCGAGCAGGTCAAGGCCGGCAAGTGGCAGGACCGCTTCTCCGGCAGCGAGTACGAGGCCAGGGAGCTGCTGCGCCAGCTCGACGCGCACACGCGCTGAGCCCCACCCGCGCCGCCGTGCATGCGCTATCGTCGCGGCATGGCGCGCGCATCGTCCCTCGTCGTCGTCGTCGTCGTCCTCGCCTGCGGCCCCGCCCCCGACACCACCAGCGCGAGCGGCGGCTCGAGCGAGGCGACCGCCGACCTCACCGGCACCCCGGCCCCGACGTCGACGACCGCGACCCCGACGTCGACGTCGACGTCGAGCGAGCCCACCACCGGCGAACCCGTCGCCTGCGAGCGCCCCGAGGGCGACCCCGTCGACGTGCTCGTGTTTAATAGCGTCACCGACGCCGACGACCGCGTGGTCGTGCGCCCCGCCGACCTGACCTGCGGCGACGGCGGCAACCTCTACGCCTGCAACTGCGTCGAGGCGGCCGCCGACCGCCTCGTCATCGCGTCGCCGATCGCCGTCGGCACCGTCGAGTTCACCGCCGACGCCGGCCCCGAGCGCATCGAGTGCGCCCTCGGCGACGACGGCTGCAGCAGCACCCCCACCGCCGGCACCCTGACCCTCACCCGCGCCGACCCCGACTGCGTGGTCGGCAGCGTCGCCTTCGGCCCCGCGGGCACCGGCGTGTTCGCCGTCTCCCCCTGCACCTGACGATCGCGCGCGGACCCGCGTGCGCGTCGGCGGGTCCGCGGCGGCGTCGCTGCCGCTATGATGCGCCGCGGAGGGGCGCCGACGATGCATAGAGACGTCCGGAGTTCGGGTGCGCTGGGGCTCGCGCTGGCGATCGGCTGCGGCGACGCGGGGTCGACGAGCGACGCGACGGAGACGGGCATGACGGGCACGTCGAGCACGACGAGCGCGGGCCCCGGTGACACGTCGGCGGCGCCGACGACGGGTGAGGCCGCGAGCGGCGGGACCACGAGCGGCGGGACCACGAGCGGCGGGACCACGAGCGACGACTCCGGGCCCGCGCCGATCGACTGCGGCGCGTTCACGCCGGGGCCCGACTTCCACGTGTGCACGGCGACGTACCTCGGCGGCGCCGGGGCCGACGCGGCGGGCGGCCTCGACTTCGCGCCCGACGGCACGCTGGTGGTCGGCGGGGGCTTCCCCGGGCACACGTTCGGGGCGACGCCGACGGTGATCGGCGACGGCGACGGCGCGGTGGTGCGGATGGCGTCGGACGGGCGCACGGTGCTGTCGGTGACGCGGCTCGCCGCCGCCGTGCAGGACCTCGCGGTCGCGGCCGACGGCACGATCGCCGTCGTCGGCGAGTTCGGCGCGGCGCGGCTGGCCGCCGACGGCTCGGCCGCGCTGTGGACCGCCGCGCTCCCGGGGGCCCGGCGCGTCGCGGTCGGCGTCGACGGCACGGTCGCGGCCCTGCACGACGCGGCCGTCGCGGTGTTCGCGGCCGACGGCGCCGCCCTCGGCGAGTTCGCCGTCGCCGGCACGGCGATCCACGACATCGCGGTCGACGGCGTCAGCCACAGCGTGTTCGCCACCGGCTACCGCCAGAGCGACCAGGGCGCGTGCCAGCAGTACAAGAGCACGTTCATCCGCAGCTACGGCTACGACGGCGCGGTCCGGTGGGTCGACTACGACTGGGACGGCGAGGACGTCGACGACACCGAGGACTGCGCCGACTCGACCGGCTTCGGCCTGGCGATCGGCCGCGACGGCAAGCTCTACTACGCGGCCAAGAGCGACGGCGGCAACACGGTCCACCGCAAGCAGCCGCGCGACCTCACCGCCGACGCGCCCAACGTCGCGACCGACCCCTACGACACGCCCTACGGGCTGAAGGGCGCCAACGCGGTCGGCTACTACGCGCGCTTCGACCCGGCCACGGGGGCGCACGAGGGCGGGCAGTTCATCGTCAGCCGCAAGGCCGGGCCCGGCGAGGACCCGGCCGCCGCCGAGGCCAACGCCGCGCCGCCCGACCAGGCGACCGCGCTCGCCGACGGCACGATCGTGGTCGTCGGCAACGCGGCGTACCTGCTCGAGGGCCACGACGACAAGTCGATCGACGGCGCGCCGCTCGGCGCCTACACGGCCTACGAGCCCTACGTGCTGATCGTCTCGCCCGACTTCCAGCAGCGCCTGGCGTGGACCGCCTTCACCGCCGCCGGCCCCGGCTCGTCGCGCGGGGTCGCCGTCGGCCCCGACCGCGCCGCCGCGCTGTTCGGTCAGTCCGCGGAGGACGTCGCGAAGGGGCCGCTGATCACCGTCGACGCGCTCCAGCCGTCCCCGGGCGGCGACGCGGACGCCTGGCTGACCGTGTTCCCCGCCCCGTGATCAGCGCCGGCGCCCGGCGACCTTGCGCCGGCCCGGCCTGGCCCGCGACCCCGGCACCAGCGCCGCGATCGCGGCCTGGACGTCGAGCGTCCAGCGCTCGGCCTCCGCGTCGCTCGGCGCCAGCACCTCGAACGTCGGGTCCGCGGCGCCCCAGCCCTCGAGGATGAGGATCTCCGCCAGCAGCAGCGTGGGCTCGAGGTGCCCCGCCTCGCGGCGCAGCGACACCACCCGCGCGACCAGCCGCCGCCACGCCTCGGCCTCGCGCGGCGGATCGCCGCGGCCCGCGTGCATCAGCGAGTAGAACTCGGCCAACGCGATCGCCACCGCGGCGTCCAGCATGCGGCGCGTCATCATCGCCGGACTCTACCACCGCGGCGGCGTCGTGCCTGTCGTACGCTGCCCCGCCGCCGCTCGCTTCCCGACACTCCGGGCAAGATCGCGCCGTCATGGCCACGCCACGCTCTGGCGCGCGTGCGACGAGCCGCTCCGCCTCGACGACCCCGCCGCCGCGGCCGCGACCAGCAGCTCGTCGACCGCGTGGCCGACCTCCTGACGATCCCCGGACGCACGCGGGTGTCGTGCGCGCACCACGTGCGTCTCGCGTGGCGGCGAGACGTGTTACCCATGGGCCGTGCGACAAGACAGGCAGGAGCTCCTCGACTTCGCGGTGGCGACCGCGCGGGCGGCGGGAGAGGTGTTGATGGACCGCTTCGAGGGCCTGCTGCACGTCCGCAGCAAGTCGACCGCCGGCGACCTCGTGACCGACGCCGACCGCGCCGCGGAGGACGTCGTGCTCTCGCGGATCCGCGGCGCCTACCCCGGGCACGCCATCCTCGCCGAGGAGTCGGGCGCGCTCGGGCCGGCGGCCCCGCTGCGCTGGGTCGTCGACCCGCTCGACGGCACCACCAACTACGCCCACCGCCTGCCGCACTTCAGCGTGTCGATCGCCCTCGTCGACGAGCACGGCCCGCTCGTCGGCGTCGTCCACGACCCCAACCGCGACGAGACCTTCTTCGCCGCGCGCGACGGCGGGGCCTTCCTCGACAGCCCGCGCGCGCGCGCCCGCGGCGGCCCCGCGCGCCTGCAGGTCAGCGGCACCGACACTCTGGGCGCCGCCCTCGTCGCCACCGGCTTCCCCTACCTGCGCGACGCCGGCCGCGGCGACAACCTGCCCGAGGTCAACCGCCTGGTCCCTCGCATCCGCTGCATGCGCCGCACCGGGTCCGCGGCCCTCGACCTGTCCTATGTCGCCGCCGGTCGCCTCGACGGCTACTGGGAGGCCCGCCTCTCGCCCTGGGACATCGCCGCCGGCGCGCTGCTCGTGCGCGAGGCCGGCGGCACGGTCGTGCGCATGGACGGCTCGCCCTGGGACATCGCCCACGGCGACCTCGTGGCCGGCGGCCCTCCGCTCGCCGACCTCCTTGTCGAAGAATTGACGGCCGCCCGCCGCGGCTGACCGTCGCGCTCCACCTCGGCACCGACGCGACCGGCCCGCTGCTCCAGACCATGCCCACCAGCGAGCCCCTGGTGCCCGGCGCGACCACCGAGGTCGTGTTCGAGGTGCTCGCGCCGCCGCAGCCCCTCAACTACTTCGTGCTCGTCGACGCCGACGAGGCCGTCGACGAGTGCCGCGAGCAGAACAACGGCGCGCTGGCGTTCGGCGCGGCCTGCTGAGGCGTCACGCGGCCCTGGCGTCGGCGACCAGGGCGTCGAGGTCGAGCCGGTCGGACGCGGTCGTGTCGGCGCTCAGGCTGTCGCGCATGAGCGCCAGGGCCTCCTGGTGGGCCGTCGTCGTGCACGAGGCCACGCAGTCGGCCGGCACCGTGAGCCGGTAGTTGCGCATGTGCGCGTCGTAGGCGGTGAACAGGATGCACTGGTTGGTGGTGACGCCGGTCATCACCAGCCGGCGCGCGCCGAGGTGGGCCAGCAGCAGCTCGAGCGGGGTGGCGTAGAACCCGGAGTGCTTGGGCTTCAGCACGAAGTAGTCGTCGGCCCGCGGGTGCAGCGGGTCGAGCAGCAGGCGCCCGCGTTGCGAGCGGCGCACGTGCTCGACGGTGGCCTGGAAGTCGGAGCGCCACAGGCCGAAGTTGTCGTTGACGTACAGCACCGGCACGTGGGCCGCGCGGGCGCGCTCGGCCAGCGCGGCGATCCGCCGGGCCGCCGGCTGGGCGTTGTGCAGCAGCCCGTCGCCGCCGGGGAAGTTAAGGTCGTTGATCATGTCGACGATCAGCAGGACGAGCGAGCTGCGAGCGGGGCAGTGCATGCCGGCGCGGATGACCAGCGCGTCCTCCGCGGGGGTCGATGGGTCTCGCATGCCATAGCCTTGGCATATCCCGCGCGCACGACCATCCCGGGGCGGGCGCCGCGGCCTGAAAGTTTTTCAGGCGGTCCGCGAGCTCCGCGTCGCCACGAAAAGTTTACCCCGCCCGTCCCCGCGGCCGCGCTGATACGATGCGAGGCCCGTGCGCCGCACCCTCCTCGTCCTCCAGTTCACGCTGTTCGCCGCCTGCGACCGCACCCCCGAGCCCGCCGCGCCCCCACCGGCGGTGCCCACGACCCCCAATCCACCCGCGACCCCCGAGGCCCAGCCCGTGCCGAACCCGAACCAGGCGAACCTGTTCACCAGCAGCGACGGCCTGGTCGCCGCCCCGCGCCCGGCCGGCGAGGGCTGGGAGTGCGTCGAGCAGACCGCCACCGACCCCGGCGCCGAGGCCACGCTGATTAAATGTCGGCGCACCGATCGCTCGCGGTTCTTCTTCCTGATGGCGAAGGACTACGTGGTCCCGCCCGAGCAGGTCCGGCCGGCCGGCGACCTCGCCGACAAGGTGTTCCCCGCGACCTACGACAAGCTGTTCCAGTCGCACCGCGTCGCCTCGTCGACGGCCGTCAGCCACGCCGGCCTGCCCGCCCACGAGCTGCAGATCGAGGCCGTGCACGCCAGCATGGGGCCGATCCGCAAGCGCGAGCGGGTGGTCGTCAAGGACACCCACGTGTTCGTGATCAGCGCCGAGGGCAAGCCCGAGGTGTTCGACGCCGAGGAGGCGACCATCGACGCGTGGTTCGCCGGCGCCGCATTCAAGCACGCCGGGTCGTGATAGCATCACGAAGATGGGATCCCGGTCCGACAAGCGCGCGCTCGAGTCACTGATCTCCGGGCGCGTGCTCGGCGTGCCGCTGGTCGTCACCACGCACGCGCTCACCGGCTGCATGACGTACACCACCGACAACCCCAACCCCGACTACGAGACCAGCGGCTCGTCGTACCAGGAGTCGGTGACCGAGGACCCCACGAGCGGCTACGACACCACCTACGGCACCACCTACGAGCCGCCGCTCACCACCGGCGGGACCACCGGCATCCCGACCGAGGGCACGCTCGCCACGACGATGGACAGCACCGGCGGGACCACGGGAGCGGAGACCGACACGACGAGCACGAGCGCCGGCACGGAGACCGGCGGCGGCACGGAGACCGGCGCCGGCACGGAGACCGACGCCGGCACGGACACGGACACCGACACCGACACGAGCGGCGAGCCGCCGGCCTCCACCACGTGAGGGGTCCGCGGTGTCCGCCCTCAAGCCGCCGACGAGCGCCCGCATCGGCGCGGTCTGGACCCGCCGCGTCGCGGCGGAGTACGGCTCGAGCGCGTTGACCCTGCAGCTCGCGCACTGGCTCGGCGTGCTCGCCGCGCCGCCGCAGCTGATCCTCGCGGCCATGGACGTCGCGCGTGACGAGCTCGACCACGCCGAGCGCTGCGCCGCGGTCGCGCGGGCGGCCGGCAGCGACGCGCCGCCGGTGCTCCCGCGCGAGCTCCTGGCCTGCCCGCTCGACCCGGCGGACCCGCTCGAGGTCGGCGCGCTCACCACGCTGATCCGCAGCTTCTGTGTCGGCGAGACGCTGGCCGTGCCGCTGTTCCGGCGCATGCGCGAGGGCTGCGAGGTCGAGCCCGCGCGCGCGACCCTCGACGCGATCCTGGCCGACGAGGTCCGCCACCGCGAGTTCGCGTGGATCGCCCTGGACTGGCTGCTCGCCGGCCCCGCCGGCCCCGACCTGCGCGCGCGCGCCGGCCCGGTCGCCGCGCACGTGCTCGAGCGGCGGATCCACGAGTGCTCGACCCCCCTCGCGCAGGTCCTCGCCGACATCGTCACGCCCGAGCAGCGCGCCTGGGGCCTGATCTCCGCCGCCGCCTACCGCGAGGTCGTGCTCGCCGCCGTCGACCGCGACGTCGTGCCGCGCTTCGCCCGGCTCGGCGTCACCGTCCCGACCCAGGCCTGAGGTCGCCGCTCCCGTGAGCGGCCGATCTGCGCCGGCGACCGCCGTCTTTGCCGACTCTGCCCCGCTGGTCGGGACCGCGCTCCCGCGACACCTTGCCGGGACCATGCCCAGGACCCTCGCCGAGATCTCGAAGAAGATGCGGAAGATCGACATCGCCGTGCTGTCCACGCACACCGACGGCGGCAACATCGCCGGGCGGCCGATGAGCAACAACGGCGACGTCGACTACGACGGCGACTCGTTCTACTTCACCACCGAACAGTCGCGCATGGTCCAGGACATCGCCCGCGACCCCCGCGTCGCGCTCGCGTTCCAGGACAGCAAGGCTTTCCACGTGGCGGTCGAGGGCGAGGCCACGCTGGTGCGCGACAGGCAGCGCTTCGAGGACCACTGGAACCCCGACCTCGACCGCTGGTTCGCGGACGGCGTCGACACCCCCGGCCTCGTCATGATCGAGGTCCACGCGCGGCGCATCCACTACTGGGACGGCGAGGACAACGGCGAGGTCTCGCTGTAGGCGCCGGCGTCACGGCTCGCCGCGGCTCGCGGCGGGCCGCCAGCGCAGCGTCAGGGCCCCGCGTCGGCGCACCACCTGCCGCGCCTCGACGCGCCACAGCCGCTCGGCGCCGGGGTGGCGCCCGATCTCGAGGCCCGTGAGCACGAGCTCGCTCGGCCCCGAGACCTGCAGCAGGTCGCCGCGTTCGAAGTCGACGAACACGAGGCCGGCGCGCGGGTTCTTGCGCAGGTTGCCGAGCGTGTTGAAGTGCAGGTTGCCGCCGTAGTCGGGGATCGTCAGCACGTCGCCGTCGACGCGCACGAAGCCGGGGCGGCCGCCGCGGTGCGACGCGTCGGCGCTGCGGCGGCCGGGGTCGCCGTGCTCATCGACGTAGCTGGCGACGAACAGCGTGTCGGCCGCGGCGATCTGCCGGCGCGCCGCCGCGTCGAGGCCGGACCCTCGCTCGCTCGTCGCCGGCCCGGGCGGCGCCGCGACGACCACGCGCGGGTGGATGTACTGCGGGCAGTTGCCGAACGCCGCCTCGACCGCGAGCGTGAGGCCGGACGCGTCGCGGGCCGCGACCCGGCCGTTGACGCGGTTGCGCCGGCGCGTCGCCAGGTCGATCCCGAGGCACCCGAGCGCCGCGCCGGCGCCGAAGCCCGCGGCGGCGGGATCCTCGGGGCGGGGCAGGGCGTCGATCCGCAGGCTCCGCGGATCCTCCGCGCGGACGAACCCCGGCGGGCCCGCGAGCAGCGTGGCCCACGGCGCGCCCTCGCCGTCGACCGCGGCGAGCACGAGGAACGGCAGCTGGGCGTAGAACAGGCGGTGCTGCTCGGGCATGGCGTCGCGGATCATCCGCGGCCCGATCTCGGCCATGCGCGCGGCCACGCCGAGCTGCGCCTGCAGCTCGACCTCGCCGGCGTGCCAGGGCCAGCCGCCGCTCACGACGCCACCCCCGCGGCGAGCCGTGGCGAGCGAAGGGGCAGGGCAGGGCGGTCGAGCTGGCTGCGGGTCGTCATGGCGAGCACGATGCATCGCCCCGCGTCCGGCAACAATGCGCACGGTTGACACTTCACCCTTGCGGGTGCTGCAATAATGCCGTGGACCGGATCGACGCCATGGCCGCGTTCGTCGCCGTCGTGGAGCTGCGGGGCTTCGCCCCGGCGGCGCGCCGGCTGGGGCTGTCGGCGTCGGCGGTGACGCGGCTGGTCGCCGCGCTCGAGCAGCGGCTCGCCGCGCGGCTGCTGCAGCGGACCACGCGCTCGGTCCGCCTGACCGACGCCGGCGCGCGTTACCTCGAGCGCGCGCGGCGGATCCTCGGCGACCTCGAGGAGGCCGAGCGCGCCGTCATGGCCGAGGGCGAGGCGCCGATCGGCCGGCTCGTGGTCGCCGCGCCCAACCTGTTCGGCCGCCTGTGGGTCGCCCCCGTCCTGTCGACCTACCTCGCCCGCCACCCCGGCGTCGTCGGCGAGCTGACGCTGGCCGACCGCAACATCAACTTGATCGACGAGGGCGTCGACGTCGCCGTGCGCATCGGCGACCTCGCCGACTCGAGCCTGTCCGCGCGGCGGGTCGGCGCCACGCGGCGGGTGGTGGTCGGCGCGCCCGAGTACCTCGCCCGCCGCGGCGCGCCGCGCACCCCCGAGGCGCTCGCCGGGCACACCACCGTCCACTTCAACGCCGTCCAGCGCGCCCCCGAGTGGCAGTTCGCGGGCCCGCGGCCGCGCACCGTCGCCCTCGCGCCGGCGCTGACGACCGACAGCGCCGACGCGGCCATCGGCCACGTCGAACGCGGCGGCGGCCTCACGCGGGTGCTCGCCTACCAGGTCGCCGACGCCGTCCGCGCCGGCCGCCTCATCGTCGTGCTCGCGGAGTTCGAACCTCCGCCCGCGCCCATCCACCTGGTGGTCCCGACCGCCCGCCTGCTGTCCGCCAAGGTCCGCGCGTTCGTCGACCTGGTCCGCGAGACCTGCGACTGGGAGTTCGTGGCCCTGTGACGCGGACCTCGCGCGGCGACGAGCGGCCGGGGCTCTCCCCGGCATCGACCTCGGCGGCGGCGATGTGAACGGTCGCGCGCGGGGTCGTCGCGCGCGGCGGCGCCGCTCAGCGCAGCAGCGCCGCCGAGAGCTCGGCCCACGAGTTCTGCTCGCCCGGCGGGCAGTGCTGCGCGTGCGTCAACTGGCAGGACGGAGTCTCCGCCAGGATCGGCAGGCACGCGTCCTCGAAGGCGCGATCGAGGGGCGGCATCGACGGGCTCGCCCACATGACCTCGCGCGTGCCCGCGCCGTCCTCGACGATCTCGAGGCCGTAGAGGAGCCCGCCGATCGCCGAAGCCGTGTTGGCGATCGTCTGCACGTCCGAGAGGCTGATGTCCTCGTCGGGCGGCGGCACCGAGGAGCCGTCGAGGTACGCCGCCGGCCACACGATCCCGACGCTGTTCGGCAGCTGATCCGCGCAGTCGGACGCTCGCGCGGCCCCTCCGATCCCGCCCGACGAGTCGTTCCCGGTGATCACGAGCATCGAGTAGTCGTCGTGGTTCGGGCGCGTGAGCGACAAGGTGATGGGCAGCGCGCCCCACCGCGCCTCCATCTCGGCGACGAGGGCCTCGCGGAGCGCGGGGTGCTCGAGCGCGGCGTACTCGCCGGCGAACGACTCGGCCCACACGGAGTTGGTCGTCGCGTTGTCGCCTCCCTCCGTGAGCACGACGCCGTCGAAGTTGAGATAGAGGACGTGCCCGCGCGGCTCGCCAGTGTCGCCGCTCGAGGACTCGGTCGACGCGGTCGACGCGGTCGACGCGGTCGACGCGGTCGCCTCGGACGCCGCACCCGTCGTCGACGTGTCGGCGCTCGTGGTCGACGGGCCGTCCGTCCCCGGGAGCGTCGAGCCCGTCTCGGTCGGATCCTGGCCCGTGCTCGCGCTCGTGCTCGACGTCTCGGGGCCGGTCGTCGTCGGCTCCGTACCCGCCTCTTGCGGGCCGCATGCGACCGAGAGCGCGAAGAGGCCCAGTCTTCCTGATCTCATGTTCGGACTCTCCCGGCGGCCTCGCCGAGGCATTCAAACACCGGAGACGTCGCGTGTATACTGCGCTGATAACGCGGTCGGGCCGGTCTTCGGCGACGGGCTGTCCCGGCGGCGCAGGATCGTCCTCGACCCGCCGCCGGCTGTCCGCCGACATGGTCCGCGAGGCCTGCGACCGGCAGTTCGTGGCCAGTGCCGACGACTCGCACGCTGACGATCGGCCGCGGCGCTGATCGTCCGCCCGGCCTCGTCGCGCGTGCGCCGGACGCGGGCCGCAGCGTCACACGTCGCCGCGTCGGCCCGCCGAGGTGTCGCATCGATGCGACAGACGTCGCCCGTCGGCAACACTCGAGACCCCGCAGGAGGCCGCGCCGGGCCCGCTGCCGGCGTCGCGCGGCGCGCCGGTCGTCGCGCGACGCGAGCCCGCGAGAATGCGACACCGAGCACACCGCGGCAGGTTCGTTTGCCTGAAGTCGCCGCCGCGGCGGCGCCGCGCGCTCGCGGCGAAGCGCCGCCGCGGGCCGTCCCGGCCGCGAATTCACGGCCTCTCCGCCGACGCGCGACGGCCCCGCGCATCCCGTCAAATCACCACCGAGGCGCCCGCGGACCGCCCCGACCATCAAGATGTTCGCGCCCCCCTCGTAAACCTTGCATGTACCCGCGAAACGGCCGCCACGCGGCTATATCTGGCGTTATAAGCGACAATTGCCGCGGCGACGCGCGCCCGCTTCGACGTTCTCGTCACGACGCCCGTTGCGTGGTCGGCCGACCTCGATACGGTTGTCGACGAGCGCCGACGAGAGACCTCGCGGCGCCCACCTCGAACGAGCGGCCGCCTTCGCGGCCCTCATCAATGCTCAGCAATCAACCCTCTCCACGCCGCGTGTCTGCGGGCGTGGGGGAGAAGCAGGAACGACCATGTCCGCCATCATCCTCGCCACCTTCACGTCCTTCGCCTTCACCGCCCCCGCCACCATCGCCGCGCCCACGCCGCCGCCGACCCACACCCAGCCCGGCTGTCAGAGCTGCGGCGGGTTCCTCGGCATCGAGCTCGGCGGCGGCGATGACGATGAGAACGGCGGCGGCATCGACATCGACCTCGGCGACTGCCTCGGCGTCGACATCGAGGCGGGCGCGAGCTGCGGCGTCGTCGCCGGGCTCGACTTCTGGGCCGAGTGCAACCCGCTGGCGGTCGAGGCCGCCTGCGTCGCCGAGCTCGGCGAGGACTGCGGCGTCGAGGCCTTCGCGGCCTGCACCGCCGAGCTGGTCGCGCACTGCCAGGCCGAGCTCGAGGCCGGCGGCGCGCTGTTCTGCGACGGCATGTTCGTCGGCGCCGACGTGTGCATCGACGGCATCGACGTCGACGTCGACGTCGACCTCGAGGGCGACAGCTGCGTCGACGGCGAGGAGGTCGACCTCGACCTCGATCTGGACCTCGACGTGTGCCTCGACCTCGACCTCGACCTGAACCTCGACTGCGAGGTCGAAGTGGACGCCGAGTGCCACGCCTCCTGCGACCCGATCGCCGTCGAGGCCAAGTGCTACGCCGAGCTCGGCCACGACTGCTCGCTCGAGGCCTTCGCCGCCTGCCAGGCCGAGGTCATGGCCCAGTGCCACGCCGACTGCGAC